>NZ_PGER01000001.1:2675834-4013751 GCF_002797935.1 Flavobacterium sp. 1
TAAAAAACATGAAGAAAATTTGGATTGTGAATAAAATGTATAAAGGTTTTTATTTCTCTTTTACACATGTTATTGTTTGAATTAACGTATTTTAAAAAAATTTCATTATTAATGTTTCGAAAGAGTATCTTTTATTTATTTCTTTTTTTAACTATTTGCATCTGTAAAATTCATGCACAAAATGATAGCAATAAAATTATTGATTCATTAAAAACAGTATTAAAACAAGTAAAAAGCAAATCTCAAAAAACGGCTGTATTAATAAAACTTTCCTCCTATTCAGAATATATCGGTCCTGATAAAGCAATCAAATATGCGAAGCAGGGATTAACTTATGCTCAAAAAATAAATGACACCGAAGAGATTGGTTTAGCCTACACCAATTTAGGCATCGCTTATGAAATAAAATCTGATTATCCCCATGCTTTAGAGAATCTTTATAAAGCTCTTGAAATCAGCGAAAAAACGAATGACCTCAAAACACTCACTGCTTTATATAATAATATCGGATTAATTTATATAGACCTTAAAAATTACAAACAAGGTCTTGTTTTTTACAACAAAGCATTAAAATTAAGCTATCAAACAAAAAAAGACAGAAATATTTCTCTTCTTTTAAATAATATAGGAGATGTTTATCTGCAACAAAAAGAATACAAAAAAGCACTGATTTATTTTTACAAAGCCCTTATAATCAACAAAAAAAATGACGAAACCGCAGGCATTGGCATAAATCTTACCAATATTGGCATTTGCTATATCAACATAAAAAATTATGAAAAAGGAATCGAAATGCTGTATAAGTCTATAAACGCTTATAACGACAATTCAAATCTGTATAATACATATAATAATTATGAACTTGGCCGTGCCTATTACTTAATGTCTCAAGATGAAAAGTATGCAAGCAATAAAAATAAATATCTTGAAAAATCCGTTAACCTCCTTGAGAATGTTTTAGAAAAATTCATAAAATACAACTCTTTAAAAGACATCCAAGACACCTATTTTTATCTGTCAAAAGGATATAAAATTAGAGGTAATATTAAATTGGCTTTAGACAGTTTTGAAAAATATTCAACAATAAAAGATTCAATATTTTCAAAAGACAGCGAAAAAAAATTGGCTAATCTTGAATTTCAAAGAGAAATTGATTTAAGAGACAAACAAATAGAGATACAGACTCTTAAAATAAATAGTGATACCCGAAAAGTCTATCTGTTAATTACAACATCTATTTCTGTTGCCATATTATTAGTACTGTTTTTGTATTTATACATTTCCAAAAGAAAAAACAACGAACTGCTTAAAGAAAAAACACAATAATTTCTAATATCAATTTACAAAAAGATAAATTTTATTCCATTATAGCACATGATCTAAGAGGTCCTTTCAGTGGCTTTCTCGGACTGACAGAATTAATGGCCGAGGATATTGATGACATGAGCAATGAAGAAATAAAATTTGCCGCATCTAATATGAGAAGCTCAGCAAAAAATCTTTTCAATCTTTTAGAAAATTTATTAGAGTGGACTCGTATGGAACAAAACTCAGTCCCATTTGAACCAAAGGAATATCCATTGAAATCTGCTGTTTTAGACAGTATCATCACATTCCACAGTATTACCGAGCAAAAAGAAATAACCATTCATACTGAAATCCCAAGCAATCTTGTAATATTTTCAGATAAAAATATGTTCCAGGCTGTAATTCGGAACATTGTTTTGAATGCAATAAAGTTTACGCCAAAGAAAGGAACAATCCACATACATGCATTAGAAAATCCTGAGAATATAACCATCACAATTAAAGATTCAGGAATTGGAATGCACCAGGATTTGATTGATGACTTGTTTAAAATAGACACAAAAAACAACCGAGTTGGAACCGAAAACGAACCAAGCACAGGTTTAGGCCTAATTTTATGCAAAGAGTTTGTTGAAAAACACAAAGGCCAAATTTGGGCCGAAAGCGAGGAAGGAAAAGGAAGTACATTCCATATTAGTTTCCCAAAAAAACAAGATGCATAAGAATATCTATAAAAAACAGCAGTTCAAAATTCTAAAGCTTTTTGATCAAATTTTCTTTAACCCCGCCAAACCATTCCTCTTTTAGAATACTCAATATAATACTGTCACGGCGTACGTCGCTTTGATACGTTGGCATGTTACTGCGCAAAACGCCTTCCACTTTGCATCCAATGCTTTTCATCGCTGCAATACTTCGTTCGTTATTATTATCGGCACGAAATTCCACGCGCTCCATTCCAAGCGTTTCAAAGGCAAAACACAGTAAAAGATATTTGCAGTGCTTATTAAGTCCTGTTCCTCTAAAATCTTTTCCATACCAAGTATAACCCAGCTGCAATGTTTTGAAAGCCAAATTGATATCATAAAAACGAGTGCTGCCGGCATATTTACCTGATTTTTTATCAAATACGATAAAAGGGAATTCCGTTTTATTTTCTCTGGCTTTTATAGCTATCTGAATATAGTTGATGAGGTTTTCTTTTCCATTCGCGGGAACTAAGGAATAGTACCAAGTTTCGGGTTCATTGAGGGAAATATCCAAAAGATTATCAACATCTGTCAAGTCTAAAGGGCGCAGTAAAACGAATTCGTCTTCGAGAATTGTATTTTGGGGAAATTGCGGAGCAGTCATTACTTTTTTAAGCTAATTTATAAAAATGATAAAAAATACAAAAACTTTTCTTTCAAAATATCATTGATGCATTAGCCCGTATTGCTACACCAATTCGCTATCGCTCAGATGAAATAAAAAACCCACAATACAAAATACTATTTTATATTGTGGGTTTGAAACATATAGTTGAATTAGTTTCTAAAAAAACTATTCGTTCATTTCATCATAACGCACTGGAACTTGAGGATCATACAGCGGACATTTGAATTCTTCCAAAGTATCAGCGAGAAGATTCATCGTTTTACCTTCGGTTCCGTAGCAATCAATTTGTATGCTTTGCGGAGTTGTTTTAACGTGAAAAGCACCTTTCCCTTTGGTGTTTTTCCAGCTGTTTTCATCTATTTTTTCCCAACTCGAAAACACACTGTTGATTCTGTTTAAAATAACATCAACAGGAAGTATTTCAAGACCTTCTACTTCTTGTTGCTCTGCCAAAGCTTCATAAACCAAATGATGATTAAGATAGATTCCGTCCTGATATTGCCAAAAGAGTAGTTCGTACATTTTGAAAAAGTTTAATTGTTTAAATCATTTAATCGTATAAATGATTAAACCTTTAAACGATTCAACCAAAAACGATTCAACAACCTTTAATATTCGAAAGTACCGTATTCGCTGGTGATTGTTAATTTCTTAGCATCAGAAGCTTCTACCCTGCCGACAATCTGTGCATTGACATTGAAAGATTTTGAAATATCAATAATATCTTGAGCAATAGCTTCCGGCACATATATTTCCATTCTGTGTCCGCAGTTGAATACTTGATACATTTCTTTCCAATCCGTTTTTGACTGCTCTTGAATCAATTGAAACAAAGGTGGCACTGGAAATAAATTATCTTTTATAATATGCAGATTTTGAACAAAATGCAAAATTTTTGTCTGAGCTCCTCCGCTGCAGTGCACCATTCCGTGCACCTCCTGTGAAGTATATTTATCTAAAATTTTCTTGATGATTGGTGCATACGTTCTTGTTGGAGAAAGCACTAATTGTCCGGCATCGATCGGTGAATTTTCAACAGCATCCGTCAATTGCACCTGCCCTGAATAGATAAGTTCACTTGGAACAGCTGCATCAAAGCTTTCCGGATACTTAGCTGCCAAATATTTTCCGAAAACGTCATGACGTGCCGATGTCAATCCGTTGCTTCCCATTCCGCCATTATAGCTTTTTTCGTAAGTCGCTTGGCCAAAAGAAGCCAACCCAACAATAACATCTCCCGCTTTTATATTGGCATTATCAATTACTTTGGAACGCTTCATCCTTGCCGTTACGGTAGAATCTACGATGATGGTTCTTACAAGATCACCAACATCGGCAGTTTCGCCTCCTGTTGAGTGAATCGTTACACCAAAAGAATCCAATTCTTTTATCAGTTCTTCGGTTCCATTTATAATAGCCGATAAAACTTCGCCTGGAATAACATTTTTGTTTCTGCCAATGGTTGAAGAAAGCAAAATATTATCGGTAGCGCCTACACACAATAAATCATCTATGTTCATGATTAAAGCATCTTGAGCAATACCTTTCCAAACCGAAATATCTCCAGTTTCTTTCCAATACATATAAGCCAACGAGGATTTTGTCCCTGCTCCATCAGCATGCATTATCAGGCAATAATCTTCGTCCTGTGTCAAATAATCAGGAACAATTTTACAAAATGCCTGTGGAAATAAACCTTTGTCAATATTTTTAATAGCGTTATGCACATCTTCTTTGGATGCCGAAACACCACGCTGTGCATATCTTTTTGAAGTATCTGAACTCATTTTCTAGTTGTGTGTATGTGGGCAAAGATAATTTTAATGTGACAATTATACAATTAAATTTCAATGGCAAAAATCAATAGCAATGGAAATATCAATGAAAAAATTAATGGCAATGTCAATTTTGTAAAATCTCAATTCTGAATCTCAATTCTGAATCTTAATTCTTAATTCTCAAATCTTAATTCTTTAATTACTCCTAATTTGCAATAATTTCAATTTCAACGCGGCGGTTTGCTTCTCTTTCGGCTTCGTTTTTTTCAGGCAAAGGATACAATGGTTTTGTACTGGCGAAACCAACAAAAGTCATTCGGCTTTTTTCAATTCCATTAAACTCTAAAAATTTATAAATGGCTTTAGCTCTTTGGGTACTCAAGTCCCGAAAATCTTTTTGCACACAGCAAATATGTCCTTGTATTTGTATTTTTAAATCTGGGACATTTTTCATCACCGTCAGCAATTCATACATTACTGATCTGGATTGGGGCATAATGGCAAAAGTATCAACAAAAAAATTCATATTTTCTAACTTGAGCTTTTCACCAACATTAGCCACACTCACTTTTTTCATAAAAACGGTATCCACTTTTATATTAACCGTTGAACCGTCCGGATTTTCATAAACATAAGTATCCGAGAATTTAATATTTGGTTTTTTCTTCTCTACGACAGCTTCTTTCTTCTCTGCTATTATTTTCTCTTCATTTACAAAATCTTTTGGCTGAATATAATACAAAGTAACTTTTCTGTTTTCAGCTTTAATGGGAGATAAAGAATGTAATTTCCCAAAACTTCTTGTTTTAAAATCCTCCCTGATTTTTACTTTATTTTTAATGATATTGAATACATAATCGATTCTTTTTTTTGCCAAAGTATCATTATACCCAACAGTTCCTTCTTCATCGCAAAAACCGTACGCTCCAACCACTTTAACTTCTGTGTTCGAAAACAGCCATTGGTTTAACTTCAATAATTCTGTCTTTTTCAATACAAATTTATTGCTGTCAAAAAAAAAGGAAACTTGTTCTTGAGCAATGGCAGAAGAAGCTACAAAATACAATAGCAGTGAGATATAAAATTTCATGGTTTGGGGAATTTATTTCCTCAAATTTACGATAAAACTTAATCTGTTTACGGCAACTGAAAATTAAAATAAGAACTAAATTAAACATTCACATCCTTAAAATTGTGCAATTTAGCATATCGAATCAATTGGGTAAAGATTTCATCATTAAATAATGGAATTTCAAGAATAGAATTCAACAGCTTAGTATTAAACTGTTTGGCACTAGACACAAGATAAGGTTTGAGATGTTTACCAATACTCTCGTAATACAATTTCTCAGTAGTGTTTTGATATTCAAACTCTGGAGAATCTGGAATTATTGTATAATTAGAATAACCAACTTCTTTCATAATCAATTTCAATCCCTTCACTAAATTTAAACTATTGTGGCTGACAATATTAAGCTGCTGAATATCATCTCTTCTAAAAACAGATACTATCACTTTGGCTACATAATCGACTGGAATGATATTTAAACCTGACATTTGACCAATTGTAAAACGTACATTTTCCTGCTCGGTTTTTCTTTGAGCCGCAAAATAAAAAAATTTAGCCAACAGATAGAAAACCATATATTTGGAAATAAAATATTTATTCTCGTCTCCCAGCATTTTTCCGCAAATAACACTTGGCCGCAGTATTTGATAAGGTAATCCTAAAGCTTCACATCTTTTGGCAACAAATTTCTCCGAATGAAACTTGGCATTTTCATACGCATTGCGGTGTTTTGGAACAAAATCAAGATTATGAAAATCATTATCCACAATTCCTGAACGCTCACCTGAAGAAAAAGCTGTCCCTATGTAAATGAATTTTTTTATGAAATGATGAAAATTTTCCAAAATGCTTTTGGTAATCTTGGTGTTTTCTTCAAATATTTTTTCTCGATGTTCCTCATCAGTCGATAAATTAACATATCCAGCCGAATGAATAAAATAAGTCCCTTCAAGATTATCTGAAAAAGTTTCCTGCACCAAATCTAAATCGGAATCGACAATCTCAATGTATTCATCTAACTTTTTAAGTCCAATGTCTCTTAAAAATTTAGGTGTATAACTGCTCGAAAGCAATTCATTTATCCTGTCCAAAGCTGTTCTTTTTTTCCTGCTTCTGGAAATCAAGATGAGCTTACCTTCAATTGACTCTTTTATGAACAGCTCAAGAATTTCATACATAATGTAAGACCCCAATACGCCAGTTGCGCCTGTAAGTATTATTTTCATCGTAAGTGTTATTTTTAAGTGATAACAAAAGCCGATTAATTGACTACGATAAAAAAGGGGCAATGGAAATAAAAATTACTGATGATCAATTAATAAAAACAATCTCACATCTAAAAGTTTAGTAAAGTTAAGTCTTTTTTTTCCTCTTAACTATCACTTTTGCCAAAATTTCAACCCAAACATCAATCCTTTATGATATAAAAACCTTTAAAATATTTTGTTTTTAATCAACGCTTTCTGAGATAATTTCAGTTGCATTTTTACCCTTTTAAAAAGTCGTTTTTAAGACAAATCGTTGCTTATTTTTAGCAGAAATATTATTTTCATTAATTATACCTAAAAATATTGATTTTTTTATACTTTTTATAAAAAAAATTAATACGTATTTAGTTGACAATTAGTAAGTTATGTTAATTTTTTAATTTAAAATGCATCTCATAATCGTGTACGCTTATTCGTATTTAGGATGTATTTTATCGATTTTTCTTTAACTTACATCGTTCTTTTTACTATTTATAAGGCATCGTTTTTAAAATTAATTAATTTTACACAGTCACTTTTAAGGTGATTTAGCTGTCCTGAGTAATGGCTAAAATTAAAATAAGCGAATTTGGTTTTACACTTCAGTATTTTATTTTGAAGTTTGTCATTGAGCTGAATATTGTATTTTCTCTAAAGGTACATTTTCAATTTTTTAATCTATTCTAAGCATTTCTTTTTTTATGTTTTTTTTGGAATTAAAAGTTCCCTTTTTTAAACTTATTTTTCTAGTAAAAGAATCTAATTATTGTTCCCCGCAATAAGATGTCTTTTGACTGCCCGACTGTACACTTCATATATGAAGCCGTATTTATTTCCCTAATTAAAAGTTACTGCCTGACAGGTCCGTTTCTTTTACATTTTCCTAACCAAAAATCTTCACTATGAAACAACATTCATTGGTTTCCCGCAAACCCTATTTCTACTGAGTCTTTTCTTATTGATACTATGGTCTAAAACCGTATTGATATGAAAAAAATTATTTTTTTTACGATAAAAAGCATGCAAAAATTTTGCATTTCTTTTTCCTGTTTCCTCAAAACAGGCATTTCAAAATTTAGCTTCACAATTCCTTTAAATCAGCCATTAAAACTATGGCCTATCCATTGGCGTCAAAGCCTTTCCCTGCCTATAGTTTTTTTAGTAATTCTCATGAACAGTTACACTGCTGTACATGCACAAAACATTAAAGGAATTATCCCAGTCGTATCACCTGCTGCAGGAGATGCAATTGATGGAGATTTTTGGGCTCATCAGCCCATAGGAACTAATTTTGAAAAAGTTGGTGATTTGTTTGACGATCGATATAATCCTGGCAGTCCAGCTTATGATCCCAATAATCCAACTAATATGCACAACATCAATCATGGATTGATTGATCCTGTTACAGGTAATGTCGTATACAAACCAAATCCTGTTACAGACCCTCCTACTCCTCAGAGTATTCCCGTGACCTATCAAATAAAAGATCGTTATACAGATGATCTTACGATATTCACGCTTTCCAATAAAATAAACGACAATCCTAACACCTATACATGGGGTCCTGGATCATCTCCAAACAAAAATGAAATCCAAAATTGCGGGGCTCATTTTAGTTATGGTGATCCAGCTATAAAAGGCGGTGTAACAAATGCAACTGGTAACTTTATCAGTCCTTCACCCCCTGGAGGAGTTTCGGGATCAGCAACTGATTTATGGTGTATGTTTGCAGGTGACCGTCAGGTAACCAATGGTAGCAGTTACATCGATTTTGAATTTCTGCAAGCTCCCTTAACTATGACAGGCGCTACTTATGGCCCTCCTGATCCCTTTACAGGTGTAGCTCCAATCACTGGAGGCAGCGGTGTATTTCATACCGCAGCGC
Source organism: Flavobacterium sp. 1 (assembly GCF_002797935.1). Lineage (NCBI taxonomy): Bacteria > Pseudomonadati > Bacteroidota > Flavobacteriia > Flavobacteriales > Flavobacteriaceae > Flavobacterium > Flavobacterium sp. 1. The sequence goes on from NZ_PGER01000001.1 coordinate 2,684,499, forward strand.
CTGATGCAACTGGTGGCCGTACCCCTGGCGACATATTGATTACCATTGAGTTTACCCAAGGTGGTGGTGATGCAAATGTTGTAATTCGACAATGGAAACTAGTTGGTTCAGCTTACGAATATGTTGTTATTCCCAACACAGTTTTTCCTGGATTAATTTTTTGTACCAATAATAATGTAACCACTACAGTTCCATTTGATGCTTTTGGAGTTAATCCTGGTGTATATGCACCAAATCAATGGGCTGAAGGAGCCATAAATCTTACTCAGGTATTGACATACTTAAATAATCCGTGTACTTCAATCAGCACGCTGTTTATTCGAACCAGATCCTCTGGAAGCTCATCTCAATCTGAATTAAAAGATTTCCCTGGAGCACCTATTCAATTGAATTTGGATTTCAGACCAAGCCCACCAACTACAACTGGCGCAACAGTTTGCGGTCCAGGCCCAGTGCAAGTAAATCTTTCAGCCAGTGGCTGTCCTGGAGGAACACTAAAATGGTATGATGCAGCTACAGCTGGCACAAAAGTAAATGAGGGACTCACCTATAGCCCAACCATTTCTGCAACTACCAGTTATTGGGTAAGCTGTACCAGTGCTTCAGGTTGCGAAGGCCCGAGAACTCAAGTTACAGCAACTGTAAATACTGTAAATCCAGGCGTAATAGCTGGAAATCAAACACTCTGTACTCCATTTGACCCTGCAGCATTTACCAATACTACACCGGGAAGCGGTAGCGCAGGAGGCGAGATTACTTATCAATGGCAAATTAGCACAACAGGCTGTGATGGCACTTGGGCAAACATCCAAGGAGCCACATCTGCAACTTATGATGCGGGTGCAGTAGCTGTGATAACTAATTTCCGAAGAGTAGCAACTGCAACACTCAATGGCGTTACTTGTTCTGCAAACAGCAACTGTTTGATAGTAACTCCAAACCCTATAACTCCTGGAGCAATTGCTGGAGACCAAATCGGATGTTCACCATTTGATGCGGCTGCATTTACCAGCACTACACCGGGAAGCTCTACAGGAGCTGGAGTAATCTCTTACCAATGGCAAATTAGCACAACAGGCTGTGACGGCACTTGGGCAAATATCCAAGGAGCGACATCTGCAACTTATGATGCGCCATCGGTAACTGCCATAACTAATTTCCGAAGAGTCGCTACTTCAACGCTCAACGGTGTTGCCTGTTCTGCAAACAGTAATTGTTTGACAGTGACTCCAACCGGAATAGTTCCGGGTGAAATTGCCGGAAGCCAAACTCTTTGTTCTCCTTTTGATCCTGCAGCATTTACCAGTGTTACACCTGGTTCTGACCATGGTACAATTACTTACCAATGGCAAAGCAGTACTAATGGAACAACTTTCACTAACATACTTGGTGCGACATCACCAACTTATGATGCACCTGCCGTGGCCGTTAAAACTTGGTTCCGAAGAGTCGCTTCTTCTGATGTGGGCTGTTCTGGAAACAGTAATGTTTTGGCAGTAACGCCAAACGATATTGCTCCGGGAGCAATCGCTGGTGACCAAACTCTCTGTACTCCTTTTGACCCTGCAGCATTTACCAATACTACACCGGGAAGCACTGCAAACGGAGGCGTAATCTCTTATCAATGGCAATGGAGCACAACTGGATGTGACGGTACTTGGGCAAATATCCAAGGTGCAACATCTGCAACTTATGATGCGGGTGCAGTAGCTATGATTACCAATTTCCGAAGAGTAGCAACTTCAACGCTCAATGGCGTTGCCTGTTCTGCAAACAGCAACTGTTTGACAGTAACTCCAAATGCTATAAGTCCAGGAGCAATCGCTGGAGACCAAATCGGATGTTCCCCATTTGATGCGGCAGCATTTACCAGCACTACACCAGGAAGCTCTACAGGAGCAGGAGTAATCTCTTACCAATGGCAATGGAGTACCAATGGCTGTGACGGCACTTGGGCAAATATCCAAGGAGCAACATCTGCCACTTATGATGCGCCATCGGTATCTGTTACAACTAATTTCCGAAGAGTCGCTACTTCAACGCTCAACGGTGTTGCCTGTTCTGCAAACAGCAATTGTTTGACAGTGACTCCAACCGGAATAGTTCCGGGTGAAATTGCAGGAAGCCAAACTCTTTGTTCTCCTTTTGATCCTGCGGCATTTACCAGTGTTACACCTGGTTCTGACCATGGTACAATTACCTACCAATGGCAAAGCAGCATTGTAAGCGGAGCTACAGGTTTTGCAAACATTAATGGTGCAACATCAGAAACTTATGATGCGCCTGCAGTAGCAGTTAAAACTTGGTTCCGAAGAGTTGCTTCTTCTGATGTGAATTGTGCAGGAAACAGTAATGTTTTGGTAGTAACTCCAAATGACATTGCTCCGGGAGCAATCGCTGGTGACCAAACTCTCTGTACTCCTTTTGATCCTGCAGCATTTACCAATACTACACCGGGAAGCACTGTAAACGGAGGAGTAATCTCTTACCAATGGCAAATGAGCACAACAGGTTGTGACGGCACTTGGGCAAATATCCAAGGCGCGACATCTGCAACTTATGATGCGGGTGCAGTATCCGTGATTACCAATTTCCGAAGAGTAGCAACTTCAACGCTCAATGGCGTTGCCTGTTCTGCAAACAGCAATTGTTTGACAGTGACTCCAAATGCTATAAGTCCGGGAGCAATTGCTGGAGACCAAATCGGATGTTCACCATTTGATGCGGCGGCATTTACCAGCACTACACCGGGAAGCTCTACAGGAGCAGGAGTAATCTCTTACCAATGGCAAATTAGTACAACAGGCTGTGACGGCACTTGGGCAAATATCCAAGGAGCTACATCTGCAACTTATGATGCGCCATCGGTAACTGCCATAACTAATTTCCGCAGAGTCGCTACTTCAACACTCAACGGTGTTGCCTGTTCTGCAAACAGCAATTGTTTGACAGTGACTCCAACTGGAATAGTTCCGGGTGAAATTGCCGGAAGCCAAACTCTTTGTTCTCCTTTCAATCCTGCAGCATTTACCAGTGTTACACCTGGTTCTGACCATGGTACAATTACATACCAATGGCAAAGCAGCATTGTAAGCGGGGCAACAGGTTTTGCGAACATTAATGGTGCAACATCAGAAACTTATGATGCGCCTGCGGTAGCCGTTAAAACTTGGTTCCGAAGAGTCGCTTCTTCTGATGTGAATTGTGCAGGAAACAGTAATGTTTTGGTAGTAACTCCAAACGATATTGCTCCGGGAGCAATCGCTGGTGACCAAACTCTCTGTACTCCTTTTGATCCTGCAGCATTTACCAATACCACACCAGGAAGCACTGCAAATGGAGGAGTAATCTCTTATCAATGGCAATGGAGCACAACTGGCTGTGACGGCACTTGGGCAAATATCCAAGGCGCGACATCTGAAACTTATGATGCAGGTGCAGTAGCTGTGATTACCAATTTCCGAAGAGTAGCAACTTCAACTCTCAATGGCGTTGCCTGTTCTGCAAACAGCAACTGTTTGACAGTGACTCCAAATGCTATAAGTCCAGGAGCAATTGCTGGAGAACAAACTGGTTGTGCACCATTTGATGCTGCAGCCTTTACCAGCACTACACCGGGAAGCTCTACAGGAGCTGGAGTAATCTCTTATCAATGGCAATGGAGTACTAATGGCTGTGATGGAACTTGGGCAAATATCCAAGATGCGACATCTGCAACTTATGATGCGCCAGCAGTATCCGTACCTACTTATTACCGAAGAGTGGCTACTTCAACGCTCAACGGTGTTGCCTGTTCTGCTAACAGTAATTGTTTAACAGTAACTCCAACTGTTTGTTCTAAAGCCCTATGTACCTATACTCAAGGATATTACGGTAACCTTGGAGGTATGTCATGTGCAGGAGGACAACAATACACAACAATAGGACTAATTACAAAAGCCTTAGCTTCTTATGGCGGTACGATGACTATTGGTTTGCCTGGACATTCTGTTTACATTATGAATAATTCTACAGATATAAATGCTCTTATATCCGTAATGCCTGGAGGAGGTGGCAGTAAAGTATTGGCACCATTCAATTATGAAATAAATTCATTACCTCCTAGTTACTTGAAAAATGGAAGAATCAATAATTCATTATTGGCACAAACCATTGCTTTAGGTCTTAACATAGGCATCAACAGTCCACTTGGTGATTTAGAATTGAAAACAGGAACTTTTGCCGTTGCTGAAGCCCAAGGAGGATGTGGTTCTGACATTCCTAAAGCCAGATCATGCTCACCTGGAGGATTCACACCAGTAATCAACGAGTATAAATATTATTCAATTCCAACAAATGTCATAAATGCAATTTCACCTAAAACAGTGCAAGGATTGTTTGCTTTGGCAAATCAAGCTTTGGGTGGCGGAAGCACAAATGGCTTGACATTGAGTCAAATTGCAAGTGCTGTTGATTTAATCAACAATGCTTTTGATGGATGTAGAATATTTGTAGGTTACGGTATTGAACCGCTAGTTTGTGCGGCTCCAATTGATACCTTTATCAGTTCTAGCACAACACAAACTGCCAGAGTAAGTGACACTACTACTTTTACAGCATCTCCGGTTCCTTTCAGAGACCAGATCACAGTAAGCTATAATTTTGATTTTGTTACCGATGTAAAAATTGAGGTATTCAACATATCAGGCGTTGTGGTAGCACAAAACTACGACACTAATGGTTACTTGAGCACATCAGTTCTACTAAACATTCCGTATACAGGTCAAGAGGAAGTTTATATAGTCAAAGTAACTACCAACAGAGGAAGCAGTACTCAAAAAGTAATTTCTTCCAGATAATTTAACCAATTTTATTCTAAAAAGCATCCGCCAAAAACGGGTGCTTTTTTGTGCCTTAAATATTTTTTTTACTTTCAAATAAAAAAGCATCATTTAAAAAAATATTTCAAACACAACAAAAAACAAAAAAGGCTTTCCTAAAAAAGCCTTTTAATTTTATAAACAACAAAAACTACTTAGTTAAAAGTAATTCTCGGTATTTAGTCAAAGTCCATAATTCATTATCAACTAATAACTCCAGTTTATCACAGTGATTTCTAATAATTTCAAAATAAGGCTTTACATTGTTGCAATACATTTCAGCCATTGCTTGTGCATCTGTCAAAGTGTTTGCTTTCTTTCTTTCTTCGGTCATCTCTTCTACTTTAGAATTAATTCCTTCGATATGTCCAGAAATCTCTTTGATCAAAATAATTTGTTCCTTTGCGATTGACTCAAATTCAGAACCAAAAATATCTTTCAAGCCTTTCACATTTTCTATCAGAGTATTTTGATATCTAATGGCAGTAGGAATTACGTGATTTTTAGAAATATCTCCTAATACCCTGCCTTCAATCTGTATTTTTTTGGTGTATTCTTCCAATTCAATTTCATAACGGGCATGCAGTTCAACTTGATTCATAATCCCCATTTCTCCAAATAAATCAACAGCTTGTTTAGAAGCTCTTGCTTTCAAAGCATCGGGAGTAGTTTTAAAATTGCTCAATCCTCTTTTTGCTGCCTCTTTTTGCCAAGCTTCACTATAACCATCTCCTTCAAAAAGTATTTTTTTAGACTGTTTGATATATTCTCTCAATACATTAAAAATAGCATCATCTTTCTTCATGTCTTTAGATTCTATCAAAACATCTACTGCTATTTTAAAATCTTTAAGCTGTTTAGCAACAATAGTATTTAATGTTGTCATTGCATTGGAACAGTTTGCAGACGAACCTACAGCTCTAAATTCAAATTTATTACCTGTAAAAGCAAATGGAGAAGTTCTGTTTCTATCCGTATTATCCAAAAGAACATCTGGGATTTTGCCCACAACATTCAGCTTTAAATCTGTTTTTTCTTCTGGAGATAATTTCCCCGTAGACACGCCTTCTAATTCAGCTAAAACTTTGGTCAGCTGTTCTCCAATAAAGACTGAGATAATTGCCGGAGGCGCTTCATTGGCACCTAATCTATGATCATTGCTGGCAGTAGCGATAGACGCTCTCAATAAAGCTTCATAATCATTTACTGCTTTGATTGTATTGATAAAGAATGTCAAAAACTGCAGATTAGTCATAGGGGTTTTACTTGGACTCAACAAGTTTACTCCAGTATCAGTAGACAATGACCAGTTATTATGTTTTCCTGATCCATTGACACCTTTAAATGGTTTTTCATGAAGCAATACTTTCAAATCATGGCGTTCTGCTACTTTTTGCATAACATCCATCAATAAACAGTTGTGATCTACCGCCAGATTTGCTTCTTCAAAAATAGGAGCAAATTCAAATTGGTTGGGAGCCACTTCGTTATGACGTGTTTTTACAGGTATTCCAAGCAGCATGCATTCCTGTTCCAAATCCCTCATATACGTTAAAGCACGAGTAGGAATAGAACCAAAATAGTGATCATCCAACTGCTGTCCTTTGGCAGAAGTATGTCCTAATAAAGTCCTTCCAGTCATGATAAGATCGGGACGGGAATTAGCCAATGATTTGTCAATCAAAAAATATTCTTGTTCCCAGCCTAATGTTGCTGTTACTTTCTTTACATTTTTGTCAAAATATTTACAAATCTCAGTAGCCGCTTCATCCATAGCCGATAAAGCTCTTAATAATGGGATTTTATTATCTAAAGCTTCGCCTGTATACGAAATAAAAATAGTTGGAATACATAAAGTGGTACCAAATATAAAAGCAGGCGATGTAGGATCCCAGGCAGTATATCCTCGTGCCTCAAATGTATTTCGGATACCGCCATTTGGAAAACTGGATGCATCTGGCTCTTGCTGTACCAATTGGGCACCGCCAAATTTTTCTAATGGATCGCTTCCGTCATACGAAGTTTCAAAAAAAGCATCATGCTTCTCTGCGGTAGTTCCTGTAAGAGGCTGAAACCAGTGAGTATAATGTGTAACTCCTTTGGCCAAAGCCCATTCCTTCATCCCCATAGCAATATAATCAGCCAGCTTTCTATCTATTTTAGTTCCATATTGAACCGCACCTTGCACTGCTTTAAAAGCATCCGAAGTCAAATATTGCTTCATTGCTTTATCATTAAATACATTTGACCCAAAAAGTTCCGATTTTCTTCCAGATTCCTGAAAATCTATTAACTTTCTATTTGAAGCTTCTCTTAAAGCCTGAAAACGAATTGATGACATATCCTATATCTTAAAAATTAATATCCATTTGAATTAAAAACATATACAAATATAAATTATTCTGCTCAACAAATAATTACAGCATTAGCTAATAAATTGAAACCTAAATTTGATCAGATATAATACAAAAAAATTGTTACAACAGCTTAAATTTCAAATTAGAGTAATAAAATTCTTAATTAAAATTTAATGTCAAAAAAACAGACATTACGAATTTAATCATTATACCCCTCTAAAATTACAATTTTCCAATTATACCCCTCCTAAAATGCAGTAATATCAAAAATTAAAAACACCTATATAAAAACCACCCCCCAATTTTATGACATGAGCAATTTATTTTATATTTGCATCAGAAAAAACAAAAAAAAATAAATTATATTATTATGGCTAAAATTAAATTAGAATACCTTTGGTTAGACGGATACGAGCCAACACAAAATTTAAGAAGTAAAACTAAAGTTGAAGAACACGAAAACTTCCAAGGAACTTTAGCAGAAATCGGAAACTGGTCATTTGACGGTTCATCAACTAGACAAGCTGAAGGCGGTTCATCTGACTGTTTATTAGTACCTGTTGCTATCTACCCAGATCCAACTCGTATCAACGGTTACCTAGTAATGACTGAAGTTATGTTTGCTGATGGTACAGCTCACCCATCAAATGGTAGAGCAACTATTGATGATGATGGTGATTTCTGGTTTGGTTTCGAACAAGAATATTTCATCATGGATACTAAAACTTTATTGCCTTTAGGATTCCCTATTGGTGGTTACCCTGCTCCACAAGGAATGTACTACTGTTCTGTAGGTGGAAAAAACACACACGGAAGAAAATTAGTTGAAGAGCATGCCGATTTATGTATTGCTGCTGGACTTAATTTTGAAGGAATCAATCAAGAAGTTGCTTGTGGACAATGGGAATTCCAATTGTTTGCAAAAGGAGCTAAAAAAGCGGGTGACGAAATCTGGGTTGCTAGATACTTATTAGATCGTTTGACTGAAAAATACGGTTACTATATTGAATACCACCCTAAACCACTAGGAGATACTGACTGGAATGGTTCTGGAATGCATGCTAACTTCTCTAACGAAGTTTTAAGAACTTGTGGAGACAAAGCAATTTATGACAAAATATGTGAAGCTTTCCGTCCAGTAGTTGAAGAACATATCGCGGTTTACGGAGCTTATAACGAACAACGTTTGACAGGAAAACACGAAACTGCTTCTATCCATGATTTCTCTTATGGAGTATCCGACAGAGGAGCTTCAATTAGAATTCCATTATATACCGTTCAACATGGTTGGAAAGGATATTTAGAAGACAGAAGACCAGCTTCTAATGGTGATCCATACAAAATTGCTGCAAGAATTATCAAAACTGTTAAATCAGCTTTGTAGTCAAAACCAAAATAAACCAAAAAGTGCCTTTCTAACCGAAGGCACTTTTTTTATATCACTTTTATTCCTACTAATATTTAGCTTGTACAATCCAAAAAAGTATCTTTGCCTAAATATAAACTATCACCTTATGATTGTCTGGATTGTATTTTTATCCGCTATTGTACTATTTCTTGCGCTGGATTTAGGCATATTCAACAAAAAACCACACGTTATAGGTGCTAAAGAAGCCAGTAAATGGACTGCCGCATTTGTAACAATATCTTTCCTTTTTTCGGGAGTGATTTATTGGCTGTACAGCAATAGTTACATCGAAAACCCGGACGGATTAAAACCAATGACTGCTTCAATAAAATACCTTACAGGGTATTTAATTGAATTATCATTAAGCGTGGATAATATATTTATCATTGCCATCATTTTTTCCTCTTTCAAAATACCAAAAAAATACCAGCATCGAGTACTATTTTGGGGGATATTGGGTGCAATTGTTTTTAGAGGTTTAATGATTTATTTTGGTGTAATAATCATCAATAAATTCACTTGGACAACCTATTTATTTGGAGCATTCCTGATTTTCACTGCTGTAAAAATGTTATTTACCAAAGAAGATGAAGAATTCAAACCTAAAAACTCCTTAATTTACAAGTTATTAGGAAAAATAATTCCAATTACCAATCACACGGAAAAAGAAAATTTCTTTCTAAAAATAGACAGCAAAATATTTGCCACGCCTTTGTTTGTAGCACTAATAGTCATCGAAGTAATGGATGTTGTTTTTGCTATGGACAGTGTTCCAGCAATTTTAGCCATTACCTCAGATCCATTTTTAGTATTTAGTTCCAATATTTTTGCAATCCTGGGACTGCGTTCAATGTATTTCTTTTTAGCACACATGCTGGAAAAATTCAGCTATTTAGAATATAGCCTGATTGCTATTTTAACTTTTGTCGGACTAAAAATGCTGCTTAAAGATTTTATAGAAGTTCCAGAATGGGCTTCACTTGGGTTTATTGCTTTATCACTTATTATTGGAGTTATTGTTTCCTTACAAATCAGCAAAAAAGAGAAAGAATAAATTAGTCAATTGATATAATAAAAAATATGACTGTCCGTAACTAATACCAAACAGATAAAATTAGCCACAGATTAAAAAGATTTACACAGATTTTTTCAAAAAGTGTAATGAAATCTGTGAGAATCAGTGTAATCAGTGGCAAAAAAATATACATGCTACTCTTTTCGGACAGTCATAATAAAAAAGGGAAATCGAAATGATTTCCCTTTTTTATTATAATAGGCTTTGAATTTAACATAAAAATCTTATGTTAAATTAGATAATTTTTAGTACAAAACAAAAATATTGTAATATTTTTATTATTTTTACACTATTGATTAATTCATCAAAAAAAAGCAAACATTATGAAAAAAAATTATCTTTATTTAATTCTTTTATTACTTACCAATTTATTAGCAGTAGGACAAAAAGTTACACTAACGCCGACAACGGTAAATGGGGCAAATGTAAGTACCGGACCAATCAATTTGGGCTCTGTTAATAGCTCAACCGTTACATTATCCGTTAAAGTAGCATTAAAAACTGCACCAAGTGATAGCAATCCTGGCTCTATTGATATTTATTATCAAAAAAGCGCCTCATCTCCTGCTATTACACCCACGGGAGGCAACGGTGGAGGGCTACTTTTTTTAGGAAGCACAACAGCAGAAAGAAGTTTTAACATTTCATTAGAATTTTCAAATTTCGATCCTAGTGGTGGTATTATTTATGCAGAGTATAAAACTTATTCTGGTACAATATATAAAAGCGACCCCATTTCTGTTATAAGACAATCAAGCAGTACTGGAGGAGGTGGAATACCTGCCGATGCGCCAAACCCAGCAAACATAGCAAATACTTTATGCTGTAACCAAACAGTAAGACTTGGTGACAAACCAGCTCCAATAGTTGGTTCACAATATGCAAATCCATATGAAAATTATGGTTATGGTATAAACAGCTCATTCAGCATCAACAGTAGCCTACAATTTGATATAGATCATATTAATAAAACCTTAAATTTCGATTATACAACTGAACTTAAAAACATCACAATTACAAGAAGCTTAGGATACAACTCTAGTACTAACTTACCCAATAAAAGCAATACTGTAACAATTACTGTTGTACCGACACCAATACTAAATAACACAATTTACACCAATGAACCAGTAAATTCTAATGGCTTTATTGAATTATCAAATGTGAAAAAATTGAATATTTATGGGAGTAGATCAACAACGGTAAACTTAAAAATTTTAGAAAACCCTTTTTATACTCCCCAACCTAGAGACCCTGGTGCAAACGTAGAGAGCTACAAATGGGAATATACTAAAACAAATACAAATCTCTCTGGTTTTAGAACGTGGAATACTCTAATTAATGAAAATTCTTCAGAATTAAATTTTGAAAATCCTTCTGAAAAATCAAATTCAGAAGACACTTATTATTTAATAAGAAGAATTGCAATCTATAAAAATATAACTAATGCAAGTGAACCAATAAAAGTTTTGATAAGAGGATTACGTAATAACAATACTATTTGCTGTGACCAAACCTTAAAAATAACATCCCTTACTGAATTTGACAGTCCACAAACAATTATTGGCTCTACTCCAATCATTCAAGATTCTAATATTACAGGAACAAATCTCCAAATAACATCTATTTCCTATCAATGGCAAAGTCAGTCAATTGGTCGAAGCACAGCATCTTGGTTAGATATTTCTGGAGCCGTATCAAAAGATTACTTACCAAATTCTATAAAAGTAGTTGAGAATAGTGGGGGACGAAGAGGTCAGGCTAGCTTCTCTCTTGAATCAAATTATAATTATAGAAGAATTACTAAAATCAACTATACAGTTTTCGATAATAAATGGATTAATGGATCACTATCTAGTTACAGTAATGAAGTCTCTCTAACTGGAAGCTCAAATCCAGAAAGCACAAAAATCTATCCAAATCCAACAACTTCAATCCTCAATATTGAGGATAACACCTTAGATATTTCACAAGCTAAAATAAGTATTATTAATATTATGGGCATGGTGGTAAATTCAAATAATTTCTCCATTATAAATCCAAATTTAATAAGCATTAATGTTTCAAATTTAATAACAGGAACTTACATTATCAAAATTGAATATAATGGCATCAATATTGCTCAGAAAACATTTATAAAAAATTAATATTAAATTAGGTATAAAAAAAGGAAATCTCTCGATTTCCTTTTTTTTCATGCCTTCAAAATTATAATTTAATTTCTTGTATTTGACTTTCCTTAATATTCAACTTATTCACAACATCTAAATAATTAGTTTTATTAACAGAAGAAGCAAAATCAGCTGGTAACACAACAATTCTAAAAATTTGATTCAATCGATATTCATCAGGAACAGGATTACTTACATTATAACCCTCAAGAAAGATCTTAACGTAATTTCTTGTAAAATTATAGTTAAAAGTAAAATCTCTAATCCCTGCATCATCATCAAAATAATGTGTCTCTGGTAAAAATTCCCAAAGTGGCACACCATTTACAACAGCATTTAAACGATAGACCAAAACAACATCAGAATCTATTAATTGTTGAGGAAAATTAAAAGTAACACTATAATTAGGACCTATAAAATTATAATAATTATTGGATGTATTTTGATAGACAGTTCCAACACCATTATATCCATCTTGTCCCGGAGGTCCTTCTGGTCCAGTACATCCCTGAAATCCAAACATTCCTATAATCGCCAAAAGTGTAATTATTTTTTTCATCTTATTTATATTTAAAGTTCGTTAAAGGTATTTCAAAAATCAAGCCAAAAAAAACTATTTGTTGAAATTTCATTCAAAAAAATCAATTATACATGCATTAACAATAACTCAAAAAAAGCTTAGAAATTATGCATCGATCAATAAAGTTAGGTTGGGGACATATTTAATTAATCAACACACCATTACTTTTAAAAACTTTACTAAAAAACAATACCTGATACGGCAATGCATTTTCCCAATATTCCCAAGTATGAGCTCCCGGACGCTCCGTGTAATCATGAGGAACTTTACTGTACACTAACCTCCTATGCAGTTCTCTATTAGGCTCTATAAGAAAATCATCAACACCACAATCGATAGTCAGCGCCAGTTTATTGGCTTTAATTTTATCAACCATACCAAGCACTGCATTTTGTGTATATAAATCTTGATTCGTGCTTTGATCGCCAAAAACAGGCTGCATTAATTTTATAACCTGGTCATTTGGTTCCCGACCTAACATTATTCCCATGTCCACAGCGCCGCTCATGCTTCCTGCAGCGCAAAATAATTCGGGATGTTTTGCCGAAAGCGACAAAGCGCCATGACCTCCCATAGAAAGTCCTGCTATGACACGTCCTTTTTTGTCATTAACAGTTCGATAGGTCTTGTCAATCTTTTGGATTACTTCCTGGGTGATATAGGTTTCGAACTGACTCTCTTTATTCACAGGACTGTCAAGATAAAAACTGAATGTTTCCCCTTCCGGCATTACAATTATAATATTATACTGGTCGGCTAAATTTTTGACTGTAGTCTTATTGGGTGTGCTGGATAACCAATCCGAGAAATGTCCGTAAGCTCCATGCAAAAGATACAGTACAGGATAAACAGCTTTTCCTTTGGCATACGAATTTGGCAATACTACTGCAGCCTTATAGGTTTTATTCATTACCACACTAGGAATCTGCAAAGTATCGACTGTTGATGCAAAAGATAAAATGGTATTGCCAAATAAAAACGCAATACACACTATAAGTAACTTTTTCATATTATAATTTTATACTGGTGAATTGTAAATATACAATTTCCAAAAATAAAAACAGAATACTTAACAACATGATAATAAATATGAAACTTGCTCCCTTTGGGCAAAAAATAAAATCACTCCATAAAAGACTTTAATTCCTGCCTGTATTGAGAAGCACTTTTCCCAGTAAAAGCTTTGAAGGATTTATTAAAGTGGCTAAAATTATTAAATCCGCTTTCATAACTGATTTCTGTAATGCTCTTGGTGTTTTCAGATAGGAGTTTTGATGCATGAACCAAACGATAGTCATTTACAAAATTGGTAAATGTTTTATTGGTAATCTTTTTGAAATACCTGCAGAATGATGGAGTTGTCATGCTTACCATATTGGAAACCGTATCGAGCTGAATGGGCTCCTGAAAATGATCTTTCACATAGTTGAAAACAATATTAATTCGGTCATTGTCCTGAACCTGCATTTCCAATGCAAACCCTTCGGCATTCAAAATAGTATATTCATCACTTAGCCCTAGGTCATTCAAAATCCGAATCATTCTTAATAATCGATCAAAATAAGACCGATTTCCCATCTCATCAATAATAGGTGCAATCCTTTTTATGGTTTCTTTACCAAATGCAATTCCTGCCTTTGCTCTCTTAAAAAGCTGTTGAATGTTTTTTAGTTCCGGAACTTTCAAAAAATCGCTTCCTAGAAAATCAGCAGGCAATTGGATAACAATTTCATTTTTATTACCCGTTTGTTCGTTTGTAAATCCACAATGGGGCAAATTACTGCCTATTAGTACCAAATCACCATCTGAATAATATGAAATATGACTTCCTATCTGTCTCTTTCCGGAACCTCCGTTTACAAAAACAAGTTCCATTTCGGGATGATAGTGCCAGAGATCCGCTTTGCAATTCTCATTCTCAACATATTTTGCGAAAGTAAACGAACTGCCAAAAGTAGGGGTAATAATTTCTAATGCCGGGCTTATTTTTTTCATGAGCTGCAATTTTTAAAAAGTACTCAAATTTACCAAAAAACAGTTCTATATTGTCTAAAATTAACATACAACGTTTTCGTAAAGTTAAAATAACATACAAATCAGAAAATCCTGTTGTGTTGTGCAATCGATTATCCTGCTACATTTGTAATAGAAATTTAAACCAATAAATTTTAAAAACAATACAACTATGAAAACAATCTTAAAACTTAGTTTAGCAGTACTAGTTGCAATGACAACAATGAGTACTTATGCAATCAACGGTGATATTTTACTAAACGTAAAAAAAGGCAACGGAAAAGAAATCAGCTTTGCTATAAATCAGCTTCAAAGAGCGAATGTGACTATTACAGACAGATTTCATAACATTATCTATTCTGAAACAGTTACTGGAAAAAACGGTATTTTGAAAACATACAGCTTAGAAGAATTTCCAGAAGGAACATACTTTTTAGAAGTGATAACTAACTCTAAAAAAGTAACTCATGAAATTGTTGTTACAAAAGAAGTATCAACTTTATCAAGAAAATCAATTGAAGACCAAAATATCGTTGCTAACTAAGCAGTTCATTTTTAGTCTTACTGATTCAAAAAACAAAAACAGCTCCAAAATGGAGCTGTTTTTTTGGTTTTAATTTGTTGCAGAAGAATTAATAACATCTACATATTTCTTCTATACTGTCCTCCTACTTCAAACAAAGCTTCAGTTATTTGACCTAAAGAGCAAACTTTTGTAGCCTCCATCAAGTGTTCAAATAAATTATCTCCTTTAATTGCAGCCTCCTGAAGTGTGCCTAAATGTTCTTTTACCAAATCGGCATGACATTGATGCAGATTATCCAGCATTGTAATTTGGTATTGTTTTTCTTCTTCAGTTGCACGAATTACTTCTGCAGGAATTACTGTTGGAGAGCCTTTGGAACTCAAGAACGTATTTACGCCCACAATCGGGAATTCACCAGTATGTTTCAATGTTTCATAATACAGACTTTCCTCCTGGATTTTTGAACGCTGATACATGGTTTCCATTGCGCCAAGCACTCCTCCTCGTTCGGTAATTCGATCAAATTCCTGTAAAACGGCATCTTCAACTAAGTCGGTCAATTCTTCAATTATGAATGAACCCTGAATAGGATTTTCATTTTTGGCAAGACCTAACTCTTTATTGATAATCAACTGAATTGCCATTGCTCTACGCACCGATTCCTCTGTTGGTGTCGTAATCGCTTCGTCATAAGCATTGGTATGCAATGAATTACAGTTGTCATATATTGCATATAAAGCCTGCAGCGTTGTACGAATATCATTGAAATCTATTTCCTGAGCGTGCAATGAACGTCCCGAAGTTTGAATATGGTATTTCAGCATCTGGGCTCTTTCATTGGCGCCGTATTTATTTTTCATGGCTTTCGCCCAAATTTTTCTAGCTACACGGCCTATTACAGCATATTCCGGATCGACACCATTTGAGAAAAAGAATGATAAATTAGGTCCAAAATCGTTGATATCCATTCCACGGCTCAAATAATATTCTACATAAGTGAAACCGTTTGAAAGCGTGAAAGCTAATTGCGTGATTGGATTAGCTCCAGCCTCGGCAATATGATAACCAGAAATTGATACCGAATAAAAGTTTCTGACATTTTGAGCAATAAAATATTCCTGAACGTCTCCCATCAAGCGCAATGCAAATTCAGTTGAGAAAATACAAGTGTTTTGTGCTTGGTCTTCTTTTAGAATATCGGCTTGAACTGTTCCTCTGACTTTTTTGAGTGTTTTGGCTTTTATTTTATCATATACATCCAAAGGCAATACCTGATCTCCCGTAACTCCTAAAAGAAACAATCCTAAACCATTATTTCCTTCAGGCAGATCGCCCTGATAATGCGGGCGTTCTACTCCTTTTTCTTTGTAAATTTTGTTGATTATATCAGTAACCTCATCTTCAAGGTTATTTTCTTGAATATAATGTTCACACTGCTGATCGATAGCCGCATTCATAAAGAATCCAAGCAGCATAGGTGCAGGGCCATTAATGGTCATACTCACAGATGTCATTGCATGAACTAAATCGAATCCTGAATATAGTTTTTTAGCATCATCCAAACAGC
Source organism: Flavobacterium sp. 1 (assembly GCF_002797935.1). NCBI lineage: Bacteria > Pseudomonadati > Bacteroidota > Flavobacteriia > Flavobacteriales > Flavobacteriaceae > Flavobacterium > Flavobacterium sp. 1. The sequence goes on from NZ_PGER01000001.1 coordinate 2,701,055, forward strand.
AGATTGAAACCCCAGCATTTCCAATTTTACCATAAATATCGGGGCGAATGTGCGGATCATTTCCATACAAAGTTACACTGTCAAAAGCAGTAGAAAGTCTCTTGGCAGGCAATCCTGCACTTACATAATGAAAACGTTTGTTCGTTCTTTCGGGTCCGCCTTCGCCAGCAAACATACGGGACGGATCTTCTCCATCACGCTTAAAAGGATACAAACCAGAAGCAAAAGGAAATTCTCCAGGAACATTTTCCTGTAAACACCAGCGCAAAATATCTCCCCAAGCTTTGTACTTAGGCATCGATACTTTTGGAATTTGAGAATGCGACAGCGACTCTGTATGCGTTGCCATTTTTATTTCTTTGTCTCGAACTTTAAACGTATATACTGGATTTTTATATTGGCTTACTTTTTCATCCCAATTCAAAATCATTTCCCAATTGTAGGGATCCAAATCCATTTTTACTTTATCAAATTGATTTAGCAAAAGATTTAAAAAGATTTTATTATCAGCACCACTTGGTTTTTCAGATTCTAAAGCGCTTGGCAATACCGAAACTTCATCAATTCCAGCTTTGTTAATCACGGGAACTTTTCCGGAAACACTTTCCAATGTTTTAAAAATCCCGTATAATTTTTGAGCTACTTGTTCTTGGTTCAAAGCTGTGGTGTCGTATTTTCTGTTATTTTCTGCAATTTCAGATAAGTAACGCGTTCTATGAGGCGGAATCACATAGATTTTCTCGCTCATTTCACGGGTAATTTCAAAAGTTGATTTCAAATCAGAATCGGTTTTCTCCACTATTTTATCCATGATGGATTTATACAGCGTATTCATCCCCGGATCATTGAATTGGGAAGCAATAGTTCCATAAACCGGCATTTGGTCTGGATTTACATCCCAAAGATTATGATTGCGCTGGTATTGTTTTTTCACATCGCGAATGGCATCCAAAGCCCCACGTTTGTCGAATTTATTCAAGGCAACTAAATCGGCAAAATCGAGCATGTCTATTTTTTCCAATTGGGTTGCTGCACCAAATTCTGGTGTCATTACATATAAAGAAACATCGGAATGATCCATAATTTCCGTATCAGATTGCCCGATACCCGAAGTTTCTAGAATTATAATATCATATTTCGCCGCTTTCAAAACTTCTATAGCTTCGGCTACATATTTTGACAAGGCCAAATTAGATTGGCGTGTTGCCAATGAACGCATATACACTCTAGGATTATTTATCGCATTCATACGAATTCTGTCTCCTAGTAATGCACCTCCAGTTTTTCTTTTAGAAGGATCTACAGAAACTAACCCAATAGTTTTCTCTGGAAAATCGATTAAAAAACGACGCACCAATTCGTCTACCAATGATGATTTTCCTGCACCGCCAGTTCCTGTGATTCCAAGAACAGGAGCCCCCCCGCCCCCGAAGGGGGAGTTGCAGATAATGGCGTGAATACTTTATGAAAATCTTGTGGATTGTTTTCTGCCAATGAAATTAATCGCGCAATGGTGTTTACATCTTTACTTAGTAAATTATTTGCAATCTCAGAAACTCCCCCTTCGGGGGCTGGGGGGCTGAAATCAGAACGTTCAACTAAATCATTGATCATTCCCTGCAGTCCCATCGCACGGCCATCATCTGGAGCATAAATTCTGGTGATTCCGTAGGCTTGCAATTCGGCTATTTCCGATGGCAGGATTACGCCTCCTCCTCCTCCAAAAATCTTGATATGACCTGCTCCTTTTTCTTGAAGCAAATCATACATGTATTTAAAATATTCGTTGTGTCCTCCCTGATAGGAAGTCATGGCAATGGCATTAGCATCTTCCTGAATCGCGGTGTTTACCACTTCCTCAACACTTCTGTCATGACCCAGATGAATTACTTCAACTCCTGTGGACTGAATAATCCTTCTCATTATATTAATTGCTGCATCGTGACCATCAAAGAGAGATGCGGCAGTTACGATTCGGACTTTATTTACGGGTACGTACGGCTTAATTAATTCCATTTTATGAATATGATAATTTAATAGTGCAATTTACATAAATTTTAAAATAAAAATCATTAAAAACAATATAAAACATAAAATATGACAACAATGTTTTTTCCTAAGAAAACAAGGCTGTTTTGATAAAAAATTGGTATTTTCGAGGTCTAGCCCCGATAAAAATGATTTAAGATTTTTGATTAACAATATTTGATTTTTGAAGTTTTAAAACTCGTAAAACCAAAAATATTTAAGTTTAACAGCACAAAATCTAATATCAGAAATCGTTAATCATTATTCAAAAATCCATAGGAATTGCTCCTAATTATTTTAGAAAATTTAAAACAAATGCAAAGAATTACCATACTTATCCATTGTGAAGATAAAAAAGCGATTGTTGCCTCAGTAACAAATTATATAGCTTCGATTGATGGAAATATTATTTACTTAGACCAACATGTTGACGCCGATGAAAATGTGTTTTTTATGCGATTGGAATGTGAATTTAGTAAACTCAATTGGAATATTGAATCTATTAAAAGTCACTTTCAAGACAATCTTGCCACTCCTTTCAATATGACCTGGGCGATGTATCCTCAGGATCAAAAACCAAAAATGGCGCTGTTTATATCAAAATACGATCACTGTCTGTATGACATTTTAGGACGTTACTGCGCTGGTGAACTGCCTCTTGAAATTCCTTTAATCATAAGCAATCACGAAGATTTAAAACCAGTTGCCGAGCGTTTTGACATTCCTTTTTATCATGTCCCTTTTACAAAAGACAGCAAAGAGGAGGGTGAAAAAGCCCAGATTGAATTATTAAAAAAGTTTGATATTGATTTTATAGTTTTGGCCCGCTATATGCAGATTATCACTCCAAATTTAATATCCCTTTACAAAAACAGAATCATCAACATCCATCACTCTTTCCTGCCGGCATTCCCAGGAGCAAAACCGTATCACTCAGCTTTCAAGCGCGGCGTAAAAATTATAGGTGCCACAAGCCATTATGTTACCGAAGAGTTAGACGAAGGACCAATTATCGAGCAAGACATTTCGAGAGTTTCCCACAGCCATTCCATAGAAGATTTTATCATGAAAGGACGCGACTTGGAACGTATCGTACTCGCTAGAGCCATAAAATTACATGCCGAAAGAAAAACGATGGTGTACAATAATAAAACGGTCGTATTTTCTTAATCCTTTTTACAAATAATTTTCGGCAGGAAAACTGCACTCAATAATTAATATTTCAAAGCTAACAGCTGTCTCTATATCAACTGACAGCTAAATTAAAACAAAAATGAAAAAAGCCCTACTCCTACTCTTGATCCTACCAGCAATCAGCAACGCACAATTCAAAGACATTTTAAAAAAAGCGACAGATAAAGTAAATGCTGTTACAAACTCGAACAGCGGTTTAGATATTGCCGCTGGATTAAAAGAAGCGCTGAACAAAGGAGTTACTGAACAAGTTTCCAAACTAACTGCAATGGATGGTTTTTATAAAAATGAAGCGGTAAAAATTCTAATGCCGGAAGAATTAGCAAAACTGGACAAAACTTTGCGAAAAATGGGTATGTCAAAATTGGCCGATGAAGGAATTCTGTCCATGAACAGAGCTGCCGAAGATGCCGTAAAAGAAGCAACGCCAATATTTGTATCAGCTATCAAAAACATGACCATAACCGATGCTAAAGGTATTTTGCTTGGAAATGAAAATGCTGCAACTGTTTATCTGCAGTCGGCTACTACAACTTCATTATATTCCAAATTCAATCCTGTCGTTCAGCAGTCTATTGGTAAAGTTGGTGCTGATGTGATTTGGGCAAAAATTATAAAGCAATACAATACCATACCGTTTGTAACCAAAGTAAACCCTGACCTTACCGATTATGTAACTAAAAAAGCTCTCGATGGTGTTTTTAAAATGATCACTGTTGAAGAAAAAAACATTAGAACTGACATCAATGCCAGAACATCGAATATTTTAAAGAAAGTATTTTCGCTTCAGGATAAAAAGCAGCAATAGAAATCAAGCAGTTAAGAATCGATAAAAAAATAAGAAAATTAATATGTTAAAATTAAATTTGAAAACTTAACTTTTCAGCAATAACTAATAACAGTTCCTTAACAGCAACACATAAACATTATACTGATCTTTGCAATGTAATAAACTGGTTATTTATTATTTTGGTTTTGGTTAGTTATAAAATTGCCTGCATCTATATGGTGCAGGCATTTTTTATTTAGGTTATTTCTTAATTTACTTAGCTGTATGTATAAAAGACAAAACTGCTGTATTGAAAGCATTAGGCTGCTCTACGTTCACCACATGCCCGCAATTTTCGATTACAAATAATTGTGAAGATCTATAATGGCTTTCCACTACTTTGCGCACAGCTGGCAGGAACATATAATCTTCTTCACCCATAACATATAGCGTAGGGATATTTAATTCTACCTGTCGGAACCACTTTAGTACAGGATTTATCTCAGCCGTTAGCTTAAACCATTTTATAAATTCCTTTTGATACAGCTTCTTAGCTTCTGTAATAAAAAGAGACCGGGATTGCTTATGGCTTTTTTTAGGCATTATCACAAAAGCAAAAAACTTATATAAAACCAAATAAGGCAATACATACTTAAAAGCATTTCCCAAACGCATTAAAATTTGAGATCTAAAATTCATTTTTAAAATAGCTCCTCCAAGAATCATGCTCTGTACTCTATCGGGATACATTTCTGCTAATTGCCTAATCAAAATTGTTCCTAATGATATTCCGACAAAATGTGATTTTCCAATTTTCAGATGATCCAAAACTTCAAGTATATCATGGGCTAAAGCCGAAAAAGTATATTTTTGCTTGAATGCCGTTTTCAAAGTTGTTTTGGATTCTCCATGACCTCTCAAATCCAACAGCAAAATGTTATAGCTTTTTTTGAAATCCCTTATTTGTTTAAACCAAATAGACGAGCTTCCTCCGGCACCATGCACAAATGTCACCCATTGCTCGCTATTCTCGTTCTTATATACTGTGTAATTAATCACTTATGTTTTTTTTGTTGGGCAAATATAGTTCTTTTTTAGACTTTTGGATTGCTGTATTTTTAGATTATTAGATTGTTAGGCTATTGATTTGTTAGATTTTTAGACTTTTTAAATACTATTATGCAAATATTTAAAGTAATCCAAAGCCTTTATTAATCGGCTTCCATACCAAGAAAACATTTCTCCGTCAACCAAAATAACTTTAACATTAACGGTGTCTTTCATCATTTCAAATCCATCCTCAGCTTTAAACGGAAACGGTTCTGAAGAGAGCAAAACCAAATCTAAACTTCCATTAATATCCATCTTTTCGAGTTCTATTTCGGGATATCTTTCTTGAGAAGCATACTGATTCTGAAAATGATTCAGTTTTAATAACTCATCTATAAAAGTTCCTGAACCCGCAACCATATAGGGCTTTTTCCAAATAAAATAAGCAGCTTTTTTAACTGGAATATCTTTGATGAAAATTTTAAAATCGCTCAAGGCAAAAGCCAATTTGTCGTTCCATTTTCGGGCTTCGGTTCTTTTATCAAAAAGCTGACCAAAGTCGGTTATCATTTGAAAATTATCCTCTAAAGTTAAAATATCGGTTACCCAAACTGGACAAATCTTCCACAGCTCATCCACTATTTCCTTAGTATTCTCTTCTTTATTACAAATGATAATATCAGGATTCAGTGAACGGATTTTATCGCAATTCACTTTTTTAGTTCCGCCTACTATTTTCTTGGTAGATTTTAGATGATAAGGATGTACGCAAAATTTGGTAATCCCAACTAGACTTTTTTCCAAACCTAAATCATACAGCAATTCGGTTTGGGAAGGTACGAGAGAAACGATTCGCTTAGGAGAAGAATCAAAAGTGTGGATAGTTCCGAGTTGATCTGTAAATTGTTTCATTTTGTTTAAAAAATTAAATTGTTTAACACTCAAAGCGGAACAACTTTAAACTTTTAAACCTTAAACTTTAAACTAACTATTTCCTCCATTTCCTGCTGCATTTTCAAAGCCTCAGCTCTTGCAGCATCAGCAAAATCTGTTCCGTTGGAAGCATAAATAATAGCGCGGGAAGAATTAATCAGTAATCCAACATTGTCATTCATTCCGTATTTGCACACTTCAGAAAGACTTCCGCCTTGAGCGCCAACACCTGGCACCAGCAAGAAACTATCAGGAACAATTTTTCGAACTTCGGTAAAATATTCGGCTTTGGTAGCGCCAATCACATACATTAGATTTTCAGAATTCTTCCAAGTTTTGGATGTTTCCAATACCTGTTTGTACAACTCTTTAGCTCCGCTCCGTTCGGCTTCGCCTCGGGTGCCATTTACCTGCAAAGTCTGGAAATCAAAAGCACCTTCATTAGATGTCAAGGCCAGCATTATGGTATGCTTGTTTTCGAATGCAAGAAAAGGCTCTACTGAATCTTTTCCCATATAAGGAGCAACAGTAACACTGTCAAAATTTAAATCCTCAAAAAAAGCTTTAGCATACATTGATGAAGTATTCCCAATATCTCCTCTTTTGGCATCGGCGATAGTGAAAATTTCCGGATGCTTCTCATTGATGTAATTAATGGTCTTTTGCAATGAAATCCACCCTTTGATTCCGTAAGCTTCAAAGAATGCAATATTAGGCTTATAAGCAATCGCAAGATCATGAGTCGCATCAATGATTGCCTTATTAAACTCAAAAATTGGGTCTTCGGATTCTAATAAATGTTGTGGAATTTTATTCAAATCTACATCTAAACCTACGCATAGAAATGATTTTTTAATTTTAATCTGCTCGCAAAGCTGTTGTGTTGTCATGTCAAATTTAGTTCTGGGGCAAATTTACAAAGTTGAATCTAAAAAACTTGAAATTTTACAACATTCATAAGCAATTGTGTAAGAAGCTTAAAGTTAAACTGACATAAATTTGTAATCAACATCATGGGGATGATTCTATAAACTAATAAAAATAGATTATCAATTTTAAAAGAAAACATTATGAACACTACAGAAATCAAGGGAAATTGGAATGAAATAAAAGGAAAACTAAAGCAAAAGTATGCTGATCTAACCGATGACGATTTATTGTATGAAGAAGGAAAAGAAGATGAACTGTATGGTAAAATTCAAAAAAGAATTGGCAAATCAAAGGATGAAATTACAAAATGGATTGCAGATTTGTAATTAACCCATACTGCTAACAAAACTGAACTGTCTATATTTTTTTACTAATTTCTATTTTTTTAGGGGTTATTAATTTTCTATAGGCAGTTCTTTATGCTAAAAAAACACTTATTATTATGAGCGAAACAACTAAAAAAAATCATATTGCATTGGATTTATTGGCCTTCGTTTTACTTTCATTTATAGCTTATATACTACAGGATTTCTTAATACCCTTGCTTTTCGCCATCATTCTCAGTGTTTTAATTTATCCGATAGTACACTATTTTGAATCCAAATTATACTTTAACCGTATAGTTTCGATTACTATTGCCATAACCTTTTTTGTTATTATGGCATTTGCTGTTTTTACCTTGATGGGTTTTCAGTTTCAGGAAATAGTGGGTAAAAGTGATACCTATTACGAACAGATTGAAAAAAAAATAAATCCTATTCTGGTACAAACCGAAAAATCAACTGGGATTGACCGAAAAGACGTTTTAAATGATGAGCAGTTAGAAATTAAGGAAATAGCAAAACAAAATTCAACTGGAATTATGGATTTCATTGCTACATCGGGAAGCATTTTGGGTGATTTTATTTTAACGCCTTTGTATATGTTTCTGTTTTTGTTATATCGGAATTTTTTGGTCAGTTTTATATACAAAGCCACTGCAAAATCGTGCAGCAGAACAAAAATAAGAAACATTCTAAGTGACTTTTATAAAGTACAGCAAAATTATCTCTTAGGGTTATTGATTGTCATGAGTATCGTAGGAGTTCTTAACAGCTTGGGATTGCTTCTTTTAGGGATTGAACATGCTTTTTTCTTTGGATTCTTAGCTTCTTTACTGCTTCTTATACCTTATATTGGTATCTTAATTGGTTCACTTCTGCCAGCGCTAATCGCTTTGGCAACAAAAGATTCTTATTGGTATTCTATTGGAGTAATAGGTATATTTGGTTTTATACAATTTTTAGAAGGAAATTTTATAACTCCAAAAATTACAGGTTCTAAAGTTTCATTAAATGTTTTTGCTTCAATTTTGTCCCTTATTTTATTCTCGATGTTATGGGGAATTCCAGGAATGATTTTGGCTTTGCCTCTTACGGCTTCACTAAAAGTAATCTTTGACAACTCTGAAAAACTGAAACCAATAGGTTTTTTATTAGGTGGTGTTCAAGAAAAATATTTTAGTAACAAAGCAAAAAACAGGCTGAAAATCTGGAAAAAAATCAGAGCCAAAAACCTCAAAAAATAACTTTTTCAGTACCTTTTTATAATTTCAAAAACCAATTTGCGTTTAAGAATAAAAAAAGTAATCAATAAACAAATACTATTTGGTAATATTTTTACTTACTTTAGTAACTAAATAATTTTGAATATGAGAATTTTTATTAAATTTGATTTCAACAATACCTGTAAAAAAATTCTTGAAGAAAAATTGGATGAATGCCAAATTAAATATAGAATTTTGGGTTTTGGCGAAGTTGAATTTCTGGAAAAAATATCAAGCGAAAAAATGGATCTGTTCAGCAGATCACTGGACAGATATGGCATAGAGATAGTTGAAAATCAAAAAACAATTTTAATACAAAAAATTAAAGACGCAATAGTTGATATGGTTTTTAATGAAGACACTAGCGTAAATGTAAAAAGTTCAGTGTATTTATCAGAGAAACTAAATCATTCTTATGGTTATTTATCCAATATTTTTTCTGAAGTAACCTATACTTCTATTGAAAATTTTATCATTATTCAAAAGATAGAATATACAAAACAATTAATAATCAACAGTCAGCTTTCACTTACCGAAATAGCTTTTAAACTAAATTATTCCAGTGTTGCACATTTAAGTTCACAGTTTAAAAACACAACTGGTATAACTCCTTCAGCCTTTCAAAGAATTATAAATAAACGAAGGGAAATTGCCTCTAAAAATAAAAACTAAAAAACATGCAGCACGATTCTATACTTATAACACTAGCGGATGATGATGAAGACGATAGATTATTTTTTATCGATGCTTTTGAAGAATTAAAAATCAATACCATTGTCAATACAGTAAACAACGGAAGAGAATTATTGATTTTTTTAAATCATCCTGACACAATTTTGCCAAGCATCATATTTTTAGATTTAAATATGCCTATTTTAAATGGAATTGAATGTTTGAAGGAAATAAAATTAAATGACCAATTTAAAGAAATTGTTGTAGCCATATATTCTACTTCATCATCCGATCAGGATATTGAAGATACATTTGTTTTGGGCGCAAATATTTATATTAAAAAACCGAGCAATTTTGACAGTTTGAAAAAAATATTGGCAGAAATTGTTACTATTAATTGGCAATATCACACTAGTGGCTTAAATAAAGATAACTTTTTGCTTAAATTATAATCCACTTATAATTTATGAAATATTATAAACATCAATCATCGATTTATCATAAAATTATTTTTACGGTCAGTTTGTTTATATTGTTTTTCATAAGTGTAATTACTATAAAACATATAAACAACATTTCCAATTCCACAAAACTGCTCATGCACACGTATGAAGTAAATTTAGAATTGGAGCATTTATTTTCCAGTATAAAAGATTCTGAAAACAGCATAAGAGGTTATATAATCTCAAAAGACAATCTTTATCTCGTACTTTACCGAAACGATATAAAGAACATAAACAATTCATTTTCGATTCTTAAAAAACTAACCAAAAACAACACAGAACAGCAAAAAAATTTAGAATCATTATATAGAATAATCAACAAAAGATATGAATATATAGCCCATTCTAATCTAAACAAGAATGTTGATTTCTCAAAAAACTATGATTTTAAAAAAATTTTTAGAGAAAGCAGCAAGCTTTTAATAGACATCCGAATCAAATTGAACGATATGGTTCATAATGAGAAATCTAATCTAAGCCTGCAGAATTCGATATATGACAAGCAAATCTATTTTACACCGATTATAACATTAGGCATATTATTTATAACACTTTTACTGGTGATTTTTACCTATTATCAATCTACAAAAGATATTCACAAACTTCAATCTGCAAATCTCAAATTAAGCAAATCCCAGTTTTTAAGCTATCAGGCAGAAATTTTGTCTGAATTTGGCACTTGGGAGTGGAATTTAAATAATAATAAAATAATTTATTCGGATAATTTATATCGAATATTAGGCTATGAACCTCAGTCTTTTGAAACTAACCAACAGAACATCCTGAAATTTGTACATCCTGAAGATGTTCTAATTGTAAATGATTTGTTTGAAAGAATTGTAAAAGAAGAAGATTTGCCTCATGTTACCTACAGAATTATTAAACCTGATGGGGAAACCCGCATTGTTAGAACCGTTGGGAAATTATTTGAAGATAATCTGGGCAGTAAAACAGTTCTAGGCGTAACAGGAGATGTTACTGATGAGCATAATAAAAATGAATTATTGATAAGCAATTATGAAGATTTAATCAAAGTAAACAGTCAGTTAAAAATATTTGAAGAGTCAAGCAAACAAGCTGAAATTATTGGAAAATACGGCAGCTGGATTCTAAATTTGAACACGTCAGAAATCACCTATTCAGACAACAGATACAGACTGTTAGGACATGAACCCCAAGAGTTTAAAGCAACTATGGAAAATTTATTTGGACATGTCCATCCAGAAGACAAAATGGATGTTGACAAAGCATTTAAAAAAGCTTTAACCACAAAAGAACTGCCATCCATAAACTACCGAGTAATCACTAAAAGCGGGAAAATCAGGCATTTTAGAACTATTGCAAAATCGTTTACTGATTTGAGAGGCATACAAAGCATGATGGGAACCACTCAGGATGTTACCGAAGATTACAATAAAAGCCTGCAGTTAAAGCAGCGTAACAAAGAACTAGAAAAACATGTCAAAGAACTGGATGAATTTAATCAGGTAGCCAGTCACGATTTACAAGAGCCTTTACGAAAAATTCAAACCTTTATTTCGCGTATTAACGAAAAAGAAAACCTGACTGATATTGGTAAAGAATATTTATCAAGAATGGATATAGCTTCCAATAGGATGCGCGTATTAATTGACGATCTGCTGCAATATTCTAAAGCCAACAGATCTGAAAAAAACTTTGTAAAAACGGATTTAAACGAAACATTAACCGACAGTTTAGCTGAATTATCCCAAATCATTGAAGATAAAAAAGCAACAATCAATTATGCGGAACTGCCTACAATTAACGCTATTCCTTTTCAAATGCAGCAGCTTTTCTCCAATCTGTTAAGTAACTCATTGAAATATTCAAAGACTTATGTAACACCAATAATTACTATTGACTGCACTGAAATTACTGCAAAAAAGGAAGAAATTTTAAACGATAACAGTTCAAAAAAATATTATAAAATAAACTTCACTGACAACGGAATAGGTTTTGAACAAGAACAGTCAAAAAAAATATTCCTGCTTTTTAACCGTCTTCACGGCAAGGCTGAATATCATGGAACTGGTGTAGGACTGGCTATTTGCGAAAAAATAGCAGAAAACCACAAAGGTTATATTTTTGCCAGCAGTAAGCTTAATGAAGGTGCTGCATTTACTGTTTACTTTCCTGTTCCATAAGCAGTTTTTTTATATGGAAATAATATAAAGCTGAATATAAATTATATAATTTTTTTAACCCGTTCATCCAGAACTTTGTAACAAAACAAGGGCGATGAATAAGCTGCTTAATCCACCACACCTACTCTACTCTCTATACTTTCCTCTTACAGTCATTTGTACACTGTCCTGCACCCAGCAAGAAAAAGAATATACCGATTCTTTTTATAAAATGGAATATACCAAAGAAGATTCTACAATCGATTTTAATACAGTTGACTGCTTAAATGAATCAAATCAAAAAGCAATAGAACTTTCCAGCATTTCATTAAGATTAACCAAAGATTTAAAAACACTTCATCTGCTTTTGAAAATAAAGAGAGATAACAAAATGATTAATTCTGACTTTAATAAACTGACCAAAAAGAATTTAATAATTATTCCAAAACTTATTTATCATCTAGGTATAAATGATGATTCTATAGTTAAGGAAAAACCCGAGCTGTATGTTCTAAAAAAATTAGAAACTGAAATCATTAATCAAATCTCATCATTAGACAGTATCGAAAAAAACACCCAAAATACAGATTTTAAATTATTTGCAATACACTCAAGGGAAATATTAAAAGACAATAATGATGCATTAAAAACACTTTTAAGCAAATAAAAATGAACCATTATAAACAATATATTACTTCATTGCTAAAAGTTATCAAAAATGCTGTAAACAGTTTTTCGGAACATAAAGTTTTAAAAATGAGTGCCGCATTATCATATACCACTATGTTTTCGATGGGACCGTTACTGCTGGTGATTTTATTTTTATCCGACTTATTTTGGGGAAGAGAAGCAACTGAAGGAACAATTTACAATCAGATCAAAAGCTTTGTAGGACCATCAAGCGCCTTTCAGATTCAGACAATAATTGAAAATTTAAGCCTTTCGGACAAAGGGAATTTGGCGGGATTAATTGGATTTATAACTTTATTGATCGGCGCAACATCTGTTTTTGCCGAAATTCAGGATTCTATCAATACTATTTGGGGAATCAAACCCAAAAAGCAGTCAGGATTTTGGCTGTACATTAAAGCACGGTTGCTTTCCTTTGGCGTTATAGGAAGCTTTGGATTTATATTATTAGTTTCTTTAGGAATTTCGACTATAATGGATACTTTAAGCGACCGGTTTTTATCCCGATTTTCAGACTCGTTGTTCTATCTGATTTATATCATCAATACCTTAATGACATTTATCGTTATTTCACTTTTATTTGGAGCCATTTTTACCATTTTGCCCGATGCCGAAATAAAATGGAAACAAGTCCGTTTAGCCTCTTTTACAACTGCGGTATTATTCATGGCAGGAAAATTTCTGATTTCATTTTATATAGCCAGCTCAAATATTCAAAACATATATGGAACGGCAGGTTCATTTGTTGTCTTAATGATTTGGGTTTACTATTCTTCGGTGATACTTTATTTTGGAGCAGAGTTTGCCAAAAGTTACGCTATACAGTTCTCAAGCGCCATACTTCCGTCAAAATTTTCCGAATTAATTAATACCGTAGATATCGTTGCCGAAGAGCAGACTCTCCAAAAAGCAGACAAAGAACTCAAGCAAATCAAACTGCAAAATACTCAAAATTAAATACTTCCTTATTAATAAATAACACAAATTTTCTTAAATATGAAAGTTTTTTTATTTTATTTGTATGTTATTTTACCTGAATGGAAATTATATAAAACAACAAAAATATAATATAACATAAAATCTTTTATCTAACGCAACTTTGTAATATAGAAATTAATAAAAACTAAAACTTATGAAAAACCAAATTAATTTTTTAGCCACTATTACTTTTATTGGATTATCATTAATCAGTGTTCAGGCACAGACAAATTCTAATGAGCCGCAATTTGGAATGAAAGGAGGAGTAAATTTTTCTAACATTTATAATACCAAAGTCGATGACAACAATATCTTAACAAGCTTTAATGCTGGTATTTACGGTGCATTTCCAATTGCTGATATTATCTCTATTCAACCCGAAATTTTATACAGCCGAAAAGGAGGGGAATTAACATATAACAATGCATTTATCACAGGAAAAACCCAATTTAAATTAAATTATATCGAAGTCCCTGTCCTGCTAAAAGTAAATATAACAAACAATCTGAGTGTTCATGCAGGTCCTTATTTTGCTTACTTAATAGATGCCGAAATAAATAACGATGCAAACGGTAGTGCTATAGACTTTGAAAACGATTATAACAATGATGATTTCAACAAATTTGATGTTGGTATTTCTGCTGGCATCGGATTCGGTTTTGATGCATTCGGAGCTGGTGCCCGTTACAATTATGGTCTTTCAACAATAGGCAAAGAAAGAGACTTTGCTGGTACTTCTTATACCATACCAGACGGAAAAAACAGCAGTTTAAGCTTATATCTGACCTATAAATTAAATTAACAGCCAATCTTAAAAAATAAAAATCACATCTAATTTATTATATGTAATAGCTGTCATTTTTATAATATTCATTTTTATAATATAATGGGTACTGAGGGGCTTTTTTTATAGTAATAGGATAATAATACATCTTTCACTGATAATAGCTATTATCGCTATTTTACTAAGATTAATAAACGGAGGAGGAGTTTAAAATAATTCTCTAATACCAAAAATAGATTCCAAAATTAATTTAATCATTAAAAAATTTATAAAATGAAAAATTTAAAATTAACATTCGCAATAGTAGCAACTGTAATAGCTTTTGCATCATGTAAAGATGAAAAACAGGAAAAAGCACAAAAATCATTGGATGCTTACAGCAGTTATGTCGATTCCTTAAACAATGTCCAACAAGAAAAAGCCATAGATAACTGGGCTATAATAGAAAGTGATTATGCAAGATTGAAATCGGAGGCCGAAATTTCATTGGAAGCTGCAACTGATAAAACAAAACTGCAGGACAGCTTAAAAACTGCATCGCTCAGATATGAAGAATTCAAAACCAATATTTTATCTGAAAAAGAAAAATTAGATAAAAACAACTCAGAAGATGAAAACAACACAAAAACTGTGATTTATAAAACCTTATTCGGTCCTAATTATGTTAATGATGACATGAAATTCAATTGGGTCAACAAAGACAATATACTAAGTGTATATGACAACTTCGTAAGTACAGTGAAAAAAAACAAAGATTCTTATTCTCGTGAAGATTGGGATGAAATCAAAATTGTTTATGAAGCATTAGATTCACGAAAAAACACCGTTGAAAAAGAAGGTTTAACCAGTCATGACAATAATAAAATTGCCGGCCTGAAACTTAAGTTTGCTCCAATGTATACGCTTAATAGAATGGGAGCAAAATCAGATGAAAATGCTGAGGCAAAAAAATAATTTAGAACACACATCATAAAGCTGCAGTCCTATTTTCTACCTGCACTCTTTTGAGAATAGTATCAAAAAAAAATGAGGCCTTCGCAGGCCTCATTTTTATTAATGTATATAACAAAATTATAATTTTCCTTCGTAGACAGTTCCTACGTGAATTACTTCAGTTCTTCTGTTTTGGGCTCTTCCCGCAGCTGTTTTATTGCTGGCAACTGGTTTGGCCGCTCCAAATCCTTTATACGTTAAATTTTCAGGATTAACGCCTTTAGCAACTAATGCATCCATAACTGCTTTGGCTCTCGCTTCAGAAAGTTTTTGATTAGCTATTGCATTTCCTACGTTATCAGTATGCCCTTCAATAGAGAATTTAGCATTTGGATAATTCTTGATAATTTCTTTAATAGCATCCAATCTTCCGTCAGTCTGACCTTTATCGGCTGTTTGCAAAACTGCTTTTCCAGTAACAAAGAACACAGCACTCGCTTGAACTTTAAGTTCTTTTAATGCTTCTTTAGTCACTTCTGGACAGCCTTTATTACTAGCAGGTCCAGCAACAGCAGGACACTCATCTTCTTTATCAAGAACACCGTCTTTATCTGCATCAAGTTCAGGACAGCCGGCATTAGCAACCAATCCTTTCTCAGTAGGGCATTTATCATCTTTATCCAGCACTGAATCGCCATCAGTATCTGGCCAAGGACAACCTTTATTTTCAACCGGCCCTGCAGTGCTTGGACAGGCATCAGCATTATCAAGAACAGTATCTTTATCAGCATCACCCCATGGGCATCCTTTATTTTCAGCAGGCCCTGCAACAGTAGGACATGCATCTTCATTATCTGTAACAGTGTCAGCATCAGTATCAGGCCAAGGACAGCCTTTGTTTTCAATTGGTCCTGCAAGCTTTGGACAAGAATCGTTATTATCTAAAATACCGTCTCCATCCGTATCTTTAAATTTCTTTTGATAAACTGGGATTTTGAAACCAAAATAAACATCTGCCGCTTTTGATTCTTTTGAAAGCACATTGGTAATCAAAGAGCTGGAACCAACAAAAAGCGGTCCAAAACGCAATCCAGTCCCTACCTGCATGCCGCTGTATTCCATATAATTTATTGGCAGTGAGAATGTAAACCATCTCGTTTCATATCGGGGAGTTAAAACCCAAATATTTGCAGTGCTTGATGTATTTAAATTAGATTTATTCGCTAAACTAAGATTCCCATTTAAGTTCAAATAGAATTTCTTGTGCATATTCCAATCAATATCCAAATGCGCTACAGCAGGCAAATTAACATTCTCGTCTTTATAAGTCGTAACCGGATTATTATAAAGATTTAAAAAGTCTTCGATATTGTCAGCATTTTCAACATTCGCTTGGCTGATTGTTTTGTTTAAATCATAAACTTCTCTTTTTACATTTTTATATTTAATGGATCCTAAATCAGTTACAGAGAAGCCAAAACGCAATTTATATTTATTTAAGTCTCTAAAATTATTATCAACTGCTTTAGCATTTTTTAAATCATACGATTCATAATCTGGTCTCCATTCATATATCAAACCAAAATCTGCTCCATACCCCTTTGATTCAGAGTCAAATTTTACATCCTCATCTCCGGTAATATAATCCTGACTGGTTCCTAAAACAAATTCACCCTTAGTGGTAAGTGTGCTGGTCAAAGGATTATTTGTTTTATTAAATTTTGCATTTACATTACTTCCTTTTGCATAAGAATTAACACCTCCAACTAAATATTTAGCAGTAAGACCTCCTTTTAGAAAATGCTGTTTGCTTTGCCATAAAACAGCGGCATAAGACAATCCAACTTCACCCCACGCATGTCCTACAAAATTTGGACTTCCCACAGGAATATCAAAACTAGAAGCGTCATCAATACCGTCTTTCACCTTGTCATATAATTCTCCGTTTATATCAACTAAATTCACAACAGCTCTTGCTCTGGTATAAAGAGCAATAGAATGTTTTGGAGCTATATTAAACATAAATGAAGGTCCCATCACATCAGAAAAAACAAATCCCCCATTATTTTTTTAGGGATTCTGGCTCCGTCTCTATTAACCTCATAAGAATCTTTAGATAAATCGAATAAGCTTAGACCATAAAAATCATTGGTCAAAGTTCCGCTGGCAGAAAACAGATTAATATCCGTTTTAAAACGGGAATCAACAATAGAAGCCGGATTAAAAAGAACTCCTTGAACTCCAGCATAATTATCCGGAATGTACCCCATATAGGATTGGGCATTTGCTTTTACAATTGAAAACAAAACAATTAAAAACAGTAATGATTTTTTCATCTAATAGATTTTAGTTATTATTAATACAATTTTTATTATAAAATTTTATTCAGGCATAAAAAAACACTTAATCGGTTTTATAACCAACTAAGTGTTTGAAATTTAGCGTATTATTTTTTTAGAAAACTTCACTAGCTTCTTTTAATTTCTCCATATTGTTAACTAACTGCAATTCGTCAACAATTTTTTGGATATCACCGTTCATGATATTTCCTAAATCATATAAAGTCAAACCAACTCTATGATCTGTTACACGTCCTTGAGCATAATTGTAAGTTCTAATCTTAGCCGAACGGTCACCTGAACTTACCTGCGAAGTACGTTTGGTAGCATCTTCAGCTTGTTTTTTGGCCAATTCCATTTCGTATAAACGAGAACGCAAAACCGTCAAAGCTTTGTCTTTATTCTTGTGCTGTGATTTTTGATCCTGACACTGCGCCACCAATCCTGTTGGAATGTGCGTCAAACGTACAGCCGATTTCGTAGTATTTACCGATTGTCCTCCAGGTCCTGATGAACAGAAGAAATCCACACGAACATCGTTCATATCAATCTGCACATCAAATTCCTCCGCTTCCGGAAGCACCATAACAGTCGCAGCCGATGTATGCACACGACCTTGCGTTTCCGTTTGCGGTACACGCTGTACACGGTGAACACCTGCTTCAAACTTCAAAGTTCCATAAACATCCTCCCCTGTAACTTCAAAAATAACCTCTTTGAAACCTCCCGAAGTTCCTTCGTTCATATCCACAACCGAAGTTCTCCAACCTTGATTCTCACAATATTTAGTGTACATTCTGAACAAATCACCTGCAAAAATACTCGCTTCATCCCCACCCGTTCCGGCACGAATCTCGACCATCACGTTTTTGGCATCTTCAGGATCTTTTGGGATCAGCATAAACTTGATTTCGTCCTCAAGTTCCGGCAATCTTTCCTTTGCTTCATCCAGCTGCATTTTGGCCATTTCGGTCATATCGGCATCACTGCCGTCAGCAATAATTTCGTTTGCCTCATCTATATTAGCCATCAAAAGCACATACTCATCACGCTTTTCAGCCAAAGCTTTTAAATTTTTATACTCTTGATTCAATTGCACATAACGCTTCTGATCTGAGATTACATCCGGCTGAATGATCAAATCCGAGATCTCATCGAAACGTTGTTTTACTATTTGAAGTCTATCTAACATTTTCTTATTCCTTTTATTGGAGTGCAAAAGTACAAAAAAACTATTCAGTTTACAATTTACCGTAACCAGAGAATAGGATTAAGATAATTTAGGTGAAATTTTAATTTTTTTAGGAGCTGTTTCCTGCTATCCGCTATATCTTTTTATTCGCAAAAAAAGCGAATAAAAAGGATGTCGCTTCTATCAGGGCTAGGGCTTTTTCGGTAAAAAAGAGCATTTACGGCTTTCCGCAAAGTTATTGAAGATAAAAGAGTTAGTTTTGAGAAATAGATTTATCAGTTTATCAATGTTAATTTATATATTTGAGAACAGCAATACTGCTAAAAAGTATGAGTCAAACAAAATTCATATTATACTGCATAGTTAGCCCACCATTTTCTGAAAATACAACAAAAATTGTTTAAATGAAAAATTTAATATTATGAACTTAATTGAATTAAAATCGAAAGTTGAAAATATAATTTCAGAAATTAAAAATAATGGAGTTTTTCCAAAAGAAAATAATTTAATTGATTATAAACTTAAATTAAATATTACTTCTTCAAAATCAAACATTGAGCTTTTTTTAATGAATTTTGCAAAAGACATTCTCTCATTTTCAAATGCTGACGGTGGAATTATATTAATTGGCATAAATGAAGATAGTAGTGGTAATTATTCTGACACAGGTCTTGACAAACCAAATGTTGACCTTTTAACAAATATCGATTTAAATGACGTAACCCAACAATTTGTAAAAATTACGAACGTTGGAGTTTCCTTAGATTTACAAATGTTTCAAGTTGGAGCTAGAAAATTCTTTTACATCATTATAGAAAAAAACAATAACATTCTTGTACCTAGAGATAATTTTCCTGAATACAAAATATTGAATGGTGCAATTTATTACAGAGCTTCCAGTAAAAATGAACACGCTAATATTTCAACTGCAAGTTTCAACCGTTTTATTCAAATGAAAGCAAATGAAAAAAGCAAAGAATTTATGGAAATATGGTCAAAACTTTTACCTGAAATGGTAGATATAAATCCTAGAGAAGTTCTTATTTTGAATCCTATGCAAAATAAAGTTTACGGTTTTAATAGCAAAGATAATGTTCTATCAGGTAGTGACATTGAAATTGATAAAACTCACAATGGAGTGTTTAATATTATTTTAAATGCTATTACTGCAGGAGAAATAGGTAAAATAACAACTAACGAGGGGAAACCTCTTTATAAAATCGTTGGTGAATTTCAAAACAATAGAGATCATATAATTTTAAGTAATCTTGCAAAAGCAGTACAAAATAAAGCAATTTATAAAATAACAACTGCTCAATTGAAAATATTAATAGCGCATTTGAAGTGGGCAAATAGTTCAGAATTTAAAGTTGATGATCCTGATGAAAATTCGATAAATCAAGATTTCAAACAATTTATTTGGATTGAAACTACAGACAGCTTTTCAAAAAAATCTAAAGTTTATTTTTCATCAGAAGCTATTCAAGAATTAGTTAAATCAATAAATAATACTGGATTACACCAAGAAATATTTGGTAAAGAACTAACGATAAAGGAAATCCAAAAAAAGCAGAAAACTGAAAATCTACATATTGCATAAAAAAATAATAGCCCAGATTTTCAAAGCTCCAAAACAAATAAGAAAGGACGTAGCAAAAAACATTAATAAAATATAAACTGACCATAAAAAGATATGCCAAACACAGGAAATTATTACTTAGCAACTCTAAAGAAAACTCATTTAGGTTGGGGTACTCATAGAAAAACTAATTCAAGACCTCAAATTAATAATGAAAGTTATCTCCCAATTCCTTCAAAATATGCCTTATCATTTAATATAACTAATCTTCATTTTACAAAGCAAAGCAACATTTATAAATTTAGCACAAGTGATAACTTTTTAAAGAATGAAGAACTAAAAGCTTCTGGAAACAGAAAAAAAGGGGATATATATGCTAAAAATTTACATGGTTATGGAGATTTAAAACTTCTAGGTAAATGGTTTAAACATATTCAGGCGCAAATTGGCGATCAGATTAAAGTAGAATTTATAAGCCCTACAGAAATTCTTTTAACAAAAATATAATTCTTCAGATTACGAAGTCTCCAGACTTCCAGCTGGCGAAGTCTCCCGACTTCGTCACACACACAAAGCAAACAATACAATTCCACAATCAAAGTCCTTGCGAGGAACGAAGCAATCTCACTATCAAAAGCAAACCCAACAAATCATTGGAACGGATGTAGCAAGTGAGATTGCTTCGTTCCGATAATTATCGGAACGAAGCAAAGACTCAGCGAACGTAGATCCCCACCCCACTTACCCCAACTCCGCAAAGTACTCTTTGAATACGGAGATACTCCGCAAATTCTTATGACTTTTCGCTTTTTTAAAGCTCTAAAAAGCCCTGAACATGATAAAATACTTTTTCTTTGCATGAAGTCTTATCGAGCTCATTAACTTATTTGTGACAACGTTTTAACATCCTGTGTCATCTTTTTAATGATTTTAGATTCTTTGTTATAAACTTGTTTAGAATTACCTCAACACCCAACAAAAAAATGGAAGACACAAAAGAAATGGATGTTCCACAAGTTGCGAATATCCCAAAAAAACAACAAGTTATTGCGGTACTATCTTCATTGTCTAATTGCAATCAGAATAGTTATGAAATTTCAGAAACCGCTTTGCAAGAAAAAGCAACGTCAAGAATAACTACGGCGTTAAAAGATTCAACACTAACCGATTTTATTGGCAAGTGGGAACTGGTTTGGGGACCTTGCTTAAAGAATTCTGTTGTTAGCGATAAAAAAAATAATCCCAAACATGTTGGACAATATGTTACGGACAACACCATGTATGTTGTAAAATCTCAAGATCCAGAAGACCCTACCAAAACCTTATATGTAGTTGCAGTGGCAGGTACTAATGCCATTTCAGATTTTGGATGGGTGGATGAGGATGCAAAAGTAGGAGTAATGGTAGATTGGAATGGTGTCCCAAAGGCTAAAATTTCTAAGGGTAGTTCAGATGGTTTGGGTATATTATTAAAAATGAAAGATAATAAAAACGATTTACTACAATTTTTTAGTACGCTCAACTTGAATGAAAATGTAGAAATAGCAACTTGTGGTCACAGTTTGGGTGGTGCATTGTCTCCGCTATTGGCTTTGAAATTGATTGAGATGAAAGAAATAAATACAATTAATAATCTTACTGTTTCTTGTTATCCTAGTGCAGGGCCTACCTCAGGAAATGCTGCATTGGCTAGATTTGCCGAAAAAAAATTGGCTAACAACTACCATTCTGTAATCAATAATTACGACATAGTTCCTCACGCATGGGAAGTAGCAATGCTTGATAAAATACCAACCATCTATAATAGTGATGCCTATGGAAGATTAGCATTGACAGGAAAGTCACTAGATCTTTTAAGATTCAAAGAAAGTCAAGTGAAATTAATTTTGGCCAACTATACTCGTATTTATGGAAGAACCACACACGAATATACTTTTGATGGAAAACCTAAAGGAGCAAGCGAAGCACCAATGAGTTTGAATATATCCGCTTTATCAGAAGGAAATGATCATTTTTTTTGTCAAGCATCTTATCAACATACAACAGTTTACAATCAGTCTAATGCCCTTGATTTCCCCAAGGAAGTGACTTTGGAAATACAAAAATACATACAACCGTAATTGATTTTGTTCAATGAAAGTTGAAAATTTATTTTGAACTTAAAATAAAAAACCACGAAATAACAGTTATGTTATTTCGTGGTTTTTTTTATTTCCAATAGAGGACAACACAAAATAACTGGGCTATTGAACGATTTTTTAACGAAGAAAAAGGGAGAAAGATCCAGACAAAACAAAGTTCATTTAACTCCAGCTCGGCGAAGTCTTCCGACTTCGCCACACATGGTGAGCAGGCAATACAACTCCGCAATCAAAATCCTTAGGAGAAGAAGAGCCCCACTATCAACAGCACTTAACAAAAAACAAACCTATACTTCCTGAAAAATCAAAGTAGAATTATGTCCGCCAAAGCCAAAAGCATTGCTCATTGCTGTTTGTATATTTTTTTGCAAAGGTTCATTCCTTACGATTTGAATATTTTCAGGAATTTCGGGATCAATATTTTCTATGTTGATGGTGGGCGGAATTGTATTTTCATTGATTGATTTTATAGCCAGAATAGCTTCAATTGCTCCTGCTGCTCCCAATAAATGTCCTGTCATCGATTTGCTGGAGCTTACCCACAAATTTTTCGAACCTTTAAACGTTTTGTTTACGGCTTTCAATTCGGCAATATCTCCAACAGGCGTCGAAGTCGCATGTAAATTCAAATAATCCAATTGCGATATATCCAGTTTTGCTTCTTCCAGAGCCAGCTGCATTGCTTTGGCAGCGCCTAAACCTTCAGGATGAGGTGATGTCATGTGATACGCATCTGCAGTCATTGAAGCGCCGGCTAATTCGGCATAAATTTTGGCTCCGCGTTTTTTGGCGTGTTCATACTCTTCCAAAATCAATGCTCCTGCTCCTTCCCCCATCACAAAACCATCACGGTCTTTATCAAAAGGACGACTGGCTGTGAGCGGATCGTTATTTCTGGCAGACATTGCTTTCATGGCACAAAAACCACCAACCGAAGCCGCAGTAATAGGCGCTTCTGAGCCACCGCTTACAAATATTTTGGCCTTGCCAAGACGGATGTAATTAAAGGCATCCATAATGGCAGTATTAGAAGTCGCACAGGCAGAAACCGTGGTGTAATTAATCCCCTGCAGACCAAATTTCATAGAAATCATTCCAGAAGCCATATTCACAATTAATCGGGGTACAAAAAACGGACTAAACCTTGGAACATAATTGCCCGTTACATAATTTTCAACTTCAGATTCAAAAGTTTCCATTCCGCCTTGCCCGACTCCCCAAATTACACCAATATCGAAAGGATCGATTTTAGAAATATCCAGTCCAGAATCTTCCAATGCCTGTGATGCACTGTACAACGCATATTGCGTAAACAAATCGCTGCGTTTTATTTCGTTTCGATCCAGATATTTTTGGGGTTCAAAATCCTTTATTTCAGCAGCAATTTGTGTACGGAATTTTGAAGCATCAAAACGGGTGATAATCCCCGTACTGCTTTTCCCTTCAAGACTGTTTTTCCAAAAAGATGCCACATCATTTCCCAACGGATTTATGGTTCCTAATCCTGTAATTACAACTCGTTTCATTTCATTATTTTTTTTGGAATTATAAAACTTACCATTTTTTCAACAAATGGCGAAATAATTAAGATGGCAGGAATCACTATTAAATATGCTACTAGCCAAGATTTTAGCCAAACGGCTAAATGTAAATGTGCCCAACCAAGGTTTATCGTTATCAATGTAAAGGAAATAATTCCCGTTGTGACGATTCCCATTATCAATGCAAATGCGATTTTCTCTTTCATGGATTCTATTTTTTAAAATATCTGAATATTATATTACGAAGTCATTTCCTGAACTCTTGTCTAGTTCATTAGTTGAAGTGCTTCTTCTGAAGAGGACAGGTACAAACGATACATATCTTCAGTTTGTCCAATTCTAATTTCAAATTCATTCTGTTCTAGTCCTGCAACAAACTGTTCCGCTGCTACAGCGGGTGAAATACCTGCACTTCCGCCTGAGATTAAAACGGTGTTATTTGTTGTTTTAATTTTTATTGTTTTTTTTTTAAATATACCAATCGGTATGTTTTTGATTAAATTTTTTTATTCTACTATTTCTTCATTAATAATTTTAACGACTCTGTTTAAAGCTAGGTATAAATTATCCGGTTTATTTGCCAATTTGGAAAGCAAAATACCGCCTTCAATTAGCATTATAAATGTATTAGCATAATCCTTTGGATTAATTTCTTTGTTAAACTCTTTTTTTTCAATGCCTAATTCAATAATTTTTGCCACTCTCTCAGCCCAATTCACAAACGAATGCTGTACTGTGGTTTTCATAAAAGGCATTGCATCATCCGCTTCTATCGCTGAATTTAGTAATGGGCATCCCCCTTTTTCAAAAATTGGAGACCAATTATTTCGATAAAAATCAGTAAATGCAATAAGTTGATTGTAAGCCTTATTCTCCGTTGCAATAGCCTCCCCCATTTTCTTTGATAATTCTCCTGAACTGTGCTTGAATACTGCAACAACAACCTCTTCTTTGTTTTTAAAATTCCCATATATACTTCCTTTTGTAAGTCCGGTTGCAGCTGTAATATCAGACAAAGATGTTCCAGCATATCCATTTTTATTAAAAAGGGAGGCTGTTTTTTCTATAATCAGTTGACGTGTTTGTTCTGCTTTTGACATTTTAAAAAGATAATATTATAAATTTATTGGACAAAGATATAAAATAATACCGAACGGTATATTTTTTTTATGAAAAAAAAATATACAACAATCGTACCATGACGATAATGATATCTGCTCAACAGATAAAATACCTCAGCTCTACGAAGTCTCCCGACTTCGTTACACACGCTTAGCAAGGAATACAATTCCACAATTCAATTCCACAATCAAAGTTCCTCACTCTAAAGAAGCGAACAAGACGTTAGCGTGCCTCTTTATCAAAAGTAAATCCAACAAATCCTTGAGTAAATTTTCTAATTGATACAACTTTATTGAGAATTATATTAAAATAAATAGTAATTAACTTTCAAAAAACAATAAAAAATGTATTTTATCGATTATTTATGTATTTTTGTTAATACTCAATACTACTCCAAAAAAAGTTTATTCAAACAAAAAATAGTAATCATTTGATTATCAGACACTTTTTTAAAAAACATTTATTTTGCCTTAATTATGTCAAAAAGTAAAAAACAAAAAGCAATGAATTGATTAAAAACTTAAAAAAACATGCTGTAGGAATTTAAAAACATTGATGCGGTAAAACACTATATAAAATAAAGTTTTTTCTGCATTAATTATAACTCTAAGTTATATTCTACAATTTAAATCACACGAAAACAAAACTATACTCTGTAATATTGCTGGAAGAAGCAGTCTCATAAAATGCATATTATAATATGCTTTAAGGTGCTTTTATATCTTTTTGCATTGTTTTTAGTGTAGTTTCTTTTTACATTTTTTACAATAGGAAATTCTATTTTAAATAAATATTGATTTATATGTTTCTCACATTTGTACACAATAAAGTTCTATTTCACTATGGAACAAAAAAATGGCAGTATTCTTTTAATGAAATTAGCTGCCTGGGTTTAATCAGAAAAAAGACGACTTTTTATCTTGAAGATGGTTCTTTTATTGCGGTTACGGCTTTAGCTTATTATTGCATGCTTTTTTCAGATATAATAGATTTATACTATTTAGTTCCTACAATACTATGTTATACTGTGATTACTATTCTGCGATTTAACAATATAGCTGAATTCGAATACTATGTACTAGTCCAAGATATTTACGGCAAGGAAACCAAAATTAAAATTAAGGCAATTGATAGACAGACAATAAGAAAACAAATAGATATATACTTGAATCAAAAGTTTGAACAATTAGTGCAAAAAAGCATTTAAATAATTAAAATTAGTAAAATGCAGTTTATAAAAATCTCAAACTACGATTTAGCTTTAATAGGTATAGCCATAATATATGGCTTTATCATTACTATCAGAAAAAGTGAATAACATCTTTTATATTTCTTAACTCTAAAAAGAGTTTAACATTGTAAATTAAAACCTATGATAACTATACAACCATTTGGTAATCTGTTACTTTAATTACGCAAGATTCCCTCAAATTAATTATGAAAACTTTTTCTATAAAAAAAAATATTAAAAGCCTAAGAGAGTTGAAAAATTATACTCAAGAATACATGGCAGAACAGCTGGGAATTACACAAGCAGGCTATAGTAAAATAGAAAAAGGAAAAACAGATTTGAGTTACAAGAAATTAGAAGAGATTGCTCGTATTTTAGGAGTTAGCGTCGAAGCAATCATTACATTTGATACACAAAAATATTTCAATAGTTTCAATAATATAAATGGAGATTATAACGGCAGTATCCTTATCAATTCAGATGTCTGCCCAATGATAACAAAACTATATGAAGATAAAATTGAGCTTTTAGAAAAACTCCTCATAAAAACCGATTCAGAATTAGAACAGTATAGAAAAAAATATGGTCCATTATAGCCACCAGCTCAGCAAAGTCTTTCGAGTTCGCCATACACGTTGAGTAAGCAATACAATTCCTCAATCAAAGTCCTTGAGAGGAACGAAGCAGCCTCTCTATCAAAAATAAATCCAACAAAATCATCGAAACGGATATCCCCATATTTCCAACTTCTACAAAATAATTCTCAAAAAATTTGCGTAGCTACTTAACTACACTTATATTTGTAGTCAAATAACTTCACGATGAATTTAAGAAGAGACGTTTTTCAGGCAATTGCCGATCCCACACGCAGAGCAATACTGATGCTGGTAACTACACAATCGATGACAGCGGGAACAATTGCATCCAATTTTGACACGGCAAGACCAACGGTTTCAAAACATCTACAAATTTTAACCGAATGTGACCTGCTCACTGCCGAACAAAGCGGAAGGGAAATCTACTACCATCTGAATGCAAAAAAAATGAAAGAGATAGCCGATTTTATAGAACCTTTCCGAAAAATGTGGGATGACCGATTTAATAAACTGGAAGACATTATGAAAAATTACAAACCAAAAGAATAAACGCCATGGAACTAAAAACAAAAATCAATGCCGTTGACGGCAAGCAGGAATTAGTGATCACAAGAGCATTTGATCTGCCTTTGGAATTACTGTTCAAAGCCTATGCAGAACCCGAAATTGTCGCGCAGTGGATGGGAACAAAAGTGCTGAAACTTGAAAACAAAAATCACGGCAGTTATCAATTTGAAACTACTGATCCTAAAGGAAACAAACATAGCTTTAACGGAACAATCCATGAGTTTATCCTTAACGAAAAAATCACAAGAACATTTGAAATGAGCAATACCCCCTTTGGCGTTCAGCTGGAATTTTTAGAATTTGAAAAAGTGACTGACAGCACCAGCAAACTCACCATGCACGTGGTTTATAAATCAGTCGAAATCAGAGACCAGATTCTAAAACTTCCATTCGCACAAGGAATAAATATGGCGCATAACCGCCTGCAGGAAATCGTAAACCAATTAAAATAATATATCATGACAAAGAAAAACAGAATAATTTATTGGACAGCCACAGCACTTTTGTCTGTTGGCATGTTAGGAAGCGGTATATCACAGTTGCTGCACACCAAAGAAATGAATGAACTTATTGCCCACACTGGCTATCCAATGTACTTTATGAACATTATCGGCGTTTGGAAAATCCTTGGAGTTATCGCTATTTTAATCCCAAAAAACAAACTCTTAAAAGAATGGGCATACGCAGGATTCTTTTTCCTGATGACGGGCGCATTATTTTCGCATTTGGCAATGGGCGATGCCGGGAAAGCTATTTTTGGACCGCTTTTTCAAACCATTTTTATAATTCTGTCTTGGTATTTCAGACCAACTGACAGAAAGTTAACTGCAGTAAATTAACTAAGGAATTCCAAACAAAACCCGCTCCGTATTCTCACGACTTTGCAGAGCGGGTTTATTTAAACTCCCTAAAAAAACTTCTTTAAAGCGGAAATCCAAAAATTTAAATAATCTTATTGTCTATGGCAAAAGAAAGGGCTTCTGCGAAATTTTTAACCTCAAAAATTTCGAAAATTTTTCTTCTGTAATATTTTATGGTATCAGGAGAAACAAACATTTTTTCTGTAATCTGATTTATCGTTGACCCTTGAGTAGTTCCCTCAATCGTGTGCAAAAACACAATCTCTATTGCTATTCTATAATTATTTTAGTTAATGTGATTAGCTAACGCTTGAGCGCTTTGTTCCTCTCAATAAAGCACTGATGGGAATATTCCAGCTAAGTCAAAACCCTTTTATCATGCACCTCCTCAGCAAACAAAGATTTCACTAGTTTTTGATATTTAAAAACAACATTCCAACTTAAAATTTATTTTACAAAATTATCGGCAATTATTATAATAAAAACCCTATACATATATAAAAATCAAAGAATATATTAACAAAAACTACTCATTAACACTAAACAATCGATTACAATTTGTCATTTTTTATGATAAATAAAAAAAGTAATACATCATATAATTAACCTTAAATACGAATAAAACATAATATTTAAGCCTTTTTTTACTATTAATAAAATTTATTAAAAATTATATGACAAATTTTTTAATCAATATAAAATAAATTATATACATTTGTGTAATCGATTGCAAAACAGTTATATACTACAAAAATGCTAATCGTTAACAAAACCAATTAAAAAACCAAAAAACCAAATTATGAAAAACTTTTATTTTACACGATCGCCTTATTGGCCTCGATCCAAATCTGGGCACAGACAGTTACTATTAATGAATCGTCAGGATGGCTAGAATCTGCCTTTGTAAAATGGACTCCCGTTTCTGGAGCTGGCAGCTACAATGTATATTACTCCGGTGGCGGAGAAACCAACAAAAAAATTGACACACAACTTATCCGCAGTTATGGTTCTTATTATCGTGCCGATGTACCTGGTCTCACTGCGGGCTCTTATACTCTTACTGTAAAACCCGTTATTTCAGGAAATGAAGGCACGGGAACCACAACAGGCAATTTAACCGTTGTGGCTCAAGACCGTAATGGTTTTGCTTTTGACAGCGGTCGAATTCCCGGAGGATATAAAGCCAATGGGACTCCAAAAGACAATGCCGTAATTCTTTATGTTACCCAAAATACCAAAAACACAATTTCGATGAATATCACTGGTGCCAGCACAAATCCTTGTGTTGGCTTGCAAAATATTTTATATGCTATTAAAAAGGGACAAGACGCGCGTCCGTTTATCATTCGTTTGATTGGAAATATTACCGATATGTCTGTAATGGAAGGCGGAGATATTGTTATTGAAAATTCAAATAATGCATCATCCTACCTTACTCTGGAAGGCGTTGGCACAGATGCAGTTGCCAATGGCTGGGGTGTTCGTCTTAAATCAGCATCGAATATCGAAGTCAGCAATATCGGAGTTATGAACTGCAACAGTACAGCAGGAGACAATATTGGAATGCAGCAGGACAATGATCATATTTGGGTTCACAATTGCGATTTATTCTATGGTGATGCCGGTAGTGACGCTGACCAAATAAAAGGCGATGGCGCATTAGACAATAAATCATCAACTTATGTAACATTGGCTTACAACCACTTTTGGGATAGTGGAAAAGCCAGTCTTTTAGGCTTAAGCGAAGGAACTACAACCGGTTTATATATTACGTATCACCATAACTGGTTCGATCATTCTGATTCTCGCCACCCAAGGGTTCGTTACTATTCAGCACACATTTATAACAACTATTATGACGGAAATTCTAAATATGGAGCAGGATCAACATTAGGTTCTTCATTATTTATGGAAGGGAATTTTTTCCGCAATTGTAAATACCCTATGCTTACTTCTAAACAAGGCACTGATATATTTTATGATTCTACAGGTACTTTTTCTGGTGAAGCTGGAGGAACAATTAAAGCATTTAATAATACAATGACTGGTCAAACACGCTATGTTCCATACAATGCCACTAATTATCCTGTTGAATTTGACGCTATTGAAACAGCAACCAGAGGTGAAGTTATCAGCAGCAGCATTAAATCGAAACTTGGAGCCAATTCATACAATAACTTTGATACCAATACTGCATTCTATGTTAAAAATTTGGTGATAGATCAGCCTGCAGTTGCCCAAACTAAAGTAGTTCAATACGCAGGACGTGTTTCTGGCGGTGATCTAAAATGGACTTTTGACAATGCCGTAGATGATGCATCATCACTTGTAATTACAGCATTTAAGTCTGCACTTACGAATTATAACACAACATTAGTTTCAGTACAAGGAGAAACTACACCCGCAGGCAGTCAGACACTAACTTCAACTGCCAATAACAATCAAACAGTAACGAGTGGCACTGCGATTGGCTCAATTGTTTTCACCTGGGGTGGAGATGCAACCGATGCAACCGTGACTGGATTACCTGCATCAGGAATTAGTTTTGTAAAAAACACCACAGCCAAAACAATAACTATAACAGGAACTCCAACAGCTACAGTTACTTATTCTATTAGCACAACAGGTACCGCAGGTACTCCTGCAACTGGATCAGGAACCATCACGGTTACGGCATCAGGTACTCAAACACTAACTTCAAGTGCCAACAATAACCAAACAGTAACGAGTGGCACTGCGATTGGCTCAATTGTTTTCACTTGGGGTGGAAATGCAACCGATGCTACTGTGACTGGATTACCTGCATCAGGAATTAGTTTTGTAAAAAACACTACAGCCAAAACAATAACTATCTCAGGAACTCCAACGGCTACTTTATCATATTCCATTAGTACTACCGGTGCAGGAACACCTGCAACTGGATCAGGAACTATAACAGTTACAACGGTTTCTTCCGGTAATGAAATACATAATTTCACAACATCAGGAAAAGTTAGCTCATTCTATACCATCACAGGAAATATGAATTCTACTGACGGATCAGCAACATATAATGGTTTGACATTGACAAAGCGTTTAAAAATAGAGTCAAGCACAACTATAACTTTTACAACAACGGCTGCCTCAACATTAACTTTAGTGTTTGATCCTACTTTTTCTGGAACAATTAAGATTAACAATATATCCTACACTGCTTCGGCAGGAATAGTTAGCGCATCGCTTTCAGCTGGTGCAAATACTATACTCAAAGGATCTGTTGCGAACCTATTTTATATTGAGACTAAATACAATACTACATTACGTACTGCTCAAAAAACTAAAGCAGCACAAAGTACCGAAGCCACAAACTTGGTTTTATATCCAAATCCGGTAACGAACCAATTAAACATAACTCCTTCTAACCAGAAAATAGAAAGCATTATGATTTATAATATGACGGGAACATTAGTTAAAAGTTCAAGCAATACTGAATCTATCGATGTAAGTAACCTTAGTATTGGAAACTATTTGGTAAAAGTGACTACAGATAAAGAGACATTCGTTAAAACGATTGCTAAAAAATAAAACAGAATAAAATCACAAAAACAACCTCTCTTTAAGAAAATTAAGAGAGGTTCTTTTGTTTTAAGCTCCAGCTAGCATTAGCAGAGATAAGCTCTAAACGCTGTTGTGAATATCTTGCTAATACCCCAAAAATATTCTTTGAAAGTTGGGATACCCCACAAAACTATGAGTCTTTGCAAAGCAACTTAATTTACTTTTGTCCCAACAAACAACTCGTTCCTCACTCTACCCCACTTCATTACTTACTCCGTTCACAACTCCCTAAAATTTCTTTTTAATACCAATTTCTAAATTCCTAATTTGCACCTTCAAAATTAGAAGAAAAAAATGAAGGTCTGTATTGCCGAAAAACCAAGTGTAGCACGCGAAATCGCATCCGTTTTGGGAGCCAATACCAAGCATGACGGTTATTACGAAGGCAACGGTTATGCCGTGACCTACACTTTTGGGCATTTATGCACCTTAAAAGAACCCAACGATTACAAACCGCATTGGAAAAGCTGGGATTTGAACAATCTGCCTATGCTCCCGGAAAAATTTGAAACCAAAGTGGTGCAGAATTCGGGGATTCAAAAACAGTTTAGAATTGTAAAAGGTTTATTTGACAAAGCCGAATTGGTCATCAACTGCGGGGATGCCGGGCAAGAAGGAGAACTCATTCAGCGCTGGGTAATGAACGAAGCCCAATACAAAGGCGAAGTACAGCGTTTATGGATTTCGTCCCTAACCACCGAAGCCATCAAAGAGGGTTTTGAAAACCTAAAACCATCTGCCAACTACGATAATTTATACTATGCAGGATTTTCCAGAGCCATTGGCGACTGGTTACTCGGCATGAATGCCACCCGTTTGTACACTGTAAAACATGGCGGGTACAAACAAGTATTGTCTATTGGGCGGGTTCAGACCCCAACCTTAGCCATGGTCGTTGACCGATTTAAAGAGATTGAGAATTTCAAACCACAGCCCTATTGGGAACTGCAGACTTTATACAGAGAGACGCTTTTCAATTATGAGGAAGGACGCTTTTTGAAAAAGGAAGATGGCGAAATTCTAGCCAATAAAGTCAAGGAAAGTGAGTTCGAAATTGTTTCTGTCGAAAAAAAGAACGGCAATGAGTATGCGCCAAAGCTTTTTGACTTAACAGGTTTACAGGTATATTGCAATCAAAAATTTGGTTTCTCGGCAGATGAAACGCTTAAAATTGTCCAAACTTTATACGAACAAAAAGTAGTCACCTATCCCAGAGTCGATACAACATTTCTTCCGAATGATATTTATCCGAAAGTGCCTGGAATTCTGCAAAAACTGACTAATTATGCCGAATTGACGCAGCCTCTTTTAGGTAAAAAGATAAAAAAATCATCCAAAGTTTTCAACGATAAAAAAGTAACAGATCACCACGCTATTATTCCAACTGGAGTACAATCTAATTTGCAATACAATCAGCAGCAGGTTTATGACATAATTGTAAAACGATTTATTGCGGTGTTCTATGACGATTGTTTGGTAGCCAATACCACAGTAATTGGAAAAGCGGCCGATGTACTATTCAAAACCACAGGGAAAGAAATTTTGAAAAAGGGATTTCGCGTTGTTTTTGAAGATCCAAACGCAAAAGAAAAAGAAGCCGATATACTGCCGAGTTTTGTGGTAGGCGAAAAAGGACCGCATGTACCTTCGTTTTTAGAAAAAGAAACCAAACCGCCCAATCAATTTACTGAGGCAACTTTATTGCGCGCCATGGAAACCGCGGGCAAGCAAGTCGATGATGAGGATTTACGCGAATTGATGAAAGAAAATGGTATTGGCCGTCCGTCAACGCGGGCGAATATTATCGAAACGCTTTTCAAACGCCAATACATCGTTCGAAACAAAAAACAGGTTTTGCCAACACCCACTGGAATTCAGCTTATTGATACGATTCAGAATGAATTAATAAAATCAGCTGAACTTACGGGTTCTTGGGAAAAGCAGCTGAAAGATATTGAAAGAGGAACTTTTACCGCTGGTGCATTCATTAAAAACATGAAACACATGGTCGAAGCTTTGGTTACTGAAGTACGAAGCGAAACGACCCGCGCCAATATTTCGCATGCCGGAACTGTTCAAAAACAAGCTACAACAATTGAGAAAAAAAAAGCCGCAGGAATTTTGGCAGAAGTTTGTCCAAAATGCCAAAAAGGAAATCTGATAAAAGGAAGATCAGCTTATGGGTGCAGTGAATATAAATCGGGCTGTGATTTTGTACTGCCTTATGTTTTCGCAGGAAAAAAGATTTCCGAAAGTCAATATTTGCGGTTGGTTCAAAAGGGTTCGACTGTAAACTTGAAAGACTTTAAAACCGATTCTGGTACAGTTGAAGGCTTAATCCGTTTTGAAGAAAATTTCAAACTCAAATTTGAACCGAAGAAAACTGCCGTAAAAACAACTCCTGATACTTTGACTTGCCCGAAATGCAAAAAAGGAACAATTCTGAAAGGTAAAACCGCTTATGGCTGCTCTGATTATAAATTGGGCTGTGATTTTAAAGTCACTTTTGATGCGGTCAGAGAGAAATTGAAAGATCAAAAACCTACCAAAGAACTGGTTTATTCTATTTTGAATGAAAGTGTTTTATAGTTATTGGGTACTATTTTAAGTTAAGAATTTCCTGCTATGCTTTTTCTAAATTCAGTTGTTGAAAAGACGCGAAGATGCAAAAAAACGGTTCAAACTTTGTCCCTTTAGGGCAAACCTTCTCCCGTTCATTACTAAGGAAATAAATCCGAACTTTACTTTGGATTTGAAAAAAACATTAAATTTATCCAAAAGAAAACAGAGTTGACCTATCCAATCCACCAAACAGCGAACTTTGTCCACCATTTTAAAGCGATACACTTCTAAGTCAGAACACATGAACGATGGCTTCTATTACAAATTCATCCTGCCAGACAAGTCGATTGCTGACTTTGTGGAAAATATTGGGATGTTTCATAACCGATCAGACAAGGTAAAAGAAGTAGTTCTAATGCCTGACGGAAGAGTTGATTTATTTTTCCTGAAATCCGACTTAGCACCTTTTCAGATTACGCTAATTGGTTTGGAAACAGTACCGGAACAAAGAATTATTCCGCCACACACTCTTGCCTTTAAAGTCAGCTTTAAACCGCTTGGGGTCGAATATATTTTACAGACTTCTGTTGCCTCTTTTTTAAATAGCGCAAAAATTCTTCCGAAAGACTTTTGGGATATCAATGCCGATGATTTGAAAGATTTTGATGCATTTCAAAAAAAAATAGCTCTAAAAATAAACGAAGTTTTGCCCAACAAAATTGACGAAAGAAAATGCAAACTTTTCGAATTAATTTATGCTTCAAACGGCGAAATAAAAGTAGAAACACTTTCAAAAGAAATAGCTTGGAACAGCAGGCAGATCAACCGTTATTTCAATAAGCAATTTGGACTTTCATTAAACGCATTTTGTAAAATTTTACGCTTCAAGGCCTCCTTACAGCATATTGCCAAAGGCAAGCTGTACCCAGAACTCGACTTCACAGATCAAACACATTTCATCAAAGAGATTAAAAAATTTTCAGGCGTAGTTCCAAGCGAATTATTAAAAAATAAGAATGACCGATTTATACTATTATCCGTCCTGAAAGAACAATAATTTTGTCCCGTACTTAAAATTATACGGAATGTTACTAAAAAATAAACAAGTCGCAATCATAGGCGGCGGTCCCGGCGGACTCACATTAGCAAGACTTTTACAATTGAAAAACGTAAATGTAAAAGTGTATGAAAGAGATTTGAATAAAAATGCACGAGTGCAAGGTTCTCCACTGGATTTGCATGATGAATCGGGTTTGGCAGCCATTCATAAAGCCAATTTATTTGACGAATTTAAAAATAATTTTCTGCCGGGTGCAGATAAAATGCTTATCGTAGACGAAAGCGCAACAATATTTATGAGCGATTACGAGACGAATAGGGATGAGGATTTTGGGAATGAATATTTTCGCCCGGAAATCGACCGCGGTGTCTTACGAAAAATATTGCTCGAGTCCTTACAGCCAGAAACGGTTGAATGGGACAGTCATTTTATTTCGATGGAAGCACAAAACGAAGGCTGGTTATTGCATTTCAAAAACGGCTCAACCGCTTACGCAGATATTGTAATTGGTTCTGATGGCGCCAATTCTAAAATCCGACCGTATATCACCGACATCAAACCATTCTATTCCGGTATAACGATGCTGGAAGGCAATATTTACCAATCCAAAAAAACAACACCAAATATCGATTCCTTGCTAAAGGGCGGAAAAATAATGGCATTTGGAAACACAAAAAATGTATTGCTTGGACAAAAAGGCGGCGGTGATCTTGGTTTTTACGCAAGTTTTAAAGCTGATGAAAACTGGGCTACTAACAGCAGACTGGATTTTGCTGATAAAACACAAATATTGGAATGGTTTAAAAAAGATTATCCCGAATGGAGCTGTATTTGGTACGAACTATTCGAAAATGTTGCAGCGCCTTTTATCCCGCGCCCGATTTATTGTGTACCCTTAAATCAAACTTGGAAATCTTTGCCTAATGCAACAATCATTGGCGATGCCGCACATGTTATGCCCCCTTTTGCTGGAGAAGGCGCCAATATGGCGATGCTTGATGCATTGGAGCTAAATGAATTTCTAACGTCTGATAATTGTAATTCGATACAAGAAGCAATTACTTTGTATGAATTGCAAATGCATGAAAGAGCAACAAAAGCGGCACAGGAATCGCTTGAAAATGGAGAGAAAATGCACTCGAAAGTGGCATTGAAGACAATGCTGGCTTTTTTTGGCGGTCAATAAAAAAGAACAGTAAATACAAATCCACAATCAAAGTACTTGCGAAAAAAAAGCAATCAAGATTAGCTAACTGAGTGTTAGCTAATCTTGCTATTAAAAGCAATTCCAATAAATAGTTGAAGCAGATGTACAGTTGTTTTAAATTAAAACTAAAAAAGAAACACTAATCTATTTTTTCATAAATTAGCATTTCAAAATAACTGAAAATATTTTTACCAATGTTTCAAAAAATAGCTCCAATATTGCTTCTGTTAGTTATTGTTTCCTGCAAAAACTCTGAAGCAAATGAAAAAGACAAAATAAAATCAGCCAACTGGTTATTGGGAAAATGGGAAACCAAAACTGACGACGGTAATCTTTCTGAAAGTTGGAAACGCATAAACGACAGTACTTTTCAAGCAGAATCTTTTTTTATCAAAGAAAAAGACACACTGCATTTTGAAACCATAACATTACAGCAAAAAGGAGAAGAATTATTCTATAATGCTACTGTAAAAGGTCAAAACGAAAACAAAGCCGTTACTTTTAAAATGACTATTGGAACACAAAAACAACTGGTTTTTGAAAACCCAAAACACGATTATCCTCAAAAAATTACCTACACACAAATTAACAAAGACAGCCTTGTCGCATCAATTTATGGTGTTCAACTCGGGAAAATAAGCGCTGAAAAATTCGGAATGAAAAAAGATTCGATAGTCAAATAACAACATTTATCTTACAGAAATAAAACTTTGCTCTAAACAAGCAAAGTTTTATTTATTTCCTAAAACAGCCAAAATCATTGAGTTAAAATATTTATTTATAATTAATCTAAATAAATACAGTTAAATTAAGTATAATTTTTACATTTGCACTATTCTTATTTATTCTAAATAACAACAGTTAGTGTATTAAAAACTTTATATCTTAATCTATGAAATATTTGAATCAACAATTACCCTTATTTAAATTATTCTTATATCTATTTATCCTTTCCACAGCTAGCGCTTTTGCACAAAACAAAGGAAGTCTAAAAGGAACCGTTCAAACCAGTGACAATAAACCTGCAGAAGGAGTTTCGGTTACTGTAAAAGAATTAAACAGAACAACCATCGCCGATAATAACGGTGTTTTTGCTATCAAAAACTTACCAGCTGGCAGCTATACTTTAATAGTGACATTAGTTGGTAACAGTGATGTTCAACAAAACGTAACAATAGTATCTGGTGAAACTGCAAGCGTAAACATCAATCTTTCTTTATCCAATAACGAATTGAACCAAGTGGTCGTTTTGAGTAACAAAAGTGCTTTTAAAACCAACCGTATTTCTTCTTCACTTCGCTTGCAATCCCCTATTATTGAAATCCCTCAAAACATTCAGGTAGTAACAGGAAAACTGATCCAAGACCAACAAATTAACAATATGCTTGAAGGTGTTACCCGCAACGTGAGTGGAGCTACACGTGTAGAGCACTGGGATAATTATGCCAATATTACTATGAGAGGAAGCCAAGTTGCCGCTTTTAGAAATGGTATGAACGTAAGTACTACATGGGGCCCATTGACGGAAGACATGAGTCTAGTAGAACGCATCGAATTTGTAAAAGGCCCCGCAGGATTTATGTTATCAAACGGAAATCCAAGTGGTTTTTATAATGTGGTAACCAAAAAACCAAGCGGAAGAAACAAAGGAGAAGCAAGTTTATCTCTGGGAAGTTATGGTATGTATAGAGGTACATTGGATTTAGACGGTAAATTGACTAAAGACGGAAAACTTTTGTACCGTTTCAATGCAATGGGAGAAAAGAAAGACAGCTACCGCGATTTTGATTTTAATGACCGTTATACTTTTGCACCTGTA
The DNA here is from genome assembly GCF_002797935.1 of Flavobacterium sp. 1. NCBI lineage: Bacteria > Pseudomonadati > Bacteroidota > Flavobacteriia > Flavobacteriales > Flavobacteriaceae > Flavobacterium > Flavobacterium sp. 1. Next base: position 2,739,661 of record NZ_PGER01000001.1, read on the forward strand.
TTAAAATATTTATTTTCAGACAAAACTTCTGCAACGCTAGAATATACACAACAATTTTCGAAAGTAAATGCAATAGGAAGCAACTATGTTTATGCTAAGCACGGTTACGAAGAATTACCAAGAAGCTTCACAACTTCAGAGAAAGAATTAGATCCTACACAAATGCTGGAAAGAAGTCTTTTGGGTATTTTTGAACATAGCCTAAATGACAAATGGAAAATTACTGCTCAAGGTTCTTACTTAAATTACGAACAAGAAGGAATGTCTTTATGGCCAGCTGGTTTTGATCCTGCAAATGATGCAATACTTAAAAGAACTGGTGGGAACTGGGATATTTTAGGAAAAATATATACTGGACAAGCTTTTGTAAATGGCGAGGCTCAAACTGGATCTGTTTCTCACAAAATATTAGGAGGATTTGACATGAGTGACAAAACCTATTACCATGACTGGTCACAATCTTTCACTTTACCAGATTTAGATATTTATAACCCAGTGCATGGTATACCAGCTTCGCCAACTTTTGACAGAAGTAAAGATATTAAAGACAGAGGCGTAAAATATTATAATAATTACAAAGGCTTTTATGCGCAGGATGAATTAGGATTCTTAGATAATGCACTTCGTTTAACATTGGCTGGAAGATATACTATACTAAAAGCTGGTGATGTATATTCTGGTGGTTCAAAAAACGATAAATTCACGCCGCGTATTGGATTAAGTTATTCTATTGACAAAAATACATCTGCCTATTTTGTGAGAGATGAGTCTTTTACAGAAAACTATGGTACAGATTGGCAAGAAAAAAGTTTTAGTCCTCAAACGGGAACAAATTTAGAATTAGGTTTCAAAAGAGACTGGCTGAACGGAAAATGGAATTCTACGTTTGCTGCCTACCAAATTACCACAGACAATATTCTTACATTAGACTCAGAACATTCTACACCTGCTAAGCAATTTAGCAAAGAAAGTGGTCAGCAAAAGGTAAAAGGTTTTGAAATTGACATTCGAGGAGAAATTTTTAAGAACTTTGATATTGTTGCCAATTATGCTTTCACAGAAGGAAAAACTACCAAAGATACCAACCCAAATATGGTAGGAAATCAAATTCCAGGAAGTTCAAGACATATTCAAAACACTTGGCTAAATTATAAAGTAGATAACGGATTACTGAACGGATTGGGTCTTTCATTAGGATATCAATATCAGGTAGGAAGAGCTCCTTGGTATATTTCACCTGATAACACTACTGCGCTGCCTGACTATTTCCGTTTGGATGGTGGTGTATCATATCAAATAAAAAAAGTATACATAAACCTTATTGTGAACAACTTACTTAACAAGTACTTATATTCTGGAGGATATTACAGCTATACCGATATGTATTACTGGCAAGCTGAAGCAGGTACTAATGCAAGAGTAACTGTAAGTTATAAATTTTAAATTATTTTTTGCACCTTTTAACTAAACTCCTCATTAACCTGAGGAGTTTTATCCTTTTTTAATGAAAAATAATAGCTTAAAAAAACTGATTGGAAAAATTCACTTATGGCTCGGATTGTCTTCTGGCATAATTGTATTTATTATTGCCATTACAGGCTGCCTGTATGCTTTTCAGGAAGAAATACAAAATATCACCGAAGAATACCGTTTTGTCGAAAAACAAAACAAACCTTTTCTCCCTCCATCCCAATTGGAAGAAATTGCAAAAAAAGCACTTCCGGGTAAAGTCTTGCATGCCATCAAATACAATGGAACCGAAAAATCAGCGGAAGCTATATTTTATCATTACGAACCCACATATTATTATATTGTTTACCTAAATCCATATTCGGGCAAAGTAATAGAAACAGCTAATATGGACGAAGGCTTTTTCAGGTTCATCCTCGACGGACACTATTACCTTTGGTTTCCCCCAGAAATTGGACAACCCATTGTAGCCTCGGCAACCTTAATATTCTTGGTACTGCTGCTTTCTGGGCTGTATCTTTGGTATCCAAGAAATAAAAATGCTGTTAAACAGCGCTTTAGATTCAAATGGAAAAAAGAAACAAAATGGAAACGAAAAAACTATGATTTGCATAATATCACTGGTTTTTATCTTCTTTTGATTGCGCTCGTTTTTGCCATTACCGGTTTGGTTTGGGGATTTCAATGGTTTGCCTACTCCTATTACACAGTAACAGGCGGGGAAAAATCATTGATTTACGAAGACCCAGTTTCAACAAAAAAGGCAATTGCTCCAAGCAATTCATTGGATAAAATTTGGGAATTAATGCAAAAAGAATATCCAACGGCAAAATCGATCGAAGTGCATCCGCCAGAAAATGACAGCACCGCCATAGCAGCTAATGCCAATCCGGAAGAAGGAACATTCTGGAAAACCGATTACCGTTATTTTGACCAATACACTTTGGAAGAAAAAGAAGTAAAACACATTTACGGAAAATATAAAAATGCGGCAATTCCAGATAAGTTAATGCGTATGAACTATGATTTACACACTGGAGCAGTATTCGGGCTAGCCGGAAAGATATTTGCTTTTTTAATCAGTTTGCTTATTGCGAGCCTTCCTATATCCGGATTTTATATTTGGTGGGGGCGAAATAGGAAAGAAAAATGCAGCAAATATTATGGTTTAATGTGATTCATTTTAAACCTTTTTATGTTTTTAGAATCTTACAAACAAAACATAAAAATTCCATTTAAATTTTAAATAATGATTGGTATTATACTATTTATTTTTACATTTGCGCTATTTTTATTTATTCTAAATAATCTTTGCTTTTCATACAAAATACGTTTCTTAATTCTTGATTAATTTAAGAATTAACCTATATAGCATGCCGTAAATTAATATATCTTTATAATCTTATGAAAAATATCTTTTTTATTTCGTTAGCCTTATTTACCACATTATTGGTTAGTGCTCAACAAAAAAATACACTTTTAGAACAGTCTTTTTGGAAAACATCACCAGATATAGTAGCTGTTCAAGCTGAAATTGCAAAAGGCAGCAGTCCTTCGGAATTAAATCAAAGATCATTCGATCCAGTGGTTTTAGCCATTAACAATGATGCACCTGCAGCTACCATAAAATTCTTATTGGAACAGCCCGGAAATGAAGTTACCAAAACGACTCACGATAATCGAATTTATTTGCATTGGGCAGCAAGCAAGGGAAATCTGGAAATCATAGAATACTTGATTGCCAAAAAATCTGACGTAAATTTAGAAGACAGCCACAGTGCTTTTCCTATTACTGCAGCAGCGAGCAGCGGCGTAACGAATACAGCTGTTTATGAAGCTTTTTTTAAAGCTGGTGTCGAACCAATGAAAAAATATCAAGACGGTGCAAACCTATTACTTATTGCAATCCCTTATGATAAAGACCTTGCGCTTTCAACTTATTTCACAACCAAAGGAATGTCGCTTAAAGATGTGGACAGCAACGGCAATACTGCTTTCAATTATGTAGCTAAAACAGGTAATATCCCTTTCTTAAAAACACTACTGGAAAAAGGAGTAAAATACACAGACAATGCACTTATTTTTGCCGCACAAGGTTCCCGCAGAGAAACAAATACAATTGAAACCTATAAATACTTGGTGGAAGATTTGAAAATCAAACCTACAGCCACGAGTAAATTTGGAGAAACTGTATTTCATTTTCTAGTTAGCAAACCGAAACAGACTGAAATCATAAACTACTTTTTAGCCAAAGGAGTAAATATTACCAAAGCCGATAACGAAGGAAACACTCCTTTGATGGTAGCTGCGGCATCTAGAGAAACAACTGCAACATTGGAACAAATATTGGTAATTGTAAAAAATATAAATATTCAAAACGGAAATGGAGAATCAGCATTAACAATAGCTGTAAAATCTGGAACTCCTGAAGCTGTTAGCTTACTTTTGGACAAAGGTGCCGATGTAAAAGTGCTTGATAAAGAAGGTAACAACTTAGGTTTTTACTTAATACAATCCTACAAACCGCAAATGGGAATGGGAGGCCGTCCAGAAGGTATAAATACGCAAAAACAAGATCCTTTTGCTGCAAAAATAAAATTGCTTCAAGACAAAGGATTAAACTTGGCAACTGCCCAAAAAGACGGTAACACGCTTTACCATTTGGCTGTAGCCAAAAATGATTTAGCTTTATTAAAAAAATTAGCCGATTTAAACATCGACATCAACTCTAAAAACAAAGATGGATTGACTGCTTTGCACAGAGCGGCAATGGTTGCCAAAAACGATGCTATCTTGAAATACCTGCTTTCTATTGGCGCCAAAAAAGAAATCACCACTGAATTTAAAGAAACCACTTTCGATTTGGCTAAGGAAAATGAGTCATTAGCCAAAAACAAAACAGATTTAGCATTTTTGAAATAACGCTTAAAAGCCAATCACAACTCATAATAAATAATTAACAATTCATAATTCGATATGAAATCAATACTAAAAATAGCTTTTACAGCTGCTTTAATCTGCTTATTATCTTTTCAAGCTACTGCACAAACCAGCAAATATAAGTGCATGCTCCAAATGTCTAACTATGCGGGAGAAGGAGCTTATGTAGTGGTATCGCTTATCAATCCTAAAGGAGAATATGACAAAACGCTCTATGTGATGGGAGATGATAAAAAATGGTACAAAACGCTGAAAGAGTGGCATAAATTTTATTCTCAAAAACCTACCGACATCAGTGCCAAAACAGGCGCATCGGTTACTGGCGGCGACCGCAGCATGACTACTTTAGAAATTGAAGATTCTAAAATTAACAAAGGATACAAATTAAGATTTGAAACAGCTGTAGAAGATCAAAAATATTATGTAACTGATATTGAAGTTCCTTTATCAACAGAAGGAATTGCTGATAAAACCGAAGGAAAAGGATATATTCGTTACGTAAGATTAAACAAAATTTAAATTCTAAACTTTTTATCTGTAAAAATCTGCAAAATCTGCGTGCCACTATTTTTCACATAGATTTTGCAGATTTTTTTTAAATTAAATCAATTACATCAATGACTCTTTCTTTTTGGCGTTATTCACACTTGGCTTTGGCTTTGTTTTCTTCTATATTCATACTGTTGGCATCTGTAACGGGTACTATACTGGCAGTCGATGCCATACAAGAAAAGACAACACCTTATAGAGTAGAAAACTTTGATGCAATAACCCTAGGGGAAACCTTACCTGTACTGCGCAAAACCTATCCCGAAATAACTGAAATAACTGTTGACCACAATCAATTTGTAACTTTAGAAGGAATTGATCAGGATGACAATGATATCAATGCGTATATTGATCCCAGAACCGGAAAAACACTAGGCACTCCCATCAAAAAAAGTGAATTTATCCAATGGATTACTGCGCTCCATCGTTCTTTATTTCTTCATGAAACGGGGCGTTTTATTGTAGGTTTCATTTCGTTCATATTGGTTTTGATTTCCATCTCAGGCTTTGTCCTTATCCTAAAAAGACAAAGAGGGCTTCGCAATTTCTTTTCTAAAGTAATTAAGGAATATTTTGCCCAATATTACCACGTGGTTTTAGGACGATTGGCGCTAATTCCCATTCTGATTATTGCTGTATCGGGAACATATTTGACTTTAGAAAAATTCAATTTTTTTATTCCAAAAACAGATTCAAAAGAAATTACCGAAAATGCATCAACTAAGCCAATCTCGAAAAAAGAAGCTAATACTTCAATATTTAAAAACACGCTTTTGACAGATGTTCAAAAAATTGAATTTCCTTTTTCAGACGATCCCGAGGAATATTATGTCATTACCTTAAAAGACCGAGAAATCGAAGTCAATCAAGTTACAGGTGCTGTCGAAAGTGAAAAACGATTTCCAATGACAACACTCTTATCGGAGTTGAGTCTTGATTTGCACACAGGACGCGCGAGTATGCTGTGGGCTTTTATTATAGGAATTGCCAGTTTGAATATTCTGTTTTTTATCTATTCTGGCTTTGCAATGACCTTAAAACGAAGAGCGAGCCGCATTAAAAACAAACACAAAGCCGAAGAAAGCAAATTCATTTTATTGGTTGGTTCTGAAAATGGCAGTTCGCTTCGATTTGCCAATGCTATTCATAAACAATTGCACGCCCACGGAGAAAAAGTCTTTATTACAGAAATGAATAATTATTCGGTCTACCCAAAAGCGGAGCATCTTATTATTTTTAGCTCAACCCACGGATTGGGTGATCCTCCATCTAATGCGACTAAATTTATATCGCTTATAAACACAATCGAACAACAGCAAAAAATCAACGTTTCAGTAGTAGGTTTTGGATCGACAGCCTATCCAGATTTTTGTGGCTTTGCACGTGAAATTGATACTTTATTAGCAAAACAAAAATGGGCTGAGCCTATCTTAGAATTACAAACCGTAAACGACAAATCGGCTGAAGAATTTGTAAATTGGATAAAATTATGGAGTGCCAAAACTGGAATTCCTCTTTCCACTACTCCATCATTATACAATCACGTTCCAAAAGGATTGCAAAAACTGATGGTATTGGACAAAACTGCCGTTTCTGATGCCGAGCATACATTTATACTCACGCTTCGTGCGAATATGAGAGCCAAATTTGAATCAGGAGATTTATTGGCTATTTATCCAGCAAACGACACTCGAGAACGCCTCTACTCTATCGGAAATCATTCAGGAAACATACAATTGGTGGTCAAATTACATCCTTCTGGATTGGGTTCTGGCTTTTTAAATAATCTTGAAGTTGGTTCAACTATAAAAGCACGAATCATTAAGAACGCTGCTTTTCATTTTCCAAAAAAAGTTTCTAAAGTGGCGCTTATTTCCAATGGAACCGGCATCGCTCCGTTCCTTGGAATGATAGAACAAAACAAGAAAAAAACTGAAATCCATTTGTATTGTGGCTTTAGAACCGAAACTGAAACCGTTTCGGGCTATAAAAAATTTGCCAATGAAATGATGGAAAAACAACAGCTCCAAAGCTTTCATTTGGCTTTATCACGTGAAATGAATCATGATTATGTCATGAATCTCATCAAACGAGATGCTGACTTTCTCATTGATTTACTAACTCATGGAGGAGTTGTAATGATTTGTGGCTCTCTTGCAATGCAAAAAGACGTAGAGTTTGTTCTTGACGAAATTCTTAACCAAACTGCTTTGAATATTTCGGATTATAAAGCCAAAAGACAGGTGCTGACGGATTGTTATTAGTCCTCACCCCAACCCTCTCCAAAGGAGAGGGAGCCAAAACTGGAATAAGAGTATTATTATCGATTTTCCTGCGAGGTCTTTTTTTGACCTTGTAGGTATTTAGTTAAAAACAATACCAGCTGGGTTTTAGAAACCTTGCAGGAATAAAACAAATTTTATGTCAAGGAAATTTCTTTTACTGTGTTTAATCGTTTTCTGTTTTACAGGCAACAGCCAAGTCTTACGCAAAAGAACCACCTTACTTATGGGCGGTCGTTTTGACATTAGCATTGTAGCAAAAGATTCCCTGTCGGCAGAACAAAACATTGATGCTGTTATTGCCGAAATCACCCGAATCGAATATTTAATATCCGATTGGAAACCTACCACACAAGTATCCGAAGTAAACCAAAATGCAGGAATCCGACCGGTAAAAATAGACAAAGAAGTTTTTGAATTAACTCAAAGAGCACTTCATTTTTCAGAAATTACCAATGGCGGTTTTGACATCAGCTTCGCAGCGATGGATCGAATCTGGAAATTTGATGGTTCAATGACCAAAATGCCATCTGCGGAAGCGATTAAAAAATCGGTAGAAAAAGTGGGTTATAGAAATATTATTTTAGACAGCGTAAACTCAACCATTTTCTTGAAACTGAAAGGCATGAAAATTGGTTTTGGTGCTTTGGGAGAAGGCTATGCCACTGATAAATGCCGAGCGATGATGAAAGCCAAAGGCATTGAAGCCGGAATTATAAACGGCTCCGGAGACATGAGCACTTGGGGTAAACAGCCAAACGAAAAAGATTGGAATATTGGCATTACAAATCCCTTTGACACCGATAAACTTATTACTGCAGTTCCTATAAATAATGGTGCAGTTACCACATCTGGAAACTATGAAAAATTCGTCGTTTTTGATGGTAAACGCTATTCTCATATCATCAATCCTGCAACGGGTTATCCAGTTACCGGTTTGTGCAGCGTAACCGTTTTTGGCCCAAATGCAGAAACTGCCAACGGATTGAGCACTTCGTTAATGGTATTAGGAAAAACAGCAGGCCTAAAATTACTCCGCCAATTCCCCGATTACAGCTGTCTAATGATTACTGATAATGGAAAAATAGTAAAATCCAAAAACTTCAAAATCAAGAAGATCAAGTCTCATCTTTAATTTTATCGAAAAGAATCTCCTTTTTTTATAAGTCAAAGCCTTAATTTTTCAGAACGAAAAGGATTATCAAAAAAGGCTTACAACGCAGTCCCTAAAGACTATAATACCTAATTTAAAAGCAAAATATTTCTTTATCGTCTAATTCCACCCAGACAAAATGCACCTAAAAAACTCTATCACAGACAATTAAAAACTTATTAAAATATTATTAATATTTAGTCTAAATAAGTTGTGGTATCAAAAATGAGTTTTTATATTTGCACTGTTATTTTTAATTATTCCAAATAAACGACATGAAATATATTTTACTCCCCCTCACGTTCATTGCATTCTGTTTCAACAGTCAAGCGCAAGATGTGGCAAGTAACACAAACAATTCAAAAGACAATAGTCTTTATTATTTTTCTTCAGACACTATAAAATCTGCTAACGATACTGTTAAAAAAAGAAAAGGAGAAGTCCTTAAAGAAGTTATTGTAACTGGTAATACACATCAAAAACCAGTTTCGGCATTGCGTTCTGGATTAAAACCAATGGATACACCTCAAAGTGTACAGGTAATTGGAGGTGAAGTTATCGAACAGCAACAAGCCACCCGTTTGAGTGACGTTATCAAAAATGCCAATGGAGTTTATGTAGGATCTGCACGTGGCGGTGCTCAAGAATCTTTTTGGTCAAGAGGTTATGATATGTCCGCCAACAATATGTTCAAAAACGGTTTTCGTTACAATGGAGGTTCTATTCCAGATGCAGCATCTTTAGAAAAAGTAGAATTTTTAAAAGGAGGTTCGGCTTTATTATACGGGAACGTTGCTCCAGGAGGAATTTTAAACTTGGTTACCAAAACACCAAAATTTACTGAAGGCGGCCAATTAACTATGCAAATGGGAAGTTATGCTTTTTATAAACCATCTATTGATTTTTATGGACCAATAAACAAATCGATTGCTTATAGATTTAATGCTTCTTACGAAAATTCAAAAAGTTTTAGAGATTTTGTAAAAAACGACCGTATTTACCTTAACCCGTCTTTCTTATTTAAAATTTCAGATAAAACTCAAATTACAGCACAAGGAGATTATTTGAGTGCTGATTGGACTCCTGATTTTGGAACTGGAATTGTCAATGGAACCAAAACTATTTTGGATATTCCGCGTAATATGTATTTTGGAGCTCTTTGGTCAGCAGGAAACACCAAATCATCTAGTGCTTCAGTATTTGTAAATCATGACTTTAATGACAACTGGAAATTAGGTTTCAATAGCTCTTATCAATCCTACCACAGAACACAAAAATCTACTGCACAGTTAAGCACAGTAGCTGCTAATGGAGACTGGAAGCGTGGTTTGACACAAGCTGATGCTGCCGAAAATATATTTGGAGACCAATTGAGTTTACAAGGAACTTTCAATACAGGAAGTATCAAACACCAAATATTTATGGGTGTAGATTATGAAGACTCTAATTCGCCAAGCTATACTTTCGCTTTTTACGACGACAATCTGATTACTAAAACTACAGAAGATAAAACTATCAATCTTTTTAAATATGATTACAGCAAAGAGCTTTCGGATGCACCGTTCAAATCTAGAGCAACTCAATTAGCGACTACAGATACACAGCGTTTTGGAGCATTTGCTCAAGATTTGATTTCAATTAACAAATATATTAAAGTTTTAGCAGGACTACGTTGGTCTTGGCAAGAAAGTGATGTTACAACTTCCAAAGAAGTACTAACACCAAGTGCCGATAAAAAATCTAACACCATAACTACTCCTCTAGAAAATGCAATCCCTGTAACAGGAGCTAAAACGCTTAATAGAGCATTTTCTCCAAAAGCAGGCTTGGTCATCCAACCCAACAAAAATTTGTCTTTATTCGCCAGTTACTCGAACTCGTTTACGCCAAATACAGGAACAACAGTTGACTTACAGCCATTAGACCCCTCTATCATAGACCAATACGAAGCTGGAATCAAAAAAGATTTCTGGAAAGGACTTTTGAGTACTAATGTAACAGTGTATCAAATATCTAACAGTAATTTAGCACAAACGGCAGAATTTAAAGCAGATGGATCTATGAATAGCGATACCTCTATAAAAGTTTTGACTGGTGAAACCAAGAGTAAAGGTATTGAAGTGGATATTACCGCAAGACCAATCGAAGGCCTAAACATTATTGCTGGATATAGTTACAACGATATGCGTTATTCTAAAACATCTGGATTAAACGGAAGTTTTGTTGAAGGAGATCGTGTTGCAAGAACACCGCAAAACACTGCTAATCTAAGCTTTTTCTACAAATTGCCAAGCGGTGTATTAAAAGGACTTTCTTTTGGAGCCATCGGAAATTATATTGGAGACCGTATTGGAGGATGGAATAACCAAAACAGTACTGATCTTACTGCATACCCCGACGGTATTTATTATAGAGAAATCCCATTAGAAGGATATACAACAATCGACGCTTCGGTTGGCTATGATTGGAAAAAAATATCAATTCTATGCAGGTTATCTAACATTACAAATGAATTAAATTATACCGTACACGAAAATTACAGTGTGAACCCAATTGCTCCGCGTCAAGTAATGGTAAGCTTAAAATACAAGCTATAATTATAGAATCTCAAGTTTGGTTTATTTTTTTTTTACAAAACTTTTTCTGTTCCTTTCATCTTTTTGAAACACAGAAAAAGTTTTTAGTTTTAAGAATAAAAAGTACATTTACAATCTTAATTACAAAAATAGCTACTAACAAAACTCAACGTAAAATATGTCATCTCCAGTTTCAGAATGCCTGTATTGCCAAAACAACGATACCTTAAATCAATTAATGATTAAAATAGGCGATTTAAAAGTGTCGCAGCTTTTCCTTTTTAAAGAACAATCATACTCTGGCCGATGTAATGTCGTTTATAAAGATCATGGTGTAGAACTTTATGAATTAAGCGACGAACAGCGCAATTTATTTTTTGAAGATGTAGCCACTGTTGGAAGAGCAATTGCCAAAACTTTTAATCCTACCAAAGTTAATTATGGTGCTTATAGCGATACCCTTTCTCATTTACACGTTCATATCGTTCCTAAATACAAAGAAGGTTACGGTTTTGGAAGTGTTTTTGAAATGAATCCGCAAAAAACATACTTATCGGATGCTGAATATACTGAGGTAATCGAAAAGATCAAATCAAATTTATAAGACACAAAAATCCCAATTCCGAAAAAGTTCAGAATTGGGATTTTATATTTTTAGAAGAAATAATGACTCTTATTTTAATCCAGCCAAGCTCTGCTCAATAGTAGCAATTTTAGCTAATGCATCAGTTTCTTTTTGCCTTTCGTTTGCCAAAACTTTCTCTGGCGCACCGTTTACAAATTTCTCATTTGAAAGTTTATTTTGAACCGATTTCAAAAACCCTTGCGTATATTCTAACTCAGTAGTTAGTTTTGCAATTTCAGCCTCAACATCAATATTTCCAGTAATTGGAATAAAATATTCGTTCGATTTTACACGGAAAGATAATGCTCCATCTACTTTATCCGAAACATATTCTAATGAAGTAATATTTCCTAATTTGGTCACAACCGAATCAAAATAAGTAGAAGCTTTATCATTATTCACCACTTTCAATTCAATCGTATCTTTAAACGGAATATTCTTGTCTTTACGAATCGTTCTGATACCTGAAATCACTTCAATTGAGTTTTCAAAATCAGTAATTAATTTGGCATCAAATGGTTTTAATTCTGGCCAAATCGAAACTATCAAAGCTTCTTCTGTTGTTCTTTCTGCAATATGCTGCCAAATTTCTTCTGTCAAGAAAGGCATAAATGGATGCAATAATTTAAGATTATTTTCTAGCATTTCTATCGCTTTCGCAAAAGTAACGCTGTCAATCGGCTGTTGGTACGCTGGTTTAATCATTTCCAAAAACCACGAACAAAAATCATCCCAAACCAATTTGTAAATTCCCATCAAGGCATCCGAGATTCTGTATTTTTCAAAATTATCTTCAATTTCTAAAAGCGTTTGCTGCAATTTGGCTTCATACCATTCAATTGCTACTTTAGATGATTCTGGTTGCGGTATAGTATCCGAAACTTCCCAGCCTTTTATTAATTTGAAAGCATTCCAGATTTTATTGGTGAATCCTTTTCCTTGATTACACAATTCTTCGTCGAACATAATATCGTTTCCTGCAGAAGCGCTCAAAAGCAATCCCACGCGAACACCATCGGCACCAAATTTTTCAATTAACTCTAATGGTTCTGGTGAATTCCCCAAAGATTTAGACATTTTACGTCTTTGTTTATCACGAACCAAACCAGTCAAATACACATTTGTAAATGGTTTTTCTCCTGCATATTCGTAACCAGCAATAATCATTCTCGCTACCCAGAAAAATAAAATATCTGGACCAGTTACCAAATCATTAGTTGGATAATAGTATTTAAAATCTTCGTTTTCAGGATCCATAATTCCTCCAAAAACAGACATCGGCCATAACCAAGACGAGAACCAAGTATCTAAAGCATCAGCATCTTGTTTAAGGTCAGCAGTTGTTAGTTGGTGGTTTTTTGTTACTTCTTTAGCCAAAACTAAAGCATCTTCAATGTTTTCAGCAACTACAAAATCTTCTTTCCCATCACCATAGAAATAAGCAGGAATTTGCTGTCCCCACCATAATTGGCGAGAGATATTCCAGTCGCGAATATTATTTAACCAATGTGCATACGTATTATTAAAACGTGCTGGATGCAATTTAATGTCACCATCAACCAAAACAGATTGTATCGCCGGTTTTACCAAATCCTCCATTTTCAGGAACCATTGGTCAGATAATCTTGGTTCAATTACCGCTTTGGTTCTTTCAGAAGTTCCCACTTTATTTAAGTGGATTTCGGTTTTAGCCAAAGCGCCACTTTCTTCTAATTCTTTTGCAATCTCGGTACGAACCACAAAACGGTCTTTCCCTTGATAATGCAAACCAAAACTATTCAGCGTAGCATCTTCATTGAAAATATCAACAATTTCTAGATTATGCTTCTCCCCTAACGCTTTGTCATTCATATCATGAGCTGGAGTCACTTTCAAGCAACCCGTTCCAAACTCAATATCTACATATTCATCTTCGATAATTGGAATCACTCGACCGCAAATTGGCACAATGGCGCTCTTTTCTTTCAAATGAGCAAATCGCTCATCATTTGGGTTAATACAAATCGCAGTATCTCCAAAAATAGTTTCAGGACGTGTAGTTGCAACAGTTAAGAAGTCTTCACTACCTTCAATTTTATATTTTAAGAAAAATAATTTCCCGTTTTGTTCTTCATAAATAACTTCTTCGTCAGACAAAGTCGTTTTCGCTTCCGGATCCCAGTTTACCATTCGGTAGCCACGATAAATCAAACCTTTGTTATATAAATCAACAAAAGATTTAATTACAGATGCCGACATATCAGGATCCATTGTAAATTTGGTTCTGTCCCAATCACAAGAACAACCCAATTGTTTCAATTGTTCCAGGATAGTTCCGCCGTATTTATCCGTCCATTCGTAAGCATGCTTTAAAAACTCTTCACGGCTCAAATCCGATTTATTGATTCCTTCCGATTTTAATTTGGCAACCACTTTGGCTTCCGTCGCAATCGATGCGTGATCCGTTCCGGGAACCCAACAAGCGTTGAAACCTTTTAGACGTGCACGACGAATCAAAACATCCTGAATCGTATTGTTCAACATGTGACCCATGTGCAAAACTCCAGTTACGTTTGGAGGAGGAATTACAATGGTGTATGGTGTTCTATGATCTGGTTTCGAATGAAAATAATTATTCTTCATCCAGTAGTCATACCACTTATTTTCGATTGTTTTAGCGTCAAATTGTGCAGGAATTGTCATAAAAAAGCAACTGTTAAAACCAAAATTAAACTTTGGTTTGATTTTTGATATTTATATTGAGGGACAAAAGTAAATAATTAAGCACAGTATAAAAAGCGAAATAAAAAATTGTCCGTTAATTAAAAGATAGTATATTTACTATACCTACTAAAACTAAGAATATGAAAAACATAATGACTTTTATCGTTTTGCTGCTTTCAGGCTACATTAGCTTTGCGCAAAGTGGCCCTAAGATTGAAATACAGCTGTCTAATAATACTATTGATTACGGTCAAGTAAACAAATCTGCTGATAATGGAGTTCGAAACTTTACATTTACCAACAATGGTGATGCCCCATTAAGCATAACAGGGATTCAATCTACAGCCAGTTTTACTATACTGTACAAGCCCGGTGAGCCTATTGCTCCTGGAAAATCAGACCGAATTGAAATAAAATACAATATGGTTCCAGGTCCAATACGCAAAACTATTACACTAGAAACTAATGCTGTAAATTATGATGGTGGCCGGGTTCCTCTCAAAATTAAAGGCGAAGTGCTTACAAACTAAAAACAGCATATAATAACGAAAAAAACGCTTTTTGAAAGCGTTTTTTTTTACAAATCATCAATCAATTGGAAAGAAAACTTAAAAGCTTTACCATTCCTTTCAATTTCCAAATAAAATACTTTATTGTCTTCTGATTTAAACAATTCATTTAGTTTTTGCAATGAATATTGATAAACTGGTGATTTATTAATCGTAATAATTACATCCCCAGTTTGCAATCCGCTTTTAGCTGCAGGCGAATTTTTTCGAATATTCGCAATTTCATAAATTGGTTTGAGCTCAAATTTATATTTAAAATCATTAGTAACATTCTTTCCTTCACTATTAAAAGTAATACTGCCGGACAAAGGCACTGTCTCCATCCTAACCGTTTCTTTTACCCATTGTATTCCATTGTGTTTTATTTCAATACCGCTTTTATTATAACTAAAAGGCTGATAAAAATCTGAATTCTTTTTTAAATAAAGCAATTCATTCTTATAATCGAAAACAGCCGAAAAACGCTTTAAAATTTCACCTCCAACTGATCCTGCCCTATCTTTAACCATACGGACACTTTTTATAGAACTAGAATCAGGGAAAGCTACAATTGGCGATTTAAAAGTATAATTACCAAATGAAAAACTGGTAACTTTAGCTCTTCTCCCTTCGATGTCACCGCTAAAGCCTTTTCCCAAAAAATCTTCAAAATTTTTAGATGGCACCTTAACTTGATCCGACAAATTTTGAAACAGCCATACTGAGTCACTATTCCCAGTATCTATTAACATTTTTACAGGTATTTTTATTTTATCAATATCAGCTATTCCAAACAAATAAGGCTTAAACCTATCAATTGTAATTGTTGTTTTGTCAAATTTTTTTTCTATTTTTTTTCTATTTGCTTCATTATCCTTATAAACAATTACTCTTTTACTGGCATAATCGATTCGGATCAAATTTTTTCTAAAAAAATCATACCCAATAATTCCGTTTACGGGTATTCCAATTTGCGAAGAAAGATTAAAACTCTGGTCAAGGATAACATAAATAAGCTGCCGGGTGGCTTTAATCCCATCTAATTCCAAAATATTATTAGTTGTTTTCAAGCCTTCAATAGCATCTTCGCTTCCCAAACCTTTCAGTGTTATTTTTTCGGAATTAAAAAAATTAACATCTGGATTATCTTCCAAACTAAAAAGAATAGTTTCCTCTACACCTGTGTCCAAAAGAAAGTTCAACTCCACTCCGTTTACTTTTATAGGAATAAAAACTAAATTATTAATCAAGACTATTGGTACTGTAACTTTCTCTATATCTTTTTCAAATACAAAACCTTCCTGAGCAAAAACAGGCATTATTGTTATTAATAAAAGAAAAAATACACATTTTTTTTTCATTTAGTTAAATTTCTATATTATAACCCAATATACAATAATTATCTGCAAAAAACAACAAAATAGACGCAATGTTTAACAGCAATTTCCGAAAATAAATTGCAAATTTGCACCTCAAATTTTACAATCATGCCTGAAATTTCAATCAGAGGTCGAAGAATGCCGGAATCGCCAATCCGAAAATTGGCTCCTTATGCTGACATAGCTAAAAAAAAAGGGCGTAAGGTTTATCATTTAAACATTGGACAGCCCGATATAAAAAGCCCTGAAATTGCTATCAACGCGATAAAAAACATTGATTTAACCATCATCGAATACGGTCCTTCTGCGGGATACGAAAGTTACCGAAAAAAACTAGCCCAATTTTACACCAAGCAAGATGTAAAAGTAGGCTACGAAGATATAATGATAACTACTGGAGGTTCTGAAGCACTTTTGTTTGCTCTTGGAAGTATCATGGATCCAGGGGATGAAGTCATTATTCCCGAACCTTTTTATGCCAATTACAGTGCTTTCTCGGAAGAATCAAGTGCAAAAGTTGTACCCGTAATTTCTAATATCGAAAGCGGATTTACACTTCCAACAATTGAAGAATTTGAAAAAGCAATTACACCAAAGTCAAAAGCAATCTTAATTTGCAACCCAAATAATCCAACAGGATATTTATATTCTGAATCTGAAATTAAACAGCTGGGAGAATTGGTTAAAAAACATGATCTGTTTTTAATAGCAGACGAAGTGTATCGTGAATTCATATATGATGAAAGAGACCATCACTTTTCTGTGATGAACCTACAAGGAATTGAACAAAATGTAATCATGATTGATTCGGTTTCTAAAAGATACAGTATGTGTGGCGCACGTATTGGCTGTATGGTAACTAAAAACAGAGAAGTTATTGCTGCCGCAATGAAATTTGCACAAGCCCGTCTATGCCCTCCAACAATCGAACAAATTGCCTGTGAAGCTGCAATTGACACACCTCAAAGTTATTTTGACGAAGTAATAGTTGAATACAAAGAACGAAGAGATATTTTAATCAGTGAATTAAACAAAATAGAAGGCGTGATCGTAAAGACTCCAAAAGCTTCTTTTTATTGCATAGCTCAATTGCCTATTGATAATGCAGACATTTTTGCACAGTGGCTTCTAGAAAAATATGAACTGAACGGCGAAACGGTAATGATTGCGCCAGCTGCCGGATTTTATTCAACTCCAGGGGTTGGTTTAAATCAGGTTCGTATTGCGTATGTTTTGAAAAAAGAAGATTTAATCAGTGCTGTGCGAATTTTGAAAGAAGCAATTACTGTTTACAATTCAAAATAAAGAAAAAAACACCAAATACCTTATCAATATCAAAAGGCGATAGCAATTTATGTTATTGCCTTTTTTGTTTTGTTATCAAATTACTCAATCTTTTCATCAATTTTTGCAATAATTAAAAGCCAAAACGATAGAAAATGTTTCCTTTTTATTAATTATCTTTACCTCTTAAAAATAGACACTCATAAAAACTGTACCTTTTAATGATAAACAACGAAGAATTTCAAGACGAAATAGGAAACAATCATATTAGTACCAATGCAAAAAATCCAATAAGAAAGGATGCTTTTGCCCTTTCAGATGAAGAAAAGATTGAAAAAATAAAAAAAGATGTTGAAAACATTCTGCTAACGCTAGGAATGGACTTGACTGATGACAGCATGAAAGGAACTCCTAATCGCGTTGCAAAAATGTTTGTAAAAGAAATTTTTGGCGGATTAAATCCTGACAAAAAACCGAAAGCTTCCACTTTTGAGAACAACTACAAATACGGAGAAATGTTAGTTGAAAAAAACATTACACTCTACTCTACCTGCGAACATCATTTATTACCTATCATCGGAAGAGCACATGTTGCTTATATTTCGAGCGGAAGGGTTATTGGCCTTTCAAAAATGAACCGTATTGTAGAACATTATGCCAAAAGACCTCAAGTACAAGAAAGATTAACAATGCAGATTGTTCAAGAATTGCAGCAAGCTCTTGGCACTGAAGATGTGGCTTGCGTGATCGATGCTAAACACCTTTGCGTCAATTCTAGAGGAATCAAAGATATCGAAAGCAGTACGGTAACTTCAGAATTTGGCGGAAAATTCAAAGATGCTCAAATCAAAAGAGAGTTTTTGGATTATATTAAACTGGAAACTAAATTCTAATATTTAGAAAAAATCTCATCATTACCCTAAAGCCCTAGCCCTGATTGCAGTGGAAATCCTTTTTTTATGTCCTTTTTTTGGACATGAAAAAAGATTGAAACGGAAAGCAGGATAAAGCTCCAAAAAATAAATTTTATGTCCTTATATAAAAGTCAGACCTTAAAAATATACAATTCTCTTTCGGGAGAAAAAGAAACATTTACGCCAATTAACGAAGGAAATATTGGGATGTATGTATGCGGACCAACAGTTTACAGCAATGTGCATCTTGGGAATGTGAGAACTTTTATGTCTTTTGACGTAATCTTTAGATACCTATTGCATTTGGATTACAAAGTGCGTTATGTCCGAAACATTACGGATGTCGGGCATATTGTGGACGATGTAGATGAAGGGGAAGATAAAATTGCCAAAAAAGCGCGTTTGGAACAACTAGAACCTATGGAAGTGGTACAACGCTACACTGTAGATTTTCATGATATTTTGAATGCTTTTAACTTTTTGCCTCCTAGTATTGAACCTACGGCAACAGGACATATTATTGAGCAAATCGAAATCATAAAAACAATAATTGATAAAGGAATTGGTTATATAGCCAATGGCTCTGTTTATTTTGATGTGGTTAAATTCAACGAAACCAATCATTACGGAATCTTAAGCGGCCGCAATATTGAAGATATGCTGGCCAATACCCGTGATCTTGACGGACAGTCGGACAAAAGAAATCCACAGGATTTTGCACTTTGGAAAAAAGCCGAACCACAGCATATTATGCGATGGCCTTCACCTTGGAGCGATGGTTTCCCAGGTTGGCACTTAGAATGTACTGCAATGAGCACTAAATATTTGGGCAACCATTTTGATATTCACGGCGGTGGAATGGATTTGAAATTCCCGCATCATGAATGTGAAATTGCCCAAAATGAAGCCTGCACTGGGCACACTCCGGTGAATTACTGGATGCATGCCAATATGCTTACCCTGAACGGTAAAAAAATGGCTAAATCTACTGGAAACAATATTTTACCAGGAGAGATTTTAACTGGAGACAATGCTTTTTTAAGCAAAGCTTTTTCAGCATCAGTAGCACGTTTTTTTATGCTTCAGGCGCATTACAGAAGCATTCTTGATTTCTCTGACGAAGCGATTATTGCTGCCGAAAAAGGATTTAAAAGATTGATGGAAGCGATGGAATCTTTAAAAGGAATTTTGGCAAGTGAGTCGAGTTCATTAGAAATAGATACTTGGAAACAATTATGTTATGATGCGATGAATGATGATTTCAACACTCCAATTCTTATCGCACAGTTATTCGAAGGGGTTCGTTATATAAATTTATTGAAAGAGGAAAAAGAGACATTAAACATTGCCGATTTAAAATCATTTACGACAGTTATGCAAGCTTTTGTATTTGATGTTTTAGGATTGGAAGAAGAAAAAGTCAATGGAAATACAGACAAATTAGAAGGCGTAGTGAATATGCTTATCGGCATGCGCAAACAAGCCAGAGATAATAAAGATTTTGCATTGTCAGATCAAATTCGTGACCAATTAATAGCATTGGGCATTCAATTGAAAGACGGAAAAGAAGGGACTACATTTAGTATTCAGTAAGCAGAAAACAGAAGTCAAATTTAGAATTCAGATAACAACATCTAAAATGTTTTCAAAAATAATAGTTTATCCTTTTATACTACTCGTTCGGTTTTATCAGGGAGCTATCTCCCCTTTTACACCAGCGGCCTGTCGATTTGAGCCAACCTGTTCGAGCTATATGATTCAGGCATTGCAAATTCATGGATTGTTTTATGGAGGCTATTTAGGAATAAAAAGAATTTTGAGCTGTCATCCTTGGGGCGGAAAAGGCTACGATCCTGTTCCTGAAAAAAAATGCAATCATAGTCATTAAAAAGAAAGTTTCTTACCTTTTAATTAACACTATCAATCAAATCAAAATAGTATTTTCACAAAAAAATAAAAATAAATGACACACGCTTTAAACATTGTTTGGAATCCCTCTGAAGGTATTGATTTAGGTTTTTTCATTATTCGCTTTTACAGTTTGATGTTTGTAATTGCTTTTGGATTGGGCTGGTACATCATGAAACATATTTTTGACAGAGAAAATATTGCTATTGACAAATTGGATTCTTTGTTTGTTTGGACCGTGTTAGCTACTTTAATTGGAGCCCGTTTGGGACATGTTTTCTTTTACGATTGGGAATATTACCGCAATAACCTGCCTGAAATAATCCTGCCTTTCCGACTCAGCCCTAAATTTCAATTCACCGGATATCAAGGCCTCGCAAGTCATGGAGCCGCTATTTCGATTATTGTTGCGATGTATTTTTTTAGTAAAAAAGTGCTTAACAAACCTGTTTTATGGATATTGGACAGAGTTGTCGTTCCTGTGGCCAGTGGAGCTATTTTTGTCAGATTGGGAAATTTCTTCAATTCAGAAATTGTGGGTAAAGAAACCACTTCTTCATTTGGAATTCGTTTTGTAAGAGATCAGTTTACTCCACGACAGGCAGTCAATGCGACGCAGCTTTCAACGCCAAAAGAGGCTTACAAAGCTATTGCTACCAATCCTCAATATGCTAATTTACTGGAACAAGTTCCTGCCAAACATCCAGCCCAATTGTACGAAGCTTTCTGCTACATCTTTGTATTTGCGGTATTGTTTTTCCTTTATTGGAAAACGGATGCCCGAAAAAAATCAGGCTTTTTATTCGGTCTGTTCTTAGTATTATTGTTCTCTGTACGTATAGTTGTAGAATCAGTAAAAGAGAGCCAGGGTGGCTTTGAAAGCGATTTAGGAAACATACTATCTACAGGTCAATGGCTGAGTATTCCATTTATTGCTGTGGGATTGTACTTTGTATTTACTGCCAAAAAGACGAGTGAAATATAAATTGAATTTATTGTATTAAAAATAGCCAACGGTTTGATTCCGTTGGCTATTTTTTTAGTTCAAAAACAATTCCTTCAAATGATTTTCATACAATTTCAAATCATTGATAATATCCCATTTTTTTCAATATCATGAAAATCTAAGCTTTCTAAAGGCTTCATTCCTGTAAAAGCATTCATTAATAAAATCCAAATAATGATCCATCGTCAACACTGGTTTCACCAAAGAACTCGTCTGGTAATGTAAAAGCTTCATTCGGAGCATTCCACGAAGACGAAGTGGTTACCATGTATTTCGTTCCATGCAACATCCCTGGGTTGGTGGTAATTCTAGATTTCTTGTGTAAAACAGAACTGGAAAGCGGAAAATAAAACTTTTATAGCAAGGAAAAACTCCTTTAAAGAATAACTCTTCATTTTGCTGACAAAAAACAATTTACACAGACGAAATACAATAAATAAAAAACACCTTTGTGAAAATAATGTAGTTTAGATTATATGCAGCAAATTATCAAACCTAATTTCAATTATCACATTTGTCTTTTAAATAATAGCTAAAAACAAAATACCTCCTTATTCCGATTAAAATGAAAATCCTTATAAGGCTCTTCTTTTCGGACGAGACTATAAGATTGAAATGGAAAGTGGGACAATACCAGCAAAAAATAACAAATCATTCTGCTCCAAAATTAATTAGCTGGACTTTAATGTAAAAAAAAAGATTCATCTTACGTTGAATCTTTTTTAAAATATATAAATACTATTTTCTAGGCTTCTTGGTGTTTAATCTCCACATTTGCTTTTTCTTCTCTAGAAATGGTATCAACCAATACTGGAGTAGCAATAAACAATGAAGAATAAGTACCTATTATAATACCGATAAGCATTGCAAATATAAATCCTCTAATAGATTCTCCTCCAAAAATAAACATGATTAACAATACAAAAATCATGGTCAATGAAGTATTGATTGTTCTAGACATTGTAGAGTTAATAGATTTATTTACAATTTCAGAGAATGAACCTTTTGTTTTACCATCCAAGAACTCACGTACTCTATCATAAACAATTACAGTGTCATTCATTGAGTATCCAATAACTGTCAGGATAGCCGCAATAAAGTGCTGATCAATCTCCATACCGAAAGGCATGTATTTCCAAAGCAATGAATAAACTCCTAATACAAAGATAACGTCATGCGCTACCGCTGCAATAGCACCTAAACTATATTGCCATTTTCTGAAACTGATTACTAAATACAAGCCTACGATAAGCATTGCTCCAAGTACAGCCCAGTAAGCATTTGTCTTAATATCTTCAGCCACTGTTGGACCTACTTTTGATGCTTGGACAACACCTAGTTTTTTACCTTCATACGCATTTATAAATTTATCGTAAGTCATTCCTGAAGCATAATGCTTTTTCAAACTTTCGAATAATTTTTTATTTACATCTTCGTCAGCAGCACTGCCAGTTTCCTGTATCTTATACTTAGTTGTAATTTTTAACTGATTGTCTTCTCCAAATATTTTAACCTCGGCACTACCAAATACAGCAGTTAATTCATCTTTAACCTCTTCAGGTTTCATTGATTTATCGAAACGAACTTGGAAAGTTCTTCCTCCAACAAAATCTACACCTTGATCAAAACCATGAGTTGCAATCGATGCAATACTTACAATAGTTACAACAATAGAGAAAAGATAAGTCCATTTTTTGATCCCTAAGAAATCAAAATGGAAATTTGTGAAGAAATTTTTAGAGAAATTAGTCACAAAATTTAAATCATTTTTACCTGCAATATTTTTATCAATAAAAATTCTGGCAATAAAAATAGAAGTAAACAAAGAAGTAATAATACCGATTAATAAAGTAGTAGCAAATCCTTTGATTGGCCCAGATCCAAAGATGAATAATACAGCACCAGTCAAGATGTGAGTCACGTTCGCATCAACGATAGAACGCATAGCTCCTGTCCAACTATAAGATGCCTTAACCGCTTCATCTAAAGTTTTACCTGCACGTAATTCTTCCTTCGCTCTTTCATATATAATGATATTCGCATCTACAGCAGTACCCATTGTTAAAACGATACCAGCAATACCTGGCAATGTAAGCACAGCACCTAAGCTCGCCAAAATACCAAACATAAATAATAAGTTGACTGCCAAAGCGATATTTGCATACCAGCCTGCTTTACCATAATAAATCAACATCCAAAGAGATACCAAAAGCAATCCAATTACCGCAGAATTAGTACCATTATCAATAGCTTCTTGACCTAAGGACGGTCCTACAACTTCAGATTGAATTATTTCTGCGGCAGCTGGTAATTTACCTGCTCTTAAAACGTTAGCTAAATCTTTAGTTTGCGTAACATCAAAAGAACCTGAAATCTCAGATCTACCTCCAGAAATTGGTCCACTGGAAACACCTGGAGCAGAATACACAATATCATCAAGAACGATAGCAATGTTACTTTTTTGAGTATAAGCTCTTCCTGTTAATTCTTCCCATTCTTTAGCTCCTACATTATTCATCTGCATAGAAACAGCAGGTTTTCCTAATTGATCAAAAGTATCGCTAGCGTCTGTTACAACACCGCCACCCATTGAAGCAACATTATCTCTATTACCTTTTAAAGCATACAATGCAACAACTTCAATGTCTTTCTCTTTTGCATCTTTATTAGTCTCTGGTATTCCCCATACAAATTTTGCATAACGTTGATCACCTGCCAATAAAACTCTGATGTCAGCTCTTTTAAAATAAGAATTGATAACAGCAGTATCTTTTGGAGAGAAAAGACCTAAAACCGGACCACCGCCTTGAGCAACAATTTTGTCAATAATAGGATTATTTCCTTTTTTAGCAGCAGTAGAATCTTTTGCGTCAGTCAATAAAGCACTTAATGAATCTTTTGCAACAGCTTTAGTTTCGACTTTAGCAACTTCAGTTTTTTTCAAAGCCTCGTTAGCAGACATAATGAAATTACCAATTTCTTCAATTTTATAAGTTTCCCAAAACTCTAACTGAGCTGTACTCTGCAATAATTTTTTGATTCTGTCAATATCTTTAGCACCAGGAAGTTCCACAAGGATTTGTCCAGACTCTCCTAATTTTTGGATATTTGGCTGTGTTACGCCAAATTTATCGATACGTTTTCTCAATACTCCAAAAGCACTTTCTACAGACTCATCAACTTTTCTTTTGATTACTTTTTTAACTTGAGCATCTGTCATTTGAAAAGTAACTCCACCATCTCCTTGCAAGCTTCTGTTTGCAAAAATATCTGGTGACGCTAATTTCACTGAACCCTTAGAATTAGCTTCAAAAGCTTCAAAAAATGCATCAATATAAGCTTGATTTCCTTTTTTATTTGCAGTGGCATCCGCCAAAGATTTATTAAAAACTGGATTTTTCGAATTATTTGATAAACCTTTCAAAATGTCTTTAACAGAAATTTGAAGAGTCACATTGATTCCTCCCTCTAAGTCAAGACCTTTATTGATTTGTTTATCTTTTACTTCATTGAATGTAAAATCAGTAAATCCTAAGCTAAACACTTTTTCTTTACCAATTGAATCCAAATATTTTACTTCTTTTTCTGGGTTTCCGCCAGCAAAAGATTTTGCATCACTCTTAACTTTGCTAGAGACAAAAGTGAAAGAAAGTTGGTAAATACTTACCAATGCAAATAGAATTGCGAAAAATTTAATAAGTCCTTTATTCTGCATTATTACTAAAAATTAATTATTTTTTAATTATTTTTGTTTTAAAACCTTATAAAATAAGCCATTACATCTATTTTGAAAAACAAAAAAGAAATGCACGATTTACATCATTTTTTTTAAACCGAGCAAATATATAATTAACGGAAAGATTAACCAATTTATTTATTAATTAAAATGAAAAAAAAGACTGCAAAATTGCAGTCTTCTTTTTTTCCTATGTGAATTATTATGCCAAAACCGATTTCAAATCAGCATTCATGCTTCTTACAGCTTCAGCACTCTTAGCAAAAGCCGCTTTTTCAGCATCATTTAATTTAATATCAACAATTTGTTCAATTCCATTTTTACCTATAATACAAGGTACACCGATACAGATATCGTTTTGCCCGTACTCACCTTCAACAAAAACAGAACAAGCTATCATTTTCTTTTGATTATTCAAAATACTGTCTACCAAATAAGCAACTGAAGCTCCTGGCGCATACCAAGCTGAAGTTCCTAATAACCCTGTAAGTGTTGCTCCGCCAACCATAGTAGCTGCAGCAACTTTATCTAACTCTTCCTGAGATAGAAACTGTGATACAGGAATACCATTATAAGAAGCCAATCTTGTCAAAGGAATCATTGTAGTATCACCATGACCACCGATTACCATTGCAGAAATATCATTTGAAGGTTTATCCAATGCTTTAGACAAATAATATCTAAAACGAGAGCTGTCTAAAGCTCCACCCATACCGATAATTCTGTTTTTTGGCAATCCAGTAGCTTTCAATGTCAAATAAGTCATTGTATCCATTGGATTAGACACAACTACGACAATACAATTTGGCGAATGAGCTAATACATTCTCTGCGACAGTTTTAACAATTCCAGCATTAATTCCAATTAATTCCTCTCTAGTCATTCCCGGTTTTCTAGGAATTCCCGAAGTAATCACAACTACATCACTGTTTGCTGTTTTAGAATAATCATTAGTAACCCCTGAAACATTGGTATTAAAACCAGTATTTGTAGCACATTGCATTATATCCATAGCTTTACCTTCGGCAAAACCTTCTCTGATATCCAATAATACTACTTCACTTGCAATTCCTCTATAAGAAATTGAATCTGCACAGGATGCTCCCACATTCCCTGCTCCTACAATGGTAACTTTCATTTTTATTTGTTTTTTATTAATTTCAAATCAAAAACGAAAAATACAGCTCATTCTAAAAACTACGCATCGATATTAGCGTAAACTGCATTTTTCTCGATAAATTCTCTTCTTGGAGGCACCTCATCACCCATTAACATTGAAAAAACCCTATCCGCTTCAGCAAGACTGTCAATATTTACTTGTCGTAAAGTTCTAAAACTTGGATCCATTGTAGTTTCCCACAATTGCTCCGCATTCATCTCTCCAAGACCTTTATAACGTTGAATTCCTGCACTTCCTCCCATTCTTGCATTCGCCTGATCGCGCTGATCATCATTCCAAGCATATTCTTTTTTATTTCCTTTTTTAACTAAATACAAAGGCGGTGCAGCAATATATACGTGCCCTTCTTCAATTAGCTCTTTCATAAATCGGAAGAAGAATGTCAAAATCAAAGTTGAGATGTGACTGCCATCGACATCGGCATCACACATGATAATCACTTTATGGTAACGCAATTTTGAAATATTCAAAGCTTTACTATCCTCTTCTGTTCCTACAGTCACTCCAAGTGCCGTAAATATATTTCGAATCTCTTCGTTCTCAAAAACCTTGTGATGCATTGCTTTTTCTACATTCAAAATCTTACCACGCAATGGCAAAATAGCTTGAAAAGCACGGTCACGACCCTGTTTTGCCGTTCCGCCTGCCGAATCTCCCTCGACAAGATACACTTCACATTTGGCAGGGTCTTGTTCTGAACAATCGGATAATTTCCCTGGCAATCCACCACCGCCCATTACGGTTTTGCGCTGTACCATTTCACGGGCTTTTTTAGCAGCGTGACGTGCCTGAGCAGCAAGAATAACTTTTTGAACAATAATTCGGGCATCATTTGGATTTTCTTCCAAATAATTTTCAATCATTTCACTCACCGCTTGGCTTACTGGCGAAACAACTTCTCTATTTCCTAATTTAGTTTTAGTCTGCCCCTCAAATTGAGGCTCAGCCACTTTTACCGAAATAATTGCCGTAAGACCTTCACGGAAATCATCTCCGGAAATATCAAACTTTAATTTATCTAACATTCCAGAAGCATCTGCATATTTCTTCAACGATCTTGTAAGACCAGTTCTAAAACCCTGCAGGTGTGTACCTCCTTCATGTGTATTAATATTATTTACATAAGAAAAAATATTTTCAGAGTAGCTTGTGTTATAAATCAAAGCCACTTCAACTGGAATTTCTCCTTTTTCGTTATCCATAGAAATTACGTGTGCAATAATAGGCTCACGGTTTCCGTCTAAATAACGAATGTATTCTTTAAGTCCTTCAGTAGAATAAAACAATTCTGAAAGAAAATTTCCGTCTTTATCTTTTTCTCTTTTATCAGTAAACGTAATTGAAACACCTTTATTCAAAAAAGACAGCTCACGCATACGCGCTGACAAAGTATCATATGAATATTCTATTGTTTGGGTAAAAATGGAAGGATCTGGATAAAAGGTAACAATTGTACCTCTTTTGGTAGTTTCACCAATTTGTTTTACTGGATATAAGGCTTTTCCTTTTTCGTATTCTTGTTCGTAAACTTTTCCGTCACTACTATGAACTGTTGCTCTCAAATGGTTTGACAACGCATTTACAACAGAAACCCCAACACCGTGAAGACCACCAGAAACTTTATAGGAATCTTTATCAAATTTACCTCCAGCACCAATTTTAGTCATTACAACCTCCAATGCAGAAACGCCTTCTTTTTTGTGAATACCGACTGGAATACCACGTCCGTTGTCTTCAACAGATATCGATCCGTCTTCATTGATATCAACCCGTATCGTATCGCAATGACCTCCCATTGCCTCATCGATAGAGTTATCTACTACTTCATAAACTAAATGATGTAACCCTCTTACACCTACATCTCCAATGTACATCGATGGACGCATTCTCACGTGTTCCATTCCTTCTAAAGCTTGGATACTGTCTGCTGAATAATTGTCCTTCTTGATTTCTTCGCTCATATAATTTAATCTAAAAAAAATGTGTTTTTCGTCTAACAGCAAATATATGAAAATGTAATCTATTTAAGGACTTTATTACCATTATAAGCGTTTAAGTTATCAACAAAAGACGCAGATTTCAACAGTAAAAATCAATACCAATGCCAATTTCAATTTCAACGGCAAAAAAGGAAAATTTAAAACTCAAATTCTCAAATTGCTTTCATTGAAATTGAAAACTAATTACACTTTTACATAAGTGTTTTTCTACACATTTAGCTCAGCTTTACCTAAGCCGATTATTGTTTTTTTGGAGCAGAAACATTTGGTTTTTTCAGAAAGCATTGGTCCCGCTATCCATTACAATCTTGTGGGCTGTCTCGTCCCAAAAGACCAGACGACCCACAAGGATTTTCACTGCACACGAGCGACAGCGAACTGACGAAGCAATCGAGGCTCATTATTTATTTTTTTTGTTATCATTCAAAAAATGAAACAATCCAACACAGGTTAATAAATCATTCGTGATTTTAAGCTTTTATATACCGCTTTAATTTTTTTTTACATTCAAAGTATTGCGGCACAAATAAAACAGCTGCATCACTCAAAAACGTTCATTAAAAACGCAACGAGAGAATTTAATAAAAAAAGCGGGTTTATATTTTTCAATACAAACCCGCTTTTAAATGGCTTAGATTATAAATCGGTTATCTCATGATTCGGACATTCATTTCCTCTACTTTTTTATCAGACAAAAGAGATGGTGCGCCAAATAATAAATCTTCACTTGTTCCTGTTTTAGGGAAAGCCATCACATCTCTAATAGATGCTTTTTTCTCCAAAATCATCATCAAACGGTCAATTCCCCAAGCAATTCCTCCGTGTGGCGGTGCACCGTACTGAAAAGCTTTATACATAGTTCCCACACTTTTTATCATTTCTTCTTTGTTGTAACCCATATTTCTATAAGTTGCTTCCAGAATCTCCGATTTATGTGCGCGAACTGATCCGCCGCCAATTTCATAACCGTTTAAGATTATATCGTATTGCTGTGCGATGATAGTTCCAATTTCATTGTCATCACCTTTCATATGCTTTTGCAAATCGTAAATCGCAGGCATCGAGAAAGGATTGTGCGTAAAAGTCCATCTTCCTTCATCTGTTCTTTCGAACATAGGGAAATCAACCACCCAAGCCGGGCATAATTCCTTCGGATTAATTAAGTGCAGTATTTTACCTAATTCCTGACGGACAGCATCCAAAGCTTTATTAGCAGTTGCATAATCTGCTGCTGAAAAAAATACAATATCTCCAACTTCTGCATTGGAAGCCTTAATAATTCCAGCCGCAATATCTTCACCTAAAAACTTAATAATCGGCGACTGCAATTCCTCTTCATTTACAATAATATAAGCCAATCCGCCTAAGCCGTGCTGTTGAGCAATAGCGGTAAGGTTTTCGATCTGCCCTTTAGACATACGTTTATTGCCTTGTTCTTTGGCCGAAACCTTGATACATTTTACAATTCCGCCGTCTTCAATAGGCTTGCTAAATACTTGGAAAGTGGTCTCTTTTACAATGTCGGTGATGTCCTGCATTTTTAAGCCGTAACGCAAATCAGGTCTATCACAACCGTAAAAATCCATCGCATCTTTATACGTAATCACTTCAAACGGTCGCAAAATCCATTTGTTACCATATATTTTTTTAACGACTTCATTAAACATTTTGGTGTTCAAATCTATAATCTGCTGCATACTGGCATAGGCTATTTCCATATCCAGCTGCGTAAATTCCGGCTGACGATCCCCACGAGAATCTTCATCTCTAAAACAACGCGCAATCTGGAAATACTTTTCATAACCACTTACCATCAACATTTGTTTAAACTGTTGCGGCGCTTGTGGCAATGTATAAAAGAAACCTGCTTGTTTACGTGTAGGAACAATAAATTCACGTGCTCCTTCATCGGTTCCAGCACTTAAAATTGGCGTTTCAATTTCTAAAAATTCTTCTTCATCTAAAATGTCACGCAATAATTTAATTACTTTATGACGATTTACAATTGCTCTTCTTACTTCTTCGTTTCTGTGGTCCAAAAACTTGTATTGAAAACGAATTGCTTCGTTTGTTTTAGCTGCTCTTTTTATTTCAAAAGGCAATGTTTTAGATAAATTTAAAATCTCTAAAACCGAAGTTTCTAATTCAATTTTACCCGTACGTAAACCTGCGTTGTAATCATCTTCATTACGACCAACAATTATTCCTTTAACAGAAATTACCGATTCAGGCTTTAATTTAACCAACTCATCAATGTTAGGAAATGATTCTCTGCTGATACGGATTTGAAAAATCTCATAACTGGAATCACGCAAATCGATAAACATCAGCTCACCGTGATCACGAACACTTGCAACCCAGCCAGACAATATCACTTCCTGTTGGATATTTTCTTCTGATAATTGTGAAATTTTATGAGTTCTATAGGTATCTTTTATAATAATCGGAATTTCAGGAAGTGATTCTTCTTGAGTTTCTTTATTTTCTGAAATTGGCACGGACAAATCACGATTTGCTTCCGAAAATGGTACGGACAAGTCGCGACTTGTCCCTACGTCTAATTTGTCTAAAATAATTTGACGAATTACTTTACCATTCGCACCTTTTCCAATAACACCTAAAACTTTACCAACTAAAATACCAGCTTTTCCTTGGTCACCAGCTTTAATATCATTGGCAACAGCCTCATTTTCTGAAATTACAGTAGCAATAACCTCTTGAATTTTATCTTCAGAAATGGTATTTTCTTCAAAGTACTTGTTGTAGTCAAAAGTTCTGTCTTTTAAGTACGAAGTAATCGCATTTTGAACTAAAACCGCAGTAATTTTTTCAGCTTTAAATAATTGGAAAATTTCCGTTAAATGAGCAATGCTATGGATTTCAGAATAATCTTCAGCCTTAATATTGTTTGCCAACGTTTTAGCAACAAACGAAGGGTCTTTGATTTCGTTATTTATCTCCACAAATGTCTGCGAACGTAGCTTATCTGCCGTGAAAAATTTGGCATCTTGAGGTAAAACACCACCGTTAATTAAAATAGATTCAACTGCAAATGGCAAAGCAGCTGTATCTACTTTAATAGCTTCCACTTCTTTTTTAATCGTTACAAAAGGCAGATCCGGCTCAGAAATAAAACGGTAATCCGCTTCAAATTCTTTTTTACGCATCACTTTGGTCTGCTTTAAATCAGCATCCCATAATACAGTCGTTTGATCAGGTCTAAACTCTTTGTGCTCTATAAAATAATTGAATTGTTTTTCAACTTCCTCTTTCAAAGCTTCCACCATAAACTTAAACGAGTTCAAGTTTTTGATTTCAGTTCTTGGATTCAATTCGTAACTGTGTTTTTTGCGCAAAGACACAGAAACATCCGATTTAAACTCTCCTTTTTCAAGATTCGCTTCAGAGATTCCTAAGTTTTGAACAATACGCTGAATGTATTGCGCATAAGTTGAAGCATCTTCAATATTACGAATACAAGGTTCCGTAACAATTTCAATCAACGGCACACCTGCTTTGTTAAAATCGACTAACGAAATCTTCTTTTCATGCATCAATTTAGCAGCATCTTCTTCAATATGAACCTGAGTTAAATTTACGGTAAACTGCGTACCGTCATTTCGGTAACAAGACACGTGTCCGTCAGGAATTATTGGATTATGAAATTGTGTTATCTGAATATTTTTTGGATTATCCGGGTATTCGTAATGTTTTCTATCCCAAGATATCACTTCATTGCTAAATGACGAATCCACCGCTTTTCCAAAATAAATTGCTTTTGTAATTGCTTCTTTGTTTAAAGCTGGCAAAACGCCCATTTGTCCCGTACAAACGGAACATATATTTTCGTTAGGTGTTTCTATTTCTTGATTTGGACAAGAACAAAACAACTTGGTTTTGGTATTCAATCGAACGTGAGTTTCCAGTCCAATTACCAATTCTAAATCGTGGGCTTTTATAGCCGCAGTTAATTGCTCCAATTCCATTATATTGTATCTTTTAAGAAGTTAGCAAACTTCAACACTAATTCATCATTATTTTTTGCAGCTGTAATCTGCAGTCCTGTGCTTGTTCCTTGCGGTACGGTTAAAGTTGGCAATTGACCCAAACTAAATCCAACAGTATAAGCATCGGATAAATACATAGCCAATGGATCTTTTAAACTGTCTCCAATTTTAGGCGGAGTACTTGGTGTAACCGGTGACAAAATGATATCAACCTCTTGAAAATCTTTACTGAAATTTTCAGAAATCTGATCTCTTAAAGCCAATCCTTTTAAATATATTTCATCTGAAAAACCTTGTGACAACACTTGATTCCCTCCCACAATTCTGCGTTTTGTTTCTTCTGAAAAATTTTCAGAACGTGTAACGGCGTAGGTTTCAATTAAATTTTCAGCTTCAATACGGTTACCATAATTGGTTCCGTCTAAACGAGACAAATTGGAAGCCGTTTCAGCCATAGCCAGCGTATAGTAAGTTGAAACTAAAATATCCGATTTGAAAAAATCCAATTCTTTTACTTCAATTCCTTTAGCTTTTATCTTTTCAATGCTTGCTAAAAAATCAGATTTTATCTGGGCATCGATAGCATCACTTTCAATAAAGTTTTTGAAATATCCTATTGTTTTTACTGCTGAAGTTGCAATAGCCTCTTCACTAATTTCGTTTGAAACAATTGAAGTCTGATCTTTTGGATCTTTACCGCTCATTACATTCAGTACGATTCGGATATCTTCGATTGATTTTGCCAAAGGTCCAACACAATCAGTAGAGGAAGCATAAGCCATCAAACCAAATCTCGAAATTCTTCCGTAAGTTGGTTTCAAACCGTAAATATGATTGTAACCAGCAGGCTGACGAACAGAACCTCCAGTATCACCTCCAATAGAAAAAACAGTATATTCTTTAGCAACATTCACTGCTGAACCTCCGCTTGAACCTCCGGCAACCAAAGACGGATCAATAGCATTTTTTACAGCTCCAAAAATGGTATTTTCACTAGAAGATCCGTGACCAAAACTATCGCAGTTTTCTTTTACCAAAGGAATAGCACCCGCATCCAATAATTTTTGAATGGCAGTAGCCGTATAAGGCGATTTATATTTTTTCAGCAATTCAGAACTTGCAGTAGTGTAAGTTCCCTGCACCATAAATACATCTTTGATTCCAAAAGGAATTCCTTCCAATAAACCGATTGATTCTCCTTTTGCAATTTTAGCATCAACCTTAGAAGCTAATTCCAAAGCCAAAGTATCTAATACTGAATTTACAGAATTATAAGTATTTTGTTTAAGTAAGTCTAATTTTTCCTGTACCAAAGCGGTGCAGGTTATTTGTTTTGACACCAATTGCTGGTGTATTTTTTTTATCTGAGAATCCATTTTATCCTTCTATAACTTTAGCAACCACTAAAAAACCATTTTTCTTGTTCGGGAAATTTTCTAAAATTAATTGTTTCTCAATAGCCGAACTCTCTATCACAATATCTTCCCTTAAATCACTCACAGACACACAATTATGATTGACATTATTTACAGCATTATTATTAGATGGAACTGCGTTTTTAATTACATCAAATAATTTGTTCACAGACTCTGAGGGCTGTGCTCCTTTAATACTCGACAAGATGTCTACTGTCATTGTTTTGTTCATAATTTCATTTCGTTTTAAAGTCAAACTTAAGCTGGCGAAATTACAAAAAGTTTTATTAGGGAAGCACGTTTTTTTAATGATTTCAACTGCTTAAAAACCAAAAGCTGTCACAAAAAAAGACAATTCTGTTAATTAAATAAAGTTTCATCTCAAAAACACAAATTCCATTGAAAATAGAAGCTATTCAATGCTCTCAATTGTGTATTTAGTTCCATTAATCTCAAAACCAAACCCAACTTTATTCCCCATCAATTTATTTCCAAGCGGAGATTGCGGAGATAAAGCGATGACATTAACTCCATCAACACTGATTTTTGGAAGAGCAAGGCTCAAGTATAAATAAATCCCATTGGCTTTGACCAAACTGCCCAGAATAATAGTTTCTGCCACTACCGAAGAATCCAATTTATCCAAAACCGCTTTTTGATTTAATACTTCTTTGAGTTTCGTATTGAGTTTTTCCTGTTCAATATGCATCATAGACAAGGCTGTCTCATGCTTATCGCCTGCTGAACCTTTTGCGTCATTTTTGGAATCTTCAGTCAAAGCCACAATCATGTCTCTGAAAGCATCGATTCTGTCTTGGACTAATTGATGGTATTGATTGTATATTTTTTGTTTGAAAGTCATAATTATTCTACCGCAAAGGCTCTAAGACGCAAAGAAAAAGAATTAAATTGATTTCTTCCAAAAAAAATCACACCATTATATTTTATGAAAAAAATCTCCAAACAAATATAACTTAGCGCCTTTGTGACTTTGCGGTTAATTTTTAAAAATCAAATTTATAATTCCCTCCAACCATAACCTGAAAACCTTGAACTGGATAATTCAGCCATTTTTGATAGTCATTATTCAGAATATTATTGGCTTTTAAAAAGGCGGTAAATCTTTCGTTGTGTTTGTAACGAACATTGGCATTCAAATCAAAATAACTGTCTAATGTGATTGGTCCTGGAGCAGTAACATAAACTATATCGGTATTCAGCTGATAATCTTTGCGCTCTCCTACATAAAATAAATTTACGCCTGCAAACCATTTATCAGTAATCATAAAATCAGCTTTTCCATTCAATTGAAACTCTGGTAAATTCCAAGCTTCCTGCTCAGATTTTTTAGTATAACTGTTTATTGTAACATCGGCTTCAACAGTTATTCCTTTGGCTAAATCCGCTTTTATTTCTCCATAAAAACGCATTGTCGTCAAATCATCATAAACAACTTGAAATGAATTTCCAAAACCATAATTAGCATTTGTATTGTTTTCAGTATAATCATTACTTCTAAACAATGCTTTATTTTCATCATATATATAGGACGCTTTTACATCATAACTCACCGTGCTTGCCAATTTTCCTTTTAATCCCGCCTGAATGTCATACAGCTCATTTGTCGGCTTAATATTTAATGTAGGCGAAACATAAGGATTATCATCAACAAAATCTTTATAGGTGTTTTGCTGTAAATTCCCAATGGCACTAGTATAAAATATCATCAAATCGCCCACTACATTATACGAAGCCTTAATCGACGGATAAATATAAAACTTATTGCTAGTGTTATCTTTACCCATACTATAGACCAAGCCCGCGCCAATATCGATTGTCCAATCGTCTCTTTTCATCACGAAACTCGGCACAATTCCCAAATTAGTAAAACCGTATTCAATATCGGCAGTATTGGTTCCTGAATAATCTTTCTTAAAACTTCCATCAACATAATCAACAAAAACTTTGGTTTTTATAGCTTCATCCATCACGTCAAACTTAAAAGTCGGAGCTAATAAAAAATGATTCTCTGCCGAACTAAATGCGTCTGTAAAATGTGTAAATTCAAGATTCACATTATCTACGGCACTTTCCTCAAAAACCATAGAAACTCCTGCCGTAATTGTATTATAAGACTGTTGCGGCTTAATGCCATATACTAAGTCCATACTTTCTGGAAGCGTCAAAGTACTCCCGAAATTTGCCGGCAATCCATACCAATTATAAATTTGGTTTTGATATCCCAGCTTAATATCCCAAGCCATTTCCTCCTTATTGGATCCATACATCAAATCTATTTTTGTATCATAATAGAAATTATCAAGCAGAACCTCTTTTATATCACCTTGAGAAGAATTATGGCGAAACATGCCACTTACAAAATCATTATTATTAAGATCATCGTTCACATATAATTCGGCATTCAAAGATCCATAATTGCCGAGACCAACTGTTGCATAATTTTTAAACAAACGCTCCTGCTTTCCTTTTTCTACTCCTTGAGCATTTCCTTTGGAAGGAGAAAAAGTCGAGGCAACAGGAAAAGGCAGAATAGAATAACTCACACTTTCTTTCTTAGTATTTTCATCATTTGTATTCACTGGAACTTCTTTTACTTTGAAAGCATTAGAGATTGTCGGAGTATAGGGTTTTACCACATTTACAACTTCAGTCCCGATATTATCCTGTTTGTTTTGAGCAAAAGATAACTGAGAAAGCAACAGCAGAAAAATCACTATCCTAATTCTCACACCAACTTCTCCCAAAGAAGGAGTCGAAAACGCTGATTGTTTATTTATGAATGCTTTTATGTTTTTGATTTTCATCTTTCTTTTTTTTTCTAACTTCTGATTTCTAAACTACACTTCCCATTCTCCTTTTGCGATGAATTGTGTCTTTCCTCCTATTTTAATGTCAAAATAATCTCCTGACAATTTCCCTTCAAAATAAATTCTCGAAGGACGACCAATAAAATCACCTTGATGATTGACAATTTTAATTTCTGGCGAATGATGTTTTAAAAGAAAAGCCTGCAGACAAGTACTTGCGCTTCCTGTAGCAGCATCTTCTACTAGTTGATTATGCTCAACACACAGCATTCTGCTATAGAGTTTACCTTCATCAAAACAATAGAAATACAACGCTCTATGATTTGTTTCGCAGTGAATCAAAAGCCATTCTTTCATCTTATTCAATTCAA
This sequence comes from Flavobacterium sp. 1, assembly GCF_002797935.1. Lineage (NCBI taxonomy): Bacteria > Pseudomonadati > Bacteroidota > Flavobacteriia > Flavobacteriales > Flavobacteriaceae > Flavobacterium > Flavobacterium sp. 1. The sequence goes on from NZ_PGER01000001.1 coordinate 2,776,535, forward strand.
TACTTAAATTTCCCAAAGCTTTTTTGCTTTTAAGCGGAACAATCACAAACGCGCTTCCTGTAGTCACCTCCTGAATCGGAAATTTATCATCAAAATCGGCAGTGCTTAAATTACTGAAAGTCAAAAAACCTTCCTTTGCAAAAACATCCCAAAATTGAGGCTGTGCTGCCTGTAACCAAACCAAATCTCCTGATTGCTGAATTGGAATCTCACCAATTGGAACCGAAAGCTTAAAATTTCGTGGTTGGCTTTCGACAATTTTATTCATCAAAACCCATGAAGTTCCAATAACTGGATGACCAGCAAACTGCATTTCATGTTCTGCGGTAAAAATTCGAATTGATGCACTGTTATTTTCAGGCTGAATGGCAGTAATAAAAGTGCTTTCGGCAAAGTTTATTTCTCGGGCAATTTTCTGCATCTCTTCAGTACTCAAACCATCAGCTTCCAAGAAAACGGCCAATTGATTTCCGGCATATTTTTCCTCAGCAAAAACATCCACTATATAAAAAGGTAATTTCATTCTGCTTTTATTTAGTTATTGATGAATTTGTTTTGGCTTCTTCTGTTTTTATTCTATTCAATTCTGTTCTGGCTTCTTCAACAACATCCGTATAATCAGTAAAATTTTCGATTACATTGTCCAAAACATAAGTCGCCTGGTAACTGTCTTTTAAACCATAATAATTTTTTGCCATCAGGATCAATCCTTTGGCGCCATAATAACGATAGCTCGAATAATTTTTGGCTAATTTTTGAATAGCAGTGTTTGAAATCTCAAACTTTCCATCTTTATTTTTAAAATAGGCATCATAATACAAAGCTTCTGCAGCGAGTTCTCCTTTGCTTACCGTTAATAATTTTGCGTAAGCAATTTTAGCTTTGGCTTCATCACCTGACTGCATTGCTGAACGCGCCACGATAATCTGCGCATCACTTTTTACATTTTCCTCGGCTTTTGGATTAGCCAAAACGGTATCAGCATAAACAACTGAATTTGAATAATCCTTTGTCTCATAATAGCATTTCATCAAATTTGCTTGCGCAAAAGTTTTATTCTGAGGAAAATCGGCTTCTGTTTCTAAACGAACCAAAACAGAAATTCCTTTACTACAATTTTTATCTTTCAAAAATATCTGAGCCAAACGAACCAAAGACTGCTCTGTATATTCACATCTAGGCTGGCTTATCACATATTCATAATTAGGAATCGATTTATTTTCTGAACCTTCGGCATAATACAATTGTGCCAATTGGAAATTCGCCTGCAGAATATGCACTCCATTTGGAAACTTAGCCACATAATTACTAAAACCAGAAATTGCCTGCTTGGAATTCCCTTGTTCCAACTGCTTTTGGGAAGCTTCAAAAGTATCATTATCCAAATCCAAATCAGTTACAGCAACAAAATCCAAAGTACGAACCCACGTAGCATAATCATCTACTTTTCCGTTATCTACATAAATTAATCTAGCTGTGGAAACTGCCTCATAAGCTTCGGGAGTTTTTGGGAAATCCGAAGCCACCTTTTTAAATTTAGCAATAGCCAAATCATCTCTATCTGAATTATAATAAATCAGTCCCTGACGCAAAATAGCTCTTGAAGTATAGGAACTGCTTTTGTAATTTGCAATTAATTTATCATACGCCTTAATCGCTAAATCTTGTTTATTATCAGCTACATAAGTATTTCCCAATTCAAACAAAGCATCATCCTGGTAATCTGATTTTGGATACAAAGTCAAAAACGCGTTAAGCTCTTCTATTTTTTTGCTGTTTTTTGAAAGAAATCCATAGCAAAGCGCTTTCTGGAAATATGCATAATCTGCATCTACGCTTTTGGATTCTATTACCTTATTATAAGCGTCTAATGCTACTTGATATTTTGTAGTTACAAATCGGCAATCCGCCAAGCGTAGATAAGAATCATTCAGACGAAATTTATCTGCCTTATTGCTTTCTATCTGATTCTGAAAATAATTTCCAGCCGTTTCATACTCTTTCAGTTTGAAATTAGCGTAAGCAATATTGTAATTAACGTTTTTGAATTCAACAGTTTCTTTGGCTTTTGGCAAATCCAAAAACTGCTGATAACTCAATAAAGCTTCTTTGAAATTTTCCAAATTATATTCGGATTCGGCTTTCCAAAAAGTGGTGCGGGCTGTAATAGTAGCATCTTTTCGTTCCTTCAAACCTTTTTCGAACATAGATAAAGAACCAAAATAATCACTGTTTGTGTACAGTTCCAATCCTCTGTAGAAAACTACTTTTTGATAAACACCTCTGTTTTCGGATGATTTATTTTTTTCTAATAAAACCAACGCTTCCTTGTAATTCTTAGATGAAATATAAGAGTCAATCAACAATTTCTCTATTAAATTATTATTCGGATTGGTTGGATATTTAGTCATAAAACCCAGCAAAACTTCGGGAACAGTTTGGTACGAATTACCAATTTCATAACTTAATTTGGCATAATTAAAACTGGCATCTTCCTGCAGTTTTAGGTTAAAATTCATTTCGGAAGCATTCTTAAATGCATTCAAAGCCTGTTGCTTTTTATCAGATTCCAAATAGCTTTCTCCCAAATGGTAATACCCATTTTGGGCTATAAAATCGTTTCCGTCGATAATTTTATTGAATTGAGAAACCGCATTTTCATAATCTTTCTGCACATAATAAGCATAACCCAATTGATAAAAATCGGTGTTGTTCCATTTCCCTTTTTTGCCTTTATAGTCAACCAAATAAGGTATTGCTTTATCGTATTGCTTTAGATTAAAATAACTTTCGCCAATAATTTTATTCAATTCAGACTTTTCCTCAGGAGTAGAATTTGGCATTGCTTTAATTCCTAAATCAATGGCTTTTTGGAACTCCCCTGATTTGAAACTCATATCCGATTTGTAATATGATAATTTTTCGGCATATTTTTCATTTCCGGAAACCTGATCAAACTGCTTATTTGCTTCGGCATAATCATCCGATTCATACGCCATGAAACCCATATAATATTTGCTCTGCGTGCCATATTCATCCGAACTGGCTACTCGGCTAAAATAACTTTTGGCTTTTTTTGAATTTTTGGCATCAAAATAAGTATACCCTTTTTCAAAATTAAACTTGTTGCGCTCGCTGTCTTTTAAAACACTTTCATCCACTCTTTCAAACCAGTGCATGGCTTCTTTAAATTCTCGATGATCAAAATAGTAATAGGCGACATCAATAAAAGCTTGATTTTGTTTTCGGCTTGCAGGATATTCCTCTACAAAACGGTTAATCAGTTCTTCCGCATTATCCTGATCGGTGCGAATGGCGCAGTTAGCAATATAATAAGCACAATCTGACTGTAAACCTTCTGTTTTAGCAGTTTTTAGAACCTGCTTAAAAATAATTTGTGCCGAAGTATATTGTTTGTCCTCATATAAAGAAACCGCTTTGTCGAAGTCCTTTAATGAATAGGTGTTAATAGTCGATTGTTGAGAAAACATGGAGGTTATTTGAACAAAAAAAAGGAATAAAAAAAGCCTGATATGTTTACGCATTGTTGTTTTATTTAGTCAATCAAAGATATTTAATTCTGTTTCTATAACGAAAGCCGAGTCGCTTTTATTATAAACTATTTTTAAACAGAAAACCTTACCCCAAACCCTTCTCCCAAGGAGAGAGGAGCCGAACAATGAATTGGAATTTACTTTTTTTTAAAATTTTGCCATTTGAGATTTGCTTTTTTCCTTTTGGCTTTTATTTTTCACCTTTTACTTTTGTATTTGGATTTTATCTTTTTACTTTTACCCAATAAACAAATTCTATTATGTCACAATCTGTACTGTCTTTAAAAAACGTAAACATATATCAAGAAGGAAAAGCTATTTTATCTGATGTTAATCTGGAAGTCAATCACGGCGAATTTATCTACATCATTGGAAAAACCGGTTCTGGAAAAAGCAGTTTATTAAAAACATTATATGCTGATTTACCTTTAACTGAAGGCGAAGGCAAGATTGTAGAATTTGATTTAGCCACTTTAAAAGAGGATGATATTCCTTATTTGAGAAGAAAAATCGGTATCGTTTTTCAGGATTTCAAATTATTGCCAGACCGTACTGTAAAAGACAATATGTTATTCGTTTTGAAAGCAACCGGCTGGAAAGACAAAGACGAAATGGATGCTAAAATCGAAGAAGTTTTGTCTAAAGTAAACATGAAAGATTTTGCAAATCAGATGCCTCACCAGCTTTCTGGCGGTGAACAGCAGCGTATCGCGATAGCAAGAGCATTATTGAATGATCCTGAATTTATTCTTGCTGATGAACCAACAGGGAATCTTGACCCGCAAACCAGCATCGAAGTACTTGAAGTTTTGCGTCAAATCAATGCGCTGGGTAAAACAGTCATTATGGCAACTCACGATTATGCTTTATTGATGAAATATCCATACAAAACCTTAAAATGTGAGGATGCAACTATTTTTGAAGTAGTTCAAAGAACGGTATAATGCTTTCTATTCTTATTCCGGTTTACAATTACAATGCTTTCCCTTTAGTTTTAGAATTATACAAACAGTGTTTAGAATGCAATTTAGAATATGAAATAATCTGTCAAGATGATGCTTCGAATGCTTTTCTAGCTGAAAACAACGAAATAAATGCTTTAGAAAACTGTCATTTTTCCTCTAATGAAACTAATTTAGGAAGAGGGAAAAACATCAACAAAATGGCTAAAAAAGCAAACTATGACTGGTTGCTCATTTTAGACTGCGACACTTTTCCTCAAAACTCCGATTTTATAAAAAAATATTATTTTAAAATCCAGAAAAACGACAGCTCAATTGTTTTTGGGGGAATCCTTTATGAACAAAAAAAACCAGAAAAAGATCAATTATTGCGTTGGGATTACGGCCATAAAAGAGAATCGCTTTCTGTAAAAAAAAGAAAAAGAAAGCCCAACAGCAGCGCATTAACTTCTAATTTACTGCTAAAAAAAGAACTTTTTTCACAATATCCTTTTGATGAAAATATCACAAAATACGGCTACGAAGATTTATGCTTTATGATAACATTGGAAGCAAATAAAATTAAGGCAGCGCATATAGAAAACCCAACTTTCCATTTAAATTTAGAGACCTCTGCCCTGTTTTTGGATAAAACAAAAACAGCACTGGAAAACTTAGCTTACATTCTTAATTCCAAAAAAGCAGATTTGAAAGACAGCAAAATTATTACTGTTTATTCTTTGCTGAAAAAACTAAAACTGACACGCTTTACGGCTTACTTATTTAATTTATTTGAAGATAAAATTTCTGCCCAGTTAATTTCAAACAAACCGTCACTTTTGTTATTTGACTTATATAAACTGGGGCATTTTTGTAAATTACAATCCGAATAATTTCTTTAATACAAACCTTCCATAAGATTTTTCCAAGATTTCATTACAGCTTCGCTACTGTATTTTTCAGCATTTAGTTTTGCTTTTTGTCCAAATTCAATTCGCAACTCTTGATTTTCCAATAAAAGGAATAGTTTCTTGACAAACAGATCAATATTTCCGTCTTCAATAAGAAAACCGTCTTCATTATTAGTTATTATTTCTCTCGGTCCGCAGGGACAATCATATACTACAGAAGGCAAGCCACAAGTCATCGCTTCTATCAGCACCATTCCAAAAGCCTCGGATCTTGAAGTCATCAAAAAAACTGAAGATTGCTCAAAACAGCTTTTTATATCTTTTGTAACGGCAATGAAATTGACATTCTCAGATATTTGCATATCGACTGCCATTTTTTGGTACAACATTGTATCTTCCCATTCTCCATAAACATCAAGCTCCCAATCCGGGTATTTATTTATGGCTTCTTTCCAAATTAACAATAATCTGTCCAGACCTTTTTCATAACTATGTCTGCAGACAGCAATTGCTTTTTTATTTTTAAGTTCTGTGGCATTTTCTGAAACAAAAGAAAGCGGATTAGAAATAATCACACTATTTTCAGCATTCCATTCTTTGCTACCAGAATAAGTCTCATAAATAATCGCAATGAATTTTTTTAATGTTTTTTTCTTTAAAAAATACACCAGCTTAAATCTCAATAAACTCAACCAATCTTTTCTTCTCACTAATTTAAGAGAAGTGGAAAAATGTGTTTCTAGGACAATTGGCGTGTTTTTTTTCAAAAACCATGGTATTATCATCCATTGTGGCGCATCACAAATAACAATTACATCTGGATTTCTTTCTGCAATTATTCTTTTTATGAAAGCAATATATTTCCATAAAAAAAATATTGATTTTTGAAAATCTACACAATTATGCCATTTTATTTTTGAGTTAAAATCATAAAAAAAAGGAGCATTTTTGGTATTCGGAGCAATAATATCAACTTCATAATTAAAGACAGACACAAAATAATTTGCTTTCAGCGAAACCACACAGGCAATTCCCCCATAATCGGTCATGTCTGGAGTTATATATAAAATCTTCATTTTTTAGAATTCAAAAAAACATTAAAATCACGAATATAATCTTCTTCATCAAAAACATCAGATGCCAAAACAAGACAAACTGCTCCAGATGAAAAATTTTCAAGCTCTCTCCAAAAACCATTTGGAATCAATAATCCTATATTGGGTTTATTCAGCAGATAACTTTTTTTACTGTTTCCATCGTGTATTGTAACTTCAAAACTTCCGCTCAAAGCAATAAGAACTTCCTTTTGCAGGATATGTGAATGTCCACCGCGAAAAGCACTGCTTGGTACATCAAAAAGATAATAAACCCGTTTAAATTCAAATGGCAGGAAACCACTTTCTATAACCCCTAAATTTCCTCTGACATCTTCGACAACCGGAATTTCAAACAATTGTATTTCTTCGATCATTTCCTTTTATTATTTTGTACCAATTTGCATCAAATTTAGCCATTGTTCTCCAATTCTATCCAAAGAAAAATGCTGAATACTTTCTGATGCATTTTTTTTACAGTAGTCGTATAACACCTCATCTTCAATAAATAGATTAATAGCTTCGGTCAGTTTTTCCAAATTTTGATTTTCTACTAAAATGCCATTTTTTTTATCAATAATTATTTCACTCGGACCAGAAAGACAATCAAAAGATACTACAGGTGTTTCACAGGCTAAAGATTCTAAAATCACATTAGGCATACCCTCATTCAAACTACTTAAAATTAAAAATTTTGCCTTTTTCAGATATTTAAACGGGTTGTTTTGATATCCAAGGAAGTGTACTTTATCCTCAAGTTTTTTTTGTTTTACTAAATCGAAAAGGCTTGATCTTTTAATACCATCTCCTAATAAAACCAAATGTATATTCCTCGTTGGCAAAATAGAATTAGAATAGGCCTCAATCAATTTATCAAATTGTTTAATTGGGGTTTCCATTTGACCAATTCCTATAACAAATTCAAAGTTTAAATTTACGGCATCATTATACTTACCCTCTATATCTTTAAAATCAACAGGATTATTAATCGTGATGACATTTTTAAAATTATATTTTGATTCTATTAAATTTTTAGCTGTATTCGTAACCGAAACAATGGAATAACAGTCACCATACATAAAACGGGCTAAACTAATCCAGTTTGGAATATAATAATCTAATAAATAACTCCGAACACTAAAAATCACTTTAGTTTTATAAAGCCATTTGGCAATAAAAAATTCCTGAATTGTTTTTGTTCTTGGTCGAAAATCCAAAATAAAATCAAATTCATTTTCATTGAGGTATTTTTTAAAAAAAAACAATCTTCTAATTTTATTAAAAATGTCATTCGAATTATTTTTCAACTTTCCTAAATTGAGTAATTTTCCGGCATATGGATATGAAACATCATCTAAGACAATCACATTATGAACATCAATCCCCTTACTGTCAAAAAAAATAGACAAATTTGCCAAAGCTTTTTCGGCTCCTCCCTTTCCAAGTCGATATCCAACTAGAGCAATTTTTGTTTTTTTACTTGGCATTATCATTTTTGATTTATTATTTTCGTTCCAAATATAACACTTATGCGGATTCTACTTGTCGGTGAATATAGCCTTTTACATAATTCCCTCAAAGAAGGATTACTTGAACTTGGTCATGAAGTTACATTGATTGGAATTACTAACGGTTTTAAATGTTATCCTGTTGATTATGATTTTGAAGCTAAATTTTTCAAAAAAAAGATATTTACCATTCCCAGAAAAATAATTTATAGAATCTTTAAATTTGATTTTGCCAGTTTAGAAGCTGGAATGCGTTTTTATTTTTTCCTTCCTAAATTAAAAGACTTTGATATTGTACAGTTTGTCAACGAAGCATCAATAAAAACTACGCAAAAATTTGAGCTATACTTGATGAATCGCATTTATAAAACGAATAAAAAATTTTATATGCTATCCACTGGAATTGATTATTCCACTTTAAAATTTTACATTGAAAATAAATCCAAAAAGTCAATTCTTCAACCCTATTTCAAAAATCCAAAACAATACAAAGAGTTCAAACCCTTCTATGCCTATTTTACCAAAAATCATATTAAAATACATAATTTTATAAAAGAAAAATTCAATGGAATAATAGCCACCGATTTTGATTATGTGGAAGCAAACAAGAGTAACACTAACTATTCGGGTTTTATTCCATGTCCGATTAACACTAAAAAATTAACATTCAAAGAATTAGTTATAGAAAATAAAATAATAATTTTCCTTGGCATCAATAAATGGAGTTACAATCAAAAAGGCATCCCTTACTTTGAGAAAGCATTAGAAATTATCAAAGAGAAATATCCACATAAAGTAGAAGTTATTACGGTCAATACAATCCCATATCCTGTTTATATTGAACTATACAACAAAGCACATATTTTACTGGACCAATTGCATTCTTGTGATCAAGGCTATAATGCCCTCGAAGCCATGGCAAAAGGAAAAGTGGTTTTTACTGGAGCAGAAAGTGAATTTACGGAATACTATAACATCACCGAAAGAGTATGTGTCAACGCCATTTCCGATGTGGATTATTTGGTAAAAGAGCTGTCATTTTTAATCGAAAATCCCGAAGAAATTATTGCAATTGGAAAACGGGCTAGAGCTTTTATAGAAAAAGAGCATGATTATGTAAAAATTGCTAAAAGGTATTTAGAGGTTTGGAAAAGTTAGGATTTTGCCTATTTAATTCAAAACAAACTTTTTCTAAAATAAACTGCCAAGACCAATAAATAAATCAAGTTATCCAAAAATTGAGCTATTAAAATCCCTTGGATTCCAAAAAAATGAATTAAAAAATCACTTAAAAAATACAAAACGGCAAGCGAAGCTATTTCAAAAATGATAAAAGCCAGAGTTAATTTCTTTGCAAAAAACTGGTAACCCAAAATTAAAAAAGCAACTTTTAAAATATCTCCTGTCAATTGCCAAAAGAACATAGAGGCTACAGGCAGAAACTCTTTGGAGAAAAGTAATTCTACTATAAAAAAACGCAACACATAAATCAGAAAAAGACCAACGATAAATAATGGCAAAATACTTTTATAATAACTCCAGAAAACGGTTTTTGTTTCTCCATTACTTTTGGCACTAGCCAATTTTGGCAAAAAATACACTGACAAAATAGTACTTGCAAATAACATGTAATAGGATGAAATTCGATTCATTGTTTCCCAATAACCCGCTTGGTCAATTCCTACTGTAGCGATTACATTTTTTCGGATGGCGAGATATACCAATGGTCCAATTACAGATGAAACCAATGCCATAAGAGAATAGGACGAAAGGTTTTTTATGATTTTAAAGTCAAAATAATGTAACCGAATAGTATTCAAAAAAGGAATCTCTTTATTCACAAAATAAAAACCTACAAAGAATAACAATGCTGGAGATACTACCGTCGCTAGCAAAGCACCGAGAGTTTGATAATTCCAAATCAAAATTAATGACACCAATAAACCAATAATATTTCCAAAAATAGTAATCCAAATTACTTTCTTGAATCTCCCCAACCCATTGACAACTGAAACAAAAAACAGAGAAACAGCATACCAAGGCAAAGCCAATGCCAAAACTTTAAAAACAAACGAATAATTAAAATAAGTTCCAAAGATTTGATTGTTCCAATAGGCTGCAAAGAAAAACAAAATCCCGCTTAAGCCAATTGCGACTATCATCAGGCTGATGAAAACAGTAGCTATTATTTTCTGAAGTTCAGATTTATCATTGTCGCACTCAGTTACATATTTTACAATTCCGTTTTGAAAACCCAATGTCGAAATACTTTCCAACGAAGTCATGAAATTTCGCAAATTCCCTACCAAAGCCATTCCGCTGGGACCAACAAAAACAGCCAACAACTTGGAAGTTACAAGTCCTACCCCTATTTTCAAGATAACACTTAAACTGTTTAAAGATGAAATTTTAAACAACTGAGTTCGATTTATGTTTTTTATGAAGTTCAATTTAGTATTCATTTAAAATCTCAACAACAAAACTTACCTCATCAATTGTCATAACTGGACTTATAGGCAAACTCAGCACTTCCTGATGAATCTTTTCTGTAATAGGGAAAGACAAATTATTCCAGCTAGACAATGCCCTCTGTTTGTGTGGCGGAATCGGATAATGAATTACAGTCTGAATATTATTTTGGGCTAAATAGTCCTGCAAATCTTCTCTGTTTTCAGTTCGAATAACAAACAAATGAAAAACATGATTGTCGCTTAAATCCCAAAAAGGCAAAATGATTTTATCATTTTTTATTTCGGATAAATAACGTGTGGCAATTGCTCGGCGACGCTCATTATCTGTGTCTAAATTAGGTAATTTCACATTCAGGAAAGCCGCTTGTAATTCATCTAATCTTGAATTAACGCCTATGTATTCATTCTGATATTTTGTTTCAGAACCATAATTTCTGAGAGATTGAATAGTTTTAGTAAGCTGTACATCATTGGTCACTACAACTCCACCGTCTCCAAGCGCACCGAGATTTTTTCCTGGGTAAAAACTGTAAGCTACAGCCGATTGCGGGTTACTGATTGTTCCTGCCGATTGTGCGGCATCTTCAATAACTAAAAGATTATTTTGCTTTGCAATAATGTTTATCGCATCCATTTCTGCCAATTGCCCATAAAGATGCACCGCTAAAATAGCTTTGGTTTTAAATGTTACTTTTTCTTGAATTAAACTAGGATCAATATTGTAGGTTTCCAATTTTGGTTCGACTAAAACAGGTACTAAATCAGCTTGTAAAATTGCTAAAATACTGGCAATATAAGTATTGGCCGGCACAATTACTTCGTCTCCTTTTTGCAATTCCCCCAGTTGTATGTAACCTTTAAAAATTAAAACCAAAGCATCCAAACCATTCCCGACACCAATGCAATGCTTGGCTCCGCAATAGTTAGCGAAATTGGATTCGAACGCCTGAACTTCATTCCCTAAAATATACCAGCCCGAATCTAAAACCGATTTCAATTTCTCTTGAAAAGCGGTTTCATAAGGCCCATTTATTTTTTTTAAGTCTAAGAATTTGATCATTTTAATACGTTTTCGAGTTTAGAAAAATGAATCGTGGCTACTTCGTAAAAATCATGGACGATTATATTTGCGCCAAAACTTTCTTTCCAATACGATAACCCATCATTGAGTGTTTTCCCTTGATTTTCATTCGATATTCCAAAATCAAAAAAATGCTTATGAGCAAATACATTGTTTATTAAATGATCATACAAAAAGTCTAGACTCCCAAGATTTTCCTGTTCTTCATATTTTGAAATGTATTGGCAATGTACCACATTCTCGGATTCAAAAACGGTGGTTCCTGCTACAATTTCTTCATTGTAATACACATTAAATTGTCTTATGTTTTTATCAAAATGGCTTTTTAATAATTGAATTTCTTCAAGTGTGTGAACGGGTTCGGCGTTGTGTCTTGATTGCAAGTTGGGAATCAAAACCTGATTCCAAAAAGATTTAAAATCATTCTCTTCTTTTACGATTAAACCATTGCTTACTCCTTTTTGAATACCCCGCTTTCTTATTTTTGAAAATTGAAATGGTTTTGACAAATCTATAACTGCAAGCGTATCTCTTCTTATTAATTGAGCTTCGGCCAGAAACAGCGCATAATTCAATTCTTCGGCGGGTTTGTTATGATAAATGGATGGAAGTGTTTTGATTTGGATTTTGGTAATTTTATTTTCGTTCAAATAAAATAAAACCGCTTTGAATACTTGGATTACGGAGGCTAACTTTAGATTCTCTTTGTAAACCAAACCTCCATAAGTCAATCCTTGATGAGAATAAACATGCTCTCCTGCTCTGTTAGCTGGTAAAACGGCAACTGTTTTTTCACCGTCAAAAACCATTAAAGAAAAATCTTCAAACCGGTCTTTGTGATACTCCATAAAATCGCGATGAAAAAGAAACGTAGCATTTTTGGCTTGGTTTACAAATGTATTCCAGCTGTCATAATCACTTTCCTGATATTGTTTTACACTGTAGTTTTTCACAATTGAGTATTAAAGACTGGAAAAGTACACAATTAGGCTAATATTCTAAATAGGAATTGCAAAAAAACATCAAAGAGATCGATTACGCAAAGATTCACAAAGAGAAACTCAAAGGTAGTCCAAAATCACTTTATTTTTCATTTTCTAAAGGAGCCAGATGCCATTTGTATTTTACAGCTATCAAACGAATCACAATAATTATGGATGAAGTTGCCAGATATAAAACATCATTTTCTACATTCATTTTTCGAAGGGCAAAAAATACGATGCCTCCAATTATACAAATGGTAGCATAGACTTCCCGGCGAAAAATAATGGGAATTTCTACACATAAAATATCACGAGTGACACCTCCAAAACAGGCTGTCATAGTTCCCAAAGCAATGCAAATAACGGGATGAAGGTGATAATCTATACCTTTTTGAATTCCGATTAAGGTAAAAACACCCAATCCAATGGTGTCAAATAAAGCTAATGACGTTCGAAGTTTATCAAATTTTTTTCTAAATATAATCGCCAAAATAAAACCCCAAACAATTACATACACATAAGTTGGGTCTTGCATCCAGCCCACAGGCGTCCGGCCAATCATGACATCGCGCAAAGTTCCGCCTCCCACAGCCGTTACAAATGCAATGATAAAAACGCCAAACGGATCTAGTTTTTTGCTCATCGCTGTTAATGCACCTGACATCGCAAATGCCATGGTTCCAATGATGTCGAGTAGATGAAACATTTAGATTTTAGATTACTATTAGTGTTTCAAAATTAAATAAAAAAGGACTTACTGCTGATTATTTTAAGAATTTAAAAAATGATAGTACCTTAGCGCCTTTGCAACTTTGTATCTTTTCTCATTGAAATCGCCATGAAACAAATCACTTCTATCCAAAATCCTTTTATAAAATCCTTGGTGTTATTGCAGGAAAAAGCTAAAGCCCGCAAACAGTCGGGAACATTCCTGATTGAAGGAAAACGTGAAATTTCATTAGCCATGAAAGGCGGATATGAAATAGAAACGATTTTGTTTTTGCCCGAAGTCTGCTCGGAAACAGAAACCCGAAAATTATCAGGTAAAACAGAATTGATTGAAATCAACAAAGACGTCTATCAAAAACTGGCGTACAGAGATACTACCGAAGGAATTTTGGCTGTAGCCAAAGCCAAATCAATGCAGTTATCCGATTTGCAGTTATCCGAAAACCCATTGATTATTATTGCCGAAACTCCTGAAAAACCAGGAAATATTGGCGCTTTATTGCGTACTGCCGATGCTGCAAATCTTGATGCGGTGATTATTGCCAACCCAAAAAGTGATTTATACAATCCTAATGTTGTCCGCTCTAGTGTTGGCTGTCTATTTACTAATCAGATTGCAACAGGAACTACTTCCGAAATTATTGCTTTTTTGAAAGAAAGAAAAATTAATTTTTATTGTGCCACTCTGCAAAATTCCACTTCCTATCATACGCAAGATTATACTTCGTCAACAGCATTGGTTGTCGGTACAGAAGCTACAGGATTGACACAAGAATGGCGAGATGCAGCAACTCAAAACATTATTATCCCAATGCAGGGCGAAATTGACAGCATGAATGTTTCGGTAGCTGCAGCGATTTTGATTTTTGAAGCAAAGAGACAGAGAGGGTTTTAGATTTTAGAATTGTAGATTTTAGAATAAAGATTTTGAAAAAATTTAAATTAAAAACATGAAAAAATACAGCCTTTCCCTTTTAACCATTCTTGTATTCAGTTTCCATTCTTTTGCCCAAATTACAGAACAGGAAGTAGACAATTTAGTTAATCGGACTTTAACTGCCTTCAATATTCCCGGAATTGCTGTTGCGATAGTTAAAGACGGAAAAGTCACACTGGCCAAAGGCTACGGAGTAAAATCTATACTGACCAATGAAAAAGTCGATGCAAACACTCTTTATGGAATCGCTTCCAACAGCAAAGCCTTTACAGCAACAGCTTTGGCAATATTAATAGACGAAGGCAAACTGAAGTGGGATGACAAAGTGGTTACTTATCTGCCAAATTTCAAAATGTATAACGATTATGTGACCAATGAATTTACCATTCGGGATTTATTGACTCACAGAAGCGGATTAGGGCTTGGCGCAGGTGATTTGATGATTTGGCCAGACGGAAGTAATTTCACCGCGCAGGATATCATAGGAAATTTACAATATTTAAAACCAGTATCAGGCTTTAGAACAAAATTTGATTACGATAATTTATTATATATGGTAGCTGGTGAAGTTGTTCATAAAGTAAGCGGTATAAGCTGGTGTGATTTTGTCGAAAGCCGAATTATGAAACCATTAGAAATGAAAAACAGTGCTGCATCTTTTGTCCGATTGAAAGACACCAGCAATGTTATTGTTCCTCACGTACCCGTTGACGGAAAGCTAAAAGTAATCTCCAGATACAAAAATCAAATATTGGATGCGGCGGGAGGAATTTATTCAAACGTAAATGATATGAGCAAATGGATGATTATGCAATTGAATAATGGAAAATACGGAACCGAAAACAAACAATTATTTTCTGAGAAAGAACACAACGAAATGTGGACGCCGCAAACCATACTTCCTGCAGTCACAAGACCTCCATACAACACACATTTCTCTTCTTACGGATTGGGTTGGTTTTTGAACGATGTAAAAGGATACAAAGAAGTAACTCACACAGGAGGACTGGAAGGAATTGTAACTCAAGTTACTCTTCTTCCCGAATTGAATTTAGGAATTGTAGTTTTGACGAACCAGCAGTCGGGTGCTGCTTTTACTGCAATAACTAATACAATCAAAGACAGTTATCTAGGAATCAAATCAGTGGATTATGTGATGGCTTACAGTAATAGAGTAAAAGCCGTAGAGGAAACAGCAGATAAAACGACCGAAGAAGTTTGGGCAATGGTTGCCAAAAATAAAAAAGACAAGGTCAAAATCGACTTCAGTAATTATGTTGGAACCTACAAAGATGTATGGTTTGGCGAAATTATAATCAGCGAAAAGAAAGGAAAATTACTTTTTGCCTCCAAACGATCCCCGCAGCTTGCAGGAGAGCTTCTTCTTTATAAAGACAAAAATCTGGTTGTAAAATGGAACAATGCATTTTTCCATGCAGATTCTCATCTGTTTTTTGAATTTGATGCCGCTGGAAAAGCAATTGGAATTAAAATGAAACCTATTTCTGAGCTAACCGATTTTAGTTATGACTTTCAGGATTTGGATTTTAAGCGGATATAAAGGATTCGAATAGAAAACACAACATAGAGAATAGATTAAAGAAACTCAAATAATTCTTTAATTTATTCTCTATTTTTTATTCTAATATCTAAAATCAAAAAATAAAATTCTACAGTTTAAATTCTAAAATCCCTCCTCTTCCCCTTGCACAGCAGCTAAAATTTTCTTATTTTTAAGAATTGAACCATGCCGTTATGATAGAAATCGATATAGAAAAAGAAAACAAAGCAATTGCTCACGAGTACAAAGAGCTGCTTCGCATCAGTTACCAAACCTTAACCACAGAGGATAAAAAGGTGATACGCAAGGCGTTTGATGTTGCTGTGGACGCACATAAGGATCAGCGCAGAAAATCTGGCGAAGCCTATATATTCCACCCCATTGCAGTTGCCAAAATCGTAGCCTCAGACATTGGTTTGGGAGCAACTTCTATAGCAGCGGCTCTAATGCACGACGTTGTAGAGGATACACCGATCACCGTCAAAGACATAGATAAAATGTTTGGTCCAAAAATCGCACAGCTGGTCGAAGGATTAACAAAAATATCTTTGGTACAAAAAGATCTCAATGTATCAATGCAGGCAGAGAATTTCCGCAGAATGCTTTTGACTCTAAATGATGATGTACGTGTAATCCTGATAAAAATTGCTGACAGACTCCATAACATGCTGACCATGGATTCTATGGAAGACCACAAGCAAGTCAAATTAGCATCCGAAACCTTATACATTTATGCCCCATTAGCACATCGGTTGGGACTCTATAAAATAAAAAACAAACTGGAAGATTTAGGTTTAAAATATACCGAACCTGAAAGATACAATAACATTGTCAGCAGAATAAGAGAAACCAAGGAAGAACAGGATCTTTACATCAAAGACATTTCTGAAGTGCTCCAAAAAGCTTTAGATGAAGAAAATATAGACTACATCATTAAAGGACGACCAAAATCCATTTATTCGATAAATAGAAAGATGCTGGCGCAAAATGTAAGTTTTGACGAAGTCTATGACAAATTTGCTTTACGCATAGTTTACAAGTCAAATCCGCACGACGAGAAATTCTTAGCCTGGAAAATTTACTCCATTGTGACAGATCATTACAGACCCAGCCCAAGCCGGTTACGTGACTGGATATCGTCACCAAAATCAACTGGTTACGAAGCCCTGCACATTACCGTAATGGGACCAAAAGGCCGTTGGGTAGAAGTACAGGTTCGAAGCGAGCGTATGGATGAAATTGCCGAAAAAGGATATGCTGCACATTATAAATACAAAAACGGAGCTACCGAAGAAAACGGTCTTGATGTTTGGTTAAATCTTCTGAAAGAAGCACTGGAAAACTCAGAAACGAGTGCAGTAGATTTTGTAGAAGATTTCAAAATGAACCTGTACTCCAAAGAGATTTATATTTTTACACCGAAAGGAGAAATCAAATCCCTTCCAAAAGGAGCCACATCACTGGATTTTGCATTCAGTATCCACTCAGAAATTGGAATAAAAACAAGAGGAACAAGAGTCAACGGAAAATTAGTCCCTTTAAATTATGAATTAAAAAGCGGTGACCAAGTCGAAATTATCACTTCTCCTAATCAAAAACCAACCATCAACTGGCTGGATTTTGTGACCACGTCGAGAGCAAAAAACAAAATCAGAAACGTTCTCAACGAGAATACCAAGAAAATTGCCGAAGACGGAAAAGAACTTCTTACCCGCAAACTAAAACACCTAAAAGTAGCCTTAAATGAACAGACTACTAATGAGTTAGTGAATTTTTTTAAACTAAAAACCAGTCTGGATTTATTTTACAGAGTTGGTGTTGGATCTATTGACAACCAGCAATTAAAGGATTATGCTAGCCAAAAAAGCAACTCTTTAATCAACTTTTTCAAAAACAAAATTAAACGTAACAACAATACTCCCAACGAAGACATCCATAAACAAGTCATCAGCAACAATTATGACATGCTGGTTTTTGGCAAAACGCAGGACAAACTCGATTACAAATTATCCAGCTGCTGCAACCCAATTCCGGGAGACGAAGTATTTGGTTTTGTAACCATAAACGAGGGCATTAAAATTCACAAAAAAGACTGTCCAAATGCCATTGCATTACAGTCCAATTATGCTTACCGAATCATGCAGGCCAAGTGGATCGACTCCACTCAGCAAGATTTTAAAGCCACCATTAACATTATGGGAATGGATAGTTTAGGACTTACAAACGAGCTGACAAAAGTGATTTCAAACAACATGAACGTGAACATACAAAGCATTTCACTCAATGGAGAAGCAGGTATTTTTAAAGGACAAATATCTGTAATTGTGCCCAATATCACCATTTTGAAGAAATTAATGGACAACATCAAAAAAATTGACGGAATCGACAAAGTGACCAGAGTCTACAAAAACTAACTTTAAACATTAAAATTGTTTAATCGTCAACAAAATAAAAAGCTTCAAAAATCATTTGGGCGTGCCACCATCCCGAAAAAAGGGCTATTCTCTTTGCGGGTACACGCCCTTTTATCGGGATGCTGTCGGGCTATCCGTGCTACTTCGGTAGCTTACTCCTATCCCTCACGCGAAAATAAGAAGCTTAATTTTCATCAGAAAAATTCACAAAAAATAAAGCTCGAACACCAAAAAAATTAAAGTAAACTCCTTAGAATTAAAACCCTATTTTTTTATACTTTTAAAATAATAATTTATCTTTGCAGGATATGACACTCATTTCTACAGATAACAACAAAAATCAAGAGATTGTAAAAAACGTTTTTACAATGTATCTTGAAAACAAAGGACACCGCAAAACACCCGAACGTTATGCCATCCTTCAGGAAATATACGAAAGTGAAGAACATTTTGATATAGAAAACCTATATCTCAAAATGAAAAACAAAAACTACCGTGTCAGCAGGGCAACCCTTTACAATACAATCGAATTATTACTGGACTGCGCCTTAGTCCGCAAACATCAGTTTGGACAAAATCAGGCTCATTATGAGAAATCTTATTTTGACAAACAGCACGATCATATCATTATGACCGACACTGGTGAAGTAATTGAATTTTGCGACCCTCGAATTCAAACAATCAAAAAAACAATTGAAGAAATTTTTGATATCGAAATCACTAATCATTCCCTATACTTATACGGAAACAAGAAAAAAACAAACACAGAAGACACAATAGAAAATTAACTGCAAATAAAACATAGAATGACTGTAGATTTATTATTAGGATTACAATGGGGAGATGAAGGAAAAGGAAAAATTGTTGACGTTCTTACCTCAAATTATGATATAATTGCTCGTTTTCAAGGAGGACCAAATGCAGGGCACACTTTAGAATTTGACGGAATAAAACACGTTCTTAGAACTATTCCATCTGGAATTTTTCATAAAACAGCTATCAATATTATTGGAAACGGAGTAGTAATTGACCCTGTAGTTTTTCAAAAAGAAATCGAAGGTCTTGAAAAATTTAATCTGGACATCAAAAGTAAATTAATCATTTCAAGAAAAGCACATTTAATTTTACCAACACACCGCTTACTTGATGCTGCTTCGGAAGCATCAAAAGGAAAAGCCAAAATCGGTTCTACGCTTAAAGGAATTGGACCAACTTACATGGACAAAACCGGCAGAAACGGATTGCGTGTTGGAGATACAGAATTAGAAGATTTCGAAGAGCGCTACAGAGCATTGGCTGACAAGCACGAAGAAATGATTAAATTCTACGATGTTAACATCCAATACAATTTGTCCGAAATGGAAAAAGAATTCTTCGAATCTATCGAAGTTTTAAAAACATTAGACTTTATTGATAGTGAAGAATATTTAGCGCAAGCCCAAAAAGCTGGAAAATCAATCCTTTGCGAAGGTGCTCAAGGATCTTTATTAGATGTTGATTTTGGAACATATCCTTTTGTAACTTCATCAAACACAACAGCCGCTGGTGCTTGTACAGGTTTAGGAATTGCTCCAAACAAAATCAAAGAAGTGTACGGAATTTTCAAAGCTTACGTTACACGTGTAGGAAGCGGACCTTTCCCTACTGAACTTTTTGACGAAGACGGTGCTACAATGGCCAGTGTAGGAAACGAATTCGGATCGGTTACAGGAAGACAAAGACGTTGCGGATGGCTGGATTTAGTAGCTTTAAAATATGCTGTTCAAATTAACGGAGTAACACAATTAATGATGATGAAAGGTGATGTGCTTTCTGGTTTCGAAACTTTAAAAGTATGTACCGAATATAACTATAAAGGGAAAAACATTTCGCATTTCCCTTATAACATCGAACCGGAAAATGTAACTCCAATATTCAAAGAATTCAAAGGATGGCACCAAGATTTAACAGGTATGACCACTTACGATCAATTGCCGATTGAATTAAAAGAATACATCGAATTTATAGAAAAAGAAGTCGAAGTTCCAATAAAAATTGTTTCTGTTGGACCGGACAGAAAGCAGACAATTCTTAAATAATACAGCTAACGTCCCGATAAACCGGGACGTTTTTTTATATTCAAAAGACAACTCTTATGGACAATCCAAAATATAAAATACAAAAAACAGAACTGCTGTCCGACAATTGGTATATTCTAAACAAAGTTACTGTAGACTATCAGAAAAAAGACAATACTTGGGACACTCAAGAACGCGAAGTATATGACAGAGGTAACGGAGCTGCCATACTTTTATACAATAGTACAAAAGGAACTGTGATACTAACCCAACAGTTTAGACTCCCAACGTATTTAAACGGAAACAAAAGCGGCTTAATGATTGAAGTATGCGCTGGATTACTAGACAAAGATGATCCCGAAGCCTGCATTATCCGAGAAACTGAAGAAGAGACAGGCTACCGTTTGCCTGCAGTTAAAAAAGTTTTTGAAACCTACATGTCTCCAGGTGCAGTGACCGAAATTCTATATTGCTTTATAGGAGAATATGACAATAGCATGAAAGTAAGTGCTGGTGGCGGACTTGAACACGAACATGAAGAAATTGATGTTATAGAAATCCCTTTTGACCAAGCTTATCTTATGATCGAATCAGGAGAAATAAAAGATGCTAAAACGGTCATGCTGCTGCAATATGCCAAAATTCATGATTTGGTCTCCTAAAAATTGGAAGATGGTATAGAAAATCAAAATTCTGCTTTCATCTGCCTAATTTATATTATCTGTTGGTTATTTTATAAAATGGAATTTGCTGCAAAATACCAAAATAGCAAAGTAATAAAAGAAAGAGGAATTCCAAAACCAATCATCATACTGCACAATCTAGGCTTTAAACCATAAGAAGCAGCAATAATACTGGACGAAATCATAGGCGCCATTGCCGCTTCCATAAGGGACACTTGAATCATTTTAGAATGCTGATCCAAAACCACAACATACAATAAATAAATTATCGCAGGAGTCAATATTAATTTATAAAAAAGTCCCAAACCTAAAAATTTAAAGTGCTTGCTTCTTCTGTCAAAACGCAATTGCAAACCTACCGAAAGCATTGCCAGCGGAGTCATCACACTTCCTATCTTTTGCAGACCATACTGAATGTATTGATGAAAATCAAAATGAAACAGGTTCATAAAACAAGCCAAAAGAAAAGCGATAAACGGCGGAAAAAAGATTATTTTCTTCACTATTTGCACTCCATTAGAACTTCCTTTAGAATATAAAGTGGCAACAAAAACACCTAAAGTTGAAAGCACGACAAATGTTCCCGGCTGGTCAACCAAAATAGCCATTTTCAATCCCTCTTCACCATACAAAGCCTGAATAATAGGAAATCCTAAAAAAGAAGTATTACTGAAACCAGCAGTCATAATCAAACACCCTGTGAGTTTTCTAGACCATCCGTACTTCTTGCCTAGTAAACTAAAAAACAACCAAGAAACAGTAAAACTGATCCAAGTTACAGCAATCGGGTACAATAATTTTGTATCCAACTCAATTTTTGGAATGTAAAATAAGGCTAAAGAAGGAAGACAAAAATAAATAACAATATAATTCAACCGCTTGTATGTATTGGCCGGTAAACGTTTTACTTTTTGCAAAAGAATGCCAAGCAATAAACAAACGAAGATTAAAATTATGTTGTACATAAAGCAGAATTGAATGCAAAAATACCATTAATAATCTATTTTAATAAATGTAAGCTTTGAAATTATTAATAAAAAAAGCCGAACAAGTGAATTTAATTCATATATTTGTAATATATTTTATTACAGTATGATTTCAGGTAAATTTGCCATAACAGTTCACATTCTAACATTGCTGTCTAAATTTCCAGATGAATATCTATCATCGGATTTTATTGCAGTAAGCATGAATCTGCATCCGGTTTTGGTCAGAAAAGAAATAGCAAACCTGAAAAAAAATAATATTGTAGAAAGCAAAGAAGGCAAAAATGGAGGAACCCGTTTACTGAAATCCGCTTCAAACATAACTTTGGATGTCATATTCAAAATGACTTTTGATACGGTAACATTAGGTTTTTCAAAGAACGAACCAAATCCAGATTGCCCAGTAGGCAAACAAATCAATAAAAATTTAGAGAATTTATATGAAGACATTAATCAGACGATCAGCATGCAATTGAGCGACATTACATTGAAAGATTTTTCAAATAAATTTTAATTCTATTTTTTTAACCAAAACTGTAACATTTTTTATTACTTTTAAATACATATAATTATGAAAATCGCAATTATCGGAGCCACAGGATTTGTAGGTTCAGCAATTTTAAATGAATTAGCAGACAGAAACCATGAACTGACTGCCATAGCAAGAACTCCAAAAGACACTCCAGAAGCTAAATGGATTGCCGTAGACATTTTTAATACAGATTCTTTGGCAGAAATCTTAAAAGGTCATGATGTGGTTGTTAATGCATACAACTCAGGCTGGACAAACCCAAACATTTACGATGATTTTATCAAAGGTTCAAAATCAATCCAAGAAGCAGTAAAAAAATCAGGAGTGAAACGGTTCATTACCATTGGTGGTGGCGGAAGTTTATTTGTTGCGCCAAATTTACAAGCTGTTGACACTCCAGACTTCCCAAAAGAATATTATGTTGCCGCTACAGCAGCAAGAGATTATTTGAACATTATTAAACAAGAAAAAGATTTAGATTGGGCATTTTTCAGCCCCGCTTTCGAAATGCACCAAGGAATTACTACAGGACGAACAGGTAAGTATCGTTTAGGCTTAGAGAATCCGGTTTTTAACGATGAACAGCGAAGCATACTTTCGGTAGAAGATTTAGCAGTTGTTATTGCCGATGAAGTAGAAACTCCCAAACATCATCAAGTTCGTTTTACAGCGGCATATTAATCCCGTTTAGAAATATAAAATAATCCAATTCAATTTCCCTCTCCTTTGTTGAGGGATGGGATGAGGATAAATAAAAACAGTTTCAAAACAATTGCGTTTTTGAAACTGTTTTTGTTTTCACTACTTTTACTTTTCAAAAAGAAAAGCATTTTGCCTAACAAAAAAAATAACCCAAGCGCTTTGAACGAAAAAGCCGGTGTTTCTTCTCAAGAAACAATCAGCTCAAATGCTATACGCCAAATTAAGGAATCCAGAAAAAAACAGCCTTCTGCAAAAGAATTAATTGACGGCATTTTGAAAGAAAACATAACGGCTCTCAGCCGTGCAATCACATTAATTGAAAGCACTAACCCTGCTCATCTGGAAAAGGCAACTGAAGTTATCAACGGCTGCTTGCCACATGCCAACAAATCAGTTCGAATAGGAATCACAGGTGTTCCTGGTGTTGGCAAAAGCACTTTTATCGAAGCTTTTGGCAAACATCTAACTAGTTTAGGTAAGAAAGTTGCTGTTCTTGCTGTAGATCCAAGCAGTACCATTTCGCACGGAAGTATACTCGGAGACAAAACCCGAATGGAAGAATTAGTGAAAGATAAAAATGCATTCATCCGACCCTCTGCATCTGGAGAAACTTTGGGAGGAGTTGCCCGAAAAACACGGGAAACCATAACACTGTGCGAAGCATGCGGTTTTGACATCATATTAATTGAAACCGTAGGCGTGGGGCAAAGCGAAACTGCCGTTCACAGCATGGCCGATTTCTTTTTACTGCTAAAAATTGCCGGTGCCGGCGATGAGCTTCAAGGCATAAAACGAGGCATTATGGAAATGGCAGATGCAGTGGTTATCAATAAAGCCGATGGAGATAATATAAAAAAAGCGCAATTGGCAAAAGTCGAATTCAACAGGGCATTACATCTATTTCACCCAAAAAAATCAGGATGGATTCCTACTGTCGCTACCTGCAGCGCACTTACTCACGAAGGCATTGGAGCCGTTTGGCAAACTATCCTGGATTATCTTGAACTAGTCAATTCAAATCATTATTTCGAAGAAAAGCGCAAGGAACAAAACCTGTTTTGGATGATGGAAACTATTAATGAACAATTAAAAGACAATTTTTACAATCATCCTGAAATTCAAAAACTCTTAACTTCAACTAAGAAAGCGGTTTCAACCGATGAAATTTCACCTTTTGCAGCCGCTCAATTATTATTAAAAAAATATTTTAAATTTTAATTCTCTCTATGTAATATATTTAATAACAAACTTTTCTCAATCGAATACATTTTCATTTAACGAATGTTGCCTACTGAATTTTTAGCCGTATCATGTTTTGTTTTCAGTAGCCCTTTCTCAATAGTAAAACCAATGCGGACTTGAGTTTTTAATGTGTCTTTTAAACCCAAATTTGTTTTTTCGGCTATCACAAATGTTAATTGATATTCGCCATCAAGTAAATCTAATACTGCATTATTTTCGTTATCATTAATTTTCAAAACTTTTTTTTCTGAATCTGAATTTACAGTTCGTCCGGTAGTGGCATACGAAGCTGCTGCGGCTCCACTGCCGCCGCCAGCTAAATTACCCACACTCGAAACTGCTGCTGAAATAATCGATCCGCCAGGCAAAGCACCACCCAATAAAGATGCCCCTTGTGCCAAAGCGCCACCAGCCGCATGTAAACCTTGATTTACTTTTTCTCCAAAAGCAACGCATTCATTACTGTTCAATTCCTTAATACTCTTATCCGTTGTATTGACTCTATAGCCTTCATTGGAAGGGAATAAAACAATACATCCGCCTTCAGCTAATATCACATTTATTTTTCCAGAATTTACTTTTTCACCAAAAGTGGCTCCCTGTGTCTGCTTTGCGACAGTAACATTCATCGAAATTCTATTTGGCATTCCGTTACTGTTTATACCATTTATATTACTTTTTTGAGCAGAATCACCTAAAGTGCTTTCCAAACCGGAACTGGATTTATTAATTTTTTCCTTTACTATTTTGGTTTCTTGTCCTTTTACATTTGCCAAACAAAACAATACCATTGCTGCTGCAAAAAAAGTTGTTTTAAGATTTTTCATATCGCTTCACTTTAAAGATTTATTATAGATAAACAAAGTCTAATTTTTGTTACCCTCTTTTACTTTTAAAATCAACATTATTACAAAAAACTGAAAATTAAGATATTAAAGTTACAACTATTTCATCAGACAGTTGCTTTAATGTCTAGCATCTTAAAATAAAAAAACTGCAAAAGCTGTTTATCCAACTTTTGCAGTTTATATACAAAACAAGTTACTATAAAAAATTATCCTGATACCATTGCACTTGTTCTTTCAAACCTTCGTGCAAACTGGTTTTTGGATGGTATCCCAATAACTTTCTGGCTTTATCAATCACTGCTTTAGTTCTTAACTGATCGCCGCTCCTAGCCTCCACAATTTGCAGGTCAATTTTTTTATTTAAAATTTGCTCAACAATTTCAATACCATGCTGCGTTGTATTTTCTTCTTCTGTCCCCAAATTGATAATTTCATTGTTAATTATATCTTCCTTACCAATGACGCTTACCACACCATCCACAATATCCTGGACATACGTAAAACTCCGTAAATGATTTTCACTGCCCTTAAACAAAGGAAAAGAAACATCATGTAATGCATTTGCTATTAGCTTGGTATATAACTTCTCGGGTCTTTCTCTTGGTCCATAAACAGAATACAATCTCAAAGAACAAGCTTTTAATTGCCCAAGTCTGCTGCTTTCTAAAACCAATTGCTCCGCTGCCAATTTAGTCACACCATAATGAGAAACGGGAGTTGGAGGAACTGATTCATCAAAAGTCGCATTCATGCCATAAATTGAGGAAGTAGCTATATTTACAAAAAGATTTAAATTTTTATTTTTTAAAGCAAAATCAAGTAAATTTTTGGTTCCAACAACATTGTTTCCTAAGTAATCTTCAAAACTGGAAATTGCAGAAATCCCAGGCTGCGCGGCAAAATGAAAAATATAATTAAAATCTGTTGGTAATGCTTGAAGCTGTTCAATAAACCGCAAATCTATTTTCTCAATCACGATCCCTTTTACCTCCAAAGCTTTTGCATTTAAGTCTTTTAAAGATACATCGTAATAATCTGAAAAATTATCCAAACCGACCACATCATTTCCAAGTGATTTCAGCCTTTCAGCAACATGTGAACCAATGTATCCTGCTGCACCTGTAACTAATATTTTCATAAATAAAAATTTTACATATCATATAAAAGTAAGAATAAACATTATTATCTTTACCTAATAGCTTGAATTTTAATAAAAATTTAATCTAGCTCTTCTTAAAATAAAATACTTTTGTAAAAATTCCATCAGTTATGAGTTTTGAATTAACAATCATTATACCAGTTTATAACGAACAAGACAACCTGAATCGTGTACATCAAGAAATGAAACAGTTCTTGAGCATCGCTAAAAAAAAGACAAAAATTCTATTTGTCAACGACGGTTCCAAAGACAACAGCCAATCGCTTATTGAAAAAATCTGTGAAGACAATGAAGAGTTTACCTTTATTTCTTTTGAAAAAAACGCAGGTCTAAGCGCGGCCATAAAAGCTGGTTTTGATTATACAGATACTCCTTGGGTTGGCTACATAGATGCCGATTTGCAGACTGCTCCCGAAGATTTTAATATACTAATGAAATATGCAGAGGATTTTGACTTGGTTACCGGAGTAAGATCGAACCGAAAAGATTCTTTTACAAAAAATATGTCTTCAAAAATTGCCAATGGCATTCGAAGAGCTTTTACCAATGACGGTATGGACGATACTGGCTGTCCCTTGAAAATTATCCGTACAGATATGGCTAAAAGAATCCCAATGTTTAATGGTCTGCACCGCTTTTTACCGGCTATGATTTTGCTTCAAAACGGAAAAGTCAAACAAACTCCAGTAAGGCATTTTCAAAGAATAGCCGGTGTATCCAAATTCAATCTATGGAATCGTTTATTAGGACCGCTTCAAGATTGTTTTGCCTATTTGTGGATGAAGAAAAAATATATTAATTACAGTGTAGCAAAACAAGGGTAATGAATAAAATTATCATTTATTCGATAGGATTCATTGCCCAAATTTTGTTTTCGAGCAGAATGATACTGCAGTGGATTATTTCTGAAAAAAACAAAAAAATCCTAACTCCAGTTTTGTTTTGGGAAATCAGCTTATTTGCTTCTTTTTTGCTATTTGTATACGGCTATTTAAGACATGATTTCTCGATTATGTTAGGCCAAACTATTACGTATTATATTTACATTCGTAACATTCAGCTTCAAAACGATTGGAAAAAATTACATATACTTTTAAGATGGTTTGTACTTCTTTTTCCTTTTTTTATTGTTGGATATGGTTATAATAACAACGTGATTGATGTAGATTTCTTGTTTAAAAACGAATCCATGCCAAAATGGCTGCTTTGGACAGGCATTACAGGTCAAGTATTATTTACATTACGATTTATTTATCAATGGCTTTATTCTGAAAAGAAAAAAGACTCTGTCCTGCCGTTGGGCTTTTGGATTATCAGTCTGACAGGATCGCTTATTATTTTTATTTATGCAATAATCCGTAAAGACCCTGTATTATTAGCAGGTCATGCCATAGGTTTAGTCATTTATTCAAGAAATATAATAATCATAAAAAAGGATGGCAAAATTAATTCATAATTACACTTTTTGGCTTTTCATAGTAGCCTCTTTGATGCTTTTTCCCCATTTGGATGTTATTGAAACCAACATCATGGAGTCCCGTAACTTTATAACGGCCAGAGAAATGGCAACTCATAATCACTGGATACTAACGACTTTAAATGATTTGCCCCGTTATGAAAAACCGCCGTTACCAACTTGGCTAACTGCCGTTTCAGGAATGTTTTTTGGCTTTGACAGTATTTACGGCATGCGTTTGCCTGTTGTTTTAATTACATTGCTGCTTGTTTTTGGCACTTTTAAACTTTCTGAAAAAATGGGTTTATCCCAAAAACAAAGTTTCCACAACGGGCTTATATTAGTCACCTCTTTTTACATCTATTTTGCAGGAAGAGACAATCAATGGGATATGTACACTCATAGTTTTATGATAATCTGCATATTGTTTTTATGGAATTTGCTGAATGATTCTAAAAAGCCTCTTTTTAATTCTGTAATGGCTGGGTTATTTTTTGGTCTCTCCTTTTTAAGCAAAGGACCAATTTCAGTATATGCGCTGTTAATACCGTTTTTAATTGCTTATGGATTTACTTATAAATTTCAATTAAAAGACAAAAAAATATACCTCACACTCATTCTTCTGATAGGCATAATTATTGGTTTGTCCTGGCCTTTATATGTAAAATGGGCTGATCCTGCAACCTATTTAAAAGTCACCAAACTTGAAAGCAGCCGATGGGGAAACTACAACACCAGGCATTTTTATTATTACTGGAGCTTTTTTACCCAAAGCGGTATTTGGACAGTTCCAGCTTTTATAGCTTTAATTTATCCGTATTTAAAAAACAGAGTCAGCAATTTGAAAACCTATCAGTTTACGCTGATATGGACATTAGCCTCAGTAGTATTACTTTCAATTGTACCCGAAAAAAAATCAAGATATTTATTGCCTGTCTTAATTCCTATGGCTTTAAACACTGGGTTCTATATTGAATACTTAGTAAATCATTTCAAAAACATCAGTGCAAAAAAAGAAAAAGGAATTGTTTATTTTGCTTTTGGACTTATCACCCTTATCTGCTTCGCTATTCCAGTTGTGATTTTCATCAAAGTAAAAAATGATTTTGCAGGTTATGAATTTTGGCTGATTGGATTAACTCTTTCATTATTTACAATAGGCTGTTTATTGTTTACCTATCTAAAAAACAAAAATTTCACAAAAGTATTTTATGGCGTAATAGCTGTACAAGTGGCAGTGGTTGCCTTTGGTATTCCATTTACCAAACTTATTTTAAAAAATCCAGATTATGCCAGTGCTAAAGCAATTAGGGACAATGAAAAAAATCTGGGAATTAAAACCTATGAGCTGAATGCATTTACTCCCGAAATAATTTGGGATTATGGATTTAGCATGCCTATACTGTTAAATGAAAAAACCAAAAAACTAAACTTACCTGTTGAGGATAAATTTGGTTTATTGGCTTTTAAAACTGACAGCGTTACTGCAAAAAAAGAATTTAGCAGTTATAATTTAAAAGAGTCTTCTTATATAGATTTGAATCATGTTCCAAAAGGTTCAAAGAAACATAACGACCGATTGACAAGAATATACTATATCGTTACGAAGAAATAATTATTCTTCGTAGCGGATTATTTCCCTATCATAAAACTCATTGGCAAGAACAATAAGCCCTTCCATTTCGGCATTCAACTCGGCTTCATCAAGATCTTCCGCTTCTTCCATGAATTCTACTTCATCGTCTTTCAGATTGATAATAAATCTTGGGTAATCCAAGTGAATGATAAAAATATCATCTGGAAAATCGGTATTGTCGCCTAGTAAAAATTTTGGTAATTCCATGTTTTAAAGTTTAATCGTTTATTGTTTATTCGGTAAACGGTTAAACAAATAACCGTTTAACCAAAAAAATTATTTATCCGACAAAATAACTGGGGCACTTCCTTTTCCATTCATAAAAATAATTTTGGAATTTGGTGAAGCTGCTAGTTCTTTTTGTGCTTTAATCTGTTCATATTGCAGTTGCTTATCCGTCAATCCTAGAGAAATAATTCTTTGATAATCGGCAATACCCTGTGCTTCTACTCGTTTGCGTTCGGCTTCCTGTTTTTCTTTTTGAAGCACGAATGTCATTTTTTGGGCATCCTGCTCGGCATTAATTTTACTTTCTATCGATTTTTTCACCGAAATCGGAAGATCAATATTTCGAATCAACAATTGTTCCAATACCAAGCCTCTGGTTTTAAAATCAGTTTCTATGCTCTTAAAAATTCGTCCCTGAAATTCATTTCTTTTAGTCGAATACAAAGCCACAGCATCATAAAAAACAGCGTTGTCCCTTATTCTGGTCCTAGTGATTGGTCTCACAATTTTATCGGTATAATCCACCCCTATATTCTTAAAAATCTTTGGAGCATCACCAGGAACAACACGATACAAAACAGTCAAATCAATAACCACTTCCAATCCGTCATTGGACAAAACACGAATGGCATCGTCTCCTTCCTGAGCACCTTCGCCGTGAACCGCAGACATGGTGTAATTTTGAGTTTGAATATCAAATTCTGTAATATCCAAAAGAGGGTTTATAATATGCAGACCGCTTTCTAACACTCCTGAATCTACACTTCCATAAAGTGATTTCACTCCGACTTTTCCTGCATCAATTTGCTTGAACATAGAAGAGAACAATCCTAAAACAATTAGAATAAACCCAAAAATTCTAAATAAACCAGTAAATTTAGAAATCGGATTAGCCTTATTGTTCAATATAAATCCAAGAATCAGTAAAATTACTCCAAGAATAATAAATAGTATCATTTTATAGTTTTTTAATTGGTACGGTGATTATACGTTAAAACCAATTATAAGTTACATTCTTACAAACACTTATTCTCCTGAATTTTCCAAAATCAACTTTTTTGTCAAATAGGCAAATCTAATATATAAGAACACAGCGGCGGCAGTCAGACCAGCCAAAAGACCAATCCATACTCCAACCGCTTTCAAGTCAGTATATTTCCCTAAATAAAAAGAAATAGGAAAACCTACCACCCAGTATGCCACAAATGTAATGTACATTGGAACTTTTACATCCTGCAGACCTCTCAAAGCGCCCAAAACAACTACCTGTATTCCATCCGAAATTTGAAAAATTGCAGCAATCAACAATAATTTTGAAGTAATCATAATGATTTCTCTATTGTCTAAAACTTGTGCAGAATCATGCATATTTAAAAACAAATGTGGCAGCAGATTATGAAAAACTACAAAGATTAATGCAAAAACGGCTTCGGTAATTACTGCTAATAAAAAAATCGATCTCGCTACGACAATTAAATTTTTATAATCGGCCATCCCTCTAGAATGCCCTACCCGAATCATCGCGGTAACGCTCAAACCCATAGCTACCATAAACGTTGATGAAGCCAGTATAAGCGCAATCTGATTGGCCGCCTGACTGTTTTTGCCCAAAGATCCTGAAAGCCATATTGCTGCTGTAAACAAAGTCACCTCAAACAGCATCTGCATAGCCGAAGGAACTCCAAGATCAACGATTTTTTTGATTATGGATTGTTTAATTTCTTTGAACGTAAAATTTTTAAAATACTTCTTCATAACTGGATTGTGCATCATCAGATAATGCATAAAAGCTACCATAAAAATTCTGGAGATCACTGTCCCCAAAGCGGCTCCTGTCACTCCCAGTTTCGGAAAAATCCAAAACCCGTAAATCAGTACATAATTAAAAATCACATGCACAACATTAGTCAGAATAATAGAATACATCGAGTATTTAGTAAAAGACAATCCATCAGCAAACTGCTTATAGCCCTGATACATCACAACTGGAATCAAAGAAAATGCAACCCAATCAATGTAAGGAGCAGCCAATAATACCACCGCCTCCGGCTGATCCATAAAATACATCAGCTGCTTGGACAGTACTGTCAGCATAAACAGCGAAACTCCCAGAACAGTGCATAACAACAAGCCATGATGGAATGTAGTTCTGATTTTTTTATCATTTTTCTCAGCATCAGCTTCGGCCACCAAAGGGGTAATCGCTGTAGAAAATCCGATCCCGACAGCCATAGCCAAAAATATAAAACTATTACCCAAGGAAACGGCTGCTAACTCAGTAGAACCCAAATTCCCAATCATATAATTATCCACAATCCCTATCAGAGTATGTCCCAGCATCCCTAAAATTACGGGGTAAGCCAATTTAATATTATACGCAAATTCTTTAGTGTACTGTTCAATCTTCATTTTAAATTTATTGAGTCGGCAAAGGTAATTAGAACAAACCTGATTCTATTAATATTATTTCAATTATAAAAAACTTAACCGCACATCATCTTTAAATTATGTAAGAATTCCAAATAATTCTATAATCCACAAGGAGGTTATCAGCTATACTTTTGTCAAACATCCTTTACATGGGTGCCTAATTATATTTTATTACAAACTAAAAATTAAAATCATGAAAGTTACAGAAAGAATCAAAATCGTTATGGTAGCAGCAATCACAATACTATTCGCTAATTATTCCACTGCACAAGAATCATCAAGCTCTCAAAATTATGACCAAGGGTTTCGTTTGGGAATCGGTATCACCGGCGGATATGCCGTACACGATCCATACAAACTAGCATTAGGTGCAGATGCCAGATTACAATATGATTTATCCAAAAGATACTCACTAACTTTAACAACTGGATACAGCCGTTTGTTTGTGAGTGAAGCTGATGGAGATGATCTTGGGTTTGTTCCAGCAAAACTGGGTTTTAAAGCTTTTATTTGGAATGATCAGTTTTATATAATGGGCGAAGGCGGTGTTGCTTTTGTAACCGATCCTCATTATCACAATACTTCGTTGCTTTTGGCACCAAGTATTGGTTATGCCACAAAATATATCGACATTTCTTTGCGCTATGAGCATTATAATGACTTACCAAGATGGAATAATAATGGAAGCTTAGGTAAAGGCGTTGGCCAAGTAGGCGTTCGCGTTGCTTATGGTTTTGATTTGTAAAAACATTTAGAATCTTACAAAAAAATGCCCTGGAAATTCAGGGCATTTTTTTTGTTTAAAATTATTTCAGTGTTGACACTTTTTTTAATACAGATTTTTATCTGTCAAAGTCTTCATAAAAGCTATTAGCTGTTTTTTCTCTAAAGGGGTTAAATTTAGCTTATCGATCGGCAAAGTTTGATTAGTCAAGTTAAAACCTAAACCTTGTCCACCTCCAAGATCATAAAAATCTACAACTTCTTCTAAAGTTTTAAAAACACCATTGTGCATATAAGGAGCTGTTAAAGCAATGTTTCGAATTGTTGGTGTTTTAAAAGAATAACGATTTACTTCAGCATGTGTCAGATCATATTTTCCAAAATCAATATCCAGCTTTTTGTTTCTTCCGGGAACACCAAGAACTTCACTTTCCGATCGGTCAAAATTGGGAGGAACTGTTCCGTTTGTTAAAGGAATAAAATGACAGGTGGCACATTTGGCTTTGCCTGCAAATAAATTAAAACCGGCTATTTCATCAATATTAAATTTTTCTTCCTCTCGCATAAAACCATCAAATCTGGAGTCATAATTACTCAGAGATCGAATGTAGGATGCTAAAACATTTTTAATCGCAAAAGCGGTAATTTCTTTATTTGGAAATGCTTTTTTAAAATCGGCAGTATATTTTTTGCTCTTTTTTAAATCCGAAACAGATTTCTCTAAAGACCCGTGCATTTCATTCTCATTTGTAATTACGGCAACCGCTTGATCTTCGAGATAACTTACTCTCGAATCATAAAAAAAACTACGCTGAAAAGCGATATTGGAAAGTGTAGGCGTATTCCTTTTCACCATCATTGTTCCATCCAGAGAAACTGCTTTCTCCAAACCATCTGTAAAAGCTTTGTCCGCATGATGGCAAGAGGCACAAGAACGGGAATTATCACCCGACAAAACGGGGTCATTAAACAGCATTTTGCCCAATTCAATTTTTTCTTTTGTCGTCACATAATCTGGAAATCCAGAGAAGGCTTCAGCATCAAAAGCATTTTTATCAAATAAGGTCTGAGCTGTCACTTTCAATCCCCGGCTTTCTTTAAAAAAAGGAATTTTTAAATCCAATTGCATCTGATAAATCGCTTTACTCAAAGGATTCAAATATTTTTTGATAAAATAAGCTCGGTCAAATTCATTAAAATTTAAATTTTTATTCAAATACTCTTTTCCTTCTTTTAGTCTTTTCAGAGCCACAGAGTTTTGTGGATTTTCCTCATAAACAGTTAGCTGTCTTTCAATAGTTTCCAATGAAGTTATTGCTTCCGGCAAAGAGTTTTGGGCAATTGGCGAATCATATCCAGTGATTCCTAATGTAATGATTCTAAAAACCTGCAGACGAATAGCGTCAAAAACAGAAGAATCTGTTAACTCATTTGTTTTTGAAATCATTTCTAAACGATACAAATTAGCATTTAGGATTCCAATTTCCTCTAATAAATCTTTTTTTTCAATCGAATCAAACTTTGGAAAAAGATACTCCTCAATAACCTGAAGTCCTACAGGCGGAACAGTGATCCCTTCATCGACCTCATACTCATCCAGAGCCGGTCCATTTATTGCCTTAGAAACTGTCGGAAAATAGTACTCACAAATAGACTCTACTCTTTTATAACTTTGATGCACTTTTAAAAACTGAATTTGAAGTTCTTTTGACGCAGCATCACTTTCTGCCAAATGCTGTAATTGAATAACTTCTCCTTGTAAAACAACCAAATCCGACTTATACAAATCGTTAATCTGTTCCGCTTTGGTTTTAGAATCAGAACAAGAAAATAGTAAAAAAGAAATCAAAAGGAAAACAATATTTTTCATATAAATGATTAAAATGTAAAAAACAGAAACCACGGTTTCAAAAAATAAAACCGTGGACTTCTGAAAAAAAATAAAAAAACTATCTAGCCAATCCTTTAATCAAAACAATTTGGCTCGCTTGATTTTCTTTAGGCCTGCCACCACCACCGTCAATATTTGTATACTTCTCACCTGTCCAAGTATGAGGCTGTACACTTAACAAAAAAGTATCATCAATTCCCAATTGCTCAGACACGTCAATCAAAGCACCGTATTCCCAAGAACCAAATTTTGAGGTTCCGCCAACATTGTATTTTGCAGCATCAGATGCAGTGCGGCGATGATCCAATTCTACTACTACACTTAGTTTTTTCGTAGCAATATTGTACTGATATATGTATGCATCATGAGTTTCATCACCATATCCATTGGCATCTTCTTCAACATATACATAATTTTCAGTCACACAAATGTTATCCGGATTTTGAAATTTTCCTGCAATTCCAGTACGGTCGTCTCCGTCAAGCAACACCTGTAAAGTTCCAGCTAAAGGATTTGCTACATCTAAATTCAACTTATAAACCCTTCCGTATTTAGTTCTAGAAGCATCCGCATTAGTTGTAGTGATATCTTGACCGGTAACATTAAAATAAATTTCACGATCGGCATCACCACCGCCTTTTCTGTAATCTAAATCTTCAACTCTTCCAAATTTAATTGCAGAAAGCGTATTAACTGCAGCATTGATTTGAGCACCTGTCAAATCGGTATGATTCTCAATTTTTATAAAAGAGACCGGATAATCCTTCCCCGTAACCATATCTTTTTCCCTTTGGTTACCATCAGTTCTTTTCATCATATACAATGAACCGTTTGTAAGATCTCCAACAGTATTGGCAACATACATAAACACTTGCCCACCATAAGTTCCCGAATCATCATCACCAATAACTACAACAGTTTTACCTGCAAATGCAGTTTTTCTTAAAGGCAAAGCATTTTCGGCACTTAAACGCCCGAAACTTTTAATCGCTTTAGATACGTTTGCCGTCCCCACATCTCCATAAGGATTTAATGCATGCGTTTGAGACTCTTCGCCAGATTCACCACATGTTAAGTAAGTTGGCCCAAAACCGTGTTCAGCCGGTGTAGCCATCGTAGCACCACATAACCTCCAAGTTCCCCCTTTTGAATTCAATAAATATTCACCTTTTACTGGTTTGAATGTTTTATCCAAAGTGATTCTTGATACCGAAAAATTATCCTCTTGGTTAACTAAAAATGTAAAAGTTCCATCATCATTTTTCAATAATCCAGAACCGTCTGCAGAACCACCAAAAACATAATTTGGGCTTCCTGCCAAAACATCATCTGAACTAATAAGTGAAAACAATTCCAGTTTCTCAAAACCAGCTTGTTTTTTCAATAAAACAGGTGTTACAGATTGGTTTGAAGCTAAAACAACACTATTTATTGGATTTTCTTCTTCATTTTTATCATTGTTACATGATAGTAATGACACTACTGCAAGTATCGGTAAAATAATTTTTTTCATTTGGTTATTTGTTTAAATTCATCGCAAAGAAACTTCCATATTTTAAACTAAAGATGAAATTAGCATTAACAAAACTTCAACAAAAACAAATTATCACTTCTAAAAAACCAACAATTGCGTACTAATTCACCTAATATCTAATAAAATGTGATTTTATATAACACTTCTTTACCAATTAAAATTTCGGGTTTCCCTTCCCAACAAAAAAGACTATTTTTGAGGAGCTAAATCCAGCTGTTCGTTACAACCTTTTTCAAGAACTGCTTTTTTTTC
Organism: Flavobacterium sp. 1; assembly: GCF_002797935.1. Taxonomy (NCBI): domain Bacteria; kingdom Pseudomonadati; phylum Bacteroidota; class Flavobacteriia; order Flavobacteriales; family Flavobacteriaceae; genus Flavobacterium; species Flavobacterium sp. 1. Next base: position 2,813,078 of record NZ_PGER01000001.1, read on the forward strand.
TAAGCACTTGCAGGAGCTTCCGTTGGTCGCTCTGCCAGTACAAGAAAAAAATAGCCCTTCTTTTCAAAAGGATTTCCACTTCCATCTGGGCTAGGGCATTCATTTTCAAAACAGCATTAATGGAAAAATTTACACTCGAAATCCTTTTTCACATCATCGGGATAGGCTCTGCCTCCGGACTAATCTACAAAGACAACAGCTTATTTATCATTGGCGACAACAGCGGATTTCTATACGAGTACGCGATTTCTTCACAAACATTGCAACAACATAAAATCATGGAAAATGCCAAAACAAATATTATAAAAAGTGAAAAACCTGATTTTGAGGCGATTACTAATTTTGGAGATAATCTCTATATTTTTGGCTCGGGTTCAACCCAAAAAAGAAATAAAATGGTTCAAATCAATACGATAGAAAAAGAAATAAGCACCAACGACCTCACCGATTTATATTCCGTAATGCAAAGTTTCGCCGAAATTAAACCCGAAGATTTTAATCTTGAAGGAGCAATTTACACAGGAGAAGAATGGTATTTATTCAACCGAGGAAACGGACAATCTGCCAAAAATGCAATGTTCACTATTCAAGGTAAAAACTTAATTAACGAGTTCAATATTCTTTCGAATAACTATAAATTACCCAAAATAAAAGGAGTACGGAGCAGTTTTACCGATGCCGTTGCGATAGATGGCAAGATTTATTTTCTAGCAACTGCCGAAGACACAAAATCTACTTATAACGACGGTGAAATTCTAGGAAGCATCATTGGCTGTATTGATGCCAAAACCATGAAAATCGATTTTACAAAAAAAATCAGTGACACTCAAAAATTTGAAGGAATTACAGTTTATCAAAATAAAACGGATACGATTGAGTTTTTACTTTGCGAAGATAAAGATACCGAAGTATTAGAAACCACTATTTATAAATTGACAATAGCGAAGAAACATTAAAAAAACAAAGCAATGAACGACTTAAAAAATAAAAATGCTCTTATTACTGGTGCTGGAAAAGGAATTGGAAAAGCCATAGCCCTTGCACTAGCAAAAGAAGGCGTAAACGTAATTTTACTGGCTCGAACACAAGATGAAATCGAAAATGTAGCTGCAAAAGCACGCTCATTAAGAGTGAAAGCTCTAGCCATAACCGCCGATGTTGCCGATATCAACTCCGTAAACACTGCCGTAGAAAAAGCCTTGACAGAATTTAAAACCATTGACATTTTAATCAATAACGCCGGAATTGCAGCTTTTGGTAATTTTTTAGAATTAGAACCAGCCGATTGGGAACGCATCATTCAGGTAAATTTAATGGGAACCTATTATGTAACACGTGCCATTTTACCCAACATGATCGAAAGACAAACAGGTGACATTATCAATATTTCTTCAACAGCAGGATTAAACGGTAATGCATTAACCAGTGCTTATAGTGCTTCCAAATTTGCTGTTCTAGGACTGACAGACTCATTGATGCAGGAAGTACGTAAACACAACATTCGTGTTACAGCTTTAACACCAAGCACTGTTGCTACCGACTTGGCAAAAGAATTAAAACTTACCGATGGTAATCCCGAAAAAGTAATGCAATCAGAAGATGTTGCTGAATTAATTATTGCCCAGCTAAAATTAAACCGACGCGTATTTATCAAAAACAGCAGTATCTGGTCAACAAATCCTTAATATTCAAAATTATTAAATACGAATTGCGCTAATTTACACAAAACTGTTCGTGTAAATTAGCGCAATTCGTGTCAATTTTCATCCTGAAAATGTGGTTTCTTTTTCAAACCTCCACATTCAAAAACTCCATTCGAACGCTTCCATCTTCATCAATTTTTGTCAAATTGATTTCGTGCAAGGTATTTACCAATTCTGGATTCCAAGGTGTTTTTACTTTAACGTAATTCTCAGTAAAACCATGAATGTAGCCTTCTTTATTTTCGCTTTCAAAAAGTACCGTTCTATTGCTTCCCAATTGGCTTTCATAAAAAGCACGGCGTTTTTTAACCGACAAACCTCTTAGCATTTTGCTTCGTTTGGCACGAACATTAGCAGGAACTACGCCATCCATTGCTGTGGCTTCCGTATTATCACGCTCCGAATACGTAAAAACATGCAGATAGGAAATATCCATTTCGTTAAGAAAATGATAGGTTTCCAAGAAATGTTCATCAGTCTCTCCAGGAAAGCCTACAATCACATCCACACCTATACAAGCATGTGGCATGGCTTCACGAATTTTATTTACTCGTTCTGTATACACTTCTCGCAAATAACGGCGTTTCATCAATTTCAAAATAGCATTGCTTCCCGATTGCAGCGGAATATGGAAATGCGGTACAAAAGTTCTGCTTTTCGATACAAATTCTATCGTTTCATTCTTCAATAAATTAGGTTCAATCGAAGAAATACGCAGTCTTTCGATTCCTTCCACTTCGTCTAAAGCCTGAACCAATTCCAGAAAAGTATGTTCATGTTTTTTATTCCCGAATTCCCCTTTTCCATAATCCCCAATATTAACTCCTGTAAGAACAATTTCTTTGATGTTTTGCTTCGAAATTTCGTAGGCATTTTTCAATACATTTTCCAGTTCGTCGCTTCGGGAAATTCCACGGGCAAGCGGAATGGTACAATACGTACATTTATAATCACAGCCGTCCTGTACTTTCAGAAAAGCTCTGGTTCTGTCTCCGATTGAATAACTGCCAACATAAAAATCGGCTTCGGCTATTTCGCAGGAACGTACTTCGCCAAAATCATTTTTCGATAAATCATTGATATAATCGGCAAGTTTGAATTTTTCAGTAGCTCCAAGAACCAAATCTACTCCATCAACATTAGCCAATTCCTCTGGCTTCAGCTGAGCATAACAACCAACTGCAGCGACAAAAGCCTTATCATTCAATTTCATCGCCTTGCGCACCACTTGCTTGAATTGTTTATCTGCATTCTCTGTAACCGAACAAGTGTTGATTACATACATATCGGCTACTTCTTCAAAATCAACTCGGTCAAAGCCTTCATCTTCTAAATTACGTGCAATTGTTGATGTTTCCGAAAAATTCAGTTTGCACCCAAGCGTGTAAAAAGCCACTTTTTTTCTATTCTCCATAATTACCTTAAATTAATGAAATCGTTGTCAAAAAATTTAAGTGCGCAAATTTACGAACAAAAATCTACACTATAAAGCCGATGATTATTTATATTTAGCTGTTTTTGAGCCGTTAAATGTAATTTTATCTTTTCGTTATTTAAACTTACAAAACTTACACTTTAAAATCTTTATTTTTTCCTCCAAGGCTTTGTTCCTATTCATTTAAATATTAATTTCACATTTCCAAAAACAGGCTAACGGTGCAAACTTTAAATTAATCTAAATAAAGTACGTATCGTTATGTAAAAAATCTAATTATTTCAAAAATAATGCTGAGAGGATAAAATATTATATGACTTTTTGTGTTTAAAAAAAGGTAAATCCATTACTATTATATTTTTTGAACATTTACTTAATCTCTCCAAAATTTAACTTTAGAAACAAAACTATATTTTCACAACAATAAATGGGATCGCCGAAAACCATAAAGAGTAGGTAATTAAAATAAATAATAACAAAAAATGAAATCATTCTGCCTCACAATCTCCCTACTATTTATCACACTTTGCTCACAAGCTCAAAATGCACCAACAATAGCAACTAAAAATCCATTTCCAACAATCAGTACTCTGACAGCTTGGGCTAGCTATAATTCACAGGAAAAATTCAACCTTGACATTAGAAGCCTTGGTTTTAAATTTGAAGAAAAATCAGTAGAAACTGCTTCAACTGCGTACACTTATATCAGAAAAGTTTCGGTTGACAACATTAACTATACAGACAGAATCGTTTACAGAATTGCTAATGACAATTCGGCCAGCATAATTTCACTAGTTACTGCATCTACTGATTTAGTATCTTTTTACACGCCGCAATTAGCAGGTTATAAAACAGGAAAATGTGATAATGAAATGTCAAAAGACAAAAAAACAACCTGTACTTGTTACAACAATGACAAATTCGTAATCGATGTTTGTGACGAAAGAGTAAAACTGACAATGGGTGACGGAAATAATTATTTTATTTCGGTTGCGAAAAAATAACACCCAAAAAAAACCGTATATGTAGTGCAAATCATAAAAAAATCCGTCTCATTGTTATAAATGGGACGGATTTTTTATTTTGCAAAAATTACAAATTTGGATTCAGCATATTGCTTTCTTAAATTTTGGATCATCAGCCTGCTTTCATCAATATTCGTTACAGGCCTATTTCCTAAAAAACGATGTGCCTCAGAATTAGAATCCAATTCGAACATACCTTCATCATCGGAAAGAATCATTTCCCTTAAAAGCAATCTTTCAGTCTCAATACAGGACTTCATTAATTCAAAACATATCGCTTAATAACCTCGGCAACACCATGGTCATTATTGGAAGCCACAATAACATCACCAAATTCTCTTAATTCAGCATCAACATTATCAACCCAAACGCCCAATCCTGCATATTGTATCATTGTTAAATCATTTCCTGCATTTCCAACGGCAATGATTTCACTTTGATGAATGTTGAGTTTTTCGGCCAAAACCTGAATAGCAGCTGCTTTGTCAATTCCGTTTGGTGCCGCTTCCAGAAAAAACGGTTTCGACATGCAAACGCTCAGATCCGGCATCGCATCTTTCAATACGGCTTCCACACTTTTGAGATAGCTTGGCTCTTCCAGTAATAAACATTTTACAGCCGAAGTTGTTACCGCATCTTTAAAACTTGGAACAATTAAAAGCTCTAAACCTGTAATAGTACTTTCAATATCAATATATTCCGAATGCCTTTCACTGATAATTTGTTCGCCCAAATAAGTAATAATATGAGTATTATTCTGCTGGCTAAAATCATACAGGGAATGAATCTGCTCTTTGGTTAAGGCGTGCTCAAAAAGCACTTTATCTTCTTTTAAATCTGTAATCGTCGAACCATTAAAAGAAATCATATACGAATTATAGTAATCCATTTTCAATTCTTTGGCATAAGCCGTCATCGCCGAAGTTGGCCTCCCTGAAGCCAAAACCACATAAATTCCCATTTCTTGGGCTTTAAAAATCATTTCTTTATTCTCTTCAGATATGATGTGATCGTCTGTTAGTAACGTGTCATCCATATCCAAAACAATCATTTTGTATTGTACTCCTTTCATTATAAAATTATTATGTTATAAAAAAACCCTGACACTAAAATAAGTTTCAAGGTTTTTCAAAAAAATTAAAATCAATTTAATTTAACTAGATACTTAACCTAAATTCTTCGATAACCGGATTTGCTTTTGCAAAATCAGTTTCTTGAATAAACACCTCAACAGCGGAGTCCGAATTTGGAAAACCTGACATTCTAGCCGATTGAATATTATTTTTAACTGTAGTTTCCACTCCTGCGGCCTCTATTTTTTCCTGCAAAGCCAATGCCAAAATTTCACTTCCCGAAAATACTTTCATTAATCCCATGATGTTTTATTTTTTTAAAATTATTACTATATCAAATCTTCAAACTAAAAAGCGAATTAAATCCTGTTTATCGTTCCCACTCTTCAAGAGATTTAAAAAGGGTTTGCCCGAATTTATACTTTAACAAAACTAATATTAAATTACACCTAAAAAAGTTAAATTTAACTAACTACAATTTGAGTTTCATCATTATATCTGTCTGTTCATCATCTCCTAACTTAAAAATGTGTTTATCAAACTCAACGAAACCATTCTTCTTATAAAAGCTTATTGCTCTAGGATTTTCTTCCCAAACACCAAGCCAAACATATTCGGAGTTTTTCTCTTTTGCTGTTTGAATTGCTCGGTCATAAAGCAATTGTCCAACACTTTTTCCATAAAATTTTTTTGAAACATAGATTCGCTCAATTTCAAGAGATTTGTTATCCTTTAATTCGGTTTGTGAGTCTCCAAAATTGAGTTTTAAATATCCTATTACTTCATTATCAGCTGTAGCAAAATAAAATTCGGAGTTTACGTCATTAAGTTCCGCAGTGAGCTTTTCGTTAGAAAAACCTCCTTCTAAATAGCTTTTCATATTCTCTTCGGAATTTGATTCTGAAAATGTTTCTTGAAAAGTTTTTCTGCCAATTTTCTGCAGTTGGTCAATATCGTTTAGCGTTACTTTTCTGATTTTAATATTTGCCATTTTTTAAAATATTCTTATTTAAAAGCCGTTGCTGACTTCGAATTCTCTTTTCTAGCTAATTAATACTTTCTTATTTTGAAAAACTATTCTTCTTCATCATCTTCAATTTCCTCATCCTCTTCTTCAAAATCATCAACCTCTTGATTTACTGATTCTTCTTCATCAAAATCCTCCTCGTCCTCGTCATATTCTTCATCAAAATCAAAAACATAAGGTTCCAATAACATCTTATCAGCTAAAATTTCAATTCGCTCAGTCAATTGGTCAGTAAAAATAATACGTTGCGTTTTGGCAATACTATTTGAGATTCGCATGATTTTTGTTTCATGGCGCAGTTTCAAAATCGGGTCGGCATCATCAAGAATAAACATTCTTAATCGGTTTACATTATATCCCGCTGTGGTAAACATATCGCTTAATTTATTTGGAGTCCCGATCAGAACATCAATACCTGTAGAAATATAATTTTTATCATATTCCATATCACCTTTATCGTGAACGCCATACACTCTCAAATTGGTGAATTTTCCAAACTTCTCGAAAAGTTCTTCCATTTCAAGAACCTTAGCTTTGTCTTCAACAATGATTAAGGCACGAGGCGATTCTTCTCCTTCACAAACCAATTGCTGAATAACATTCATCACGATAGTCGTAGATTTTCCCGAACCTTTTGGAGAAACAATAATTGCATCTGCTCCACTTTTTATAGTCGAAAAAGTTTCTTTTTGCATTTCATTAGCTTCTGTCAACCCGCTATCAATTAAGGCTTCCTGCAATACTTGATTTATTTTTTTTAGTTTCATTTTTTAATATTGAAAGATTTAAAAATTAAATAATTAAAAGATTAACAGTTGTCAAATCTTTAAATCATACCATTTATAAATCATTAAATTTCTTTTATTTGCTTGCAAAAGCCTTTACATCACTCTCGGAAATTTCATTTCCTCCAAGAATAATCAGGCGCTCGACCACATTGCGTAATTCTCTAATATTTCCTGTCCAATCGTATTCCTGCAGCAGACTGACTGCCTGTTCCGAAAAATGCTTAACGGCATTCCCATGCTCATTAGCTATTTTTATCGTAAAATGCCCTATCAGCGCAGGAATATCACTTCTTCTGTCATTCAAAGAAGGAACTTTAATCAAAATAACGGCTAAACGATGGTATAAATCCTCTCTAAAACGGCCTTCGGCGATTTCTTTTTTTAAATCTTTATTGGTAGCGGCGATCACGCGAACATCTACTTTAATATCATTGTCTGCACCTACTCTTGTAATAATACCTTCCTGTAAAGCTCTCAAAACTTTGGCTTGCGCCGATAAACTCATATCGCCAATTTCGTCTAAGAAAATAGTTCCTTTATTAGCAGCTTCAAATTTTCCAGCACGGTCTTTCACTGCCGATGTAAAAGCACCTTTTACATGACCAAACAATTCGCTTTCTATCAATTCACTTGGTATTGCTGCACAATTCACTTCAACCATTGGAGCACTGGAACGTTCACTTTTGTCATGCAATTGATGAGCAACTAACTCTTTTCCCGTTCCATTTGGACCCGTAATCAAAACTCTAGCATCGGTGGGAGCTACTTTATCAATCATTATTTTCACTAGATTGATAGGTTCACAATCACCTATTATTTCGTATTTTTTACTAACTTTTTTCTTTAGGATTTTATTCTCTACTGTGAGTTTTTTTCTGTCTAAAGCATTTCGAACCGTATTCAGTAACCGATTTAAATCGGGCGGTTTTGAGATATAATCAAAAGCTCCAAGACGCATCGTATTAATCGCAGTTTCCATATCGCCATGACCGGAAATCATTACAATAGGAATTTCGGTATCAATTTTTTTCACAGCTTCTAGTAATTCTACGCCATCCATTTTTGGCATTTTTATATCGCATAAAACCAAATCATAGTCGTTCTCTTTAATTTTTTCAAATCCTATAACACCATCTTCAGCTACATCAACTTCATAAGATTCGTTTTCCTCGCGAAGTATTTTAGCCAATACTCTCCTAATCGCTTCTTCGTCTTCAATAATTAGTATTTTACTCATTCTTTTTTCTTAAAGTTTCTGAGAATCTAAGTTACTAAGATTCTAAGCTATTTTCTTAACGTTTCTGCGATTCTAAGATTTTCCTAAAGCACTTTTAAAACTAAAAAACTTAACATCATAGTTTCTCAGCTGCTTAGTAGCTTTCTCTTAATATTTAAGCCATTTATATAACTCTCTCCAACTTGGTTTTTTGCCATACATCAAAATTCCCACACGATAAATTTTGGCTGCGAACCAAACAACTCCAAAAAATGTACCGAATAACAAAGATACGGAAATTGCAATTTGCCACCATGGCACACCAAAAGGAATACGCATTAGCATCACTATCGGAGAGGTTAAAGGAATCATAGAGAAAACTACAGCGACAGTTCCATGCGGGTTATTTATTACTGTAAAAAAACCAATATAAACACTCAGCATCAACGGCATGATAATTGGCAGAAGAAACTGCTGTGAATCTGTCTGATTATCAACAGCGGCTCCAATAGCGGCATAAAAAGAACTGTATAAAAAATACCCTCCAATAAAATATACAACAAAACCAATCAAGATACTCGCGATTGGAAGATTCCATATTTCTTTAATATACATTTGGGCAGTACCCGATAATTCCTGTTGTGCTGCGTGCATCATTTCAGGAGAAACCCTAGCCGTTGGACCAATATTAACCCCAAAAAATGCTGAAGCGGCAAACATTAAAGTCAAACCTATTACAGTCCAAATTAAAAACTGCAGCAATCCTGCCAATGAAGTTCCTATTATTTTTCCCATCATCAGCTGGAAAGGTTTAACTGAAGAAATAATAATCTCAACAATACGGTTGGTTTTCTCTTCGATCACGCTTCGCATTACCATATTGCCATAAATAATAATAAACATCATAATGAGGTAGCCAAAAGCGCCGCCTATTCCGATTTTTATTTCATTCAGACCTCTGAGACTTTCTTCACCAGAAGATTTAGACAATTTAAAAACCACTTCCGCTTTAGCTTTTTTAATTGCCAAAGTATCTAAATGTGCCAATTCCAGATTATTCTTAGTTAATTTATCAGCAATAATTCCTTGTGTTTTTTCGATAAAACTAATACTCGGGCTTTCATTGGAAACCAGCTGAATTTTTGTTTCTAACTCTTTATTAGAAACCGTTTTAGGAATATACAGCAATGCTTCGTAGTTTTCTCTGGTAATACTGTCTTTTAAAATCTGAAGATCGATTCCTGAATAATCCAAGTATCTGTAATCACTGTTCTCATTATTTAAAGCCATGAACTCATTAACAAACAAACCCGATTCATCATGAATAGCAATAAGCTTAGTATCTGGCTTCATGGAACTTAAATACACAATAAACCCAGTAATGGCAGCAAATAGCAGCGGACTTAAAAAAGTCATCACAATAAATGACTTATTACGAACCTTGGCTACAAACTCTCTTTTTATGATTAATGATATAATACTCATATTTCGTAAATTACAAATTCTAAAAATTCCAAAAGACAATACTTTGGAATTTAGAATTCCCTATTGATTCTTGTTTTCTGTTACTGTTTGGATGAAAATATCATTTACACTAGGAATTTTTTCGACAAAATGGGTCACCTGACCACGCTGTGTCAAAGCATGCAGTAATTCATTTGGTGAAGCATTTCCAAGTTGAATCTCTAATTTTATTTCATCGTTTAAAGATTTGAAATTAGCCTGACCAACTTTAAATTTCTGAGTAATGTCAAACATTAGCCCTTCAACATTGTCTGACAATATCCCTACTTCAAAACTGTTTGTCTTGAATTGTCTTTTTACATCAATTAATTTACCTTCTATCAGCTTATTTGATTTATGAATCAATGCAATATGATCGCACAATTCCTCTACGCTTTCCATTCTGTGAGTCGAAAAAATAATAGTTGCGCCATCCTCTTTTAAGGCTAAAATTTCATCCTTGATCACATTGGCATTTACTGGATCAAATCCAGAAAAAGGCTCATCAAAAATCAATAATTTAGGCTTATGCAAAACGCAGACCACAAACTGGATTTTTTGCGCCATACCTTTAGATAATTCCTGAATTTTCTTGTTCCACCAGCCTTGAATTCCTAGGCGATCAAACCAATATTCGAGCTGTTTTTTGGCCTCGGCTTTGGACAACCCTTTCATTTGAGCCAAATACAGACATTGCTCCCCTACTTTCATAGTGCTGTACAATCCTCTTTCTTCGGGAAGATATCCGATGTATTGTATGTGTTTGGGCTGCAATTTTTCTCCATCAAGGATAACTTCACCACTATCTGGCATTGTTATCTGATTGATAATTCGAATTAAGGAAGTTTTCCCTGCTCCATTTGGGCCAAGAAGCCCATATATGCTTCCTTTGGGTACTGTTAATGATATCTCGTTAAGCGCTACATAATCACCATATTGCTTTACTACTTTACTTACTTCAAGTATGTTACTCATGCTACTTTTTTAATTGGCGTAAAAGTAAATAATTTCGAGCCTAAATTCTCTTAATTATCCATTAAAAAACCCATCCTTAACAATAAAGGATGGGTTTGTATTTTATTATTTATAAAAGTTAAGAAAACATATCTTTTACTTTTTCAAAAAATGATTTATCTGATTTTTCAGGATTTGGTGTAAAGTTATCATCAGTCAACGCTTTTTCAAAGAATTGTTTTTGTTCTTTGTTCAAGGTTTTTGGAGTCCAAACGTTTACATGAACCAGTAAATCACCGCTTCCGTAACCATTAATGCTTGGAATGCCTTTTCCTTTTAATCTCAGAATTTTACCAGACTGAATTCCTTCTTCCAGCTTGATTCTTACTTTACCGTTCACGGCATCAATATCTTTTGAAATTCCAAGAACCGCTTCTGCAAAACTGATGTAAAGATCATAGTGAAGATTTTCTCCTTCACGTTTCAGGAATTCATGCTCAATTTCTTCGATAACAACAATCAAATCTCCCGAAACACTGTTTCCTGGAGCGTCATTCCCTTTGCCGGAAACTTTCAATTGCATACCGTCTACAACACCTGCAGGAATTTTTATAGAAACAGTTTCGTCTTCGGCAACCATTCCTTGAGAATCGGCATTATTTGGTTTTTTATCCAAAATCTGACCAGAACCTCCACAAGTAGGACAAGTAGAAGCTGACTGCATTCTTCCCAAAATAGTATTAGTTACACGCATTACCTGTCCTTGACCATTACAAGTAGAACACGTTTTATAGCTTACACCTGGTGCTTGAACTTTACGCTTAACTTTTACTTTTTTCTCAACACCATTGGCAATTTCCTCAATAGTCAATTTTACTTTGATACGTAAATTGCTTCCTTTAACGCGACGGGAACCGCCTCCGCCTCCGCCAAATCCACCGAAACCAGCACCAAAAATATCACCAAACTGACTGAATATGTCATCCATGTTCATGCCACCATGACCACCGCCGCCAAATCCGCCTGAACCGTCAAATGCTTGGTGACCGTATTGATCGTATTTTGCTTTTTTGGCAGGATCGCTCAATACTTCATAAGCTTCGGCTGCCAATTTAAAATTTTCTTCTGCCGCTTTGTCGTCAGGGTTCTTGTCAGGATGGTATTTTAATGCGCTTTTTCGGTATGCTTTTTTAATTTCTGCAGCATCTGCATTTTTTGAAATGCCTAATATTTCGTAAAAATCTTTTTTCATAATTAAAGTAATTCCAAATTAAAAATCCTAAATTCCTATTGTTGGAATTTAACTGCCAATTACCACTTTTGGAAAACGAATGATTTTGTCTCCCAATTTGTAACCTTTTTCAAGAACATCTACAATTTTCCCTTTCATATCATCACTTGGAGCTGGAATTTGTGTAATTGCCTCAGCAAAATCAGCATCAAATGCATCGCCCGCTTTAACCTCAACCTGCTCTAATCCCTTAGTTACCAAAGTGCTTTTCAATTTTTCGTGAATCAGTTCCACACCTTTAGCCAAAAGTTCGTCTTCAGATTTGCTGATTTCAATTATTGCTCTGTCAAAATCATCTAAAACCGGCAGCATAGCAAGCAGAACTTCCTGATTAGCAGTTTTAAACAATTCGATTCTTTCTTTAGTAGTACGTCTTTTGTAATTTTCAAATTCAGCAAATAATCTCAAAAACTTGTCTTTTTCTTTAGCTAAGTCTTGTGTTAACTGCTCTTCAACACTTAATTCTTCAATAATAATTTGCTCCCCATTTGCATTATTTTCTAATGTCGCATCATCTATTTCTTGATCGAATTCTGTATTTTCTGTAGTCATATTACTTTTATTTTTAAAAAAATTCTTAAACATAGTTTTATTCGTTAATTTTTGATTGCAAAAGTACTGCCAAAATTTATAAAATGTCAAATTGTCACTTTTTTTAAAAAATAAAAAAATTTGTTCACAAAGTTCAAGAATCTGATCAAAAAAATTAATATAATTTTAAGACTATTACGATATAGTTTATTTAAATTTGTGGCAGATTTTTATTCTAGCCCCAAAGGATACAACTCAAAAATTCGAATTTAAGGTTGTTTTCTGTTTATAATTATTAATTCACCATGCCTTATATCAAAAAAGCTTCGTTTTAAGATAACGAAGCTTTTTTTTTTGCAAAACAGAACTTATTTCAATCGAATGCTCCATTCAAAATCCATTTCAGAAACCTGCACTCCATCTTCATTAGTACCAATAGATTTCATCCAAAACGTTTGGCCTTCACCATTAGCAATCGTCTTTTTAATGGCTTCTTCAATTAAATGTCCATCCCTGCAGACAAAAGTGATTCTGCCTGTAGCTTTCTTGGAATAATTTGATTTATTATTAGCGACCAGCATCGATATTTTTTGACCGCTATTTTGGATTTTATCAATCACCATTGCGCCAGTGGTCATCTCAGCAGCCATTGCCTGCACGGCAAAATACATGGAATTAAAAGGATTTTGGTTAATCCATCTGTGTTTTACAGTCACCACGCATTGGTCTTTATCAATAGATTTCACTCGTACTCCACAGATAAATGCTGAAGGCAATTTAAAAAGTATAAACCTGTTCAATTTTGATACTGTTAATCCCATAGTCTTTTTTTTTTGCTAAAATACAAAAAATACTATGCGTACATATAAAAAAGAAAGGTTTTAAACTTTGGGAGTGCCATTAAGTTAAGAGATTTTTGATTGAAGATTAACGATTCATGATTTAAGATTTGGTATTAGTAAATAAAAATTTGTCAGTTTTGAAGGTTTAGGAGTTCCGCCATCAAAAATCTGCCATCAAATTTATCGTCTTTCCTTAACTTAATGGTATTAGGCTTCTATCCTTCACGCAAAAAAACAAAAATCATTAAATGAGACAATTTGTATTCATAAAGCTTTTATGTAAGTATTAAGTTTCAAAATACACTATATTTGTTAATATTATGTTAACATACACTACTATGCGATACAATATACTATCCTTTAGACATATATTTGCATAAGAAATTACTAGGTAAGTCATTTAGTTGATTTCTGAAATCAATCATCAATCAAAAAACGAAATCAAATCATGGAAACTTCAACCGAAAAAAAAATTGCTGCACTTACACACTTAAGTACATTTACTCAATATATCATCCCGTTTGGGAATTATATTTTTCCGATAATTCTTTGGACTTCAAAGAAAGACGAATCAGAATTTGTAGATCATAATGGCAAACAGGTACTGAACTTTCAATTGAGTATTTTAATTTACTCGTTGGTTTTGGCAATGATCGCTATTCCAGTGTTTTTATACACTGTTTTGAAAAACATCTCATTCAATGATTTAATGCACAATGAAGATATTATTTTTGAACATTTTGATTACGGAAACAGCATCGGAATGTTGACAGTAGGCGCTCTGGCACTTTTTGGATTTGCCTGTATAAAGGTTGCTGAATTCTTTTTAATCATTTATGCTTCGGTAAAAGCTTCAAATGGAGAAGAATACAATTATCCGCTGACAATACCTTTTCTTAAATAAAACAGAAACGGTTATTTTACAATAGTACTATCAAAAGCTAATCACTAATTACTATTACTATTTACCAATAACTAAATAATAATCAATCATCAATCAAAAAATGAACAAATTAATCAACAAATCAAATCAACTCAAATTTAAAAATTATGAACATTGAAAACACAAAAGCCCAGATGCGTAAAGGTGTTCTTGAGTTTTGTATCTTATCAGTATTAAAAGAGAAAGACGCTTATACCTCAGAAATATTAGACACTTTGAAAAACGCTAAATTATTGGTCGTAGAGGGAACCATTTATCCGTTATTAACTAGATTAAAAAACGACGGACTGCTCAACTATCGTTGGGAAGAATCCACCTCCGGACCGCCACGAAAATACTACGGTTTGACCGAAATTGGACAAACTTTTCTGAAAGAACTGGATAGCACTTGGACAGAATTGTCTAATGCCGTAAATTTGATAACCAACCAAAAATAATAGTCATGAACAAAACTGTAAATATAAATTTAGGTGGAATGTTCTTCCATATTGACGAAGATGCATACCAAAAGTTAACCCGTTATTTTGATGCTATAAAACGATCGCTGTCAAAATCATCCGGACAAGAAGAAATCATCAAGGATATCGAAATGAGAGTTTCGGAATTATTGACAGAAAAACAAAAAACAGAGAAACACGTAGTTACAATTAGAGAAGTTGACGAAGTTATTGCTGTTATGGGACAGCCAGAAGATTATATTATTGAAGAAGATGGTCCATCGAATAATACAACAAATGATTATTCAGCTCCAAGAACTACAAAAAAGTTATACCGTGATAAAGAAAACGGAATGATTGGCGGTGTTTGTACTGGTTTAGGTCACTATTTTGGGGTTGACGCAGTTTGGATAAAACTAATACTTCTAATATTATTTATTTTTTATGGCGTTGGATTTTGGGCTTACATTATTCTTTGGATAGTAACTCCAGAAGCAATAACAACAACAGAAAAACTGGAAATGACAGGAGAACCTGTTACTATTTCGAACATTGAGAAAAAAGTTCGTGAAGAATTTGAAAATGTTTCAGGTAAATTTAAAAATGCAGATTACGACAAATATGGGAATCAAATAAAAACAGGAGCTGAAAAATTGGGAAACTCATTTAGCGATTTTATCATGACTGTTTTTAAAATTTTCGCTAAATTTCTTGGAGTGATTTTAATAATGGGTGGCTTAACTGTTCTAGTATTGCTTTTTATTGGAGTATTCACTTTGGGAACAAGCGTTTCAATGGATTTTCCTTGGCAGAGTTTTGTCGAAGCTGGTAATTTTACCGATTATCCAATTTGGTCTTTTGGCTTATTGATGTTCCTTGCAGTAGGTATTCCGTTCTTTTTTATGACTTTATTGGGTTTCAAATTATTGGCTCCTAATATGAAATCTGTTGGAAATATTGCAAAATACACTTTATTGGCACTCTGGCTAATCGCTCTTTCAATTGCTATCTCAATTGGTATAAAACAAGCTACAGCATTTGCAGTAAATGGCAGAACGGTTCAAAAAGAAACGATCAACTTTAAACCAACAGATACGCTTTTAGTAAAATTCAAGCACAATGATTATTTTGCTAAAGATGTAGATGACCGACATGAATTCATGATTACCAAAGATTCATTGAATAATGACATTATTTATTCTAATGATGTAAGTATCAGAATTGAAAAATCGGACGAAAAATATGCATACATTCAAATCGAAAAGGAAGCAAAAGGCAGATCATTGTCTGAAGCCAAAAAAAGAGCAGATGCAATCAAATACAGCTATAAAATTGTGGGCAATCAATTGATCTTTGACAATTATTTAATTACTGATTTAAAAAATAAATTCCGTGATCAAGAAATAGAAATCACTTTATTTTTACCTATAGGAACTTTACTAAAAGTAGATGAATCTGCGGCACATTATGATCGTACTGACGATGATTTCTTTTATTGGCATCCAGAAGATTCAGACAAAAACGTCTTTAGAGTAGAGGATGAAAAAATAAAATGTTTGAATTGCCCTGATGATGAAAATGATGAAAGCGACAACAATGAAAATGAAAGCAATATAACTATTAATAAAAATGGAGTTACAATAGAAAGTGATTCGGTAGTTAAAACAAAAAAGAATTTCAAGGAATTGAAAATCAACAAAGACGGCATTATTATCAAAACAGAATAAACCGCAGCTAAAGCAATCGAATGTAAATTAAAAACCAATAGCCATGATAAAAGTCATCACATTAATTACCAAATTTATTGTTATTACATTAATAGCGCTATTTTTTGGATCTTGCAATCAGTTAGGCGAACTAGGGTCTATAACTGGAAGCGGTCATGTTACTACCGAAAAAAGAACCGTAACAGGTAATTTTAAAAATGTAGAAGTAAGCAATGCTTTAGATCTAGTTATCGAGCAATCGGATAAAACAGAAATAATTGTCGAAGCCGATGATAATTTGCAAAAAGAAATCACTACAAAAGTAGAAAATGGAGTGCTTATTATTTCTTGCAGAATAGGTAACTATATAAATGTTTCTTCCAAAAAAATAACTGTAAAAATGCCTGTTATCGAAGGGCTTGAAGCTTCATCAGCATCAACAATCAATGGCAGTAACACATTAAAAGGAAGCCGTTTAAATTTAACCTCGTCAAGTGCTGGATCCATTCATGTCACAGCAGAATATGAAAACATTCAATTGACCAGCAGCAGTGCCAGTAATCAAACCATTAATGGAAAAGCAATCCATTTAGAAACATCCTCTTCCAGCGGTTCGATTTTAAATGCTGGTGAATTATTAGCAAATGAAGTAGTTGCCCATGCTTCGAGCGGATCATCAACAACTGTTTTGCCTATTGTGAATTTGAAAGCGGAGGCTTCAAGCGGAGGAAGCATCTCTTATAACAAAACTCCAAAATCGATTCAAAAAGAGGAGAATTCTGGAGGAAGTGTTCATCAAGAGTAACATATAAACATTAAAATTCAAAAAATCATCCATCAGAAATGGGTGATTTTTTTATATTTGCATTCAACCCAAAACGTATAAAATGAAATATTCACATCTTGTTGTTTTTTTCCTATTTACAACAACTCTCGCTATTGGTCAAAATAAAGAAAAAATAAAAGGATCTAAGACAGTCGTTGAAAAACCAAAAGAAATTGGTGAATTTACTGCTCTGGAAATTGAAGACAACCTAACTGTTTTCTTGGAAAAAGGAGCTAAAAATGAAATAAAAATTGAAGCCGATGATAATCTTCAAGAAGCCATCTCTTTTGACATCAAAGAAAAAACACTGCGTATTTACACTACCAAAGAAATCAGCAGTTTTAAAAAACTGACCTTAAAAATTAAATACACTAATGATTTAAAATTAGTTACTGCCAAAAATATTTCTATTATAAATGCACTCGAAGCTGTTCAGCTAGATGATATTACTTTTAAATCATTAGATTTTGCCAAATTATATTTAAACGTAAATTCAAAAAGCTTCAACTTGATTTCGGATGATAAATCGAAAGTGGAATTGAATTTAAAAGCCGAAAAATCTAAAATTCAATTAAGCAAAAATGCACAAGTTAAAGCTTTGATTACAACAACAGACCTTGCATTTGATATGTACCAAAAAACCACAGCGATAATTGAAGGCGAAAGTACCAATGCCATTATCCGACAAGACAATAACAGTGTATTTACAGGAGTTAACTTTACAATACACAACGCCGATGTAACTGCTGAAGCATCTGCAGTCTGCAATTTAAGAGCGGATACGAGTCTTATTGTTGATGCGAATGGTTCGTCTAAAATATATTTATTAGGCACGCCAAGAATCGAAGTCCGTAAGTTTTTAGGCGAAGCTCAATTGATTAAAAAAGCGAAATAATCTCAAACTTTTTTGACCATAAAAAAAGTCCCAACTTAAAAAATTGGGACTTTTTTATTTTAAAGCAAATTTTTAATGTTTTGCAGCCAAATATCTTTCAGCATCCAAAGCAGCCATACAGCCTGTTCCCGCAGCAGTAATTGCCTGACGGTACACATGGTCAGCAGCATCTCCAGCAACAAAAACTCCTTCAACATTCGTTTTTGAAGTTCCTGGTGTATTTATAATATAGCCAGTTTCATCAAGAGTAAGATAATCAGTAAAAATATCGGTATTCGGTTTGTGTCCTATAGCTGCAAAGAAACCTGTAGCAGGAATATCAAAAATATCTCCCGTTGTTTTGTTTTTTGCTTTCACGCCTGTAACTACTTGACCGTCTCCTAAAATTTCAACAGTATCGTGGTTCAACAAAATAGAAATATTCTCTGTTTTACGAACACGAGCTTCCATAATTTTGGATGCTCTAAATTTATCACTGCGGACAAGCATTGTCACTTTCGAACATAATTTAGATAAATAATGCGCTTCTTCACAAGCTGAATCTCCTGCTCCAACGATAACCACTTCTTGATTTCTATAGAAAAAACCGTCGCATACCGCACAAGCCGAAACGCCTCCACCCATTTTTAAATAATGCTGTTCAGAATCTAATCCTAAATATTTAGCTGATGCGCCAGTAGAAATAATCACAGTTTCGCAATGCAATTCTATTTTATCGTTAATCCAAACTTTGTGGATATCTCCAGAGAAATCAACTTTGGTAGCCCAGCCATCACGGATATCTGCACCAAAACGTTGTGCTTGTTCCTGCAATTGCACCATCATTTCCGGACCAGTAACTCCATCTACATAACCTGGAAAATTTTCAACTTCATTCGTGGTAGTCAATTGACCCCCTGGCTGCATACCTTGGTATAATACTGGATTCATATTAGCTCTAGCAGCATAAATAGCGGCAGTATAACCTGCAGGACCTGAACCTATAATAAGACATTTTATTTTTTCGATTGTATCAGACATATTTTTATTTTTTGAGGTACAAATGTAATCTTTATTCTAAAAAATACATACCCAAACAAATCCAAAAAACTGATGCAGAAATAAATTTTATTTATTTTATAATTTTATTTTGAAAAGCAGAAATAAACCTTATATTTGCACTCGATTTACGGGGTGTAGCGTAGCTCGGTTATCGCGCCTGCTTTGGGAGCAGGAGGCCGCAGGTTCGAATCCTGCCACCCCGACAATAACGCCTCTTAAAGGTAGTCAAAACCCCTTAAATCCTATGATTTATGGGGTTTTTCTTTTTATTCAACTCCAAAATATTCAAGTTATATCAAAGAAAATGGGACCTATTCGGCTACCCCTTTTCTTTTTTTACCTTTAGGTCCCAAAAATATATTTAATATTTTAATAATCAGTCAATTGTATTCAAATTTTAACATTTGATGCTTCTCGAAGTACGCGTTTTTTTTAACCAAAAATTCGGCAGTATTGGGACCCATTTAATGTGCAAATGATCTGAACATTAAATTTTTGAAATATGAAATCAACAAACACTACATTCGGGGTACTCTTTTACTTAAAGACACAAAAAACTTCTACGCAAGGCAAGGCCCCTATCTGTGCCAGGGTAACAGTAAATGGCAAACGCACCGAGATTTCGGTAAAGCGTTCGATTAACGCAAATGAATGGGATGAAAAAAAAGGCATGACAAAAGGAAGTCGTAAAGAGACAGTTGAACTTAACATGTTCCTTAACCAGTTCAAGGCAAAGATCATAAATACGTATCAGCAGATGGTCCTAAGTGACGCTGCGATAGATGGCCCAGCAATCCGCGATAAGGTATTGGGCGCAGACCACTTGGTACCAACGTTAATATCCCTGATCGAATATCATAATGAGCAACAGGCCTCTAAATTAGCTAAAGGCACTATGAAAAACTACTATACAACGCAGCGGTATATCGAAAAATTCCTCAGGGAGAAATACTATAGGAATGATATAATCCTTTCACAACTTACTTACAAATTTATTTTGGACTTTGAGCACTACCTTTTTAATTATGTTCCTAAGGACCATCAAAAGCAACTTAACAACAACGGTGTCATGAAGCATATCGAAAGACTGCGCAAAATGATAAATATGGCTGTTAAATTAGATTGGTTGCCCAAAGATCCCTTCGCAAGCTTTAAAAAACATTTTGACAAAGTGGAGCGAGAGTGTCTGACCAATAGAGAACTTGCAGATTTAGAAAAGAAACATTTTAGCATAGAACGTCTGAAACATGTAAGGAATATGTTCCTATTCAGCTGTTATACAGGACTTGCCTATATTGATCTTACCGAACTATCACCACATAATATCATTACCGGCCTTGATGGAGGGCTCTGGATATCCACAAGCAGGGCAAAGACAGATACAGGTGTTCGTGTACCACTGTTACCACAAGCAACTGAGCTAGTAGAAAAATATCGTGATGATCCACGAGCACAAAATATGGGCACGGTCTTCCCTGTAATTTCAAACCAGCGGATGAACGGTTACCTCAAAGAGATTGCTGACCTCTGTGGAATAACCAAGACGCTCACCTTTCATATTGCCAGACATACTTTTGCTACTACTGTTACCCTCAGCAACGGTGTACCTATTGAAAGTGTATCTAAAATGTTGGGACACACCAGCATCCGTACCACGCAGATCTATGCAAAGGTTTTAGAACAGAAACTTAGTGAGGACATGCGAAATCTTGAACAGCGAATATCAGCAAAAATATAGAGACAAAAAACAAAGGGTTTTAATATTTAAAGGCGGTGGATAATAACCGCCTTTTCTCCTATACTTAGAGATGAACCAAATCATTAATCATTTTTTTCCATCATCATATTTTATTTAATAGGTAAAAGGAAGCCAAAATCGGTCAAAGCTGCGCAATTTCATTTCACAATAATATAGTGCCATTACTTTGTAACTAACCAATGGAACACCAACAAAAATATAGGTTGCTTGAGGTTATTTAATTTAAAAATGTGAAAGATGAATGTAGATCTGATTACAAAGGATGACCTTGAAAGATTTAAAAAAGAGCTATTAGAAGAAATTCGCAGATGCCAATTGTATCCGCGTAAACCTGGTCAGGAAACACGAGTATGGCTCAAAAGTTTTGAGGTACGTAAATTGCTAGGAATCTCCGCAGGAACCTTACAGAATCTACGGATCAATGGCACCCTTCCCTACAACAAGATAGGTGGCTTAATGTACTATCGTTATGAGGATATTCAAAAATTGATGGATGGGGTAAGTAATGTAAAATGAACCTTATAAAATTCGGTACACCAAGAGAATACTGTAACACAACAATACTGCCCCTTAATTTTAATTCTTTTAAGGCCCTTAACTTAAAGAACTTTGGTTTTTATCCCAACAAGAAATACAAATTTTGGGCAACTCAATTTAGCACATATACCAATCAAAATTACAGTTATGCCAAAGCGGCAAAAAAGGCATTATTGTCTAACAGATCCTATAGTGCAGCGCCGGGATATGATGTTCCAGATGTGACTTATGTTGTTGAACCAATAGAAGGACTTTGGTTATTGGCGATTGACGGCAATGTGTATATTGGAACCAAAAGAGCAAAACAATATAAGGTTTTAACGGAATTATTTTTTGAAAACCATAAAGAGAACAGTTCAATAGATAGGCCATTGCAAAATCAAATGCGCCTTTTTTTAATCATATTTGATAAGTTTAGTCACGGTACTCCAGCAAATCATTTTCAGATAGATTTAAACTCGGGAGCTATTCAAAATTTAGAAAAATAAATATACAGTCTCCGTTTTTAACTTTTTTTAGACAAAGACTAAAAACGGAGAATGAAAACCTGATGCTATTTCTTTTCTCCGTTCACAGGATTGTTACGAACATAAGTGCTATCATCGAATTTAATTTGGTAAGGCGAATCAAAAAAGCGACTTGGCAGATAATAATCGGTGGTAATGATTTGTGCTCCGGATGTTTTAGCGGCATTAAAATGGCTGTAATCATTGGCGCGAGCTTCTTTGGTATCTGCGTCAGCTCTGGTACGAATGAGGTATCCTTTTTTTACCAAATCAGGAATTGTTGCATCTTCAGGATTGTTTCTAAATAAAGTCGCAGCTTCTGGTTTTCCTGGATCGGCATTCACAAAAACGGCGCGACCTTTTAATGATGGATGGTTTAAAACATATAAATCTCTTTTGGCTCCATTATTATCTAAAATAAATAAAAACCTTCCTTGGGCTTTTTTTAGATCAGGCCAGTTATTGTGCAATACAGCTTCTTCTAAAGTTTTGTATTTCCCTCTTACCATATCTGGTGTAATCAATTTATCGGTTCCTAATTCTTTACGAATTACTTTGTCTAAAGCATCAAACAGTTGGGGAGTAAAATCTTCAGGTTTGGTTCCAAAAAAATTAGCTTCTCCATCTTTTGGTTCTAATGTGATAAAAATAGGAATATGATTTGGATTCGCCTCAGACCATTTTTTGAGTTCTTGCAAACAGATTTCAAAAGTTAGACAAGAAGTTCTAAAGTCAATGTCCGGCATATGAAACACTTTGAAACCTGGTTTTTGCATTAATCCTTTTGGATCATACGCTTCGTTTGCTTTTACAATATCCAATCCTTTTGGATGTGCATATTTACCGCCTTTACTATCAGCATATACATCGATTTCCAGATTTCGCAATCCTTTATTCAATTGCTCAGTAAGTCCAATATGTGTGTATTGCAAGCCTTTTAGAGAACGCGAAGTGTCTTTTGCTTGTATAATACTGTATAAATCAGTTTCGATAGCTTGTCGATAACTGTTGTGCGAACCAATAACTTGTAATTGATTTATTTTTTGATTATCACTTTGTGCATTGCTATGATAAGATAGAGCGCTAGCAATTAGACATGCAAACAGAATTCGTTTCATAAATTTAATTTTAAGGATTTGTAATAGGTAGAGTTTGAGGCAATGCAATTTCAGTGTACGCTTTAGCCAACTAAATTAAAAGCAAGAACCGTTTTTAAGGTTAGCTAAAGAAAAAGAAATCGCAAACCTATCATCATTTTTAATGAATAATTAGACATTCCTTAATTGAAAGATAACCTTAAGAAATAAAATATAGAAGTAACATTTTATTATTTTACATACCTTCAAATACCACAAATTTCACCTATGAAGAATACTGAAACTTTCGAGAAAATGTATACTGACTATTGGAAAAAGCTGAATACTTTTTCGTTCAAGATGACCCAGGATAAAGATTTAGCCCAAAATATTGTCCAAGATGTTTTTATTGACCTTTGGGAGCGACATAAGGATTTAGAAATTGTTGCTATAGAAGCCTATTTGTTTCGAGCGGTAAAGAATCAGGTTTTTAAACATTATCAAAATAATCGTTTTAATAAAACTATTATGGAAGATAAATTTGAAGATTATATTATTGACAATTTTTCTTCTGTTGAGCCTGAACTTGCGGATTTACTTTATGCATTACTAGAAAAATTGCCAGAAAAAAGAAAAGAGGTTTTGTTGATGAATAAAATTCAGGAGATGAGCATTGATCAAATCGCTGCTGAACTCGAAATATCCAAACAAACGGTCAAAAATCAACTTTCGGCAGCATTAAAACAACTGCGGGAAGGCTTGAAAGATTTAACTTGGATAACTCCGTATCTCATTATTTCCTATAAATTTTTTAAATAACTTTCTATTGATGTTTTCATAACATTTTTGGATAGTACGATTTTTGATTTTTAGTACTTATGGGTAACAATAAGTATTATGATAAAAAGAATTAAACATAGTTTAGAATATCTTATAGAAAAAAGCTTTCAGAAAAAAACATCTGAAAAAGAAGAAAAGTTATTGAATGATTTTGCTTTGTCAGAATATCAAAATTCCAAATGGGATGACCTTGCAATGGGAAGTAGTGAGCAAGCTTCCGTTAATATATTTGAAGGTATTCAACTTAGAATCGATAAAAAGAATACGTTTCATTTGTATCTAAAATATGTTGCTGCAGCCAGTATTGTTTTTTTAATTGGTTTGGGATTTTTATACAAGCCATCAACTTCTACCAAAAAACAATTGGTATTTACTAGTTCATCTTTACCCAAATCAATTCAATTAAGTGATGGTTCCAAAGTTTATTTGGCAGCCAATTCAAGATTAGACTATCCTGCTCAATTTGATGAAGAGGAAAGAAAAGTCTCTTTGCGAAAAGGGAACGCTTTTTTTGAGATTGCTAAAGACAAAAAACATCCTTTTATCATTAGTTCTGGTGGTATTAAAACAAAAGTTGTGGGAACATCATTCCATATTCAATTATCCAAATCAAAATGCGAAGTTATTGTGGTTACAGGAAGAGTGAATGTTACTGCAAAAGGGCAAAGTGTAGATTTAGTGCCTAATGAAATGGCTTCGTTTATGGCACAAAAGCTAACAAAACAACTAGCCGATGCATCTCTTTTAGTCAATTGGTATGCCAATGATGTAACTTTAAATCAAGCTACTCTTCAACAAGTGATTACCGTTTTGCAATACAAATACGGAGTGAAATTTGAATATAGCGATGAGGCTGTATTAGCCACTCCTGTTACTGTATTTATAGAAAAGGGCGCTTCTTTAAAAAGCGTTCTGCAACAAATAAATTATATAAACAATCTAAAATTTAATGTTTATGGAGAAATAGTAAAAGTGAATTAGAAATCAAAAAAAAGCAGTTGCTGAGAACAACTGCGATTAAAAATTAAGCATCGTAAAAACAATTACTTAAATTATGTATTTTAAACTAACCTATCTATCTCTAAAGAGGATCTTCTTTTTATCGTTGGCATTACTGTCCTTTCAAAGTGGCCACAGTACAGTCATTTTTCTTAAAAATTCAAATGTAAAAAATAAAATAGAAAAAGCAACACTTGTTTCTATTTTTTCAAAGTTGAGCCATCAAACGGGCTACAAATTCAGTTATGGTGAAGCCATAATCGCTGATAATACCGTATATACTGTAAATTATGCAAACGAGTCTGTAACATTAATCTTAGAAGACCTTTCTAAAAAAGCAAATTTTAATTATAACATTAATGGCAAATTAGTTTTAATCAAAAAAGCTGTTGCTGTTGCTGCAAACAGAAAAGCAGTTGAAAAAAGCACAGTAAAAGGAAAAGTGGTTGATGAAAATGGTGTGCCTATTCCAGGTGTAACTGTTTTAGAAAGCAATACTTCAAACTTTGTGGTTACTGGTTATGATGGTGATTTTGAACTTTTAGTCACAGACAGTAAAACGATACAGCTGTCTTATATGGGCTATAAAACTAAAACAGTTACTATTCAAAACAGTTTTATGACTATTTCATTAGAACCCAACACTTCCGAATTAAGCGAAGTACTAGTAGTGGGTTATGGTAAACAATCTAAAAAAGATGTAACAGGAGCAGTAACACAATTAGAAGCTGCCAATTTTAGACAAGGAATTACGATTTCACCAGATGCTTTGCTGCAGGGAAAAGTGGCGGGAGTTAGAGTGGTAAGTACTAGTGGTGAACCAGGAGCTGGAGTGAATGTTACCATTCGTGGAGTTGGATCGATCAGAAGTGGAAGTACTCCTTTGTTTGTTGTTGACGGAGTTCCTTTGTCTAATGATGAAGTAAGTCCTGCGGGAAGTAATGTTGGTTTTGGGACTTCATCGGCTAAGAATCCTTTAAATTTTTTGAATGCAAGCGATATAGAATCGATAACAGTTTTAAAAGACGCTTCTGCTGCAGCGATATATGGAGCGAGAGGTTCTAATGGAGTGGTACTTGTTACTACAAAAAAAGGATCAAAAGGAGATGCAACACTTACTCTTGATACTTATATGGGGATTTCAACTGTGGCGAATAAGCTTGATGTCTTAAATGCAGATCAATATCGAAAAGCAATAACAGACCCTGCTTTTGACCATGGCAGTACTACCGATTGGCAAGATGTGATTTATAGAACAGCAATTACAAAAAATAATGCTTTGTCATTTTCTAAACAAACCGCATCAGGAAATTATTATGCTTCATTGGCACAAATGGATCAGGAAGGGGTTATTAATAACAGTAATTTTA
Source organism: Flavobacterium sp. 1 (assembly GCF_002797935.1). Lineage (NCBI taxonomy): Bacteria > Pseudomonadati > Bacteroidota > Flavobacteriia > Flavobacteriales > Flavobacteriaceae > Flavobacterium > Flavobacterium sp. 1. Next base: position 2,839,401 of record NZ_PGER01000001.1, read on the forward strand.
AACGTCTTTCTGGTAGAATCAATGCTGCCGAATCATTTCTGGACAACAAACGTTTGAGAGTAAAAATGAATCTTACAGCCAGTGAAACTAAAGATGATGGTGTACCTACCAGCGATGACGGAGGATCCAATGGACAATTAATTGTACATACTTTAATGGCTAACCCGACTAGATCTGTTTTCGATAAAAATGGAGATTATACCAATTTTAATATGAATGCGCATTATAATCCAGCTTATTTATTGAGCATTTATGAGGATCAGACACGCACGCTACGAGTTTTAGGAAATGTAGAAACTTCTTTCCGAATTGTTAACGGATTGGAATACAAATTCAATTTAGGGATTGATCGTTCGACATCTGAGAGAAACACAACTATTTACCCCAATTTAACCGATTTGAACCCAAAGGGGAAATATGTTCAAAGTAATCTTGATACCAAAAACACTTTGGTAGATCAATACTTAACTTATAATTTGTTATTAGACAAGCATAAAATAGAAGTTTTAGGAGGCTTCTCCTATCAAAAATTTGAAAATTCAGGTACTACTTTCAGCGTTGATGGCATAGCCGTCAAAGGTACCGGAGTTAAACCTGAATACAATCCTGGTTTCGCAGGAACACAATCAGGAGTTTCTGGTTATGCTCAAGAAAATGAATTGCAATCATATTTTGGAAGAGTAAATTATACTTTAGAGGATAAGTATCTTTTAACAGCTTCGATGAGAGCAGACGGTTCGACTCGTTTTGGAGAGAATAATAAGTATGGTTACTTTCCTTCATTTGCTTTAGGATGGAATATCTCTAAAGAAAATTTCTTCAAAGATTCTTCGTCAATTGACAACTTAAAATTAAGAGCCAGTTGGGGAGAAACGGGAAATCAAGAGGTGGAAAATAAAATTACACAAGCTAGTTATTCTTTATCTGGAGCTGACGGCTATTATTTATACAGTGATTTAAACTTGGTAAATGGAATTTCAGTAAACAGAACTCCAAATCCCGATTTAAAATGGGAAGTGGTAACGCAGTATAATCTAGGATTGGACTTTAATTTATGGAAAGACAAGTTTTATGGTACATTCGATTACTTTAATAAAACTACTACTGATGCAATTCTGAATATTCCTTCACAAGCATTAAGTCCAACTACTACTATTTGGACAAATATTGATGGTAAAATTGTCAATAAAGGTTTTGAGATTATGTTGGGCTCAAAAATAATTGATTCTAAAGATTTTACTTGGAACGTAGATTTAAACGGTGCCACTTTGGATAATGAAATTCAAGACTTGCCAGTTTCAGAAATCTTGACAGGAACCATTTCTGGCCCTGGTCAATCAGGTGTATATGCCAATATTTACAAAAGCGGTTATGCTGCTGGTTCTTTCTATCTTTTAGACCATATTGGTTTTGATTCAAAAGGCGCTAATATCTTCAGAGATACTAATGGTGATGGTAAAATTGATAATAGTGACCGAATAATTATTGAGGGCGCATTACCAACGTTTTATTATGGTTTTAATAGTGATATGAAATACAGAAATTTCAGTTTTTCATTTTCAATAATTGGACAATCAGGAGGTTATTTGCTGAATAATACTGGATTAAATGCTTTGAATATTAATAATCTGGCTTCTGATCGAAATGTTGCTACAGATTATTACGAATCTGGTGCAAACCCTGCAAATTCGCCGATTTTGTCTACTCTTTTTTTAGAGAAATCGGATTTTATTCGATTAAATACAGCTCGTATAGGATATAATTTTGATCTAAAACAAATCACTTGGTTAAATGGTTTGACGCTTTATGTCACAGGTCAAAATTTGATTACCATTACGAAATATTCTGGATATGATCCATTAATTAATAGTCCTAAATCAAGCGGTGGAAATCAATCATTAGGAATTGATTATGCTAGTTATCCAACTTCCAGAACGTTCAGTTTTGGAGTAACTTTAAAATTATAAATTATGAAAACAAACACAATTTTCAATATAAAAACAGTGGCACTATTCTCTTTTATTTTACTGTTTAGCAACTGCACTAATTTGGACGAAGTGGTTTTAGACGAGGTGCTTGGGGATAATGCTTCTAATCCGGCTGGAGCATTAGCAGCAGCTTATGATCGATTAGGGGACAGGACCTTTGTAGATCATGGATGTATTTTTTCTTTGCAGGAATATACCACAGACGTTGCAATTTTACCAACTCGCGGAAGTGATTGGGGAGATGGTGGAAAATGGAGAGCAATGCATGAATTTACTTGGGCACCAGACAATGCTATCATTACAGATAACTGGAATTTATTAACGAATGGAATAACCCGTTCTTTAACAGCCATTCAATCAGTTCAGGAGAGTTCTATTCCTGAGAAAAAATTGTTTTTAGCCGAAGCCAAAGGACTTTTAGCCTATTATACTTATACTACTTTGGATTTATTTGGACAAGCACCATATAGAGATCCAAGTAATCCAAATGGCCCATTGCAAATTCTAAAATCCGAAACAGAAATCGATAATTTGATTATCCAAGTTGAAGCTTTATTGCCAGATTTGGCTGATTTGGGTCAGCAATCAACTCATCATGGTCGATTTACAAAACAAGCGGCTTATGGTTTATTGAGTGCAATGTATTTAAATCGTGCGGTGTATAAAGATCGTTACAATGCTGCATCCAGTTTTAATTTTAATGAGACAGCCGTAAGCGGAACAGGAACGGATATGGATAAAGTTATTTATTATACTTCTTTGTTAATCGATTCTGGGAAATTTAAATTAGAGAGCAATTACTTTAAAAATTTCTCTATTGATAATACTAACGGATCTGAGCTGATTTTTGCCATTGTGCAAAAGATTGATTATGTTCGAAACGGGTCTAATAGTTTTGCTTATGTTAGTATGGAGCGTAACCAAAGAACCTCGGCAGCCAACAGAGGAACAAATGCAGCCTGTACAACACCCGAATTTTACGCTAGTTGGAACGGAAATCATGATGACCCTAGATTTCAAAGAAATTATCAGTATTCAGATGGCACATGGTTTATGAATGATGGTACTACACCAAGTGTTCCTGCTACCGACATTGTACCTAAAAGTGCAGGATTACCTTGGTTTCATTTTAATATGGGGTTAGTAGTAGGACCGCAATATGGGCCTAAGCTATTGTCAACAGGAGGATTTGAAATGACGGCTGATAATCGTATTAAAGTTTCTCCTTTATATATGGAAAAAAGTTCAACTACCCGAATGGATTTTACTCCTGAGTTGATTTTTAATAACCCATCGCAAGCTATTTTTTCTCAAAATCAAATCAATCAAGGGGTTAGAGTATTTAAATTTGAATTTGATCCAGAAGAAGGAAATGGTTCCAGTAATGTAGATATCCCATTATATCGTTTGGGAGGAATTTATACGATGAGAGCCGAAGCCTATTTTAGAAAAGGATCAATTGCTTCAGCACTTGCCGACATCAATATGTTACGTACTAGTAGAACTAGGGAATCTCTGTTTGGAAATGCTCCAGGAAAGGCACTCATAGCTTTAGATAAAGAATCGCTTTATAAAGAATTAGGATTCGAAATGTACTGGGAAATGTACAGACGACCACAAATGATTCGTTTTGGAAAATTTGATTTGCCTTATACTGCAAAACCGGCTTCAGAGCCATTCAGAAGAGTTTTCCCTATTCCGCAAGCAACTATTGATGTTACTAAGGAATTCAAACAGAATCAAGGGTACAATTAGTTTTTTGTTAGTTTTTTGTAAAAAGCCTGCTCTAAAAAAGAGCAGGCTTTTTTATGGTCTGAATAATTTGTGCTTTTATGATTTTTCTAAAGCACTTAGCAACGCTGAGATAAATAATAGCATAAACATTGTTTACTTTTTTGCTAAAAAACTTTTTTTATCTGAAATATAAAATTTATAATTCAGATAAAAGCTTTAAATCTTGCAATAAAAGGTTCTGTTTTTACCCCATGAGGTCCATATAAAATCTTATGAACGATTGATGAGTTTTTTGTTTTTAGGTGCAAGTTTTGCTGGGGTTAAATCTAGTAAATCGAATTTTCACTGTGAATTATTGGAATTTGTTTTTGTATTGTTCTGCGACAGTAATTCGCTGTTTGTTGATGATAACTTGGTTTCGTTCTATTTCTTCAATCTTGTCTAAAGCCACAATAAAGGAACGGTGAATTCTCATGAATTTGAATTCTGGTAATTCTTCTTCCAATGATTTTAAACTCATTAAAGTTAGTAAGGTTTTGGGCTGATTCGCGAGCCTGATTTTTATGTAATCTTTCAATACTTCAAAATATAACGCTTATTGGGAAAATTGGCTACTATTATCGACTGCAGGTTTAGCTAATGGTTTCATTTTAGGAGATGAATTTTGCTAAAGACTATAAGTCTAAAATACTTACCATCTTTTCCAGAACCCAAAAGGCGCAACATGATTATAAAAAAGTACTAAAGTCTTTAAAAATAAAGGTTCAGGGCTTTAATTGTCTCACATCAAAGGTGTATGTTGTGTTTGCAAACATAAAGATATGATTATCGACAAAGTTACAACATCTTCAAAAAACCTAATTCCTTTTGGACGATTAAAGTTAATTTACAAGGCACTATTCAAGAAAGAGTTGCCTAAATTCATTGACCAACAGCTAGGTTGTCGTAATATTCGAGCCGAAAATTCGTATTCAGACATTGTTTTGTCATTATTAGGAAACGCACTCTACCAAGGTAGTTATATAGCTGATTTAAAATAGTTAGAGAAAAAATTCAACAATTAATATTTTAAGAATATTCTTTCTGCCGATACTGTTGAATATGCTTGTCAAGAATTGAAGTTACCTAATGCAATTAAACATCTAACTCAGGAATCGAGCATCCAATAAGCTTCAACGACAGCTTGAACAACTAATGTAAATCATCAGATTATATACATGATTTTATCCGATGCTTAATTTTTAACTTTTAAGGTTTTTTAAAAATATCAAAACAGGTATCAAGTGTTCGATTGTAGTCCCTGAAAGCCCACATAATGACAAATAACGCCACTGCCCTCCAGTCGCGTTATTTTTTTATAAGCTTTTTCCCTAGACAACTATTTGTCTGTTATCCCGTTTTAGAAAAAGTAAATTGTAATTTATGCGAATCAAGGGTTGAAAATCAATTGCCAAGGCGACAAAATAAGAAAGAAATAACTTTCAAATAATTTGTTTTAAAGTCTGGAAATCAGTATATTTAAGGTGTATTCAACGCTCTTTTAAACATATGATTAACCAGACAAAAGCCCTAAAATTAGTACATATTTATTTAACAATCTGTGATAGATTTAAAAAAGATTTAAAATATACTTGTGAACGATTCAGCAACAACGATAAGCCGGATTTAACAGATGAAGAAATTATGACCATTTATTTATTTGCAATTGAGGAAGAACAACGATTTACTGTAAAACAAATTCACAAATTTGCCGGGACACTATCCTAAAAAGTGTGTAAGTTAAAAACTATAGGGGTTTGACTTTTTAATTAAAGTTGAACCCTTTTTTCAAATATAGTTAAGAACTGGTTGAGGATTAATCCCCAGTTTTGGATTGGCATTGACCATTTTTTGGTTGCTTCTCTCAAAGCCAAATATACAGATTTTAAAACAGCTTCATCTGTTGGGAATGATAATTTGTTTTTGGTATATTTTCTGATTTTGCCATTGAGATTTTCGATTAAATTTGTGGTGTAAATTATTTTTCTGATTTCTACAGGAAAGTCAAAAAATACGGTAAGTTCCTCCCAATTTTCTTTCCAGGATTTAATCGCATAGGGATATTTATGATTCCATTTTTTAGAAAAATCTTCCAAGGATGCTTTGGCCGCTTCTTTAGTTGGAGCGTTGTAAATAAGCTTCATATCTGCTGAAAAATCTTTTTTATCCTTCCAAACCACATAACGTGCCGAGTTCCTGATTTGGTGTACTACACAGATTTGGGTTTGTGATTCTGGGAATACATTTTTGATGGTTTGCGTAAAACCATTTAGGTTGTCAGTAGCAGTAATTAGTATATCTTGAACACCTCTAGCTTTTAAATCGGTTAGAACTCCAAGCCAAAAACTAGCACTTTCATTTTTTCCTAGCCACATTCCCAGTACTTCTTTCTTACCTTCTCGGTTCAGACCAACGGCTAAATAGATGGTTTTGTTGATTATTTTTGAGTTTTCACGAACTTTAAAAACAATGCCGTCCATCCAAACTATTAAATAAACAGATTCTAAAGGCCTATTTTGCCAAGCAATAATATCACTCGAAACAGTATCGGTAATTCTGGAGATGGTACTGGTAGAAACCTCAAAGTTATAGACTTCTCTAATTTGTTCTTCAATGTCACTATTGCTCATTCCTTTGGCATAGAGAGAGATAATTACGTTCTCTAAACCATCAAGCATACTTTGCCTTTTGGGAACAATTAGTGGGTTAAATGAAGCGTCTCGATCTCTTGGAACTTGAATCTCGGATTCTCCAAATGAGGTTTTTATTTTCTTGTTAGAGAAACCATTACGAGCATTGGGTTTAGTAGTTTTCTCGTGCTTTTCATACCCTAAATGAGCATCTAATTCGCCTTCGAGCATTTTCTCTATTCCTCGTTTTTGTAGTTGGGCTAAAAAGCCATAAAGGTCTTCGCCTGTTTTGAATTGCTTCAAAAATTCATCGGATAATAAATCTTCCTTTTTCATAAAATGTGTAAATATTAAAATTAAGTAAAAAAAGTATGAGCGTTTGCACAAACCCTCATACTTTTTTTACTTACACACTTTATGGGATACTACCTTTTATGACAAAAAGAAGTGGGAAGTTTGGCAATTTTTTAGGTTGTACAAACTACCCTAAATGCACAAACACAGTAAATTTATAAGCACAATGCCCGAATCCAATCGCGGATATGTCTCTATGTACGATAGTGCGGAATGCCCCTCTGGCTGGCTGCTTATTTATAGAAACTAAATGAAGCGTTTGCAACGCGGTTCTCAGGAAGTAATCTTTATTCTTTACCCGAAGCGTTTGCAGCTCGGTTCTCATCCCACTGCTCTCTACCCTTCACTCTTCACTCTTTACTCTTCACTCTTCACTCTTTACTCTTCACTCTTCACTCTTCACTCTTCACTCTTCACTCTTTACTCTTTACAGTTTTTTTCTCACAACTTGTGACCTCCCTTGTGAAAATAAACCAAACAATCCCAACATTTTTGCATCACAATAACTTAAGAAAAACCTTAAAAAAAAACTAAAAATGAACTACATCAAACACCTCACAGGCTTCTTCGACCGTATAATCCAAGACCCAAACCTCAACCCTACCCATATCAGTCTATACATGGCACTATTCCAGTTTTGGAATGTCAGCCGTTTTAAAAACCCAATAAGCATCACCCGGGATGAAGTAATGCATATCAGCAAAATTTGTTCAAAGGCAACCTATCACAAATGCATGAGAGAATTAAATGAAAAAAAATATATAAAATACATGCCATCATTCAATCCGTTTAAGGGTAGTATGGTAATACTTATCAGTCTCTCAGAAGATCCAAAACCGATTCAAAAAAGAGCAGTTAACAGCAAAAAAAATGAACAGGCTCTGAACAGGCAGAAAACTAGTAGTGAAACAAGTACTGAACAAGCATTGGTATCTTCTATAAACAATATAAACAAAACAAACATTGAAAACGATATAAACTTGGGAGAGCCATCCCCGCATTTCCAAATGCATGTAGCTTTTTCCAATTATGAAAAAGACAAAATACAAAAATGCATACCAGCATTTGATGAAATCAAAAAACATTTCCAAGAAAATAATTTCCCGGAGCTGGAAGCGCAAAAATTTTTCAACTATTTCTCCAGCAATGGATGGCTCGTTGGTGGCAAAACCCCCATGATCGATTGGAAATCGGCCGTGCAAAATTGGATGCTGAACGCAGACAAGTTCAACATTGGCAAACCCAAAACCAACAGAGCAAAACACCTCAACACCCCCAAAGATAAAAACTATTCAGAACCACTGTAACTAACCCCAAGCATTCTCAAAATCCCTTTCCGCCTAAAGGGGATTCAAGGGTGTGAAAAACTACGCTAATTTTTTTAATCCGTAACCATGAAATATTTTCTTTACTCTTGGCGGCCATTGCGTTCAACCTTTGCTCACTTTGCGGTTAAACCCTAAATTATGAAAACAAAATCACAATACAACTACGATGAAATGATTACCTGGATTGAGCTAAAAGGCATTGAATGTTACAGAAACCCTTTTAAAATGCATAAAACAGATCATCCCATCATTCTTAAACTAATCGCATACTTTCTAAAAGACATTTGATATTAAGAGGACAGCCAGTGGCTGTCAGATATAAAAGCTAATTTATTTATGAATACAACATTAAATTATATAGAAGTAATAGCTTGGATTGAGCGAAAAGGGATTGATCTATATGGCAAAAGATTTAAAATCATCGAAAGTGACCATCAAATTATTTATAAATTGATTGCTTACTTTCTAAAAGACGAACAAAAGTGCTTAGAATATCACATCGACCTCAACAAAGGAATTATGCTGTCAGGTCCAGTTGGTTGTGGCAAAACATCGCTGATGAATCTAATGAAACACCTCACCCCTTCTGCTAACAAATTCACTGTAAAACCCTGCCGGGACATCAGTTTCGAATTCATCAAAGAGGGTTATGAAATAATCCACAAATACAGTAAAATAGCTCCCAAAACAATCTGTTTTGACGATTTGGGAACAGAAAACAACCTCAAATACTACGGCAACGAATGCAACGTCATGGCCGAAATCCTATTATCGCGTTACGACCTGTTCATCACAAGAAAACTCCAAACCCACATCACCACCAACCTGTCCGCCTCAGAAATCGAAGAAGCCTACGGCAACCGAGTACGCTCCCGATTGCGCTCCACCCTAAACCTCATCGCTTTCCACAAAGAAACCAAAGACAAACGATAGCATCTCCACACAATATTTGCCCGTATCGAATCAATCTCCAAAGTTCAAGAAAAATCAACACCTGTAATAAACTCATGAAAACGTCTTTCGTCGCCCTTATATTTTTACGCCTAAAATCACGATAAGGATTTGCGCGCTGGCCGTAGAGAGTGACCCCGGAGTCGAGTGTGAAACACGAGCGGCTGGGGTCGCGATAAGGAAAATCCGTCCGATGATTTTCTTCTATAAAAATATTCAGGCTTGATTTTTTTGTTACTTTTTTCATCAAAATAAATCGAAGATTCAGCGAACACCAATTATAATAAAAATTAAGTGAGCTAAAAAAGTAAAATGCCCTTGATAAATAAAAACAAAAAAAGCCCATTCCTTTTACGGTATGGGCTTCCTCTAATCAAAACGTTGAATCATCAGCTCAAACAACTACTTCTTGTGCTTCTTAACGACAAATTTAAGTATCATCGACAATACAAAACTGACTATCGCTCCAATCGCTGCCAATAAAACAGTTCTTAAAACATCCTCCGAATGTAAATTCGGTAATACACTCAAAAAAGTGCCGCCGGCAGTACCAATTAATATAGGATTACTGGACGGCATTTAAATCATCGTTTTGGCTTGTAAGTTGGCAGACTGCAGTCAATACACCGCCTGCCACAGCCATATACCCGCCAATTGAGCTAACTGTTAAGGGCAAAGCAATTGGCACAGCCACAATAGTTCCTCCAATAGTGGCTAATGTCAATCCGATATTTCGAAGCACTTTAAAAAATTTCGGCACGGGAGCTTTCGCTCTTTTTATTACATTCATAATTAGATTTTTTAAGATTTAACAATTAATAAAACCTTTTCCTTTCGCTCCAGACTTTTATAAACTAAACTTTTCAATTTAATAAAAGCTTGTCGCGATTCAAGCCCCAGACTGGAACCTGAAAGCTTCATTACGGGAGCAATACAGCCCTTCAATTCTTTTTGGGCATTATTGGCAGGATGAAACAAAATAGCATTTCTGTTCTCCACGTCAACTACTTCAATATGCCAGCGAAACTTCTTGCTGTATCGCTTTCTTAAGACATATTCCCCTTCCGGAATACAGGAAACCTGTTTGGTATTATTGAGCCGCGGCAATTCAATGGTATAACAGACAAATCTGCCCTCCCATTCTAGTTTTCCGTTAGTTCCGTCAGGGAAGTAAGTTCTGGATAATACTAAGACCATCCTACAATCCGCTTACTTGAACCAAGGCCAAAGGATTGTATGCTCCATTCTTTAATGGATACATTTTACCGTTCACACCCTGATAGAACTCTGCACCCAAAGTGGATAATGTATTAAAAGTAGTAGTGTGATTGCAGCAAACATCAGGGTATGTATTTATCCAAAAGATGTACAGCGTATTACCGGTAAAACATACAGACAGGCAAGGTTGTATTTAAACAAAATTAAAGACAGCTTGAATAAAGAACCGCATCAGTTAATTTCGATAGAGGAATTTTGTTCGTATTCAGGTCTTCAGTTAGAGCATGTTTTACGCTGTATAATTGGATAGGAATCTAAGGATTTAAAAGTCTGTCACTCATCTGTAATAAAACGATACTAGTTCAATAAGTAGTTCAAGAACTAATAAAACTGCTAATAGATACAGCCTTACAGCCATACATACCTCCTAATAAGATTTAATAACCTGAGTTCGATTAATAATTTCGTAAAACATCAATAGAAATGGGCTAAAGCCCATTTCTAAAATGAGTTTTTGGTTGGCTTTAGCCGAAAATATATAACATTAGTGGATATAAAATAGTTCAAAGATGCGAAGTTGTTTTTTCAAGACAACGATAAAAATCATTGCATAGCCTTCGCTGCGGAATTATTTTTCAAGGAAGACTCGAGCTTAGCGGACAGGCGAAGCAATTGGAGAAAAAGAACAAGTAGATCGGACTATTTTATAGATGCTAATGGTATAACTTATGAACTAATACCTTTGTCTTTCGTTTTTAAAAATGGGAGTAAGTTCTTGGTTTTGAAGAAGGCATCGAAGATTACATTTGACCAATTAAAAAATAATAAAGACAAATGAAATTTATTCACTGAACTCCGCTAAAAAATATAAAAATGGTGAAGTAATTTAGATGTAGTAGATTTCTAATGCGGAATCTGGGTTAAAAGCAAATGAAAAACGAACCCAAATGAAAAATACTTAGGTTATTTGCAGTCTAATCGCTGTGATATTTAGTATCCGTTCTAAATCTTAAAAAAAGTTAGACATTTGTTGTGGAGAGTTCAGTAAAAGTTCTTTAAAATATTATAAAAGCCAAACTGACAATCTTGAAAACAGACTGCAAAAAAATAATTCAAAATTAAGTTTATCAACTAAAAATGGTAAAGCTTGAGATTGAATCTATAAGATTGAAGTTTCAACTCGGTCGGAAGCAATGATTTTAGAACAAAAAAAGAGAAGCCAAAAGATCCTCTCTCTGCTAAATAATTCATAGCATTCCAAATTAATCGTAAACTATGTTTGCGTTTTCTATTACCTAAATTTAAAGTTTTTGTATAAATTGCCAATGGGTTTCTATTAAATCGGTTGGATACATCTTTTTATTGTTTAGTCACTACAAAAAGAATCTTTTCAATCGGTTTCTTTTACCCATATTTTTTATTATTTTACATTTTTAACAGACTCTAATAACTTTTGAAAAACAATATAATGGTACTACAATTACGGCAAAAGTTATACTTTTTAGCATAGTTGACTCTTTTATTTTGTTAGCTGCTTTAGGGCTGTTTCTGTAATACCATTCAGTAAACTTTTGTCCCCAAAGTCTTTTTAATAGCCAACTGTCTCTAAAATAGCGAAGTTCAAGTACAATCGGATGGTTGTAATTCCCCATTGTTGCAGTAGCTATAAAACAACCAGAAGTTGATTTTGGATTGGTTACTTCATTATTAGGTAAAATTTTATCTAATTCAGATTTCGAAAATTGGAATAATTCTCTCAATAATATACTCTCAGAATAATTACCGTCTAATTTATAAAAGTGTTCGCCTGTATATTTAGAAACAGTATTTGTATAATTAACACTTCTATAACCTTTTTCACAAGTTATTGCAGTTGGTTTCATTCTTACAACAAAATCCATAACCTTAAAGTATTGAAATAATTTTTCTGAATAGCAACTCCATACTTTTATTTCGATACTGTTTTTTTTAAAATTATGAAAATGAAGTGTACCAACAGCTATTTGTAAAGCATTGAATTCACGCTCAATTTCATTTTGAATGAACTTTGCGCCTTCCACTATTTTATCAAAAATGATTGTTGAGATTTCATTTGCAATATTAGTTAATTCGTCTTCTTTATATGTTGAAAGTTTTAATACTGCCTTTATTGACATCATAACTTCTTTGTCTAACATCCTATCAAATTTTGATAAATATAAGGCACAATAACCTTTTCTTAACCAATTATTATGATTTTCTATATTCTGTTCTAACAGACAATTATAATAATCATATGCTAATTCGTAATTCTCTGATTCAAATGCAGAATCTGCCAAAATTTGGAGGTTTTCATTTTTTTGTTCTAACATGTTTTTTAATTTTTCATCAACATATTTTTTTTTAATAGGTGATAACAAACAACTTAAACTAATTTCGAAAATGCATCTTAACTTTTTGTTTGCATATCCATTTACAGCAATCCTATTTTTTTAGCTTTACTAACCAGATCCTTATCACTGCCTTTACCTTCTAAAAGTTGATCTTTTATGTTAGCTTTCCTTTTTTCTATAGCACTCATAGAAAGAGGAATGTAGTTTGGGAGATTAGTAGTTTTAACTCCCTGAGAAATTAAGATTAATATCTCATTATCATAAATATCCCAATTTATATTTTTTTTAAATAATTCTCTTTGGGATTCTATAATTGTTGTACTTTGGTATATATTTCCATCGATAATTTTTTTGCAAATAAATGGGAATGATTCAGAGGTTATATCATTTTTAGAAAAGAATCCTTCAGGTTTAATTTTTTTTATGATTCTATCTACGGTTAAGGGTTCACTATACATTGTAATAATTATTATTTTACAATCTGTAAACTTTTCTCTAATGAGTAAAGCCAAATCTACACCATCATTAATATTAAACTCTTTATAGGAAGGAAGACTAATATCTAATAAAGCTAAATTAATGTTTACTTGCCGCTTTAGATTTAAAAATATTTTGTTGTAGGCATCTTCACAATTATGGCTTTTAATAAAATTCAGTTTGTTTTCTTGAAAATCAGTTTTTGATAATAGATTAATATAGCCGTCTACAATTATTGGAAGATCGTCTATAATCAGAACTTCATAATTCATACTTTAGTAGGTTTACTGTTAATAAATTAAAAATCCCAGACTAAGTAGTACAATTTATATAAAGTAATATTTAGCAGGAATTATCAGTGGGGATAAATTGAGAAAAAATGGGGCTAATTCGCAATCAATCAAATAACCATTAGTTATCAAAATGAAATGATAATTTAAATCCAGTTTAAATTTGTAATCTATTTCATAAAACTTCACGGCAACAAATAAACAAGGGCACTATAAATGAAACGTATAATTTTTACATATATATATTTTAAAAAAATCTTAGAGACATTGTTCTTCCGTATTCATCAAACAATTCGTATCTCAAAAAAATCTCATGAGAACCAGAATTGTAGTTCGATAATCTTGTTGCATCTAAGTCATAACTATAACCTATAAACCAAGAAGGACTTGCTTGAAAACCTACCATAGCACTAGTGGCCGCACTCCATCTGTAAGCCACACCAGCTACAAATTTTTCATTTATAAGAAAGTTTCCTGATAAATCAACTTGCAATGGTGCACCTTGAACATATTTTGCAAGTACGGACGGCTTAAACTTTACGTCCGTACTCAAATCAAATACATGACCCGCTATTAGATACAAATTGATATTCTCTTTTGCCACATGACTATTGCCAATAGTACCTGCATACCTATCGAAATGTTTTGTCTCTAACAAGTTTGGAACGGACAAACCTAGGTATGTGTCCTCAGAATGCAAATAGAATCCTACTCCTATGTTTGGAGAAAACTTATTATCTATATTGGCATCGAAACTATAATCATTTTTGTCATACTTATTTAATTTATCAAAATCAATATTGAGTAAGTTCCCTGAAGCTTTTAATCCAAAAGATAATTTATATATTTCCGAAGTATTAATCGTGTACGAGAGATCAACAGCTATATTACTTTCATCTGATGGTCCTATTTTATCATTGATAACAGACAAGCCAAATCCCATTGCTGATAAAGCTGTTGTCTCATGTGGACAAACATTACAATCATTTAATGGACCATTTGGTGTATTGATAGAAAAAGTATTGGTAACAGGCGCTCCTTCTAATCCTACCCATTGCGTTCTATGCAAAGCAAAAACACTCATTGATTGTCTTGACCCTGCATATGCAGGGTTTATATTGACTGTGTTATACATGTATTGAGTAAACTGAGAGTCCTGCTGAGAATAACCAGCACCCGCCACTAGTATAAAAATTATGCATAATGTCTTTTTTATCATATCTTTTTTATTACAATCCTTAGAAATTAAATCCTAAAAGAGTTACTAAATCTATTTTCTGTTAATATATAAGTAACCTGCTTTTTCATGCATATTTGAAGCGCTATCTTTATATCTAAAAATATAATAGTAAGTCCCAACTGGTAATTCATCGAACTTATTTACTGTCACTCGTCCTTCAGATACTCCTCTAAAAGCACGATCATCATTATTATAGTTTTCTCGCTCGAATACTAAGACTCCCCAGCGATTATAAACCTCCACGGTATTATCTGGATAACATTCCAGTCCTCGGATATAAAATATATCATTATGTCCATCTCCATTTGGAGACAACGCATTAAACACCTCAATAGAACAACCTGGAATTATCACAATAGTTGGTTTGTCACTAAGATTATTTCCATCATCTGATAAATCTTTTACAAGAATACCGGTCGGACTTATTCCTGATACAATTGCCTGATTTGATACACTTCCAAAATTAATATCAGCTTGAGTAATTGCATATGAAGCGACATAAGCCGTACTATTTGTCATTCCTGTTCCTAAAACAGCTATAGAACTTCCCTTCATCACTAATCCCGGTAAACTAGTGTCTGTAACAGTGACATTAGTCAATGGTTCATTTCCTGTATTAGTTACTGTAAAATTATAAGTAATGGTTTCCCCTGCATTTGCATAACCATCTCCATTTTCATCATTGAAGTGGGCTGTTTTCACTAAGCCGATACTAGGCCGCGCCACGAATACGGTTACTTTAGCTATACTACAATTTGAAGAAGGATTTGCTTTTTCACAAATGCTATACGTTAAAGTATAAATCCCTTCTGGAGTGTTTGCTGGAACACTTACTGTTCCTGTAGCAATATCAATTAATGGAACTGATGCTCCTGGTGTTTTTGAAACTGCCGGTGTCACTACTTTTAAATCCACTAATCCGATAACTACTGGCTTACCATTCAAAATATCAAGATTCGTTGGACTGCTGGCTAACACGTTTCCTGCGTTTAGTGTTCCTGCTGTTCCGTTTCCGCCTGATATGATATCGTCTTTAGCTGTGATTGATGGTGCATCATCATTGTCTTGAATGATTCCTATCGCTGTATCGCTGATATTGCCTACTGTTCCAGTAGTTGAAGCAATTTTTACAGTTAAATCCTCATTCAATTCATCTATCAAATCATCGGTTGTTTGCACAGTTGCCGTAGCTTTAGTGCTTCCCGCCAAGAAAGTTACGGTTACTGGTGTAGCGGTATAATCTGAATTTCCTGCTGTTCCGTTTACAAAATTCAACGTAACGGTAATGTTTGTAACCGATGGATTACTCAATTTTACAGGGAAACTCAATATTCCGCCTTCTGCAATTGTTGCATCATCTACTGTTACATCTGGTGCTGTTTCAATAGCTATTAAAACAGAATTTGAAAACACTGGATTACAAACACCATTTTGAACAACAGCTCTGAAATAAGTATTCACGGTAAGATTACCAATTGTACTGCCCAACAAAGTAGTTGATGTAATCGAAATAGCTACAGGATTCATAAATCCAGCATCATTAGATTTTTGCCATTTTACAACAGAACCAAAATTACCGCTTAATAATAAATCTGCTGGAAAAGTACCTGAAGTAATAACTTGATTAGAGGATACTAAACCTCCTACCGGCGGCGGCGTGATCGTTACCGATACCGAAGCTCTCGAACTCTCGCAGCCGTTTACTGTCTGGCTTGCATAATAAGTTCCCGTAGCCAATGTCTCGATTCCTGCATATAAGGTTCCTGCTGTTGACGCTGAATACCATTTGATCCCTGTTCCCGATGCTGAAAGGTCGCTTACTTTTTTGGTCTCAGCCGAGCAGAAAGTCTGTGTCGATGCCGTTGGAACTGCCGGGCTGGCCGTGATGGTTACCGATACCGAAGTTCTTGCGCTCTCACAGCCGTTCACTGTCTGGCTCGCAAAATAAGTTCCTGTTGCCAGCGCCTCAGTTCCTGCATATAAAGTTCCTGCTGTTACCGCAGAATACCATTTAACTGCCGTGCCTGTAGCTGACAGATCGCTTACTTTTTTAGCCTCTGACGAACAGTAGGTCTGCGCCGATGCCGTTGGGACAACTGGGGTTGTATTCACTGTGACAGCAACCGAAGTTCTCCCGCTCTCACAGCCGTTTACTGTCTGGCTGGCAAAATAAGTTCCTGTAGCCAGCGCCTCGGTGCCTGCATATAAGGTTCCCGCTGTTGACGCTGAATACCATTTGATCCCTGTTCCCGATGCCGAAAGGTCGCTTACTTTTTTGGCTTCCGAAGAGCAGTAGGTCTGTGCAGTTGCCGTTGGTGCTGACGGGCTGGCCGTGATGGTTACCGATACCGAAGTTCTCGCGCTCTCACAGCCGTTTACCGTCTGGCTTGCATAATAAGTTCCTGTTGCCAGCGCCTCAGTGCCTGTATATAAAGTTCCTGCTGTTAACGCTGAATACCATTTGATCCCTGTTCCCGATGCCGAAAGGTCGCTTACTTTTTTGGCTTCCGAAGAGCAGTAGGTCTGGGCTGTTGCCGTCGGGGCTGACGGGCTTGCCGTGATGGTTACCGATACCGAAGTTCTTGTACTCTCGCAGCCGTTTACCGTCTGGCTCGCATAATAAGTTCCCGTTGCCAGTGCCTCAGTGCCTGCATATAAGGTTCCCGCTGTTAACGCTGAATACCATTTAACTGCCGTGCCTGTAGCTGACAGATCGCTTACTTTTTTGGCCTCCGAAGAGCAGAAAGTCTGAGCTAAAGCCGTTGGTGCTGACGGACTTGCCGTGATCGTTACCGCCGCCGAAGCTCTCCCGCTCTCACAGCCGTTTACCGTCTGGCTCGCATAATAAGTTCCTGTAGCCAGCGTCTCGGTTCCTGCATATAAGGTTCCTGCTGTTACCGCAGAATACCATTTAACTGCCGTGCCTGTAGCTGACAGATCGCTTACTTTTTTAGCCTCTGACGAACAGTAGGTCTGCGCCGATGCTGTTGGGACAACCGGTGTTGTATTCACTGTGACAGCAACCGAAGTTCTTGCGCTCTCACAGCCGTTTACCGTCTGGCTTGCATAATAGGTTCCCGTAGCCAGCGTCTCGGTTCCTGCATATAAGGTTCCTGCTGTTACCGCTGAATACCATTTAACTGCCGTGCCTGACGCTGACAGATCGCTTACTTTTTTGGCCTCCGAAGAGCAGAAAGTCTGAGCTAAAGCCGTTGGTGCTGACGGACTTGCCGTGATCGTTACCGCTACCGAAGCTCTCCCGCTCTCACAGCCGTTTACCGTCTGGCTCGCATAATAAGTTCCTGTAGCCAGCGTCTCGGTTCCTGCATATAAGGTTCCTGCTGTTGCCGCAGAATACCATTTAACTGCCGTGCCTGTAGCTGACAGATCGCTTACTTTTTTAGCCTCTGACGAACAGTAGGTCTGCGCCGATGCTGTTGGGACAACCGGTGTTGTATTCACTGTGACAGCAACCGAAGTTCTCGAACTCTCACATCCGTTTACCGTCTGGCTCGCATAATAAGTTCCCGTAGCCAGCGTCTCGGTGCCTGCATATAAGGTTCCTGCTGTTAACGCTGAATACCATTTAACTGCCGTGCCTGTAGCAGACAGATCACTTACTTTTTTAGCCTCTGACGAACAGTAGGTCTGTGCCGATGCTGTTGGTGCTGACGGGCTGGCCGTGATCGTTACCGCTGCCGAAGCTCTCGCGCTCTCACATCCGTTTACCGTCTGGCTCGCATAATAAGTTCCCGTAGCCAGCGCCTCAGTGCCTGCATATAAGGTTCCTGCTGTTAACGCTGAATACCATTTAACTGCCGTGCCTGACACGGCTAGATCGCTTACTTTTTTAGCCTCCGAAGAACAGTAGGTCTGTGCCGATGCTGTTGGTGCTGACGGGCTGGCCGTGATCGTTACCGCTGCCGAAGCTCTCGCGCTCTCGCAGCCGTTTACCGTCTGGCTTGCATAATAAGTTCCTGTTGCCAGCGCCTCGGTGCCTGCATATAAGGTTCCTGCTGTTAACGCTGAATACCATTTGATGCCTGTTCCTGTAGCAGACAGATCGCTTACTTTTTTAGCCTCCGACGAACAGTAGGTCTGTGCCGATGCCGTTGGTGCTGACGGGCTTGCCGTGATCGTTACCGCCGCCGAAGCTCTCCCGCTCTCACAGCCGTTTACCGTCTGGCTCGCATAATAAGTTCCCGTAGCCAGCGCCTCAGTGCCTGTATATAAAATTCCTGCTGTTAACGCTGAATACCATTTGATGCCTGTTCCTGTAGCAGACAGATCGCTTACTTTTTTAGCCTCCGACGAACAGTAGGTCTGTGCCGATGCCGTTGGTGCTGACGGGCTTGCCGTGATCGTTACCGCTGCCGAAGTTCTTGCGCTCTCACATCCGTTTACCGTCTGGCTCGCATAATAAGTTCCCGTTGCCAGCGCCTCAGTGCCTGCATATAAGGTTCCTGCTGTTAACGCTGAATACCATTTAACTGCCGTGCCTGACACGGCTAGATCGCTTACTTTTTTAGCCTCCGCCGAGCAGAAAGTCTGAGCTGAAGCCGTTGGTGCTGACGGGCTTGCCGTGATCGTTACCGCTGCCGAAGCTCTCGAACTCTCGCAGCCGTTTACCGTCTGGCTTGCATAATAAGTTCCTGTTGCCAGCGCCTCAGTGCCTGTATATAAAATTCCTGCTGTTAACGCTGAATACCATTTGATGCCTGTTCCTGTAGCAGACAGATCGCTTACTTTTTTAGCCTCCGACGAACAGTAGGTCTGTGCCGATGCCGTTGGTGCTGACGGGCTTGCCGTGATCGTTACCGCTACCGAAGTTCTTGCGCTCTCACATCCGTTTACCGTCTGGCTCGCATAATAAGTTCCCGTTGCCAGCGCCTCAGTGCCTGCATATAAGGTTCCTGCTGTTAACGCTGAATACCATTTAACTGCCGTGCCTGACACGGCTAGATCGCTTACTTTTTTAGCCTCCGCCGAGCAGAAAGTCTGAGCTGAAGCCGTTGGTGCTGACGGGCTTGCCGTGATCGTTACCGCTGCCGAAGCTCTCGAACTCTCGCAGCCGTTTACCGTCTGGCTTGCATAATAAGTTCCTGTTGCCAGCGCCTCGGTTCCTGCATATAAGGTTCCCGCTGTTAACGCTGAATACCATTTGATGCCTGTTCCTGTAGCACCTAAATCGCTTACTTTTTTAGCCTCCGACGAACAGTAGGTCTGTGCCGATGCCGTTGGTGCTGACG
The DNA here is from genome assembly GCF_002797935.1 of Flavobacterium sp. 1. Taxonomy (NCBI): domain Bacteria; kingdom Pseudomonadati; phylum Bacteroidota; class Flavobacteriia; order Flavobacteriales; family Flavobacteriaceae; genus Flavobacterium; species Flavobacterium sp. 1. The sequence goes on from NZ_PGER01000001.1 coordinate 2,859,271, forward strand.
GGCTTGCCGTGATCGTTACCGATACCGAAGCTCTCGCGCTCTCACAGCCGTTTACCGTCTGGCTCGCATAATAGATGCCTGTTGCCAATGTCTCGGTGCCTGCATATAAGGTTCCCGCTGTTATCGCTGAATACCATTTAACTGCCGTGCCTGTAGCTGACAGATCGCTTACTTTTTTTCCTTCCGAAGAGCAGAAAGTCTGAGCCGAAGCTGTCGGGGCTGACGGGCTTGCCGTGATCGTTACCGATACCGAAGCTCTCGCGCTCTCACAGCCGTTTGCCGTCTGGCTTGCATAATAAGTTCCTGTTGCCAGGGTCTCGGTGCCTGCATATAAAGTTCCCGCTGTGACAGCAGAATACCATTTAACTGCCGTGCCTGACGCTGACAGATCGCTTACTTTTTTAGCCTCCGAAGAACAGTAGGTCTGCGCCGATGCTGTCGGTGCTGAAGGGCTGGCCGTGATCGTTACCGATACCGAAGTTCTTGCGCTCTCACAGCCGTTCACTGTCTGGCTTGCATAATAAGTTCCTGTAGCCAGCGTCTCGGTGCCTGCATATAAGGTTCCCGCCGTTGCAGCAGAATACCATTTAACTGCCGTGCCTGACGCTGACAGATCGCTTACTTTTTTAGCCTCCGAAGAACAGTAGGTCTGCGCCGATGCTGTCGGTGCTGAAGGGCTGGCCGTGATCGTTACCGATACCGAAGTTCTTGCGCTCTCACAGCCGTTCACTGTCTGGCTTGCATAATAAGTTCCTGTTGCCAGGGTCTCGGTGCCTGCATATAAGGTTCCCGCCGTTGCAGCAGAATACCATTTAACTGCCGTGCCTGCAGCCGACAGATCGCTTACTTTTTTTCCTTCTGAAGAGCAGAAAGTCTGCGCCGATGCTGTCGGTGCTGAAGGGCTGGCCGTGATCGTTACCGATACCGAAGTTCTTGCGCTCTCACAGCCGTTCACTGTCTGGCTTGCATAATAAGTTCCTGTTGCCAGCGTCTCGGTGCCTGCATATAAGGTTCCCGCTGTGACAGCAGAATACCATTTGATGCCTGTTCCCGATGCCGCTAAATCGCTTACTTTTTTTCCTTCTGAAGAGCAGAAAGTTTGAGCCGAAGCTGTTGGCGACGTTGGTGACGGAGTAATCGTTACCGATACCGAAGCTCTCGAACTCTCACAGCCGTTTACCGTCTGGCTCGCATAATAAGTTCCCGTTGCCAATGTCTCGGTGCCTGCATATAAGGTTCCCGCTGTGAGCGCTGAATACCATTTGATCCCTGTTCCTAATGCCGACAGGTCGCTTACTTTTTTAGCTTCCGAAGAGCAGAAAGTCGGAGCCGTTGGTGACGGAGCCGTTGGTGACGGAGTGATCGTTACCGATACCGAAGTTCTTGCGCTCTCACAGCCGTTTGCCGTTTGGCTTGCATAATAAGTTCCTGTAGCCAGCGTCTCGGTGCCTGCATATAAAGTTCCCGCTGTTACCGCAGAATACCATTTAACTGCCGTGCCTGACGCTGACAGATCGCTTACTTTTTTAGCCTCCGAAGAACAGTAGGTCTGCGCCGATGCTGTCGGTGCTGAAGGGCTGGCCGTGATCGTTACCGATACCGAAGCTCTCGAACTCTCACAGCCGTTTGCCGTTTGGCTTGCAAAATAAGTTCCTGTAGCCAGGGTCTCGGTGCCTGCATATAAAGTTCCCGCTGTGACAGCAGAATACCATTTGATCCCTGTTCCCGATGCCGACAGGTCGCTTACTTTTTTAGCCTCCGACGAACAGTAGGTCTGTGCCGATGCTGTTGGGACAACTGGAGTTGTATTCACTGTGACAGCTACCGAAGTTCTTGCGCTCTCACAGCCGTTCACTGTCTGGCTTGCATAATAAGTTCCTGTAGCCAGGGTCTCGGTGCCTGCATATAAAGTTCCCGCTGTGACAGCAGAATACCATTTAACTGCCGTGCCTGACGCTGACAGATCGCTTACTTTTTTAGCCTCCGACGAGCAGTAGGTCTGCGCCGATGCTGTTGGGACAACTGGAGTTGTATTCACTGTGACAGCTACCGAAGTTCTTGCGCTCTCACAGCCGTTCACTGTCTGGCTTGCAAAATAAGTTCCTGTAGCCAGGGTCTCGGTGCCTGCATATAAAGTTCCCGCTGTTACCGCAGAATACCATTTAACTGCCGTGCCTGACGCTGACAGATCGCTTACTTTTTTAGCCTCCGACGAGCAGTAGGTCTGCGCCGATGCTGTCGGTGCTGAAGGGCTTGCCGTGATCGTTACCGATACCGAAGCTCTCGAACTCTCACAGCCGTTTGCCGTTTGGCTTGCAAAATAAGTTCCTGTTGCCAGCGTCTCGGTGCCTGCATATAAAGTTCCCGCTGTGACAGCAGAATACCATTTAACTGCCGTGCCTGACGCTGACAGATCGCTTACTTTTTTAGCCTCCGAAGAACAGTAGGTCTGCGCCGATGCTGTCGGTGCTGAAGGGCTTGCCGTGATCGTTACCGATACCGAAGTTCTTGCGCTCTCACAGCCGTTCACTGTCTGGCTTGCAAAATAAGTTCCTGTAGCCAGCGTCTCGGTGCCTGCATATAAAGTTCCCGCTGTGACAGCAGAATACCATTTAACTGCCGTGCCTGACGCTGACAGATCGCTTACTTTTTTAGCCTCCGACGAGCAGTAGGTCTGCGCCGATGCTGTCGGTGCTGAAGGGCTGGCCGTGATCGTTACCGATACCGAAGTTCTTGCGCTCTCACAGCCGTTCACTGTCTGGCTTGCAAAATAAGTTCCTGTAGCCAGCGTCTCGGTGCCTGCATATAAAGTTCCCGCTGTTACCGCAGAATACCATTTAACTGCCGTGCCTGACGCTGACAGATCGCTTACTTTTTTAGCCTCCGACGAGCAGTAGGTCTGCGCCGATGCTGTCGGTGCTGAAGGGCTGGCCGTGATCGTTACCGATACCGAAGTTCTTGCGCTCTCACAGCCGTTCACTGTCTGGCTTGCATAATAAGTTCCTGTAGCCAGCGTCTCGGTGCCTGCATATAAAGTTCCCGCTGTGACAGCAGAATACCATTTAACTGCCGTGCCTGACGCTGACAGGTCGCTTACTTTTTTAGCCTCCGACGAGCAGTAGGTCTGCGCCGATGCTGTTGGAACTGACGGGCTGGCCGTGATCGTTACCGATACCGAAGTTCTTGCGCTCTCACAGCCGTTTGCCGTTTGGCTTGCATAATAAGTTCCTGTTGCCAGGGTCTCGGTGCCTGCATATAAAGTTCCCGCTGTGACAGCAGAATACCATTTGATCCCTGCTCCCGATGCCGCTAAATCATTTACTTTTTTAGCCTCCGACGAACAGTAGGTCTGTGCCGATGCTGTTGGGACAACTGGAGTTGTATTCACTGTGACAGCTACCGAAGTTCTTGCGCTCTCACAGCCGTTCACTGTCTGGCTTGCATAATAAGTTCCTGTAGCCAGGGTCTCGGTGCCTGCATATAAAGTTCCCGCTGTGACAGCAGAATACCATTTAACTGCCGTGCCTGACGCTGACAGATCGCTTACTTTTTTAGCCTCCGACGAGCAGTAGGTCTGCGCCGATGCTGTTGGGACAACTGGAGTTGTATTCACTGTGACAGCTACCGAAGTTCTTGCGCTCTCACAGCCGTTCACTGTCTGGCTTGCAAAATAAGTTCCTGTAGCCAGGGTCTCGGTGCCTGCATATAAAGTTCCCGCTGTTACCGCAGAATACCATTTAACTGCCGTGCCTGACGCTGACAGATCGCTTACTTTTTTAGCCTCCGACGAGCAGTAGGTCTGCGCCGATGCTGTCGGTGCTGAAGGGCTTGCCGTGATCGTTACCGATACCGAAGCTCTCGAACTCTCACAGCCGTTTGCCGTTTGGCTTGCAAAATAAGTTCCTGTTGCCAGGGTCTCGGTGCCTGCATATAAAGTTCCCGCTGTGACAGCAGAATACCATTTAACTGCCGTGCCTGACGCTGACAGATCGCTTACTTTTTTAGCCTCCGAAGAACAGTAGGTCTGCGCCGATGCTGTCGGTGCTGAAGGGCTTGCCGTGATCGTTACCGATACCGAAGTTCTTGCGCTCTCACAGCCGTTCACTGTCTGGCTTGCAAAATAAGTTCCTGTAGCCAGCGTCTCGGTGCCTGCATATAAAGTTCCCGCTGTTACCGCAGAATACCATTTAACTGCCGTGCCTGACGCTGACAGATCGCTTACTTTTTTAGCCTCCGACGAGCAGTAGGTCTGCGCCGATGCTGTCGGTGCTGAAGGGCTGGCCGTGATCGTTACCGATACCGAAGTTCTTGCGCTCTCACAGCCGTTCACTGTCTGGCTTGCATAATAAGTTCCTGTAGCCAGGGTCTCAGTTCCTGCATATAAAGTTCCCGCTGTGACAGCAGAATACCATTTAACTGCCGTGCCTGACGCTGACAGGTCGCTTACTTTTTTAGCCTCCGACGAGCAGTAGGTCTGCGCCGATGCTGTTGGAACTGACGGGCTGGCCGTGATCGTTACCGATACCGAAGTTCTTGCGCTCTCACAGCCGTTCACTGTCTGGCTTGCATAATAAGTTCCTGTTGCCAGGGTCTCGGTGCCTGCATATAAGGTTCCCGCCGTTGCAGCAGAATACCATTTAACTGCCGTGCCTGCAGCCGACAGATCGCTTACTTTTTTTCCTTCTGAAGAGCAGAAAGTCTGCGCCGATGCTGTCGGTGCTGAAGGGCTGGCCGTGATCGTTACCGATACCGAAGTTCTTGCGCTCTCACAGCCGTTCACTGTCTGGCTTGCATAATAAGTTCCTGTTGCCAGCGTCTCGGTGCCTGCATATAAGGTTCCCGCTGTGACAGCAGAATACCATTTGATGCCTGTTCCCGATGCCGCTAAATCGCTTACTTTTTTTCCTTCTGAAGAGCAGAAAGTTTGAGCCGAAGCTGTTGGCGACGTTGGTGACGGAGTAATCGTTACCGATACCGAAGCTCTCGAACTCTCACAGCCGTTTACCGTCTGGCTCGCATAATAAGTTCCCGTTGCCAATGTCTCGGTGCCTGCATATAAGGTTCCCGCTGTGAGCGCTGAATACCATTTGATCCCTGTTCCTAATGCCGACAGGTCGCTTACTTTTTTAGCTTCCGAAGAGCAGAAAGTCGGAGCCGTTGGTGACGGAGCCGTTGGTGACGGAGTGATCGTTACCGATACCGAAGTTCTTGCGCTCTCACAGCCGTTTGCCGTTTGGCTTGCATAATAAGTTCCTGTAGCCAGCGTCTCGGTGCCTGCATATAAGGTTCCCGCTGTTACCGCAGAATACCATTTAACTGCCGTGCCTGACGCTGACAGATCGCTTACTTTTTTAGCCTCCGAAGAACAGTAGGTCTGCGCCGATGCTGTCGGTGCTGAAGGGCTGGCCGTGATCGTTACCGATACCGAAGCTCTCGAACTCTCACAGCCGTTTGCCGTTTGGCTTGCAAAATAAGTTCCTGTAGCCAGGGTCTCGGTGCCTGCATATAAAGTTCCCGCTGTGACAGCAGAATACCATTTGATCCCTGTTCCCGATGCCGACAGGTCGCTTACTTTTTTAGCCTCCGACGAACAGTAGGTCTGTGCCGATGCTGTTGGGACAACTGGAGTTGTATTCACTGTGACAGCTACCGAAGTTCTTGCGCTCTCACAGCCGTTCACTGTCTGGCTTGCATAATAAGTTCCTGTAGCCAGGGTCTCGGTGCCTGCATATAAAGTTCCCGCTGTGACAGCAGAATACCATTTAACTGCCGTGCCTGACGCTGACAGATCGCTTACTTTTTTAGCCTCCGACGAGCAGTAGGTCTGCGCCGATGCTGTTGGGACAACTGGAGTTGTATTCACTGTGACAGCTACCGAAGTTCTTGCGCTCTCACAGCCGTTCACTGTCTGGCTTGCAAAATAAGTTCCTGTAGCCAGGGTCTCGGTGCCTGCATATAAAGTTCCCGCTGTTACCGCAGAATACCATTTAACTGCCGTGCCTGACGCTGACAGATCGCTTACTTTTTTAGCCTCCGACGAGCAGTAGGTCTGCGCCGATGCTGTCGGTGCTGAAGGGCTTGCCGTGATCGTTACCGATACCGAAGCTCTCGAACTCTCACAGCCGTTTGCCGTTTGGCTTGCAAAATAAGTTCCTGTTGCCAGCGTCTCGGTGCCTGCATATAAAGTTCCCGCTGTGACAGCAGAATACCATTTAACTGCCGTGCCTGACGCTGACAGATCGCTTACTTTTTTAGCCTCCGAAGAACAGTAGGTCTGCGCCGATGCTGTCGGTGCTGAAGGGCTTGCCGTGATCGTTACCGATACCGAAGTTCTTGCGCTCTCACAGCCGTTCACTGTCTGGCTTGCAAAATAAGTTCCTGTAGCCAGCGTCTCGGTGCCTGCATATAAAGTTCCCGCTGTTACCGCAGAATACCATTTAACTGCCGTGCCTGACGCTGACAGATCGCTTACTTTTTTAGCCTCCGAAGAACAGTAGGTCTGCGCCGATGCTGTCGGTGCTGAAGGGCTGGCCGTGATCGTTACCGATACCGAAGTTCTTGCGCTCTCACAGCCGTTCACTGTCTGGCTCGCAAAATAAGTTCCTGTTGCCAGCGCCTCAGTGCCTGCATATAAAGTTCCTGCTGTGAACGCAGAATACCATTTAACTGCCGTGCCTGTAGCAGACAGATCACTTACTTTTTTAGCCTCTGACGAACAGTAGGTCTGCGCAGTTGCTGTTGGGACAACCGGGGTTGTATTCACTGTGACAGCAACCGAAGTTCTCGCGCTCTCACAGCCGTTTACCGTCTGGCTCGCATAATAAGTTCCTGTTGCCAGCGCCTCGGTTCCTGCATATAAAGTTCCCGCTGTTACCGCAGAATACCATTTAACTGCCGTGCCTGTAGCAGACAGATCACTTACTTTTTTAGCCTCTGACGAACAGTAGGTCTGCGCAGTTGCTGTTGGGACAACCGGGGTTGTATTCACTGTGACAGCAACCGAAGTTCTCGCGCTCTCACAGCCGTTTACCGTCTGGCTCGCATAATAAGTTCCTGTTGCCAGCGCCTCAGTTCCTGCATATAAAGTTCCCGCTGTTACCGCAGAATACCATTTAACTGCCGTGCCTGTAGCTGACAGATCGCTTACTTTTTTAGCCTCTGACGAACAGAATACCTGCGCCGATGCCGTTGGTGCTGACGGGCTAGCCGTGATCGTTACCGATACCGAAGTTCTCGCGCTCTCACAGCCGTTCACTGTCTGGCTCGCATAATAGATGCCTGTTGCCAGGGTCTCAGTTCCTGCGTATAAAGTTCCTGCTGTTACCGCAGAATACCATTTAACTGCCGTGCCTGTAGCTGACAGATCGCTTACTTTTTTAGCCTCTGACGAACAGTAGGTCTGCGCCGATGCCGTTGGGACAACTGGGGTTGTATTCACTGTGACAGCAACCGAAGTTCTCCCGCTCTCACAGCCGTTTACTGTCTGGCTGGCAAAATAAGTTCCTGTAGCCAGCGCCTCGGTGCCTGCATATAAGGTTCCCGCTGTTGACGCTGAATACCATTTAACTGCCGTGCCTGTAGCTGACAGATCGCTTACTTTTTTGGCCTCCGAAGAGCAGAAAGTCTGAGCTAAAGCCGTTGGTGCTGACGGACTTGCCGTGATCGTTACCGCCGCCGAAGCTCTCCCGCTCTCACAGCCGTTTACCGTCTGGCTCGCATAATAAGTTCCTGTAGCCAGCGTCTCGGTTCCTGCATATAAGGTTCCTGCTGTTACCGCAGAATACCATTTAACTGCCGTGCCTGTAGCTGACAGATCGCTTACTTTTTTAGCCTCTGACGAACAGTAGGTCTGCGCCGATGCTGTTGGGACAACCGGTGTTGTATTCACTGTGACAGCAACCGAAGTTCTTGCGCTCTCGCAGCCGTTTACCGTCTGGCTTGCATAATAGGTTCCCGTAGCCAGCGTCTCGGTTCCTGCATATAAGGTTCCTGCTGTTAACGCTGAATACCATTTAACTGCCGTGCCTGACGCTGACAGATCGCTTACTTTTTTAGCCTCCGAAGAACAGTAGGTCTGTGCCGATGCTGTTGGTGCTGACGGGCTGGCCGTGATCGTTACCGCTGCCGAAGCTCTCGAACTCTCGCAGCCGTTTACCGTCTGGCTTGCATAATAAGTTCCTGTTGCCAGCGCCTCAGTGCCTGTATATAAAATTCCTGCTGTTAACGCTGAATACCATTTGATGCCTGTTCCTGTAGCAGACAGATCGCTTACTTTTTTAGCCTCCGACGAACAGTAGGTCTGTGCCGATGCCGTTGGTGCTGACGGGCTTGCCGTGATCGTTACCGATACCGAAGCTCTCGAACTCTCGCAGCCGTTTACCGTCTGGCTTGCATAATAAGTTCCTGTTGCCAGCGCCTCAGTGCCTGTATATAAAATTCCTGCTGTTAACGCTGAATACCATTTGATGCCTGTTCCTGTAGCACCTAAATCGCTTACTTTTTTAGCCTCCGACGAACAGTAGGTCTGTGCCGATGCCGTTGGTGCTGACGGGGTTGTATTCACTGTGACAGCAACCGAAGCTCTCGAACTCTCGCAGCCGTTTACCGTCTGGCTCGCATAATAAGTTCCCGTAGCCAGCGTCTCGGTGCCTGCATATAAGGTTCCTGCTGTTAACGCTGAATACCATTTGATGCCTGTTCCTGTAGCAGACAGATCGCTTACTTTTTTAGCCTCCGACGAACAGTAGGTCTGTGCCGATGCCGTTGGTGCTGACGGGCTTGCCGTGATCGTTACCGCTACCGAAGTTCTTGCGCTCTCACATCCGTTTACCGTCTGGCTCGCATAATAAGTTCCCGTTGCCAGCGCCTCAGTGCCTGCATATAAGGTTCCTGCTGTTAACGCTGAATACCATTTAACTGCCGTGCCTGACACGGCTAGATCGCTTACTTTTTTAGCCTCCGCCGAGCAGAAAGTCTGAGCTGAAGCCGTTGGTGCTGACGGGCTTGCCGTGATCGTTACCGCTGCCGAAGCTCTCGAACTCTCGCAGCCGTTTACCGTCTGGCTTGCATAATAAGTTCCTGTTGCCAGCGCCTCGGTTCCTGCATATAAGGTTCCCGCTGTTAACGCTGAATACCATTTGATGCCTGTTCCTGTAGCACCTAAATCGCTTACTTTTTTAGCCTCCGACGAACAGTAGGTCTGTGCCGATGCCGTTGGTGCTGACGGGCTTGCCGTGATCGTTACCGCTGCCGAAGCTCTCGCGCTCTCACAGCCGTTCACTGTCTGGCTGGCATAATAAGTTCCTGTAGCCAATGTCTCGGTGCCTGTATATAAAGTTCCTGCCGTTGCCGCTGAATACCATTTAACTGCCGTGCCTGTAGCAGACAGATCGCTTACTTTTTTGGCCTCCGAAGAGCAGTAGGTCTGTGCCGAAGCTGTCGGTGCTGACGGGGTTGTATTCACTGTGACAGCAACCGAAGCTCTCGAACTCTCACATCCGTTTACCGTCTGGCTCGCATAATAAGTTCCCGTAGCCAGCGTCTCGGTGCCTGTATATAAGGTTCCTGCTGTTAACGCAGAATACCATTTAACTGCCGTGCCTGACGCTGACAGATCGCTTACTTTTTTAGCCTCCGAAGAACAGTAGATCTGTGCCGATGCTGTTGGTGCTGACGGGCTGGCCGTGATCGTTACCGCTGCCGAAGCTCTCGCGCTCTCACAGCCGTTTACCGTCTGGCTGGCATAATAAGTTCCCGTTGCCAGCGCCTCAGTGCCTGCATATAAGGTTCCTGCTGTTAACGCTGAATACCATTTAACTGCCGTGCCTGACACGGCTAGATCGCTTACTTTTTTAGCCTCCGCCGAGCAGAAAGTCTGAGCTGAAGCCGTTGGTGCTGACGGGCTTGCCGTGATCGTTACCGCTGCCGAAGCTCTCGAACTCTCGCAGCCGTTTACTGTCTGGCTTGCATAATAAGTTCCCGTAGCCAATGTCTCGATTCCTGCATATAAGGTTCCTGCTGTTGACGCTGAATACCATTTGATCCCTGTTCCCGATGCTGAAAGGTCGCTTACTTTTTTGGTCTCAGCCGAGCAGAAAGTCTGTGTCGATGCCGTTGGAACTGCCGGGCTGGCCGTGATGGTTACCGATACCGAAGTTCTTGCGCTCTCACAGCCGTTCACTGTCTGGCTCGCAAAATAAGTTCCTGTTGCCAGCGCCTCAGTGCCTGCATATAAAGTTCCTGCTGTGAACGCAGAATACCATTTAACTGCCGTGCCTGTAGCAGACAGATCACTTACTTTTTTAGCCTCTGACGAACAGTAGGTCTGCGCAGTTGCTGTTGGGACAACCGGGGTTGTATTCACTGTGACAGCAACCGAAGTTCTCGCGCTCTCACAGCCGTTTACCGTCTGGCTCGCATAATAAGTTCCTGTTGCCAGCGCCTCGGTTCCTGCATATAAAGTTCCCGCTGTTACCGCAGAATACCATTTAACTGCCGTGCCTGTAGCTGACAGATCGCTTACTTTTTTAGCCTCTGACGAACAGAATACCTGCGCCGATGCCGTTGGTGCTGACGGGCTAGCCGTGATCGTTACCGATACCGAAGTTCTCGCGCTCTCACAGCCGTTCACTGTCTGGCTCGCATAATAGATGCCTGTTGCCAGGGTCTCAGTTCCTGCATATAAAGTTCCTGCTGTTACCGCAGAATACCATTTAACTGCCGTGCCTGTAGCTGACAGATCGCTTACTTTTTTAGCCTCTGACGAACAGTAGGTCTGCGCCGATGCCGTTGGGACAACTGGGGTTGTATTCACTGTGACAGCAACCGAAGTTCTCCCGCTCTCACAGCCGTTTACTGTCTGGCTGGCAAAATAAGTTCCTGTAGCCAGCGCCTCGGTGCCTGCATATAAGGTTCCCGCTGTTGACGCTGAATACCATTTAACTGCCGTGCCTGTAGCTGACAGATCGCTTACTTTTTTGGCCTCCGAAGAGCAGAAAGTCTGAGCTAAAGCCGTTGGTGCTGACGGACTTGCCGTGATCGTTACCGCCGCCGAAGCTCTCCCGCTCTCACAGCCGTTTACCGTCTGGCTCGCATAATAAGTTCCTGTAGCCAGCGTCTCGGTTCCTGCATATAAGGTTCCTGCTGTTACCGCAGAATACCATTTAACTGCCGTGCCTGTAGCTGACAGATCGCTTACTTTTTTAGCCTCTGACGAACAGTAGGTCTGCGCCGATGCTGTTGGGACAACCGGTGTTGTATTCACTGTGACAGCAACCGAAGTTCTTGCGCTCTCGCAGCCGTTTACCGTCTGGCTTGCATAATAGGTTCCCGTAGCCAGCGTCTCGGTTCCTGCATATAAGGTTCCTGCTGTTAACGCTGAATACCATTTAACTGCCGTGCCTGACGCTGACAGATCGCTTACTTTTTTAGCCTCCGAAGAACAGTAGGTCTGTGCCGATGCTGTTGGTGCTGACGGGCTGGCCGTGATCGTTACCGCTGCCGAAGCTCTCGAACTCTCGCAGCCGTTTACCGTCTGGCTTGCATAATAAGTTCCTGTTGCCAGCGCCTCAGTGCCTGTATATAAAATTCCTGCTGTTAACGCTGAATACCATTTGATGCCTGTTCCTGTAGCAGACAGATCGCTTACTTTTTTAGCCTCCGACGAACAGTAGGTCTGTGCCGATGCCGTTGGTGCTGACGGGCTTGCCGTGATCGTTACCGATACCGAAGCTCTCGAACTCTCGCAGCCGTTTACCGTCTGGCTTGCATAATAAGTTCCTGTTGCCAGCGCCTCAGTGCCTGTATATAAAATTCCTGCTGTTAACGCTGAATACCATTTGATGCCTGTTCCTGTAGCACCTAAATCGCTTACTTTTTTAGCCTCCGACGAACAGTAGGTCTGTGCCGATGCCGTTGGTGCTGACGGGGTTGTATTCACTGTGACAGCAACCGAAGCTCTCGAACTCTCGCAGCCGTTTACCGTCTGGCTCGCATAATAAGTTCCCGTAGCCAGCGTCTCGGTGCCTGCATATAAGGTTCCTGCTGTTAACGCTGAATACCATTTAACTGCCGTGCCTGACGCTGACAGATCGCTTACTTTTTTAGCCTCCGAAGAACAGTAGGTCTGTGCCGATGCTGTTGGTGCTGACGGGCTGGCCGTGATCGTTACCGCTGCCGAAGCTCTCGCGCTCTCACATCCGTTTACCGTCTGGCTCGCATAATAAGTTCCCGTTGCCAGCGCCTCAGTGCCTGCATATAAGGTTCCTGCTGTTAACGCTGAATACCATTTAACTGCCGTGCCTGACACGGCTAGATCGCTTACTTTTTTGGCCTCCGAAGAGCAGAAAGTCTGAGCTGAAGCCGTTGGTGCTGACGGGCTTGCCGTGATCGTTACCGATACCGAAGCTCTCGAACTCTCGCAGCCGTTTACCGTCTGGCTTGCATAATAAGTTCCTGTTGCCAGCGCCTCGGTGCCTGCATATAAGGTTCCTGCTGTTAACGCTGAATACCATTTGATGCCTGTTCCTGTAGCAGACAGATCGCTTACTTTTTTAGCCTCCGACGAACAGTAGGTCTGTGCCGATGCCGTTGGTGCTGACGGGCTTGCCGTGATCGTTACCGCCGCCGAAGCTCTCCCGCTCTCACAGCCGTTTACCGTCTGGCTCGCATAATAAGTTCCCGTTGCCAGCGCCTCAGTGCCTGCATATAAGGTTCCTGCTGTTAACGCTGAATACCATTTAACTGCCGTGCCTGACACGGCTAGATCGCTTACTTTTTTAGCCTCCGCCGAGCAGAAAGTCTGAGCTGAAGCCGTTGGTGCTGACGGGCTTGCCGTGATCGTTACCGATACCGAAGCTCTCGAACTCTCGCAGCCGTTTACCGTCTGGCTTGCATAATAAGTTCCTGTTGCCAGCGCCTCGGTTCCTGCATATAAGGTTCCCGCTGTTAACGCTGAATACCATTTGATGCCTGTTCCTGTAGCACCTAAATCGCTTACTTTTTTGGCCTCCGAAGAGCAGAAAGTCTGAGCTAAAGCCGTTGGTGCTGACGGACTTGCCGTGATCGTTACCGCTACCGAAGCTCTCCCGCTCTCACAGCCGTTTACCGTCTGGCTCGCATAATAAGTTCCTGTAGCCAGCGTCTCGGTGCCTGCATATAAGGTTCCCGCTGTTAACGCTGAATACCATTTAACTGCCGTGCCTGTAGCAGACAGATCGCTTACTTTTTTAGCCTCCGACGAACAGTAGGTCTGTGCCGATGCCGTTGGTGCTGACGGGCTTGCCGTGATCGTTACCGCCGCCGAAGCTCTCCCGCTCTCACAGCCGTTTACCGTCTGGCTCGCATAATAAGTTCCCGTAGCCAGCGCCTCAGTGCCTGTATATAAAATTCCTGCTGTTAACGCTGAATACCATTTAACTGCCGTGCCTGACGCTGACAGATCGCTTACTTTTTTAGCCTCCGACGAACAGTAGGTCTGTGCCGATGCTGTTGGTGCTGACGGGCTGGCCGTGATCGTTACCGCTGCCGAAGTTCTTGCGCTCTCACATCCGTTTACCGTCTGGCTCGCATAATAAGTTCCTGTAGCCAATGTCTCGGTGCCTGCATATAAGGTTCCTGCTGTTGCCGCTGAATACCATTTAACTGCCGTGCCTGACACGGCTAGATCGCTTACTTTTTTAGCCTCCGCCGAGCAGAAAGTCTGAGCTGAAGCCGTTGGTGCTGACGGGCTTGCCGTGATCGTTACCGATACCGAAGCTCTCGAACTCTCGCAGCCGTTTACCGTCTGGCTTGCATAATAAGTTCCTGTTGCCAGCGCCTCAGTGCCTGCATATAAGGTTCCCGCTGTTAACGCTGAATACCATTTAACTGCCGTGCCTGTAGCTGACAGATCGCTTACTTTTTTGGCCTCCGAAGAGCAGTAGGTCTGTGCCGATGCTGTTGGTGCTGACGGGCTGGCCGTGATCGTTACCGCTGCCGAAGCTCTCGAACTCTCGCAGCCGTTTACCGTCTGGCTCGCATAATAAGTTCCTGTAGCCAGCGTCTCGGTTCCTGCATATAAGGTTCCTGCTGTTACCGCAGAATACCATTTAACTGCCGTGCCTGTAGCTGACAGATCGCTTACTTTTTTAGCCTCTGACGAACAGTAGGTCTGCGCCGATGCTGTTGGGACAACCGGTGTTGTATTCACTGTGACAGCAACCGAAGTTCTTGCGCTCTCGCAGCCGTTTACCGTCTGGCTTGCATAATAGGTTCCCGTAGCCAGCGTCTCGGTTCCTGCATATAAGGTTCCTGCTGTTACCGCTGAATACCATTTAACTGCCGTGCCTGACGCTGACAGATCGCTTACTTTTTTGGCCTCCGAAGAGCAGAAAGTCTGAGCTAAAGCCGTTGGTGCTGACGGGGTTGTATTCACTGTGACAGCAACCGAAGCTCTCGAACTCTCACATCCGTTTACCGTCTGGCTCGCATAATAAGTTCCCGTAGCCAGCGTCTCGGTGCCTGCATATAAGGTTCCTGCTGTTAACGCTGAATACCATTTGATCCCTGTTCCCGATGCTGAAAGGTCGCTTACTTTTTTGGCCTCAGCCGAGCAGAAAGTCTGTGCCGATGCTGTTGGTGTAGCAGCATTGACCGTTACGGCAACCGAAGTTCTTGCGCTCTCACAGCCGTTTACCGTCTGGCTTGCAAAATAAGTTCCTGTAGCCAGTGTCTCGGTTCCGGTATATAAAGTTCCCGATGTTACCGCAGAATACCATTTGATTGCTGTTCCTGCGCTAACCGTTAAGTCGCTTACTTTTTTACCATCTGCCAAACAGAATGTTTGAGCAGTTGCTGTTGGTACTGTTGGTGTAGCAGTTACAGCAACAGTTACACTTTCGGTAAATTCACACCCACTTCCAGTAGTAATTTTTAAAGAATATATACCTGCATTAACAACTTGAGCATTTGGAATGATTGGAGATTGTAAAGACGACGTAAATCCATTTGGACCAGTCCAAGCATATGTAGATGCTCCATTAACACCACTTAACGACACTGTACTACCTTGACAAACTGGAGTTGTTACTAATGAAATAACTGACTGCGTGACATCAACCCAGTGATCCTCAACCTCACCATCAATTGCAAGTCCAGTTGAAGTAAGTGACAAATCAGTAGATAATCTTATACGAGCATAAAAATTTGTTCCATTATTTAAACCCTTAATCGATGATAATGGAACTACTACATTACCATTAGTTCCTATAGGCACAGTTGAAGTTGCTAACTCATTGGTGTCAAATACACCATTCCTATTTGCATCAATCCATACATACAATTTAGCAGCAACGGTAGTTGTATTTTTAACATTAATTGTTGCTGAACAAGTTGACCAAGTAAAATTCATACTAGCATCTTCATCATCACTACCACCAAGATCATCACCATTTGGGGCTGTTCCTATAGCGGCATTATAACCTGCACCCTCTGTATCTACATCAGTACCAATTAATAATAACGGGTCTACTAATGTAGCTCTGTCCGTATCTAAAACATTGGTTGTTGTGCTTAAATCTTTATTTCCGGCCGCAAAATTTCCACCTGTAAAGGCTGAATTAACAATATGGTAGGCTGAACCATAAGAAACTGGTGCGTCAGAAAAATCTAATTCTTCAAAAATACCAATTGCAACACTCTGTCCGCCACCGCTAGCGGCTAATTCTACATCAATATAAGGTACATCTTCCGCAAATAAAAGTGCATCACCTTTACTATCACCACTGCCAGGATTAGTTGCTTTAATAGTTCTTCCCGAATTAGATACAATTAATCTAGTAATCATATTTGTCCAAGTATCATTTTTAATAAACTTGTCCAAATAACGTAACACTGGTGAAGCAATCGGCACTGACAATTGATAATACTCAGTAGGACCTGACATACTTTCGGCACCCGCAATAGCTAATCCAGCGGCATTAATTATAGCACCTGATGGCAATGTTGCAGTAACTGTAATTCTAAAATTCACCTTGTTACCAGATCCTGCTCCTCCAATTATCTTATTTGAGAGACCAATCATTTTTGTACCATTAGAACTAAAACCACCATAACCAAATGGCATATTGTTTCCACCAAAACTATCAATATATGCACTTGAAAAAGTACCCGGTGTAATTGTTTGAACAATATTAGATATAGTAGCCCTATATACTATTCCAGAAGGGCTTGTAAAAGTTCTTACAATACCATTTGTAATAAGATCCTTTTGCAATGAATCAGAATTTAAATCCCAATTAATCCAAAAAATTTTTTCTTTATACAAACCTGTTCCTGTCGTGGCCCTTGAAGCCGATTGCGCTAATCCCGAGGTCTGTATTATAAATAACGTAAGAAACAATAAGTACTTAGTAGGGAAGTATCTTTTTCTCATAAATTAATCTTTTTGATTCATTTAGCTGTTACACCAATTCAATAATTTGATATTATACCATTTAGAAATATAAAATAATCCAATTTTTTATCTCCCTCTGCTTTGGAGAGGGTTGGGGCGATAAAAAACAAAAAAACTATTTTATATTTCTAAATGATATTATATACCTTGTATTGATTTTAACAACAAACGATTTTGAGCGAAAATAACAGTAATATTTTTCTAAAGATTACGGACTTTTTTGATAAAAATTACGGACTTATATCTAGGACATATAAGTTGCCTCTAATAATTCAATCGAAATAAAAAATATAATCTCCTAATATGTAATTCTCAGAATGACAAACTCATCTAAACAATTATTTAGAGGTTAATCCCTGCCAAGCCGGGCAAAAAAACAGACCTATAGCACAATGAGTAGGAAATTACAAATCAACCAATGTTCATACATAGTTCATTTTTATCAAACTAAATCACAGATTGTTAATATTTTTTTTTAGAAATTGAGTACTGAATGGCTGCTTTTTATTCATTACTTGTGTATTGCACTCATTTTTAGTGATGATATAACTTATTATCTACTTTTAATTTTATAGTTATAGGATAGTTTTGTTGGTCTCAGTTTGGACTTAAAACCCTGTATTTTATTGCAGAACTTTAGTGATACGAAAAAATCTTTATCTTAATCTTATGAGTACAGATTTAAGAAAAGGTTCGCATACTATAAGTCGATTAACATGTCATGTTGTTTGGGTTACCAAGTATCAATTTAAAGTTTTGAAGGAAGGTATTTAAAAGCACTTTCGGGCAGTTTTGATACAAAATATGTGAAGCACAGAAAGAATAGAGATCTTAAAAGAAATTGTAAGTTCAGATCATGCTCTTATACATATCGAATATGCACCAAAGTAAAATGTGAGTTCAATTTTAAAAAATTTTAAAGATTCTAATTTCATTCTCGACTGAAATGAAAAGAGGGATTTTAGTCTTTCATAAAACAAACGGCTACACTTTGAGTACAGAGTTGTTTAGTTTCAAAATTCCAGGAATAAAATATTGCTGCCGTTTTTTTTAAATCATTATTTCATCCGGCTTAATGTTTCAAGCAACTTGAATTTACAACAATCCTATTTTTTTAGCTTTACTAACTAGATCCTTATCGCTGCCTTTTCCCTCTAAAAGTTGATCTTTTATGTTAGCTTTTCTTTTTTCTATAGCACTCATAGAAAGAGGAATGTAGTTTGGGAGATTAATAGTTTTAACTCCCTGAGAAATTAAGACTAATATCTCGTTATCATAAATATCCCAATTTATATTTTTTTTAAATAATTCTCTTTGGGATTCTATGACTCTTTTACTTTGATATATACTCCCATCGGTAATTTTTTTGAAAATAGATGGGAATGATTCAGAGGTTATATCATTTTTAGAAAAGAGTCCTTCAGGTTTAATTTTTTTTATGATTCTATCTAAGGTTAAAGGTTCACTTTTCATTGTAATAATTATTATTTTACAATCTGTAAACTTTTCTTTAATTAATAGAGCCAAATCTACACCATTATTAAGATTATAATCTTTATAAGCTGGGAGACTAGCATCTAATAAAGCTAAATTTATATTTACTTGCCGTTTTATTTTGTTGTAGGCATCTTCACAATTATGGCTTTTTATAAAATTCGGTTTGTTTTCTTGAAAAACATTCTTTGATAACAGATTAATATAACCGTCAACAATTATTGGAAGATTATCTCCAATCAAAATTTCATAATTCATACTTTATAAAGTGTTTTATTGTTAATAATAGAAAAACTAATAAAAAGTGGAATAACAGTTAAGATCTTTTTCATCGCTTAGACTGCATTTTTGCTCGCATGCCAACTGGTTGTTATAAGAAACATTCCAATCTATTTTGGTCACATTAATTAAAACTTATTGCAGTATAAAACATGTAGCTCACGTCAATAACATTGCTGACATACAGGTTTGTATCCCATTCTTGTGTTGGAATAGTAATTGAAACACTATTGAAAGAACCAGTATTATCGGTTTTCCAGATAGTAATAAAAGCATCTAGGGCTGAATCTGCCACTCCAGCCTGAATCTGAATGGCAAATAAAAAAAAGTAGTAAAGTGTAAAGTTTTCTCATAAAACTATTATTTTGGGGCTATAATAATTGGATTTTATACGACAAAAGTATCGTTAAAATTTTAACAGTTTAGCAATGCAAATACACCCTAAGAAGAATCACAAAATTTCGGATGTTAAAAACAAATTCACAAATAACTCATTTATAAACATTTAAACAAAACAAACAGAAAGTTTTAAAAAAACGAGGAATAATTATTTGACAAATGTCAAACTTTATTTTTCAGATGTATCAAGAATTTACCTACAAAACAAATTTAAAAACCTACAAATTAATAAGCAAAAGAAGACAATACACCTAAACGTAACTTGATTATAGATATGAACTAAAGAGCAGAAGTGAAATTAAATTATTAAAAAATCGATAAAAATCTTATTTTTAATGATTTAAAAAAAATGAAAAAAAAGGAATGTGATTTATTTGATAATTGTCAAACTTTATTTTTCAGATGTGTTACGAATTTGGCTACGAACACGGCTTAACGTTTCAAGATTAATGCCCAAAAAGGAGGCAATGTATTTTAACGGAATTCGGTTAGAAAGGTGTTTATATGTTTTTAAAAAATATTCATACTTGATTTCAGCTTTACTTAGTCGTCCCACTAAAGCTCTGATTTCAGCCTGAGCATAGTGTACTTCGTAAAACCGTCGTGCTGTTATATTAAATTCCGGCTCAATATCGTACAAATATTGTAAGTCTGAATATTTCATCCCTAAAAGATCCGAATCTTCGATTGCTTCCATATTTTCTTCACTTGGTATTTGAAATATAAAACTATAAATAGACGCCACCAACTCATTTTCGACTGTAATCCAAGTGGTAATTTCCCTATTACAATCTTTCACGTAACCTCGAATTGCCCCTTTATTCACAAAATAAATCATATCGCAAATCTCACCTGATTTATGCAATTTTTTACCTTTTCTTAACTTTATCGGGTAACTATTTTCGGTAAGGAATTTTTGAGAACCCTCACTGATAGGATAAACACTATTGAGAACGTATAAAAGTGTAGCGGCTTCTTCGGGAGTACTATGGCAAGGCTGTAAATTCAAATTATTCATAATCCGATTAAAAAAAATCTATTGGTTTATTTGGGGCATTTTTATTAGGCAAATATAATTGTTCAGGATAAAGAAAAACAAAACCCAAAGAATATAGTTCAAAATAAATAAAATGCAACTATCTCTATTCCAATACTTACAACTCTTGTAAATACTGTATTTCCTACTCTGAATTTGTAAACAAAAAGTAGAAAAAAAGTTAAGCTAGATTTTTTTGTAACTAGTTAATTTAACTCATTGGTACAATTAATTTTTTAACAATATAAAACAAAGAAAACCTGTATTTTTATTTGCTTTTTTGACAAAATCTAAATCTATTATTTCTTTCTTATTTGACTCTTGATGTTTCAAGCAGCTTGAATTCACAGCAGTCCTATTATTTTAGCTTTACTAACCAAGTCTTTATCACTGCCTTTGCTTTCTAAAAGCTGATCTTTTATGTTAGCTTTTCTTTTTTCTATAGCACTCATGGAAAGAGGAATGTAGTTTGGGAGATCAGTAGTTTTAACTCCTTTAGAAATTAAGATTAATATCTCATTGTCATAAATATCCCAATTTATATTTTTTTTAAATATATCTCTTTGTGATTCTATGATTGCTTTACTTTGGTATATATTCCCATCTATTATTTTTTTGGAAATAGAAAGGAATGATTCAGAGGTTATATCATTTTTAGAAAAAAATCCTTCAGGTTTAATTTTTTTTATGATTCTATCTACGGTTAAGGGTTCACTATGCATTGTAAGAATTATTATTTTACAATCTGTAAACTTTTCTCTAATGAGTAAAGCCAAATCTACACCATCATTAATATTAAACTCTTTATAGGAAGGAAGACTAATATCTAATAAAGCTAAATTAATCTTTACTTGTTGTTTTAGATTTAAAAATATTTTGTTGTAGGCGTCTTCACAATTATGGCTCTTTATAAAATTTGGCTTTCTTTTTTGAAAATCAGTTTCTGATAATAGATTAATATAGCCGTCTACAATTATTGGAAGATCATCAACAATCAAAATTTCATAATTCATACTTTATAAAGTGGTTTATTGTTACTAAATTAAAAAAACAAGTTATTTCCAACTACTATACTGATATTCAATTATTATAATAGTTGCAAAGTAATATTAAGTAAGGAAGTATGAATAGGGATAAATCAGTAAAATTAAGGGGGCAAATTCGCAATCGATTTAAAAAAAAATAGGCATAAAATAATAGTTGCGCTTTATATCAAAATAAGGGATGCTTTTTAGCTACACACGAAAAAGCACGCCGACTGACATTATTTTGATAAAGTAAACAAAAGGCTGTAAGGTAAAACATTACAAATGAGAGCTATTCGGTTAGCCTTTTTGTACGCTGCATTATAAATGACGAAATTGGTTTCTATAACTTGTAATGCATCCAACTTTTAAAAAATCTCAAAATTTTTATATTTCAACTAAGACATAAGCAATCAAGACAATACTATTAAATATTACAATACTTACTTACATTTGTAGTTAATATATTCAAATTTACACACTGATTAATCTTACTTAAAATAACTTTCCCAAAGAGTTGTTTTAAAATTACACCTCACAAAATCGTAAAAAAACAACCTACAAAAAATCACGAAATGACAAGATTTACTATTAGAATTCTAATTCTATTAGCTTTATTTGTTACCTACACATTTAATGCTCAAATCAAAAAAATTGGAATTCCTTTTATAACAAATTATAGTCCAAAAACATACAAGGCTGCCTCTGAGAATTGTGATGCCATACAAAACTCTAATGGAATGATGCTTTTTGCTAATCATTTTGGCTTATTGCAATTTGATGGAACAAGATGGGACATAGTGGCGCAGCCTAAAAATAAAAGTATGGTTCGCTCTCTGGCAATTGATAAAAACAATAAAATTTATATTGGAGCACAAGGAGAGTTAGGTTATGCTGTACAGCAATCAAATGGTCAATATTTATATAACTCTTTGATGAAATTAATTCCAAAAAATTCAAGAAATTTCGGAGAAGTAATACATACAATTATTCGGGATAATGAAGTTGTTTTTTTTTCGAGAGAAAAAATATTTATCTATAAAAACAACAAAATCATAGTTTTATATTCTGAAACTAATTTTAATGACTTTTTCGAAGATAATAAAAATATATATGTTTCCGATAATAAGAAGGGACTGTTTATACTAAAAAATGACGCTCTTGAACTAATGCCTGCAGGTTTAAAGTTTGCCGAAATGAAAATCAGAAAAATCTTTGAAATCAATAATGATTTAATACTACTGACACAAAAAAAAGGACTATACATCTATAAAAACAATCAATTAAAGCCTTTCAAAACTGAAGCAGATCATTTATTAAAACAAGGTCAAATTTCTGTCTGCATCAAAATATCGGGCGGATATTATGCAATTGGAACACGTCAAAAAGGATTGGTAATTATTGACTATGATGGAAATCTAATTCAGCATATTAACAAGCAAAAAGGGTTACAGAATGATTATGTTACGAATCTTAAAATAGATAAAGAAAATAATCTGTGGGTTACATTAAAAGAAGGTATTGATCTTATTCAGATTTCTTCTCCTTTCTCAAGAATATTTGATACCACTAATTTTGAATCTAAAATACACAGTAGTCAAATTTATAAAAACAAACTTTATATAGCAACCGACAATGGAGTTTTTTGCTTAGACTGGGAAGCTTATAAAAACAGAAAAGACGAAAATGTTCATTTTCAAAACATCTCTGGTATGTCTGAAAATGTATGGAATCTAGGTCTTTTCGACGATGTTCTTTTAGCATTTGAAAATAATGGAATATTTGAAATAAATGGGAATACTGCAAAACTATTAGCTAAAAATGATGGGTTTTGGAAAGGGACGCTTTTACCAAATCATCCAGACTTATTGCTTGTTGGAGGGTATTCAGGTTTGTATTTATTAAAAAAAACAAATCATTCTTGGGTATATCAAAATAAAATTAAAGGGTTTGGTGAAAACTGCCGTGTAATTGAAATAGATAAGGATGAAAACATTTGGATCGCACATGGATATAAAGGAATTTATAAAATAAAGCTCAGCAAAAAGCTTGAAAGTGTAGCTAGAGTTCAGTTTTATGACAAAAAAAA
This sequence comes from Flavobacterium sp. 1, assembly GCF_002797935.1. Classification (NCBI taxonomy): domain Bacteria; kingdom Pseudomonadati; phylum Bacteroidota; class Flavobacteriia; order Flavobacteriales; family Flavobacteriaceae; genus Flavobacterium; species Flavobacterium sp. 1. Next base: position 2,882,025 of record NZ_PGER01000001.1, read on the forward strand.
TGGCTTTCCATCCAGTATCTTCTTAAATACTTTCAAAATTAATAATCAAATACTATTTGGCACAACAAAAGGAGTTTATAAGCAAGACTCTTTTTCAAAAAAAATGATTCCCGAATCTTTCTTCAAAAAATATTTAGGAACCCAAAATCATATTCGTTTATTAAAATCAGATGACCAAAATAACATTTGGTATGTTTCAGGAGATAATACGGGAAAAATTATTAAAAAAAACAATGGTGCTTATGATGTCGAAGAGTTACCGTTCAAGAAATTAAGATATTTTCAGATTCCCGGCTTCGAAAACATACAAACTACCAAAAACGGAGATGTTTTTTTTGGAACCCAAGAGGGCTTAATGCATTATGATCCTTCAATAAAAAAGAGCTATCAGTCAAAATTTAAGTCAATTATTTCTGAAGTTAAATGTATTTTTCCCAAAGACAGCTTGTTGTTTTCAAGCAGATTAGATGCACCCTCTATAAATACAAAATCATCTAATAAAGCAATTTATCCAAAATTACCCTTTTCAAATAATGCAATAAAATTTTCATTTTCATTATTATCTTATGATGATATAGATGGCACAAAATATCAATATTGGCTGGAAGGTTTTGAGCCAAAATGGTCTGATTGGAGTCTACAAACAGAAAAAGAATACACAAACTTATCTGAAAATGAATATGTTTTTCATGTAAGAGCAAAGAATATATACGACAATGTCAGTAACGAAACTATTTTTAAATTTGAAATCTTGCCTCCTTGGTACCGAACAAAATGGTCCTACTTATTGTATTTATTACTTTTTGGAACAATGATATATACCATTATAAAATATCAGCAATATCTTGGAACTCGTGAACGCGAACAATTAATAATCAATCAAAAAAAAGAACTTTTATTACATCGTGCCAAAGCAAATGAACAAAAATTAGCGTTAGAGCACAAAAATATGGCTATAATCTGTAAAAATTTGGAAGCAACAATTAATCTTAAGAATGCTAAGGTTGCTTCAAATACTGTAAATCTCATCCATTTAAATAAAATTTTATTATCTATAAAAGAACTCATAAGCCAAATTGATAAAGAAAATGATTCGAATACTAATTTTAATATATTAACAAAAATAAACCGAATAATAGAACACGAACTGCAAGGTGATCAACAATGGAATGAATTTGAAGAAATTTTTAATCAACTCCATAGTAATTTTATACATCGTTTGAAAACAAGTTACCCTGAATTGACACCCCGTGATATGCGCTTGTGCGCCTACTTGCGAATGAATTTCAATACCAAAGAAATTGCACCACTTTTAGGTATTTCTATTAGAGGCGTTGAAGATACCCGATATCGCATTCGCAAAAAATTACAACTTTCATCAGAATCCAATATTACTGAATTTTTAATTAATTATTAATTAAAAATTCAGTAATTACCACGTAAAATCTTATACGTGAATATACGTGATTTACAAAATTTAACCCTAATTTACTTATTCACCGTAATCAAACCGTAGTTCAAAATTTGAGTTTTATATACTTTGGATGCTAATATTGTCGATTATTAACAAAACTGTTAGTGATTATAAATAGGGTCTATCATCTAATTTAAAAAACAAAAATTATGAAACAAAAAAGAAATCTTGAACTTGATTATTGCAAAAGCGCAATTAATTGTAACTAACTTATTACGAATTTACACGCATTGTAAATGCATAATTTACTACAATCACTATAATACTTATCAAATAATTACTAGAAATGACAAAATAATAACATAAAAAAAGGATTCATTTAGCTGTCTTTTTAATTTAAATACATTCAAAAAAATAAATATAATTATGCGAAAATTTAATACAAATATTAAAATTATACTCTTAATTCTGTTTGTTGCAAATAGTTTAACTACCAATGCACAGACACAACCTTTTCCTGCTAACAAGACTTATTCACAAGGACTTATGCCAAGTAATAGAAATAGTCAAGATGCTATTAACAATTATAATATATGGAAGACAAACTTTTTAGAACAATGCGCGAATGGTCGATATAGAGTAAAGTTTGATGATTCAAGCAAAACAGTATCTGAAGGAATAGCCTACGGAATGCTTCTTACGGTTTATAGTGGTGAGAGATCGATTTTTGATGGTCTTTGGAACTACTATAAAGATAACAGAGATGCAGCTGGTCTAATGAATTGGAAAATTAACGGATGCAATGGTGGAGCTGCAGGTACTGGAGGTGCTGCAGATTCAGAAGTTGATGCGGCCATGGCTCTTATAATAGCAGATTACCAATGGGGTTCCATGGGTTCAATAAATTATAGTACTGATGCAAAAACATTAATTAATGCCATTAAAATTAATGAAGTGGAACAGGGAACATTTGTTCTTAAACCTGGAGAATTTGGAGGCAGTTCAATTACAAATCCATCTTATTTTGCTCCAGCTTATTTTAGAAAATTTGCATCTTTCACTAATGATTCTTTTTGGAATGATGTAGCTGCAAAATGTTATCAAATAATCAATAATAATCTGTCTGTCAACGGAGCTGCTGGAGGATTAGTTTCAGACTGGTGTACTGCTTCCGGGGCTTATTCCAGCCAAGCTAGTGGTTATGCAAATGGAGGAACCAAATATTCTTATGATGCCGCACGCACTCCTTGGAGAATAGCTGTTGATTATGTTTGGTATGGCAATACTGAAGCCAAAAATTATTCAAAAAAATCATCCGAATTTGTTAGAATAAACTTAGGCGGTTCACAAAATATCGTAGACGGATATAACCAGAATGGTTCAAAATCAAGTCAATATCATAATTCAACCTTTGTTGGGGCTTTTGCAGCAGCTGCTATGGGAGGTGATAACCAGACGCATTTAAATAATTCGTATTCTGACTTAGTAGCCATAAACGAACCGTACTCCTACTACAATCAAACACTGAAAACACTTTATTTATTTCTATTAAGCGGAAACTTTTATTTGCCAGACGGCCCTGTTATCAATCCGCCAAGCAGTACAATTATTAATGGAACGGTTTATAAGATTATTGGGAAACAAAGCGGAAAAAGTGTTGATGTTACTGATGTTTCAAAAAACAATGGAGCAAATGTGCAACAATGGAGTTACGGTGGTGGTGAAAATCAAAAATGGAAAGCGGAAAGTATTGGTGATGGGTACTGGAAATTAATAAATAATAACAGCGGAAAGTGTCTTGAGGTTAGTGCTTATTCCAACGCTGATGGAGGCAATATACAACAATGGGATTATACGAACCATGCATACCAACAATGGAAAATCGAAGCTACAGGAGATGGTTCTTACAAACTAATTAATAGAGGAAGCGGAAAATCGATGGATGCTGCTGGAAGCAATGATGGATCAAATATACAACAATGGTCTTATGGCGGCGGTGATAATCAAAAGTGGTTTTTTGATAGTGTAAATACTCTTGTCAGTAAAAGTACTCTTAAAACTGAGAACTCAGAAAGTATAGTTGGAAAATTGTTTCCGAATCCAACTTCTGGAATAGCATCACTGGATGTAAGTGAAAATACCACTGTAAAAGTGTTTGATTTAGCAGGTACAATTGTTTGGCAAAAATCATTTGTTATAGCTGAAAGAGCCAACTTAGACTTAAACCACTTGAAAGCAGGTATTTATATCGTAAAAATGATCAAAAATGGTACTATTGATTCTCAAAAATTAGTTATCCAAAAATAAATTTAGTCTCAATGTCTATAAAAAACAGGAGACTATTTTCAATAATTATAAATTGCTGTGTTTTAGAAAAGAAATAGAACCTGAATAATTGCTTTGAATTAAAGATAGAATAAAATCCATTTAAAAATTCGGGGAAGAGCAAAACAAGTTCTTTTAAAGCAACTGCCAAATAAAGGAAATACCCTTGTTTTTTTATAATTAGCTTCAAATAAAAAAAACTTAACCTACGGTTCAACCAAATTTGGATCATTATAAATAAAATTATGAAAAAAAATAAATTTCGAGGCTTTGCTGCCTCTTTAAAAACATTACTTCTCATATTATTTACTAGTTTGACCTATAGCCAAGGTTCTATTCCATTTACAATAGATAACACTTCTACATTTAATGATAACGAACTATATGTAGCAATTGTTGGTATTGATTATACAAATGGCCAACACGTTTGGGTAAATGCCAAAACAAGTCAAGTATTGCCGATGAGCGCTTCATACAATACAATTACAGGACCTACCATTGGCGGGAATACAGGGCCAGGACAGAATTCAAAATACGCCAATTGTTTTACAAAGTTGAGTGATATTCCAAACAAGACCTTTACATTACCAACTATTGCGGGCTGTAGAGTATTTATCGCCAAAGGGCAACAATTGTACTTTTATTTTTTTGGTGCCAGTGGAGCCCCTTCAGGATACACTTCGCCAAATCCATTAAATGCAACCGATCCCAATCAAGGAATTTTATATGAAATTATTGAACTAACAAATAACCAATATGGTTTTTTCGGCAATCCTTCAAGAGTGGATTCCTATAAATATCCAATGGGTCTTGAATTATTCGGTGCCAATGGTTATCAAAAACGTGTAGGTGAATTAAAAAAGCATGAAGATATAATTGCTGCTTTCAAAGCCAATGTACCAGCTGAATTTCAAGGTTGTGTAAATAATACAACAGGCGAAATTACTGCTCCATCAAAAACTCCAGCTTTTGCAGATGGGACCGGCGGAACAACTGTTGGAGCACAGGCTAATTATTTAAAACCATACATTGATGCCATTTGGAACAAATATAAAAATGAAGATTTAATATTTTATGCCGGTGATGCCGGTGTTTTCAAAGGAAGAATAATAGGAGAACAACTGGAAATGGTTGGTCAATCTGGCGGTTTTGTTGGACGCACTGGTCGAGTTCAATACAGACCTTCTACACAAGAGGCTCTTGAAGGAAAAGGCGTTTTGGACAGAAGATTGGTTGATGGAGATTTGGATCTTGTCATTCAAGCTCAATTAACAGCTGCAATTAACAGACACATGGTAAATGTTACCACTACAAATCCTGGGCAACAAAACTGGTACAATGCTTCACAATTCTATCAAACAAATCCAACCAATCATTATTCAAAATTTTGGCATCTGCCTGGAATTAGTGTTGATAATTTGGCTTACGGATTTGCCTATGATGATGTAGCTGATCAGTCACCATCGCTTCATACAACGCAACCAACTAAGGTAATCGCCAGTTTTGGAGGATATGCAGGAACTGTTCCTTCAATACCCGCTTCAACCGATGTGATTACGGTGTATAAAGATTGTAATTATATTGGTTTTTCAGGAGGACTAACGATTGGTGATTACAACTTGGCGCGTTTAAAAACATTAGGCATCCAAGATAATGACATTTCATCTCTTAAAGTCGCTCAAGGGTTTCAAGCAATTTTATACCAAGATGATAATTTTGGAGGTAGTGCAACAGTCATCAATTCTGACAATACTTGCCTAAATTCGACTTGGAATGATAATGTGAGTTCGATTCGTATTCTTGCAAATGGAACAATTAATTTAGGAAACACCTACTATCTGCAAAACAAAAATAGTGGTTTCAATATGGAGGTTACTGGGCTAAACACTGCCAATAATGCTAATATTGCCCAAGGTCTCCCTAATAGTGGAGACAATCAAAAATTCATTTTTACTGATCTAGGAGATGGCCTTTATAAAATTATTGCAAAACATAGTGGTTTATCACTTGATGTAAAATCATTTGACAAAAGTAATGGCGCTAATATTGAGCAATATACTTATGCAGGAACTCCAAATCAACAATTTGTATTAGTTTCAACTGGGGATGGTTATTATAAAATAATAGCTAGGCACAGTGGTAAATTGGTTGAAGTTTCAGGAGCGAGTACCGTTAACGGAGCCAATGTGCAACAATGGGAAAATGTAAACCAGACTTGTGGACAATGGAAATTAATTCTTGTTACCACTACCCCTGTTTCAACTTTAATTCAAGCCGAAAGTTATTCGGCTATGAGCGGAATCCAAACCGAAACTACTACAGATACAGGAGGAGGTTTGAATATAGGATATACCGAAACAGGAGATTGGATGGCATATAATAATATCAATTTTCCAACAACAGGTTCTTATTTAATAGAATACAGAGTAGCAAGTGCGGTAACTGGTGCTAAAATATCTTCTGATTTGAATGGAGGTACAATAGTTTTAGGAAATGTGGATATTCCAAATACTGGAGGCTGGCAAAATTGGCAGACAGTTTCGCAAACCGTGACTATTACAGCGGGTACTTATAATTTTGGAATCTTTATTCAAAATACTGGAGTGAATATCAACTGGATTAAAATTACTAAATCAGGAACAGCAAAAGGAACTTCGACTACTGAATTAAAAGCAGAAGTTACTTCTATAAGTAAAACTTCAATTCCGGAAGACACAGTATTTACTGTTTATCCAAATCCGGTAGAGACCACTCTTTTGTTTTCAATAGATATAACAGGAACTTATGCTAACATTATTGATTCACAAGGAGCTTTAGTTTCTAAACAAAAAATCAGTAGTAATAGCCTTGATGTTTCCCAACTAAAAGCTGGAATTTATTTTGTTGTTCTGGACAAAGAAGGCACAAAAATAGTAAAGCGATTTATAAAAAAATAATTTCGAATTAAATAAAAGCCTTGAACATTCTACTGAAATTGGAATTGTTTGAGGCTTTTTACTTTTTGTTGCCCCATTGAATACCTAATAACTAGTAACTATTAAAAAAAATCCCTCCTTTAAGAAGTTTTTAATTTTTATTAAAATCAACTAGCTTCTTTATCCCATTATTAAGATTAACTATAACAATTCCATTCTTTTGTTCGAGACTTTTTACAGGGACTAAGTCCTTTTTATTCCATTTCTCACCAGATTTTTTCCAGAGCATAAGCGTTGCATAAATATTAGATTCCTTATTATCTGGATTAAAAGTAGCAGCAACATCAATTACTTTACTGGCTTCGCTTTCCGGGTGCAGGCCTTTGGCAGTAACCACTTCTGTCGTATCCCAGCCTAAAAGCGGAATCATAGCCAATTGGTATTTTCCATTATCAATAATAGTCACCTCTTTACCTTCTATTTTTCTTGTTACCGTTGTAATTTCTTTGCCAATTTGTGGCAAAGCATAATGTCCTAACCGCATAGTAACTGAAACTGTGCTAATGTTTTTATCTATTCTTAAAACTCCGTTTGGCAAAGGAATATCTGCCAAATTCATTTTAACTTGTTCATTAGTTTCCAAAACGGCATCACGGTAATAAACACCGTCTTCAAACTTTTTGAACGTAAATAATCGCAGAGGTTCCCATTCCTGTTTTTCATTTTTAAAAACATAATTCATAGCAACTTCCCCGTTCGCGCCATCTGCCTGCCAAGGAAAAGTGCTATTATAAGACAGGCGGTTGTAATTTTCTGTTGATCGGAATCCTTGCCAATCGTCTTTTTTCTTTTCATGGCACCACGCTCTTATCTCCGAAGCTCCAATAGCTGGATAATCAGTAATTAATATCTTAGAACCTTCTTGAAAATTATTATAAACCTGATCTGTTTTGAATTTGGTTTCCCAGTCTCCTTCATTCTCTTTAGCTGTCCAAAAAGGATTATCATCTGGCAATAATAGTCCCAGAAAAGCTTTTCCCATCCAATATACGCTTCCCCTGCAGCTATACACTTGAACGGCGGGCTCAAATGCTCCGTAAAAACCAAGTGTGGGCACATTGTCTTTCATAAATTCCGGGTGTTCTAAAAATTGTTTCAAAACTCCAGATGAAATTCTTCGTAACCAGCCATTATTAACATTAGCATCCTTTTCTAATCCCATAAAAGGAAAAGCAGCAATGGTGGCAATCCTGTAACTAATACTGCGCCCAAACATAATCATCTCTCCGTTACGGCTAAACATTAAAGGATAATTGGAATTGAGATCTTTAAAATTACTTCTAAACTTTGAGGCATATTCCGGATAATATTTATTTCCAAAATATTCGGACCATAAAGCTCCATACAATTGATAGCCCCACATACTGTAATAATCATAGGCTGGATTATCGTTGTACCAGCCATCGCCTCTATAATCGTTTAAAGATTTTTGCAGATATTCCTCTAACAATTTTTCATTAACGGGATACCCCTGATCTTTGAAAAAACTCAATACAAAAATGTTAAAAAACTTCCAATTAGATGGTACCGTAGGACCATCACCATAACTCAGCATGGATTTGGCCAATGCATCTTTTTGATCTTGAGACAGCGGTTTCCAAAGCACCTCAGGATTAGTCAGCATCGATATTGCTATAGCTCCATATTCTACCAAATTCTGGCTCGGGCCTCCATTTTTGGCTCGGGGAACAATATAAGAAGGACTATTAGGATCGATTAATTTACTGAATTGATGCCTGTAATACTCTGCTACCTTGATTTTATTAATTACTAAATTAGGATTTTCCTTCAGAAGTGGAGAGGCAATAAATAAAGTCCTGCTCAAACCTTCTAATTTCTCTGTAGGCACTTTACTTTCATCTTGAGGATAACTTTTTCCCGGCTGTTTTGGGAACTTCATTGGATCATCAAGAGTATGGACATAACTAAAAGCACCTTCCAACAAATAAAGTGCGGCATCTTTCCAATGCTGTTTTGTCATTCCCGTATAAGGACTGAGACTGTAATTAGGATTTTTTATCTGAAAAATAGCTGCAGTATTTTCTTTTTGCTGTGCAAATAAAGATGCGCTGAAAATACTGGCTAAAAACAGCATTTTTTTTAATTCATTCATTTTGAAATATTTTTGTAATTATTAAGCATTTACAATTTGTTTTTCCTTGCTTATGAAATCTTAATTACTTTTTTATCTAATTCAGGCGAAAAAAGCTTCAATAAAATTAAACCATAATACACAAGTGTAAAAAATACGCTTTTCAAATATATGATTATATCTTATAATTTCTGTTTTAAAATCATGACACCATTTAATAACTTCGTTTGTGTGCAGATGCTAATTTGCTAACATTTAGATCCTACTTTTAGGTTTATTAATTTTCTTTAAAGTCTAATAGACTCCATTTATCAAACCATTTCAGAATTGGTTTCTCATCTGTAATCGTTATTGGTAACCAAATATAACTGCCATCTATAGGATTATCAGGTTTCCATCTATCGGCCATAAAAATAAACTGGTCTTTTTTTCCTTCTACAGATAAAATATAAGTGCTTTGCGAATGAAATGTCAGCGAAGCATCTTTTCCAATGCATGGATTTCCCAGAGATTCCCATGGTCCCCAAATGGATTTAGATTTAAACGAGCGTGCCTCATTAGGATCCCAGCCGGTACATCCAGAAGTTATCATATAATACACCCCTCCTTTTTTAAAAACGGCTGGTGCTTCATTATGGTCTGCAGGGGCAACTCTTGTCCATTTTTCTGTAAAATCTAAATAATCATCGATAAGCTCCGAAATATGAAGCGTCAAATTATCTTCTGATGCATGTATAAGATATGCCTTGTCATTATCATCAACATAAACAGTCATGTCTCTAGACATTTGTCCCTTATCGAAATCTCTGCGGATAAACATACCGTTTTTGATTGCTTCTCGCCATTCTGGAGTCCATGACTTTAATGCACTCTCATCACTTGACGCTGATTTGAATTTATCATCAAAATTAATTGGCCAAACACCTTTATTGGGACGATATGATTTTTTGAATTTAAAAGGTCCATTAGGAGTGTCACTTATTGCAACGGCTGCTCTTGCGGCATCATAACCTTGTCCTTTCAGTTCTAGATGAAACCACATGATATATTTACCCGTTTTTTTATTAAAAACAACTTTTGGACGCTCCATAACACATCCTTTTGTTATCTCAGAATTATGATCTTGTTCAACCTTTAGAACAATACCCTCGTTTTTCCAGTTGTATAAATCTTTTGAAGAATAACAGCTGATTCCTTTCAAAGAGGTATTTCCTCCACGTCCTGAAGTCTTATATTCTCCATACCAATAATATGCTCCGTCAACAAAAAGCATACCGCCTCCATGGGCATTAATATGCACACCATTAGTATCTTTCCATTGTTTTCCTGGATTGAAAAAATTGCTCTGACTGAAAACGAAAGAACATACCAAACTTAAAACTATCGAACATATTAATCTCATTTTACTTTATTTTTTTGATAAACCCTGATATAATCTATCATGTATTTTGATGGAAAACTAGCCGCTGTAAAATCTCCTCCATTAATTCCCCCTACCGCCAGATTTACTAATAAATAATGAGGCTGCTGAAATGGAAGTATTTTTTGATTTGCATTTTGAATTGTTTCATCAACATTAGTCTCATTTATCAATTGATTATCTACATACAGCTTAATCGAATGGGCATCCCAATCCATTCTCCAAATATGAAATTCATCAGCCCAGTCTTTTTTAAAATCAGTTAATGGAACTGTTTTACTATCCCATGCCGTAGTTCCTGTATTTGATTTCCATGCCGCATTGGCTAATATTTTCCCTGTATAATATTCCATAATATCAATCTCGCCGTTTGCCGGCCAATTGCCTTGAACTCCCAATGTCCAGAATGCCGGCCACATTCCTTTAGCTACAGGAATTTTAGCTTTCATTTCAAATCGGCCATATTGCCAGGAATGTTTTCCGTGAGTTATTAAACAAGAAGAAGTCACTTTTATGGAATCGCGGTTTTTGCGCCAGTCTTTATGATTATAAGAAACAAAATCAGGGTTTATTTTGCTTTCTGTTTTGGCTTCGATTACAAGAAATCCGTTTTGGCAATAGGCATTTTCCTTTTGATACCATTGATTTTCATTGTTTCTGACAAAGCCTTCCTCATAATTCCAATTCTTTTTATTTGGAGGGCCATTTATATTAAATTCATCTGTCCAGACTAACTTATAATCTTCAGGTTCTGAAGGTCTTTGTTTGTGCTTGACAAAACTAAAAATTAGCGTCAGGACAATTCCTAATACCAAAAACTTACCAATAAATCTCATTTTAAATGTATTTTAAATCAAAATAATTATGAGCAATTCTAAGACTGCAATATTTAAATAAGGGATCCCGAAAGATCCCTCATCATTACCAAAGTAAAAAACCAATAATATTCTCTTTCATCTGCAATTCGTTATTTTTTAATAATTTGGAGTATTTTATCTGGATGCGATTGAATCTTTACCAGATAAATTCCCAGAGGCTGATTTTCAATATTCAAATGAACTTTACCACTTTCACTTAAATAATTCGATGTTGAAATTAATTTACCATCCAAAGTATAAATTGCAATTGTAACTAAATCCTCATTCGTTGGCAAAATAATATCGAATTGACCTGTCGTAGGATTTGGAAACGCACTAATTGCATCAACAGATTCTTCTTCCAATGTATTCAGCAAAGTATTTGATTTTTTATCAGTTAATCTACTTTGAATTGCCTGTGATAATGTTTTAACCTGTAAAGCAGCAGAATACTGACTTTCTCCTCCAGCATTCTCTGATGCAATTTTATAGAAGTAATCTGTATTTGATGCTAAATTTGTGTCGCCAAAAATGCTGTCTTTTACATAAGCTGCTAAAATTTCGTAAGTACCATCTATAGCTGTTGATCTTTTAATTTTATAAGATTCTGCTCCTGCTGCAAGCGACCATTTTAAATTGATTGCTGATGCTGATAATGCCTCACCCAGAAAGTTTGTTGGAATCGCTGGAATGACAGGCTGATCATAAACCAATATTGCTGAATATGCTGACTCAACATTATCTTTACCAACAACTTTGATTCTATACTCGGCATGTGTACGAACCAGATCATTTTTTTCAAGAATATTGTAATTCGTTGATTCATAAAAAACTGAAAATGCGCTTTCACCGCTTAGCTTTCTTTCAAGAACATATTTATTTACTAACTCCTGATTTGTTCCTGTCCATTTTACTGTAATATTTTTATAATCTGATGAAAGGGCATAACTCAAAGTTTCCACTTTTGTTTTCCACACAGGAATGTATTCCTTAGCTGAATTATAGGCTTTCGCCGATGCATTTTTAGCATAATATTGTCCCGCCGGAGTTAAAACCGTATAATCAGTTGCTGTGCTGGAAATTACTGGCGCTGTTTGAAGCCAAACATAACTCTGCCAGTTTGGATTTCTTGTTTTAAACGCATCATTTATAGTAACATACATTGCTCTGGCATCTTGTACCCAATTGTATATCGAATAGCGCTCTACATAATCGGCACTTTCCAGAACAGTTAATATCGCCGCCAAATCATTTTTGTGTTTAGTTGCATTCGCATCAGTAAGCTTATTAACATCATCCGGAAAATTATTAGCTGTCCAGTTTGCACCAATATTCCATTCTGTAATCCAAATTGGTCTATGGTATTTATCATATATGTTCTGTAAATCACTTTTCCATTGCGCTGCAGTTTTATACCAGTAACAGTGCAACGCAACATAATCAACTCGATAATTATTAGCCTCTGCCTTAGTCATAAAATTAGCCATCCATGGATTAAAAGGATCTGACGTCGCAGGAGAACCCACTCTTAAACCAGACTTTAGAAGACTTGGCCAAGAACTTATCGCCGCCTCAACTGTCATATTTGATTGATCAGGACGGTCTGGTTCATTAAATCCTAATAAATGTGTATACCCATCTTTAGTATATGCAGGTGTAAATGAAGGCCAATATTGAGTTTGTCTTATCGGAACATATTCTACGTTTGGAGTAGTATCCATTCCTGTATTCCAATTGTAATACCAGGTGATATTTGTTGCATTTATAGCTTCTGTACTCCCGCCGGCAAGTCCTTTTTTAGTGACTTGATGCCATTTCATTGTTCTTACAAATGAAATTGTTCCTTTTAAATTAATGGGTAAAATCGGAACTTCAAGATCTTCGTTTTCTGCGATATAAACTCTGCTGTATCCTGATCCATCTGCGCTTGTTGCAAAAGTTGCCATGTAACCTTTTTTTAATTTAAATGATTTGACCGCATTATCAAAAGATCCTAAATTATCAAATGGCATCACCGTAACATATTGCTGAGATGTTCCTCCATAATTTTCTTCAGTAAAAACTTGTAAAGGTTGGTAATTGGCAGAATAAGAAGCCACAACAGAACCTGAACCATAATTTGTGACACTCACATTAGTACCATTGCCTGCTAAAACACCGTTTACCGAAACATACTGTAGCTGCGAACTGATAACTGCACTCGGTTTAATATTTTCAAAATACAAACGGTTATCTGCTGAATTTAAATTTACGGTTGAATTGATTAAAGGATTATATCCGTTTTTTAGATATAAAGATGCCGACCCATTTAAAACTACTTTTGATTTTGTATAAGCCACAACGCTTGTGTTGGCCGTAATATCTAGGGTTTGCAGTGAAGGACTAATAACTTTCTCTGGCGCGTAAGCCGCATTCTCAAAAGTAACCGAAGTAATTGCCATGTCAACAGCACCAGCTGCATAATTTTTACCAATAACGATACTTGCTGTTTGTTGTCCCTGAACCTTTAAATCACTTATTCCAAAAAGTGCTTGGGCTCCAGTTACATTAATATAGTAAGTACCTGCAGTCTGCGATTGAAATGACAAATCTCCTATTCTTAATTTATTAGCAGCTCCTGTTACAAAACTTTTAGATGCCATAACTGTCCCTCCACCATTTGCTGCTGTGGAAACGGATACACTCATTTGAGAACCCGGACTTAAATTCGAAATGTATTCATATATCCATGAAAACTGATACCCTTTTGAGGCTTCTAGCAGCACCGGAAAAGAATAAACCGAATTTTGAAGTGTAGTACTATCCCATCTGATATACAGTAGTCTTCCGCTGTAAACTGAATTATCTGATTCAAATGTATGACCGGAAGTTACATCCATAAATCGTGCGCCGCTAGTACTGTTTGCTGTATTAAAAATAGATGGAGAAGCAACATTAGTCCATCCATAAGCAGCTGGAGTTCCTGCATTATCATTAAAAAATCCGTCCCAGCTATTAATTAAATTTGAAGATTTCAATTTTAAATCGGCAATCGCCATAAGCCCATAATCACCCGTAATTGTCACATAGTAATTACCCGTAAAATTCGAAACAAAAGATAAATCCCCTTTTCTTAATTTGTTGGCATTACCGGTTGTAAATGATTTAGAAGTTATAACTCCTGATCCATCAGCACCTGACGAAATCGCTACATTCAATTTGGCGCCTGGAGCAGCATTAGAAATGTATTCGTAAATCCATGAAAATTCATATCTCAAGCCTTGTTCCAATTTAACTGGATAACTATATGTTGAGGTTGAATAACTTGCGTTGTCCCAGCGAATGTACATTAATCTTCCGCTGTAAACTGTGTTATCTGATTCAAATGTATGTCCCGAAGTTACATCCAGATATCTAACACCACTGGTTGAATTAGCAGTATTCCAAGGAAGGCTTGCAGAAGTATTAGCCCAGCCATAATCATTAGGTTTTCCAGAATTATTCCCTGTAACTCCTGCCCATCTTCCTAGTAGATTATCAGTGCCGTATGCTATTGCTGCTCCTGAATTATCATTCAAAAGATCAAGCGTTTTCGAAGTTAAATAATGTCCGTCCTGATAAATATTGGCAACTCCGTCTTTTATTGCATACCTATAAGTTTGTTCCTGAGCATTATCTGCTGAAGTACTTAAATTATCTGGCAATGACAAGATTGTTGTATTATTAAAAGTAGTTTTATCTAAAGATGTTCTAAATCCGAGTCCGCTTGTGTTTTTAACCTCAACATCTAATCCTCTGCCAGTCGCCGCATTAACTTTGGCTTTTACTTCTAAAGTAAACTCGGTTTGATTAGATAATGGAAATGATATAATATCTGAATTCACAGCACTTGTAAAAGTCTTAGAACCATTTAATGTTGTGGCTAAACTTGCTTTTACAGGCAGATTAGGAGCTTGTGCATGTATATTGAATACAAAAACCGATAACCAGAATAATAAAAATGTGTATAATTTTTTCATATGAAATATTTGTTTTAAAAATTATTTTAAAATTTTTGTTTAATGCTTTCATTGGTAACCGACAAAATTATTTGCTCAAGAAAACTTCAAGACTTCTGTTTATGAGATTAAAACAGAATCAGATTATTCTTTTCGCTATTATTAACAGGCAAAATTTTATTGAAATTTATAGTTATCATTATACATTGTTGAATCTGTAATTCTTCTTTTAAATTATACAGTCACAATATATTTATTCATGCGGATTATATAATGACTGCCAGCATTATCCCTTATAATCTGGGATAATGCTTTAGCAGTCAACATTTATAAAAACTACTATCTAAGAGAGTTTTTTTAGTTTAGAAATCTTTCCAGGATAAATCAACTGCAGTAAAAGAAAACAATTCCAATTACTGCAGTTTAGATATTTTTATAATTAAACAGCTGATTAAAGTTTGGTTTCATCTGCAACGGCATCCTGCCATTTATCCCAGACTTTTACGTTTGCATTGTAACCGTCATAACCAAAGTTCTGGCTTAGCTGCCCTTTAATATTAGCCGTTATAGCGCTGTTTGGAATAGGCCAGTAATTATTGCGTTTGTCCATGGTATAAAACTTAGTACCATTTGGAACAACAATACCAGCTGGATATTTGTTGTAAAGTGTATAATGCACAATACGCTGATACCAATAACTGCCTCCAGATGAACCTATTCCAGATTGTTTATCCCAATCCGTTTTACTGTATGTCTGACCCCACTCATCTGGTTTTCCGCTAAGGGCGAGACAGTGCGAGATACGTTTTAGCTCCACATTCCTCCATTCTTCCAGATAAAGTTCTCTTCCTCTTTCTGCACAAATATCACCAATAGTTACTTGGGTATACATTTGTGCGGCTCCAGCTCTAGCTCTTATAACATTCACATCCTGAGCTGCGCCAGCAGTATTACCTTGATAGAAACGTGCTTCTGCTCTTAACAGATAAGTTTCAGCTAAACGATATAAGTACCAATGCGCTTTGCTTCCCGTACTAGCTCCCTGAAAATCAGTTGCATTTGGATTTGTTTCATTTACAACATCATGCAGATAGATTTTATACAACGGAAAATCAAACCACTCACGAAGAGTATCTTTTGACAACAGAGTGGTACCATTTTTCATTCTAAAATTTTGCTGGTAGTACGCAGAAGTCTTATCACTGTATTTAAGATCTACCATATTCACCCAGTTACCAACAGTACTGTTATGTCTAAGATCTTGCTTATCCTCAATACCGTTTACGACCCACATAGGATGCTGTGAATAATAGGAAGCACTAATAGTAGCAATACCACGTCCCAGTGCTCTTGCATAATCATATTTAGCTTGGTAATTAGCATTGTTTGAGGCAAAACGGCCTGCTGCCTGTTTACCATCAGGCGTAGTAAGCGTACCGGAATTCCAGTTTGGACCAAAAATTCTCATAGAGGCAAATCCTAAAAAAGATTGTACTCCTCCGTTTGGCATTACCATGATAGCTTCTTTATTACCAGCAATAACCTTATTTTCAGGCCTGTGTAAATCCCAGATCACATTTCTGCTAATAGTCCATGTTGTTGGATTTCCTCCTGGATCAAAAGTTCCAAAATTGCTTTGCATTAAAGAATATCCCGATTGATTAATAAGAATATTGGCCTGTGCTTCTGCTTCTGCAAATCTGCCGGATGCTAAATAACACTTAATCAATAACTGACGGCATGCGCCTTTGTTCACCACACCTAGATAAGGTAGTTTTGACTGCTCTGGCACCCATTCTACAGCCTTCTCCATATCGGCTGTAATCATTTCGATGATCGCTTCTTTTTTGGTCGAATAATAACTCTGCTTCGGAACCTCCAAAATTTTAGTAATTAACGGAATATCTCCAAATTGATAGACTAGATTAAGATAACGGTATGCTCTATGAAAATAAGCCTGACCAATATATTTACGTTTAACTTCTTCAGTTAAACTTGTTACATTATCAATGTATGTCAATACAGTATTCGCATATTTAATGCCAGTGTAGCCTTCATCCCAGTAAAATCCTAGGTAAAAATCGTCATTTGTTGCTGTTTTAAAGCTTCCGGTAGGAACTATAGTGTTAGCAAAATCAGAAATAGTGCTGCTATTATCCGTTTTTCCATATTTTGCCATATCAGAGAAAACATATTCCGTACCTATCGGCACACTATTACCGGCAGCATTATAATGAATATAATTATTACGCAGTCCTTTATCAGCAATTGCTAAAACTGCCTGCAATCCAGATTCGGTAGTAAATGTAGTTTCTGGTTCGTAAAACGAAAGCGGATCCGGTTCCAAAAAATCCTTTGAACAAGAAACCAAAAGAGCAGCCACTGCTACTAAAGGTGCAAGTATTGAGATTTTATTTTTTATATATCTTTTCATTGTTGTAATTATTAAAGTGAAACGTTAAAACCTAAATTAAACATTCGTGTAGCCAATCCTCCAGTTTCCGGGTCTCCATAATATTTCCATTCACCAGAAGCCGCCCATGTTGCAGCGTTCTGAACCGAAGCAAAAATTTTGAAATTTCTAACATGCAAACGGTCTAAAAGATCTTTAGGAAATGTATAAGCCAATGAAATATTGTCTAACCGAATAAAACTGCGATCGTATAATTTCGCTGTTCCAGCTCCTGCAGGCCCTCTGGCATCAAGGCGAGCCCAGTCATTGGTTGGATTATCAATTGTCCAATATGGATTTACAAATGGATTGTAATTATTTGTATACAAACTGCCATCGTTGTACGTATTCATATAGCGTCCATCAAGCGATTTGTGCCCCATGTAAGAATACATATTAATTGCCAAATCCCAATTTTTATAAATTTTGAATTCATTACGCAGCGACCAATTAATTGGAGGTGCTGTTTCTCCTAAAAACTGTTTATCTTTCTCATTATAAGTTGGTTTTCCATTAACATCGTCAGCAGTATAACTGTTTTCAACTTTTGGATCACCAGGACGCTGTCCGTATTTTGCTGCTTCCTGCCATTCTTCTTTTTGCCAAATCCCAGTTACTTTATAATCCCAGATTTGAGAAACAGGCTTACCTATAAACCATCCATTAGTCTTATCATCTGACTCTTTCTTTCCGATAACATTCCCATTGGTATCCTTAACATCTTCCATATTTCCATAAAGTGCATTTATAGTATTTTTATTATATGAAAATCCAACGTTGGTAGTCCATTCAAAGTTTGGATTTTTTATATTTAAAGTAGTAAGGCTTACTTCAATCCCTCTGTTCTCAACCTCTCCAAGATTGGTTGCAATTGATCCGAATCCAGAGAAACCAGGCAGACGCTGACTCATAATCATGTCGTTGGTAACCATCCTATAAACATCTATTGTACTTGTGATGCGGTCATTTAAGAAACCAAGGTCAAGACCAATATTTGTTGCAGTTGTTTTTTCCCATTGCAGATTTGGATTCGCCATACGGTCAATTGCTAAATACTTAGTATCAACAATATTTCCTGAACCATCTATATATCCCATCGTTGCTCCAGTTCCAGAACCTAAGTTTGCCAATGCTATATATGGATCAGCAAGCGATCTGTTTCCATTTTTACCCCAAGACAAACGTAATTTACCGGTACTCATAGGCTCCCATTTAAACCAGTTTTCTTTATTAAAGTTCCATCCAAATGCAACGGAAGGAAAAGTTGCATAAGGATACGAAGCTCCAAATGCTGAATATCCATCTCGGCGTACAGTTCCTGTTATCATATAACGATTATCAAACGAATAGAAAAGTCTCGCCATTAATGCATCGGCTGTTTGATGCGTATCGGTTGTAGAAAAAGAGCTGTTTAAAAGAGTGGCATTAGCCGTATTGTGAAACCCTAGAGCATCTGACGGCTGAATATTACGTGCATAAGTAATATCCGACCATGTTTTTAGATCTTCAGCTTCCTGAACAAAAGTGGCTACGATATGGTGTTTCCCAGCAAATGTATGATCCCATGCTAATGTATTATTCAAGTTCCAAGTAAATTTTTTACCGCTACCTCTATCTACTCCTATATTAACAGGATTCCAGTTTTTATTACCTGATGACTGAAAATAACGATTGTAAAAGAGCTCATAGCGCGGAGCAACATTAAATGAATACGTTATACCTGCAGGTAAAGTTACCTTTGTATTAAAAATGGTATTCAGCACAGTATACCCTTTTTCAAGCTCCATATACTGTCTATCGTAGTAGTAATTATATCCTCCAATAGTTGGTCCCATTGGCTGTCTTGCATAATCACCGTTTGTTTCTTTAAAGTTAGAAAACGGACTGTTTCTTAACATATTTGCATCCCAGTAATTAGTACCGGTACCAACAGATATATCTCCATCTGAACGGTCTTGAAAATTAACGTTTGCTCCAAATTCAAGCCAATCCGTAATTTTAGCATCCACTTTCATATTTGCACGAACTGCAGAATAATCATTACCCTGAATAGCTCCTTCTGCCGTTAAATAACCCAAAGACATATAATAATTTACTTTATCGCCTGCTCCGGAGACACTTAAATTATTGTCATGATTTATTCCTGTTCTAAAAGTGCTGTCATACCAGTCGTGTGTTGCTCCTGAAGTAAAATTCTTCAAAAGCACAGCGTCAGTAATACCCAAACGAAGTCCCCATACTTCACTCAGACTCTTCCCTTGTGTTTGCCCTACTGGCTGATAGGCTAGCCATTGGGCTTGAGATATTCCATACTGATCTAGTTGGTTAGGGTTTGAGTAATACCCCGCTTTGCCAGCAGCTGTGCCTGTTATCCATGCCTCATAATTTCCAGTTGCCGTATTTGAACCATACGTTTTAGCAGTTTCCCAATCTTCACGATATTTTACATACCCCTCTGGAGAATATACATCGCGATAGGCACTTTTGCTGGTAATCGTCGTGTTTGTAGTAATATTAATAATAGGCTTGCCATTTTTCCCTTTTTTGGTCGAAATAACAATAACCCCTGCCGCCGCTTTAGATCCATATACAGCTGTTGCTGATGCGTCTTTCAAAATATCTACCTGACCAATATCATCAGGATTAATTTCTGAAAGCTCACCGTAGAACTGCATTCCGTCTAAAATAATAAGCGGTGAATTATGGCCTCCATCAGAATAAACAGAAGTCTGCCCGCGAATCTGCAAAGATCCTCCTCCCTTTGCATCAGCCGAATACCCAACTTTTAGTCCAGGAACCCCTCTTAATATATCTTGAACAGTTTGTGGATTTTGATTTGCTAAAGCTTCTGCTTTGACCGTAACAATTGAGCCCGTTAAATCCTTTTTCTTCATTTTACCATATCCCACCACTACCACTTCATTTAGTGAAGATGTCTCACTTTGCAATTTCACATTAATTGTAGTGTTGCCTTTTAAAGCCACCTCCTTAGTAGTAAAACCCATAAAAGAAAATACCAATACTGAATTTTCATCAGCTTTTAAAGTAAATTTCCCGTCAAAATCTGTTGTAACAGCAATTTTAGTCCCTTTTACCGAAACTGTCGCACCTGCTAACGGCATACCAGTTTCATCGCTGACTTGCCCGTTTATGCTTTTTTCATTCTGTACATTTTGCAGCTCTACTGCACTTTTGTTGCTAATAGCGTATGCATGAACTTGAGATAGAGAAACTAATACACAAAACATGATAAGTTTCTTTTTCAAATTAAACCCAGATACGCAATCAGGACCTTTTTTAATCCTAATAAAATTTGTCATTTTTGGTTGTGATTTTTGGTTAATTAATATTTGTTAGTTTTGCAGATTACAGCAACATCAGATATAATTAAAATCACCTCAAAGCTATTTTTAAATCATCTTTAAGATTAATACACCCAACATTAACATATAATTCACATTGTAAATGTAGCGTAACACTAATGCTTCAGAGGGGGTGATTACAAGATTAAAAAAGGGGTAAATCAGTATTATTCTATATAAAAGAGGATATTTTTTACATCAATAATAAAAAAACAATACTAAAAATACACACTACATAAAAAAAGGAATCAAAAAACAGATAAAATGAACCGCTGAATATTATTTTTTTACATAAAAAAACGGCTGTGTTTTAATGCTAAACACAGCCGCTCTTAAAGTTATGAACTCTAATTATATTATTCTACAAAACGGCTCATTTCTGATGCTGCCAATAGAAATGCTCCAACACCAAAATCGGCTGTAGAGTTCTTATCGACTACTTGCCCGGGAATAGCTTTTTCGCCTATAGGCTGAACATATCCTACAGTGCCATCGGCCTGAAGAGCAAAAGTGGTTAGATAATTCCATGATTTTTCTACTACGGGCAAATAGGTCTCTCTGTCTAAGATGCCATTATTGATTCCCCATAAAAAACCATAAGTGAAAAAAGCCGTACCGCTTGTTTCTGGTCCGGGAGCATGTTCGGGATCCAGAATACTTCTTGTCCAATAACCCTCTTTTTGCTGGGCATCTGCCAAAGCTTTTGCCATATCTTTAAAACGGCTGATGTATTCTTTTTATGTTTAGCGTTTTTTGGTAAATCCTGAATAATTTTGGCATAGCCAGCAAAAATCCACCCGTCTCCTCTAGCCCAAAAATCTTTTTTCCCATTGGCACTTTTGTGTTTGGGATATACATATTTTGCATCACGAAAATATAGTTTAGCCTCCTCGTCATACATAATACTATTGGCATGCGCTAAATAAGAATGCAGTTTTTCTAAATACATTTCGTTCCCAGTAAGCTTATACAGCTTAGTCATTACAGGCATTACCATATATAATCCGTCTACCCACCACCAATAATCATTAGCCTCAGTGCTCATTTCATATTCCATAACTTCACGAGCACGGGCAATTTTTCGGGAATCATTTTTTCCTGTAAAACTGTACAGATCAATATAGGTTTGAAAACAAATCTGCCAGTCTCCAAAAAGCACATGCTTATCGTTTTCCCCATAATTGTATTTCCATTCCGATTTATCATTTGATTTGGCTCCCATCCATTGATTTTTTTCTGCCCAAGCCAAAGAATAATCCAAATATTTTTTATTTTGAGTTACTTTGTAAGCTTCCATATTTCCAGTATGATAAGCGGCAGCATTCCAAAAAGCATTACCCATTTCAGGATGTGTATCCTGCCAGCGGTTATTTACTTTATCAATGATTGCTATAACTTCTTTTTTTGATTGCTTTATTGCGGTTCCCTGCTTTACTGCGCCGCTTTTACAACTAATAACGACTAAAGAAAAAGCAGCCATTAGAATATAAAATGAGTTTTTTAAATTCATAATTATTTTTAGATTAAATTTTAAATAATTACGCATGACTCTATTTAAGCCCGTATTGTAATCGTTTTTATTTTTTTTAGGTTAAAGCTAAATCAGGCAGATTTCCAAAAACTCTCATTCAATATATATTTATTATCCTTAACGTTTTGATACTTCTTCTTAAACTCAGAGGGATTTAAATTATAAAACTGCTGAAAATGTTTCCTGAAATATTTAATATCGCCAAAACCGGCAATTGAAGCAGCTTGGCTTATCTGCAAGTCGGTAGTAATTAATAATGTTGCCACTTTTCGTAAACGCACATCGCGGGTAAATTCAGAAACCGATTTACCTGTAATTTTTTTAATTTTTTTATAAACCAATGAATAACTCATCCCTAAGTGTTCGGCCAGATCATTTACATTAAAATTATCGGAATCTAAATTGGCATCAATTATATCAACTATTTTGTCAATCAGTTTTTTATCCTCGTCGGATAACTTTAGACCTGCCGCTTTTTTTGTAACAGAATTAAGCAGGTAATTCTGTTCACTGTCTCTTCTTGCTAATATTCCGCTGATTCGGGCTAATAAATATTCATTATCAAATGGTTTTGTAATGTAATCATCAGCACCTACTTCGGCGCCTTTAAGTTTTACCTCTTCTGAAGTTCCTCCTGTGAGCAATATTACCGGAATATGCTTTAACTCTTCATCAGTTTTTATGTGTTTGCAAAAAGCCACTCCATTCATTTCTCCCATAACCACGTCAGAAATGATTAAATCGGGCTGCACTTTTTTTATTATGGCTAAAGCTGCTTCTGCACTTTCAGCCACAGTAACATGATATTTTGAAGTTAGTATCTGTCTTAAATAATTTCGTATTTGAGCATTATCATCAACAACCAAAATACTTTTTGCATCCTTTACTAAATCGTCAATATTTTCAGGTTCTTCATCTGTTTGTGATACATTTTCCTGTATCTCCGTTGCTTCCAAAGCTTCTTCTAAAAACAAGGTTCTCCCACTTAAATCTTCCCGAATTTCTATATCGCCAAAATGTTCTTTTCCCAGAAGTAATTTAATTTTAAAAATTGCTCCTCCATTTTCATGATCGCGACAGCTCACTTCGCCATAATGCTGATCAACAAACTGTTTTACCAGATAAAGACCAATACCAAATCCTTTTCGGTTGTTTTTGATGTTTCGGTTTGACTGATAGAATAAATTAAATATTTTCTCTTTATCAGCATCCGAAACTCCTTCTCCATTATCAACCACATTTATAATAACTTCATTATCCACGCAACGAAGGTTAACAGTAACTGTTCCATTTTCTTTTTCCGTAAACTTTAAAGCATTCGAAATCAGATTAAACAAAGCCATTTCTATTTTTTCCCGATCAACATAAACAAATAATTTTTCTTCGGAAATACTAAAACTGTAATCTATTTTTTTTGTTTTGGCATAATGCACAAAACAGCTAAACACCTCTTTGCATAGTTCTACAATATCAATCTGTCCAACTTTAAGTTTTCCAGTTTCTGTTTCTGTTTTTCTAAAAAGAAGCAGCTGATCTACTAAACTCAGTAATCTTCTCGAATTACTATATACCATTTCTATGACTCCCGGATCTATTTGCTGATCAGCACTATAGATTATATCTTTTAAAGGATTGATAATCATCGTTAAAGGCGATCTGAACTCATGAGAAATATTAGTAAAAAAGGTTATTTTTTTCTCATTCAATTCCTTCTCCTGTTTAGCCAAATCCTGAGAAAGTCTTACCTCATACCTAAGCTGTGCCTGCTGACGCTGGTATTTGTTAACTACATAAACAATAAATGCAATAACCAGAAAATATAAAAAATAGGCTAAACTGCTTCTGTACCATGGCGGTAATATAGTTATTGGCAATGAAATAGATTTTGTATTCCAAACTCCCTCAGTATTTGTAGATTTAATTTTCAATACATAATCTCCTTCTGTTATTCTGGAATAATTTGCATTTCTAATATTATCAACATAATGCCATTGCGAATCCCATCCCTCTAAAAAATAAGCATAGGATATTTTTTCAGGCAAACTGTATTCTAAAGCAGCAAATTCGATATTCAGCATCGATTCCTCATAAGGCAATTCTAGTTTCTCAATTCCAAAAGCGGCTAAACCCGATTGGTCAAAAACTTTGTTATTTACTTTTATGGAAGTGATGATCAGCTTTGGAAAGTCATGAATTTGGCTGTTTATTTTTGTATCAATAATATTAAAGCCTTTAATTCCTCCAAAAACTATTTCTCCAGTAGAGAGTTTCAGCGCTGCATTGTAATTAAACTGATTGCTTTGAAGTCCGTCAGCATCATTATAAATTGTGATTTTTCCGCTGTCGGCATTATATACAAATATTCCGTTATAGGTACTGCACCAGTAAGCTCCCTGATTATCTTTAACAATATTTAAAACTGAGTTATTTGAAATGCCATTGCTTTGGGTCAGTAATTTTTTTTCAAAAGTTTGGGGGTTAAAAATCATTAAACCTCCTCCTTCTGTACCCACGAGCATTTTTGTACTCGAATGAGAAACAATAGACCTCACAGGATATTTTGCATCAATCTCTTTCCGTTTCATTGTTGTCGGATTGAATTGAATCAGTTTTGTAAAATTTCCTATCCAAAGATTTCCATTCTTGTCTTCTGCCATCGAAATGATTCCTCTGATTTTTGCATCCACAAAATCGAATTTATCACTTGTTTCATCATAGCGGTACAGCCCTTCTTCATCTGGAGAAGCCACCCATAAAACATTGTTTTTTGCACGAAATAATACCCAGATATTCTTTTGTGTAACGTTATATTTGGGGTTAAAAAGATTGTATTTTTTAAAACTATGGGATTGAGAGTTAAAAAAGCAAATCCCTCCTCCATAGGTTCCAAACCAAGTTCCTTTACTGTCTTTTATAATTGCTGATACAAAATTATTAGACAGCGAATTTGGATTTTTTACATCATAAGAATAATTGGTAAATGTATTATTCTTTCTGTTCCATAAACTTGCACCCCCTCCGTCTGTTCCTATCCAAAGATCCTCACTGTCCTGCTCAGATAACGAAAGAATAAAATCGCTTGGCAAAGTATTTTTTATTTTTTCATTTTTAGAAATAGTTGTGAAAGGGCTTTTCCTTTCTTCAATTTTATTGACACCACCTCTTAACGTTCCAATCCAAACTCGATTTTCATTATCTAAACATAATGATGAAATTGCATTACTATTGAGTTTTTCTTCATTCAAGCTTTCACTTAATAAGGAAAAAGTATCCGAAGCATAATTATATTTAACTACTCCATTACCATTTGTAGCAATCCAAAGTTCCTTCTTATCGGGTTTACACATCAAATCAGAAATAGGATATTGAATTTCCTGATTAGTATAAATATGATGCGTTTTATTTTGGTCATTGTATTTCAACAAACCTCCATCAATTCCTACCCAAACATTTGAAAATTTATCATATAAAACACTGCCTCCGTCCACAAAGTCAGAAAACACTACAGAAAGTTTTTTTGCTGATGCATCCATAGTCACAAGGCCAACTCCAGCAACAGAACACCATAATTTACCGGATTTATCAAAATCCATTCCCTGAACATGGTAATCCCACTGTAATTTTCCTTTTATATAAAGCGGAACCTGTATGATTTTATCTTGTTTTCCTGCATAATAAAGCAACCCCTTGCCTGCTGTGCCGATGTACATATCTGTTTTGTAATCTCTAATTTCGTTGACAACAAAATCTATCAGCTCACTTTTAGAAGTTTTAGCATCTATATAATGCTTCGTGGTAAACCGATTACTCAAATAATTATAAACACTTATTCCTCCTTTTGTGCCAATCCAAATTTCATTTTGAGTGCCACAAATACTTACGACCCTGTTATTAATTAACGAATTGGCATCATTAGGCTCGTTTCTGAAACTTAAAAAACTATATCCGTCGTACCTGCTTATTCCGTCATAAGTGCCAAACCACATCAAACCCCGTTTGTCTTTGTAAACAGAAGTAACGGCATTATTAGCTAGCCCGTTCTTAATACCAATGTATCCAATGTTGTATTTTTTTTGTCCATATTTGGGAATAAATGAACCTGCAGCCTGAGGTTTGGCCGAAAAACAAACAAAAAGTATTAAAAATAAAAAGATTCTATTTTTCAAAATATATTATGTTTGCGGTTGAGTATAAAGTTTTTTTATAATCTATTCTTTTAAATTTTGTAAAAGTCTAAAACTGCTAAGATAATACTAAATCAGCTATTAATCGAGGCTCAAATTGCTCTTAAAAAATTAATCTCTGAAATTAGAAAAAACCTATGAAGAAGATCATAGGTTTTTAAAAACACACAAAAACCAGCAACTAATTAACTAAAGAAATTATATAAGAATAAGAATACTTCTTGTCCAATAACCGGTAAGGATCATGAGGAGGTCTTCCCCAGCTGTCATCTCCGCCAAGGCCTCTTTGTTTGTAATCTATATGCAGATAAACCGCTTCTTTCGAATTTAAATTTAAATCTGAAGGATGACGCTGTGCTTTATTTTTTCCCGGATCCAAATCTTCTGTCGAAATGTTCAATGCACTAAAACCAATCGGCTGCTGTCCTTCAATTTTTAAACCTTGCCCATTTGCATTTTTTAAAGTCA
Organism: Flavobacterium sp. 1; assembly: GCF_002797935.1. Lineage (NCBI taxonomy): Bacteria > Pseudomonadati > Bacteroidota > Flavobacteriia > Flavobacteriales > Flavobacteriaceae > Flavobacterium > Flavobacterium sp. 1. The sequence continues at coordinate 2,909,082 of NZ_PGER01000001.1, forward strand.
GCCAGCGTACATCTGTTTTATAACCCGATTCCTGAGGGCGGATATAATTTCTAGCGTACTGATTCATTACTTTATCTGAATATTCTCCAATAAATGAAGCCGAATTTCTATCCGAATAATTTTCCCAAGGTCCTCTTCCGTAATAATTTAAATTTTCAAACGCACCGTTTAATTTTGCGCGCATTCCGAAACGAGGCAGTTCAGGTAAATCTTTTCCAATTAAATCAATAGCTGCAGTAACTTTTATGGAACCATTATTCTGAATCAAATAGTCTACGGTGAAAGGAACATCAGCTTCTGCTAACTTATAAGCCACTTTTATAAGTAACCCTTCAGTAGTATTTTTATCTAAATTAACACTTACAACAGTTGCATTTTTTGATGCTTCTTTCCAAATTGCTAATTTTTTTGGCATCTCGTTTCCAAAATCATTATCCGTTGGCGCACGCCAAAAATAGGGTGTTGGAAAATTGGCAAAAAAAGTAGTTCCATTTTTCAAATTATATTTCAATATTTCTCCTTTTTGCAGATCAAATTCTCCTGCAATGCTTTCTGTTTCAAAAGAAATTACATTATTTTTAACGGAATACTTTAATTTGGAAGCACTTTTTACCACAGTATTATTTGCAAAATAATTTCCTTTTCCTATTGCAAATTGTGCTCTGGCAAATTCAAATCCCTTCGCAACCAAAGGAGCATCATATTTTGAAACTGCAAAAACATTTAAATAATATTCTGAATTTTCATCAAGCTGTCCCAAATCTAAAACAGTTTTTTTACTTTCTTCCGGATTCAAGTCTAAACTAAATTCACCAGACTTGGCTTTTAATCCGTTTTTAATCAATTCCCATTTAAAAATATAATTCGAAAGATTGGTAAAATCAAAATGATTGGTCACCAGTAAATCAGATTCATTATTCAGCTGAAATTGAATGTTTTGGTATACTTTTTTCACTTCCTCTAAAGCTGGTTTTGGAGTTCTGTTCGAAAATATAAGTCCGTCAGCACAGCCATTTTCGTCATTTTGCAAATCAGCACCGCCTAAATCACCTCCGTAAGCCCAAAAAACTTCCCCTTTGTCATTTTTAGTTTTAATTCCCTGATCTACCCAGTCCCAGATAAACCCGCCCTGCATACGTTTACTGCTGTTGATAATATCCCAGTATTCCTGAAAATTCCCACTGCTGTTTCCCATAGCATGTGCATACTCGCACATTATGTAGGGACGAATTTTATCAGAATTAGCGTAATCCTTCATGCTTTTGATTCCGGGATACATAGGCGCAACGATATCGGTATTTCTATTCTCTCCTGCCTGCTCAAACTGAACTGGACGAGTAATATCTTCTTTTTTCAACCAATCGTAGGCATTATAAAAAACAGGACCGTTTCCGCACTCATTTCCCAAAGACCAGATGATAATTGACGGATGATTTTTATCAATAGCAAACATTCTATGGATACGATCCAGATGAGCCGGCGCCCATTCTGGTAAATAAGCCGGATGTTTTGTTTTATCAAACCTGTTTTGCCACTCTGCGCCCATTGCGTGGCTTTCAATATTAGCTTCATCCACTACATAAAAACCATACTCATCACATAAATCATAAATATGAGTATCATGGGGATAATGACTCATTCTAATAGCGTTAATATTATGTTCTTTCATTAACTGAAGATCTTTCAGTGTTAGTTTTTCATTTGGAACATGCCCATTTTCATCATCATGCTCATGAATATTAACTCCTTTAACCATCACAGCCTTGCCATTTACTAACAATCGGGCATCTTTGATTTCTACTTTTCTAAAACCTGTTTTTTTAGAAATAATTTCCAGTGTTTTTCCTTTATTATCCAGTAATGTAATGGTATAACGGTATAAATTTGGCGTTTCGTTATTCCATTGTTTTACATTTTCAATTGTTTTGGCAAAGCTGATTTTTTGCTCTTTAGGACTTACTTTTTTACTTTCAGAATAAACTGTTTTTCCTTCATTGTCAAACAATTCAACTTTGACAGCCGGATTTTTAATTTTATTGTTTTCGAAATATTTTAAAGTAACATCCAGATTAAAAATCCCATTTCTATATTGACCGTCTAATTCGCTCTTTACAAAATAATCCCAAACTGCAATTTTAGGCATTGCCTGCAGATAAACATCTCGCTCGATACCGCTTAATCTCCAAAAATCCTGATCTTCCAAGTAACTTCCGTCATGCCATCGAAATACCTGCACAGCAATTAGGTTATTTCCTTTTTGCAATAAAGAAGTAATATTAAATTCGGCTGGCGTTTTAGATGCCTTTGTCATCCCCCCTTCTTTTCCGTTCAGGAATACTCTGGCATAACCTGAAATAGAAGCAAAATGAAGTATAATTTCTTTGTCTTTCCATGAATCTGCTACTGCAAAAGTGCGTCTGTAAGTTCCAACAGGGTTATAATCGCCATTTATGAAAGGAGGATTTTTAGGAAATGGATACGTAATATTAGTATAAATTGGAATGTCATAACCCTGCAATTCCCAGTTAGAAGGCACTTGAATGTTTTTCCAGCTGGTGTCATCCAAATTCACAGCAAAAAATTCTACTGGTCTTTGAGATGGATTTTTAACAATATTGAATTTCCAGCTTCCGTTCAAACTCTGATATAATTCTGATTTTTGAGGATTATTATCTTTCAGCTCAGCTTCATTACCAAATAAAAGAAAAGAGCTTCTGCCCGCTTCTTTTCCTCTGTCTAAAATTTGAGGATTTTCCCATTCATTACTTTGGGCAAAACTATTTTGCAGACTTAAAAACAAAGCAAGCGCTAATACAATTTTTTTCATTTAAATATTTTTAAAAAATCAGGTTTTAAACTTTAATATTCCAGATTTTATTTCAAATTACCTTTATCAATAATTATTAGAAATGGATTTCCAAATAAAACAAATGAAATAAAAACGGTCTTACAAATTTAGATAACATCACATAAGACATGAGGGGCTTTACAATAAAATAGAAGGGGCATATCAATATCAAACATAAAAAAGCACTGCAGAACGTTGATATTTATGCCGTTTTAAAATTCTTAAAATTCAAAAATGAGCAAGAAAAAAATGTTTATATATCTAATTTCTTTTACTCCCATGAAGATTTTTGCATCATTGGCAATTCAGCTGGACAAGAAAATTATTTAAGCACGAATTAGTTAGCAGTTATATCAAATCTGTTGTGCAAGATAAAATTATCCAACGATGCCGACCAGTAATTTTAAATTAATTCAAATAAAGTCTTAACAAAATTTGGATTAGTTAATTTCGCAAAAAAAATTAAAGTATAGACTAAACAACTCTGATGTAATGATAGTCCACATATTTGGTTTTCGAAATAAAAATTCCAAGGTTACAGCACTTATTTATTAGCCACAAATTATACTATTTCGAACTAACTAATTTGTGCAAATTTGTGTAATTTGGTCTAAATTATTTTAGAAGCAAGAGTAAAATACTAAAGCGCTTAGTTTTGAACTTTAACTGAGATCAATAAAAAATAAAACTTATGGATTCCAATTTTGAATACCGTTTTTCCATAAGTCTAAAAAATAAAACAAATGAACACTGTTGCCCCAAAAGAAAATTTTTTAATCATGAAATATATAAAACACTTTTTCAATTTTACATTTATTATTCTTCCTTTGACAATTTTGGCACAAGGCAAAGTGACTTTTTCTATCCAAAACAGCTCTACTTTAGAACGAAAAGCAACAGTAGTATCTATACCATGGGAACAAGTAATCTCCAGCTTTCCGCAAATTGATACCGTAAATTTTGTGGTAATTAATTCTGTTACCAAAAAACAGATCCCTTTTCAGTTAGAACACCATGGACTGGCTGCAATTCAAAATTTACTGATACAGCTCGATGTTAAAGCAAAATCAGCTGTTTCGGTTTTTATACAAAAAGGAAAACCGGAAGTTTTTACTCCGAAAACCTACGCCCGTTATGTACCCGAACGCAAAGACGATTTTGCATGGGAAAATGACCAAATCGCTTTTCGTGCCTACGGGAAAGCATTAGAAAATACAAACGAAAATGCCTATGGTTTGGACGTTTGGGTTAAAAGAACCGACAGACTCATCCTCAACGAAAGATATAAGCGAAATGAATACCATATCGACCATGGCGACGGGATGGATTATTATCACGTGGGTTTTACACTGGGAGCTGGAAATATGGCACCTTATGTAAATGATACCATTCGCTATTCGGCAAATTACCATCAGTGGAAAATATTAGATAACGGGCCTTTGCGCTCTGCATTTCAATTAACCTACGACACTTGGGACGCAGGCGGTATAAAAGTAAAAGCTGTAAAAACCATTTCTCTGGATGCCGGTTCTCAGCTTAATAAAATAGAAAATGTCTATACTTTTGACAGCGATAAACCCTTGCCTGTAGTAGTTGGAATTATAAAAAGACCCGAAAACGGTGTTATTTCATTAAACGAACAACAAGGCATTATGAGTTATTGGGAACCTGTTCATGGCGCAGACGGCACAACAGGTGTTGGATCAATATTAACTACTCCAGTAAGCAATATGTTTGTGAACGGCACACAGCTTTTAGCAAAGACAACCGTTCAAAATAACATTCCAATCGTTTATTATACAGGAGCCGCCTGGGATAAAGCCGGAAAAATTACCGATGCTAAACAATGGGAGAACTATTTAAATAACTTTTATCAGCAAATAAAAGAACCTTTAATCATAAAGGCTGATTAGGCTTCTTCATAAAGATTTGACAGCTTCTGAATTTATTGCAGCTCCGTATAATACCTGTTTTGGAAATAAATCCTGATAAAAAAGCCGTAAATCTATCTATAGTCTTTTCAACTAAAACATAAAACAGTTTATCCGTTTCATTCAAAACACATAGAATTACCTATCATATCTTCATAATAGAATAAATTTTACTGCTAGAGATTAAGAACAATAAATAATACAAAACAACTATACTATTTAAAAAACAGTAAAAATCAAAACCTAAAAACTATTCTCATATCAATATAATTATTTCTATTTTTGTAACATAAACAAACAATTTAGTTATGCTCATCATAGGAATCGCAGGAGGAACAGGGTCTGGAAAGACAACAGTAGTACATCAAATCATGAATGAACTGCCCGAAGCCGAAGTTGGAATTATTGCTCAGGACTCTTACTACAAACAAACGCACGATCTGAGTTACGAAGACCGTTCCCACATCAATTTTGATCATCCGAGAGCTATTGATTTTGAACTGCTGGTTGCGCATCTCAAAGAATTAAAGGCAGGAAACACCATCAACCAGCCAGTATATTCGTTTGTACAGCACAACAGAACCGATGATATCGTTGTTACGCATCCGCGAAAAGTAATGATTGTGGAAGGCATATTAATTCTGACCAATCCCGAATTAAGAAACCTTTTTGACATAAAAATATTTGTTCACACAGACTCTGACGAACGCTTAATCCGTCGTATGAAAAGAGACATTGCAGAACGTGGAAGGGATATGAATGAAGTTCTGAACCGCTATCAAAGCACCCTAAAACCTATGCATGAACAATTCATAGAACCTACAAAAGCATTTGCCGATATTATTATTCCAAATGATAAATTTAACACTGTAGCAATCGATGTGGTTCGTGCTGTAATTAATCAGCGTATTTTATAATTTTATTGTAATTTTATTGCAGATTAAAACGCAATAGATTTTTACTTTCTGGTAAAAATTAAAGTAATCCGAAACAAAATCTCAATTTTCTATTAAAATTAGGCAAAAAACCCAATGAAGAACCCTTTTAAAAACAGCTATTGGTTTAAAATTTTGAGTAACAAGTACGTTTGGGTCTCATTATCATTTTTAGTCTGGATGGTTTTTCTGGATAATTACTCCTATTTTGAACATCGTTTTTTAGACAAGCAAATTGACGAACTGGAGGATAATGCTACTTATTATCAAGAAGAAATCAGGAAAGATGAAGAAAACATCAAACAGCTAAAAAATCCTTTGCAAATAGAAAAATATGCTCGTGAAAAATACTATATGAAAAAAGATAGTGAAGATATTTATATCATCCAGTTTGACGGTGATACAGTGAATAAAAAATAATCCTGACGCATATTAAATCTAATTACAATTAAAAATGGCCAAGAATTTATTCGATGATTTCAGCCCGGTTTCTGCAAAACTTTGGAAACAAAAAATTCAATTTGAACTCAAAGGAGCCGATTATAATGAAACCTTAATCTGGAATTCTCCTGAAGACATCAAAGTGAAGCCATTTTATGACAAAGAAGATTCTACTAAAAAATATGCCGTTTCTTCAAAAGCTTCACAATTTAGAATTTGCCAGAATATATTTGTTTTTGATCTTGATAAATCCATTGAAAAAGCCCTAGATGCCATTAATCGTGGAGCCGAAAGCCTCCGTTTTACCATTCCAGAAGAAAACATAAACGTTACAAAATTATTAGAAAAACTTCCTTTAGAAGAAATCGCCGTTTATTTTCATTTTCAATTCATTTCAATCGATTTCGTTAAAAAAATTGATGCGATTGCAAAAGAAAAAAGCGCAACTATCTATTGTCTTTTAGATCCAATAGGACGATTGGCCAAAGACGGAAATTGGTATTCTACACAAGAAAAAAACAATTTTGAAACACTGAATATACTTACCAAAGAAGCTCCTTCGCTTTCACTCATCAGTATTAACAGCGGTTTGTATCAAAATGCAGGAGCAAATATGGTCCAGCAAATCGCATACAGCCTTGCTCACGCTAATGAATATTTCAATCGAATAAATGCAATTAGCAAGCCTATTGTTTTTCAAATTTCAGTGGGAACCAATTATTTCTTTGAAATTGCAAAACTCCGAGCTTTTCGAATACTTTTTAAAAAAATAGCTCATGAATATGATCACAATTTAGATTGCCAAATACTTGTTACCCCATCCAAACGCAACAAAACCATATACGATTATAATGTCAATATGCTTCGCACAACTACCGAATGCATGAGTGCAATTCTTGGCGGTGCCGATGCTATTGCAAATTTGCCTTATGATGCATTATACCACAAAGACAATGAATTTGGCGACCGAATTGCCAGAAATCAATTATTGATTCTAAAAAATGAAAGTTATTTTGACAAAGTGGATAATCCGGCAGATGGCAGTTATTATATTGAAAGCTTAACCAGTCAATTGGCAGAAAAAGCGCTGTTATTATTTAAAGATATTGAAGCCAAAGGCGGATTCCTAAAACAGCTGAATGATGGCATTATCAAAAGAAAAATCCAAGAAAGTGCTGATGCTGAACAAGTACTTTTCGATTCTGGAAAAGAAACGCTTTTAGGAACCAACAAATACCCTAACAAAAATGACAAAATGAAACAGGATTTAGAATTGTTTCCTTTTGTAAAAATAAAACCCCGAAAAACATTGATTACGCCAATTATTGAAAAACGCCTGGCAGAAAAATTGGAACAGGAGCGTCTAGCAAATGAATAATAAAATTCATGCATTCAATATTCTGTTTTCAATAAACAATAAAAATCAATTTGGTTTCTGACTGAAACGATGAAAGTCAAAAAAATGAAAAGAAAAGATTTACAGCATATAACACTTAAAGAGGATTTTCAGACTGCAGACTGCAGACTGCAGACTGAAAATTTCCTGACCGCCGAAGGAATTGAGCTTCACAAAACCTATTCTCAAAAGGACATCGAAACTCTCGAACATCTTGATTTTGCAGCTGGTTTTGCTCCCAATTTGCGTGGTCCTTACGCTTCAATGTATGTCCGCAGACCTTGGACAATCCGTCAATATGCAGGATTTTCTACAGCCCAAGAAAGCAATGCTTTTTACAGACGGAATCTTGCTGCAGGACAAAAAGGGCTTTCAATTGCGTTTGATCTGCCAACCCATAGAGGATATGATTCAGATCACGACCGTGTAGTAGGCGATGTTGGAAAAGCGGGAGTAGCCATAGACTCTGTTGAAGACATGAAAGTATTGTTCGACCAGATTCCATTGGACGAAATGTCGGTTTCTATGACGATGAATGGTGCTGTGTTGCCAATTATGGCTTTTTATATTGTTGCTGCAGAAGAACAAGGCGTTATGCCCGAGCAACTTTCCGGAACCATTCAAAATGACATTCTGAAAGAGTTTATGGTACGTAATACTTACATCTACCCACCTGCCCCTTCGATGAAAATAATTGCTGATATATTTGAATTTACAAGCAATAAAATGCCAAAATTCAATTCTATTTCTATCTCGGGATATCACATGCAGGAAGCTGGCGCAACAGCTGATATTGAATTGGCTTACACTCTTGCCGATGGATTGGAATACATTAGAACAGGATTGGCAACTGGAATGAAAATAGATGATTTTGCACCTCGCCTATCCTTTTTCTGGGCGGTAGGAATGAACCATTTCATGGAAATTGCAAAAATGAGAGCGGGAAGAATGATTTGGGCAAAACTGTTAAAACAATTCAATCCGAAAGATGAGAAATCATTGGCACTGAGAACCCATTGTCAAACATCGGGCTGGAGTTTAACAGAACAAGATCCATTCAATAATGTAGCCCGCACTTGTATTGAGGCCACGGCTGCAGTTTTTGGAGGAACACAGTCTTTACATACGAATGCATTGGACGAAGCAATTGCTTTGCCTACCGATTTCTCGGCACGAATTGCCCGAAATACCCAAATCTATCTGCAGGAAGAAACCAAAATTACCAAAACCGTAGATCCTTGGGCCGGAAGTTATTATGTTGAAAGCTTGACCAATGAAATTGTCGAAAAAGCTTGGAAACTTATTGAAGAAGTAGAAGAATTAGGCGGAATGACCAAAGCCATTGAAACCGGAATCCCTAAAATCCGGATTGAAGAAGCGGCGGCGCGTAAACAAGCCAGAATAGACAGCGGTCAGGATATTATTATTGGAGTCAACAAATACCGTTTAGAAAAAGAAGACCCGTTACAGATTCTGGATGTAGACAACCAAATGGTTCGGCTGCAGCAACTGGAGCAGTTAGATCAAATAAAAGCAACCCGAGATTCAGGCAAGGTTCAAGCATCCCTTCAAAAATTAACCGGCTGTGCTCAAACAGGTCAGGGAAATTTACTAGAAATAGCTGTCGAAGCGGCCAGAAACCGTTGTACATTAGGCGAAATCAGCAATGCTCTGGAAACGGTTTTTGGAAGGTATAAAGCACAGATTAAATCTTTTAGCGGTGTGTATAGCAAAGAAATGAAAGACGACAAAAGCTTTGAAAAAGCAAAACAGCTGGCAGATCTTTTTGCCAAACAAGAAGGGCGCAGACCAAGAATAATGATCGCCAAAATGGGACAGGACGGTCACGACCGCGGTGCCAAAGTAGTTGCCACTGGCTATGCCGATGTGGGTTTTGATGTTGATATAGGTCCGCTGTTTCAAACCCCGGCCGAAGCAGCCAAACAAGCAGTCGAAAACGATGTGCATATCCTTGGCGTATCATCACTTGCAGCTGGACACAAAACATTAGTTCCCCAAGTAATCGAAGAATTAAAAAAATACGGCAGAGAAGACATTATGGTCATCGTTGGAGGTGTAATACCTGCACAAGATTACCAGTTTTTATTTGATGCTGGAGCAGTAGCCGTTTTTGGTCCTGGAACAAAAATTAGTGAAGCTGCTATTAAAATATTAGAGGTTTTAATTGATTGATAAAACATCCCTTCTGAATAGCTTATTTAATTTTCGATACATTTTTTCACAATCATTCGGTACTTTAACTAACTGTTGAAGTACCGTTTTTTTATTGCAAATCAAAATTAGCAAAACAGCTTCTTCACTAATTTACAGCTTCATAACCTGAGTTTGAGTATTCCTTTTTCCTTTTTTTGTATAATGATAAAAAAGAAAAATATTCTCCTTTAGCCCCGACAGCAGTGAAAATCCTTTTGTAGAGGAGGGTTTCAAACCCGTCTCTACAAAAGATTGAAACGGATAGCGGGACAATATTGGCTAAAAAATTAAATATTTCTGCTCCAAAAAAAATGAAGTTGGGTTTAAAAACTAAAAAGCGTCCGTATGAGTAATTACGGACGCTTTTTTAATTGAGAATTTAAAGAAAATAATTAATCTACGCTGGCATTACTGTCTGCTACGATAAAAGAAGTATCATAACCTCCAAACCGCAGCATATAACTTCTCAATGAAGTTCCATACGCATCTCTAAAACAGCGTTTCCCTTTGTATCTGAAATATTTTTTAACAGAACCCACACCTGCAAGATGTGCTGCTGCCAAAATTCCTGACTCAGTAATACGGGTTCCGTTCAAAACGGTTCCTTCGTATCTTTCGATAATGTTTCTGAGTTCCCATTTATTTTTGGACAGCAAAGCTATAAAAGCTTTTTCCTGCATTCTAGGACTGTTAATGAAAGCTGCGCTATCGTGAATACCGATAGATTTTAAAGTTTCAATACCAAATTGGTATTTTCCTAAATAACCAAGAGAATTGATTTTTCTGTATTTTCCCTGTGACTCTTTGAAGCCGATTGCTTCTTTATAACCAATAAAGAAAGTTCCAGTATAGGGAATTTCAGAATTGGTATAATCTGTCACATTTAATGATGGTAGCAAGTAGGATGTATCATCTGATTCGTTAATTAGAAACCATGGGGTAGATTCTAATTTGGATGGTTTAAAACCTAAGCTTAAAAAAGCTACTACAACAATTAAAGTTGTGTAAAAATACCATTTTTTTATCATAAAGTAGTTTTCTTCAAAACCTGTCACGTTATGAAATTTCTATGCACAAAGATACGACTTAAAAAAATAAAGCTGAAAATCAACCCTTTAAACTTATCAACTGACTACAAAAAAAGCACCTAAGTAACTAATTTTACGAACGTTTGGGTTTTCAAAAAAAGTTAAAAAAAATTCTAAAACAGTAAAAAATAGGCCTAATTAAGTAAGATTTAACCTGCTTAAAAAAAGTAAAAACGTCATGAAAACAAAAAATTAGACACAAATTAGTACTAAATTTTGATTTCAAGATATTGTTTTAGCTGAAAAAGAAAGAATTTTCAACTATTACATCCTTTTATTGGGCATGACCGCTAAGGTCGGGCTGTCCATTATATTCCCGATTAACAAAAACTACGGCTAAAAAGCCTTGTTTTTCTAAATCGGGAGATGCTATTTCCATCCCTCATGCAAATCTGTTTTCAAAACATCATTTTTGGTAAAATTCAAGCAAACTATCCAGCAAACAAAAAAAGCTTCAAAATTGTTTGTTTAAGAACAATTTTGAAGCTTTCCCAAAACATACCTTGGGATTATGAAAACCTAACGCTGTACACCCTGACTGTTAATCCAATCCGAATATTTTTTTGCATTAACATTATGCTCAGCCAAAGTCGCTGCAAATTCATGATATCCAAAACGGTCAACACTGGCACAGAAATAAATGTAATTATTTTTTTCCGGATTTAAAACTGCTTCAAGAGCCGTAATATCTGGCATTGCAATTGGTCCAGGAGGAAGTCCAACATTCACATAAGTGTTATAAGGATGTCTCATAATCAAATCATTATAAAAAACTCTTTTTATCACTTGATTAAAATCATTAGACTTCTTTTTCATCGCAAAAATAACCGTTGGATCAGCCTGCAAGGGCATTTCTAATTTCAATCGGTTCAAATAAACACCGGCAATTCTAGGCCTTTCATCTTTCTTAACCGATTCTTTATGCACAATCGAAGCCAAAATTGTTGCTTGAATTGGAGTCAGACCTTGTGCTGCTGCTTTTGCTGTTCTTTCCTTGTTCCAAAAATTATTGTACTCTTTAATCATTTTATCCCGAAACTTCACAGCCGAAGTATTCCAATAAATATCATAGGTATTAGGAATAAACATAACCAATACATTCTCTTCGGTAAAACCGTTTTCTTTCAAAAAGATAGAATCTTTAAACGTATTCAATAATTCCAAACTATCAGGTTCAATTTGAGAACCTACACGTCCGGCAAAATTCTCCAACCGTTCCTGATTATTAAAAGCCAAACTCACAGGATCATTAAACTTCATTGCTTTGACCAATTCGTAACTGTTCATTCCGTTTTTAAGCAAAAAGCGTCCCGCTTTTACATTTTCCGGATAGCTCGTTTTTCCGGCTACCATTTCGAAACGTTCTATATTCTTAACATACGGTTCCAGAATATGTTTTACCTGCTCATAATTGGAATCAGTTGGCACATAAACGTAAACCTCTTTTTCGGCAAATTTTGTGTTACCGCTAAAAATCTGATACATCAAAACAAATCCGTAAACAATTAATATTGATATTAATGCAACAGATACTAATGATACTATTTTCTTTAGATTCAAAATATAAAAATTTTAAAATTACTGCGCCAGTTCGCTGTCGCCAGTGTGATTATTAATTAATTGAAAAATGGCTTCATCCTTGTAAACTCCATTTACCAAAGTCCAATCTTTCTTTATGCCTATTTTTTGAAAACCAAATTTAGTAAAAAGAGCGATACTAGCTTCATTTTCACAACCAATATTTGCATATAATTGATGCAGATTAAGATTATGAAAAGAGTAATGAATAAGCAGGTCTAAAGCTTCGGATCCAATATTCTGATTTCTATTTGCATCGTCTTGAATTACAATCCCAATACCAGCTCGGTTATTCTTTGGATCAAAATCAAATAAATCGATTAATCCCAAAGCAGGAAAGTCTTGATCTTGACAAATCGCCAATCGCAGCTGCTTGGCTTCATAAATATCCTGATGCGCATTTTCTAAATACTGTTTTACTAAAAACCGGCTATAAGGAGTTTGCGTATTACTCACTTCCCAAATACGCTGATCATTTTCAATGGCATAAATAAACTCCAAATCATTGGGTTCAAGTGCTCGGATGTATATATTATCGCCTTTTAATGTTTTCATTTATGTATTTTGGATATACTTTTAAACTTTTATAGTTCCTTTAAACACAAATTCAGCGGGACCTTTCAAGAAAACATTGGTATAAACACCATCGTTTTTATCAAAAGAAACAACCAGTTTTCCACCTTCTACATTCACATTGATAGCTGTAGCATTTGTTTGTCCAGTCGCATTCATAGCAATTGCAACTGCTGTAGCTCCGGTTCCGCAGGCCAATGTTTCGTCTTCGACTCCTCTTTCGTAGGTGCGAAGTCTGAAAGTAGTGTCATCTATTTTTTTTACAAAATTAACGTTGCTTCCTGGCTTACCATATAATTCGCCGTAACGAATCGATGCTCCATTTTCTTTTACATTATAGTGTTCCAAATCTTCTACCATCTGAACATGATGCGGAGAACCTGTATTCAGAAACGAATAATCTTTTTTAATATCTATTGCAGGAACATCAATCATCTGCAGTGAAACCAATCCGTTATCTTCAAATGATGCATGGTGCAGACCGTCGGTAGCAATGAAAGTAGTTTCGTTTTCAATCACTTGCATATCTTTTGCGAAAGCGACTAGACAGCGTCCGCCGTTACCGCACATTGAACTTTGATTTCCATCGGAGTTGTAATACACCATTTTGAAATCAGTATCGCTGTCATTTTCTAGCAAAATAAGTCCGTCTCCGCCTATTCCAAATCGTCTGTCACACAAACGGGCGATCAGTTGTGTATCTTCTTTCGGAAAAAAACCGGAACGATTGTCAATCATAACAAAATCATTTCCAGCTCCTTGATATTTATAAAATTCTAATTGCATTTTTATTACCGTTTTTATCACACAAAAGTACGAACTATTAATGAATTGTTAATCATTGTTAAAGAGCGTTAAACCATATTGTTCGGAAAAAAAAATCTGCTAAATTCGTTATCAAATAACTAATAAAAACGAAAAGCAAAATGAAACAAATTTCAAAATTATTCTTGGTATCCTTGTTAAGTGGCGCAACAACACTTGGCGCATACAAATTATTATTTGACAGCAATGGTTATTTTTCTTCAAACAAAAACGGAATTACGACATTAGCCCCTGAATCCTACGCAAGACAAACGAGTTTAGGCGCTGAAAATGTTGATTTCACAGTTGCCGCAGACAAAGCCATCCATACAGTTGTTCACGTAAAAAATGTTTCGGTAAGGACCATTTCCAATCCTATCATGGAATACTTTTACGGTTATGGCGGACAGCAGCAACAGGAACAAGTCGGTACAGGTTCCGGAGTGATTATTTCTGAAGACGGTTATATTGTTACCAATAATCACGTTGTGAAAGATGCTTCGGATATTGAAATCACGCTGAACAACAAAAAAACATACAAAGCAAAACTTATTGGAACCGATTCTAAAATGGATATTGCTTTACTCAAAATTGATGCCGACGAAAAACTGCCGTATTCCACATTTGCCAATTCCGATTCGGTAAAAGTCGGCGAATGGGTATTGGCTGTAGGGAATCCGTACAATTTAACATCAACAGTTACCGCTGGAATTGTTTCGGCTAAGGCCAGAAATCTAGATACGCGAGGCATTCAGTCTTTCATTCAGACAGATGCTGCAGTAAATCCAGGAAACAGCGGTGGCGCATTGGTAAATACCCGTGGTGAATTAATTGGAATCAACACTATGATTTCGTCAATGACAGGTTCTTATGTAGGTTACTCTTTTGCAATTCCTTCCAATAATGCCCGAAAAATTATCGAGGACATTATGGAATTTGGAAATGTTCAAAGAGGAATTTTAGGAGTTGAAGGCGGAGAATTGAACGGAACTGCATCCAAAGAACTGGGAGTTACGCAAACCCAAGGTTTTTACATTAATAAAGTGTCCAAAAACTCAGGTGCCGAAAAAGCCAAATTGCAAAAAGGAGACATTATCATCAAATTAGATGATCAGGATATTGCCACTTTTGCAGATCTTTCCGGCTATGTAAACACCAAAAGACCAAATGACAAAGTCCAGGTAACCATTATTAGAGATGGAAAAAACATAGTTGTACCGGTTATACTGAGCAAAAACGAATCTTTTGCTACAGAATTCAAAGGAATCGAATTAGAAAATATTGATACTGCCGACAAAAAGAAATTCAAATTGGATTATGGCGTAAAAATCAAATCCATTTCTAATGAAAACTTAGCACAATACAGTGAAGAATTACAAGGAAACATAATTATTAGCATTGATAATGTCAAAGCAACGAATGTAGAAACCGTTTCTAAACTTTTGAATAATAAAGACGAAAAACAAAGTACCCGTATCGAAATGATAAATAAAAATGGAGAAATCATTCGAATCATAATCTAAAAAGTTAAAAGACTAAATCTAAAGTCGGCCTGTAATTGCATGCCGACTTTTTTTATTCAAAAAAATATTAAAAAAAGTTACGAAATCGATTGAAATAAGTATTTTTGCATCAAATTTTAAAAAATCAAAACAATTAATAACGATTTTGTTATTAAAAAACAGGGCTACAATACAAATTTTTATCATGACTAAAATGGATTTATACGAAAAAGAGGTTTCGTTACAAGCCGACAGAAGACGTTCAGGAGTAGAATTAATTAAAATTATCAGCGATTTATGGTATGACAAATCCATCGAGCTGGTTTTGTTCCGCAATCAATTAATAGACCGAAATGTAAGTGAGATTATCAACTTGCACGAATACGCAGCCAAATTTGTTGGCAAGCCAATTTCAGTTTCAGACTCAGTAGAAATTGCCAATGTTATCCTTACTTTAGATTTGCCTCCATCAAAATTAGACATCGGTAAGCTTACTTATGAATACCGACTAGAAGACGAAAAACATCCAGACGTTAGGCATTTTGTTTTACATAAATTAAAAAAAGCTAAATCATCTAAAGAAATTAAGCCTAAAGATGTTGTCCTTTATGGGTTTGGCCGAATCGGACGCTTATTGGCACGAGAACTAATGTCCAAAACAGGCAAAGGAGATCAAATGCGTTTGAGAGCCATTGTTACTAGAGATAAAAACGATGCTGCCAGTTTAGAGAAAAGAGCTTCCTTACTGCGTTACGATTCCATCCACGGAGACTTTCAAGGATCGGTTGTTGCCGATGCAAAAAACAATGCCTTAATCATCAATGGCACAACCGTTCATATCATCACTGCAAACACTCCCGAAGAAATCGATTATACCAACTACGGAATTGAAAATGCCCTTGTCATTGATAACACCGGCGCTTTTACTACCAAAGAAGCTTTGAGCCGTCATTTAGTTTCAAAAGGAACAAGCAAAGTTTTGCTTACCGCTCCAGGAAAAGGAGTACCAAACATCGTTCATGGAGTGAATCAAAAAGAATACAATCCAGACGAGATCGACATTTTTTCCGCTGCTTCCTGCACTACCAATGCTATTACTCCAATCCTAAAAGCAATTGAAGATACTTTGGGCGTTGTAAAAGGACACTTAGAAACTATTCACGCTTACACTAACGATCAAAATCTGGTCGATAACATGCACAACAAATACCGTCGTGGAAGAGCTGCTGCGCTTAACATGGTTATTACCGAAACAGGTGCTGGCACTGCAGTGGCCAAAGCATTGCCATCATTGGAAGGCAAATTAACCTCCAATGCGATACGCGTTCCAGTTCCAAATGGCTCATTGGTTGTGCTGAATCTAGAAGTAAACACGGCAACTTCGGTAGAAGCCATCAATGCCATCATGAAAAAATATGCACTGGAAGGCGAACTGGTAGAACAAATCAAATATTCATTAAATAACGAATTGGTATCTTCTGATATCGTAGGAACTTCAGCCCCCTCCATTTATGACAGCAACGCAACAATCGTTTCCAAAGACGGAAAAAATATAGTACTATACATTTGGTACGATAACGAATACGGCTACAGCCACCAAGTAATCCGCCTTGCCAAATACATTGCCAAAGTAAGACGTTTTACCTACTATTAACAGCGCGATTTACGGGCTGGGAAATGCTCTTTTAGTTTTAATTTTAGTTTTTTAGATAATAAATTGCCCCAGCCTGAATGCATAAAAACCGCCTCGTTACAGCAACTTGGCGGTTTTTTTTTGTCTCTTCAAATAAGTAATTGGGGCGTGCCTCCATCTCTACAAAAAGAGTTATTTCACTTGCACGCATAAGCCCTAACTTGAGAATGTTTAATCCATTTTAAACAAGTTTCTACGCTAATTCTAAGTTAGCATCCCTAATCTTAAAAAAAACAATTCTATTATTGATTAATCACTACAACACACAAAACAAGTGTTAAAACACAAATAAATACGTGTTATTTCAGCATTTTTTTAAGATTAATCAAATAAATATTCTAATTTAGTTTACCTAAACCAAATCGAAATGAAAAGAACCCTACTATTATTATTTTTGAGTGTGTTTTTACCCAAAATGCATGCTCAGGATTATTTTCCAAACAGTGAAAGCGTACAAAACAAGAACAACAATTACATAGCTTTTACTAACGCCAAAATTTACATTTCCCCAACTCAAATCATTGAAAAAGGAACGTTGTTAATTCAAAATGGAAAGGTTATTGGAACTGGAATTGCTCTTACTATTCCGAAAAATTCTACAATTATCGATCTTAATGGAAAATTTATTTATCCTTCCTTTATAGATATCTATACTAATTTCGGTATTGATAAACCAAAAAGAAATCTCAATAATGACGATGGTCCTTTGTATAATACCAAAAGAGTTGGTTACTATTGGAATGAAAGTATTCGCTCTGAAGTAAATGCATATGACACTTATAAATATGACCAGTCTAAAGCCGAAGAATTATTGAAAGCAGGTTTTGGAGTCGTGCTTACCCATTTCCCTGATGGAATTGCCCAAGGATCTGGGGCCTTAATTGCTTTAAACAACACAATAAGCATCAATCGTGTAATATCAAACAAAATAAGCAACCAGCTTGCTTTTACAAAAAGTGCTTTAACCAATCAAGCCTACCCAACTTCATTAATGGGAAGTATGGCATTGTTACGTCAAATGTATCTGGACATGAATTGGTATAAAAAAGGAAATTCAACTACCAAAGATTTGTCTCTTGAAGCAATGATTGAGAATCAAAAATTGGTTCAGATTTTTGATGCTGGAGATAAACTAAACAGTCTTCGGGCTTCTAAAATAGGAAAAGAATTTGGAATCAATTATATTCTGAAAGGATCTGGAAATGAGTTTGAAAGAATTGACGAAATCAAGAAAACAGGCTCGAAATTCATTATACCTATCAATTTCCCTGAAGCATATGATGTATCCAATCCGTACTTAGCCAATCAAATGGAATTAAGCGATTTCCGCTTTTGGAATCAAGCACCTACTAACCTAAAAATATTATCAGACAACGGTATTGTATTTGCTATAACCACCGACAAATTAAAAAAGACGGAAGATTTTAGACCCAACATATTGAAAGCCATAAAATATGGTTTAGATAAGACAAAAGCATTAGAATCCCTAACCACTATTCCTGCCTCTTTATTAGGAAAAAATGATGAAATAGGCAGTTTAAAAAATGGAAGCCAAGCCAATTTCATCATCACTTCCGGAGAATTATTTGAAGAAAAAACTATTGTTTATGAAAATTGGGTACAGGGTACAAAATTTATTGTAGCCGAAATTGTCCCTAACGACATTCGTGGAGAATATGATCTAACCATTGCCAATGAAAAATACAAACTTAATATTGAAGGTGAGTTAGCTGAACCAAAATCTGAAATTAAAACTATTGATGCTAAGAAAGTAAATTCAAAACTTACAGTAACAAACAATTGGATAACAGGCTTAATAAAATCAAAAGACACTATCAATCCAAGTTTTACTCAACTAACTGGGTTTATCGAGAATACTACTGTATTATCTGGTAAAGTAATTTTAGCAAATGGTAATGAAAGCACTTGGTCTGCAGTAAAAATAGCTCCTTTTGTTATTAAAAAAGATTCAGCAAAAGTGGACAAACCAAATCTTATTATTCCTGTTACTTATCCTAATATAGCATTTGGAAATTTACAAAAACCAACACAACAGACTTTACTATTCAAAAAAGCCACAGTTTGGACTAATGAAAAAGAGGGAATCCTTGAAGAAACCGATGTGTTAATCAAGAATGGAAAAATAGTCGCCATTGGAAAAAATTTATTCGATGCTTCGGCAACAACAATAGATGCAAAAGGCAAACATTTAACCTCAGGAATTATAGACGAACATTCACATATTGCCATTTCAGCAGGTGTAAATGAGGCAGGCCAAAACTCAACTGCCGAAGTTACCGTCCAGGATGTCGTAAACTCTGAAGACATAAATATTTACAGAGATTTAGCCGGAGGAGTTACCACTTCTCAATTATTGCACGGTTCTGCAAATCCTATTGGAGGCCGCTCAGCTATCGTAAAATGGAAATGGGGATTATCTCCAGATGAAATGCTGTACAAAGACCAACCAAAATTTATCAAATTTGCTTTGGGAGAAAATGTAAAACAATCTAATTGGCGAATTGACAATCCAACCCGTTTCCCTCAATCAAGAATGGGTGTAGAACAAGTTTTTACTGACTACTTTCAAAGAGCCAGAGAATATGAAGCTTCATGGAAAAGTTACAATGCAAATTCTAAAAAAGACATGAACAAAGCACCTAGAGTTGACTTAGAAATGCAAACTCTAGTCGAAATTTTAAACAAAGAACGCTTTGTGACTTGTCATTCCTATGTAGAATCCGAGATTCTAATGTTGATGCAGGTAGCAGAAAAATTTAATTTTAGAATAAATACTTTTACACATATTTTAGAAGGATATAAAGTTGCAGATAAAATGAAAGAACATGGTGTGGGAGCTTCTACTTTTGCAGACTGGTGGGCTTATAAATTTGAAGTAAACGATGCCATTCCTTATAATGGACCAATTCTTCACAATCAAGGGATAATTGTTGCCTATAACTCTGATGATGCTGAAATGTCAAGACGATTGAATCAAGAAGCCGCCAAAGCCGTTAAATATGGCAATATCTCTGAGGAAGAAGCCTGGAAATTTGTCACTTTGAATCCTGCCAAATTATTGCATCTGGATGACAAAATCGGAAGTATTAAAATCGGCAAAGATGCTGATATTGTACTATGGAACAACAATCCTCTTTCGATTTATGCCAAAGCTGAAAAAACAATCATTGAAGGTGTTGTCTATTATGATTTGCAAAAAGACGAAGCCCAACGTATTGCAAATACCAATGAGAGAAACGAATTAATTGCTCAATTACTATTGGAAAAAAACAAAGGAATGAGTACTCAAGAGCCGAAAAAGACAGATAAAAAATTATACGATTGTGATACATTAGAACAATAAAAAAATGAAGATGACACATATAAATAAAGTGATCGTACTATTGGTATTTCTTATATCAATAACCACAAAAGCACAACAAATTCCAGCACAAAAACAAACCAAATCAGTATTAATACTTAATGCAACCGCCCATTTAGGTAATGGAAAAATCATAGAAAACAGTGCAATAGGTTTCAAAGACGGAAAACTAATTTTAGTTGCCGATGCTGCCACAATTCGCTTGGCAAAAGATGCTTATGATACTACTATTGACGCCAGTGGAAAACATATTTATCCAGGATTTATTGCCCCCAACTCTACTTTAGGACTGGTCGAAATTGATGCGGTAAAATCATCCGATGATGAAGATGAAATTGGTCTCTTTAATCCTCACATTAGAAGTATTATTGCCTACAATTCTGAATCAAAAGTGATTGAAACTGTTCGCCCAAATGGTATCTTGATAGCTCAAATTACACCAAGGGGAGGACGTATTTCAGGCACTTCATCGATTGTTCAACTGGATGCCTGGAGTTGGAATGATGCCATACTAAAAGAAAATGATGGAATACATCTGGAATTTCCTTCAAGCTATAAAAAAAAGGGTAGCTGGTTTGAACCCGGAGCTAGTGAACCTAACAAAGATTATAAAAATCAAATAGAAGAAATTAATTCTTTTTTATCAAATTCGAAAGCATACTCTTTAGATACACCTAAAGAAAAAAATCAAATTTCAGAAGCTACAAAAGGCCTATTTGATGGTAGTCAAACTTTATATGTTCACGCAAATGAAGAAAAACAAATCATTGATGCGGTTCAATTAGCAAAAAACAATGGAATTCCCAAAGTAGTTATTGTGGGCGGTTATGAAGCTTATAAAACCAGTGATTTACTCAAAAAAAACAACATTGGTGTGCTTTTAAGGCGCGTCCATGATATGCCGGAAAGAGCCGATAATGATATTGACTTACCGTATAAATTAGCAAAAATATTAACAGATAAAGGAATTTTGGTTGGTTTAGAAAACAGTGGCGATCACGAAAGAATGAATACCAGAAATTTACCTTTTCTTGCTGGTACATGTGCTGCCTATGGTTTGGATAAAGAAATAGCGTTACAATTAATAACATCAAATACTGCAAAAATATTAGGAATTGATACTTTTTGCGGAACTTTGGAATTAGGTAAAGACGCAACTTTATTCATTTCAGAAGGGGATGCATTAGATATGAGAACCAATAAATTAACATACGCATTCATTCAAGGCAGAACAATCAGTTTAGAGACACATCAAAGCGCTTTAAACAAAAAATTTAAAGAAAAATACAATCAACTGTAATTGAATTTTAAAACAGATTAAACCAATCAAGCCCATGAAAAAAGCATTTACCAAATTCGCTCTTGTTTTGCTTACTATTACTCTCGTTAGCTGCAATTCAAACAAAAAAGACAACAAAAATAATACAGACAAAAGCTTTGCGGCTTTTGAAACAAACTTTTTAGACGCTTATTGGAAACAGTATCCTTCAGGTTCTATAGCTGTAGGTTATGGCAAATATTATGATAAATTAGTTGTGCCCAATGCCGCAGCTTTTGCTGATAATGTTGCTTTCTCAAAAAAATGGCTAACCGATTTAGAAGCTTTGAATTATGACCAACTGAGCAATAACAATAAAATCAGCAGCAATATCATCAAAAATCAACTGGAAAGCGATATTTGGTACACTACCGTTTTTAAACAGCAAGAATGGGATGCTTCTGTCTATAATATTAGTGGCTCTTGCGATTACATCATTAACCAACCGTATGCACCATTAGATAAGCGTTTAAAAATATTAACCAAGTATTTGGAAAACTCTGATGCTTTTTACAAAGTGGCATTAGAGAACTTAAAGCAACCTACCAAAGAGCATTTGGAAATGGCTATCAATCAAAACAAAGGTGGTTTAGGAGTATTCGGCAAATCACTTACTGATTCTATAACAGCTTCTCATTTGACTGCAACCGAAAAAGAAAGTTTGCAAAAAAACATCATCAAAGCAACCACCGCCATGAATGATTATGTAAGTGGTTTAGAAAAAATTGATGCCAATAAGAATTTTAAATTCAAAGATTATCGAATCGGTAAAAAACTGTTTGCCGAAAAATTTAAATATGATTTAGCAACTAATTTTACTCCAGAACAAATTTACACCAAAGCAGTTGCAGATAAAAAAATTTATCACGGTAAAATGTATGTTATTGCAAGCAAAGTGTGGACAAAATATTATCCAACTCAAGCCAAACCAAAAGACAGTTTAGAAGTGATACGATTGGTTTTAAGCAAAATACAACTCAACCATCCTACTCCTGCTAATTTCTACAAATCACTCAAAGGTCAAGTAACTCAATTGAAAAAGTTCATCATTGAAAAAAATTTATTTGATTTTGACACTGTTTTTCCACCTATCAAGGTTAGATATATGCCTGAATATGCCAGAGGTTTTGCTTTGGCAAATGCTGAATTTATTCCACCTTACCAAAAAAAAGGAACAACTTATTTCAATATAGACGACCTAACCCAATACACACCAGCTAAAGCCGAAAGTGCTTTGCGTGAAACCAATACCTATTCTTCACAAATATTATCTATACATGAAGCAGTTCCAGGACATTGCCTACAAGGAATTTACAACAACAAAAAATCGCCAGATGTATTGCGTTCCGTTTTCCAAAATGGTGCCATGATCGAAGGTTGGGCAGTCTATTGTGAAACCATGATGATTGATGAAGGCTGGGGGAATCATGAACCGGAAATTGAATTGGCATTGGGAGTTTGGAAGCTTCGTGAACTAGGTAACGTTATTATCGATTATGATATTCAATGTTTGAACAAACCAAAAAAAGATATTCTAAAACTATTATCCAAAGAATGTTTCCAAACCGACCAACAAGTTGAAGAAAAATACCATCGCGCAACAGTTTCACAAGTACAGCTTTGCTCTTATTATAGCGGTGCGACAGCCATTCAACAACTTAGAAATGATTTTCAAAAGAAGATGGGCAACAAATACAGCTTAAAAGATTTCCATGAAAAGTTCTTAAGTTTTGGCAGTTCACCTGTAAAATATATCCGTGAACAAATGTTGCAATAACTATTAAATAATGGAGTTGTGACAAAACCAATTTAAACTCTATCTTCTTATTAAAGACATTTTAAAATCGAAAGCTTTTTTAATAAAAACTTTCGGTTTTAAAAACGTTGGACTATATTATACGTACTAATTGTATTATATTTTATAAAAAAATGAACCCAGAAATACAAACATATAACGACAAACAAACTGAAGCTGACAAAACAATTTGTGACCTGCTCGCAACAACTATTGACAGTGAACTAACCGAAGCCGAAAACAAAATTTGGCACGCCATTCCTGTTTGGTTTTTGGACGGTAATCCAATTGTAGGCTACGGCAAACTCAAGGACAGTGTACGGCTTTTATTTTGGAGCGGCCAAACTTTTGAAGAAGAAAAGCTTAAAAAAGAAGGAAAATTTAAAGCAGCTGATATTCGCTATACTTCTGCCGATCAAATCAATCAGACCGATTTGTCTCGTTGGCTTAAAAAATCAAAAGAAATTCAATGGGATTATAAAAACATAGTGAAGCGTAAAGGGCAACTTGAACGATTAAAATAAAAGATTAGCAAAATTATAATTTCTTCGACTAATGTTCGTTTGCTAAAAAAAATCTCAAAAAACTAAAACTTCATTCCAACCAAACTTTCTTTTTTTAGATAGGCAAAACCGTTGTACTTTTCACTTCCGAAATAATAAAAAAACTGTTAATCAAAGATACCTCAGGCAAAATCGACAATTTCATTTGGTGAAAATGATGGTAGCTTTCCATATCTGGCAATACAATCTTGAGCATATAATCAAAACTTCCAGAAACAAAATTACATTCTACTACTTCTGGCAGATTTAAAATAGCCTGATTAAAGCTGTCCGAAATATCAAAAGTCTGTTTCACCAAGGTCACCTGACAATAAACAGTGAGGTTTTTGCCTAGTTTTTTCTTGTTCAAAATGGAAACATAACGCTCAATAATTCCCTCTTTTTCAAGACGTTTAACCCTATCATGAACAGGAGTCAGCGAAAGATTTATTTTATTCGAAATATCTTTTAAAGTCAAATGAGCATCTTCCTGCAGGAGACGCAATATTTTTCTGTCATTTTCATCTAAATTCATAACAAAAAAGGAGTAAGTAAAAGTGATTTATAACAAACGAATCCGATTAATTTTCTTTTTTAAAATCAAAAATGAGCTAAATAAAGAATTATTTCATGTAAAAATACTAAATAAAAATAATATTTTCCTATTTTCATTTACAAAGAACAAAATTTTTCTTTATCTCCTAAATTTGTATTTCAATTTTTAATCAATCACTAAATACAACAGTTATGATAATCGGTGTACCAAAAGAAATTAAGAATAACGAAAATCGTGTTGCTCTAACTCCAGCAGGTGTTGCTGAGATGAAAAATAACGGTCATAGTGTTTATGTTCAAGCAACTGCAGGTGAAGGAAGCGGTTTTGCCGACGAAGAATATGCTGCTGCCGGAGCTGTAATCTTACCAACTATTGAAGAGGTTTACAGTATTGCCGAAATGATTATCAAAGTAAAAGAGCCAATCGCTTCAGAATACCCTCTTATTAAAAAAGATCAATTACTTTTCACATACTTCCACTTCGCATCATCAGAGCCATTGACTCACGCAATGATTGAGCGTCAAGCAATCTGTTTGGCATACGAAACTGTTGAAAAAACAGATCGCAGCTTGCCATTATTAGTTCCTATGTCTGAAGTGGCAGGACGTATGTCGATTCAAGAAGGCGCAAAATACTTAGAAAAACCATTAAAAGGAAGAGGAATTCTTCTTGGCGGTGTTCCAGGTGTTCCTCCTGCAAAAGTATTAGTGCTTGGTGGCGGAATCGTAGGAACTCAAGCAGCAAAAATGGCTGCAGGATTAGGAGCTCAAGTAACTATTATGGATGTAAGTTTGCCACGTTTACGCCAATTGGATGATATTATGCCAGCTAACGTTACGACTCAAATGTCTAACGACTATAATATCAGAAAAGCAATTACAGAAACTGATTTGATTATTGGAGCTGTATTAATTCCAGGTGCAAAAGCACCACACTTGATTAAACGTGATATGCTAAAATCTATGCGTGCAGGAACAGTTCTTGTTGACGTAGCTGTAGATCAAGGAGGCTGTATCGAAACTTGTACTCCTACTACTCACGAAAACCCAACATTCATCATTGACGATATCGTACACTACTGCGTGGCAAATATGCCGGGTGCAGTACCCTATACTTCTACATTAGCGCTTACTAATGCTACCTTGCCTTATGCTCTGCAATTGGCAAACAAAGGATGGCAAAAAGCTTGTGCTGAAAACGAAGAATTAAAAAAAGGATTAAATATTGCCAACGGAAAAATCCTTTACAAAGGAGTAGCCGAAGCTTGGAATCTTCCTTTTAATGAAGAGTTAGTATTAGAAGACGCAGTTTGCTAATATTAAATAAGTGCTTACTACACTAGAAAAACCCGTTTTGTTCATCAAAACGGGTTTTCTGTTTTATAAAAACTAAAATCCGTCTAGAATTAGACGGATTTTAGTTTAACCTTTAAAAAATAAACTTAAATAGCTTATTCCTGAAAATATTTTTTACAAAATTTCAAATACTTTTTTTACAGGAAATTTTAAATTAGGAAAAGTAGGACTTTCTAATTTACTTCCTTCAATAAGTGGTTTTAACCCAATGTATTTATCACCTTGCAAGACATAAATGGCTACGCTTTTAGAAACTGGATTTACGATCCAATATTCCTTAACTCCATTTTCTTCATATAAGTCAAATTTTATATCTATTTCCTTTTTAGAATTCCCAGGAGACAAAACCTCAATCATTAAATCCGGAGAACCTAAACATCCCTTTTCATCCACTTTTGATTTGTCGCAAATAACACATAAATCTGGCTGAACCACAGTAATTACTTGACTATCATCAGTACTTTTTTTAAAATTTACAAGACGAACATCAAAAGGAGCAAAAAACATTTTACAATCTGTTTTGTAGAAAACTTTATCCAAGGCTCTAGTCAAATTCATCAAAATATTTTGATGTGAAGTACTTGGAGCTGGACTCATTTTGAAAACTTTTCCTTTTATAAGCTCAACTCTTTCTTTAAATTCCCAAAGTAAATAATCGGCATAAGTGTACCTTCTTTTTAAATCAAGACTTCCTATATTAGTTTTAACAGTTCCCATTGGTATTGTTTTATAAACTATTACAAATTTACATTTATTTCTCAAATAATCAAAAACAGAAAACTCCGTTGTACTCCTCAAGAAAATGGAGTTTTAGTTTAAAAGTAATTCTATTCAATTTAGACAACCAAAAACTGAAAACCGACAACTATTCTTCCTTTGGTTTTGACAAATAATAAACCGGAATCCCTGTAAGCATTATCAATACTCCCCATCCGCAAGTAGAAAACTTAGTAAGCAACAATCCAACACAAATTGCAACCGCTACAACAATATACACAAGTGGCAAAAATGGGTAACCAAAAGCTTTGTAAGGTCTCTCCGCTCCCGGCATTTTCTTTCTTAAAATAAAAATTCCGTAAATGGTAAGTATATAAAAAATCAAGACGATGATAATTACAAAATCCAATAAATCGCCATACTTTCCAGTCAAACACAATGCCGAAGCCCAAACACACTGAACCCACAAAGCCCAAGCTGGTACACCGGCATCATTAAGAGAAGCCGCTTTCTTTAAAAACAAACCATCTTTGGCCATCGTATAATACACTCTAGCACCAGCCATAATCAATCCGTTGTTACAGGCAAAAGTCGAAATCATAATCATTAACGCAATGATAATCGTCCCCATGTCACCAAAAGTATATTGCGAAGCGACTACCGCTACCCTGTCTGATTTTGCCGTAGCAATTTCCTGCATCGGAATTACAGCTAGATACATTAAGTTCGTCAAAATATAAATGATCGTTACTATGAATGTGCCCAAAAACAAACTCAAACCTACATTTCGTTTTGGATTTTTAATTTCTCCTGCAATAAAGGTAACTCCAACCCAAGCATCACTTGAAAATAAAGAGCCGACCATTGCAGCGGAAATACCAGTTAATAAAGCTGTCCCGCCAATAGAACTCCATGACCCGCTTTCAGTATCAAATGCTTTAGAACTCCAGGCATCAGTCCAGTTGGCATTCCAAATATCAGCTTTTGCTGCTAATATAAATCCAAAGACAATCAATCCAAACAGTGATAAAATTTTAATTATAGTCAAAACCGTTTGAAGAATTTTACTGTTCTTTACTCCACGGCTATTAATGTAAGTCAATAAGACAATAGTGATTATAGAAACGATTTGAGCAGCATTTAATTTAAAAGCTCCCAACTCATATAGCACATTTTCATCACTTAAAGGCGGGTATAAATAAGCGGCAAATTTGGAAAATCCAACACCAACGGCTGCAATTGTTCCGGTTTGAATAACCGCAAAGAAACTCCAGCCATACAAGAACGCAATTAGTTTATTATAAGCTTCTTTTAGATAAACATATTGTCCTCCAGCATTTGGAAACATTGCACTCAATTCTCCGTAACTCACTGCGGCAATCATTGTAATTAAGCCTGAAATAAGCCATATTAACACTAACCAACCTGCCGACCCTACTTGTCTGGCAATATCGGCACTCACAATAAATATTCCAGAACCTATCATCGACCCTACAACAAGCATCGTTCCGTCTAGTAATCCGAGTTCTCTTTTAAATTCTCCTGGTTTGTTTTCTTCCATTTTTATTGGTTTAGTTTTGGTTGGCTAAAGATATACTTTTTTTATAAACTGACTAATATTGAGAAAAAGATGAAATTCTAAAAATCTACTTGAGAAACAAAACATTTATCAATTAAAACAATTCTGACATAAAAAAATAAAAACGCTTCAAACAACAAGTAATTAATTGAAAACAAATAACTTAATTCTTGTTTATTGAAATTATTTCGTAAATTTATGTTCCTTTTTTGGTTATTTTAAAACCAAAATAAAAACTGGACTGAGCAAAAACAAACTCAACCTGAAATTTGCCATCTCAACAGATGCTATCCTGAAATAGCAGAAGACAAAAAGACTCTTGAAAAACCCCAAATCAAGCTTAGTTAACAAAAGAAATTTACATATTATTATCAGAATTCTCTAATCATTCTTTAAGAATTGATAAAAGAGTAAGGTTTAAATTCCTTGTAGTGAAATACAATACGGTTCCATGCACTAATGCTTTATAAAAGGTACACTCCAAAATAAAATTTTTCATTAATAAGGATTAGTATCAAAAATAATTTATAAACATCTAAAAAACAATGACATGGAAAACAAACTATCCAAAAGCGATCTCAAAGTAGGTATAAATTCCAAAAATCGAATTTACGCTGCCTTGATTACATTTATGTCGTTTCTAGCATTTTCAGGATGCGAGAATTATGAGTCCAATATGGATTCCGAAATAAATACAAATGGTACTGGGAAAAAATTCAAAACCAACATCAATTACACTCAAGTAAATCTAGTCTCAGATGTTGAGGGATACAATGCACAAATGATTGACGCAAATCTTGTGAATGCATGGGGTATTGCATTTTCAACTGGTGGCGGTGTATGGGTTTCAGCAGCAGAGACCGGAGTATCCACTATTTATGACCAGAACGGAAACACTCTTCGCGCTCCTGTTACAGTACCGTTTGGAACTGGCTTAGCTAATCCTACAGGGCAAGTTTTCAATTCAACAACCTCCTTTGTCATCCCATCGAATGGAAGAGTGAGCCGTTTTATTTTTGTTACCGAAAACGGAACTGTAGCCGCATGGTCTAATGGAAATGCTGCTATAACAGTTGCCGACAGATCGGCAGAAGGAGCAGTCTATAAAGGTGTTGAACTAGTAAATAACAATGGTGCATGGTTTCTTTATGCAACCGATTTTCACAACGGGAAAGTGGATATGTTCGACCAAAATTTTAATTTCGTTGGAAATAATATGTTTATGGACGCCACAATTCCAGCCGGATTTGCACCGTTTAACATCAAAAAAATCGGAGATAAACTATTTGTTACCTACGCCAAACAACTGGCTCCAGACAATAAAGATGATGAGGCTGGTCCTGGCAACGGTTATGTAAATATCTTCGATACTGGTGGTCAACTTATTCAACGATTTGCTTCAGAGGGAACTCTTAATTCTCCTTGGGGAATTGAACTTATGAAATTTACCGTTGGATTTGAAACAACTCCAGATTCGCCTCCGTCACAAGAAACAATCCTAATAGGAAATTTTGGAGACGGACGCATTAATGCCTATGACGGCAAGGGAAAATTTATTGGCCAATTCCAAAAAAATGGTTCCCCATTGGAAATTGAAGGATTATGGCAAATTTCATACCCTCCTCAAGAAAACACTGCTTATGAGGCATCTCGCAACAGACTTTATTTCACAGCTGGTCCCGATGACGAAGAGCATGGATTATTTGGATATATTATGGCATCAAAAAAGTAACTGAAATCATAATATTTGGGAATTTATTTCGGTAAAAAAGATTATTTTTCTAAAACTAAAAACTCCTAATTTTCTTAGGAGTTTTATTTTATATTTAAAATATTATTTTACAACGCGATTTATTTGAGCAAAGTTACGCTCATAATAAGGCTCTTTGGTAGAAGAAATAATAACTCCTGAATGAGTAGAAGAATGAATAAATTTTATTTCTCCATCAGCCACTTCAACAACCATTCCTACATGATTAATATGGTGTCTTCCGTTAGTTTTAAAGAAAATCAAATCTCCTTTTTGTGCATTCACATCATCAATTTTTTCACCGATAGCAGATTGTTCAATAGACGATCTTGGCAATTTTATGTCAAATGCTCCAAAAGTAGAATACATGAAACCTGAACAGTCAAATCCGGCAATCGTAGTGCCACCGCTTCTATATCTGGTTCCTATTTTATCTGATGCAGACTGGATTATTTGATTTATCAAATCTACATTTGCAATACTTAATGATGCATCATTTAGGGTGTCCTTAGTTTTTACAGTTTGAGATTCTGCAATTTCCACTTTACTTGGCTGTATAAGCGTATTATCGGGTATTTGTATACTAAGCTTTGAACCGACCAATAATTTTTGCTGAATCACTGGATTTTGTTTTTCTAAAACCGCAACAGTAATACCATACTTCTTAGCAATTCCGTATTTAGTTTCTTTGGGTAAAACTTCATGAATAATTTCAGAAGCTGCAATTGGAGAATCTGTATTTTCTGCTTTCTCGTTAGTTCCGCTTTCTGCAGCTGCAACAGCAGACTCTTTACTTTCCACTACTGGAACTTCTTTTGCTTCGGGCTTTTTCTCTTCAGCAACAGCTTCATTTTCGGATTTCTTTCCATTATTTGGAATCGTAATCGTCTGTCCAATGCTCAATCCTTTCTTTCCGATTTTTGGATTGGCATGCTGCAATTCTTTTAATGAAATACCGTACATCTTTGCAATAACATATAAAGACTCTTTAGGTTTCACTTCATGTGACAAAGAAGCTGCTTTTTCTACAGCTGTCACAACAATCTCTTGATTCTTTGAATTTGATAAATATGCGATTTCTTTTTGAGTCAGACTCGATGGGATAATAATCGTCTGGCCTATTTTCAACCCTTCTTTTTCTAATTGAGGATTAGCTTTATAAAGCAATTCTTCAGTAGTTTTGAATTGTTTGGTAATTCCGTATAATGTTTCTTTGGGTAATACTTGGTGATTGATTTCTGTTGTCTTTTCGGAATCGGCAACTGCTGAGCCACTTATGCTTTTTGTTTCAGAATTTGGAATCAGCAAAACCTGATTAAGCTGTAATGTTTTTTTAGCTTTTGGATTTAGCTTATAAACAGAAGCGATTGAAACATTGTATTTTTGGGCAATACTAGAAATTGTTTCTCCTCTTACTATGGAATGTTTTATGTTATTGTCTTGTGAAAAAACATTGATACTGCATAAAAAAAACGCTAAAACAACTAATCTGAAATACTTCATTCTTTTTCATTTATTCCTCATTTTTATAAAACACGCATTTTTTTGAGGGGGGTTATTATTTGCTGTGTTTTTGTGTTTCAAAAAAAAATCTTTGAAGAATTACAAATATAGCTGATTAAGTTAGAAATCAAAACTAAAATCTTGCTAAAATTCTTAAGAAAATAAAAATTCCATCCCTTTCATCGTTAATATTAGCCTTTTATTTACATTCACAAACTTTCCAGAATCGCCACATAATGAAATACTGTTCCCAAAAGCACAAAGAAATGCCAAATAGTATGAAAATAATTTCTATCTCCTCTTATATAAAAATAAACTCCAACTGTATAACTCAATCCGCCGGCAAGAATCCATAAAAATACTGACAAAGGGATAACTCCCCACAAAGGCTTTATCACAAAAACGATCATCCAGCCCATCAGCAAATAAAACACAACTGCAACAATCTTAAATCGATTAACATAAAAAATCTTAAAAAAAGTGCCCAACAAAACTATTAACCACATTATTCCAAGAAAAACTAAAGCCGTTTCTTTTTTCAAATAAATAACCATCAATGGCGAGTAAGTCCCCGCAATGAGGTAATAGATACTGATGTGGTCTGCAATTTTAAACAGCTCTTTTGTTTTCTCTCTTTGCGTCAAATGGTATAAAGATGAAAACGAATACACAAGTAACATTCCTATTCCAAAAATAATAACGGAGGATTCGGTAATTAAATTGTGCTGTTCGCTTGCTTTGGCAATAAGAAACGGCATTGCGGTCAAACAAAATAGTATTCCAAGAATATGAGAAATTCCATTTGCTAATTCTTCGTTGGGCGTTTGAATTCTTCCTTTCATTTACATTCTGATTTAATAATTTTTATTTCATTAAAGATACGATTTCATCATTTGATTTCAACCATTCCGAGGCATTAGCTTTTAAAATGCAGCTCCGTTTTTTTAAACTCTTTTGACAGCAAAATGCAATATCGAACTTCTGGCGGCGATCCCTCGTTCTTCGAGATGACAAAGATTAGGGAATTGAATTGCGAAATAGGCGTATGAACCAGTCTGCAAAATCCAAGTTTAAGGAGATCTTTACACCCTTATATCAATGACAAAAAACCCCACAACTTTAAAACAATACAGTAGCGCTTTACTTATATTTTTAACAAAATATAGAAATAAAGAAAGAAAAACGCTATGCAAAAAAAGCAAGAATAGTTTAGCTTTGGTTTTGCAATCTATTATTGCAATAACCATTAAAACAACCATTTATGTCAAATTTGCTTAACAATCGCGTAAACGCAACTGCTGCGGCAGCACAGGTAACGGCAGTCAAAGCCGCTTTCCAAACTATTCTAACCAATCTTCCTTTTCTTGTGGGTCTAACTGCCGATGAGAGAAAATCATTAAATTCTATTGATGTAAGCAACAAGGCGTTTACCGAAGATGCCATTAATGCGGCGGTAAACAACCCCACACTAGTTCCGTCCTATCTTTCGGTGGCGAATATGCAAAGTGATTTAACGCTTTTCAACCAACTGGATGAAATCTCGGGATTGGCAAACCAGCTTTGTGAGCGCATTGAAGACACTAAAATGCTGGCAGGCAGTGAGGCCTATAGTGTGGCGCTGGCACTGTATAAATCCTTTGGCTCGGCAGCCGATGCCGGAGTTCTTGGAGCCGACAGCATAGTCGATCAGCTCAAAAAACGTTTCCCAAGCAATAGCAGCAGTACAGCAACTACTGCAGCACCTCCTGCACCCGTGCAATAACAACCGTTGCCATGCTAAACTGGCCCCATTATGCTATGGGGCTTTTTTTACCGAAATAGTGAATCAAAAAACGACCTATAGGGCTTCTTTTCTAGTACCAATAGGGGTGCTTTAGGGTACTAGTACACCCTAAAAAACACCCTTTACCACCTACAAATAAGATCTACACATCCCTCCTTTAGGGAGTATAGCCCCTCTTTTAAGGTAGCAACACCCCTGCTTTATAGTACCTATACATCCTATAAATAGCAGTATAGGTACTGATTTTAGGGAGTATAGGGGTGCATAAAGGGGTTGTTTGATCATTTTTATTGGGTATAAACTATTTAAAAAAAGACTATTATGACAGACAACAATAAAAAACACAGCCTCGACAGGGGCGATCAGTACCCACAGGTGGGGAATTTTATCAATTATCACATTTCGCAGCAGCTTGTAACCAAAGCAGATGTTGCCAGAGCACTGAACATACGCCCCAAAGGGCTGACAGCCTATTGCAAAAGAGATACGCTGCAGTTTGCCGTTTTATGGAAACTAAGCTTGGCATTGAAACACAATTTTATCGCTCAATTGGGCGAATACCTGCCCTATCGTTTTGAAACCATTCGCGAAAGAGCCCTAAAAGAAGAACTTGCCCAGAAAGAGGCCATTATACAAAAAATGGAAATCCAGATGGAGACTATGAGGGAGTTGATTAAAAAATAATAACGAATTGGAATTGTGAGGAAATCAACTATATTTGGTTTTATAAAAAGTGTGTATTATATCACACTTTTACACTCACTTTTGGGTGAATATGTGTGACAGTTTCACACATATATACAAGTTGGCGATAATGCAAAAAATAGCAACATGGAAAATAATAATGATTATTGGAAACAAATTGATGATACCATATCAATTCATGACGAATATATTTTATCAAAAGAGCAACGTAAACATATTGCTACTGAAGAACAAAATGCATATGAAAAAAATATTGACTCCATAAAGGAAATAATAGAACAATTTGAAAGTGAATTAAAAGCCAGAGGTTTTTGGACAGAATTACAAATTGACACTAAAGGGTTTCGTTTTAGATTTAGTTTGAAAGGTTATTATGGCCCTGGTGGTTTTTCAAGTCAATATCATATTTCAGGGCCATTAGTTTTAGGAATAATAAATACTTTTGGAGACTCAATTCGATCATTTTGTAAAAATAGATTAGAAGATAATATCGAAATCGGTTGCAACTTCGACAAAAATAAATTCATTGAATTTACTCAAAAAGTACTATCCGATTATGTCTCTCCAAATAACCTAATAATTTCAAAAGAACAATATGAATACCTTCGAAACTTTAATTCTAATAATTGAGATTCTAAAAATAATTGCTTGGCCAATTGCAATAATTATTATACTTCTTCTATTTAAGAAAAACATTAGAAATTTATTTGACAGGCTTGCAAATATTGAGGGAAGCCTTGGAACTTGGAACTTTAAAATTCAAGCCAAAGATCAATTAGAAAAAACTGTAAAAGAGGCAATTGATTTAGAAAAACAAGGTAAAAAAATTGATGCCGAAAAACTCATTTCAGATAATACTGAAATAATATCCAAAGCTTTAGGTTTAACAGAAAATGACATAAAATATTTAATCGAAATTAAAAACGGTAATACAAAAGGTCGTTGGGGCAAAGTTCATTTAGTTAATGCAGGTTTAATTGAACTTGATGGCGGAAGATTAACAGAAGCTGGACAAATTATAATAGACAGATTTTTAAAACATAATCCAGAAAAATAAGCACTATCGCCAACAGCTACTCCTATGTAAAGCATCATAAAGTTATTCCCCACTGGCGCTCGTTTGTCCACGTTCTCTTCTCTGGTGCTCGTCTGCGACGAGTACCTACTTAAATTAAAAGAAAAATCGTAGCGTTTGCAACGCGGCTAATTAATAACAGGAGTACCTTTAAACAAATATACTTCTGTTTTTTTTTATAGTACGGTTTTCTTAAAATCTATTTTAGTTATGAGAACCGCGTTGCAAACGCTTTATTTAGTTCATATAAGTGAACAGGTACTCGTCGCAGACGAGCACCAGATGGGGGAAATCCATTTTCAGCCGATAAAAACGACCCATTTAAATAATATAGATATGAAAAAGACATTTTTTTTTCTTTTATTGATTTTTTCAGGATGTTCATATCACAAAGATAAATTAGTTATAAAAAATAATTCTAAAGAAGATATTAGTTATGAAATTTTTATAAAAACTAAGAACGAAATAGGAGAAGATTGTATTTATAAAATTGTTTCTGCTCCTGGAGGATTTAATTTTTTACATGAAAGCTCTCCAATAGTTAGGAACTATTTATCCGATGAAATGGATGAATTTTCATGTGATTCTATTTTATATTTATATATATATGACAAGGCAGATAAGGAAAATTTCTATAAAAATATGGACAGTATCATTTATAGTAAAAATGCCAAATTCTATAAATACTCTAAAAAAGAATTAGATAGTATGAACTGGATTATAAGTTATCCCAGCTCTTATGCGCATTAAAAAAATAGTAACAAAAGCACCATTCGAGGCTTTTTGGATATGCAAATAAACCCGATAGCGAACTGCCGAAGCAATCTCCACGAGTAACTCCGGAATCATAAATCCCAATCTTTGTCGAGTTTCTAACGAAGATTCCTCCTTCGTCGGAATGACAATATTGTACGAAACTCAGCTGATTTTCAAAAACTGACGTTAGCCAATCAAAACAAAAATATCATTATGAAAACGAATGTCCTAGCCCTGATGGAAGTGGAAAGCCTTGTGAAGTAGCCTTGAATTTTTTCTTGATATAAAAGAGCGACCAGAGGAAGCTCCTTTTATATCTTAGAAAAAAACAAGGAAACGAACAAGCTTGAAATGACAGCAGGATTAGCTCCTTATTACATTTACGGTGCCTAAACAAAAAACTCCCAAGTTACCTTGAGAATTTTTTTTATGTAAATTTTTAAAAACTTATGCGTTAGCTTCAGCCGCAATTAGGTTCAATGCAGAACCTGCAACAAACCATCCAATTTGACTTGCGTTATAAGTATGGTTAGCCAAGATGATATCTTTACTACCATCAGCGTGAACGAATTCAATACTTAATGGTTTTCCTAGAGCAAAATCAACCAAATCAATGAAATTGATAGTATCATCTTCTTGGATTTTATCATAATCCCCTTCGTTAGCAAATGTCAATCCTAGCATCCCTTGTTTTTTAAGGTTCGTTTCATGGATACGGGCAAATGATTTTACCAATACTGCTTTTACTCCCAAGAAACGAGGCTCCATAGCCGCGTGCTCACGAGAAGACCCTTCACCATAATTATGATCTCCAATAACTACAGAAGGAATCCCAGCAGCTTTGTAGGCACGTGCCACAGCAGGAACTGCCTCATAAGTACCTGTCAATTGATTTTTAACCGAATTTGCAGTTTGGTTGAATGCATTGATGGCACCAATCAGCATATTGTTTGAAATATTATCTAAATGTCCTCGGTAACGCAGCCAAGGCCCAGCCATAGAGATGTGGTCTGTAGTACATTTTCCGAAAGCTTTGATTAATAATTTAGCTCCCGAAATATTTTTACCATCCCATGGATCAAATGGTGCTAAAAGCTGTAATCTGTCTGATGTTTCGCTTACCAAGATTTGAACACTTGAACCATCTGCTGCCGGAGCTTGAAAACCTGCATCTTCCACATCAAAACCTCTTTTTGGCAATTCGTCACCATAAGGAGCGTTTAGTTTCACTGCTTCTCCGTTATCATTCAATAAAGTATCAGTTAGTGGATTGAAATCCAATCTTCCTGAAATGGCTAATGCAGCTACCATTTCTGGTGAAGTTACAAAAGCGTGAGTATTTGGATTACCATCTGCTCTTTTGGAGAAATTACGATTGAATGAATGGACGATAGTGTTTTTCTCCTCTTTATCTGCACCTGCTCTATCCCATTGTCCGATACATGGTCCGCAGGCATTTGTAAACACTTTGGTTCCCATTTTCTCGAAAGTAGCGATGATACCATCTCTTTCGATTGTATAACGAATCTGTTCCGAACCCGGATTGATTCCGAATTCTGCTTTTGGGGTAATTCCGTGTTCTACTGCTTGGTTTACGATTGAAGCGGCGCGAGCCATATCTTCGTAAGAAGAGTTAGTACAGGAACCGATTAATCCCCATTCTATTTTTATTGGCCATCCATTTGCAGCAGCTTCGGCTTTCATTTTTGAAACCGGAGTTCCGCGGTCTGGCGTAAAAGGTCCGTTGATATGCGGCTCTAATTCTGATAAATTGATTTCGATAAGCTGGTCAAAATATTTTTCCGGATTAGCATATACTTCTGGATCTGCAGTCAGGTAAGAAGCTACTTTATCGGCAGCGTCAACCACATCCTGACGATCTGTAGCCGTTAAATACCTGCGCATAGAATCATCATAACCAAATGTAGATGTTGTAGCGCCAATTTCGGCACCCATATTACAGATAGTACCTTTTCCTGTACAAGACATTGAAGTTGCACCTTCTCCAAAATATTCAACTACAGCTCCTGTTCCGCCTTTTACAGTAAGAATATCGGCTACTTTTAGGATAACATCTTTTGGGGCTGTCCAACCGGATAATTTTCCGGTCAATTTCACTCCAATTAATTTAGGAAATTTCAATTCCCAGGACATTCCAGACATTACATCTACAGCATCGGCACCACCAACACCAATGGCCAACATTCCCAATCCACCTGCATTTACAGTATGGGAATCGGTACCGATCATCATACCGCCAGGAAAAGCGTAGTTTTCTAAAACAATTTGATGAATAATTCCGGATCCCGGTTTCCAAAAACCAATCCCATATTTATTTGAAACTGATGACAAGAAATCAAAAACTTCTTTTGATTGAGTATTTGCTACGGCTAAATCAGTAGAAGCACCAACTTTGGCCTGGATCAAGTGATCGCAGTGAACCGTTGTAGGAACTGCTGCTTTTGATTTACCAGCATGCATAAATTGCAACAATGCCATTTGAGCTGTTGCATCTTGGCAAGCAACTCTGTCCGGAGCAAAATCAACATAATCAACTCCTCTTCCATAAGCTTGCTTAGCAGTTCCATCCCAAAGGTGGCTGTACAAAATCTTCTCCGTTAAAGTAAGTGGACGACCTACTATCTCACGTGCAGCATCAACACGAGTTTTCATGTTGTCATACACTTTTTTAATCATTTCAATATCAAAAGCCATAATGTTTAGTTTTTTGTCATTAATAATTTAAACATTACAAGGTACAAAAAAATAGAGCATAAAAAAAGCCTGAGTCATAAGACACAGGCTTTTAAACTATTATTAACTAATTATGTAAATTATTTAACTAATAACTTATGAGAAGGAGCAAACTTAGTTAAGTTGATTCCTTCTACTGCAGTTTTATATTCTTCTATTGTTGGAGTTCTGCCAAGGATTGTAGATAATACCACAACTGGTGTAGACGAAAGTAATGATTCTCCTTTTTTACCCTCAGTATCCTCAACTACTCTTCCTTGGAAAAGACGAGTAGATGTTGCCATTACAGTATCTCCTTTGGCCGCTTTTTCTTGGTTACCCATACAAAGGTTACAGCCTGGACGCTCTAGATATAGCATATTTTCGTATGATGTACGTGCAGCAGCTTTAGGAACATTATCGTCAAATTCGAAACCAGAGTATTTTTGTAAAATTTCCCAGTCCCCTTCTGCTTTTAATTCATCAACAATATTATAAGTAGGAGGAGCAACAACTAGCGGCGCTTTGAACTCTACTTTACCTTCTTGCTCATCAATATTCTTAAGCATGTGAGCTAGAATTTTCATATCTCCCTTGTGAACCATACAAGAACCAATAAATCCAAGATCTACTTGTTTAACTCCACCGTAGAAAGATAGAGGTCTGATGGTATCGTGAGTATATCTTTTAGAAACATCGGCATTATTAACATCTGGATCTGCAATCATTGGCTCAGCAATCTGATCAAGATCTACAACAACTTCAGCGTAATACTTAGCGTTTGCATCTGGTCTTAAGGCTGGTTTTTCACCTGAAATAATCTCAGCGATTCTCTTATCAGCTATAGCAATCAATCCTTTAAGAACTTGATTTTTATTGTCCATTCCTTTGTCGATCATAATCTGAATTCTACCTTTCGCCATCTCTAAAGATTCAATCAAGGTATAATCCTCAGAAATACAGATAGAAGCTTTCGCTTTCATTTCTGCTGTCCAGTCCGTAAACGTAAACGCCTGATCCGCATTAAGAGTTCCTAAATGAACCTCAATAATTCTTCCTTGGAATACATTCTCTCCACCAAATGTTTTAAGCATTTGAGCTTGTGTAGCATGAACTACATCACGGAAATCCATATACCCTTTCATATCTCCTTTGAAAGTCACTTTCACAGATTCTGGAATTGGCATTGAAGCTTCACCAGTAGCCAATGCAAGAGCAACAGTTCCTGAATCAGCACCAAAAGCAACACCTTTAGACATTCTTGTATGAGAGTCACCACCAATGATGATAGCCCACTCGTTTACAGTAATATCATTAAGCACTTTATGAATTACATCCGTCATTGAGTGATAAACGCCTTTCGGGTCACGAGCTGTGATCAATCCGAAGTCGTTCATAAATTTCATCAATCTAGGAATATTTGCCTTAGATTTATTATCCCAAACTGAAGCAGTGTGACAACCTGATTGGTAAGCACCGTCAACAATTGGAGAAATCACAGTAGCAGCCATAGACTCTAATTCCTGAGAAGTCATCAAACCTGTTGTATCTTGTGAACCAACAATATTTACGGTAACACGAACATCAGAACCAGCGTGTAAAATTTTACCTGGAGTTGTTCCAACCGCATTTTTATTAAATATTTTTTCTACTGCCGTAAGACCTTGTCCTTCAACAGAAACCTCTTTTGACGGAGCATATACAGGCACAATATCAA
The DNA here is from genome assembly GCF_002797935.1 of Flavobacterium sp. 1. Taxonomy (NCBI): domain Bacteria; kingdom Pseudomonadati; phylum Bacteroidota; class Flavobacteriia; order Flavobacteriales; family Flavobacteriaceae; genus Flavobacterium; species Flavobacterium sp. 1. The sequence continues at coordinate 2,949,351 of NZ_PGER01000001.1, forward strand.
TACCTAGAGTCTTTGATGCAAATGTCTGCAATTTTTTTCCAAACACGATAGCATAAGAACCACCAGCTTTTATAAATTCAATTTTCTGAGGAGTAAATGCCTTAGAAATATCAATTAATTCTTTATCGCCGTTATAAAGCTTTTTTGTTTTTGTGTTGATTGTAAGAACAGTACCAGTAGCAACAGAGTAAACTTCCTCTAGAATAGGATCACCGCTCTCATTACGAAGAACGTTACCTTTTTCATCTAATTTTTTTACCCAGTTTTTAAGGTCAAGACCAATACCACCAGTAACATCAACAGTTGTTAGGAAAATCGGAGAAATACCGTTTGTTCCTGCAACGATTGGAGCAATATTAATAAATGGAACATAAGGACTAGCTTGTTTTCCACTCCAAAGCGCCACGTTGTTTACACCTGACATTCTTGAAGAACCAACTCCCATAGTCCCTTTTTCAGCGATTAACATCACGCTCTTATCAGGATTCGCTGTTGCTAATGCTTTGATTTCAGCTTGTGCTTCAGGAGAAATTAAACATTTTCCATGAAGTTCACGATCGGAACGGGAGTGCGCTTGGTTTCCTGGAGAAAGTAAATCGGTTGAAATATCTCCTTCACCAGCAATAAAAGTAACAACCTTAATTTCTTCTGCAATTTCAGGTAATTTAGTAAAGAACTCAGCCTTAGCATAGCTCTCTAAGATATCCTTAGCAATTTCATTACCGTTTTTGAAAGCTTCAGCTAAACGATCTGTATCTGCCTCATAAAGATAAACTTGTGTTTTTAAAACAGCTGCAGCATCTTTTGCAATCGCAACATTATCACCTAAAGCTAAGTCAAGTAAAACCTTTATAGAAGTTCCACCCTTCATGTGCGACAACAACTCTAAAGCAAAAGCAGGCGTAATTTCAGCAACTACTGATTGACCTAGAACGATTTCTTTTAAAAAATTAGCTTTAACATTAGCGGCAGGAGTAGTTCCTGGTACAACATTATAAATAAAGAATTTAAGAGAATCCTCTCTGTACTCGTTATCCAAATCTTTAATTTGTTGGATGATTTCGCTTAGTAATTCAGCACCATCAATTGGCTTCGGGTTAAGTCCCTGGCCTTTTCTTTCTTCAATCTCTTGAATGTAATCCTTATAAGTATTCATAAATAGGAGTCTTTTATTGGTGTTTTAATTTTTTTTGTACGCAAATTTAGGAATTAAAGATGATAATTTAAAGAAATTTAATAGATGTACATTTTTCAAAAAATATTATTGCAAAATAAAAGATTTCACTGCTTTAAAATAAGAAATAAGCATGTTTAGCCTGTCAATTTTATAAATTCAATAATTCAGAAATGGATTTTAACAAAAAGAAAAACTATTGTTAAAACAAAAAGTGCTACATTCCCATTAGAATATAACACTTTTCAATAATTTATTATTTTTTTCTTTTAAATCAGCTTTCCAATTATCATTTCCTCAGAAATTCCTTCAGCATCTGCTTTATAATTTTTTATGATTCGGTGTCTCAATATTCCAACTGCAACCGTTTTCACATCTTCTATATCCGGTGAAAACTTCCCATGAAAAGCAGCATTGGCTTTGGCCGCTAAAATTAAATTCTGTGATGCTCTAGGCCCTGCACCCCAATCCAAATAATTTTTTACAAATTCATTCGAAAGCACATTATCAGGACGTGTTTTACTTACCAATCTTACCGCATATTCAACCACATTATCCGCAACAGGAATACGGCGGATCAAATGTTGGAAATCTATAATCTCCTGAGCTGTAAACAATGGGTTAACTTCAGTATTCAAGTCGGCAGTTGTGCGTTTCACCACCTGCACTTCTTCTTCAAAAGAAGGATATTCCAGTTTTATAGCAAACATAAAACGGTCTAATTGTGCCTCTGGCAAGGGGTAAGTTCCCTCCTGCTCAATAGGATTTTGTGTAGCTAACACAAAATACGGCAAACTCAACTTATGATTTACACCCGCAATTGTAACCGAACGTTCCTGCATTGCTTCCAATAAAGCAGCTTGTGTTTTTGGCGGTGTTCTATTAATTTCATCAGCCAGAATAATATTAGAAAATATTGGTCCTTTTATAAATTTAAACTGTCTGTTTTCATCCAATATTTCACTCCCTAATATATCCGAAGGCATTAAATCAGGTGTGAATTGAATTCTTTTAAAATCCAGACCTAACGCTTGCGCCAAAGTATTTACCAGCAAAGTCTTGGCAAGCCCAGGAACTCCAACTAGCAAGGCATGGCCTCCGGAAAAAATACATAGCAAAATCTGATCAACAACAGCTTCTTGGCCTACAATAATTTTAGATATTTCTTTTTTAATTCGTTACGCTTTTCAACTAAATTCTGTATCGCTGTTACATCCGACATTTTATATTTTTTTTAATTTAAAAAAGAGTTAGCTCTATGAAAACATAAAACTAACTCTTTTTATTTATTTAATGAAAATTATTTTTTTACCCAATTATTGGTAAATGCACAATCTTTATATTCATCGACAATCTTTATATAAGTATCTTTTATTTTTGTGTCAAACCACTTGGCAATAGCTTTGATTTGTTTTTCTTTCAAAGCTAAATCTTTAATTTTGATATAATCTTTAGCATAATCTGCAGTATGCGAATCAATTCTATTCGTTACTATCATGATTTTATAATATTTCTTTCCTTCTTTATCCTCAAGAAATGGCGTCGAAATCTCATTATCTTTCAAATTTGAAACCTGCTTATATATAGAAGGATCCATATTAGTCAATTCAAAATGCGTATCTTGAGTTTTAGGATTTACCAACGCTCCGCCATTAGCTCTTGTTTCTTTTTCATCAGACATGGTTCTTGCTGCTTCAGCAAAAGTAATTTCCTTGTCTAATATCTTTTTTCTAATTAAAGTAATTTTTTCTTTAGCCTCTTTTAATGATTCTTGAGAAACTACTGGAGCTATTAGTATATGTCTCAATTCAATTTCCTGACCCTTTATTTTTTCAACATAAATAATATGAAAACCGTATTGAGTTTCAAAAGGCTCTGAAATCTCACCCTCCGCAAGACTAAATGCAACATCTTTAAACTCTTTCACAAAAGGAGTTTTTCGAGTCATTTTATAATAACCTCCATTTTTGCTAGAACCAGGATCTTCCGAATACAAAACAGCCTTGGTCGCAAAACTCGCTCCCTCCATACACTCTTTCCTAAAGCCATTTAATTTATCAATAACTCTTTTCTTATCTTCTTCAGTAACTTTTGGCTTAACAACAATTTGAGCCACTTCTAATTCAGCTCCAAAAACAGGCAAATCAGCAACAGGAATTTTTTTAAAGAATTCACGAACTTCTTCTGGCGTTATTTCAACCTTATCAATTATCTTTTTGGTCATTTCACCAGTAAGTTTCTGCTCTTTCAAAACATCAAAAAAATACGTTCTAAATTCTTCTTCTGAATCTTTTTGATAGTATTGCACCAGTTTTTCCATTGTACCAACTTGCTGCAGCATATAACTCAGCCTTTCATCCATCATTCCTTTTACTTCTGCATCACTTACAATAATACTATCCTGAACCGCTTGATGAGCATATAGTTTTTGTTCCAATAAAGTTCCTAAAACCTGACATCTTGTTACATCTGTCGTAGATCCTCCCTGGCTTTTAATTTCCAAAAAACCTTTATCTATATCAGAATCCAATATAATATAATCCCCAACGGTTGCAACTACTCCATCTATCTTAAGTTTTTTTGTTGAAGACACTGGTACTTTTGCTACTACCTTAGCAACACTATCTTTTATAATCTCTTGAGCATTTACAAAAGTTAAAGAAAAAAACAAAAGAAAAAAAGGCAACATAACTTTATTGGTTATGGATTTCATTTGTACAATTTTTGAAGGCATTTTTTATTTTTTATATTATTATTATCTCAAAAAAAATTGTTTTAAAAAATGCATTCAACTTAAATACAACATTTTAAAACTAGAAAAACTGTATGCTTTTAACTCCGAATAATCAAAACGCAATAATTCGGCAAATTACTTACAATTATCTAAACATATAACGAACAAAAATAACAATTCGAATGCATTAAACAAGTTTCCTAAGTACTATTAACAAAAAATTATTAAGTTCCTTCACCCCCTGCTAATTCATAACTTTCAGTTCAAAAACAGCATTCAGCTTTAAAAAAATAAAAACCTGAATAAATTCAATAAGACTTCACAATATTTTAAGCTTTCGCAATTCTTTCACTCTAACTGTTTTTAATGAATTTCAAGTTTATTACTGTTTAAAATATCAAATTAATATTTCAAGCAGCATAAATTATTTTTTATGTATTTATTAATTTTTTAAAAAACATCAATTAAAATTAGAATTCTTAAAAAGCAAATCAGAATTCATTATACAATAATTTATAAACACTATATCGTTGTAGTATTCTTATAAAATAAAAAAACTACAAACCTTATACAATTTTAAATACATTCGCTACGCTAAAAAGTTAATCTAATAATTAACAGCCAATTATAAAAGAGAAAAAGCTAGAAATAAAACAGATTAACCTTAGGCTAAGAATTTTTATTACCAAAAAACCAATTTCTAACCAAATTAACCAATTATGAAAAAACCAATTTTTAAAATGTATCTAGTAACCGTATTGCTGGCGGGACTTTTTTCTTGTAATTCATCAGATGAAATCAATGATACAAATGCATCAGCAACAGCTCCATTCAAAGTTATAAATGTAACAACACACGATGGCCATCCGTTCAGTACTGGGAATTCAAAAACATCACTTACCAGTAAATATGCAGACAATCCCGGAGGAGGCGTAATGATGCAGGCTTTTTACTGGGATGTACCTTCGGGCGGAAATTGGTGGAATACTATAGGCACCAAAGTTGTTGCATGGGGAAATGCCGGTATTGGATCTATCTGGCTGCCTCCTGCATCAAAAGCACAAAACGGAGCTTTCTCAATGGGATACGACCCTACTGATTACTTTGATTTTGGTGATTATAATCAAAACGGCTCAGTTGAAACCCGCTTTGGCTCAAAAACTGAGTTAGTGAATTTAATCACTACTGCTCATGCCGAAAATATAAAAGTGTATGCCGACATTGTAATTAATCACAATAGCGGAGGAGCATCTGAAGCTAATCCATTTACAGGAACCAATACTTGGACAAATTTTACCGGAGTAGCATCAGGAAAATTCAAAAGAACGTATGCTGATTTTTATAAAAATTCCTTTGGCAACAATGACGAAGGCGCATTTGGAGGATTTCCAGATTTATGCCATGCCGCTCCAAATGTACAAGATTGGCTTTGGATAAGAACAGACGGTGTAGGCAAATATTACAAAAACACAATGCATTTTGACGGATGGAGATTTGATTATGTAAAAGGTTTTGGCCCTTGGGTTGTCAATCAATGGAATGCTAATGTAGGCGGATTTTCTGTGGGTGAATTATGGGATTCAAACGTAAACGTACTGAATGACTGGGCCAATAATGCCAATAGTTCTGTATTCGATTTTGCCTGTTATTATAAGATGAATGATGCTTTTGACGGAAACAATTTAAACTTATTGACAGATGATATGATGTGGAAAAGAAATCCATACAAAGCTGTCACTTTCGTCACCAATCACGATACTGATGAAATTTGGAAAAAAGAGTTAGCCTATGCTTACATCCTTACACACGAAGGTTATCCCACCATTTTTTACAGAGATTATGAGGAATGGCTTAATAAAGACAAACTGAACAATCTAATTTGGATCCACAACAACAAAGCAACGGGAAACACATCAATATTATATGCTGATGACGATGAATATATTGCCCGAAGAAATGGTTATAATGGAAATCCAGGATTAATTGTATATCTCAATAATTCTTCGACTTGGCAAGAAAGATGGATTCCTACCAATTGGGCCAATGCACAAATTAAAGATTTCACAGGAAACTCTTCATGGTATCCAACAACCCAAGGTGATAAATGGGTAAAAATCCAATGTCCTCCAAACAGTTATAGTGTTTGGTCGCTGAACATCTAATAATGATTATTTACAAATTTAAGCTATCCATAACGGATAGCTTTTTTTGTTTTTAGAACAATCTCAATAATGAACACATAAGTCCATTTTTATTATAACTATATTTTTTTAAATAGCATTTATAAATAGTACTTTTGCAAACTATTTATATAAAAATATGAGTTTTTTAAAAGAAATACAACGAAGACGCACTTTTGGGATTATTTCACACCCCGATGCCGGAAAAACGACACTAACTGAAAAACTACTTCTTTTTGGAGGAGCTATTCAAGAAGCAGGTGCGGTGAAAAACAATAAAATAAAAAAAGGCGCAACGAGCGATTTCATGGAAATTGAACGTCAGAGAGGAATTTCTGTTTCTACATCTGTTTTAGCCTTTAATTACAAAGAAAAAAAAATAAACATTCTTGATACACCAGGTCACAAGGATTTTGCTGAAGATACTTTTAGAACTTTAACAGCCGTTGATAGTGTAATTGTTGTTATAGACGTTGCAAAAGGAGTTGAAGAGCAAACAGAAAAACTGGTTGCCGTTTGCAGAATGCGAAAAATTCCTATCATTGTTTTCATCAATAAATTAGACCGAGAAGGAAAAGACGCTTTTGACTTAATGGACGAAGTGGAACAAAAACTTGGATTAACTGTTACCCCACTTAGTTTCCCTATCGGAATGGGGTATGACTTTCAAGGAATTTACAATCTTTGGGAACAAAACATTAATCTATTTAGTGGTGACAGCCGTAAAAACATCGAAGAAACAATCGCTTTCTCTGATGTTGAAAGTCCTGAATTGGAAAAAATAATCGGTCAAAAACCTGCTGATCGCTTGCGCGAGGAATTAGAATTAATAGACGAAGTATATCCTAAATTTGATCGTCAAGATTATTTGGACGGAAAATTACAGCCTGTCTTTTTTGGTTCAGCATTAAATAATTTTGGAGTTAGAGAATTATTAGATTGCTTTGTAAGCATTGCACCATCTCCAAGACCAAAGGATTCCGAAACTAGATTAGTTGATCCAAAAGAAGAAAAAATGTCTGGTTTTGTTTTTAAAATCCACGCCAATATGGATCCAAAACACAGAGACAGACTAGCATTTATAAAGATTGTTTCTGGAACTTTTGAAAGAAACAAACCCTATTACCATGTTCGCCAGAAGAAGAACTTAAAATTTTCAAGCCCAAATGCATTCTTTGCCGAAAAGAAAGAGATTGTAGATATTTCATACCCTGGTGACATTGTTGGCTTGCATGATACTGGAAATTTCAAGATTGGCGATACTTTGACAGAAGGAGAAATCATGAGTTTCAAAGGAATCCCAAGTTTTTCTCCAGAACACTTTAGATATATCAATAATGCCGATCCTATGAAAGCCAAACAGCTGGACAAAGGAGTTGATCAATTGATGGACGAAGGTGTAGCTCAATTATTTACCTTAGAAATGAACAATCGAAAAGTAATTGGAACTGTGGGAGCGCTACAATATGAAGTTATTCAATACCGATTGGAGCATGAATATGGTGCAAAATGTACGTACGAAAATTTTCCTGTTCATAAAGCCTGCTGGGTAAAACCAGACGATGCTAAAAATGAAGAATTCAAAGAATTCAAACGCATTAAACAAAAATTTTTAGCAAAAGACAAGTACAATCAATTGGTTTTCCTTGCAGATTCTGACTTTACGATTCAAATGACGCAAAATAAATATCCAAGTGTGAAATTATTTTTCACCTCTGAATTTGATTAAACCATAAAAAGTTTAAAACAAAAAAAACGCCAATTAGAAATTGGCGTTTTTTATATATACAAATTAAATTCAACCTTAAATACTTGCTAGCAAGACTTAATATTTAGTGCTTTTTTCAAAAGCGTTTTTACCAATAAATGATTTGGCTCTCTGCCTGAAGTCAAAAAACTTTTCTTAGAATACATACCATCATCAGAAAAACTTTTTCCCACATCTTCTTTAGTACCCATAAACCATAATATAAAATTCACATTTGGATTTATCATAACAGTATTAGACACTTTTACAGGACTCTCAATCATAATATTACTATGACTAGTAACTTCCTCACTTGAAACCTCTACCCTTTCATTTTGTCCAAAAACAGCTGTACTTGAAAAAAAAGCAAACAAAACGATAACAAATAAAAAACTTGTATTATTGTTTTTTTGTAACGTATTAAAAATTTTGCTCATCTTAATTCTTTTTCTGTATGATATATTTCATATATTCAAGAACGAAAGTAAACGAATAGTTAACTGAGGAAAAAAATAGTCGTTTAAATACGTATAAAGTCGTTTAAATACGTAAAAAGCATGATGTTTAACGAAATAATAACCTTAAAAAAAAGACAGCAAAAAAAAGACTCCATTTCTGGAGTCTTTATCATATATCATTTATCATTATGCTTGTCCCGCAGGGCCAAAATTTAAAGGAATTGGAGCTTGTTCGCCTTCTTTTATTTCACCATGAGCAACTTCAAAACGATGAATATTTTCACCAATCGCTTTTAGTAATCTTTTGGCATGCTGTGGCGTTAAAACAATTCTTGATTTAACTTTAGCTTTAGGAACACCAGGCATAATACAAACAAAATCTAATACAAATTCAGATGAAGAATGATTAATTATAGCCAAATTTGAATAAATTCCTTCAGCTATTTTTTCATCCAATTCAATATTAATCTGTTCTTGTTGTTGGTTAGAATTGCTCATAAAATTTAAATTTTTCAACACTCTCTCCCTACGTTTGCAGAGAGAGAGCATTGAGGAAAGAATTAATAAATATACTCTTCTTTATTTGCCATCATATCATTATAGTCTTCTCTAGATCCTACAATTGCATTATCATATTCTCTCATACCTGTACCGGCAGGGATTCTATGACCAACAATTACATTTTCTTTTAATCCTTCTAATAAATCAACTTTACCAGCAACAGCAGCTTCGTTTAATACTTTTGTTGTTTCTTGGAAAGAAGCAGCAGAAATAAATGATTTAGTTTGAAGAGAAGCTCTTGTAATACCTTGTAAAACTGGTGTTGCAGTAGCAGTTATTACATCACGTGCAGCAACAAGATTTTTATCAGTACGTTTTAATAATGAATTCTCATCACGCAATTGACGTGGTGTTATAATTTGACCAGCTTTTAAAACACCTGAATCTCCAGCATCTTCAACCACTTTCATTCCGTATAACTTATCGTTTTCAACAATAAAGTCTTTAGTATGAATTAATTGATCTTCTAAGAATAATGTATCTCCTGGATCTTGTACTCTTACTTTACGCATCATTTGGCGTATTACAACTTCAAAGTGCTTGTCGTTGATTTTTACCCCTTGAAGACGGTATACCTCTTGAATCTCATTTACCAAATACTGTTGAACAGCAGCAGGTCCTTGAATTCTTAAAATATCATCTGGAGTAATTGCTCCGTCTGACAACGGAACACCAGCTCTTACGAAGTCATTTTCCTGAACTAAAATTTGGCTTGATAATTTAACCAAGTACTTTCTAACATCACCAAATTTAGATTCAATAACGATTTCACGGTTACCTCTTTTGATTTTTCCGAAAGAAACAACACCGTCAATCTCAGAAACCACAGCTGGATTCGAAGGATTACGAGCTTCTAACAACTCAGTAATTCTAGGTAAACCTCCTGTAATATCCCCAGATTTAGAAGAACGACGAGGAATTTTAACCAAAACTTTACCAGCTTTAATTTTCTCTCCGTTTTCTACCATCAAGTGAGCTCCAACTGGTAAGTTGTAAGAACGAATCAATTCACCTTCTTTACCGTAAACCAATAAAGTTGGAATTAATTTTTTATTTCTTGACTCAGAGATTACTTTTTCTTGGAAACCAGTCTGCTCATCAATTTCAACCATAAACGATTGTCCTTGCTCTAAATCTTCATAAGCAATTTTACCAGTAAACTCAGAAACGATAACTCCATTATATGGATCCCATTTACAAATCACAGTTCCTTTAGCTACAGAATCACCATCATTAACAAAGATGCTAGAACCGTAAGGAATATTATTTGTACTTAATAGAATTCCTGTTTTTTCGTCAATTAATTTCAATTCCGTAGAACGGGAAACTACAATATCAACTGAATTACCTTCGCTGTCTTCACCTTTTACAGTTTTTAAATCTTCTATTTCTAGTTTACCTGCAAAACGAGTTACAATACTAGATTCTTCAGAAATACCCCCAGCAACCCCTCCAACGTGGAAAGTACGTAATGTAAGCTGCGTACCTGGCTCTCCAATAGACTGTGCAGCAATTACACCAACAGCCTCACCTCTTTGAGTCATTTTACCAGTAGCTAAGTTTCTACCGTAACATTTAGCACAAATACCTTTTGTAGCCTCACAAACTAATGGCGAACGTACTTCTACTTTCTCCACTGGAGAAGCTTCAATCCCTTTCACTAATGCTTCTGTAATCTGCTGACCAGCATGAACTAAAATCTCACTTGTCAAAGGATTAATTACATCTTGCAATGCAACACGTCCTAAGATTCTTTCACCTAATGATTCAACAATTTCCTCATTTTTCTTCAAAGCAGAAACTTCAATACCTCTAAGAGTACCACAATCCTCAATATTAACAATAACATCCTGAGAAACGTCATGTAATCTTCTAGTCAAGTATCCTGCATCAGCCGTTTTCAAAGCGGTATCCGCAAGCCCTTTACGAGCACCGTGAGTAGAGATAAAGTACTCAAGGATAGAAAGACCTTCCTTAAAGTTAGAAAGAATCGGGTTTTCAATAATTTCACCACCACCAGCAGTAGATTTTTTAGGCTTAGCCATCAAACCACGCATACCGGTTAACTGACGAATTTGTTCTTTGGAACCCCTCGCTCCAGAATCAAGCATCATATACACCGAGTTGAAACCTTGTTGGTCTTCTCTAATGTTTTTCATTGCTAACTCTGTTAATTGAGCATTTGCTGAAGTCCATACGTCAATAACTTGGTTGTAACGCTCGTTATTGGTGATAAGACCCATATTATAATTTGCAGAGATACCTTCAACTTGCTCTCTAGCATCTGCAATTAATTTTGGTTTTTGTTCTGGGATTCTAATATCTCCAAGAGAGAACGATAATCCTCCTTTGAATGCAAATTTATAACCCATATCTTTCATATTGTCCAAGAAAGCCGCTGTTGTAGGCACATCAGTCGAACTCAATACGTGACCGATAATATCTCTAAGGTTTTTCTTAGTCAATACATCATTGATATATCCAGCTGCTTCCGGCACTACTTCATTAAACAATACACGTCCAGCAGTTGTTTGAACAATTTGATACACTAATTCACCAGCTTCATTAAAATCTTTAGCTCTAATTTTCACTCGAGCATTCAATTCTAATCTTCCTTCGTTCAATGCAATATTTACTTCTTCAGCAGAATAAAATGTAATTCCTTCTCCTAAAATTTTAAGTTCTGGTGTAGACAAACGCTCTTTGGTCATATAGTAAAGACCAAGTACCATGTCTTGAGAAGGTACCGTAATTGGCGCACCATTCGCAGGATTCAAGATATTATGAGAAGCCAACATTAATAATTGTGCTTCCAAAATAGCCTCAGGTCCTAATGGTAAGTGAACCGCCATTTGATCCCCATCAAAATCCGCATTAAATGCAGTACAAACTAAAGGGTGCAATTGGATTGCTTTTCCTTCAATTAATTTTGGTTGGAAAGCTTGAATACCTAATCTGTGCAAAGTAGGAGCACGGTTCAATAATACTGGATGTCCTTTGATTACATTTTCAAGAATATCCCATACAACTGGCTCTTTTTTGTCAATTATTTTCTTAGCAGATTTTACTGTTTTTACAATTCCTCTTTCTATCAATTTACGGATAACAAAAGGCTTGTATAATTCAGCTGCCATATCTTTTGGCAAACCGCATTCAAACAATTTCAATTCAGGTCCAACAACAATTACCGAACGAGCAGAATAATCCACACGTTTACCAAGTAAGTTTTGACGGAAACGTCCTTGTTTACCTTTTAACGAATCAGATAATGATTTTAAAGGTCTGTTTGATTCAGTTTTTACTGCAGAAGCTTTACGAGTATTATCGAAAAGTGAATCCACAGATTCCTGCAACATACGTTTCTCGTTTCTTAAGATTACTTCAGGTGCTTTAATCTCGATTAATCTTTTCAAACGATTGTTACGGATGATTACACGACGGTATAAGTCATTTAAATCTGACGTAGCAAAACGACCACCATCAAGAGGCACAAGAGGACGCAATTCTGGTGGAATAACTGGAATTACTTTCATAATCATCCATTCAGGACGATTCTCTCTGTTCAAAGTAGACTCACGGAAAGATTCCACAACCTGCAGTCTCTTTAACGCTTCAGTTTTTCTTTGTTTTGATGTTTCGTTATTAGCTTTATGTCTTAAATCATATGACAATTCGTCAAGATCAATACGTGCCAATAAATCCATAATACACTCTGCTCCCATTTTGGCAACAAATTTATTTGGATCAAAATCATCTAAATATTGATTGTCTGCAGGAAGAGTATCTAGAATATTCAAATATTCTTCTTCTGTTAAGAAATCTAATCTTTCAATAGATTCACCATCTGCATTTTTAGCTATACCTGCTTGGATTACTACATATCTTTCGTAGTAGATAATCATATCCAATTTCTTAGACGGAAGACCTAGGATATAACCAATTTTGTTAGGTAGTGAACGGAAATACCAGATATGAGCAATAGGCACAACAAGATTGATGTGCCCTACTCTGTCTCTACGTACTTTTTTCTCAGTAACTTCAACACCGCAACGATCACAGATGATCCCTTTATAACGTATTCTTTTATATTTACCACAAGCACATTCAAAATCTTTTACTGGTCCAAAAATTCTTTCGCAGAAAAGACCATCACGCTCTGGTTTGTGTGTTCTGTAATTGATGGTTTCTGGTTTTAAAACCTCACCTCTAGATTCTTTCAAGATAGATTCTGGAGAAGCTAACCCAATTGAAATTTTATCAAATCTTTTTACAGGATTCTTATCTTTATTATTATTTCTATTATTCATCATAGTTTTTACTATTGATTTATTTGCAATTAAAAATTGATTTTAAACGTTGTAATGCAACGTTTCTACCTCGAATTACTTCTCTAAACTTCAAACAAATTTTGAAGTGCTAGTTATAAAACCTATTAAAGCTTTATAAAAAATCGGAACGATTTACGGGCATAAATCCAAAAAACTCGTAAAATGCCAAAGCAGAGACGTTGCAATGCAACGACTCTACCAATGACAAATAATTATTTATTCTTCTAAACGAATATCAAGTCCAAGACCTTTCAATTCATGCATCAATACATTGAATGATTCTGGCAATCCTGGTTCTGGCATAGACTCACCTTTTACGATTGCCTCGTAAGTTTTGGCTCTACCTATAACATCATCAGATTTAACAGTCAAGATTTCACGAAGAGTACTTGATGCTCCATAAGCTTCAAGTGCCCAAACCTCCATCTCTCCAAAACGCTGACCTCCAAATTGAGCTTTACCTCCAAGTGGTTGTTGAGTAATCAACGAGTATGGACCGATAGAACGTGCATGCATCTTATCGTCAACCATATGTCCTAATTTCAACATATAGATAACACCAACAGTTGCTGCTTGATGGAAACGCTCTCCAGTACCTCCATCATAAAGATGTGTATGACCAAAACGTGGTACTCCAGCTTCATCAGTCAATTCATTAATTTGATCAAGAGTTGCTCCGTCAAAAATTGGTGTAGCAAATTTTCTACCCAAATTCATACCAGCCCAACCTAATACTGTTTCATAAATTTGTCCAATGTTCATACGTGAAGGTACCCCAAGTGGGTTCAACACGATATCAACTGGTGTTCCATCTTCAAGGAAAGGCATATCTTCATGACGAACGATACGGGCAACGATACCTTTGTTACCGTGACGACCCGCCATTTTATCCCCAACTTTTAGTTTACGCTTTTTAGCTATATATACTTTAGCTAATTTCAAGATTCCTGATGGTAATTCATCCCCAACAGTAATTGTAAATTTCTCTCTACGTAAAGCACCTTGTAAATCGTTCAATTTAATTTTATAGTTATGAATCAAATCATTAACCATTTTATTAGTCACATCATCAGCAACCCATTGACCTTTACTTAAGTGAGCAAAATCTTCAACAGCATAAAGCATTTTTTGAGTATATTTTTTACCTTTTGGTAAAACTTCTTCACCCAAATCATTCATTACACCTTGAGAAGTTTTTCCGTTTACAATATTGAAAAGTTTCTCAATCAATTTATCTTTAAGCTCAACAAACTTAACTTCAAACTCCATTTCAAGCGCTCCTAAAGCATCTTTATCTTGAGTACGTTTACGTTTATCTTTTACCGCTCTTGCAAATAATTTTTTATCTAAAACTACACCGTGTAAAGAAGGAGACGCTTTTAATGAAGCATCTTTTACGTCACCCGCTTTATCCCCGAAGATTGCACGAAGCAATTTCTCTTCCGGAGTAGGATCTGATTCTCCTTTTGGAGTAATTTTACCGATAAGAATGTCACCAGGCTTAACCTCGGCTCCAATTCTAATCATACCATTTTCATCTAAATCTTTAGTAGCTTCTTCAGAAACATTTGGTATATCATTCGTTAACTCTTCGTTACCTAATTTAGTATCTCTAACTTCCAATGAATAATCATCAACGTGAATAGAGGTAAAAATATCGTCACGAACTACTTTTTCAGAAATCACAATCGCATCCTCGAAGTTGTATCCTTTCCATGGCATAAATGCAACTTTAAGGTTTCTACCTAAAGCTAATTCTCCATTTTGAGTAGCATATCCTTCAGACAATACTTGGCCAGGAATCACTCTATCCCCTTTTCTTACGATAGGTTTAAGGTTGATACTTGTTCCTTGATTGGTTTTTCTAAATTTAATTAAGTTGTATGTTTTATCATCAGATTCAAAACTTACCATTCTTTCTTCCTCAGAGCGATCGTATTTGATAGTGATGATATTTGCATCAACATATTCTACAACTCCATTTCCTTCAGCGTTAATTAAAACTCTAGAATCTGAAGCCACTTGACGCTCTAAACCAGTTCCAACGATTGGTGCTTCAGGACGAATTAATGGTACGGCCTGACGCATCATGTTAGATCCCATCAACGCTCTATTCGCATCATCATGTTCCAAGAAAGGAATCAAAGATGCAGAAATCGAAGCAATTTGATTTGGAGCAACGTCTGTATAATGTACTTGAGAAGGGTCAATTACTGGGAAATCACCTTCTTGACGTGCAATTACGTTTTCGGCAGTGATTTTACCTGTAGCATCCATTTTAATGTTTGCTTGGGCAATTAACATACCTTCTTCTTCTTCAGCACTTAAATAAATAGGAGTAGATTCTAAATCAACAACTCCATTAGTTACTTTACGGTAAGGTGTTTCAATGAAACCCATTCCGTTTACTTTAGCATAAACACCAAGAGAAGAAATCAAACCAATGTTTGGTCCCTCTGGAGTTTCAATAGGACATAAACGTCCGTAGTGCGTATAGTGAACGTCACGAACCTCAAATCCAGCTCTTTCTCTCGAAAGTCCACCTGGTCCTAGTGCAGATAATCTTCTTTTGTGCGTAATCTCGGCTAATGGATTCGTTTGATCCATAAACTGTGACAACTGGTTTGTTCCAAAGAAAGAGTTGATAACAGATGATAATGTTTTGGCATTAATCAAATCTATTGGTGTAAACACCTCGTTATCTCTAACGTTCATTCTCTCACGAATAGTTCTCGCCATACGTGCTAAACCAACACCAAATTGTTGAGACAATTGTTCACCAACCGTTCTAACACGACGGTTTGATAAGTGATCAATATCATCAATCTCCGCTTTAGAGTTGATCAATTCAATCAAATATTTAACAATGGTAATGATATCTTCTTTGGTAAGCACTTGTTTTTCCATTGGAGTATCAAGACCAAGTTTTTTGTTTATTCTATAACGACCTACTTCACCTAAGTTGTAACGTTGGTCAGAGAAGAATAATTTATCGATAATACCACGAGCAGTTTCTTCATCAGGCGGTTCAGCGTTACGCAATTGTCTGTAGATATGCTCAACAGCTTCTTTTTCAGAGTTTGTTGGATCTTTTTGCAGTGTATTATGAATGATTGAATAATCAACAAGATTATTATCTTCTTTATGCAACAAAATAGATTTAACGTTAGAATCAATGATTTCTTCAACATTATCTTTGTCGATAATAGTATCTCTATCAAGGATTATTTCGTTACGTTCAATAGAAACAACTTCGCCGGTATCTTCATCAACGAAATCTTCGTGCCAAGTGTTCAAAACACGAGCAGCTAATTTTCTACCAATATATTTTTTAAGTCCTGTTTTAGAAACTTTAATTTCTTCAGCTAAGTCGAAAATCTCTAGGATATCCTTGTCTCTTTCAAAACCTATCGCACGGAATAAAGTTGTTACAGGTAATTTTTTCTTTCTATCGATATAAGCGTACATTACGCTGTTAATATCAGTTGAAAATTCTATCCAAGATCCTTTAAAAGGAATAACTCTCGCAGAATATAATTTTGTTCCATTTGCATGGAATGACTGTCCAAAGAAAACCCCAGGAGAACGGTGCAGTTGAGAAACAACAACACGTTCAGCACCATTGATAACAAAAGTACCGCTTGGAGTCATATAAGGTATTGTTCCAAGATAAACATCTTGTACAATAGTTTCAAAATCTTCGTGTTCAGGATCTGTACAATATAGTTTTAACCTTGCTTTTAAAGGTACGCTATAAGTAAGACCTCTTTCTATACATTCTTGAATGGTGTAACGTGGCGGATCTACAAAATAATCAAGGAATTCCAATACAAAGTTATTTCTTGTATCTGTAATTGGAAAGTTTTCCATAAAGGTGTTGTATAACCCTTCGTCGCCTCTTTCGTCAGATTTAGTTTCTAATTGAAAAAAATCTTTAAACGATTTTACCTGAACATCTAGGAAATCTGGATAATCAGGAATGTTTTTAGTAGAGGCAAAATTCAATCTTTCAGTCTGATTTGTTATCATCAATGGACAAAATTTTGATTAAAAAAAAGTAGTTTTTGTGTGTAAAACACTGTAATTTATAAAACAATCTATACTTTCTTTTTACAATCAATACCTCTTTAAAAATAATATAAAATGGATTTTTGTATTATTTTCTTTCTTCGTATTGATTAAAAAACCTTTTCGTATTTTAAACTATTTTATAATAAAACTTGATATAATTTTATTATACGAAAAATGGTTTAAGTCTTGAGAATATTCTCAAAGACCTAAACCTGTTTCAAAAATTAGTTAAACTTATTTAAGTTCAACTACAGCTCCAGCTTCTTCTAAAGATTTTTTAAGACCTTCAGCCTCTTCTTTAGTTACACCTTCTTTAACGTTACTTGGAGCGCTATCAACTACATCTTTAGCTTCTTTCAAACCTAAACCTGTAAGTTCTTTAACTAATTTTACTACAGCTAATTTAGAAGCACCAGCTTCTTTCAATACAACTGTGAATTCTGTTTGAGCTTCTTCAGCAGCAACTTCTCCACCACCTGATACTACTACAGCTGCAGCAGCTGGTTCGATTCCGTACTCATCTTTTAATATTGTTGCTAATTCGTTAACTTCTTTTACAGTTAAATTAACTAATTGCTCTGCGAATTGTTTCAAATCTGCCATTTTTTCTATCGTTTTAAAATGATTTGTAAAATATAATTTATTTATTGTGCGCTATTTTAAGCAACAAGGAAACTAAATTCCTTGTTTTGAGTATTATGCCTCAGCCTCTTCGCTACCAGCGAATTGGTTTTGTAAAGCAGAAATAACTCTTTGAGCTGGTGATTGTAACAATCCGATGATTTCACCAATAAGCTCTTCTTTAGATTTAATAGTAGCTAATGCATCTAATTGGTTATCACCAATGTAAATCTCAGAATTGATATAAGCTCCTTTTAATACAGGCTTATCCGATTTTTTTCTGAAATCTTTAATGATTTTTCCAGGCGCATTTGCAACATCTGCAATAAATATAGCACTATTACCTGTCAATACAGAAGGTAAATCTCCATAATCATTATCAGAAGCTTCCATTGCTTTTGCAAGCAAAGTGTTTTTCACTACCTCTAATTTAATACCTGCTTTAAAACAAGCTCTTCTCAAGTTTGAAGTTGTTTCTGCGTCTAACCCAGAAATATCAGATACATAAATAATGTTTGTACCAGCTAACTGTGCAGTTAAATCTTCAATCGCGATTGATTTTTCTTCTCTAGTCATACTAAAAATTATTAACTACCAATTATACTGCTTTAGGGTCCAATGCAATTGCAGGACTCATAGTGCTTGTAAGGTGAATACCTTTAATATAGGTACCTTTAGCAGCAGTTGGTTTAAGTTTGATTAATGTTTGAATAATTTCGTGTGCATTGTCATAAATTTGCTCAGCTCCAAAAGAAACTTTACCAATTCCTGCATGAACGATACCAGTTTTATCAACTTTGAAATCGATTTTACCAGCTTTCACTTCTTGAACAGCTTTTGCAACATCCATAGTTACAGTACCTGTTTTAGGGTTTGGCATTAAACCTCTAGGTCCTAAAATACGACCTAATGGACCTAATTTACCCATTACAGCAGGCATAGTGATGATAACATCAACATCTGTCCAACCGTCTTTAATTTTTTGTAAATAATCGTCAAGACCTACATAGTCTGCACCAGCTGCCAAAGCTTCCGCTTCTTTGTCTGGAGTAACCAATGCCAATACTTTAACATCTTTACCTGTACCATGAGGTAATGTAACTACACCTCTCACCATCTGATTCGCTTTTCTTGGATCTACACCCAAACGAACTGCGATATCAACAGACTCATCAAATTTTGCAGAAGCAATAACTTTAATCAATGCAGCGGCATCTTTTAAAGAATATAATTTGTTCTTTTCAATTTTTGAAGCAGCCTCTTTTTGCTTTTTTGTCAATTTTGCCATGTCTTTCTCTTAATTAAAAAGGAGAATCTCCTGATACAGTTATACCCATAGATCTAGCTGTTCCAGCAATCATGCTCATAGCAGATTCGATTGTGAATGCATTTAAATCTACCATTTTATCTTCAGCAATTGCTTTGATAACATCCCAAGTAACACTAGCTACTTTCTTACGATTTGGTTCACCTGATCCGGACTTTAGCTTTGCAGCTTCCAATAACTGGACAGCCGCCGGAGGAGTTTTTACAACAAAATCAAATGATTTGTCTTTATACACAGTAATTTGTACTGGGCATATTTTGCCGGGTTTATCTTGAGTTCTAGCATTAAATTGCTTACAGAATTCCATGATGTTTACCCCAGCAGCTCCTAAAGCAGGTCCAACCGGTGGCGACGGGTTCGCAGCACCTCCCTTAACTTGTAGTTTAACTACCTTACTAATTTCTTTAGCCATTTTTAAAAAATTTAACACGACAATCATTGGAAGCGATTGCAGTGGTTATTATAGATGTAACAAAAATTATACTTTTTCAACTTGCATAAAACTCAATTCCAAAGGTGTTTTTCTTCCGAAAATTTTCACCATTACTTCAAGTTTACGCTTTTCTTCATTTATTTTTTCAACTGTGCCGTTAAAACCATTAAAAGGACCATCGATCACTTTAATAGTTTCACCTAAGTTGAAAGGAATAGAACGAGTATCTGTATTTACAGCTAACTCATCAACTTTACCTAACATTCTATTTACTTCTGACATTCTCAACGGAACTGGTTCTCCACCTTTTGTTTCGCCAAGAAAACCAATAACACTTGTGATAGACTTGATAATATGAGGAATTTCTCCAACCAAATTGGCTTCCAACATAACATATCCCGGAAAGTAAACTTTATCTTTCGATAATTTTTTACCTTCTTTTACAGTAACTACTTTTTCAGTAGGCACAAGAACTTGCGAAACATAATCACTCATTCCTAGACGAGCTATTTCTGTTTCGATATAAGCTTTCACTTTATTTTCTTGCCCGCTTACCGCACGAACGACATACCACTTTTTTATATTATTATCAGCCATTACAAAAAATTATGCTTTTATCCAGTTAAAAAATACAGCTAATGTTTTTGCACATACTTCATCTACTCCCCATGTTGCTAAAGCAAATACCACTGAAAATACAGCAACAACGATTGTAAGACGCTGCACTTCAGCCCACTCTGGCCAAGTTACATTTGATTTTAATTCCTCAAATGATTCTGATATGTAATTAACAACTTTTGTCATAGTGATTAGTTTATTTTGCACGGGCGGAGGGATTCGAACCCCCATCAACGGTTTTGGAGACCGCTATTCTACCCTTGAACTACGCCCGTAGTTAATAAAAACCAGTGCCGTCACGACACTGGTTTTGGTATTTATTTGGTATTAAGCTACAATTTCAGTTACCTGACCTGCACCTACAGTTCTACCACCCTCACGGATAGCGAAACGTAAACCTACACTCATTGCGATTGGGCTTAACAAAGCAACATTAATAGTTAAGTTGTCACCTGGCATTACCATCTCTACTCCTTCTGGTAAAGTAATAACTCCTGTTACGTCAGTTGTACGTACGTAGAACTGTGGACGGTAGTTATTATGGAATGGGGTGTGACGTCCACCTTCTTCTTTTTTCAAGATATACACCTCAGCTTTGAAAGTAGCGTGTGGTTTAACAGATCCTGGCTTAATGATAACCATACCTCTTTTGATAGATTCTTTATCAATACCTCTTAATAATAAACCTACGTTATCTCCAGCTTCACCTCTATCAAGGATTTTACGGAACATCTCAACTCCTGTAATAGTAGAAGTTAATTTTTCAGCTCCCATACCAATGATTTCAACAGCATCTCCTGTATTAGCAATACCAGTTTCGATACGACCTGTAGCAACAGTTCCACGACCAGTAATTGTAAATACATCTTCAACTGGCATCAAGAATGGTTTTTCAGTATCACGTACCGGCTCTTCGATCCAAGAATCTACAGCTTCCATTAATTCAATAATTTTTGGTACCCAAGCTGGATCATTATTCAATCCTCCTAAAGCAGAACCTTGAACAACTGGACAGTTATCTCCATCATATTCGTAGAAAGACAATAAGTCTCTGATTTCCATTTCAACTAATTCTAATAGCTCAGCATCATCAACCATATCCACTT
Source organism: Flavobacterium sp. 1 (assembly GCF_002797935.1). Taxonomy (NCBI): domain Bacteria; kingdom Pseudomonadati; phylum Bacteroidota; class Flavobacteriia; order Flavobacteriales; family Flavobacteriaceae; genus Flavobacterium; species Flavobacterium sp. 1. The sequence goes on from NZ_PGER01000001.1 coordinate 2,970,709, forward strand.
TGTTCATGAAAACTACCATTCTAGGAATACCTACTTGGCGACCTAAAAGGATGTGCTCACGTGTTTGTGGCATTGGTCCATCAGTTGCGGCTACAACAAGGATAGCACCGTCCATTTGAGCAGCTCCAGTAACCATGTTTTTTACGTAATCCGCGTGACCTGGACAGTCAACATGTGCGTAGTGACGGTTAGCAGTTTCATACTCAACGTGTGATGTATTAATTGTAATACCTCTTTCTTTTTCTTCAGGAGCATTATCAATTTGATCGAATGATTTTGCTTGACAGTAACCAGCATCAGATAACACTTTTGTGATTGCTGCTGTTAAAGTAGTTTTACCGTGATCTACGTGTCCGATCGTACCAATATTTAAGTGTGGTTTCGAACGGTTAAAGGTTTCTTTTGCCATTTTACTTAATTTTTAATCTAGTTTATATATTTATTTCAATTTCCTACTTACTTGAGCCAACTACGGGAATTGAACCCGTGACCTCTTCCTTACCAAGGAAGCACTCTACCCCTGAGCTAAGTCGGCAGAGAAATTTCGTTTAACATTGTTTAAAAGTTTAAATTATTTCATTAAACCGATTAAACCCTCAAACTTTAAACTTCATTTTGTGGGGAGAGCAGGATTCGAACCTGCGAAGTTCACACAGCAGATTTACAGTCTGCCCTCGTTGGCCGCTTGAGTATCTCCCCCGTTTTTTTTATCAATAATCGTATGAACTATTCCAAATCGCATTGGAAAAAAGAGCCGGCGGAGGGACTCGAACCCACGACCTGCTGATTACAAATCAGCTGCTCTAGCCAACTGAGCTACGCTGGCGATTTCAATAAAAAAAGTCCGCTATTTCTAACGGACTGCAAATGTAGAGATTTTATCTTTTAATCAAAACATTTTTTGAAAAAAATTTAAATTAAATATGTGTTCTTAACTTTTCTTTACGTTTTACCAGTAAACGCTCTAGAGATTCCGCCGCTTGTTCGACTGCTTCCTCGAAGGATTTGCACTGTTTTTCAACCAAAAAATCATCTCCCGGGACATTAATCTTTATCTCAACATTTTTATTTTCCTTTTCACTTGTCTTTTCTACTTTCAAAAAAACATCAGAAGAGACAACTTTGTCATAATATTTCTCCAATCTATCCATTCTTTCCTGAACGAAATCCACTAGCTTTTTGTCAACAGTAAAGTTAACTGCATGAACATTTACCTTCATAATCAATCTATTTAATGGTTAAACATTTCAGAATTATTTTTTATTCCTTGGATGCGCTTCCTGATACACCTTTTTTAACTCAAACAAACTGCTATGAGTATAAATTTGCGTAGAAGCCAAACTAGAATGTCCCAATAACTCTTTAACTGAATTCAAATCGGCTCCATTGTTTAATAAGTGAGTCGCAAAAGTATGTCTTAATATATGAGGACTTTTTTTTACCTTCTCGGAGACAGTACTAAAGTATGAATTTATTAATCGATACACAAAAGAATCACTTAATTTTAACCCTTTTTTTGTAACAAACAAATATTCCTCATCCTCAATCCGTTCCAACAATGAACGCTCTTTTAGATACAACTGGAACTGCTGTATTACAACAGGCAAAACAGGTAAAATTCGCTCTTTATCTCTTTTTCCAAGCACCTTTATAGTACCCACTCCAAGATTCGCATTTGAAAGCTTTAAATGAATAAGCTCCGTTCTTCGAATTCCAGCAGTATAAAACAATTCCACTATAAGTTTATCTCTTACTTCCTGAAAACCTTGTGCAACTGAACTTTGAGACAACGCATCGACCAATTCTTTTTCTGAAAAAGGAATCTGAAGTTTTTTTTCAGTTTTCAAAGCCTTATGCCTCAATAATGGATTAACCTGAATTTGTTTTATTTTTAAAAGAAATTTATAAAAAGCTTTTAAAGAAGCTATCTTTCTATTTACTGTACTATTTGAAACACCATCATCTACAAGCGAAACAATCCAGCTTCTAATCTGATTGTAATTCACCTGCTCAATAGTATCCTGCTCAAAACACTCCTTATTAAACACCTCAAAATAGGAGATATCATTTAAGTAAGCATTTATAGTATGTGGAGAATATTTTTTTTCTAATTGCAGATAATCTTTAAATGCATCTTTATTATTTGTAGCCATAAAAAAACCGTTAGCATCAAAGTTAAGAAACTTTAATTACTAACGGTAATTTATTTTAAAACGCAATGACAGTATTAGATGTTCTCGATACTATCTCTCATATTTTGGATATAAGCCGCTTTCTGGAATTTCATTCTATTGATAACTGATGGTTTAATAAAAGCAGTACGCGCTCTTAATTGTCTTACAGTTCCAGTTTTATCGAATTTTCTTTTGTAGCGCTTAAGTGCTCTATCGATATTTTCTCCGTCTTTAATTGGTATAATTAACATAATTTTATCACCCCCTTTCGTTAAGTGTGCAAAAGTAAAAATTATTTTTAATTTCAAGCACTTTATTTTTATTTTTTTGAATTTATTTTATATCAGTGGCAAAATAATATCTAAACCGAAAACACTCTTGGTCACGCGTGAAGGATGGAAGCAAGTTACCGAAGTAACGGGGACAGCCTGACCCCGTTGAGGAAAGAGGCTGTATATGCAACACTATATGTAAGCCTCTTTTCTCAACGGGGGCACGCCCAAATATTTACTTTAATAAATTCCTTGAAATCACCAATTTTTGAATTTCTGTAGTACCCTCGCCTATGGTGCATAATTTTGAATCTCTATAGAATTTTTCAACAGGATAATCTTTTGTATAACCATAGCCTCCATGTATCTGGACTGCATCATTAGCCACTTTTACACAAACCTCCGATGAATACATTTTGGCCATTGCTCCTAATGTTGTTACAGGTCTGTGCTGTTCTTTGAGAAAAGCCGCTTTATGCAATAATAATTCAGATGCTTCTATTTCGGTAGCCATATCAGCTAATTTAAAAGATATTGCCTGAAAATCGGAAATAGGCTGTCCAAACTGATGTCTTTCCTGTGAATATTTCAAAGCCGCTTCATAAGCACCTTTGGCAATCCCCAAAGACAAAGCTCCAATTGAAATACGACCGCCATCGAGAATCTTCATCGCTTGAACGAATCCCTGCCCTACTTCACCTAGTCTATTGGCATCAGGAATACGGCAATTATCAAAAATCAATTCTGCCGTTTCACTGGCACGCATTCCTAATTTATTTTCTTTCTTCCCCGATGTAAATCCGGGCGTTCCTTTCTCGAATACAAATGCTGTCATTCCTTTTGAGTCACCTTTTTCGCCAGTACGGACAATTACCACTGCAATATCTCCAGAAATAGCATGTGTAATAAAGTTTTTAGCTCCATTTATCACCCAAAAATCACCATCTCTAATGGCAGTAGTATTCATTCCTCCGGCATCAGATCCAGTATTGTGTTCAGTCAAACCCCAAGCACCAATATGTTCGCCCGTGGCTAGTTTTGGAATCCATTTTTTCTTTTGTTCCTCATTTCCAAAAGTTAAAATATGATTAGTACATAACGAATTATGAGCTGCAACAGACAGTCCTATCGAAGGATCGACTTTTGAAATTTCCTCTATAATTGTGATATATTCATGATACCCCAATCCAGAACCTCCCAATTCAGCTGGAACCAAAACGCCCATGAATCCCATTTCTCCTAATTTTTTAAAAAGCTGTTTTGGAAAAATTTGAGCTTCATCCCACTCCATTATATAAGGTCTTATATTTTTCTCTGCGAAATCTTTTATAGATTGCGCTATTAAAAATTGTATTTCACTATAATCAAAATTCATCATAAAATATCATTACTATTAAAAGCTCAAATATAAGCTAATAAAACTTGCTTTTTCAACGGGAAAATTGTTAATTTTTATCAAATCCTCAATGTTTTTAAAATCGCCATTCATGCTTCTATATTTTACAATCTGCCTAGCCAAGTCCTGTTTGAAATAAAAAAACTGCGAAAGCTCCTTTAAAGAAGCATTATTAATATCTATTTTATTCAAGTTAGGCATTTTTGTAACAGCAAAGTACTTGTTTAAATTTAGAATTACTTCTGGCGATAACCCCCAAACTTCTTTAAGCTGTTCCATAGAGACAAATCCTCCTAATTTTTCTTTTTGAGTTAAAATCCTCAATGCTATCACTTCTCCAATTCCATTAATTTTAATCAAATCTTCTGGCGTTGCTTGATTTATATCGACAATAGTTATTTTTTCTTTTTTGGCAAAAGGCTTATTTGAGAAATTTTCATAATCATTATTCCCTTTTTTATTTACCCAATCCGGAAATTTAAAAAACGGAGCCATTGTATTCAATAATGAATCCGGAACTTTTGTGACGTTTTGAAACTCTTTAGCAGAATTAACAAATTTGTTTTGCCTTCTAAAAGCCAGAAGCCGGTCAATTTCTTCAACAGACATTCCGAGCTTGTATCCTTTATAATCAGAAATAAAATTAGGGTTAAAAGGATACATGACAGGTTCATCATTGAATTGATGCAATTTTAAAGAATCTACTTCTGTCTGTAAGGAAAGCCACTGTTGCTTGCTCGAATCCTTTTCTTGAATTGGATCAAAATCTACAAAATAATAAACCAATTGTAAAGCAATAATGATTCCAAAAAGCAAAACAATCCCTGTACGCTGTTCCTTGGTAAATTTTAAAAAATTTATTTTCTGTTTAAAATCCATTTTCAAAAACATTTATCGTTCTCTTTCAAAATATAAATTAAGATAAAAAAAATCACTTTATTAAGAAAAACATCAAATTCACATACTTCTTAATAGCATTTTATTTTATCTTTATTTTTTTCATAACTGAATGACTATCAGTACATAAATAAAATTTTACAATATTATCTTTTAAATCTTAAAGTTTTTATAACTTAAAAGAAGATAATTGTTTTTATTTTTTGTAAAAAACGATACATTTGGAACTTAATAACAACTAACCAATATATTATAGTATGTCAATTTGGAAAAGAAAACCGCTAGCACAACTTCTAGCAGAAGCAGCCGATTCTGAAAAAGGATTAAAAAGAACACTAACAGCTTGGTCATTAATTGCATTAGGCATAGGTGCTATTATCGGTGCCGGATTATTTGTAAGAACAGCAACCGCTGCCGCACAAAATGCCGGACCATCAGTAACTATTGCTTTCATTGTTGCTGCCATTGGCTGCGCTTTGGCTGGATTATGTTATGCCGAACTATCTTCTTCTATACCAATCTCCGGAAGTGCATATACCTATACTTATGCTACTATGGGTGAGTTTTTAGCTTGGATTATTGGTTGGGATTTAATCCTTGAATATGCAGTAGGTGCTGCAACTGTGGGGATTGCCTGGAGCGAATACCTAAATAATTTACTCACAAATGTACTACACGTCGACCCCATACCCTTTGCCTATTGTCATTCTCCATTTCAAACATCATTAACAGGAGAACAAGGAATCATAAATTTACCTGCTCTATTTATAGTTGCTGTAATCAGTTTATTATTGATAAAAGGAATACACGAATCAGCTGTGGTAAATGCTATCATTGTTGTTGTTAAAGTTCTAATCGTAATACTAATTATTGTATTGGGCTGGCATTTCATTAACCCAGCAAACCACACCCCATACATTCCACCAACAGATGTTTTCACTGATGAACACGGAGTAGGACATGCCTATGGAGGCGTAATGGGAATATTGGGCGCCGCTGGTACTGTTTTCTTTGCTTTCATAGGATTTGATGCCGTAAGTACGGCCGCACAAGAAACTATCAATCCTAAAAAAAATATGCCAATCGGTATTTTAGGATCTTTAGCGGTGTGTACTGTTTTATATATACTTTTTGGACATGTTCTTACAGGTCTTGAGCCAGTAGAATTCTTCAGAACTAGTGGCAAGGAAGCTTCTGTAGCCAATGCCATAATTCACGCTATGGGAGAAAGCTATAACTGGCTTGCTCAATTTGTTACCATTGCTATATTAGCAGGTTTTTCATCTGTTATTTTAGTTATGTTATTAGGACAATCAAGAGTTTTTTACTCTATGGGTAAAGATGGTTTACTACCAAAAGCATTTAGTGATTTGCATTCAAAATACAAAACTCCATACAAAGCAAATCTTGCTATTTTGGTAATTGTTGGTGCTTTTGCTGCTTTTATTCCTGGAGATATTGTTGGAGATATGACAAGCATAGGAACTTTATTTGCTTTTGTTCTTGTATGTATTTCTGTTATTATCTTAAGAAAAAAAGAACCAAATATGGTGAGAGAATTCAAAACCCCCCTTGTTCCTTTCGTACCACTTCTAGGAGTATTTGTATGTTGCGCAATGATGTACGGTCTAGGCTGGACAAACTGGTTAAGGCTTTTTGCTTGGATGGCTCTTGGAATAATATTCTATTTTTCTTATGGCAAGAAAAACAGTGTACTAAACAATCCAGAAAAATAATTTTCTACTAAATAAAAAAAAGGGATTTTAAAGCTTAATCATTTTAAAATCCCTTTTTTTATGTCTTATTTTTAATTCTATAAATCGAAAACAGAAGTTCGTTTTGCACGGACTAAGTCTTTTAATTTTATCCAAAAAGCCAAGGTTAAATAGACTCCAAATCCTAAACCTGCAGTCACAAAAGAAATGTAGATAAAAAACAAACGAACGCTTGTTACCCGCATTCCTAATTTATCTGCCAATCGGGATGACACGTGAAAACCATATTTTTCCAAAAAAAATTTCAATTTTATTACTGCTCGCATATTTCTAGGTCATGAGTTTTGACAAAAATACAAAATTTCAGATTCAATATCGATATGATATTAGATATGAGCTAATAAAAACTGAATATCAAATCAGTCTATTTTTAGCAACTCAACACCAATAGCACAATCTAAACATTTATTCTTGTTACAGTATTCATTCTTCAGCTGTAATAAAGACTGAGTTTCAAATGCATTTCGAGCCTTTATACCAAAAGAGCCAAACTTTTCCACTATCGAGTTCTTTTCGGCTTCTACACCATTCAAAACTGTTATTAAATCCTCAGAAGCCTCTTTTCCTTGACTTTTGGCATAGGCAAATTGGAGCGGAATAACAGTATTTAAAATCAACAAATCCATAAAAGACTTAGTTAATGCTTTTTTCTTTTTTGGGCTTTCTTTGTCGAATTGGTAATGAATTTCCCAATATGGAGTAACAGAAACCCTAAAAATTTCATAAATTGCCTCAACAACACTCAAATTGCTTATTTTCGAAAATAGATTTTGCTGTTTATGAAATAAATTGGCTAATTGCGAAAGCCGAACCGTAGGGAAATTATCAGGCCTGTGCTTAAAAAACTGAATAGGTTCAATAAAACTCTTCTCTATTTGATACTTATGAAGCAGATAAAAATACCTAAATTTCAAATCTTTAAAATAAGTATCTTCTTTCTCCCCATCCAGCAAACCAGCTGAACCGAACAGCAAAGCTTCGAGATTTTCAACCTCAAAACATTCTTTTCGAATTACTGAAAAAGGAATTGATTGAGCAATTTTAAGAAACGCTTCCCCATTAGTATTCAATCCAAAGTTTTTAGCTAACAGTTGAAACAAAACGGTTTCCCAGTCATTGTTAGTACACTTTGACAATTCCAATATTGGTTTTGATTTTCTTTCTAAACGCTCAAAAAACAATCGTTCCTGCCAATTTTTTAATACAAACTCAGGGATCTTTGTTAATTGCTTTTCGCAAAAAATCCAAGACTTGGGAGCTAACAGCTTTTGATAATTATTAAGGATTGAGGCGCTAACGTAATTTTTGAGTTCAAGAACGGGGATTTCAGAATTATCACTTCTAAAAATTTCTGTATCATGTTCCCAAACCACATGCAAAATCACATTTTCATAACCTGCATCTTTCTCATGATGATGTACATACCAATCGGATGATTTGACGTGTATTTCAACATTTCCTGCCCACTTTTGATTTCCAATAGTAATTTGGGCATTAAAAAAATCAGGACCAGCCAATTCTAAATACTGACCTGCATTACTGATAGTGACTTCCTCTTGGTTAGAAGTTTTTAAATTTAAAGTGTCAAATTTTTTGAACTTCCAAAGGTAATGGAGAAAATCTTCTTTCATTTTTGTTTCGTTTTATACTTCTTTAAATACTAGACTTTTTATCTAAAGTAATAAAAAAAATAAACAACTTAACTTACAAAATAAAAAAAACAGATATTTCAACAAATTATTTAAAAACCATTAAATACATTGTAACGTCATAAGATTCTGAACAGTAATGAAAAAGATTATCTCAATAAGTACAACTTTGCACAAGCTCTTGCATCTGACAAGGCTTCGTGATGGTTTAGTTTTATATTCATTTCACGGCAACAGTCGCTAAGCTTTGTTGGTTTTAACCCTTTTGCTTTATATATTTTTACGGTACATTCCCAACGGGAACCTATATTTAAATCCTCGTAGTGCAAACCATTCAGTGCCATTGATTTGGATAAAACATTACGGTCAAAGCTTTCATTGTGTGCCACGACAATTCGGTTTTGAAGTCTTTTTTTTATTTCGGGAAAAACTTCTATAAAGGTTTTAGCATTTGCTGTATCTCTTGGATAAATCCCATGAACTTGTATTGTAAAAGGATTGTATTCATTATTAGGCGGTTTGATTAAGGTCACAAACTCATCTACAATGACACCATTTTCGACAGTAACAATTCCAACAGAACATGGATGATAAGCTGTTGCTGTTTCAAAATCTATTGCGGTAAAGGTCATGGGCTTTTAGAATTTAGATTGCAGATTTTAGATTCCTGATTTTGAGGATTAGTACAAAATCTGCAATCCAAATAAAATTACTTCATCGACCTAATAATATCATACTTCGTGATGATTTGATAATTACCGTTTTTAAGTTCTACCAAAACGGCATCATTTTCTTTGGTAAATAATTTGGATACTTCTTCAATTGAAGTGCCAAGCTGCACAACAGGAAAAGGATTTCCCATTACTTCTTTGATTGGTTTATCGGCAACATTTTTATCGGCAACATAACTTCTAAACAAATCAGTTTCATCAACAGAGCCAACAATTCCAGTAATATCAACCACAGGAATTTGCGAAATATTATACTTACGCATACGATCAATCGCATGCGAAACCAATTCTTCGGTACGAACCACAATCAATTGCTTGTCAATATGGTCTTTGATTACATCTTCGGCAGTAGTAACATCTTCGTCTAGAAAACCTCTTTCCCGCATCCAGTCGTCATTAAACATTTTGCCCACATAACGGCTTCCCGAATCATGAAACAATACCACAACCACATCTTCAGGCTTGAAATATTCTTTAAGCTGCAATAGTCCTTTTACGGCAGCACCAGCAGAATTCCCCACAAAGATTCCTTCTTCAAGAGCAATTTTTCTGGTATAAACAGCGGCATCTTTATCGGTTACTTTGGTGAATCCGTCAATCAAAGAAAAGTCAACATTTTTCGGCAGAATATCTTCCCCTATACCTTCGGTGATATAGGAATAAATTTCATTTTCGTCAAAAATCCCAGTTTCGTGGTATTTCTTAAACACAGAACCATAGGTATCAATTCCCCAAATTTTGATATTCGGATTTTTTTCTTTCAAGAATTTACCGACACCCGAAATCGTTCCGCCAGTTCCTACTCCAACCACAAAATGGGTAATTTTCCCTTCTGTCTGTTTCCAAATTTCAGGGCCAGTTTGCTCGTAATGCGCTAGTGTATTGGACAAATTATCGTATTGATTTGCATACCAAGAATTAGGCGTTTCTTCGGCCAATCTTTTGGAAACCGAATAATAGGAACGAGGATCTGTAGGTTCAACATCGGTTGGACAAACCACCACTTTGGCACCTACTGCACGAAGAATATCCATTTTTTCTTTGGACTGTTTGTCAGATATCACACAAATTAACTTATATCCTTTGATAATTGCAACTAATGCAAGCCCCATCCCTGTATTTCCAGAGGTTCCTTCAATTATGGTTCCACCAGGTTGTAAACGACCATCAGCCTCAGCATCTTCAATCATTTTTACAGCCATACGGTCTTTTACCGAATTCCCTGGATTGAATGTCTCCACTTTGGCCAAAACTAAAGCATCTATTCCTGCAACAATTTTATTGAGTTTGACTAATGGTGTATTCCCTATAGTTCCTAATATATTTTCTGAGTATTCCATCTCGTCTTTTTTTAAGAGTTAAATCACAAACTATACTTTTTCTATATAGTTTATAGGTAAACAAAATTACTTACTTTTTTTTGAATTTCAGACTTAAAAATTTGAACAGCTAAGTTCCAAAATTAATTAAAGAAGTTCCAGACTAATCCAAAACGGATTAAGAAATCACGATATGGATTATTGGCATCCGAAAAATAATTATTTTTCGAAAACAAAGAGTTAAAATGTTCCGCCTTCAGGTAAAGTCTGGTGCGCTGAATTTTGACATTCACAAAATAATCAAGAAGAGGCGCATTACCAATTTTAACTCGGTCCTGAACGAAAAACTCTCCAATTACAGGGTTATAATTATTAGTGTAATAACTGGTAAAATAATTTAGCTCAACACCTGTTTGAAAAAACAGCTTCTTATCAAATAAATAATTAGTATAATAAAACGTGTTTCTAGTCACAAATTCAGGAACATTCAAAACAGCATCCGGCTGATCCACTTTTTGAAATAACAGCGTATTATCTAAAGCCCATTTACCAAATGTAAATTCTCTGGAAACCTTTAGCGAAGCATAATTAATTGCTTTGCTATATTGTTTTGGAGCAACTATCTGCATACTGTCTTTTCGCTCGGAAGCCGAAGTAATGTCGGCAAAATATAAATGATCATTAATGGCATTCAGCTGCATTGACAATGAAACCCATTTGGTATCAGCATTTACACTAAGAGAATTTATTTTTTCGTTGACAAAATCATTCGACCAGTTGTATTTTTTATAACTGCTTTGAAATAAATTATAATTATTATTTGGAAGCTTGTTCATGCTTTGATAACGAAATGACAATTGATTTTCATCATTCCAGTCATAAACTGCCGATGCGTCAAAATTATATAAGTTTTGATCTGTTATTGATTTTGAATATAAAAACTTACCATTCCATTTATCTTTACGGTAGTTATATTGCCCTCCAAACGTGTTGATCTTTTGGCTTAACAAATTACCAATGGTGTTTCCCCCATCCAAATACAAAATATTATTGTAGAAATAATTAGTATGCAGATCATCAACAAAAAAAGTAAAAGAGCCCAGAGTCATATTTTCATACACAACTCCAATCTTATTATACATTTTATTGTAGTTTGTAATATCATCAATACCGCTGGTTACAAACGATTCGCCAAAACGGTCCACCAAAACACCGCCAACATTTGATGCAATAGTTTGCTGCCTATACCCATAATATATTTCTTCGTAATTAAACTGATTGGTAAAATACAAATTATTATCTCCTATTTTGCGATTAATTCTAAAAACCTGATCAAAGAAAAAACGCCCTCCTTTTAATACCGAATTTGCATCTTCCAAGTACACTCCTAATCGCTGCCTGTTATCAAATGAAGGATCACCACTAGTAAAATCGCTTACATTGCTAATTCCTCCGTTTTCTTCATTCTGAAGCTTCTGAGAAGTATAATGCAAATTAGCAATAAACCGTCCATCCTTGGAATTATAACTTGTTGTAAATCTAAAATTTCCCGATTTAGACTCTTGATTGATGTATCTCCCCTCCGACCGCAATCCTTTGTAAGCAATCGAAAAATTAAGTCTTGGGGAAACATTTAGTGAAAAATAAGAATCAGCCGACTGCCCTCTCTGAATAGTTGATTTAAAATACAGCTCAGTTACTGGAGTTGCAACATTGGCATATTTGACATCATTAGCTTTTAAATAATTAAACTGTCTTGCCGTAAAACCAAATTCCGGATAAGGCGAAAAACCATTCATCCCATACTGCAGAGTATTGTATGTCTGACCAATATTAGGAAAAGACAAAAGTCCAAAATTATCTTTTCTCAAATAATTATGGCTGTACGCTTTTCTGACAGACTGAGTTGTGTCAATATATGTAGTGTCACGATCTAATGAAATAAACTGATACATATCATAAGTTGCCACTGGCGCTTTTTTCTTCTTTATGGAATCCGAAGAATTGTATTTGCTATTATAATCAATTTCTTTAGCACTATTAACCTGTTTTTTTTTCTGCGAAAACAGGAGAACTGGAAAAACTAAAAAAATTAAAAAAAAGAAAATCCTCATTTGAAACGGTTATAATTAGGCAATTATTTTACAGATATATCAAGCAAAGGTAAAGGATAAAAACGTATAAATAAAAAAACACTCCAATTTATAAAGTAAACCTTAACACATATTTTTTTCACAAACCCGAACTCTTAATTTCCAAATAATCTGGGCGAACCACCATCCCGATAAAAGGGCTGCTTCACTTTGCGGTTATACGCCCTTTTATCGGTCTGCTGTCAGGCTATGCGCGCTACTTCGATAGCTTGCTTCAAACGAGGTTCACTGAACTCCTATGAAAATAAATATCATAGTGAAGTAATCCTTCTCGCATTTGCAACAGCCAAAATAATACAGCCACATCATTAATCTTTTAGAAAAACTTTTGAAGCATAAAAAATCAAAAAAAATCACAATATTTGCCACCAGAAAAAATTTAATTATGCTTCAAAAGAATTTCTCCACTTTCCTGCTCGAAACTGGCACCGACGAAGCTGGACGTGGCTGTCTGGCTGGACCAGTAACAGCAGCAGCTGTAATTTTGCCAATAGATTTTGAAAACAACATTCTAAACGACAGCAAGCAGCTATCCGAAAAAATTAGAGAAAAACTAAAACCAATTATTGAAACCCAAGCCATTTCCTTTGCTGTAACGCATTTACATCCCAATGAAATTGACGAAATAAATATCTTAAATGCTTCAATGAAAGGAATGCAGGAATGCATTTTGAAATTAAGCCGGACTCCCGAATTTATTATCGTGGACGGAAACAGAGCATTGAATGCAAAATTAGGTTTGAAAAACACTTTCGGAAAGCAATTCTCCAAAGCCGAAATTGAATTATTAAAATCAATCCCAAATAAAAGTATCATAAAAGGAGATTCAAAATATCTGAGCATTGCCGCCGCATCGATATTGGCAAAAACCTATCGTGATGAATATATGGATAAAATTCACGAAGAATTTCCGATGTACAATTGGAAAAAAAACAAAGGATATCCCACTAAAGAACATCGTGAAGCTATCCGAAAACATGGCACCACAAAATACCATAGAATGAGTTTTAGGTTATTGCCAGAACAGTTGAAATTGGATATTTGATTGCAGATTAACGATTTTTGATTTCAGATTTCTCGAAAGTCGCTTCGAAGAGTTTAGAGAAATGTTTTAATATTTTTTCTTTCACTTCTTGTTCATCTACTTTTTCGACACCAAGTTCCACATGAAGTGAAGTAACCGCTTTGCCACGGATTCCACACGGAATGATATTGTCAAAATATCCCAAATCGGCATTGACATTTAGAGCGAAACCGTGCATCGTTACCCAACGCGAAGCGCGAACTCCCATCGCGCAAATTTTTCGGGCGAATGGTGTCCCAGCACCGAGCCAAACGCCGGTTTCACCATCGCTTCGACCGCATTCTATTCCATATTCCTGTAAAGTCAGAATAATGGCTTCCTCCAGAAAACGCAAGTATTTATGAATATCCGAAAAGAAATTCTCTAAATCCAGAATAGGATAGCCCACAATTTGCCCAGGCCCGTGATACGTAATATCACCACCACGATTGATTTTATAGAAACTAGCACCTTTGGCTTCCAACTGTTTTTCGGATAGAAGCAAATTACTGAAATCACCGCTTTTTCCCAAAGTGTAAACATGCGGATGCTCGACAAACAAAAAATAATTAGGTGTTGCAATCGAAGTTTCTTCTCTTCGATTTTGAATCTTCAAATCGACAATTCCCTTGAACAATTCTTCTTGGTATTCCCAAGTTTCTTTGTAATCTTTATTTCCTAAATCTTGAAGTTGGATGGTTTTGTTCATTTCTTTTTCTGAGATACTGAGAATCTAAGAGGCTAAGATTCTAAGATTTATTTTTTGCAAAGGTACAAAGTTTTGAGCTTACCCTTTTCCTGCAATTTTTTAATCAACTGCTTCTGGTTCTAAAACCACTTCGAGATTCGTACTCATTGGATTTTGTATACAATCGTAATAATGAAATTGTAGTGACAGTGATTTATGATCTTCACTAATTTTAGCAAGTGGATTGGAAACCGATTGAATCTTTCGAGGAAAATGATAGTTCAAAACAAAATTCTGAACAAGTTTAAATCCTTTGTACATAACTTTTCTTCTTTCAATTTCATCAAATGCCTTTTTTAATTTCAAAGAATCAGTAATAGTTACGATTCTATTGAAATGATTGCCTGTATAATGGTAACTTACATTATAAAAATGCCCTTCGGCACTCAAAGCATGATTATTTTTAATAACGTTTAAATGACGTCCCGTTTTTGAAAGGTCAACAATATAGGATACTTTTTGAAAATTCTGGGTATAAGTAGTTCGGAATTCCTTTTCGTAGGAACTCTCTTTTATATGAACTTTCACATCCGAATATTTCAAAAATACTTTTTGATCCGCTTCGAGATTCCTTGAGAACGTTTCATTGTATTTCTTGATATAATCACCAAAAACAAAAGTTGTGTCTCTGTAAACATCTTCCTTCGAATACTCCTCTTTTGCAATTTGCATATAACTGTATTCGTCTCTTAGTGTCTCAAATTCAATAATTCCACTTCCATCAGGATTGAGATGAATGGTCTCGGTGACTTGACAGCTTACGGTTAGGAGAATTGAGAGAAGGAAGAAATATCTTTTCATTTTTAAAGCTTTCAAAATTTTGAAAAACGAAGTTACATTATTTTGTATGGATTTTATATTATTTTTTTTTTTAACCGCAAGGTTCGCGAAGGGTTACGCGAAGAGCGCAAAGCTTTGCTAACTTTGCACTTTTTTTTCTTTGCGAACCTTGCGGTTAAGAAAATAATACAATACTATTTAATTCCAATGTAGCTTTGGTAAAGATCTTATAAAAACTGAACTTGTGGAATAGCCCCGATAGCAGTGGAAATCCTCCCGATTTTTCTTCGGGAGATTGCAACGTATAGCGGGAGAATACTTGATGAAATGACAAATATTTCTGCTCCCAAAAAAATCCTCACCCCCCGCCTCCTCCGAAAGAGAGGGAGCCCAAACCAAATCTTTTTGTGTTTTGCAATTTTAACACATAAAGACTATCTTTGCGGACTTAAAAAACAGTATATAATGGCCTTATCAGAACAAGAAATCATCCGAAGAGAAAAACTTCAATCTTTACGTAATTTAGGAATCAATCCTTATCCTGCCAATCTTTTTCCTGTAAATCATACTTCGAAGCAAATAAAGGAGTCTTTTGAAGAGGGTAAAAAAGTGATTGTTGCCGGGCGTTTGATGAGCGTTAGAGATCAAGGAAAAGCTTGTTTTGCCGAATTGCAGGATAGCGAAGGGCGTATTCAATTGTACGTGAACCGTGATATTTTGTGTTTGGGAGAGGATAAAACTTTATATAATCAGGTATTCAAAAAATTGACCGATTTAGGTGATTTTATTGGTATTGAAGGTGAATTGTTTACGACCCAAGTTGGTGCAAAATGTATTCGTGTGAGCGGTTTTACTTTTTTGAGTAAAACTTTGCGTCCGTTGCCATTGCCAAAAGTGGATGAGGATGGAAAAGTGCACGATGCTTTCAACGACGCCGAATTGCGTTACAGAATGCGTTATGTAGATTTGACTGTTAATCAAAATGTGAAAGATACTTTTATCAAACGTACCAAATTGTTTAATGCAATGCGTGGTTTCTTTAATGAAGCTGGATACCTTGAGGTTGAAACTCCGGTTTTGCAATCGATTCCTGGTGGTGCAGCGGCGCGTCCGTTTATCACGCACCATAACTCGCTTGACATTCCGCTTTATATGCGTATTGCGAATGAATTGTATTTAAAAAGATTAATCGTTGGTGGTTTTGACGGTGTGTATGAGTTTTCGAAAAACTTCCGTAACGAAGGTATGGACAGAACGCACAACCCGGAATTTACTGCGATGGAAATATATGTAGCCTACAAAGACTACAACTGGATGATGGATTTTACCGAAAACCTGCTGGAACATTGCGCTATTGGCGTTAATGGAACGAGTGAGGCTACTTTTGGTGAACATAAAATCAACTTCAAAGCGCCTTATACCCGTGTTACCATGACGGATTCTATCAAACATTTTACTGGTTTTGATATTTCCGGAAAAAGTGAAGAAGAACTTTTTGAAGCTGCGAGAGGCATGGGAATTGATGTGGACAATACGATGGGTAAAGGGAAATTGATTGATGAGATTTTTGGTGCAAAATGCGAAGGGAATTATATTCAGCCAACATTCATTACTGATTATCCAAAAGAAATGTCGCCGCTTTGTAAAGAACACCGTGACAATCCAGAGTTGACAGAACGTTTCGAATTAATGGTTTGCGGTAAAGAAGTTGCGAATGCTTACTCTGAATTGAATGACCCAATTGACCAAAGAGCCCGTTTTGAAGACCAAATGCGTTTGGCTGAAAAAGGTGATGACGAAGCGAACGGAACGATCGACGAGGATTTCTTGAGAGCTTTGGAATACGGAATGCCTCCTACTTCTGGTTTAGGAATTGGAATGGATCGTTTGATGATGTTTTTGACTAATAATGCTTCGATTCAGGAAGTGTTGTTTTTCCCGCAGATGCGTCCAGAGAAAAAACAGGTACAATTGGAAGAAGATGAAAAATTAATTGTTTCTATCCTGCAGGCTAACGCCAATGTTATGGAATTTGGTTTACTGAAAATCAAATCGGAATTGAGCGGAAAAAAATGGGACAAAGCAATGAAGAATCTTTCGGCTCTTGGATTGACTGAAGTTGTTGTAGAGGGAGATGTAAAGGCTTGTCGATTGAAAGAGTAGTTTATTCTAACTATATTATTTTAAAGGAGTTTCAATTTGGAACTCCTTTTTTTATGTTCTTTGGTTTTCTAAAAATAGCACCAATTCATCAACATTAGTATATGGATTTAAATTAAAAATTTCAACACCATAATTATTTGCAATAACAGACAATCTAATACTTTCAGCATTTGATTTAGCAATGGTTAACTTATCTTTTAATATCGAATAATGTTTAAAGTCATTCTTCTCATAATTTTCCATTCCAACACATTTCTTTAATTCTTTTTCCAAAACTTCTTCTGAAGCAAACTCTTTAGTAGAGTTTTTAAAATGGAATAAATACCAAGACTCAAAACAAATACTCGAAAAAATAATATTTGCATTCTTTTGAGAAGCTAGTTTAAAAACATCACCTCTTTTTGGAAAATTATCATGATCAAAAACTACAAATATTTTTTCAAAACCATCTTTCTTTGCATTTTTTAAAACATCAGTTACATCACCTTTACAATCAATTATATTCACAGCAATAGTTTTAGGCAAGCCTAAATCCTCTTTCATTGCATTAAAATAATTCTTCTCTGTCAATCCTTCACAAAGAATTAAAACTTTAGATTTGAATGTTCTTGATTTAAAATTATTAGCAGGTCTTTTAGCCATACTTATGAATTTATAAATTCAATTAATTCATGTCTAAAAGTTTCTCTTGCAATATTTGGCACTGCTCCTAATCTACCCTCTAAATACCATTTCTCATAATTCCCTTCTCGCACTCCTTTAATATCGGATACTGTAAACATTTCTGTCCCTCCCTTTTCATTTTTCTCTACTAAATTAATCTGATCTCTTCTCATATTATTTTCAGGATTCAATAAAGTAGTATCATGTGTCGCAAAAATAAACTGAGCTCCATTTTTGTTAACCTCTGGATCATTAAACAAACCTAAAATATATTGAGCGATTTCAGGATGCAAGCTTCTTTCGAATTCATCAACTACAATAGTATCACCATATCTTAAAGCCATAAAAATTAAGGGGGAGAATGAAATAGCTCTCTGTGTTCCAGAAGACTCTTCAGCAAATTCGAACTCAATCCTTTCGTAATTATCATTTAGATGAATAGTCTTTATTACTCCATCTTTTTCCTCAAAATCAACAACTTGTGTATCCAGCTTCTGTATTAAAGACTTTGATAAACTTAAAATCAAATCTTCCCCTTCAAAAGCACTAAAAAGATATTTATTTGCTGCTTCATTAAATCTCTCAGAATGAAAAAGATCTGTCGTGAATACTAGTAACAGAGAAAGTCTCTCATAAACACTTTTAGCTATTTCAACATTTTCAATTGCAGCCTTACTTAAAAATAATTGATTTTCAGTAGTTCTTTGTTTTATTGTTTCAAAAATACCTTCATATCCATTACCTTTATAAAACTCTTGTCTATCTCTTTCAAAAACTTTAACCTTTATCCCTTTAGGATAAAAGAAAAGAGATTCACTTTTTACTTCTTTTTGAAATACTTCAATAGAATAAGTATGCAAAACATTTTTAATTAGAATATCAATTGAAAAGCAGGATGGCTCCCTTATATTTTTTTCACACAACTTAAATGGCTTAAATAATTTTATAGGATCATTTGGTTTAATATCTGTAGAAGTTCTAATATACTCTTTAAATTCATGAAGAGCTCTAATGATATTACTTTTCCCACTTGCATTTGGTCCATAAATGGCTGCGGAAGTCAAAGCATAATAATCTTTATTTTTAGTAGCTTCAGGATTTGTCATCTTAGTTACATTTACTGGATTTTTTAAATCACTTGGAATCATAGACAATTCCACCATTTCATTGATTGACCTGAAATTTGTTATTCTAAAGTTTAACAACATCACTTTAAGGTTTTATTTGTAAATATATTGCAAATATACACTTTAATTAAATCCACAACACACAAGTATCAATAAAAAAGAGAGCTTCTAAGTCGTAGTTTCTTTTTTATTCAAAAACATCGAATCAAATCAAACAATCCTTTTCGCTTTTCGTAACTTTACTATTCAAAATCATACTATTTATGAACACTTTAGAATTAAAACTAGAAATATTTGACAAACTGAAATCTGTCGATGATGTTGACTTGCTAAAGCAAATTATGAATTTACTTCAACCTATGGATCCAAATGAAATTAAACATTTAAATGAAAATGAATTGGAAATGGCAAAAGAAATCGAAGAGGGTATAATATTTGGAATTGATGTTGACCATAAACAACTTGACGAAGAAGATTCAGAATGGATTACTGAACTATAAAGTATAAACAAAAAAACCAATAAAAAAGGAGCTCCAATTCGAAGCTCCTTTTTGTTTTCACAAGAATTAACAATTATTTTTTATACGAAAAAATCTGAGGGTTTACATTTATAGCTAACCAAGCCCAATTGTTGGTATGATCCACATCACCGCCTTTCAGTCTTTGCATGGTATCAGTCGCAAACATCTGGGAATATCCTCCGGTGATGTTCACAAACTTATGAACGGAATATCCAGCCGTAAAATCGATTTCTGTTCCAAGATAATTGTCCATTTCATTTCCATTCGTAGCCAAAACGGTGTTAGCAGCATTAAAAACGTGCGGCATTAAAGCAAACTGCCATTTGTTGACATTGTATCCAAATTTCAAAAATGCATCCTGCAATCCTACCGAATTTTTATGATTTCCTACGTAGAAATAATCCATATATCCATTAAAACCGTGATTAGTACCAAAAATTGGATTGAAAGATTTTATGTCGGTACTGGTATTGCCTTGACTTTTCCCTGACAGAAATTCATATCCGAAACCAGCTTTAAACTTTTCAGTCACTAAATAGTTAAAATTTAAGGCAGCATCAAAAGCACTCACGGTATAAGTATTGCTTTTTCCGGTTTGTCCATAAAACCATAAATTCCCGTCCCAAGACTTTCCTTTGGTGTTCATGTACGTTCCGAAAGTCTGCATGTAATCTACTTTCAATTCGGGTGTTGGTGTTGGGATTGGCGGAGTCAGTTTGTTTTCGTAACCTGTGTTTAAAAACAGTAAACTCATACCAATTTTGCCCAACTCAGTGTGATACCAGGCATACTGCATGGCTTTGTAATTGGCAACTGTATATGGCACCGCAATATCCGTTTCGCTATTGGCATTATAGGCAACCGCCAGATCTAATTGATTCTTTTTATTTTTATAGGTAACCGATGCGGCATCATGGCTTTGTGCCTGCTGTGCCCAATCGGCTTCCCCTAGAATACGCTGATTATCATACGAAATCACCTGACGTCCAATACGGGTACTCCACTTGTCATTGAAATTGTATTGCGCCCAAGCTTCGAATATTTGAATACCATTCACATCCGATTTTGTATTTGATGCAACATCTCCCCAGACACGAACATTCTGCATTGTAAGTTTAGTAACAAATTTGTCTTGCTTGAAATTTAAATTCAAGCGCGTTCTTGAAGATATAAACTGAGCAGGCGTTTCTCCATAAGGAATTGGTGCTTTATAACCGTTCCTGAACTCGTAACGGGGTTTAATCTGCAGATTGGCATCAAACTCTTGGGCAAAAGTATTCTTACTGGCTAATAATACAACAGCCAGTACCATTGTTTTTAATAACTTCATCGTTACGAAATTTAATTTAGTTTAGTTTAACCGCTTCTTCGGTAATTTTTTTAATAGTTGCATCGGAATTCACTTCTAATCCCTCTTGTTGATAAGCTAATTCCCCCTCAGCATTAAAGACACTTATAATATTAGAATGAGAAAAATTTAAAGGGGCAATTTTCTTGTAATTTACGGCTAATACTGCTGCAAACTCTCTGGTGTTTTCTTCGGTCGATCTCAGGAATTCCCATTGCTCGCCATCCATTTTATTAGCAACAGCAAATTCTTTTAAGCGTTTAGGCGTATCCACTTCCGGATCAATACTTACTAATACCAATTTGACATTTTCCTTGATATTCTCAGGTAAACGAGATTCAATATTGCGCATATCAGCTACCAAACGTGGGCAGGCTGCTTTGCAGGAAGTATAAATCATGACCATGACCAACACTTTTCCCCTCATGTCTTTCATTTCAATATTCTGACCGTTTTGATTAGTCCATTTAGAAGGTAAATTATAAATAGACAAATCTGAAATAGGTTTCTCTTTGGCAGCATTTTCTTTTTTATTACAGCTTTGAAAAGCTAAGAAAAGTGCAAAAATAGGCAAAACAAGTAAAAAGTGCCATCCTGTTTTAAAAAATCCTTTACGATTTTGTACTAAATTCGGTTTCATTTTGTTTGGTTTTGATTGGATTCCTTAAGTGCTCAATTAATCTTTGGCACAACGAAACCCTAAATTTTTAGTAGTATAACTAGCCTTAAGACTACCCCTAAAAGCATAGCGCATAAAAGCAGCATAATTCATCAAATCGGTAGCATTTACAGATCCGCTTCCGCAAAAGAGATTGGTATCGGTGTCTTTATCTTTTCTAGATTCACCCGAAAGAAAAATACTGTTGAAGTCTGAAGTCCATTCCCAAACCAATCCATGCATATCATAAACACCCCAATAATTTTTGAAGGTATGTCCAATTGCATTCGAATACGTTTTGGGCTTTTCATACCAGGATAAAATGTATTTATTAAATTCTTCTTTGGTACGGGCATCAGAGCGTTTTTCATCGGCCATAGCCACATATTCCCACTCATCCATTGTTGGCAAACGCTTTCCTTGACACTCACAATATTTTTTGGCTGCAAACCAAGAAACATTGGTTATTGGAGCATTACTTAGATTGTTTTTACCAAAATTAAAATCATTTTCCCATTGGTTTAAATAACTTTTATCAGCAAATAATCCTTTCATTTTTGAACGGCTGTAATCTTGATATTTTTTTACAAAGGCAAGGTATTGGGCATTAGTAACCGGATAGACATCCAAACTAAACGGAGCTATTTTGACTGGTTTTTTGGCAGTAGCACCATAAAGGGGGACAAAAGTCCCGCCTTCTATATGTGCCATTTTAACTTCTTGAGCGCAAAGAGTAACGTATATCAACAATAAAAAGAAGGTCATTATTTTTTTTAGTGGGAACATTGGGACTCTTTTTGCTTAAGTTTTTATTATTTTCTTTGAGCTTTCACCATCGCTACTGTCACTGACTTTTTGCTATTCCCCCAATTGGCATAAACATACGTAAGGACATCAGCAATTTGTTGGTCACTTAAAGCTTGAGGAGGCATCGCTCCAGTGAATTTTTTTCCATTTACGGTAATTGTACCATTAGATCCTTTGATTACTTGTTTAATGGCACGATTCACATCGGCATTCAAATAATCTGATTTGGCCAATGGAGGAAAAGCACCTGGAATTCCTGCTCCAGTAGCTTGATGACAGGCAATACAGGTTTTTGTATAAACCCCTTTCCCTTTGTTTGCATCTTGACTAAAACCTTTCAGACTTAATCCAATTAGTGCTATTCCTAAAATGTATTTTTTCATGACTTATAAATATTTAAAATTGTGTTTATTATTTTCTTTGAGCTTTTACCATTGCAGGCGTTACTACAGTTTTATTATTACCCCAACTGCTGTAAACATAAGTTAGGACATCGGCGATTTCATCATCCGAAAGATTCTGGCTTGGCATTACACTGTTTATTTTTTTGCCATTTACAACGATCTCACCGCTTAATCCTCTAATTACTGTCTGAATTGCTCTTTTTGGGTCAGCATTCAAATAATCTGATTTTGCCAATGGAGGAAATGCATTTGGCACTCCTTGTCCTTCGGATTGGTGACACGCAAAACAGGTTGTTCCAAAGATTCCTTTTCCAGATTTAATTTGTTCAGGCAATGTTTTCGCAACAGTAGATTTGGCCACTTTTTCCCCTACAGGCATATTTTGAATATTTCCGCCCTCTGGCAAATATATTCCTTCTTGTGTAGTTCCCGAATAGATTTTTTTGTTTTCTTCACCCGTTACTTTCAGCATTCCTAAAGCTCCTTTATTGAATGCTCTAAAAATAGAGTGATCGACCAAAATAAATGTTCCTGGTACATCAACTTTGAATTCTACAATGGCAGAACCTCCCGCCGGAATCATTGTTGTTTGTACATTAGTATTGATTGCATCTCCTCCTTCAATATGAACTTTGTCGAATATTTCACCAATAACGTGGAATGAAGAAACTAAATTAGGACCACCATTTCCCATATAAATACGAACAGTTTCTCCAACTTTGGCTGTAAGTGCATTATCACCTGCAATACTTCCCACTTTACCATTGAAAACCACATAATCTGGTTCTTCTTTCAATGCTTTATTCATATCAAAAGGCTGTACTCCTTGCTCGCCATAACTTCCTTTGGTATAAAAATCACCTTGCATCACGTAGAATTCTTTGTCAACAGGAGGTAAACCGCCTTCTGGTTCTACTAAGATTAACCCATACATTCCGTTTGCAATGTGCATCCCAACAGGCGCAGTTGCACAATGATAGACATATAGTCCAGGATTTAAAACCTTAAAATTAAATACTTTTTCATGCCCAGGTGCTACAATTGAAGAAGCAGCTCCTCCTCCCTGTCCTGTTACGGCATGCAAATCAATATTGTGCGACAACTTATTATCGGGATGGTTTTTTAAGTGAAACTCCACCTCATCACCAACTCTTGTTCTGATGAAACTTCCCGGAACAGATCCGCCAAAAGTCCAATAAATATATTTTGTCCCATCAACCATTTCTCCTTCTTGCTCTTTGATTTCCATATTAACAACCAAATGCATAGCTGGTCTATCACCAACAGGTTTTGGAACCATTGGAGGAGCAGTAAGTTCAGCCTCTTTTTGTCCTTCGACTTTAATTTTTTCGTAATAATCGGTATCATGATTTTCTTCTTTTTTGGCACAAGAAAAAATACTAACCGCTGCAAATAATGCAAAAGCAATAATTTTATAAGGCTTGCTAAAATGGAATAATTGTTTCATAATTCTTTCGTTTTAAAAAGTGGTTTTTATATTAAGGATAGTTTTGTCTTTTTTTATTGAGTTGTAAAATTAAATTATGATATTTAAAAAATTAATGATAAATATCATGTTTTTAACTTTTATTTAAGAATTTTTAAAGAGCAGCTAAGATGCTCAGTGACTGAGCATTTTAAATCAAACCTATCATATTACAGCAATAATCTTAGCGTCTTAGAACCTTAGCAACTCAGCAACTTATTTTATCCCAATGATCAAAATCACAAACAATCCTAAAGTTATTATTAAACTGATTTTCCAGAGCGAATGAGCTTTTTTTAATTCCATAAATTGAAAAGCAACCAAAAGGAATTTAAAAGCGGCCAAGGTCATTATCAATGCAGCTCCAATTTTACTAAATACAGAAAAACCAGCAATACAAGATGTTGTTAAAGTGAGAATTAACAACAATACATAAATTAAAATTAGTGATTTTTTCATTATCAATAGACATATATTATTAAAAAAACAAATAAAGTATAGGAAACAAAAGCAGCCAAATTAAATCGCACATGTGCCAAAAGGCTGCACAGGCTTCAACGTCTTCAACGGCGGTATCTGAGTCTTTCTTTTTCATGCCGTAATTTGTCCAGCCCAAGATAACCAACCCCATAATCACATGAATGACATGGAATCCTGTTAACAGCCAATAAAAAGTATAAAACATATTGGTATCCAATGAAATGCCACTTTCTATTTTGTGGTAATATTCTACGCTTTTGAGTACCAAGAATAAAAAACCGCCCAGCATAGCCAACTTAAAAAATACCGATGATTTCTGAATATTATTCTCTTTAAATTGATGAACAGCATTGGCCATAAAAAAACCGCTTGTCAATAAGAAAACAGTATTTACAGCACCAAAAACAGCATTCAACTGCATACGCGATTCGTGAAAAACAGTTGCGTTTTCACTTCCATAATACACAAAAGCCAGCAATGCCATTCCGAAAGTGATGAGTTCGAGAAAAATGATAATCCACATCAGGATGCCTCCCGGCGGATAATAGATGTTTTTGTAATTTATTTTTAAAGTTTCCATAAAGATTTTTGATTTTTGATTAACGATTTTTGATTTTTGATTTTAGATTGAAGATTACTATTGCTGATTTTTCGATTAGCTGAACTCAATTATTGTTTTTTGGAGCAGAAATATTTAGCTTTTCAATTGGCATGTGTCCCGCTTTCCGCTACAATCTTGTGAGCCGAGCCCCGGCTCACAAGGATTTCCACTTCTATCGGTGCTAAAGAGAGATATTTTGCTTTTTTGCAATTTATATTCAGTTTTTAACCTCTATAATACTTCACATGTTCGCTGTCGTTCGGTTAGTAAATCTAAAATCAGAAATCTTTTTATTCCCAATCCAACAGCCTTTTTTCGCCTTCAATTTTTTTGATATCGGTTATATCCTGTGACATTTCAATCACGCCTTTATAGTTTTTATTGGCATCCCTCACTGCAAAATAGCGGATGTAAATCAGGCGCTCTTTGTAGTTTATCCAAAAAGATGATTCGTTTTGAGTTCCTTTTCTGAATTCATCCAAGATTTTCAGAACTGTTCCAACACTTTTTGGAGGGTGGCAAAACTTCACTTCACGGCCAATGATTCCGGCACTTCTGGGAAACACACGCTCCTCGCCTCTGTTGTAAAAAATCACTCTGTCATTTTCGTCCACATAAGTCAAGTCTAACGGCATCGTTCTAAAAAGCAGATTAACCTGCTCCACGGTCATATATCCCTCATCAAAATGTGAGGTGTTTTCTAATGAAAAAGGCAATTCCCTAACGGTAAAATCTTCGCTTGGATGCACATATTCCACTTTGGGGAAAGGCGGTGGAGTTTGCTGTAACATCCAGCCAATTTCTTCTTCGCCTTTGCGCATTTCAATCCAATCACTTTCGGTAAGAATGTCTAATGCATTTGGGAACAGAACGTTTTCTTCAACTCCCATCAGTCTATAAATTCCGTCCACCAAAAAAGGCGTGTTGCTTCCTACTCTTTCAGGATTATCCGTTTTGAGATAATACTGAATCAAACGGAACTGTTCTCGCAAATTATCATGAAACGACCACATTCCCTGCGATGGTCCAACCCAGCCTTTTTTCTCCAAAAAAGGAAAAAGCTGATTTTCTTTGCGGGCAAACCGTTTTTCTATGGTAAACAACTGATTGAATATATTGGTATATTTTGCTAAATCAATCAACGGGTTAACGTTTGTAATCTCTTGCAAAAGAGACACTATTAATTCTTTTTCCTGAAAGTAATTCCAAACTGGATGACCTTCTGGCAATACTGGTGTGTGAACTGTTTCTGTCATTTTAATTAAATTTTATTTTTCACCATTCCCTTTTTCTAAAAGTTTTTTAAACCATTAAGAGATTTGGAAACGTTTCAAATCATCCAACTTATGCCTTAATCTTTCTTAATTCCTTAATGGCTCAATAAAAAAATGGTTCTTGTATTCTTATTTTTGGTGTTTTATCTTTTCGTATAATTTCACTAACGACTGCAGTAGCTCAACGGGAGTCGTCAAAATCTGATAGTGGTTTTGCCCAAACATTTGTGGCAGATAATATTTAGCTTCGGCTTCAATGGCCAATGCGTACGAGTTAATATTTTTTGAATTGAGTTCGCGAAGAGCTTGCTTCACGTCATTGACTCCATATTTTCCTTCGTATTTATCGTAATCATTGGGCTTTCCGTCAGAAATCAGGATTACCCATTTGTTTTTCGTGCTTCGTTTGTCGAGACGAACTCCTGCGTGCCGCAATGCTGCGCCTATTCGGGTGTAGCCGCTTGGTTCTACTGCTCCCACTTTGTGTTTGGCAATATTCCAGCTTTCGTCAAAATCTTTGATGGTCAGGTAAGTTGAGTAATTTCTGGTTTTGGAATAAAAGCTGTCAATAGAAAAATCAATATTGAATTCGTTTAAGATTTCACCAAACAAAATCGAAACCTCTTTCTCCACATCGATCACTCTATTTCCGGCAGCGTAACCATCACTCGAAAGACTGATGTCAAGCAGAATCAGAATCGACAAATCCTTTTCCTTTTTTCGATTCGAAATATAAATTTTATCCGAAGGCGTTCTTCGGGAATGCACATCGACATACAAATCGGTGATGGCGTCAATATCAAATTCGTCTCCTTGTGTTTGTCTTTTTTGCTGTTGCATTTTATTATTGACATTCGTCAGCATTTTGCGCAAGCCCATCAAAGTGGAAGAATTCTTTAGTATCGTTTTTTTGTAATAATCGCTATCAATTTTTAACTGTGACTTTGGATATACTTTGCAAAAATTTTCTTTGTAACAGTTTTTACTAAAATCCCATTCATCATAACTGTGATGAAAACCTTTGTCATCAACAGACGCACTTTCGGAAATCGTGGTGTTTTCCATAAAATCCGCTTGATATACGGAATGTGAAGTGTCATCAACGCGAACGGTGTATTTCATATTCAGTTCTTCCAACGCATCCTGATGATCTTCGAGTTCATCCGAACCATCAAAATCACGCCAATTTCCGTTGAATTCTTCGGCGGTTTCTACCTTTTCAAAATTATGCAGCATCACATAATCCTCCTGCTGTTTTTTATCGAGTTCCACTGTAATAACTTCCTCAACCGCTTTCGCCTTAAGCGTGGTTAAAGGCTGCATCTCATTAGTCTTTTTCGTCTTATCTGAAAAATTTTGAAGTTCATTTTCACTTTCGATTATCACTTCGTTTTTCATCCATTTGCCAAACAGCCAAGAAAAATCAGGCACGTTTTTAGCATCTGATTTTTGGGCAAAATGATTTTTGGCAGATGCTAAAAACTGTCTATCGATTGAAAATTCTTCAAACAAAACCGAAAGAATTTCTTTGGAGGTTTCCAATGCTTTTTGCTGTGAAAGGGATAATTCCGGCTCAGCCTCTTTAGCTGTCCAATTGTAATTCAATCGCTGTTGTACGCTTAGATACAAAATCCTAAAATGATAAAAAGTAAGATTCTCTTCCAGCGTAGAGAATTCGGCAAACGAAATCGGAAGGAAAAAATTATTGTTTTTGTATCCTCCTTCTCTTTCGGCAGGAAATATTTCGATTGGATTTCCTGTCAAAGCGCGCGCCATAATAGTCAAGCGGGGTTTTATCCCGGCAAGTGTAACCGTTCTCGCTTCCACTTCGGGGTTCGTTCTTTTTCTGTTTTTTAAATGTTTGAAAAATTTCCCAACTAAATATTCATCTATCTCGAAACCCATAATAAGCCCCCTAACCCCGAAGGGGGAACTCCTATTAGGGGTCAATAGGAATTTACATTACTTAAAACTTTATCAATTCAACTAATCTATACAAGAATTTATTTCCTTAATTGGATTAAAAGGGCATGGATTGATTTTAATTTGTCGCTCTCTTAATTCCCCCTTCGGGGGTTAGGGGGCTTATATCATCAAATTGCACAAATCTTTCAATGCTTCCAATGTCTGCAGATCATCTGTCAATGGTTCTACGACGGCAACGTGAACAGCCAAACGTTTTGGCAATCCGCTGTGGATAATTTTTGCTGCGTCAACGAGAAGTCTTGTCGAAACCGTTTCGGTCAATCCTAATTCGGTTAAATTTCTAATTTTGTTACCGATGGCAACTAGTTTTTTGGCTGTATCGCTGTCAATATTGGTTTCATTGACCAAAATTTCAGTTTCAATTTTTGGCTCAGGATAATCAAACGAAACGGCAATAAACCGTTGACGAGTGGAAGGTTTCAGTTCTTTAAATCCTCTTTGATACCCGGGATTAAAAGAGGCTACCAGCATAAAATCATCGTGTGCTTTAATTGTTTCTCCCAATTTGTCTATAAACAGTACGCGCCGGTGATCTGTCAGGGAGTGGATTGCCACAATCACATCGGGTCGGGCTTCAGCAACCTCATCCAAGTAGATAATCGCACCTTCTTTTACGGCAGTGGTCAAAGGACCGTCCAGCCAAACCGTCTCTGCACCTTTGATGATAAATCTGCCAATCAAATCGGTTGAGGAAGTTTCTTCGTGACAGCTGATGGTTATGAGTTTTTTATCCAATTGATGAGCCATATACTCAACAAAACGGGACTTTCCAGTTCCGGTAGGGCCTTTTAGCAAAAAAGGAATTTTGTTTTTATAGGAATGTTCAAAGACTTCGGCTTCTTTGCCGACAGTGTGGTAATATGGTGCGGGTATTAAAGTATCTACTAACATATTTTTTAATTTTTATAAAAAAAACCGAAACGTAAAACAATCGTTTTTATGGAAATGGAAATTCAAAAACTTTTATCTAAACGTTCCGGCTGAAAAAAAGGGCAGGTTAGTTCTTTTTTATTCCTGCAAGGTCTTTTTTGGATCTTACAGGTATCTTATATTCGGCAATCATACCTACAAGGTTTGAAAAAAAACTTGCAGGACAACAAATTATTTGACAAGAAGAAAAAAATCTTGAAATGTGTGAAGCCGCGTGAGGGATAGAACAAGGCGCCATAGCGCTCGTGATAGCCCGACCGCGTTGAGGAAAGGGGGCGAATAACCAGTCTCGAAAACTGCCCCCTTTTCTCAATGGGGTCACGCCCAAATTTGTACTGAATACATTTATTTTATTTCCAAAGCTTCATCCGTTGGACGGCCATATTTAAAGAAATCAAATATAAACAGACCTATTCCTGTGGCGAACATCGTGGCGCAAATCAGTAATACTACAAAGTGAATGCTGATTTCGTTTTGCACGACCATAAATTCCATTTTCATTTTTCGTTCCAAATACACCTGCACGACTCCCGCAACTCCAAAGGCAACAGTCATTCCCAACATTCCAATATTCGATAGCCAGAAAGCAGCCATTCCTGTGGCGCTTTGGTATCTTTTTCGTCCTGTTAAATTCGGTAATGCGTAACTTATTATTGCCAAAACAATCATCGCATAAGCACCCCAGAATGCATAGTGTCCGTGCATAGCCGTAACCAAAGTTCCGTGGGTATAAAGATTAGTTTGTGGTAAAGTGTGTGCAAAACCTAGTAATCCAGCTCCAACGAATGACACTATAGAAGAACCGATTGTCCAGAATAAAGCGATTTTATTAGGATGGCTTTTTTCGCCTTTGCGGTACATGTTCACTGCAAACAAAGCCATTGCCAAGAAAGCTAAAGGTTCCAAAGCAGAGAAAATACCACCTACGATTAACCAAATTTTGTTTACTCCTATGTAATAATAGTGGTGTCCTGTTCCCAAAACTCCCGAAAGGAATGTTAGTCCAACAATTACATACAGCCATTTTTCGATCACTTCTCTGTCGACACCAGTCAATTTGATTAATAAATACGAAAGAATACCTCCCATAATTAATTCCCAAACACCTTCAACCCACAAGTGAACTACCCACCAACGGAAGAATGAATCCATTACCTGGCTGTCAAACCAAATCATTCCCGGCAGATACAATAAGGCGGCAAACAATAATCCCATTGACAATACCAATGCGGTTGTAGTTCTTCGTTTTCCTTTGAAAAGCGTTCCTAAAATCAATCCTAAAAAAAGCAATACATTAATAACTACCAGAAAATCCAATTCTCTCGGAATCTCAAGAAACTTTCTTCCTTCCCAATGGTTCAGGTGAAAACCGACGATAGCCACTACACCAACTACAGCAAGTGAAATTAATTGTACATAAGCCCATTTTACGCTTATCAGTTCGCGTTGTGCTTCTTCGGGAATGATGTAATAAGCTGCTCCCATAAATCCGGTCAATAACCAGACAACCAATAAATTGGTATGTACCGCTCGGGCAACATTAAACGGAATAACGTCGTGCAAGCCCTGTATTCCTATTCGGTCAAAGCCCATGATAAAACCATAGACAATCTGCAGTGAGAACAGCAGCATACACAGTGCAAAAAACCAGTAGGCTACTTTTT
Source organism: Flavobacterium sp. 1 (assembly GCF_002797935.1). NCBI lineage: Bacteria > Pseudomonadati > Bacteroidota > Flavobacteriia > Flavobacteriales > Flavobacteriaceae > Flavobacterium > Flavobacterium sp. 1. Next base: position 3,001,778 of record NZ_PGER01000001.1, read on the forward strand.
GTGATTTATATTTCATATTTAAAAAATTTAATTATTTTTCTTTAGCTAAAGGCGAAACGATGCGGTCAAACCCGTTCAGATCGATTTTTCCGATCCATTTGAAGTAGGCCACCACTGCATCAGCATCTTTTTCACTCATATTATAGACAACCATTTTTCGTCCATTTGGTGCCCAAGGTATTGGTGACATCAATACAGCCTTGACATAGCCTTCTCCTCTGCGGTCGATAACTTTGGTCAATTCCGGAGCATAATAGCCTCCTTCTCCCAAAATGGTATGACAACCCATGCAGTTGTTGTGTTCCCAAATTTCTTTTCCTCTCACTACCTGTTTGTCAATAGCCTTGTAGTTGGTTTGATCATTTCTGGGCATGAACGAATAAATAGTCAATCCTATAAAGATTAAAAAGGTGACCAATGTTCCTCCCAGAAAAAATGCTCGTGCTTGTGATTTTGAAAGCATAATAATCTGTTTTTTGTTAGTTAATAAATTCCTTTTTATATAAAAGATAAAAATGTCTTTTATTTGAATGCAAATATAAAAGATATTTTTATCTTTTATTATAACATTTGTCATTTATTTTTAAAAATTATATTTATTTATTTTTCTTCATACGATATAAAAAACAAATTCTTAAAGTTGTCAGTCAGATAAGTTTTCAACAGCAGAATGTTCTTAAGTCATGTCCGAAATATGATTTTTGTCATGTTCCTATTTTCTAAATAATCGTAAAATTACAAAGACAAAAAAAGATGACCCCAAAATCTCATTCATTTCTTATTCAAACATTTACACAAATAAAAAAATAATATATTTAATTAAGGATAAGTTTGTCTTTTATTAAAATAGTGCCTATTTTTGTACTCTAAATTTTAATTATAAAAAAACAACATTATGGAAACTTTAGAGAGAATTACAATAGGTGAATACGTAGCAAAAGACTTTAGAACAGCAGCTTTATTTTCAAAATACGGCATCGATTTTTGCTGCAACGGCAATAGAAGCATTGAAGAAGCATGCGAGAAAAAAGCAGTAAATCCTGATGATTTATTAAAAGAAATCGAGACAGTTTTATCTTCAAAAAGTGATTCCGGAATTGATTACAATGCTTGGCCAATTGATTTATTAGCCGATTATATTGAGAAAACACATCACCGTTATGTTTCCGAAAAAACACCTGTTCTACTTCAATTTTTAGATAAGTTAAGCCGAGTACACGGAGCTAATCATCCAGAGTTATTAGAAATAAATGAACTCTTTAAAGGATGCGCGGGAGAATTAGCGCAACACATGAAAAAAGAAGAGCTGATTTTGTTTCCTTTTATCAAAAAAATGGTTCATGCTGCTATTTCAGATCAATTGATTGAACAGCCTCATTTTGGAACAGTAGAAAATCCAATTGCAATGATGATGCACGAACACGATGCCGAAGGAGAACGTTTCAGAAAAATAGCCACATTAAGCAACAATTATACACCTCCTTCAGATGCATGCAATACTTATAAAGTAACATTTGCAATGCTGCAGGAATTTGAAGAGGATTTACACAAACACATCCATTTGGAAAATAATATTTTATTCCCAAAAGCAGCTAAACTCGAAAAAGAATTTTCGGCACAATCATAAACTATGTCAAACACTAAAAATCAACAACTATGGGGAACTATGTAATAAAGAGAAATGGTAAATACAAGCCATTTGAAAGTTATAAAATAAAAGATGCAATTGAAAAAAGTTTCAAAAGCGTCTCAGCAGTTGTTGATGAAAGTGTTTTTGAAAACATTATCATTCAGCTCGAAAATGAAGAAGTATGGTCTGTTGAGGAAATTCAGGACATGATTGAAAAAAAGCTATATGAAAAACATTACTTCGATGTGATGCGTTCTTTCATGCTATTTCGACACACGAGAAAGCTGCAGCGTGAACATGTTCAGGGATTAAATGATGACACAACTTATGTCGACAGTTCTCAGACAATAGAAGAATACATTGAACAGACAGATTGGCGCATCAATGCCAATGCCAATACTTCCTATTCGAATGCCGGATTGGTCAATAATGTAGCGGGAAAAATTATAGCCAATTATTGGCTGGATAAAGTCTATACCAAAGAAGAAGGTTATGCACACCGCAACGGTGACATTCACATTCACGATTTGGATTGCCTTACGGGTTATTGTGCGGGTTGGAGTCTTCGTGTATTACTTAACGAAGGTTTCAACGGTGTGAGAGGTCGTGTAGAAAGCAAACCGCCATCTCATTTCAGGGAAGCATTGGGTCAAATGGCTAATTTCCTTGGGATTTTGCAGAGCGAATGGGCTGGAGCTCAAGCATTCAGTTCGTTTGACACCTATTTGGCTCCTTATGTTTTTAAAGATAATTTGGGGTTTGACGATGTTTTAAAAGCCGTCAGAGGATTTGTTTACAACCTCAATGTTCCCGCGCGCTGGGGACAATCGCCATTTACCAACATCACTTTGGACTGGATCGTTCCCGATGATTTAAAAACACAGATTCCGACCAAAAATGACCATCATATTTTTGAAGACACTATCACATCCGACTTATTAATCAGAGCCAAAAAGAGAGGCGTATCAAAAATTATCGACTTGCGATATGAGCATTTTCAAAAGGAAATGAACCTCATCAACAAAGCGTATTATACTGTAATGACCGAAGGCGATGCCAATGGACAGCCATTTACCTTCCCTATCCCAACAGTAAACATTACGGAAGCTTTTGACTGGGATGGTGAAAATACCGATTTGCTTTTTGAAAATACAGCCAAAATTGGTTCTTCCTATTTCCAGAATTTCATTGGAAGCCAATATGTTTTGGATGAAAACGGCAATCAGGTTGAGAATGAAAATGCCTATAAACCCAACGCCGTACGCAGTATGTGCTGTCGTCTGCAATTGGATTTACGTGAATTGTTGAAACGTGGAAATGGGCTTTTCGGAAGTGCCGAAATGACAGGAAGTATTGGTGTCGTGACCATCAACATGGCACGTTTGGGTTATTTAAACAAAGGAAACAAAGACACATTATACAAACAGCTAGATGAGCTTTTGTACATAGCCAAATCGACTTTGGAGAAAAAAAGAGTCTTTATACAAGAAATGTATGACCGAGGATTATATCCGTACACCAAACGCTATTTAGAGCATTTCAGAAATCACTTTTCAACTATTGGAGTGAACGGTATGAATGAAATGATTGAAAATTTCACCAATGAAGATGACAATGTAACCTCCGAAACAGGTATTGAATTTGCCTCTGGAATCCTAGATCATATCCGCAACAGAATGAGGGAATTCCAAGAAGAAACTGGAAATCTCTACAACCTTGAAGCCACTCCTGCCGAAGGAACGACTTATCGGTTTGCCAAAGAAGACAAAAAACGTTTTGACGATATTATTCAGGCGGGACAGGAAGAAAACATTTATTACACGAACAGCTCTCAAATCCCCGTGGATTTTACACAAGATCCATTTGAAGCTTTAATGCTGCAGGATCAATTACAGTGCAAATACACTGGAGGAACAGTTTTACACTTATACATGAGTGAAAAAATAAGTTCGCCTGAAGCCTGTAAACAATTTGTAAAAAAAGTAATTACAAATTTTAGATTGCCATATATTACTGTAACGCCAGTGTTTAGCGTGTGTCCAGTACACGGCTATTTGAACGGAGAACATGAATATTGCCCGAAATGTGATGAAATCATAATTGAAGAAAAAGCTAAATTTATTGAAATATAAAAGAGTAAAAAAATAGTTTAAAGTTTAGGATGGTTTAATATTGTTTAAAACCATCTTAAACCTTTAAAAATTTTAAACTTTTAAACCATTTAAACGCTTAAACAATTTAAACCTTAAACAATCATAAATATGAAACTAACAACAAACCAGATTCTAGAACAAAATCAAGAATTGCGCACCAAATGTTTGGTGTACACACGAGTAATGGGCTACCACAGACCCGTAGAAAGCTTTAACATAGGAAAAAAAGGTGAACACAAACAACGAACTCATTTTACCGAAGGAAAGTGCTGTTAGGCCTATTTACAGTTTAACACCTTTCACTTTATTAGATTACCCGCATAAATCAGCTTGCATCCTTTGGTTTGCAGGCTGTAATATGAGGTGTCTGTATTGTTATAATCCCGAAATAGTTTTTGGAAAAGGAATTATTTCTTTTGAAAATGCGCTTCAGTTTCTGAAAGGCAGAAAACAATTACTGGATGCTGTCGTTTTTAGCGGTGGTGAATGTTTACTGCATAAAAAAAGTATTTCGTTTATAGACGAAGTCAAAAATATGGGGTTTTTAATCAAAATTGACACCAATGGTTCACAACCCGCTGTACTGAAAGAACTCATCACTAAAAAACTTATCGATTATGTGGCGCTTGATTTTAAGGCAATGCCAGCTAAATTCGAAAAGATAACGCAGTCGAAACTTTTTATTCCCTTCGAAAAGTCCTTACTTTTATTGCTTCAAAGCAGCATTTCTTTTGAAGTCCGTACAACGGTGCATTCCGAATTATTAAATAAAAATGATATTCAGCAGATGATTTCCTATTTGGAAAACATAGGTTATATTGGAAATTATTATATTCAGCATTTTGTAAACGGTGCGCCAACAATAGAAAAACTAGGACATTCGTTCAAGGAATTGGAAAGCGAAAATCTTTCAACAGATAAAATTAAAATACATTTTAGAGGATAATTATGAAATGAGCATGATAATTAAATTTGCTGCAATTGAAAATCATCGAATACCAAAACAAAATAATAACCGATGAGATAAACACAAATGAAGGTATGCGAAACGTAGTTCGATGGCTCCAATAAAATAATAATTCCCAAATTACATATTCCAACAAAAACAATATTATTTACACATGAGAAAGAGCTGGATTTTGGTATGTTTTGTCAATTTTTTCATTGCTTCGCTAATGGGATTATTGCTTCGATGGATGTATGTTGCGCCGATTGCTGGAGTCAATTTTCAGTTTTTAATGCACGGCCATTCGCATGTTGCGATGCTGGGCTGGGTGTATTTAATGCTGTATTGCTTAATTTTTCATTTTTTTGTTCCAAAAGAGAGCCAGCAAAAACCCATTTACAACCAATTATTCTGGATAACCGAAATTGCCGTAATTGGCATGATGATTGATTTTCCAGCTCAAGGCTATGCCTTTGCTTCTATTCTCTTTTCAACTTTGCATATATTTTGCAGTTACTGGTTTTGTTATTTGATTTGGAAAGACGCCAAACCAACTTCTTTTCCTGAAAAAAGAATGCTTAATACCTCTTTATTTTTTATGGTTTTCTCCACATTGGGCGTTTGGTGTTTGGGTCCTGCCGTTGGAATTATGGGAAAAGCAAGTGCTTTTTATCAAATTGCGATTCAGTTTTTCCTGCATTTTCAATTTAACGGATGGTTTTTATTTGCGGTTTTGTCTTTATTTTTCAAACAATCCAAACTAAATATCGACGAGAAAAAATTCCGTTTGTTTTATAATTTATTCGTCAGTTCGACAGTATTGACATTGGCTTTGCCCGTGAGCTGGTCGCTTTCGAACCCAATTTTTTATTGGATAAATGCAATTGGAATTGTAATCCAATTATTTTCAGCAATGCTTTTTATACAGTTAATTCAATCTCAATTTCAAGCGTTCTTTAATCCGCTGTCTTCATTAGAAAAAATGGTTTACCGATTTGCACTGTTATCATTAGCCTTAAAAATCATCATACAGTTAGCCGTTTTAGTTCCTGAACTGGCACAGGTTTCCCACGAAATTAGAAACTTTGTCATTGGATACATTCACTTGACTATGTTAGGCATTATCACTGGTTTTCTGTTTGGATTTGCATTGCAAAATGATTTTTTAAACTCACAAAATAAAATTCAGAAATTGGGAATCTATATTTTTTTACTGGGATTTGTGGCAACCGAAATTCTTTTATTTCTCCAAGGCACTTGGTTATTGCTGAAAAGTGGAGCATTCCCTAATTATTATCAAAATCTATTTTTTTTAAGTATCTTTTTGCCTGCAGGTCTTTTGCTGTTGACGATTGGTATTTTTAAACTTAAATCTAAAATTATATGAGCCATCATTTATTGTTAATTATCCATCTTTTGAGTGCATCCATTTGGGTTGGAGGTCATTTATTTCTCGTCTTAGGTCATTTGCCTCAAGCCCTCAGGGAGAAAAATCAAAATATAATCCTCAACTATGAACGGAAGTATGAGCCAGTGGGAATGACAGCATTAGTTTTGCTGGTAGTCACAGGAATTATGATGGCTTATAAATATGGCGTAAGCATTGAATATTGGTTTCATTTTGAGACTCCAATCGAAAAAGTAGTTTCAACAAAATTACTTTTGCTTTTACTGACCGTGCTTTTTGCATTAAGCGCTCAATTCAGAGTATTGCCAAAACTTAAAAATAATCCCGATAAATTGCCCGAAATGACTTTTCATATTGTATCTGTAACCTTCATTGGTGTTTTGATGCTGATATTTGGGTCATTTGTGCGTTTTGGAGGGTTTTGATTCTAAAAAATATTTAGTTTAAAGTAATTTTATTTTCAGCAGCTGCTTGCGTGAGGGGTTGCAGTGGAGCTCTTTTTTCTTTATCAATTGCCACGGGTTTAAACCCGTGGCAATTGATAAAGAAAAAAAGCGGGAACGGAAAACCCGACCCGGAGTTTTTCACGAAGGGTCACGCCCAAATGAAGATTTTGGATCAAAAAAGCCTAAACCTTTGCTCCTATTTCTATGAAGAATAAAACTAATTTCTTAAATTTGTAAAAAACCGAATATGTTTTCCAAAACCTGCGAATACGGCATACGAGCCACGATTTTCATCGCTTCAGAGTCTTATCAAAACAAAAGAGTTGGGCTCAAAGATATTGCCAAAAAAATAGATTCCCCTGAAGCTTTTACGGCCAAAATTCTTCAAATTTTATCAAAAGACAATATTATCAATTCCATAAAAGGAGTTGGTGGCGGTTTCGAAATTCCTCGAGAGACGATGAAAGAAATCAAACTGGCTCAAATAGTGAATGCCCTGGAAGGCGACCGCGTTTTTACCGGCTGCGGCTTGGGGCTTACCCATTGTTCTGAAGACCATCCGTGCCCGATGCATGAAAAATTCAAATCCATTCGAAACGAATTAGCTTTTATGCTCGAAAACACCAATCTGGAGGAATTGGCTCTGGGGATAAAGACAGGAGATACTTTTTTGCGGTACTAATAAAAAGTAATCTTATATTTACATGATATTTTTTTAAATGATTAAATTTAAAACTGAATCATTACTAAATCTAAGGAATCCAAATTAAATACTTTCTTAAAAGTTGATTACAAAGAAGATAATAGGATTTGGCTCACCAATAGTCTGACGTTCCGAAAGATTATTGGTATCATGGGAATATCCATGCCCTTATTATTATTTGGATTCCAATATATAGGACACTGGGTTCCAATATCCTTTAGAATCCATTAGCCATTATTACTACACCCGTGTCAGTGGGTTTTTTGTTATAATTCTAAGCCTATTAGCTTTCTTTCTGATTATTTACAAAGGCAAAGATCCAATCGATTTTTATATTTCATTATTTGCTGGAATTTTTGCCTTGCTAACCGTTCAGTTTCCTACCAGCAATATCACGGATGTATGCTGTGATCCTTCCAAAAATATGCTGTTGCGATTTTGCCAGTAAGTGATTTCAGAATGTATTTTCATTACATAGCAGCTGCATTATTTTTTTTATGCCTCTCCTGCATGTCTTTCTTTTTATTTACTAAATCAAACAAATCACCAGACGAAAGAGACAGACAAAAAATCATCCGATACCGTATTTACAGGACTTGTGGCGTATTGATCCTTTTGGCAATACTGGTACCATTTGTTGGCTTACTGAAAATAATTCCTCCGCTATATTTTACAAAATTTCCACTAACATTTTGGATGGAAACATTGGCAGTCGAAAGTTTTGGTTTTGCTTGGTTAGTAAAAGGTGAAACAATTTTCCAAGATTATAACTAAAATATTAATTTAGTTTTCTAAATAAAACCTCTTGAGAAATTGCAACAAAAAAAGGCCTGATTTTCATCAGGCCTTTCATTGATTAAACTGCGACTAGCTCGGGGATGCAAAGCGCAAACAGTTCACTCTTATATTGCTGTAGCTGATTTTCGATATTTTGTCTGCCTTTCTCAAACCAATTATTAGAAGCGATTAATGATTGGTAGTACTCAATTCCCTCATTCAGATTGTTTTTAAACGCTTTCAGTTTCTTAGCCTGAGGCACCGTAATCTGTTCTGAAAATTCATTGATTTCATTTTTTAGATAATCCATATACATTTTCAGTTCATTGATAATCACATTCGGACGCTCTTTGTTGCCTAGAACGGACGCATTTCCATAAATGTGCCTTACCATATCCAAAAGTGAAACTTCTTTGTCAAAATAAGCCAAATTAGGGCCTGGACAAATAACAACTCCTTGAGATTGCCCTTTTATTTTAATATTATTTTCAAGATAAGAAGCATTGGCCAAACCTACACAAAGGCACGATTTCTCGGTAATACTGTTTTTCTTTTTATCGAAAGCCTCTTTAGACAATGAATCTTTTACAGCATCCAATTCGTCTAATTTTAAATCTTGGTATTTTTTAGAAGCGGGACACATTCCTTTTGGACCATACTCTTTACTCAAAGCCAAGAATTTTTTAGGACAAGAACTTCCTGCCTTCTCTTCCCGAATGCGTTTTTGTTTGAAAAATTCATTTGTAGTTCCTTTTACTGCATTAAAAGGAATCCCTAAAGGTGAAATATGGCTCAAATAAAAATCGTCTTCTTTGGCTTTTTCTAACAATTTTCTTGTTTCGGCATCTACAGAAGTAGCTTCTGGAACCAACAAAAATGGCGACCCCCACCCCACAGAATCAACTTGATAATGCTCCAATAAAAAATCATGTTCTTCGGCAGTTCCTACTCCGCCCTGCACAGTAATTTTCAATTCTAATGGTGTTTCAGGAATATGTAATCCTTTTATTTCCAACGCTTTTACCATCAGATCATGAGCTGATTGTATTAATTGTTCTTTCTTTTGTTTGAATTCTTCCAAAATAGGCCCCAACAAATAGCCATCAGTAGCAAAGGCATGTCCTCCACAATTCAGTCCCGATTCAATTCGGTATTCGGAAACCCAAAGTCCTTTTTTGGCCAAGAAATTCCCTTGAATCATAGCTGATCGAAAGTCACTTACTTTCAGGATAATTTTCTTTTGAAGTTTATCATTTGCATCTGGATAAAAAACAGGAAAGTTTTCAAAATAAGCATACAATCTAGGATTCATTCCCGCCGAAAGCACTACTGAAGATGACAGATTACTGTTTGCAAAACCACGAAGAGAAGCATGCGCATCATTAAATTCAACTGGCAATTGTTCGTCTTTAACGAAATTGTCTTTATCGACTTTGGTCATGATATTAACATCAATTTCACCAGCCGAAAGATTTTCTTCAAGATAATTTTTGATGGTATCTTTGAAAGCAATTCCGTCGTCGATCAGGTTTTGCAATCCTTTTTTAATCTCCGATTTATTAGGCAACATCGCAATATAATTCTCCAAAGCTTGTTTGCTTTCAGCCAATTCTACTTTGAATTTTTCGAATTTTTCTTTTACGATAGTATCCATCAAATTCAGATAGGAAGTCACACGTTCAGCACGATAATCATGAATCTTTTCTGTGATTTCCTGATACGGTATTTTGAATTTTTCGCTGTAAAAAGCATTCATTCTTTCAATCAAATCGTCATCTATAATAGAAACAACAGATGAGATTCCGTATTGCGCCACACGTATCGGACTATCAATTGTATAGCCCAATCCCATTACTGGAATATGAAAAGTATGTAGTGGTTTTTTAGTCGTCATAAGTGTAAAATTGATTCATTAAATAATTATGCAAATATCACCATACTAATTTGCTTAAAAACTGATAAATGTCATACTACAACGAAACATAATAGAATAGATTTGCGGGTTGCAAGAACTCCAGAGGTCTACTTTTTTAACAAAAACTATCTTTTTGAAACTTTTAGAAAACTTTCAGAAACGTGCAGCTTCAAAGTTTTACCTTATATTTGCATAGAATTAATCTCAATTAAAAAAACCATTAAAGTTTTTAAAAAATGAAAAGTCTTAAAGAACGTATATTGGAATTAAAAAAAGAGAAAAATGCCGTAATCTTAGCGCATTATTATCAAGAATCTGATATACAAGATGTGGCAGATTATGTAGGAGACAGCTTGGGATTATCTCAAGAAGCAATGAAAGTAGACGCCGATATTATCCTTTTCGCAGGAGTTCACTTCATGGCCGAAACTGCCAAAATATTAAACCCTACCAAAAAAGTTATTTTGCCGGATTTGAAAGCAGGCTGTTCATTAGCCGAATCATGTCCTCCAGAAGATTTCAAAAAATTTACAGAAGCACATCCTGACCATATCGTAATCACTTATGTAAACTGCTCTGCCGAAGTAAAAGCATTGACAGACATTGTGGTTACTTCCTCGAATGCCGTTAAAATTGTAGAATCTATTCCAAAAGACAAACCTATTATTTTTGCTCCGGATAAAAATCTGGGTAAATATGTAATGGAACAAACGGGCAGAGAAATGTTGCTTTGGGACGGTTCTTGTGTGGTTCACGAAGCTTTTTCATTGGATAAACTGGTGGCTTTGTACAAACAAAATCCAGACGCTCAAATCATTGCGCATCCGGAATCTGAAACACATATTCTGAAAACGGCAAACTACATTGGGTCAACCGCAGGAATGATTAATTATGTAAAAACCAATCCAAGCAACAAATTTATTGTAGCTACCGAAGCGGGAATTTTGCATAAAATGAAACAGGAGGTTCCTAACAAAATATTGATTCCGGCACCATCAAACGAGGATAACACCTGTGCCTGCAGTGAATGCGGCTACATGAAAATGAATACCCTTCAAAAAGTATATGACTGCTTATTGAACGAAACTCCTGAAGTTAATGTCCCGGACGACATTAGAGAAAAAGCTTTAATCCCAATCGAACGCATGCTCGAATTATCATAAGAATGATTACAACCAATTATTTAATCATAGGTTCTGGTGTAGCAGGTTTGACCTTTGCCCTAAAAATGGCCAACCGTTTTCCTGAGAGAACCATTACTATCATTACCAAAGCCAACGCTGACGAATCCAATACCAAATATGCACAAGGAGGAATCGCAATTGTTACCGACAAAACCGAAGATTCGTATCAAAAACACATCGAGGACACGCTGATTTGCGGAGACGGCTTGTGTGATGAAACTGTGGTTAAAATGGTTATTACCGAGGGGCCAAAACGTTTGAAAGAACTCATCGAATGGGGTGCTCAGTTTGACAAAAACGCTAAAGGAACTTTTGATTTAGGCAAAGAAGGAGGCCATTCAGAAAACAGAGTCGTGCATCACAAAGACCAAACCGGCCACGAAATTCAGCGCGCTATTTTGGAACAGGTAATGCAAAAAGAAAACATTAGTGTTCTGGATCATCACTTTGCACTGGAATTGATTACACAAGACAATCGTTGCGTAGGTGCATATGCCCTTGACGAAAAGACAAACGAGGTAATCACCTACCAATCTGATTTTACTTTGCTGGCTACTGGCGGAATTGGACATCTTTATGGACATACCACCAATCCAATCATAGCAACTGGTGACGGAATTGCGATGGCTTATCGTGCCAATGCATTAATCCAAGACATGGAATTTATACAATTTCACCCAACAGCGTTATTTGATACTACAGGTGGTTCCAAATTTTTAATCTCAGAAGCCGTTCGCGGTTTTGGAGCTAATTTAAGAACCAAAAAAGGTGATCTGTTCATGCTCAATTACGACTCGAGAGGCGATCTTGCTTCTAGGGACATTGTTTCCCAAAGTATCGATTTGGAACTCAAAAAATCGGGTGATGAATGCGTGTATTTGGATTGTACGCATTTGGATATGGCGGCATTCAAAAACCATTTTCCAATGATTTACAAACACTGCAAAAAAGTGGGTATCGACCTTGAAAAAGAATGGATTCCCGTTGTTCCTGCCCAACATTATTTGTGTGGAGGAATAGTGGTTGACATTAACGGAAAAACATCCATAGAAAATTTATTCGCCTGTGGCGAATGTTCGAGAACAGGATTGCACGGAGCTAACAGACTAGCCTCAAACTCGTTATTGGAAGCTTTGGTATACTCGGATAAAATCTACCATTATTTGGCTCAAAATCCTTTTATCGAGCCAAAAACAGCTGCCACCATCCCACAATGGTCAATTGAACCGAAAACAAAAATCGCTCCCGAATACATTGCCCAAACCAAAGCAAAACTGCAATTATTGATGCGTCAAAATGCTGGAATAGTACGATTTGATTCAGATTTATTACAGGCAAAAGAAGTCCTTAAAAATCTGCAAAACGAAATTGACGAAAAGATACAAAACCATTTGGTCTGCACCGATTTGTACGAATTAAATAATATGATTGACATCGGGAATCTTATTGTTCAGCAATCGATCGACCGTAATGGCAATTGTGGCGGATTTGTAAAATACGATTCGAAAGACATTAAATAATCCAGATAAAATAAATTTTAAAAAGTCTCTTAACAATACAGTTGAGAGACTTTTTTTTAGATGATAATTGCAAACATTACTTATTTACATCTATCTTTTATTATAAAGTTTTTATACTCTTAAAAATTTTAGTTTGTGCTTCTAAAACTGATGCATTAAAACCATGTGCTGTTTTTGGCAGCAAATAATACTTTTTTTCTGGTGCTTTTATTTTATCAAAATAAGCTTTGGAAGCTTCTTTTGGCGTAAGCAAGTCTTCATTTCCCTGAATTAAATACACAGGTATTTTAAACTCAAAATTGTCTCTCATCAAATCAATCGCGGCACTCATGGACTGCACTCCAAGTTTGCTGTCTCCTGTGTAATTGACAAATGAATAATCATCCCCCTCTTCTCGATTTTGGCTGTCTTTTGGATTATTATAAGCAGGAGATTCAACAAACCAAGATTCGGGAGCGGGAACCGAATTCGCGCTTTCATATTTCTTTAAAACTCTAAACAGCTGACCCACTTTTTTGGCTCTGTCATAAGGCGGTTTGCCTATAGCGTTCAAAACTTCTAAAGACACCTTATCATTTTTATCTTGGGCAATTTTATAAATTTTGTTATAAAATGTTTCATCAATAACAGGATTTACAATTTGAGAATGACCCACATAAGCATAAAAAAGATCTGGTCGCTTAGTTGCAATTTTAACTCCAAGTGCCGATCCCCAAGAAGTACCAAAAAGTATGATTTTTTGTTTTCCCAAATGCTTCAAAAGATATTCAGACACCGCAATTCCATCGGCTGTCATTTGTTCTAATGTTAATGGATTTGCTTGTAAAAATTCGGGCGTTAATTCTTCTGGAGCGGTACGTCCAAAAGTTTTTCCAGTACCCCGCTGATCCCATTGAACTATAATAAAATCTTTAGACAGATCTTTGTACAGATTATCCGAATAAGGGCTTATTGGACTGCCCGGTCCTCCGTGAATAAACAATATTACGGGTTTGGAACTTTCTCCCTTGATAGTAATCCATTGCTCAATACCATTAATCGAAACAAAGCTCTCTTCGGAAACTTGTTTTTTAACAATAGAGTCATTAAAAGGATGAACAATTACAGTGTGAATTGGAGATTTAGCAAAAACTGATGTTGCTAAAAACAAATGAAGCAATACTAAACTTAAAGTGCTAGAGAGATTTTTCAAAGTATGTTGATTAATTGATTGAAAATTAATATGTAATAAGACTACATTATTTCAATTTGTTACGCTTTTCCCTAGATCCATTAAATAGACCTTTGCCATTACTGATGGTTTTTGAGAACTTTGTACAATGCAATATAATCTCAAGCATTATTACAAATACTAAACAATCAAATTCTGAAACCAATATTTACTTATAATTTTTCTTCCGTTCCATTTCGTCCTTTATTCTTTTATTGATGTCTACTTTTGCTCCTCGCAATACATAAATCGAAATTTCGGGTTCTCTGGCAAATTTGTTAATTCTTTTTCCTGCCAAATAAACGGTGTCAAATAACGGAATTTCTCTTTTTCGGTCTTTATCATCATCGTCTTCCTCTTTTACTAAAATCACATCTTTAATTTTCATGCCCAAAGGAAGCCAATTGATATAATCGGCATTAAAGGAATGGGCAACCACTTTTTTGTTAGTCGTGTAATAATTGATAGCTCCTGCCTGCCCATAATTATCACAAAGAATTAAAGAATATTCCAAATCTGGCAATGTTCCTGCGACTGAATCCACTTTTATAGCCAATTCTTTCCAACCCAGCATATCGGCAAAATCTTGTGGTAATAAATGATCCTTCCCGTCTTCCCAACGAAGCAACCCAAATTTTTGATAGGCTTTGGCGTGATTCACTATATATTCTGGACTTTTATTTGGGAAAAAAGCTTTGTACATCGGTATAAAAGACAGTATGGGCAATAGAATTAAAACAGGCTGTAAATACCTTTTCCAACCATCTTTTAATTGGTTAGCCAAATAAACGGAACCAAAGGAAATATAAATAGGATAAAGTCCAATAGCATAATAATCTTTGGCTTTAAAATACATAAAAACAGCAAGCGTAAAAATTATGCTCCAAAAGAACAGCTTGTATTTTTGGAACGGTTTGTACAATAATAATGCTAACCATCCTGATACAATCACTAAAAAAGAACCAATAAAGAAGAGCAATTGCGATTTTAAAAATTCCAATCGATCCACGTATACTAACTGCGTTTTGGCTAATTCCTTTAAATGGTGAATCACGGGAAAGCCGTTTGTGTATTGCCATAAAAGGTTTGGCGCAATTAACAGCAAGCCTAAAACAAATGCAATATACAATTTTGGCTGGGCAAAGATTTTGCGTTCTTCTGTCAATAAAATGGCAGGAATCAATCCAATAATCAAAAATCCAATGTTGTATTTATTCAAGAAACCAAAAACAAAAACGATTGCCAAAATGAAAAGCCATTTGGTGTTTTTGGAATTGATATATTTGATCAACACAAAATAAAAAGTTGTCCAACACAACACATCAAAA
Source organism: Flavobacterium sp. 1 (assembly GCF_002797935.1). NCBI lineage: Bacteria > Pseudomonadati > Bacteroidota > Flavobacteriia > Flavobacteriales > Flavobacteriaceae > Flavobacterium > Flavobacterium sp. 1. Next base: position 3,016,998 of record NZ_PGER01000001.1, read on the forward strand.
GAGTTGGGCTGATACAACGTATTCAGTCTTAAAAGTGCCGAGAAAAATACGCAGGTTGCTCCTAAGATCAAAGCAAACAAACTGCCTTTTAATTCTTCGATAGTTTTCCAAACTACAACAATGGTCAAAGCTCCGAACAAAGCAGGAAAAAATTTAATCCAAAAAACAGAATTCCCCAAAAGGTAAATAAGATAGGAAATCCAAGAGGTAAAAGGCGGTACCGACAAATAACCCCAAGCCAAATGATGTGCTTGATCAAGGTGCAGATATTCATCCCGCTGTAAGTCGTAGTCGGTGCTTATCAATGAGTATTGCAATACAAATTTCAGGATAATGAAGCCGAGTAAAAGTAAAGTTTTTTTGTCCATTGGATACTATTAGTTACTTTCAATAATCTCTTTTAACGCAATTAATACTGGATTTTCTTCAGTACTTTCTTTTTCCTCTACTGCTCCAGGTCTGTTATCTTCTTTTATAATTTCTAGCTGAACAGCATTTTCCGATTCAGAAATAAAGTAGCTCATAATGAAATAATTTTCTTCTTTGTCCTCAAGGTCGGGTCTTGGAAAAAACAAACTGTATTTTATGAGTTCGTTTGGAATGACTTCTAATATTTTGCCCCATTGCTCAAATACTTTATTATCCCACTCCACTCTAAATCTAATTTCGCTGCCCACTTTCCAATCTGTCAAAAGGTCGCTTCCGTATTGCCATTTTTTAACCAATTCGGGTTTAGTAAGTGCATCCCAAACTTTTTGCTTGGTCGCATTGATGAGAATTGTAGATTTACTTGTTATCATTTCAGTTTTATTTATTTAATTGGGTTTTTTTCGTATTCTACTGATTTTTATTAATTAAAATGTAAATATAATAGAAATAAACTACAAAGAACAATGCTATCTCTTCTCGTTTTTTCATTCAGATGTACGAGAAATTTGAAAATAGTATTAATAAAAATCATCTCGCTTTCCCTAAACGTCTTATAAACTGCGTGAAGGATAGAAGCTAGCTACCAAAGTAGCGCGGATAGCCCGACCGCCGATAGGAAAAAGGGCAATGACAACAACGAAACTAGCCCTTTTTTCTAGCGGTGGTCACGCCCAAATTAATTTTTAGCAACAAAAAAATCCCAGTCGTAAAACTAGGATTTCTAATGGATAAGATATTTTCAATCGCTATTTTTGTTGCGGTTTATTCCCCGATGGCAGGTAATACAGCCAGCTAAAGCCTATTAAAAACAGAACTAATGAGGCGACAAATGCCGGTATTAAAATTTCTGTGTTATTTTCTAAAGCGTTGTTCAACGAGGCATACAACAACCAAATCTGAATTGTGACATTCAAAATTAATATGAATATCAAGGTCGAAAGAATATTGTTCAGCTTGTTGGGATTCGCTTGGTTTTGACTGGTTCTAAAGGTACTCATAGCTGTGGGGTTTAGAAAAATAAAATATTTCCTTTTTTTTTACCATTAAGAAATTAAGTGAAGTTAAGTTTTAGCTTAATGATTCTTAATCTCTTAATGGTTTAATTTATTTTAAACGGCATGTTCTTCGTGATGCGATGCTTTTACATAGATATCATTTTCCTTGAAAAAAACTTCCAAACTTGGCAATGCTCTTGGAGGCGGTCCTCCCAGAACATCTCCCGTTTTAGCGTCAAATGATCCTTCGTGGCATGGGCAATGAATGATTCCGGTGCCGGGTTTGTAAAATACGGAACATGAAAGATGGGTGCATTTTTGCTCATAGGCTTTGAAATCTCCATTTTCGAGATGAATCAAAATATACGGGATGGTGCTTCCCTCAATCACAAAAGCGCGTGTTCCACCTAAAGGAACCTCGTCTTTTTTGCAAACAAAATGCTCTCCCTCTACTTCTTCTTTGGGAAGCAAATAGGCTTTGGCCGCTACGAGCCCGCTTCCTACCATCAGTCCGCCCGAAACCAGGGTCAGGAATTTAGCAAAATCACGACGACTGACATTGGTTGCCTGCTGTTTGAGGATTGGAAAGTCTTTCTTCCAATTTTTATTTAAATTATCTTCTTTTGACATTTCTTTATGTTAAAAAGTTTGTTTCAAGTTTAATGTTTCAAGTTTTTCAGAAGCTATCTGCAATCTAACTTTTACATCTATTCTCTTTATTCTATACTCTATTTTCTAAAATCTTAATACTTAATAAATAATCAGTTCCGTACTTCCTTTCGGCATCATGATATTCACTTTGGTATTGACTATTTCCTTACCAAAAATGAAAGTATTGATTGGCGTGCTGTTCGGGCGCATTTCCTCAATTTCAGTTCTTGTTCCGTAAAATAAAGCACCGCTTGGGCAAACTGTTGCACACATTGGTTTTTTGCCAATGCTGGTTCTGTCATAACACATCGTGCATTTCATCATCAAATCGTAAGATTCTTCTTTTTTCGGCACGCCAAACGGACAAGCCAGAACACAATTGGAGCAACCGATACATCTTTCGGTATTGGCGGTATGCACGATTCCATTTTCGTCTTTGGATATCGCATCGGCGGGACATACATTCGCACATACGGGGTCGTCGCAATGCATACACACCTGCACGGTGGTTTGCACAGTCGAAGCCCGATCTACATAATTGACACTGATTAAGGATTCCTGACCATTGGTCTCACATTCGGCGCAAGCCAATTCACAGGCTTTACAGCCAATGCAACGTTGCATATCTACAAAAAATTCCTCGTTTTTATTGAAACTGGTGTAATTCATATTTCTTTTTTATAGATTAAACACTTGCATACGCTGTTGATTCTTTTGAAGGCCCAGCAATTTCCTTGAGCGGTTCCAAATGGCAGGCACACACTTTGAACTCCGGTATTTTGGAAATTGGGTCTAATGTTCCCGGCGTTAACTGATTGGCCGATTTTTTACCCGACCAATGGTACGGTATAAAAACAGTATCTTCCCGAATGGTTTCCACGATATTCGCAGGAAAAATTCCTTCCCCTCGTCGGGTGGAAACTTTTATTAATTCTCTTTGCTTGATTCCAAATTGTTGTGCCAGTTTAGGATGAATTTCCAATAAAGGTTCAGGATATTGATCGACCAATTTACCAATTCTGCGGGTTTGAGTACCACTCAGATATTGAGACACTACACGGCCTGTTGTCAAAATCACAGGATAATCCGCATCAGTCACTTCACCCGGAAGCTTATAAGGAGCAGGATTAAAATGTGCTTTCTCATCAGGGGTTTTAAACTTTTTGTCTTCCCATAATCTTGGTGTTCCCGGATGACCTATTGTTGGACATGGCCAAAATACACCCATTTCATCTTCAATTCTTTGGTATGTAATTCCGTAATAATCGGCGGTTCCTCCTTTGGAAGCCACACGCAATTCGTTGAAAATAGCTTCACTGTTCTCATACGTAAATTTATCTTTCACACCCAAACGTTTCGCCAATTCCAAAATAATTGAAGTATCAGTCCTCGCCATTCCTGGAGGCGTTACCGCTTGGCGAATGCGGATCACCCTTCCTTCTGCAGATGTAGTGGTGCCTTCTTCCTCTTCCTGCAAAGAACCCGCCAGCACAATATCGGCGTGGCGTGCGGTTTCATTCAAGAAAAAGTCAATACAAACGTAATATTCCAGTTTTTCCAAAGCTTCGCGAACATAATTGCTATTCGGCAAAGACACTAGCGGATTAAAACAAATCGATATTAATCCCTTAATTTCTCCACGATGAATGGCTTCTATTATTTCGTAAGCCGAAAGCCCTTTCCCAGGCAAATCTTTCTCATTAATACCCCAAACTTCCGAAATATACTTACGGTGTTCCGGATTCTCAATATCTCTGTTACCCGGCAATTGATCGCATTTATGTCCATGCTCTCTACCTCCCTGTCCGTTTCCTTGACCTGTAATGGTTCCATAACCACAATATGGTCTGCCGATTCTTCCGGTAGCCAATACCAAATTGATGCAACCCAAAACATTATCCACACCTTTTGAGTGGTGTTCTATTCCACGAGCGTGAAGCAAGAAACTCGTTTTGGCTTTGCCCCACAATTCGGCCGCTTCGCGTATTTTATTTTTGTCGATTCCCGTCACTTCCTCCGCCCATTCCAGCGTATAATCTTTTACGGCATCTATCGTTTCCTGAAAACCCGAAGTATAATTATCAATAAAATCGTGATCCAGCATATCGTGATCCACCAAGTATTTCAGCATCGCACCATACAAAGCCGAGTCTGTTCCCGGACGCACGTTCAAATGAATGTCGGCAGTTCTCGCCAGCGGAATCATCCTTGGGTCAATCACTATAATTTTGGCTCCTCGATCACGGGCTTTCCAAATCCAGTGTGTCAGCGTTGGGAAGGTTTCACTGATATTGGCACCAGCCACAATAATCACTTCAGCATATTCCAAATCCGAATAATTATTCGAAGCCCTGTCCAATCCAAACGCTTTCTTGTTCCCCGCACCTGCACTCACCATACACAAACGTCCGTTGTAATCCAGGTTTTTGGTTTTCAAGGCCACACGGGCAAATTTTCCAACCAAATAACTTTTCTCATTAGTCAACGAAACTCCCGACAGCATCGAGAACGCGTCATTCCCGTATTTTTCCTGAATACGTTTAATTTCCGAAACCGTTTTGTCCATCGCATCGTCCCAAGAAGTAGGCACAAATCCTTGTCCAAGGACACTTTTCAAAGGAGACATTAATCGGTCGGGATGGTTATTCTGCAAATAGCGCTGAACCCCTTTTGGACACAGCCTACCTTCATTAAAAGGAAACTCCATCCAAGGCTCAAACCCCACCACTTTATTTTCTTTCACCAACAATTGAATACCACATTGCATCCCGCAAAAACAACAATGCGTTTTCACAGCCTCATCCGGCTCGTCCCTGCCTACATATCCGTCCTTGGGCGCATAATTCAGTGTGGGTCCAAAATGCTTAACTATATTCTCCTCTTTTACTGGTAATTTTGCCATTTTATATTTATTTATTTTACCGACAAGACACAAAGGCGCAATTTTTATTTTCTTTGCGACCTAATATCTTTGCAATGATTTTTCATATCACTAAGAAACTAAGTCGTAAGTTTTCATTTTCCTTGCGACCTTCCGCGTTTGCGGTGTATTTATTTTATCCAAACAAATTCCCGCCATCCAGCCTTGCTTTCAAATGCGCTTGTGCTAATCTGGACCTTTTCCCCTCAGGGCTCAAATCCAAGTGAGATGTTCCGTCTTCATGCGAAAAATCGAAACCCAATTGTTCCGTAACGGTTTTCAAATCCTTAATATGCAATTTAGTCGCAAACTCCTCGCCCGTATGCGGACAAACCGCCATACCCATTTTCATTCCCTGCTTCTTGTAAATATGCGCCCCGATTTGAGCTGGACGCTGAATGATATGGAAAAATTTCCCGAAAGGAATCCAAATCAAAAACATGATTACCGTAACCGCGTGTAAAACGGCCAAGAAATCAAACGCAAATCCCTTCATAAACTGATACGAATAGGTCAAACCCAATCCCGTAACCGAAATGGCTATCAATAAAATAAGCGGTAACAAATCGCCCTCAAAAGACTGAGTGGCAATCAAGCCGGGATTTGTCAAACGTCTTCTTAAATAATACAGTGATCCAAAAATAACCAAGTATGAAGACCAGTTCAAAGCGTGAAAAGTCAAAAAAGCGGTAATGGAATCCAAATCAAAATCCATCACTTTAAACCCAAAAAAATACGCTTCATAAGTAGAAATCGTATTGGGAGCCATTGCAAAATTAATCCAGCCAAATGTAAGCGGTATCGTAATCAAAAATGCCGAAGTACATCCCACAGCAATCATAAAATGCGCCATCCAGCGGTATTTTCCCCTTGGATAAATAAACTTCTGAAATGCAATATTCTCCACTGACTCTTTCGTGGCAAACCAAAAATGTGAAAACACTTTTCCTGTTATTAAATATGTAATCCCTCTTTTAAAATAAATCCAAGTCGGTGGTCGCTGCAGCCAAACCGTATAGCGGTACACAATCCCGAAAAAAGCAAACACTGTCCCAAATAAATAGGTTACCAATGCCGCATCAAAATTTTGCAGTTTTCGGGAACCATAAAACACCAGAACAATCATAAAAATCGAAAGTCCCGTTGCAATGAGCAATGCTTTGATGTTATAGGTTTTGTTTTTCATATATGTAAAATTTATTTTTTATAGGTCATATATGTTATCGCATTGCGATTTCATACGTAGCTATTTATTGATTCTTAGAAGTCATACGTAATTACTTCGTCGACTTCTATCGCTTGATTCACTTATCTTCATTAGTATTTTTGACCAATGTTTTATTTTTTGTAAAATTAGCAAAAGTAAAAACTAAGTTAAACTACTTAAGTATTTTTCAAAACACAAATAGATAAAAATATGTTACAATTTTAGTACACAATACTATATTCTATTATTTACGGTATTTGATAGTGTTTTTTAAGTGTAAAATCTCTAGGGTTCCGAACAAAACATTTAACTCGGTTTCTCACATCCTCTTCGATTGTAAAACCACCAATTAATTGTTGTAGCTAATATAGTGAAAAGAATTAAGCCAATAAAGAATTGATTTACAGTTCCATTGGCCGTAATATTGTTTCCAATGAATTTAGAAAAAATAAAAGGGCCAAAAGCAGCAATTGCGGCAGTCCATCCAATTACACCTGCAGCTTGACGCTGATTCTCAGAAAAAATGATAGGGAATTGTCTAAAAGTACCTGCATTTCCAACTCCCGTAAAAAAGAACATCGCCAAAATCACCCCTACAAATAACGGAAACTGATCCATGCTCGTAGGCGAAACCAATCCTTGGGTAACCAAAATAATAGCACCCGTTAAAATTCCAAATCCAGTTATGGTTGTCAATATGGCTCCTCCAATTTTATCGGCTACAAAACCAAAAGCAACTCTGCTGGCTGATCCAATAAGCGGTCCGTAGAAAGCATATACTAATGGATCGGGGGCATTTGGAAAATCACCATACAAATATTTAATCATCAAAGGAAATGCAGCCGACAAACCTGCAAATGTCCCAAAAGTCATCACATAGGTTATGGTACAGAACCAAGTATGCTTGTTTTTAAAAATATCCATCTGCTCTTTTATGGAAGTCTGCATCGGAATACTTTTTAAATAAAACCAACTGATAACCGCCAAAACCAAAAGAAATGAAGTGTACCAAAATGCAGCCGATTGAATGTAGATTTTCTTGTGTGTAACTGCCTCATTTTCGGGATTGAGTTTGTTTAATATTTTTTCAGCCAATTTAGGATTGGCATTCGCAATCGCTTTTGATTTTGCTTTCAAAGGCAATGCTGTAAAAATTTCTACATTTTCATTCGAATGAGTTGCCGCAGTAACCGAATCCAATACCGGTTTCTTTACATTAGCCAATATTTTAGTTTGCACTTCGGCATCTAGAGCTGCAAAAACTTCTTTTTGTTTCTCAACTGTCGAATCTTTAAAAACATTCAGGGTTTCTTTTGCATCAACACTCGTAAATACCGATGAAGCTCCATATATGCTCACACTCAAAATAAGAGGAGTAACAAATTGAGCCAGAGAAACTCCAAAATTCCCGATTCCCGCCTGGATTCCCAATGCAGTCCCTTTCAGTCTTTTTGGAAAAAATAAACTGGTACTTGGCATAAAGGACGAAAAATCTCCCCCGCCAAAGCCACAAGTAAAAGCCAAAACGGCAAATACCCAAAACGGAGTATTGGTATCCATCACCGCAAAACCGATACCGATTACCGGAATTAATTTAAGTAAAGTAGCCAAAGCCACAACGTGTCTTGTCCCAAAAATAGGCAGTATAAACGTGTGGATAATTCTCAAAATTCCTGCAGCCAACCCAGGTATGGCCACTAACCAAAAAAGCTGGTCTTTGGAAAAAGGAAAACCAAGCCCCGGTAATTTCACCGCAATTACGCTCATCATAAACCATGAGGCAAAAGAGAGTATTAATGACAAAGTTGTAATCGTTAAAGTTTTCCAAGCAATTTTACTGCCGGTATTTTTCCAGAAAATTTCATCTTCCGGTTCCCATTTGTCTAACCAAGTTTTCATATTCTATATTATTTGTTTACACTATTAAAATTGTCCGACTCCAAATCAAATTTCAATGAAATCGATCTTTTATAAAAAGATAAAAAAGTCCTTTATTTATAGTGTAAAATTAAGAGTCAAAAAGAAGATAAAATATGACTTTTATCAGGTGAGAGAAATATGTTAAATTAGTGTAATTGCTAAATTATACGGAGTCTTTTTTTTTAAAATAACCTCCCCTTTTTGTTAAAGAAAACTAACCTCTCAATTTTGTTTGCGGAATCCTAACAGGTTTCCATGACCTGTTAGGTATAAAAAATCTACACACCTTAAACAAACCTAAAATAACACCTAACAGGTTAAAAAAACCTGTTAGGATAACTGAATATATCATGCTGCAGAAATCTGCGTGAATGATTACTTCACATTAATTTATATGACTATCCGTAACTAATACCAAACAAATAGAATTAGCCACAGATTAAAAAGATTTACACAGATTTTTTCAAAAAGTGTAATGAAATCTATGAGAATCAGTGTAATCAGTGGCAAAAAAAATACATGGTATCCTTTGCGGACAGTCATATTAATTTATTTTCCTAGGAGTTCAGTGAATTTCATTTGAAACTAGCTACTGAAGCGTCGCGGATAGCCTGACTACAGATAGGAAAAAAGGCAATGACCGTAAAGAAATTAACCCTTTATTCTAACAGTGGTCAGGCCAAAATTATAAATATGAGTTCCTAAATACTGACATATTTGGAACCTTGAATGACACCTCTTTTTTCGATTGTGGAATCGATATAATGTTGGATTTCGGACTTTTTGAGTCCCCAATTTGGGGCGATGAGCAAATCCCAATCGGAGATTCCGAAGAGGCGCTGAATGACGATATCGGGGCGCAGAAGCGGGATGAGACCACAAAGCAAATCGGTGTATTGTTCCAAAGTGAAGAGCGGGAACGGGTTTCGTTTGTAATGCACGCCCATGATTGAGCCTTCGACGATGTGCAGATGATGGAATTTTACGAATTTTATTTGGGGGAAACGGTTGATTTCATTAATGTAGTTGAGCATCATTTCGCGGGTTTCCCAAGGGAATCCGAAAACGGTGTGCACGCACAAATCGATGGGGCTGTTCTTTAATAATTCTACGGCGGTTATGAATTCGGCGTGGGTACAGCCACGGTTTATTTTTTCTAAGGTTTCGTCGTATATGGACTCCATTCCCATTTCGAGGTCAACGTCGAATCGGTCGCAGTAGCTTTCGAGCAATGCCACTTTTTTGGCATCGATACAATCGGGACGCGTCCCCACCGAAAATCCGACAACCTCATCGGGATTGAAAGACAAAGCGCGGTCGTAAATTGTTTTGAGATAATCGACATGGGCGTAAGTATTGGTATTGGGTTGAAAATAGACAATGAATTGGTCGGCTTTGTATGATTTTTTGGCGCGTTCCATTCCCTGAAGCAATTGATCTTCTATCGTGGGTGCTTTTCTGGAAATATCGGGTGTGAAGGAATCAACATTGCAATAGGTACAACCGCCGTAGCCTTTTAATCCGTCGCGATTGGGACAGCTAAAATTGCCATCGACAATTACTTTGAAAACTTTTTTTCCGTTATATTTTTCGCGGAGATGCGTGCCGTAGTTGTTGTACCCTTTTTTGTTGGATTCTTTTTCTGCATTCATTCTGCAAAGTTATTCACTATTATATAGTGCCAACAATGACTTTTATCAGGGATTTTAAAATGGAGTTTCAGTAAACAATCTCTCGCCAAGACGCAAACAAAAAAACTACCCCCCAATCTTGATCATGCTCCTATTCTGAGAAAAAAGAAGCGGATTTTGGAATTTAGTATCATCGTCCATTCCGCCACGCATGGCGTGTTTGGATTTTATGTTTTGGAAGATCAACGGTTCGATTGAATCTCCAGCACGCAAGGTGTCGAGTAATGACGTTTCGGTATTCGAGAACAGACAGTTTTTCAGTTTACCGTCGGCGGTTAAACGGATGCGGTTGCAGGTACTGCAAAAAGGATTGGTCACGGAACTGATTACCGAAAAACTGCCTCGATAGGATTCAATTTTGTGATTTTTGGCAGTGTCATTCGGTTTGTCTTGGGTGCGTTCTACTTTTTGTTCGGAATAAAAAGCATTGACTTGCCCGAGGATTTCAGCATAACTCACCAATTTTTCTTTATTCCATTGATTGCCGTCAAAAGGCATAAACTCAATAAACCGAATCTGGATGTTTCGGTCTTTGGTCATTTCAATAAAATCGATGATTTCGTTGTCGTTAAAACCTTTGATAACGACTACATTCAGTTTTACCTTGAAACCGTTTACCTCAAGCAGATCGAGGTTTTCAATTAATTTCTCAAAATAATTACGACGGGTGATTTGGTTGAATTTATCTTTTTTCAAACTGTCGATACTCACGTTCAAAGTCGTAATTCCGGCTTCCCTGAAGGTATCTATGAATTCGTGAACTAAGATTCCGTTGGTTGTCAATGTTAATTCGACTCCTAGTTTTCCTAATTGTTCGATAATAGTTTTGGCATCTTTTCGTACCAAAGGCTCACCACCGGTCAATCGGATTTTGGTCACTCCCAGTTTTACGAAAGTTTTGGCAATGGTAACAATCTCGTCTGCAGTCATCAGATGCGCCCTTGGAGTAAGCGCAATCCCCTCGGCCGGCATACAATAAGTGCATCTCAAATTACAGTGTTCTGTAATCGAAATGCGGAGGTAGTTGTGCGCTCTGCCATGGTTGTCCTGCATTGGATTGATGTTATTTTCCATGGTTGAAACCATTTAATATTTTGAATAAATGTAATATGGAAGGAAATACGGCATCCATAGATTCGCTGGCTCCCGCTGTGGAACCCGGCAAAGCCATGATCAACGTATCGCCTTTGAAACCCACCACGCTTCGGGACAACATCGCATAAGGAGTTCTATCCTGTCCGTAGGAGCGAATGGCTTCCTCAATTCCCGGAATGCGTCGGTCGAGCAGTGGGATTATGGCTTCGGGAGTGACATCACGGTTGGACAAACCCGTTCCGCCTGTGAGGATAATCAAGTCTTTATTGGCGGAACATAACTTATTTATTGTTTCCTGAATATCAAGAACCTCATCCGGAATTACTGAATAACTCGAAACGCTTAATCCCAAATTTTTGATTTTATCCGAAATAACTTTTCCTGCTCGGTCTTCTTTTTTTCCACTGGAAACACTGTCCGAACAAACGATTACTGCTACCGATAAATCAAGATCGTCTTTAACTCCGTAATCTGATTTTCCTCCTTTTTTATGAAGCAGTTTTATCGTAGAAATTTCAACTTGCTTGTCGATTGGTTTTAGCATATCATACATCGTCAAGGCCACTATTGATGCGCCGTGCATGGCTTCGACCTCAACGCCTGTTCTGTAAATTGCTTTGACGGTTACTTTTATCAATACCGAATCTTCAAGCAATTCGTATTCAATTCCGGTGAATTCAATCGGCATGGGATGACAATCCGGAATGGAATTCGAGGTATTTTTTACGGCAAACAAACCTGCTGTTCGTGCTACTTCCAATACATCACCTTTTGGAACGGTTTTCTCCAAAATAGCCTGCATTGTTACCAACGAACCTACTTTTACGATTGCTTGGGCTGTAGCACTGCGCTGTGTTATTATTTTATGGGTGATATCTACCATTTATTTAGTGACTAGTGATTAGTAATTAGTTGTTAGCTATCGGCAGTCCGCTTTTAGCTTTTTAGTTACTATTAATTTTAAAATCTTCATTCTTTCTTCTTGCCTCTTTCTAAGTATTCTGCTTCCAAACATAGCTTTCGTCTTCAAAAATCTCCTTGCCAAAAACGGCAGTTTTTTCTTTGATTTCTTCCACCAAAAATTCCAAAGCTTCATACACCACTTTTCGTCTTGGTGCTGAAACAAAAACAAACAAACATATTTCGCCTGTTTTTACAATTCCTAGACTGTGGTAAATATGCAGGCAAGAAAGCTCATATTTCGCAAAAGCTACTTCCCTAATTTCGTAGAACGTTTGTTCTGCCATTTCTTCGTAGGCGGTGTATTCTATCGCGGCGACTGTTTTTCCCTCAATCACATCGGCTCGAACTTGGCCTAGAAAAATATTATGGGCACCAATCGTAGTTTTGCTTTGGTGTTTTGCAATCGAATTCCCAATGAACTCGGATGTTATCTGCCCTTGAATAAAGGAGCTTTTTTTGGGTCTATCTATCCCCTCCCCAACCCTCCCCAAAGGAGAGGGAGCCGAGGATTGAGATATATTTTCTTTTTTATCTGACATTATTTTTTATTTATTGGCCACGAATGACATTGATTTTCGCTGATTATTTATCATTTCTGTTTTTCCTATTGATATTGATATTGCTGTTAAATCTGATTTTTCAAAGATTCGATGCCTTTCGCTAAATGAAAGACGCCGACAAAACCTGATTTTTGCAAATAATTCATAGCTATTTGACTGCGCTGACCCGTTTGACAAAACAAAACGATTTCTTGATTTTTATCCAATTTCTTACTGTAATCCTCCAATCCGCCCAAAGGAATCCGAATAACATTATTTCCATTAAACTCTGGTGTTTCTTCCAATTCCCGAACGTCAATAATAACAATTCCTAACTGACTGCATTTTTCTAAAAAAGATTCTGGTGTTAAATCTTCATTTGCTTTTTTTCTGTTCAAAAGCATAGTTCCATTAATAAATCCCTTCTCAATTGCTTTTGGATTTTTGACAAAATCAATAATTTGGGTTTGAAAATGCAGGGCATCATAAATCAATAATTTACCCGACAATACCGTACCGATTTCCAATATTATCTTAAGCACTTCGGTAGCTTGAAACAGCCCCAAGGTATTAGGCAAAATACCTAAAACTCCAGATTCTGCACAATTTGGAACCGCATCCAAACTTTCTTGCTCAGGAAACAAACAACGGTAACTTGGTCCATTTTTATAATTGAATACCGAAACCTGACCTTCAAACTTATGGATTGAGGCATACACCATCGGAATTTTTTTGGCGACTGACACATCATTAATCAAATAGCGAACGGCAATCGCATCGGTGCAATCGACTATGATTTGGTATCCTTCCACAATTCTGGTGGCATTTTGTGGAGTAAAAAATTCTGAAAAAACAGTCACAGTGATTTCGGGATTGAGTTTCAAAATCGCTTTCTTGGCTGTTTCGGCTTTACTGTTGCCGCAATCTTCTAAGGTGTACAATAATTGTCTGTGCAGATTGGTTTCGTCCACCGTGTCACCATCCACAATTCCTATATTCCCTACTCCTGTCGAAGCTAGATTCTGCAAAACCGGACAGCCCAAACCGCCTGCACCAATTACCAAGACATGAGCGTCCTGCAATTTTTGCTGGCCTGCTTCTCCAATTTCTGGGAGAATTATTTGTCTGGAATAGCGTTTGGAATTTGTCATTTTAAAACATTAATTTTTTTAAACATATTAAGTCATTAAAGTTTATTTCAATTTCCCTCTTATGTTTTTCTTGACCTTAAAAATAGAAGTTCACAATAGTTTTTCTTTAAATATCTGAATTCTAAAATTCTTATCCTCCCGCGAACGGTGGCAGAAAAGCAACCACATCCTGATCTTTAATTGTGGCTCGAAAATCAACAATCGTTTGGTTAACTGCAATATTATAAGCAGTGTTTTGTATTTTTGGATAACTGCTTTCGATTTTTGATTTCAATGCCGAAACCAAAATAGTATCTTCATCGAAAGTGAATTGCTCCTCTTTCAATTGGGTGATATCAGCTAGTAAACCAAAATATTTTAGTGTTATGGTCATTTACTTAAATTTTGATATTCTTCTGGTGTGTTTATATTTTGCAATTGATGGTTCCATAATTCAGGAACTTCAATAGTTTGGTGTTTAACATCCTCAATCACCTGTCTTAATTTTAATTGGTTTCCTGCCATATGCTCCCCGAAGACAATTCGCATCGAGCGATCATAAACTCCTATTAATGGATTTATTTTATCTCCACTTTTGGTTTGCGTAATCATATATGTTTCGTCGTGGTTTTTTATCAGCCATTCTAATAATTCAGTCGAAACCAGAGGCACATCAATACTTAAAACCAGGTTGACTTTGGTTTTTGATTCCATTAACGCCGTATAAAGCCCTCCAACTGGCCCTTTGTTTTCAATGATGTCTTCCACTCTGGAAAAACCTAAAGCATCGTATTCCTTATTGGCAGATACTATCAAAATATTGGAATCTACAATTGGCTGTAAGGCATCACAAATGTGCTGAATAAATGTCTTTCCATTCAAATCCAACATCCCTTTATCGGTTCCCATACGCTGGCTTTTTCCGCCGGCCAATACTATCGCCGTTATTTTATTTTCCATAATTTGATTTATAAAGAATACTGCTTAAGCTGTTCATCCAGAAATTTCCAACAAGCAACATTGATAGCTTCAAAAGACTCAATTAATGATTTCCCGTAAGGAGTTATGACAGTTCCTCCGCCTTTATTCCCTCCGACTTGAGTCGCAATTAGCGGTTCTTTGGAAGCTTTGTTTGACGCATCGACTAATTTCCACGCTTTTTGGTATGAAATATTCATTTGCTTTGATGCTTTATTGAGCGAACCTGTGGATTCAATCAGCTTCAATAATTGAATGCGTCCCTCACTGATGAGAATTCCATCATCAGTTTCTATCCAAATTTTGCTCTTGATTTTCAAAATTGTTTCGTTTCGTTGTACTTTTGCAAATATAACGAAATGATTATTTCTAAAAAATAAAAAAATACCTCAATCGGTTATTTTTTGTTATAAAAACGATAATTGAGTCGACTTACAAACTTTTAATATAAAAACAGAAAATTAAAAAGGCTAATTATTTTAAATTTCTAACACTATATTCCATGTTCTCTTTTAACCCAGAATCCGCATTAGAAATCTACTGCATCTGAATTCTTCTTCAAAACCAAGAACTTACTCCTATTTTTAAAATCGAAAGACAAAAGTATTCCTTCTTCAAAAATAGTCCGTGAGCTCTTGCTTTTATTGAATAATTCAGCTTCGTTACGAAGTCTAATGCGGATTCTGGGTTTAAAATTTATCCGATAATTACATCAAAAAAATACACTTGAAAACAAAAAATAATTATATTCGCTCAACCATTATAACCATAAACCATTAAAAATGAACACAAAACAAGCCACTACTATAAAGGAAGTTATCCAATGTTTGGATGAGATTATTGAAAAATCAAAATTCGACCAATGTGCTATAGGATTATTTGCCACTTTGTATAGAGAAGTTACGATGCAAATAAAAAACGGTATCGAAACAGGTTTGTTCCAAAATCCTGAACGAATGGAAAAACTAGATGTTATTTTTGCCAATCGCTATTTAAAGGCCTATTACCAATTTCAAGCCAAAGAAAAATGTTCAGAATGCTGGAAATTTTCTTTTGTCAAAAGCGAAGAATATTGGCCTATTGTAGTACAGCATTTACTACTTGGAATTAATGCACATGTGAATTTAGATTTAGGAATAGCCTGCGCACAAGTCAGCACTCCTGAAAGCATTTTTGATTTACATTCTGATTATAATAAAATCAATGATATTTTAAGCAATCTAGTCAATGGTGTTGAAAAATGCTTAGTAGAAATATGGCCAACACTTACTTACATATTGAAATTATCAGGTAAAATAGACAATTTCTTTATTGACTTTAGCATGAAAACCGCAAGAGACGGTGCATGGAAATACGCTACTGAATTTGTCCTTCTTCCAGAAAATCAAAGAGAAGCCTCCATACAAGAAAGAGATATCAAAATTACCAAGATAGCCCGATTAGTATCAAATCCAGGTTATTTTGTAAGCAGTGTTTTCAAACTCATTCGATTATTTGAAAAAGGAACCGTTGCTCAAAAAATTATTGAATTAAGTAAAGTAGAATACAACCCAATAACTGAAACCGTTGTAACTCCTGAATGTGCTGTACAGCCGATTTAACCGCAAAGAACACAAAGAAAAAACGCAAGGTTCACAAAGCTTAGAGTCATAAACATCGATCAAAAACAATGAAAAAATTAATTTTTTTCTTTCTTTTAATTTCAACTTTTTTGAATGCACAACATTCTAAAAAATTGTATTTCGGACGAGGACATAATTATAGTACCGTTTATAGTTACTTTGTAGCAGAAATTTTAATATTAAACGATACAATCTTTACCCGATTTGATTATAAACTCCCAAATATAAAAGAGTGGAAAAATTATAAAAAATATAAACCAACTAAAGAAACGAGAAGAATTTCTAAAAAAGGAAATTTTTATGTTTTTATTGATTCAATAAATAGAACAGAAATATTTGAAATGCATTGTCTCAAAATTTCAAAAAAGAAAATAGTGTATTATTCTAGAAATCCAAACGGAAATATGGAAAAAGAAATTTTAATAAAAGGATTTACATTTAAACGAAAAAAATAAAACTATGAATTCAAACCGCACACAAAGAAAAACCACAAGGCTCACAAAGCTTTGCATTAATTTAATCCGTCTGAATCCGTGAAACTCGTGGCTGAATTTAAACACAAAGCACACAAAGAAAAAACGCAAGGTTTGCAAAGCTTTGCGTTCATAGCGCTTGCCTTGCGAACCTTGCGGTTAATTATCTCCTAGTTAATCTAAGCCGTTTCTTTTTCAAATCGGGCAATAACTTCCTGATAATAGTTAAATGTGGTTTTTGCGATCGATCCCCAGCTGAATTTTCGCAAAACCCTTTCACGGCCAGCTTTGCCCATAGCGTTTGCCAGTTCTGGATGATCCAGCAATAAATTTACTTTATGAGCAAATGCCTGTTGAAAAACTAATGGATTCAGCGGATTAAAATTGGTTCTCGAAACACTCTCCAGCGGAATCAAATATCCTGTTTCTCCTTCTACAATTATTTCCGGGATTCCGCCTACATGACTGCCTACAACGGGCGTTTCGCAAGCCATCGCTTCCAAATTTATAATTCCGAAAGGCTCATACAACGAAGGACAGGCAAAAACTCTGGCATGACTGTACAGCACTTTGACTTTTTCGCGGGGCAGCATTTCCGAAATTAAGATCACTCCTTTTCTTTTAGCTTTCAATTGATCGATAAGTGCTGAAGTTTCCTGAGCAATTTCTTCAGTATCGGGAGCACCGGCGCAAAGCACAATCTGGCAATCTTCATTAAAATATTGGGCTGCTTCTATCAATTGTGAAATCCCTTTTTGGCGGGTAATTCGGCCTACGAAAAGCACAAACGGAATGTTTGGATCAATTCCATATTCTCTCAATAAAGTTTCGTCAAAAGTAGGCTTGTAAAATTCAGGATCAATTCCGTTATGGATTACAGTTACTTTTTTCGGGTCAACTCCATAAGCTTCCACCACATCGGTTTTCATTTGTTCACTTACGGCAACGATTCCGTCGGCAGACTTATAGGCATTAGTTTCAATCCATCTGGACATAAAATAACCGTTACCCAGTTGCTCCACTTTCCAAGGACGGTGCGTTTCCAGACTATGCGTAGTCAATATCAACGGCACCTGTAGCAATTCTCTCGTAAAAACACCAGCCAAATGTGTGTACCAAGTATGGCAATGCACAATATCGGCTTTTGGAGTAGCCTGAGCCATTTCAACATTTCGGCTTAGGTTATGAAACATCTTGATGTGTTCGTTTTCGGCATCCGCCATTTTAGTTAAACACGAATTAATACCTTCTACGTGCATCGATTCCCGGTTTTCTTTTTGGTCACCAAAACACCGAACCTCAACTTGTCCCAATTTGGCCAATTCTTGACTCAAAAAATCAATATGTACTCCTGCTCCGCCGTAAATATTTGGAGGAAATTCGTTGGTATAAAGTGCTATCTTCATTTAGTGTGTTTTTTGATTTACAATATTTTGGAACAAACAAACAAGTCATTAAAGCATTGAACTGCATCAAAATGTCAATTTAGTAAAAATACGAAACCGTAATGTATTTACACGGAAACCTTTCATTATTTTTTTAAACTTTTTTGGGTTCAACCAATAAAAAACATAAATTTTTCACAAAAGACATCATTATTTAATGACAATAATTACAAACATTTTAACTAGTTTAGCATAATAATACCGTTTCCTTTTTCAACCAAAAAAAACAAAAATGAATCAGAAGAACTCAAATTTCTACGGATTGAATTTCGAAAAAATTGCCGATACCATTATTCGTCTTGGTGTACTCTTCCTGCTAATCGGCTGGTGTTATGATATTTTAAAACCGTTTGTTTTAATTATAATTTGGGCGATAGTTATCGCCATAGCTTTCAGTCCGGTTTACGAAAGGGTAGTGCGTTTATTTAAAGGCAGAAAAGTTTTAGCCACCATATTTGTCGCTCTCTTATTACTTACTATTTTGGTCGTTCCCAGCGTACTCATCACTCAGTCTTTATATGAAGAAATCAATAATTTCGCCCACTACTATCAAACCAATGAACACTTAATCCCGCCTCCAGGAGAAACTACCAAAAGCTGGCCAACGATAACAAAACCTATAGTAGAAATATGGGCATCTGCCTCCAAAGATATTTCCAAAGTAGCACTCAAATACTCGGAACAATTAAAAGTAGCTGGTGCATGGCTGTTGCTTTCGCTAGCCGGAATTGGCAAAGGGATTCTGCAGTTTATTGTCTCGATTGTCATTGCCATGGGACTATTATTGTATTCCGAATCGCTGGTCAAAGTTTCCAAAAATATTTTTATAAAACTGATAGGTTCCAATGGCGAGCACTATGCAGAAGTCACCGTAATTACCATCCGAAATGTGGTGAAAGGATTCTTGGGCGTAGCCTTAATTCAAGCGCTTATGATAGGAGTAGGATTCTTCATTGTTGGCGTTCCATTTGCTGGAATTTTCACGATTATCTGTCTATTTCTTGCCATAATACAAGTAGGAATTGGTCCCGTTGCCATCCCGGTAGTCATTTATATGTATTCCGTAACCGATGCCACAACCTCAACCATACTGGCGATTTGGGTTGGAATCACTTTAATTTCCGACAATATTCTAAAGCCAATATTCCTCGGAAGAGGCAATCCGCCAGCACCTATGCTGGTGATATTCCTAGGAGCCATCGGCGGATTCATTTACAACGGTTTTATTGGATTATTCTTGGGAGCGGTAATCCTGACTTTAGGCTATAAATTTTTCCTTTCATGGATCGATATCAATGAAGAACCACAAATAGAAGAATTGCAAATAGGCGAATCACAATTAGAGGCAGAAGAATAGGTCTTTATCAATCATTTCAATTTACTTCATCAGTTCGCCAAAAGATCATTTGGGCGTGCCACCATAAAAAAAAGGGAGCAACTCATCACACTGCGGTGAGTCGCTCCCTTTCCTTTATACTGTCAGGCTATACGCTCCGCAGCGGCGGATTGCTTCTATCCTTCACGCGAGTCATAAGAACTTTAATCAAAACCAGAAATATTTGTTGTTTGAATAACTCACAAAAATTTAACTATTCAATAATTCCAAAATCTTGTCCACATTTACTTCGCTGTAATCATTAATGTAAAAGTCACACGGAGGCAATTGCTCCTTTGTATGTGAGCTCAAAACGCCAACTACTTTCATCCCCGCATTAAGACCTGCCGTAACTCCCGAAAAAGAATCTTCAAAAACAACACAGTCAGACGGGGCAACACCAACGCGTTCTGCAGATTTTAGATAAACTTCCGGATTGGGTTTATGATACTGAACGTCCTGACTTGCCATCATCGAGTCCATTTTGTTTTCAATTTTTAAAGCATTTATAATCAAATCAAGATTGGCCCGCGGTGCAGATGTCGCAACAGCAGTTTTAAAACCATGAGATTTAAGTTCCTCCAAAAACTGCAGATAATATGGAATTGTCTCTACTTTATCTTTATAAATTTCACGAAACATCGATTCTTTTTCATCTTCCAATTTTTTAAGTTCATCTCCGGCAATTGAACGCTTAAAGAAATGCGTCATGATATAGCCATTATGTTTTCCGTACATATGCTCTTCAAACTCTTGTTGGGAGTGAGGAATTTGATACTTATCGAAAAATGCTTCAAAAGCCTTGCCATGATCTGGATTGGTGTGACAGATTACGCCGTCCATATCAAAAATTACACATTGCTGCTTCATTATATTTAGTTGTTGTTTTAAAAAACTGCAAGTTACAATCATTTATGTTTTTTGAAACCTAAAGCCTGAAACAAAAATTTAATTTTTCCAGCCCAACAAAGTCTTTTCAATCCATACGCTTCTCAATCCCAAAAATTTTTGGAGCTGGTTTTTGAGTCAAATTTTAAAGATATTTACGGAAAAATCCGAGGGATTTTTATTAGGTTTATGCTTTATAAGAAAACTAAAAATTTAAATACAATATATTTACAAAATGAATTATTCCTTTAGAAAAGCCACAACTTCTGAAATTCCTGCAGCATGGGATATTTTGCGACAGGCAATAGCCCGAAGAAAACAAGATGGAAGCGAGCAATGGCAGAATGGTTATCCAAATCCTGAAGTGGTTCGAAAAGACATTAAATCAGGTCAGGGATTTGTTTTGACTGATGGAGAAACTATTATAGGTTATACCGCAATATTGATAAATAACGAACCTGAATACGCAAAAATAAAAGGCGAATGGCTATCAAATAATGACTTCGTAGTATTCCACAGAGTAGCTCTTTCAGAAAATTATCTGGGAAAAGGCTTGGCAAAAAAATACTTGAATATATTGAAGAATTTGCGCTAAGCAATAACATATACAGCGTCAAAGCTGATACCAATTTTGATAATATCGCCATGCTGAAAATCTTTGAAAAATCAGGTTATAAATATTGCGGTAAAGTATATTTTAGAGGCGGTGAAAGAAAAGCATTTGAAAAAATACTCACTAAAGACAACTAAAATTCTAAAAACAGCCTACAACAAATACACCTCAACTTTATCCCCTTTTTTCAATTCATAATTTCCATCAGGAACATAAACCAGTCCATTAGCAACAGAAAAAGAATTGAGCATTGATGAATTTTGGTGCGTCAAAATTTCTGCTTCTCCGTTAGTAATATTCGCTTTCAAAAATTGAGACCGTGTATTTCTCACTTCATAATCATGGGCAATAGACAATAAAACCGCTTGCTGATAATTAGCTTCCGCACCAGATAATATTGCCAATGTAGGCAGAACATACACATAAAAACAAGTCAGGCAAGCGGCAGGGTTTCCTGGCAATGCAAAAACCATCTTGTCTTTTAATTTTCCAGCAAATAAAGGTTTTCCAGGTTTTTGATTTACTTTATAAAATAAAGTTTCCACTTCAAGTTCTTTCAAAGCCCTCGCTACAAAATCATAGTCACCAACCGATATTCCTCCAGAAACCAATACTACATCATTGGCAGTTAAAGCTTCTTGCAATTTATTTCTAGTGTTTTCAAAATCGTCATTGACTTCATATAAAGCAACTGTATCGTAATGAGCATCCATCAATGCCGATTGCAGCATAATTCCGTTGCTCTCATACACTTTCCCATATTCAAGCGATGTCCCCGGTTTGGACAGCTCATTGCCTGTAACCACAATTCCAACTTTTGGCTTTTGATAAACGCTGACTTTTGTAAAACCAAGTCCTGCCAAAAAACCAATCGCAGCTGCATTCAAAACCTTGCCTTTTTCAAGTGCTAAATCCCCTGTCGAAATTTGTTCGCCAATAGGTCTGATATTCGTTTCGGGAAGTACCAATTCATCCACTAACAATTGCCTTCCATTAGCCGTAACCTTTTCAATCTGGATCATCGCTTGTGCCGAATCGGGTACTGCTGCTCCCGTAAAAATCTTTACGGCTTGGCCGGGAAGCAGTTCAACTCTGTGAGAATCTCCCGCTTTCACTTCGCCGATAATTTCATACTGCAAAGCATCATGCAGACATAAAGCATAACCATCCATCGCCGACTGTCGAAAAGGCGGCATGTTAATTGGCGACGTCAGTGATTGTGCCAAAATATGTTTTCTCGCTTGAAAAAGAGAATACTCTGTTTGTGGCAATACTGGCAAATTTGCCTGCAATATCGAAAAGGCTTCTTGTACAGAAATCATGTGCTTGGGATTATATTGATTTTCAAAAATACGATTCGGAAATGATTATATGGTAATCATCTGTATAAAACTTAGCAAACATTCATACTTTCTTTTGTTACAAAATTTATGCATCCTGAAACAATACCTTTTGGACATCAATACTATTGCCAGCTGACATTTATCCTAAATTAAAGTTAAGCCATTAAACCTTTGTTGGTTAAATCTGTCTTACAAGTACAACTTAAAAAAAATAAACATGAAAACATTAATTATTGCCCTAGTATTTGGTATAGGAGTATCTGGATTTGCACAAGAAATCACCACAGCACCAAACAATCCCAACATGGAAAAAATGACTCCAGAACAGCGTCAGGAAAAACAGCTGGCCCGTCTAACAAAGGAATTAACACTGGACGCCAAACAACAGGAAGCCGTAGGCAAAATTTTGGCAGAGAAAAGCGCAAAAGCGCAAGAAGCAAGAGCGCAAAGAGAAACCCGTAAATCTGGCGGTCAAAAAATGACAGCCGAAGAAAGAGAAGCTTTTAAAACCAAAATGCAGGCTGAAAAAGCAGATACTGAAGCAAAAATGAAAGCCATCTTATCTGCCGATCAATATAAAAAATGGGGTGAAACAAGAGAAGAGAACAAAGACAAAATGAGAGATAAAATAAAAGAAAGAAGAGAAGAAAGAAGAGAAGAGATGTAAAAAATATAATTTCATTTACCCAAATCAAACAGCAATTCCGCTAATTAGCACGAATCAATTTGTGCTAATTAACGGAATTTTATTTAATGGTCTATTTAAAATGCTTTTGAAACTTTATCAATCGCTTGAATTGTAAAATCCAAGTCTTCATAAGTCAATGCATCAGTTATAAACCAAGTTTCATAAGCTGATGGCGCGATATAAACTCCTTCGGCTACCAGTCCGTGGAAGAATTTCTTGAAGGTTTCATTGTCTCCCGCTCCAGCAGATTGAAAATCGGTTACAGGATTGGCATCAAAATGAACTGAAATCATTGAACCAATTCTATTGATTGTAAAAACGACATTGTTTGCTTTCAAGACTCTTTCGATTCCTGCGCCTAAATAAGCTGTTTTCTCTTCCAGTCTTTTGAAAATTTCACGGTCGCTGTCTAATGCCTGCAGCATCGCCAATCCCGCCGCCATAGCCAACGGATTCCCGGACAAAGTTCCCGCTTGATAAACTGGCCCCAATGGAGCTAGGTAATTCATAATTTCGGCGCGTGCAGCAAAAGCCCCAACAGGCAATCCGCCTCCGATTACTTTTCCGAAACAAACGATATCCGCATTGATATTAAACAGTTCCTGCACACCGCCTCTGGCCAATCTGAAACCAGTCATTACTTCATCAAAAATCAGCAGAATTCCGTTTGCGGTACACAACTCGCGCAGACCTTCCAAAAATCCTTTTACCGGTGGAATACATCCCATATTTCCAGCAACAGGCTCAACAATTATAGCCGCTATTTCATTTTTATTGGCTTCAATCAAAGTTTTTACGTTTTCCAAATCATTGTATTTGGCAAGCAACGTATCTTTGGCTGTTCCAGCTGTTACACCAGGACTGTTTGGTGTTCCAAAAGTAACTGCCCCGCTTCCCGCCTGAATCAAAAATGAATCAGAATGACCGTGATAGCAACCAGCGAACTTGATGATTTTATCTCTTTTGGTGAATCCGCGAGCCAAACGCACCGCACTCATACACGCCTCTGTTCCCGAATTCACAAAACGTATTTTATCAATATTCGGAACCATAGAAACGGCAAATGCTGCGATTTGGGTTTCCAATTCGGTTGGCATCCCAAAAGATGTTCCCAACTTCGCTTTTTCAATTACGGCTTCCACCACAGGTTCATAGGCATGACCTAAAATCATTGGTCCCCATGAATTAATATAATCGATTAATCGGTTTCCGTCCTCGTCATACAAATACGCTCCTTTTGCACTTTTTACAAATATTGGCGTTCCTCCCACAGCTTTAAAAGCCCTTACCGGCGAATTTACTCCTCCTGGAATCACTTTTTCTGCTTCAGCAAAAAGCTGACTGCTTCTTTGGTATATCATTACAATTTTAGATTTTAGATTCTTGACTTTAGATTTTAGATTTAGTATTTGACTGAATACTAAAAACCGAACACTGCCAACTTACTTGACGATCAGCTTCTGTCCTATCGAAAGGGTATTCTCTGTTAAATTATTTTTCTGTTTTAATTCTTCTACGGTTAAATTGAATTTCTTAGAAACCGAATAGAAAGTATCTCCTTTTTGAATCTCATACAAACCAACTTGGTCAGTACCAAAATCATCTTGTACCAACACTTTCGTTTCTTCTTTTCTGTTGCTTTTCCCTAAAACTTTAGTATCAAATTCGTGTAAATTATACGTTTCAATATAATTAATTAATTTTTCAGGATATTTTGGGTCGGTAGCATATCCAGCATCTTTCAATCCTCTTGCCCAGGCTTCGTAATCCCCTTTTGGCAAAGTAAACAATTTAGCATACCTGTTTTTACCCGTTAAAACCATTGCGTGGTCTTTGTACGATTCCGAGGCCTGATTGTATTTTCTAAAACATTCATTTGCAGCATCGTCATCTTTATAAATTTTATCACCTGTCCAATCGTTATGGCATTTGATGCCAAAATGATTATTGGCATTCATTGCCAAATCACTTTGTCCCGCTCCTGATTCCAAAATTCCTTGTGCCAAAATAATACTTGCGGGAATTCCATACGTTTTCATATTGCTCATTGCAACACTATTGTATTGAGCGATATATCCATTAACTATTTCACTGGTCGATATTGTTTTGGAAGAAGACTGAGAAGCTGTTTTACCGCCACCTCCATTTTGAATTGGTTTGGAATACTTCCATCCCACCGGTTTTTTTGTGGTTTGAATTGTTAATTTTGAAGAACCGCAACTTATAAGAGTTGCAATCAGGAGAAATAAAAATATTTTCTTGACCATATTTTGATAATTGAAATTGATTTTTGCCGTTAGACATCAATCAATGTTTTGTTTTTATTTTTCAAAAGCGCATTCATTCCCTGAATTCCCTGTAATCCTCCGGTGTGAATCAATAGAATTTTGGCATTATTGGGAAAATAGTTTTTCTGAATTAAATCTATAACGCCAAAAACCATCTTTCCAGTATAAACTGGGTCTAATG
Source organism: Flavobacterium sp. 1 (assembly GCF_002797935.1). Lineage (NCBI taxonomy): Bacteria > Pseudomonadati > Bacteroidota > Flavobacteriia > Flavobacteriales > Flavobacteriaceae > Flavobacterium > Flavobacterium sp. 1. Next base: position 3,042,432 of record NZ_PGER01000001.1, read on the forward strand.
GCACTTGTGTTTGTTTGTAAAACTGATTTATAAACTGAATCAGATCTTCATCTACCTTTCCGTAGCCTCCAAAATGATAGTCTGTTATTAATTCCCAATTTTTGCTAGCCGCAAATTTACGAATTTCATCTTTTAAAAAGTCTCCTTTTAAAGCAGGAAATCCCAAAACTTTTTGATGTGGCAACGCACTGTTAATAATTCCAGAAATGGTTCCTCCTGTTCCTACAGCACAACATACGTAATCAAACTTTGCATCTTCTTCAGTCAAAATTTCTTCGCATCCTTTTATTGCATATTTATTTGTTCCTCCCTCAGGCACTAAATAAAACGAACCAAATTTATCTTTTAGATTTGCGATAAAATCAGGCTCCGTTTTGAATCGATAAGCTTCTCTAGTCACAAACTCGAAGTGCATGCCGCATTCCTGTGCAAAACTCAAAGTTGGGTTTTCGGCAATTTTATCACCCAACTCGTCACCACGGATTACTCCAATGGTTTTGAATCCCTGCTCTTTGCCCGCATAAGCAACTGCCGAAATATGGTTGGAATAAGCTCCGCCAAAAGTGAGAAGAGTTTCTTGATTCTCTGCCTTTGCCTGAAGCAGATTGTACTTCATTTTCCTGAATTTATTTCCTGATATATAGGAGTGAAGCAAATCTTCCCGCTTTATTTCGAGTGTAACTCCATTAGGCAGTTGGTATGTTATTTTCTGGTTCAACTCTTATAGATTTATTATTTTATTACCGCTAAGGCGCAAAGGCGCAAATAAAAATAAACTTAGCGACCTTGCGTCTTTGCGGTGAAACCTTTTATTTCCTGTTTTCTCGTAAATACTTTAAAAAACAAAAAAATCTTCTCGTTTCAAGGTATTCCAAATCGAGTTCATTAGCATAAGCTTCTCTTTCAAAACTGATATTTCTATAGGCCAAATTGGCGTTTTTGTACTGCAGCAAACGTACCGCATATTCGACAAAATACCAAAGAAAAAAAGGCAAAACGAGCAATTCCATTTGTTGCCTGATGTGTATTTTTTCATGGTTTATCAGTACTTTATTATCAGAATCAAATCGGTATTTTATAAACACGAAAGGAAAAACAGTCAATCCTCGATATCCTTTCGGAATTAAATATTTGGCAACAATAACAAACATTGATTATAAAATTTATAGATTTGTAGAAGCAATTTAGTCCAAAATAAAGAAAAACACAATCGCCTAGTTGCGAATTTCAAGCATAAAACAGAATGGCAGAACAAAGTAATGAAAATAAATTAATAGAGGGCGAAGATTTTTATTATACTCCCGAAGGATACAAATGCTTTACCGAAAAATACCATTTGAAAAGAGGTCATTGCTGCAAAAGCGGTTGCCGCCATTGTCCTTATGGTTTTGATAAGAAAACAGGACTTTTGAAAAAGTAATCAGTATTCAGACTGCAGAAGGCATAATTTTGTACAATATTATCTATGGACATACTTTCTTTAAAATATAAAATTAAAATCCACAAGTCCTACCATAGGTCGGATATACGGTATCCCTAGTGGGTAATTTCTTTAAATTAAGAAAACCATTTTGATTTACGGGATGCGAGAGGGATAGAAACTAGCTACCGAAGTAGCGTGGATAGCCCGACCGCATTAAGGAAAGTGGCCGACTAACCGCAACGACGTGTAGGCCACTTATCTTAATGGGGTCTCGCCCAACTGTTGCTCATTAGAACAATTAATTTTAGATTTTAAAAACAAGAAAAATGACTTTTCAAGAACAAATACAACAAGGAATTCCTTCTATATTACCACAGCCAAAACCGTATGAAACCAACATTAACCACGCGCCGAAACGGAAAGAAATCTTGTCTGACGAAGAGAAAAAACTGTCGCTACGAAATGCTTTACGCTATTTTGACCCGAAGCACCACGCTGAATTAATCCCTGAATTTCGCAACGAACTAGAGACTTACGGTCGTATTTACATGTACCGTTTGCGTCCCGATTATAAAATGTATGCCCGCCCAATCTCGGAATATCCTGGAAAATGCGAGCAGGCCAAAGCCATTATGCTGATGATTCAGAACAATCTGGATTATGCGGTGGCGCAGCATCCGCACGAATTGATTACATATGGCGGGAACGGTGCGGTTTTCTCGAACTGGGCGCAATATTTGTTGACGATGAAATACTTATCGGAAATGACCGATGAGCAAACATTGACGATGTATTCAGGACATCCGATGGGGTTATTTCCTTCTCACAAAGAGGCACCGAGAGTTGTGGTTACCAACGGAATGGTAATCCCAAACTACTCTCAACCAGACGACTGGGAGCGAATGAATGCTTTGGGAGTTTCCCAATACGGGCAAATGACCGCAGGAAGCTATATGTACATAGGCCCGCAGGGAATTGTGCATGGAACGACAATCACGGTTTTAAACGGTTTCAGAAAAATAAAACGCAGTCCAAGGGGAGGTTTATTTGTGACTTCTGGATTGGGAGGAATGAGTGGAGCACAACCTAAAGCGGGAAATATTGCGGGCTGTATCACGGTTTGTGCCGAGGTAAATGCTAAAATTACTCACATTCGTCACAGTCAAGGCTGGATAAATGAAGTAGTTGAAAACATTGATAATTTGGTTAAAAGAGTTGCTTTGGCGAAAGCCAATAACGAAATCATTTCTATAGCATACCTCGGAAACGTGGTTGATGTTTGGGAACGATTTGATGAAGAAAACCTTTATATCGATTTGGGTTCCGACCAAACTTCGCTTCACAATCCGTGGGCTGGCGGGTATTATCCGGTTGGAATTTCATTTGAGGAAGCCAATGAAATGATGGCCAACAATCCTGATTTATTCAAGGAAAAAGTACAGGAAACTTTGCGTCGTCACACAACGGCCATCAACAAACATACGGCCAAAGGAACGTATTTCTTTGATTACGGAAATGCATTTTTACTGGAAGCCTCTCGTGCCGGTGCCGATATTTTAAAAGAGGAAAACATTGCTCCTCCCTCTCCTTCGGGGAGGGCTGGGGTGGGGATTGATTTCAGATATCCGAGTTATGTGCAGGACATTATGGGTCCTATGTGTTTTGATTATGGTTTTGGGCCTTTCCGTTGGGTTTGTACTTCCGGAAAGCCTGAAGATTTAGCCAAAACCGATGCTATTGCCTGTCACGTTTTGGAAGAAATGACTAAAACCGCTCCAATAGAAATTCAGCAGCAAATGCAGGATAATATTCAGTGGATAAAAGGTGCACAAGAAAATAAATTGGTTGTGGGTTCACAAGCCCGAATCCTTTATGCCGATGCCGAAGGCCGTGTAAAAATTGCCGAAGCTTTCAATCAGGCGATTGCCAAAGATGAAATAGGAGCGGTTGTTTTGGGCCGTGATCATCACGATGTTTCTGGCACGGATTCCCCTTACCGAGAAACTTCCAATATTTATGACGGATCTCGTTTCACGGCTGATATGGCTATCCAAAACGTGATTGGAGATAGTTTCCGTGGTGCCACCTGGGTTTCCATACACAATGGCGGAGGTGTTGGCTGGGGAGAAGTTATCAACGGTGGTTTTGGAATGGTACTGGACGGTTCCAAAGAAGCTTCCCGTCGCTTGGCATCAATGCTTTTTTGGGATGTAAATAACGGAATTTCCAGAAGAAGCTGGGCTAGAAACGAAGGCGCAATTTTTGCCATAAAACGTGCGATGGAAGTCGAACCTTTATTGAAAGTGACACTACCAAATTTAGTAGATGATACATTATTGAATTAATTGATTCTTCTTAACTAATAAAAGATTATCCCAGATTACAAAGATTCCTTCTTTAATATTTTTAAAATCTATGCGAATCTATATAATTAGTGGCTAAAAAAACTTGAGAAGTCCTATTTTGAAAATTAACACTTATTTGGCTTAATTGGTACGGTTTTTGTATTAAATTTAATTCAACATTAATCATATAAAGATGAAAACTATTAAATTCTTACCCCTATTATTACTTTTCATAGTTGCCTCTTGTGACTCCGTACAAGTATATTCTGATTATGATAAATCAGCCGATTTTAAACAATATAAAACTTTCGCCTTTTTGAAATCAGGCATTGATAAAGTAGAGATTTCTGATTTGGATAAAAAAAGAATTCTGAACGCTATTGATCAGCAATTGCAAGCCAAAGGATTTACCAAAAGTGAAAACCCTGATTTATTAGTTAATATTTTTACTAAATCCCGCAAAGAAGTCAGTGTAAACCAATTCAATGCTGGTTGGGGTTATGGATGGGGCTATGGCTGGAATCCTTATATGTATGGAGGGCACACAACTGTTAGCTCTACTACTGAAGGCACTTTGTACATTGATCTTATCGATGCCAAAAAGAAAGAGCTCATTTGGCAAGGTGAAGGTATCGGAACTCTTAGCAAAGAAATGGATAGAAAAGACGAAATCGTTACTAATATAGTGACTAAAATTTTAGCACAATACCCTCCAGATCTTTCTAAAAAGAAATAGATTATTTTTTTAGTCATTCTAAAAATGAATATATTTGCAGACCAAGCAACAAAAAATGAAAAACTTAATTAACATCATCATTGTCATTATTATAATTATCATTCGATAATTATGGCGAGGTGCTATATAAATAAGTAATCAATATACAATTTATGAAACCTCCCACATCGGGAGGTTTTTTTATTTTAGAAAATAGAGAAAACCAATAAACAACAAATTATCGAGTCATTAGAATTTGATTTCGAAAGCAAAACACAAAATAAAATGGAATTATTTACAGCAATACTACAAGCACAAAAACAATTAGAAAATGTAGTGCCTTCTACTCCTCTGATTGAAAACTTAAATTTATCGGAGGAATTTGAAGCAACAGTTCTGCTAAAACGTGAAGACCTGCAAATCGTTCGATCCTACAAAATAAGAGGAGCTTATAATAAAATGAGTTCTTTAACGGATGCCGAAAAAGAAAATGGAATTGTCTGTGCCAGCGCTGGAAATCATGCGCAAGGTGTTGCTTTCTCTTGTCATCTCCTAAAAATAACAGGGAAAATTTACATGCCCAAAACTACTCCAAAACAAAAAGTCAAACAAGTACAGCTGTTTGGAAAAAACTACGTAGAAATTGTTTTAACAGGAGATACATTTGACGACGCTTACGCAAAATCCGTAGCAGATGCTACCGAAAACAACAAAGCTTTCATCCACCCTTTTGATGATTTGGAAGTTATAGCAGGCCAAGGAACTGTTGGATTGGAAATTTTGGATACTTACAAGGAACCTATCGATTATGTATTTGTACCCATTGGTGGCGGCGGACTGGCATCAGGGCTTTCGACCGTATTCAAACAATTGAGTCCAAATACTAAAATCATAGGAGTAGAACCTCAAGGTGCCCCTTCGATGAAAACCTCAATTGCCAATCACAAGAACACCCCGCTGGACGCTATCGATAAGTTTGTAGATGGAGCGGCTGTAAAACAAGTGGGCGATCTGACTTTTGATATTTGCCAAAAAAACTTAAGCGACATTATACTCGTTCCCGAAGGAAAAGTGTGCACCACAATACTGCGTTTGTACAATGAAGAAGCCATGGTAGTAGAGCCTGCAGGAGCATTAACGATAGCGGCTTTGGATTTTTATAAAGAAGAAATAAAAGGAAAGACAGTTGTCTGCATTGTTAGTGGCAGCAACAACGACATCGAAAGAACCGCCGAAATAAAAGAACGCTCCTTGCTCTACGAAGGACTGATGCATTATTTTATGATTCAGTTTCCGCAGCGTCCAGGTGCTTTAAAGGAATTTGTAAACGACATTTTGGGACCTGATGATGACATTACCTATTTTCAGTTTGCCAAAAGAATAGCCGCGAGGTAGGATCGATTGTTGTTGGTATAGAATTGAAGAATCCAAATGATATTCATGCCATCAAAACCAATATGGATACTAAAGGATTTGAATACCGTTATCTGAATGAAAGACATGACCTATTCACCCAGCTGATAGGATAAATTAACAATTCCTTTTCTATCGATTTTTTAATTATAGCCTATCTTTGAAGGAGATTTTCATATAAAATATCATGACAGACAAAAACATATCAAACATAGAAGACATTAAATTATTAGTCAATACCTTTTACGCAACAGTACAGAAAGACGATTTGATTGGTGCCATTTTCAACGAAAAAATAGGTGACCGCTGGCCAGAACATTTAGAGAAAATGTACCGCTTTTGGCAAACAATTTTGCTTGAAGAACACACGTATTCCGGAAGTCCTTTTCCGCCTCACAGACAGCTTCCTGTCGAGAAAAAACACTTTAACCGCTGGATGGAAATTTTTACCGAAACAGTGGACAGTTTATTTAAAGGACCACTTGCCGAAGAAGCCAAACTAAGAGGCCAAAACATGGCCGAAATGTTCAATTACAAAATTGAGTATTTCAGACATGAAGGGAAACATCCGCTTTTGTAAATTCTTTTATAATCTAAAGACAGAAACCGTAATAGAAATATTGCGGTTTTTTTTATGTTAATAACTTACAATTATTATTCTTGTTAAATATTATAAATTAGCAAAACTCAATTTATAAAACTTTATAATAATGTCAAAAGCAGATGCAAGTACTAAAATATTAGGATTTGAATATCAAAAAATGGTTGCTTTGATAAAATGTCTGGAAGCAAAAAACAATACTATTATTCACTTAGAATGTTTTGGAGATGTATCAGATGGAGATATATCAACAGAAACAAAACATTCAACTGATGAAAATAAAGAATTATATGACTCACACATCGACTTTTGGAAAACTCTGGGAAACATTATAGATAGTCAAGAAGATTTTAAAAATTACAGTACATTTATTTTACATACAACTGCAAAAATACGACTTGGTTCAATTTTTGACGGGTGGAATGCATTAACAGATGTAGATAAAGAGGCTAGAGTTCTATCAGTAACCGCCAATGAAACTATAAGGACATATTGTAATAAAGCTAAGTTCTGTTCTTCAATTGAATTAAAAGCTATCCTTAAACGGTTTAAAATTGAGGACGAACAAAAAAATGCAAGAGAATACTATAAAGATATATTAATTGACCATCCAATTATAACAACCTCAGTACCTAAAAATCATATTGAATCTTTCGCGTGTTTTCTATTAGGTTATATTTCAGAAAAGTTAATAACCTCAAATGATTATATTTGGAAAATTGACAAAAATGAATTCCAAATTGATTTTCAAGTATATTTAAAAAATTTTCTTATTGATGATTTAATTTTTCCAAATATAAAAATTGATCAGACAACGATTATTGACAAAGGATATAAATTTACAACTGAACTAAAAAATATAGATTACAATTCAAAAATTGCATATGCTTTGAATGATTATTTTAGAGCAAATTTAAATCGAATTCAGATTCTTAAAACTAGACAATCACTTTCGCAAGGTTTAGATGATTTCGATGATGAAATTTTAGAAAAATTCAGTGATTTGAAAATTACTTTTGAAGACAAATTAGGGTTTTCTTTATTTAATGATTATAAAAAAGAATCTAGATTGTTCTATGATGAGCATCAAGCAAGTATTTCTCTTAAAAAAGATTTATCAGGTGTTAAATCAGATACAATAAAAAGTTATTACCCAAAAGGAAGAACTCATCATATAATTGAAGAAAGTACTATTTCTTCTTGGAAATTAAACAAACCAAAATGAAATCAAAAGAATTAGAACAATTGATTTTTAATCCGTTTCATACAAGTAAAATTCTTCATCATTTTCTAACAGGTGTAGATGCAAATAATAAAAATGGAATTAAAACTGAACTTATTGGTATTGTTTTACCTATAATATATAACGATGTATTAGTAAATAATTCATTATCAACATTAAATGTAAAATCAAATTTTAAATCGTTAATATCAACATATGAATTTAAAGTATTCGCAACTCAAATAAACGATGAGATTAAAAATTTCAAAAGTTTAACCAATAATTCCTTGATTATTTTAGCCAATACAAACGATATCATTATAAGTGATTTTATAAAAGTAAAAAACACAATTGATTATCATCATGAAAAAGATATTAGCTTAAAGAAAATATATAAAGCTTCCTATAATTTGGGTAGTATTATGGCAAAAGAAAATTATTTATCAATATTCCTAAAATTAAAAATAACTGAATTATGAATATCACAATAAAGAAATTAGTCATTTTTAATGATAAAGGACAATCTAGGGATATAGAATTTGAGGAGGGCCTAAATATAATAACAGGAGATTCAAAAACTGGTAAAAGCGCAATAATTGAAATCATAGATTATTGCCTTTTCTCATCACGCTCAAGTATTCCAAAAGGGAAAATCACTGATTTTGGAGAATTATTTGTAGTTGTTTTTAAAGTAAATGATTTTTATTTAGCTGTTGGTAGACCTGCACAAAAAACAGGCAATATGAATTATTCATATTTGAATATAGAATCCGAATACGACGATTCTTTAAAAAATATGAAAATATCTTATTTTGACAATTTAAGTTTACGCTTAATAAAAAATGACATCCAAACAGAATTTGAGCAATATATTGGCTTAGCTATTAGTAATTTAAATAGTGACAACGAAGTAAATAAATTAGAAAACAAAGGAAAGCTATCTATCAGAGATACTGTTTCGTTCTTATTTCAACATCAAAACTTAATAGCCAATAAACATGCACTATTTTACAGATTTGATGACATAATTAAACGTAAAAGAGTAATAGAATCATTACCTGTACTTTTAGGAGCTGTTGATGAAAATTATTACGATTTGATTAGACAAGAAAAAGAAAAGATTAGAGAAATAAAAACAGAAAAAATTATAGTTGAGAAATTAAAATCATCTAAAGAAAACGAAACTTTCTTTTTAAGAAATTCAATTCAAGTATATTATTCGTTAATAAACAATGTGTTAGATGAAAATTTAACTTTAATCGATTTAAAAAAAATCGGTATAAATTTACCTATTCCTTCTGAGATATTAAATGATCAATCAAAATTATTCCTAGAAATAAATCGATACGAAAAAGAGAGAAACCTTAAATACATTGAAAAAGAGATTATTGAAAAAGCATTGACAGACTTATATCAAACAAGTGACGATGGGTATGATTATGCTAAAGAATTAGTAAAAATACATTCTCATCAAAAGTATAGTCAAGATTCAAATAATTTAAGTTGTCCAATTTGTGACAGTAAAAATATTTCCATAAATGAAAACATATCGATTTTAGAAAATTCAAAAGAGAAATTAATAAATGAGTTGGTTAAATTAGGGACTTTTTCAAATGATAATACCCCTTTAATATCAGAATTAAAATCTAATCAAAAGAAAATTGAAAAAGAAATAATTGTTTTAACAAAGAACATTAATATTCTAAGTATAGAAGACAAGGCATTTAATGAAGCTAAAAATAAAAGAGAGCAAATTATTTATCAAAAAGGAAAAATTGAAAGTTTAATAAAAGCATTTTTAGAAGCAAATAATCAAAAGGGTAACTCAAAAGATTTATTACAATTAGAAGCTGATTTAAAAGTCATTAAGGCGAATTTGTTAAAATACAATCCAGAAAAATTCAAACAAGATTCAGAAAGTTTTCTAAAAGAAAATATGAATAGAATTTGTGAAAAATTAGATTTTGAGGAAGAATTAAAACCAATTGATCTAAATTTTAATATTGAAGATTTCAGTTTCTTTCACAAGAATAAGGATGGTAAAATTAGACTTGACGAAATGGGAAGTGGGGCTAATTGGTTAGCATCTCACTTGTCAATATTTTTATCTTTTTTACATCTCAATATTAAAAATGAAAAATCTGTAATTCCTGCATTTCTAATTCTTGATCAACCAAGCCAAGTTTACTTCCCTAGATCATCCAAAAAAGAAGAAATAACCGACGAAGAAGATTTAGAGAAATTTGATGATAATATCGACCAAGTAAAAAATATTTTTAAAGTTTTAAATGAAGAAATAGAATTAATAAATACTAAAACAGGAATAAAACCTCAAATTATTGTTTTAGAACATGCAAATGATGAAAGTTTTGAAAAGTTTATAATTAAAGATTGGAATAAGTCAAAAGCCCAAGGATTAATATAATACCAATTCCTATGGCCAGATTTAAATAGATTACTTTTTTTATACAACCATAAGTAATTTATCTATCACTGGTAATCAATAAATAGTACTCTAAAAAAATCCAATCATAACTTAGAACATTGCGAAATTGCATTTATTTCAATTTCCCAACGCCAGCATAAGCTGTAACGATACTTTTCACATCATCCGTTTTATTATTTATCGATTTAGAATAGTCGTATGGAATAGCCACAGTACAAGTAGCAGGATATTCTTCACGATTGATACAATCCACTTCTTTATTATCAATGCGTTCTGCGCTTCCAGAAATCTTGCTGTTTTTAGAATACACAGTGTTTTTGCACTTTTCAAAATAATTTTTCTCAACACGCACGCAAGCATTTACACGTGAATTGACAATGCCACCGTAAATATCGTAAGCATAATTATTAAAAATATGTGCTGTTCCTCCTCTATACAACGGCACGCGTTCCTGAATGGTTTTGTAGTAATTGTGGTGGAAAGTTATCTTTCTATCCGAAAACAAGTCCTTGTCAGAACTGCCGATTAGACTGCACTTATGATGATCGTGAAAATAACACCAAGAAATGGTAATGTAACCGCTGTTGTCTTTTACATCTACTAAACCATCGTATAAATCCTGATTTTTTTGCACGTATGGATCTTCTTCGAAAAACTCGCAATGGTCAATCCATATATTGGTGCTAACGCCATAAATTGAAATTAAATCTCCTGAATTTACTAATATCTGAGGTCTTCCTTCGTCTCCCAATTTGCTGTATATTTTTGGGATGTCTTCTGAGCCGGCAGGAATTGCTTTTCCAATGGAAACCAGCGAAAACTTGATATTTTGAATAATAATATTCTTGGCATCCTTAATAGTAAAACCTACACCATCCAAAAAAGCTTTATCACCAATTCCAATAATAGTCTTATTGGAAGCCACTTTTATCGAACCAACATAGTCTTTATTTACTATGCTTCCTAAACCTATTATGACACCAGAGACCTTGATTATATACTTAGTATCTTTCGTTTCGGCATACTTTTTAAGATCGGAAAAAGTGGTTACGGTTACTTCGGTACCTCCAGTTCCTCCAGTAGTCCCGCCGTTTTCGGTTGCGTAACCCACTAGTGAAAAATCATGTGTTTGCGAATAAGAACATACTGTTACGGCAAATAAAAAGACTATAGAAAGGAATGCATTTGGCATTTTTTTATTCATAATTTGGAGAAATTTATACATGTTTTTAATCAATTATTAATTTTGTGTAATCGATTACAATGAATCAAAAATAGAAATTTTATTGAAACAAAAAATCATTTTAACATTAATGCTATCATTTTATCACTTTGTGCTAAATTGATGGTACAAACTAATGCTGTGAAAACGTATTTTTTATTTATCCTATTAGACACTTCTTCGTTAAAGACTGAATGTCTCGCAAATTGTTACTATAAATACGAGGTTATACCATTAGCCCTAGCCCAGATTGCTTCGCTCGTGTGCAGTGAAAATCCTTTTTGTGAAAAATCTATTTTTTACAAAAAGATTGAAACGAATAGCTGGAAATAGCTCCTAAAAATTGTAATTTTGCAACAAACTATATCGTTTTCGTTATGAACACAAAAATAAAAAGCAATCCCTTATTAGACCGATTGCCCAAACATTTAAAACAGTTTATCAAGTCTCAAGATTATAGTGATTACACCCCTATAAATCAAGCGGTTTGGCGTTATGTGATGCGTAAAAACGTAAATTACCTTTCGAAGGTGGCGCATAGTTCCTATCTGGAAGGTTTAAAAAAAACGGGGATTGAGGTCGACAATATTCCGAGCATGTATGGCATGAACCGAATACTCAGCGAAATTGGCTGGGCTGCCGTTGCTGTTGATGGTTTTATTCCGCCGAATGCTTTTATGGAATTTCAGGCGTATAATGTTTTAGTCATTGCATCCGACATTCGTCAGCTCGAACATATTGAATATACTCCCGCACCAGATATTATTCATGAAGGCGCCGGTCACGCTCCTATTATTGCGAATCCTGAATATGCTGAATACCTGCGCCGTTTTGGCGAAATAGGCTGTAAAGCGATTTCATCTCATAAAGATTATGAAATGTACGAAGCGATTCGGTTACTGTCTATTTTGAAAGAAGCAGAAGGCACATCGCAAGCTGAAATCGAAAAAGCCGAAAAAGCAGTGGAAGACCTGCAGAATAATATGGGAGAATTATCGGAAATGGCGCAAATTCGAAACCTGCATTGGTGGACAGTGGAATACGGCTTGATAGGCACATTGGAAAAACCAAAAATATACGGTGCAGGTTTATTGTCATCCATTGGCGAAAGCGCTTGGTGCATGACGGACAACGTGAAGAAAATCCCTTATGATTTTTCGGCTGTTCACCAAAATTTTAATATTACCAAATTACAACCGCAACTGTATGTTACTCCTGATTTTGCTTACTTGAGTTTGATTCTGGAAGAATTTGCCAATACTATGGCTTTGCGTACAGGTGGATTGTCGGGTGTTGAAAAACTAATTCATTCAAAAGCATTGGGAACTGTTGAATTGAGTACTGGTTTACAGATTTCGGGCGTATTTACGAATGTTATTGAACATGACGGAAAACCAATCTACTTTCAAACCACAGGTAAAACTGCTTTATCATATCGTGAAAAAGAATTGGTAGGTCACGGAACGAATACGCATCCGGAAGGTTTTGGAAGCCCAATAGGAAAATTAAAAGGCATCAATTTGGCGATTGAAGATATGAGTCCGAGAGACTTAAAAGCGTATGGTGTTTATGAAGGCCAAACCGCTGCTTTGGAATTTGAAGGCGACATCAAAGTCGTTGGAGAGATTGTTACCGGAAAGAGAAATCTACACGGAGAAATCATTTTGATTTGTTTTAAAAACTGTACAGTTACACACGGTGACACAGTTCTATTTAAACCAGAATGGGGAAATTATGATATGGCTGTGGGCAAAAAACTGGTTTCAGCTTTTTCTGGTCCTGCCGATGTGAATAGCTTTGATTTGATTTCGCACGTTCCTTCGAGCAAAACCATTAAGTCCAAACAAACTGCTGAAAGAGATGATCTCGAAGTTTTGTATCAAACAGTAAGAAGCATTCGGGAATCGAATGACAAGAAGGCTTCATTGAAACCGATTTTTGAAAAACTGCAAAATAATCATCCGAATGACTGGTTGCTTTCGATAGAATTGGTTGAACTTTTGAATGCTAGAAATGAAACGAATTTGATACAGCAGATTCTTTTGCATTTAGAAAATCTAAAAAAACAGCGTCCCGAAATCGAAAAATTAATTTCGAATGGTTTGGAGTTGATTTTTGAGAATCAAGAAACGGCTCATTAAAAAAACAGAATGTTATAAACACAGATTCCACAAATTGTTTTGAGTGAAAAATTGTAGAATCTGTGTATTCTATCTTTAGCAGTAGTAATTCCTTTAGTATGTTAATATTCGTCAAAGGATTTTTCGTCCCAAATCTTTTCTCCAAGATATTTTCTACAAAAATCATAACGTTTTATTATTGCTTTTTCGGGGTTTCTGTTATATTGAAAAATCCATATTTCGTTATCTATAATTTTTATTTTACGAAATTTTCTATCGTCACAAGCATCATTTGAACAAATTTGAATTGAAGATTTCTTTAAAATTACTTTACCATTAACATCAATTATTCGATCAACAGTAATTATCTTTTTATGAGGCAATTTCCAAAAATAAATTTTCGGTTACTCTCAATTCTTTCGGTTTTTAATATTACGTTTTGGGCAGAACATTTTCTTTTGTTTTGGATTGTATCTTCTTTTGATTTCAATTTATTCATACTAATCACGGAAAGCGAGAAGAAACTAAATACGATTGATGTTATAAACGTTGTCCTCATTCGATTCTTCTGATTATTACTGTCAACTATAAAATTTACACAATCAATGAATCTGTGAAAATCTGTGTAATCTGTGTTAACCCCTTTTACAGCTTCAAATCCTGTTGCAGTTCTTTTTCGTTTGAGATTTCTTTACCGTTATATTGCAGTTTCCAGCCCATTGTATTTGTCAGAATTAAAATCTTAGAGAGTTCGCTTATCAATCGGTTTTGGGCATTGGATTTCAAGGATGATTTTTCGATTTTCTTGGCTAAATTGGCTTTTACCGATTTGTTGATTTTATTGTAATCATCGCCAGTAAACGGATTCATCTGGCTTTGTTCTACGTCATAAAACTTGATGTCCGGGCTTATTTTAATTTCCTCTTTCGGGATGCTTACTATTGTGATGGTTTTATTGGCTTCGTCAATATCGTATTTCATTTGATGCAGATCATAGGATACGGTAACATCGGCGTTGACAATTATCAATGCTTTTTTCTCGAATGAAAGCATGTCCATCATGTATTTCTGCTGGTTTTTATAAGTAACGACTTCGGAAAAATGCCCTTCGGTAACTACCAATTTGCCAACATTCACAATTTGCTGCTGTATTAAATTAGTATTGTAGTCTAATGATGAATCATCCCCTTTCTTGAATTCGCAGAATTTGAAAGCCAAAATTATTATGACTACGATTACAGCTGCGACTATTATTCTTTTGAACATATTTTGCATTTCATTCTATTATTTTAGCCAAATTAATTCTTTTTTTTAAAATGAAAGCAAAAAAGCTAAATATTGCCTCTTAGCCCCGATTGAAATGGAAATCCTTATAAGCCGGGGTTCGGCTTATAAGATTGTAACGGAAAGCGGGACGATATTCACAAAAAAGCCAAATGTTTCTGCTCCAAAAAATTAATAATCGGACTCATGTTAAGGTAAATTATTATTTTAAAAAGGATATCCAATAGCAATATTAAGAATCAGATTTTCTTTTCTCCAAGCGCTGTTTCCAAAATCAATATCATCGATTACCCATCGGTCATTCTCAGACAACCAAGGTTTCCTTAACGGAAATGCCAAATCTGTCCTTAAGATAAGGAAAGACAAATCAAAACGCAGACCAGCTCCAGCACCCACTGCGATTTCTTTCATAAAATCTTTAGAAATTTTGGCTCCCTGCTTATTAGGATCAGCATTCAAAAGCCAAATATTTCCAGCATCTACAAACAAAGCTCCTTTGACAATACTAAACAGTTTTGCCCTATACTCTGTACTAAACTCTAATTTTAAATCACCAGATTGGTCTGGCAAATAAGAAGAATTAGCAGTTTCTGTATTCAAATAACTTCCTGGGCCGAGTGTTCTTGCTCTAAAGGCACGAATACTATTAGTCCCTCCCGATACAAATTGTTTTGATGTTGGCATAACATTTGAATTTCCATATGGCAATCCAATACCAACAATAATCCGGCTCGCTAATTCAGTTTCTTTTCCAAGTTTTAAATAATGGCGAAAATCAGTCTTTACTTTTGCATATTGACTAAGCGGCACATTAAATATTTTTATAGTATCCTTTTTCTTGATATTGGCTCCTGTTATTAAACCTGTTATGTTTCCTGCCAAATCTAATTCTCCATTAAAATAGAATGTATTTTTTTTCCGCTTTTGCATTGTATTCGTATAAGTGTACGAATAGGTTGATCCAAAAATCAATTGCTTTTCGATAACTTTTCCTAAAGCAGAATCTTCATCAATGTCTTCCTGATACTCCGCTGTTACATTGTTCGGGCTTACATAAGTAATATCCATAACGTTTAACTGATGTTCTTTTCTGATACTTTCTTTCCATAAATAGCCAAAAGAAGCATTAAATGAGTTCAAAGAATACAATTGTGTCCTGTTTTGAAATTCATATCGAAGTGTCGCTTTGGTTCTGGGAACAAATTCACTATTTTCATGAATGTGAAATGGCGTAATAAATCTAGGCCATGTCAAACTGGTTTCAGCTCCTAGCTTATAGATATTTTTACCATTATTTTCCCCTGAAAGCTGAAAATCGGCACCGCCAAATACAGAAACAGTAAGCAATTCAGCTCCTTTGAATACATTTCTGTTATTCCAGTTTACATTGATTTCTGAACCAGTATAGCTCGCCGAATTTGTTTTTCCCACAACCTCAACACGAATAAATTTTTTAGGTAAAAGCGTCAGATAATAATAGGAATCCAAAGTGTTTTTTAAACTATCCGAAGTCTTGAATTCATTCTTCACAAAACTAAATGTCCCCAAATTCACAAAACGGTTCAGAGTAAGATTATGATCTTTTCGATTATAAAAATCTCCTTTTTTAAAAAGTATTGCCCTGTCAAAAACCCTTGGATTAAAAGTGTCAGCAGTGTCAATAATGGTAAAATCATTGTACTGAACAATATCCTCTTTTTTATATTTGACAGTGTCTTTTGAAACTGCAAAATTAGGATACACCATAATTTTATCAATTTTATAGGCAGTTTTGGCTTTTTCGGGTGTATCGTCTTTTATTTTTAAATTAATACGAACCTCATAATCCCCCTTTGTGCTGTCTACCTGCGCCAAAATGTAATCTGGGTTAAAATAATAAAATCCTTTTTCTTTTAATCTGGCATCAATGCGTGCCCGTTCGGCTTTTATAATATCCAGATCGTATGGATTTCCTTCTTTTAATAATGATCTTCGGATCGTTCTGGCAATTGCTTTTCCTAAAGCGGAAGAATCTTCAGGGAATTTCACCTCTTTTATTTTGTATTGCTTTCTCAACTGAACAATATATTCTGCAGTTGCTCTTTTATTATTGACAGTAGAATCAGCACTGACTCTGTTTTTAAAATAACCGCGATTTTCTGCAAAATTTCTTAAAACCGCTGCGTTATAATCCAAATCGACTTTACTGAAAAGCACTGGTTCCTCACCCACTTTATTTCGTAGCCAATACCTAATTCCTTTATCTTTTGTTGGTTTTCCTGCTAAATTGTAAAACCACAATTTGGGACGCAAACCTAGTATTGCTTTATTCGGTTTAGGACGCAACAGGCCTTCCATCTCATTTTCCAGTGCTTTTCTTTCTTTCTTTTTCATAGTAGAATCCTTCACCGTTACAGAACTTCCCGTGTACAGCAAATCGCCTTCCGGCAGATATTTAGTATTACTGCATCCATAAACAAAAAATAAAGACAGCACTACAAAATATCTTATATATCTGATTTCCATATCGCTATGTTTTTTGCTCATTTCCTTCTATTTGATCTTTTTCTTTCTTTTCCTTTTCTTCTTTTTCTTTCTGTTTTCTCTTCTCTTTACGAATCTTTTCTTCTTTAATTATTTGTTTTTCGGCTTCGCTTCGATGAAAAAGCTCCTTGAATTTATTATAGCTCATGGTGATAACAAAAGCCACTCCAGTCTCTATAACCTGACCTTCAACTGCAACCTGATATTCATTTTTACGATAGGCACGAACCATATATCTTCCGCCTTTTGTAAGCTGATAATCTAATGAGACGTCGCCGGCAATATTTGTAGTTTCTTCATTGGCACGCTCTTTGCCTTCAACGCCAAAACTGCTTCCTACCGTAACTTTTAATCGGTCATCAAGCAGTTTTTTGGAAACAGCAACATTCAGATCGGTTCTATTTTCCATTGTTCCCCTAGTGTAGTCTTTTGTTGACTCTAAATCAAAATCAACTTGAAATCCTGTAATTAATTCTCCAGCAAGATCATTCAATTGTTGAGAAAGTATTTTACTCACACTTTGTCTGGCTAATGATTCAGCACTTGTACCGCCGCTTTCACTTGCAAATGGATTTTCGCCAACAAAACGATTTAAAAGCAAAAGAGCAAAAACCTGTTTGTTTAATTCTGCTGGCTCTTGTCGAAGCTGTTCCAGTTTTGCCTGAGAAGCGGATACAATATCTGATGAAACGCCATAATTTCCATCAGGAAGTTTAATATCAAATGTGATTTCAGGTTTTAGCAATTCACCATTCATTTTCAATAAAGTCTGAAACGGAATTTTTTGTTTGTAGGTGTTTTTGACCGTAGGACTTACTGCACCCAATTGATTTCCAAGCAAATCGATCGGAGCCGCATTCACTTTATAAATTGCCGTAATATTCAAAGTTGCCATTGTTGGCTCTCCGTTCCATACAATATAGCTCCCTTTCTGAATATTAAATTTTCTTCGGATTGCATTAAAATTCATCTCGTAGGCTCCGTCTGAAACTTCATATTTACCCGTAAGAGTTGTTTTTCCCGAAGGATCGATTCCTCCTGTGAGTTCGGCTTCGCCTTTCAGGTTAAGATAATCTCCGTTTCCTTTATCGATAATCAATGTAAGTTCTGCTTCTTTAACCAAAGAAATATCAACGCTGACATTCATGCCGATTAAGTTAGACTGGTTGAGTTTTTTCTCCATTTGAACCGTTTGTTTCAGATACAGATTATCTTCATTTACAAACTCTACAATTCCTTCTCTGTCGGCAATCGAAGGATCAGACTGTGGTAAAACCACCGTGAATTTAGTTTCCTTATTTATTTTAACATCACCGCCGACAATAGGATTTTCGAGTGTTCCTTTTATTTTTAGTTTTGTGTCTAAAAATAAATCGCCATAAAACAAATCATTATCAGAAGCTTTAGAATGTATTGCTCTGAAATCATCTGCAATTACTGTCAAATCAAAATTATAATTTCTAAAATCCGAAGACTGCATTGTGCCGTTCAAAGCCAATTCATTATCGTTTTCATCATAAAGCGTAAACTTGTCAAACGTAATTATATCGTTGCTAAAAGTGATTTTTTCATTATCTGTCTTAAAATAAGAATTGAGTTTTGTGATCCTAAAACCACTGTCATTAAAGTTTAATTCACCTGCAACTTTCGGTGTTGCCACATTTCCTGCAACTTTGAAATTACCTGATAAAAACCCTGTTCCGTCCGTAACATTCCCCATTGAGAATCCTTGAATACTTTTAATATCCAACCTATTGACAGCTACATTAAAATCTAAATTGCCATCACTAATTTTGTAATTGCCATTGATATTTACATCGTTCCCTTCGCCGCTCAAAACCACATTTGCTACAAGCATATCAGCGGTTTTGTTATCGACTTCTATGGCAATATCTCCAACAGGTTCTCCCCTAAAAGCAAAGTCATCTATTTTTATATCCGAAGTAAAAACAGGCGATGTCATTACGTTTTCAACAACCGCATTTCCGTTGATTAAACCCTGCATCAGCAGTTTGTCTTTCTTGACAATATTCAGAATGGTTTCTATTTTGAAATTCAAAAAATCCACTTGAATCGGTGCATTATCCTGAATTCCTTGAGATTGTATTTTAAGTTCGTTACCTGAATTATCTAAGAAAAACTTATTAATATAAAGCCTTTTATCACCAAACTCAATTGCATTTTCAGGATTAATATTCCATTTATCATAATTAAGCACAAAATTTTCAGAATTAATTTTCAGAATATTTTTAGCATCCTGACGAAGAAACTCTCCAGCAATAGCATATTGCTCTTTATCCTTAGTATCTCTTACCTGCAATGCATATGAAAGAATATTATTTTCGACTTTGCCTGACAAACTGGTAAACGGAATTTTTAATTCTCCGCTTTCAATTGTTGCTACCGAAATTTGGTATTCCAAAGCATTTTCTTTCGCTTCGATATTAATTTTTCCGTCAGCGATTGTATTATTGGCATAAACAATTCTCGGAATCGTTCCTTTTATTTCTAAAGAATCAGTTGCATTATTGTATTTTCCAGTAATATTAATTGGTTCTAGTCCAGTTAATTTAGGCAGTATCTTAAAAAGTATCGGATCATTATCCACCGCAATTGTAAAAGCCAATCGCTGTTCATCGGATTCTCTATTTACTTTTGGGGTTTTTAAATCAATATATTTCGATAATGATTTTTTTACTGCATCTGTTAATGTGCTTAGTTTATATTTCCCATCAACTTCCGCTTTCAAAAACTGAAATGATATTTTGATGTTGTTTCTGGTATTATCCGAAAAAGCAATTACACGAACAGAATCCAAAACAATTAATTCTTCCTGCAAAACCTGAATGTTCGAAAGAAACACTTTTCCATTCAAAAAATCGGGATTACTGTTCGCAATATCCGCATCTACATTTCCCCGCAGTTTCATTGGACCAGCGTGAAGATTCAACTTTTCCAAATCCGCAATATCAAGATTTAATTTTAATTGTATTGATGGGTATTTGTCTTTTGTATTTCCATTTGCTGTTAAATCAAAGTTTAGATTTGGGTCTTTCATTCCAGATTTTACTGCAAAAGATCCGTTTTCAATATTTCCTTTTACAGTCAAATCTCGGTATGCATATCTATTAAATACCGCTTTTTGAACAATTCCGTCCAATTCTGCCTGAGCAGTTTTTGGATCTAAACCTTTACCTTTTACTTTCGCTTTAAGCGTAATTTTTCCGATGGAATCGTTTTTGATTAATCGCCCTAAATCAAAATCCTGCAAATAAACCATTGCATCATATTTCTCATTTTCCTTAATTCGCTGATCGAATAAAGCATCGACTTTGGCTTTTCCGAAACTGCTGTTTAAGGCCAGATTCGTTTTAAAATTTTGAACGGATCCTATAAATTTTCCCTGCAGATTAAACTGAGAAGGCAATTGAATGTTCATCGGAATTGTTCCTGTTGGCACAAAAGAATACACATCTTTGGAAGTGCTCGACAATTTTTTGATATTCAAATCATAATACGCCTTTTGAGCATTTGGGAGCCCAGTGATTTTTCCTGACATTGAAACTTTTGTGTTTCCAATTCCGCTCATTTCGAACAGCGGAATATTCAAATCTTTTATTTTTCCGCTCAAACGGGTATTCAAATACACAGCTGCGTTTGGGTTGCTTTTAAAAGGATTTATCTTTTGTAAATCAGGTACAAAAAGAAGAATGTCTTTAAATCCAATTTTAGACTGATTTAAATTGGCATCAATCGTAAGGTTTTCGGTGTTCTTTTTCAAAGCTGCTAACGAAGGATAGCCAACTTTAATTTTATTCTGAAGAAGCGTTTGCGGTGTTCTCAAATACAAATTATTTAAATATGCATTTTTAGGTCCATAAAAGAAATCTGTTTTTAAGGACTGAATCTGCAAACCGCTTTTTTCGATTACGGCAAGTGCTTTTATATTTCCTGAAATAGTGTCATTTCCGTAATATAATTTTTCTGCTTTAAAATCGAATTTATCCAAATCGAGATGACTGTAATCAATACCTTTTGGATTTAGTTTGGATTGCATATCATCAAATTGGAAAGCTATATTTTGCAGATTGACATCGTTCAGTTTTACTTTCCATCCCGTTTGCTTGATTGCAGTTGAATCTAAATCGGGAGTTTTAATTTGTTTGTCTTTGGAACCTAATCTCAGATTTCCTTTTAAATTTTTTAATTCGAAAGAATCAAAATCCAAAAGCTGTTTATTCAAATCAATCTCGTTAACGGCTAATTCCAGATTACCCAAACGTATCCCCGAATCCAGTTTTGAATCTTTATTGTCATAAGAAACATTAATATTTGATAAACTGATTTTTTTCAATTTTAATTTGAAATCTTTTCGTTTCGAAATGGTATCAGTGGTTTTCACAGAAACTTCGGCAATTTTCTCTGCGACATCCTGATTCAAAACCAATTTCAACCCGTTTAAGTTAATGTTTGGAATGTTGAAATCCATTTTATCTAAATCAAATTTCTTGAATTTAGTGTCAAAATGTGTGAGTTTTACCCGAATATCATTTCCAGAAAAATCATCTTTAAAATTAAATTTTACATTATCAAGACTTACTTTTACTACTGATATTTTGAAAGGTTCACTATCCGGATCTTTTGGTTCTTTAGATTCGAAGGCTTTGATAATATAATCGAAATTGAAAACTCCCTCTTTATTCCTTGAAATATTGGCGCTTACATTTTCTAGAGAAACAGAATTGATTTCAAATTCGCTAAACATTAAGCTGAATAAATCTACATCAGCTTTTAAACGTTTTCCAGCCAATAAAGTATTTTTTTTTGATCTTCAAAATAAAAACCTTCCAAGACTACATCTTTAGGAAATTCAATCGAAATTCGGTTCAGAGAAACTTTAGTTTTAAGCTTTCCATGCAGAAAATCAACTGCTTCATCTTTAGCAAAATTTTGAATGAATGGAATCCGAATTAAAATTATAAGGAGAAGCAAAAGAGCTACTGTTGAAGCGACACACCAAAGCAATACACGTAGTGTTTTCTTTAGAAAATGAATTTGTTTCGCATTCATAGGCCGATAAAAACACGTTAAGATTAAACTGCACTGTAACAATTAATTGCCTTAGCAATACAATTTACAAAATTGTAAAAAATACACCCCAACAATTTACATAATTATGCATATTTGTTCTAAAATCTTACTGAACCGTAATTTTTTTCTTTCTTTTATATTTGAAAAAAAATAGGTTTTAAAACTGTATATGAGGGAATTTTTTTTTTATAAAATTAATCTTCTGATTCAGGTTTGATACGAATTTAAGATGCTGTTCAGAATCAGGATTAAAACTTCGATGGTTTAGCCCTTTTTGAATTTCTAAAACCTCTTTCATTGTCTGAAAACTATTTTCATCAATACAGCTTTCGCTGAAACGTTCCCAGATATAATCAATAGCTGTTTGATTTGGATGTAACATGTCTTCGGCATAAAAACGATAATCACGAAGTTCATCCATCATGATTTCGTAGGAAGGAAAGTATTCAGACTGCAGATTGCAGTTTTCAGATAGCAGATTATGGATTGCCGTAATTAAATGAGATTTACTCCTTTGATTTTCGACAAAACCATCCTTGAGATGGCGTACCGGCGAAACGGTAAAAATGAATTTACAATTTGGATTTATCGATTGAATCAAATTAATGGTGTTTTCAATATTTTCTTGGATAATTGAAACAGATAGTAATTCTTTATCAAACTGCTTTTGGGGTACTTTGTGACAATTAGCTACAATAGAATCTTTTTTGATATTACGATACACCCAAGATGTTCCGTAAGTAATAATGACGTGAGTTGCTTTCTGTAATTGTTTTTTGGTTTCCACCAAAATTTTATTCAGATTTACCAATAATTCCTCTGAACTTGAATGACTTAAATCCGAATGTACCTCAAAACAATGCCAGCGCTCATTATGAAAAAAAACATCTTGTTCAGTGAATAAAGCATCATTAACCACTCGATCAATAATTCTTTCGATTGAAACCGGATTGAAGATAATTCCGAATGGATTTGTTTCATTTTGAAATTTAAAATACTGGAATTTGTCTCCCATGTTTTCAACAAAGCAGGAACCCAAAGAGACTATTTTAGAATTGTAGTCTATTGGGTATGAGTTTTTAGGAATGGGTATTGGAGTAGTGAATTGCATCTTTACTATTTCGTGTAAATTTCGACATTTTTTAGCAATAAAAAAACCAGATGCTTGAACATCCGGCTCATACTAAAATGAAACTAACAATTAATAAGTGTATTCAGTTATATATTCTATTGTTTTTCCATCACTTCTATAGGATGTCATTTTTGTAGGATACCCATTATCACCATAAATGTAATTACGGATATAACCAAATGGATTTAATGAACTGCTAGCACTAGTTATATTATTATTTCCAATACCAACCTCATATAACAATAAGTTATAACCTAAAATATTTTTGAATGGAGCATTTTTATCATCATACTCATAAACGGACTCGTCTTCTTTAACGAGATTTCCATCTTTGTAATTTAAAATCCCTTGATGCTCTTTTACTTCTATATTTGTTTTAGCATCTACCGAATAAAAAACATAAGTAACCTCATTATCTGAAACATGCGTATAAACTGTTTTATAAATAAACTGCCCGTTTGGATATTCAGTGGAAAACCCCTTTTTTAATATTCTTGTTTTTAGTTTTCCATTCTCATAAGTATAAGAGATCTCAGCATATTTAACCTCATTTCCTTTATAATCTATATCAAATTCCACTTGCTTAATTATAAGACTTCCATCATAAGTAAAAACAGTTTTTGAATATTCATCTACTGACGTTAAAATTTTATTTCCATCATAAGTTATTACCTCTCTCCTATTATATGATGGAAAATCAGGATAAGTCATAGTTATTGTTTTAGGTAACACAAAATTATTGTCTGAATCCGAAGATGAATCATCACTTGAACAAGATGAAATTAGCACTAAAATCAAAGCACTAAAAAGACATGAAATTTTTTTCATTTTTTAATAAATTACGTATTAATATATCCGCAAATATATAAGAAATCATGACTATCAAGCCAAAATATTTTGAATTTATTTTAACAAAAAAAATCCCAAGCGAGTTAATGACCAACTCACTTGGGATATAATTAACAACCTATTTACTAAAAACAAATAGATTACTTATAATGACTAAACTATTTCACAAACTCAACCGCCTTAGCCAAAGCCTCAGCAATCCCATCTGCATTTTTTCCTCCTGCGGTAGCGAAAAAAGGCTGTCCTCCTCCTCCACCTTGGATGTATTTCCCTAATTCGCGAACCACTTGTCCTGCGTTTAGTTTTCTGTCGGCAACCAATTCTTTGGAGATGTAACAAGACAACATTGGTTTTCCTGCATCGGCAGTTGCCAAAACCAAGAATATATTTGTTCCTAATGTTCCTAATTCATAAGCCAAATCTTTGGCTCCTTCCGGACTCAAATCAACCTGCTTGGCAAGAAACTGAATTTTGTTTATCTCTTGTAATTCTTGAGCCAATTCGCCTTTCATATTTTTGGCTTTATCTTTCAATAAAACTTCCAATTGTTTTTTCAAAGAAGTATTTTCATCTTGAAGCGTTTGAATCGCTTTTACAGGATCAACAGCGTTTTTCAATACTTCTCTAATCTCATAAAAAGAGAGCAATTGTGATTCAAAAAAGTCTTTAGCCGCATCACTTGTAATCGCTTCGATACGTCTAATTCCTGCAGCAACAGCTCCTTCAGACGTAATTTTGAAATGCCAAATATCACTCGTATTTGGAACGTGTGTACCACCGCATAACTCTACCGAGTCACCAAATTTAATCATACGAACCAAATCACCATATTTCTCTCCAAACAAAGCCATTGCACCTTCTTCAACAGCCTGGTTTTTTGGAATCGCTCTTTTTTCTATCAAAGGCAAGCTCTCACGAATTCTAGCATTCACAAAATCTTCCACTTCTTTAATTTCATCATCTGTTACTTTAGAAAAATGAGAAAAGTCAAAACGCAAAGAAGCAGAACGCACCATCGAACCTTTTTGTTCGATATGAGTTCCCAATATTTTACGCAACCCTTGGTGGAGCAAGTGCGTTGCCGTATGGTTTGAAGATGTTTTTGCTCTTTGGACTCCATCCACAACAGCCGTAAAACTATCCGTTAAATTATCTGGCAATGATTTAGCAAGATGTATCGTTTGGTTGTTTTCTTTTTTGGTGTCAATAATATAAATAATATCTCCGTTTTGAGCTTCCAAATATCCCTTATCTCCCGTTTGTCCACCACTTTCACCGTAAAAAGGCGTCGAATTGAAAACCAACTGATAAATTTCACCATCCTTTACACTGTCCACTCTACGGTATTTCGTGATTCTAACGTTGTGTTTCAATCGGTCATAACCCACAAATTCCTGAACATCATCTTCAACCAAAACATTCCAGTCTCCAGCCGTAACTTTAGAAGCCGCACGGGAACGTTCTTTCTGTAATTGCAATTGTTCCTGAAACCCTTTTTCGTCCAATTCCAATCCTTTTTCAGACAATATCAAAGCCGTTAAATCGATTGGAAAACCATAAGTATCATACAATTCAAATGCTTTTTTACCATCGATTACAGTACCTGAATTTGTATTAATCACAGCATCCAACAACACTAATCCCTGATCCAAAGTTCTCAAGAAAGAACTTTCCTCTTCCCGAATCACATTCGAGCACAACGCTTTTTGCGAACGAATTTCCGGGAAAGAACCGCTCATTTGCGTACTCAAGACTTCTACCAATTTATAGATAAAAGGCTCTTTGGTATCTAGGAAAGTAAAACCGTAACGTATCGCACGACGCAAAATCCTGCGGATTACATAACCAGCTCCCGTGTTTGATGGCAACTGACCGTCGGCAATAGCAAAAGCTACCGCACGCACGTGATCTGCAATTACACGAATTGCAATATTTATTTTTTCCTCAGCTTCGTCTTTTGCTTTGATTGTATATTTAGTTCCCGTAATCGTTTCGATTTCTCTGATCAGCGGCGTAAAAACATCGGTGTCATAATTTGACTGAACTCCTTGCAAAACCATGCAAAGACGCTCAAATCCCATTCCTGTATCCACGTGCTGAGCTGGCAATTTCTCTAAAGAACCATCGGCTTTACGATTGAATTCCATAAATACATTGTTCCAAATCTCCACAACATGCGGGTGATCGTTATTCACTAAAGATTTACCTGAAACCAAAGCTTTCTCTTCAGCAGGACGAATATCAACGTGAATTTCAGAACAAGGGCCACAAGGTCCTTGGTCGCCCATTTCCCAGAAATTATCTTTTTTGTTCCCAAGAATAATTCGGTCCTCATCGATTAATGTTTTCCAAATATCCCAAGCCTCTTGGTCAAAAGGCACATTCTCCTCTGGGTTTCCCTCAAAAACGGAAACATACAGAATGTCTTTTGGAATTTTATACACTTCCGTCAACAGTTCCCAAGCCCAGTGAATCGCCTCTTTCTTAAAATAATCGCCAAATGACCAGTTTCCCAGCATCTCAAACATCGTGTGATGGTAGGTGTCAATTCCTACTTCTTCTAAGTCATTATGTTTTCCTGAAACACGAAGACATTTTTGTGTGTCGGCAATTCTGTTGCTTTTTGGAGTTCCCAGGCCTAAAAAATATTCTTTAAACTGCGCCATTCCCGAGTTGTTAAACATCAAGGTTGGATCATCTTTAAGAACTATTGGAGCCGAAGGAACAATTAAATGTCCTTTGCTCTCGAAAAAATCTAGGAATTGCTTGCGTACGTCTTGTGATTTCATTGTAAAATTTAAAGATTTAAAAATTTAAAGATGAAAAGATTAATCTGCAGAAATAAAATTTTTAAATTTTTAAATCTTATAATCCTTCAATCTGTTCTGCCCCAGATAGCAGTGGAAAGCTTCGAGATTTAGAAACTTATTTTTTCTTGAGAAGGCAGAGCGACCAGAGGAAGCTCCTGCCAGCTCATTAGAAAAAAAAGTTTTCTAAACGAGAACTTGCAACGGATAGCTGGAATAGGCACATTATATTTATTATTTAAAAAAAGAGCCGAACATCTGAAACATTTATTAAATTTGTTCGACTAACCCTATAACTAATTTGCAAAAATAGGGTATTTTAAAATATGGCGAAAGTAAAATATTATTACGATTCCGTAAATCTGGCATATAGGAAAATAAAAATCAGAAAGCGGCGAAAACTTGGCTACGCAATGCTGTTTTTATTATCCTCGGCACTGTTTGGATTTTTGACCTTTATAATATTATTGAATACTCCCTATTTTGATACGCCAAAAGACCGTTTGCAGGCAAGAGAAATTGAAAATTTAAAATTAAATTACGCCATTTTAAACAAAAAAATGGATCAGGTAGATGATGTAATTGAAGATCTTGAAGATAGAGACAATAATTTATACCGCGTTTATTTCAACACGGCTGCCATTCCGGAAGAAGAACGAAAAGCCGGCTATTCCAAAATAAATCGTTATGCCGCCATGCAGGGCTATGACAATTCAAAATTGGTAACCAGCACCACCGAAAGAGTGGACGCATTGAGCAAAGAACTCGCAATTCAATCCAAATCATTGGATGAGATTGTAAAATTGGCCAAAGCAAAGGGCAAACTGCTTTCGGCAATTCCGGCGATACAGCCTGTAAAAAATGAGAATTTAAAACGAATGGCTTCCGGTTTCGGCTATCGAACAGACCCATTTACCAAAGCTAGAAAAATGCACGAAGGAATGGATTTTACGGCAAAATCGGGAACACCAATCTACGCCACAGGTGATGGAATCGTGGCAAGAGCTGACAATACTGCTTCAGGCTTTGGCAATCACATTGTAATAAGACACGGTTACGGTTACGAAACGCTTTATGGTCATTTAAGCAAATACAACTGCCGTCCCGGGAAATCAGTAAAACGAGGAGATGTAATAGGATATGTGGGCAGTACAGGACGTTCCGAAGCGCCACACTTGCATTACGAAGTACATAAAAACGGAAGAGTAGTCAATCCTCTTAATTTTTATTACGGCAATATTTCTTCGGTAGAATACGTAGCTATTTCGAAAATAGCTAACCAAGAGAATCAGTCTTTGGATTAGATTGGCAGTTTTCAGTCACAATCTGAAAGAAATCTAGAAGTAGAAGACATTTTAAAAAAATTATTCAAAATAAAAAAATGCACATAGAATTATCACCAGATAAAAGATACTACAGCATAGGCGAAGTTGCCAAAGCATTTGACGTAAACGCTTCCCTGATCCGTTTTTGGGACAGTGAATTTGACATTCTGAAACCAAAGAAAAATGCAAAAGGAAACCGAATGTTCACTCCTGAAGACATTAAAAATCTACAGCTTATTTATCATTTAGTCAAAGAAAGAGGATTCACTTTAGAAGGCGCCAAAATCCATTTAAAGGAAGGCCAAAAGAAAACCATGGACAAATTTGAAATTATCAGTAAATTAGAATCTATAAAAATGCAGCTGATTAGCATTAAAAATGAATTGCAATGACAATTTAAAATGTCAATAATCAATTAAAATAAAAAAAGAAACAATTAAACTTTTAAACATTAAACACTTAAATTAAACAGACATGAGAAGATTTTTGCCATGGATTATCGGAATCGGAGTAATAGTAATAATAGCTTTTTGGGTAATGGGATTAAAAAACACTGCATTACGCCACAGTCAAGCGGTTGGTAAGGAATGGGGTAATGTTGATGCTGCCTACCAAAGAAGAAATGACCTTATCGGGAACTTAGTAAATACTGTAAAAGGAGCTGCTGATTTTGAAAAAAGCACTTTGACAGCTGTTATTGAAGCCAGAGCTAAAGCTACTTCTGTTACCGTTGACCCAACAAACATATCAGCTGAGCAATTAACTCAGTTTCAACAGGCACAATCTGGAGTATCGTCTTCTTTATCAAGATTATTAGTTAGCGTAGAAAGATACCCAGAACTAAAAGCTAATTCTAATTTCTTGAAATTACAAGACGAATTGGCCAGTACAGAAAACCAAATCTTGACTGCCAGAACCCGTTTTAATGAATCTGTTGAAATTTACAATGGTTACATTCTGGCAATGCCACAAAGCTTTTTCTTAGGAAATTACAAAGAAAAGCCTTTTTTCAAATCTGTTGAAGGTGCAGATAAGCCTGTCGAAGTAAAATTCTAATAAAAGATTTAAAATATTTGATTAACGATTTCTGATTTTAGAATGTTTTATTCTGCAATCAAAAATCGTTAATCTTCATTCAAAAATCATCAATCCAAATGTCAAAAGTAGAAGATTTTTTAAGCAAAGAAGATGAACAGGAAATTGTTGAAGCTATTCGCATAGCCGAAAAAAACACTTCGGGCGAAATTAGAGTTCATATAGAAAAAACAGCTTCGCTGGATGCCTATGATCGCGCCATGGAAGTTTTTCACGAGTTAAGAATGGATGAAACTCAATTACAAAATGGAGTTTTAATTTATTTGGCTGTCGAGGACAAAACCTTTGTGATTTGCGGAGACAAAGGCATCAATGATATTGTCACCAATACTTTTTGGGACAGTACCCGTGATGTCATGATTGCTCAATTCAAACAAGGGAATTTTAAACAAGGATTAATAGATGGTATTTTGAAAGCCGGAGAAAAACTCAAAGAACATTTCCCATGGCAGGAAGGCGACACCAACGAATTATCAAACGAAATATCAAAAGGATAACCAATGAAAATTCCAACAAAGAAAAACTCAAATTCCAAAGGAATTTTACAATCTATCTTCTTGCTAATTGTGCTTTTTTCAAGCAATTGTATCTTTTCACAATTCACTATTCCAGAAAAACCCAGTTTTCAAACTTCGGTTTATGATTATGCAAATGTTTTAAGCGCGCAGGAAAAAACACAGCTCGAGGAAAAACTCATCAAATACTCCGATTCTACTACGACTCAAATTGTCGTAATCACTATCGAAAGTCTCAAAAATGAAGATGTTAGCCTATTAGCAACTAATTGGGGGCAAAAATGGGGAATTGGCGGCACTGAAAAAAATGATAATGGTGTCATTATCCTTTTAGCTAAAAATGAAAGAAAAATTGCCATCAATCCTGGTTACGGTCTTGAAGACCGGTTAACAGCCGGAATTGGCGGAGAAATTATCAGAAATATTATTATCCCAGAGTTTAAAGGGGCAGTTATTACCAAGGTTTAGACAAAGGAACAGATGCTCTTTTTGATGTTTTTAAGGGTAAATACAAAGGAGAACGCAAACACACCAAAAGTGGAGGAAGTTTCCCTATTTTTCCAATCATTGTTATTGTTATCATCGTTTTGATATTACTGTCCAAAAACAAAGGAGGCGGTAATTCAGGAAACCGTGGCGGTGGCGGTCCCAGCCTAATGGATGTTATCCTTCTAAGCAGTCTTGGAAGAGGCATCGGAGGTGGCGGCGGTTTCGGTGGCTCATCTGGAGGAGGCTTTGGAGGCGGTGGCGGAGGCTTCGGCGGTGGTTTTGGCGGAGGCGGATTCTCTGGCGGTGGCTCGAGCGGAAGTTGGTAAAATACACAAAACACAAAGAGAGTTCGGCAAGGACTCTCTTTTTTTACCCCTCAAAATTGGTAACACTGATAACAAGAATTAAACAGATTAGCCGCAGATTTTTATTCATTTATGTAACAAATACTCAAATTTAACACACGAAAAATAGCGAACTGGCAAGTAAATTAGCCTGATTAATTTATGAGAATTTACAAAATATTCCATCTTTTTTAGAACACAAAAGAAAAACACACCAAAAAACATAATTTTGAATTAAATTTGAAACCAATAAATTAACAAAAATTATCACACATGAAAGCCTGCCTTTTTTTATTTCTCTTTTGTTCTTACTTTTCGGTTTATTCGCAAGACCTATCCAATATTGACGAAAAAGAAATCCCCAAAGAAATCGAAGATATAGATTCTCTAATCCTTAAAGAGCCAAGTGCTGATAACTACTATCTTAGAGGCTATTATTATTATCAAATTAAAAATTATTCAAAGGCTATATCTGATTATGACAAGGCAATAGCATTAAACCCGAATAATTATAAATTTTATTACAGCAAAGGCAACACAAGCATTAAATTAAAAGATTACAAACAAGCGATAGATAACTATACAAAATGTATCGCTCTAAATAATAATTTACAAAAAGCCTACTTTAACAGAGCCTATTCAAAGTCAATGATTAATGATTCTAAAGGGGCAATTGACGACTATTCCAAAAGCATTTCTCTTAATGTCAAATATCTGCAAGCCTATGAAAACAGAGGAATTCTAAAAAGGAAATTAAACTTACACAAAGAAGCCATTCAAGATTTCGACAAAGTAATCGAAATTAACCCCAAATTCGTTGAAGCCTATCAAAATAGAGCAATTTCAAAAGCTATACTTAATATGAATGCTACGAGCGATTTTGACCAAGTAGTAAATTTGACCCCAGAAGATCCAGAAGGATATTACAATAGAGCAATCTACTTTATTAATTTTAAAATCAAAAGAGATTATTGCTCTGACTTAAAAAAAGCAGTTAGCCTTCACTATGAACCTTCAATAGAATTATCAGTCAAATATTGTAAAAAATAACACAGCACAATAAAGGATAGAGTATTCTAATAGTCCTAAAAGCAAAAATGCTACAATCGAACTTAGAAAAAACCAATCTTTCTTATGAAAGACAATCCCCTAGCCCAGATGGAAACGGCATCCTTTTTCTTTTTCCTTTAAAAAGAAAAAGATATAGTGGACAGCTGGATAAAGCTCCTTAAAAACTATTGAGCATTACTATTCAGTACTGTGTTAGCTTCTTTGAAAAAATTATATCAAAAAAATTAAAAAAAAGTCTATATTTGACTTTTAAATTTCTTTCCAAAAAGAATTTATCGAATTTTATATCCATTCTAAAAATTATCCAGAATGCTTTCACATAAAACCAAATATGCTCTTAAAGCACTTCTTTATTTAGCACAACAGGATGAAAACCATATTTCAAGAACTATTGAAATTGCAGAAGGAGCCAATATTCCAAAAAAGTTTTTGGAGCAGATTCTTTTGGATTTAAAAAGAGGTCATTTTGTAGGGAGCAAACAAGGAAAATATGGCGGTTATTACCTTTTAAAAGACAAAGAAACGATCACTTTGGCCGATATTCACCGTCTTTTTGATGGTGCAATTGCATTATTACCTTGTGCATCATTAAATTTTTATGAGCGCTGTTCAGATTGTGCAGATGAAGCTGAATGCCACCTGCGACACGGATTAATGACGATTCGGGACGAAACTTTGAAAGCCATGCAAGGCATCACAATAGCCTCATTAGTAAAAAAATAAAAAAATATTTTTAAAATTACACTAAATTGATAGAATTTATATATTTTTGCGTCAAGTTTAACATGTGACTAAATCAAAATTTAATAAAATGCGAACGAATCAATCCAAAAACAAAGCTGTCAGGAAAAGCGGCAAAACACTAAATTTTCAAACTTTAGAAAATAACAGTATCAAAATGTGTTGTATGTGCATGTGCTAGATTATAAAAAAAATTTAATTTAAATTCTACCAATTACATATAACATACATAATAATGAGAACTATATTCATAAAATCAATTTCAAGTTTACTGTTATTTTTCGTTTTTTCAGCTTCATGGGCTCAAAGCCAAATAACAGGAATCGTTACTGACAATCAAAAAAATCCATTGCCAGGTACTAATATCATCATAAAAGGCACTAAGCACAACGCTATTTCAGATGCTAATGGAAAATTTAGCATTGACACTCACGAGAAACTTCCTTTTACCCTATTAATACAATACGTAGGCTATACTACAACAGAAATAAAAATCAACCAGCCAACGGATGCACCCTTAGAAATAAGTTTAATTCCTGAGAATGAAAATGTTTTAATTGAAGTAGTTGTTTCTTCCAGACGCCGTATAGAAAAAGCACAAGATATTCCTATCGCAGTATCTGTAGTTACTGGTAAACAAGCTGAACAAACAGGAGCTTTCAATGTGAACCGCATAAAAGAATTGGTACCATCTGTACAGCTTTATTCTTCAAACCCAAGAAATACAGGGATTAACATTCGAGGTCTTGGATCACCATTCGGTCTAACCAATGACGGTATCGATCCAGGTGTTGGTTTTTATGTTGACGGTGTATATTATGCCCGTCCTGCAGCAACCACTCTAGATTTTATCGATGTAGAAAGAATTGAAGTATTACGCGGACCTCAAGGAACTTTGTTTGGTAAAAACACAACTTCAGGTGCTTTTAACATAACTTCCCGCAAACCAAGCTTCACCTCTGGTGCAGACTTCGAAGTGAGTTACGGTAACTATGCATATCTTCAGGCTAAGGCTTCTGTTACTGGAGCTTTAAGTAAAAAAGTTGCTGGTAGATTGTCATTATCGGGTACTCAACGTGATGGTATTATCGATAATACTAGAACAGGAAAGCCAACAAACACTCTAAACAATCAAGGTATTAGAGGTCAATTGCTTTTTACTCCAACAGAAAACACAAACATTACGCTAGCAGGAGATATCACAACACAGCATAATGATGGATATGCACAAGTAGTTGCTGGTGTTGCTCCAACAAATAGAGTTCCACAACGTCAATTTAACGCAATTATTGCTGATTTAAACTACCAACTTCCAAGCTTAAATGCTTTCGATCGTAAAATTGACCATGACACCCCATGGCGTTCGGGACAGGATTTGGGCGGAGGATCACTTAATGTGGACACGAAAATTGGAAAAGGAACATTAACCTCAACAACTGCATGGAGATTCTGGACTTGGGATCCGTCAAATGACAGAGATTTTACAGGATTGCAGGTACTTGCTAAATCGCAAAATCCTTCCAGACAAACTCAATTTACCCAAGAGGTACGTTACGCAGGTCAGATTACATCTAAAATAAGCGGTGTTGCTGGAGTGTTTTATATTGATCAGACATCAAAAACAAAAGGCACAGAGGAATCCGGTAACGCACAATGGAGATTTTCCCAAGACTCATTTACTCCAGCAAATACTGCATTATGGAAAACCCCAGGTCTTTTTGAAGGATATGGAATAAAAACCAATGCTCAAATACATTCAACTAGTGCGGCGGTATTCGGTCAATTAGACTGGGCTGTAACAGATAAACTGCATGTATTACCAGGTTTAAGATACAACTACGACAAGAAAGATGCAGATTATGACCGTAAAACATACGGAGGTCTTCAAACTACTGATCCTGCATTAATAGCGTTGAAAAAGAAAGTTTATACAGATCAAAACTTCTCATCAAATAATGATGATACTGACTTCTCTGGAAATATAACTGTATCATACAAAGCATCAGATAAAATCAATGCTTATGGAACTTTTGCAAAAAGCTACAAACCTATTGGAGTGAATGTTGCAGGACTTCCTACTCCGCCTGCGGGACAAACTTTAGGTGATCTTGCAACAGTTAAGCCAGAAGATGTTACTCATTATGAATTTGGGGTAAAAACTTCTCCAATTGCAAATTCTATTTTGAACTTAACATACTTTAATACAGATATTAAAGATTTCCAAACCAATGTTCAGGCTGCTGAATTGGGCGTTAACCGAGGTTATCTTGCTAATGCTGATGAAGTGCGTGTACAAGGTGTGGAACTAGATGCCAGTTTTATTCTTAACAAACATTTCAACTTCTACGGAGCCGCAACTTATAGCGACGGTAAGCATGTTAAATTTACAAATGCTCCTCTTCCTCTTGAAGAAACTGGATCTGCAGTATCATTTAAAGATGTATCAGGTTCTGATTTACCCGGAGTTTCAAAATGGGCCGGAAGTTTAGGCGGTGAATATACAAAAGACGCAAAATTCTTTGCTAATATAGGTAAATTCTTTATAGCTCTAGATGGTTATGCTCGCTCAGAATTCTCATCAAGCCCATCAGCTTCTACTTATTTAGTAGTTCCTGGCTATGCAATTTTTAATGGCCGTTTAGGATTCCGCGCTTCCGAAGGATTATCTGTTCATTTTTGGGGACGTAACCTTTTAGACAAAGATTATTATGAGCAATTATTGCCTGCTGGTGGAAATGCCGGACAATATGCTGGTGTAATAGGAGACCAAAGAACATACGGAATTACACTTCGTTACGCTCTTTAAATTTAAAAAAAAGAAAAAAATTAGCGCATCTTATTATATGCTAACTTTTTACTGTAAGAATAAATTCATCCCATAAAAAAGACAAAATGAAAGCATACAGAAAGACATTCGCACTCATAATTGCTTTATTAATAGCAAACATAGTTCCCAATAAAATTTCGGCTCAAGATTTATCAGGAAATATAAGCATCTCAGGAGCATTTGCCTTATACCCTATTACAGTAAAATGGGCAGAAGAATTCAAAAAAGCACATCCAAATGTAAAAATAGACATTCAAGCTGGAGGTGCCGGAAAAGGAATTACAGATGTTTTGTCCAAAGTAACCGATATTGGACTGGTATCCAGAGAGCTTAATGCTGCTGAGAACAAAAAAGGTGCTTATGCAATTGCCGTTACCAAAGATGCTGTAATTCCAACCATAAGCGCAACGAGTCCTTATAAAGCCGTTTTATATAAAAAGGGTGTAAAAAAAGAAGCGTTCAATAACATTTTCATTACTGGGAAATACAAAACATGGAATACCCTTGGTTTCAAAAGTGTGGCACCAATACATGTTTATACAAGATCCGATGCCGCTGGAGCTGCCGAAACTTGGGCCAGCTATTTTGGTAAAAAACAGGAAGATTTACAAGGAGTTGCTGTGTTTGGCGACCCAGGACTGGCTCAAGCCGTACAAAGAGATCCTTCAGGATTAGGTTTTAATAATATCGTTTACATATATGATACCAAAACCAACAAACCTACCAATGGGATAGTTCCTGTTCCAATTGATTTAAACAATAACGGAAAATTAGATGCCGATGAAAACTTTTACAATGACATTGACCAGTTGATTGCTGCTATTGTTTCTGGTAAATATCCATCGCCTCCAGCTCGAGATCTGTATTTTGTAACTTCTGGAAAACCAAAGAATGCTGCTGTAAAAGCTTTCATAAAATACATTCTTACAGATGGTCAAAAATTTGTTACGGAAGCTGGATATATTAAACTTTCGAAAGAAAAACTGACGAAAGAAATAGGGAAAGTAAAATAACATTCTTCCAAATAAAACATCCACCCTATGCAGAAACTGAGACTATGAGGAGTTACAGTTCTGCTGGGGTGGTTTATTACAATTATGAAAAACATAAGATTACTCAAAGACCGCCTGATCAGTAAAACATTCCTCGCGTTGACTATCCTGTCGATTTCGACAGTGATATTGATTGGTTTTGGATTGTTCTACAAATCATTACCCATTTTAAACAGTACTTCACTTTATAATTTATTATTTTCCTCAGAATGGAAACCTTTCAAAAAAGCCTTCGGGTTTTATCCTTTTATTGTCGGTACGCTTTGGGTAACTGCAATTGCCATTATAATTGCATTACCATTATCAATGTTAACCGCTATATATCTTTCGGAATATGCCCACATACGAGTACGAAAACTGGTTTTGCCTTTAATTGAATTATTATCCGGAATTCCGCCTGTGCTTTATGGAGTTTGGGGAGTATTGGTAATTATTCCTTTAATACAAGACCGAATAGCACCGCATTTTATTGAATTCACAACAGGTTATTCTGTACTGGCTGGAGGAATCGTTTTGGCAATCATGATTTTTCCTCTTATCATAAGCATTGTGATTGAAGTTTTTGACAATGTTCCGCAGGATTTACGGAATGCCTCTTTATCACTGGGAGCTACACAATGGCAAACAACTAAAAAGGTTGTTCTTAGAAAGTCATTTGACGGAATTGTAGCCGCTGTTGTGCTTGCCATTTCCAGAGCGTTTGGAGAAACCATTGCTGTATTGATGGTTTGCGGTAACTTGGCACAAGTACCTCATAGTTTATTCGATTCAGCTTATCCGTTACCGGCACTTATTGCTAATAATTATGGAGAGATGATGTCTATTCCTATGTATGATTCAGCATTGATGTTTGCCGCTCTGCTCCTATTCGTCATCATCTTTTTGTTCAATGCGCTGTCGAGAATTATTTTGTATCGAATCGAAAAAAGAAACACATAAACACAATCAAAATGAGAAAAACAGAAGAAAATATATTCAAAGTTTTGATGATACTGAGCACTGTTATCATCAGCAGTACACTGTTTATGATAGTGTACACCATTTTTTCAAAAGGAATTGGATCTTTGAGCTGGGATATGGTTTCCAAAATTCCCGAAGGCGGTTTCTACATTGGAAAAGGCGGCGGGATTTTGAACGCAATAGTGGGTTCAATTTACATCACTATAGGCTCTACATTATTGGGATTGCTAATCAGTCTTCCAATTGTGATTTACATAAACGTTTATGCCAAAAGAAATGCCACATTGGCTACCGTTACGAGATTAAGTTATGACATTCTGTTTGGAATTCCATCGATTGTGTATGGCGCATTTGGATTTGCCATTATGGTTTATATGGGACTAAAAACTTCGTTACTGGCAGGAATCATTACAGTAACCTTAATGATAATCCCAATACTGGTTAGAGCCATTGACGAAGTGGTTCGTGTAGTTCCCGAAGATATGTCTAATGCTGTTTTTGCGTTGGGAGGCACCCGATATGAATCTGCAAAAATCATATTGAGGCAATCCATTCCGGGAATTGTGACTGCCATACTGCTGTCTTTTGGAAGAGCTATTGGCGATGCTGCATGCGTGCTGTTTACAGCAGGCTTTACCGACAGCATCCCGACTTCATTCGACCAGCCTGCAGCTACTTTGCCTCTGTCCATATTTTTTCAATTGAGCAGTCCAATTAAAGAAGTTCAAAATAGAGCTTACGCCGCTGCAGTTATCCTTACTATTATCGTTTTAGTCATCAACATTGTGGCAAAAATAGCCAGCAAAAATCTTTCAAAAAACAAAATATGATCATTCAGCCACACATAAGTATCCAAAATTTAAATGTTCACATTGGTGAAAACCATATTCTAAAGAACATCAATCTTGACATTCCCGACAAGAAAGTGACCTCATTAATTGGTCCGTCGGGCTGCGGAAAAACAACCCTGCTTAAAACTATGAACCGATTACTAGACC
Source organism: Flavobacterium sp. 1 (assembly GCF_002797935.1). NCBI lineage: Bacteria > Pseudomonadati > Bacteroidota > Flavobacteriia > Flavobacteriales > Flavobacteriaceae > Flavobacterium > Flavobacterium sp. 1. The sequence continues at coordinate 3,081,042 of NZ_PGER01000001.1, forward strand.
GTCAAAACGATGTTCGCGTGGACGGTAAAGTTTTGGTAGATGGCGAAAACATTTACGATCCAAAAGTTGAAGTCACACATATCCGAAAAAAAATGGGTCTGCTTTCGCAAAGACCTTTCCCTTTACCAATGAATATTTATGACAATATTGCTTACGGACAACGCATTCACGGAAATAACCGCAAAAAAGAGTTGGACGAAATAGTCGAAAAATACCTTCGCGGCGTGAACCTTTGGGACGAAGTAAAAGACCGATTGAAATCGCCTGCTACCCGACTATCGATTGGGCAGCAACAACGATTGTGCTTAGCGAGAGGGCTGGCAATTGAACCGGAAATCATCTTGGGAGACGAACCTACATCGGCACTGGATCCTATTTCGACTCAAGCCATTGAGGAATTATTTATGGAATTAAAAGATAAATACACGATTGTTTTGGTTACACACATTTTGCGTCAAGCTCGAAGAGTCTCCGATTATATTGGTTTTGTTTACATGGGAGAAATCATAGAATTTGGTCCTACCGAAGAAGTGCTTTTGAACCCAAAAGAAAAACTGACGCAAGATTATGTAAAAGGCTTTTTGGTTTAGCGATAAAAAATAAATTCTATATAAGTTATAGAGTTTATGTACATTTGCCGAAAATTTAAACTGCCTTATGAAAACCATCAGAATCTTATGTCTTTTGCTAGTGTGCTTTGTTTCCAAAGCTCAAACAGAAAAAAATATAGATCATCAAAGTTTACTTTGGACACGCTATTACAACCAATTGACCTTAAACAGCAAATGGTCTATACATACTGAATTTGACAATCGGGTTTTTATAAGTCCTTCTGAGGAAAATTTATTTCTGATACGAATGCACGGACGATATAAAATCAATGAAAAAATTGACTTGGGTGCCGGAGTTTCATATTTTTCTGTAGCCACCCAAGTTCCTGAAAATACTAATGATTTTAGGACGCCGGAATACAGGATACAACAGGATATCTCTTGTAAACAGGAATTTGGAAGTTTCACCTTAAATCATCGGTTTCAGGCAGAGGAACGATTTATACACAACGCTAATAAAGAGGAGTTACTTTCGGGAACAACTTTCTATTGGAGATTCAGATACCGCCTTCAAGGGGAATATTCCTGTTGGAAAAAGGAAAAACAATACCTGAAAGCTATCGTTTATGATGAATTGATGATTAACGCAGGTGAAAAAATTGTTTATAACACTTTTGACCAAAACAGAATTTACGCCGCTTTACAATACGGTATCAATAAAAATATTGCATTAGAATTGGGCTACTTAAACAGTTTCCAGCAACGTGCGAACGGTATTGATTATTTTGACAGAGATATTATCAGGTTTACCTTTTTTCATAAAATAAAACTAAAAGAAAAACACAAAGAGCTGTCTAATTAAGCTGACCTGTTCCGTTTTTTATTAGTTTCTTTTATGAAAAAAAGCATCATTTTTTAACTAGAAACAAAATGAATATAAATACAGAAAAGGAAAATTATACATTACTTGATTTAGTAAAATATTTTCTCAAACTTGGCACAATAGGCTTTGGCGGTCCTGTAGCATTAGTTGGTTATATGCACCGCGATTTAGTTGAGAACAAAAAATGGATTAACGATTCCGATTTTAAAGAAGGATTGGCGTTGTCTCAATTAGCACCTGGTCCTTTAGCCGCACAGTTAGGAATTTATATTGGATTTGTACACTTTGGTATTTTAGGAGCCACATTATCAGGTTTAGCATTTGTACTTCCTTCCTTTTTAATGGTCATTTCGTTAGGTATTGCCTATCAGGCTTATGGTGGCCTGCCATGGATGCAAGCTATTTTTTATGGAATAAGTGCCGCCGTTATTGGCATAATTGCTTTGAGTTCCTATAAACTTACTGCCAAATCGATCAGTAAATTTGAAATTCCAGCCATAAAAAGCAATTGGTTACTTTGGATATTTTACATCTCAGCGACCATTCTTACTGCTGTAACACAACAAGAAGAATTGTTACTGTTTGTTGCTTTAGGTTTCATTTATATGATTGTAAAAGCACCGCCAGAATGGATCAAACGCCCTAAAACAGCTTCCTTCTTTTTACTTACTACGGCTAGTTTCACAACTATTGACCTTGGAAAATTAGGAGATCTTGCTTGGTTTTTTATCAAAGCCGGGGCTTTTGTTTTTGGAAGCGGTCTAGCCATTGTACCCTTTTTACATACAGGAGTTGTCAATGAACACCATTGGCTAACCGAAAATCAATTTGTAGATGCTGTAGCTGTAGCCATGATTACTCCTGGTCCTGTAGTAATTACTGTAGGTTTCATTGGTTATTTAGTAGCTGGATTTACTGGAGCAACTGTGGCTGCGCTAGGAGTTTTTCTTCCCTGCTATTTATTTACTGTTATTCCTGCTCCTTATTTCAAAAAGATTTCCCAGAACAAAAGTATCAAAGCGTTTGTGGATGGAATAACTGCAGGTGTAATTGGAGCTTTGGTCGGTGCTGTAATCGTAATTGCCTTGCGGACTATTATTGATATTCCCACAGCAATGATTGCTATAGGTACTGCTTTAGTATTAATTTATTCGAAAAAACTACAGGAACCTCATATTATTGTTATTGCAGCGGTTTTAGGAGTTTTACTCAAACTGTTATAATTCACATAAAAGCAAAACTCAAAATGTCAGAGAGTTTTAGAATATTGGATAAACGAAGGATATGCGGTGCAATCTTGAGTTACGCCACTTTTCAAAATTTAAATCCATTAAAAAACTAATACTTTTTGCATTATGCATCATACAAAAAAAACACTTTTCATGATGCCAATTTTAATTACTGTTTTTCCTATTATAACTTCACGATATACACTTCAAAGTTTACAAAACATACCATTTTTATAAAAAAAGTAATCTTAAATTAGTTTTGTCAAATTATTTAAATTTTAAGAATTCATTAATTATGAATTAACTAAATTTTGCACAAACAATATGTAACTTTATAGTAAATAGAAAGTTATGAAAAATTTCCCCGTCAAATTGGTGTGGTTTTCCACAATCTATGTCATGGTTTTTACAGCGATATATCAAGCAAATCTATTTCTGTTTCTTCCAGTCATAATGTCAATGTATCTTTTAGGTTTGGGTGCGGCTCTCTTTATGGTTTTCACCGCTTTTTATGAAGAGGAACACAAAACCCCAAAAAAAAATTAAGCGTTAAGATGAAAATCATTCTAAAAAATGTTTTTCGGAGCAATCAAACACATTTCAAAGCACATTAGACAAAGAAAAGTCCCAAACATAAGATTATGCTTGGGACTTTTTTTGCCTAAACTAGTATGATTAGAATTAGTTTTCCTCTCTATTTCCTCCATTATCTCCAGTGCCACCATTATCTCTGTTCCCCCAATTTCCTCTAGACTCTCTCATTTTTTCCATATTGGCTTTTTCGAGGTCTTTCATTTTTTTAAACTGCTCCGGAGTTAAAATTGCTTTTAATTTATCATTTGTTGCTTTTCTATCTTCTTGTCTTTTCGCTCTAAAAGCGTCTCTTTCTTCGGCAGACATCTCTCTCGGATTATTTCCCATTCGTTCTGCTCTTAAGGCTTCCTGTTTAGCATTTTGCTCTGCGAGAATCGGTTTTATTTGCTCCTGCTGTTGAGGATTTAGGGTTAATTCAGTCGTAAGTTTATCTAACTGAGCTTGGCTTCTTTGTTCTGGAGTTTGCTTTTCTCTTTTTGGCTTACCAGATTTTTCCTCTGGCTTAGTTTGCTCTTGGGCAAAAGAAGAAGCATTAATAACTAACAATACCGCTAAGATTAATTTTTTACTCACAATTTTAAAATTGCTTTTTGAGCATTCGTGAATCGGTGATTTCATATTTATTTGTTTTTAAGATTAAAACTATAGGACTATTTTGTTTTTAAAAGGTTTAATCAATAATTCCTTAAGTTTTTGCCAAAAAACTGATTTAGATACAATAAGCGATATCATAAAATTAATCCATATTATCTCTATCTCTTCTGAAACCACCGCTATTACCACCTGGAGAACGTCTTTCTCTTGGTCCGCCGAAACTTCCAATTTTATACGTTAAGGAAAACATTGCATATCTTTTTAAAACCGTATTTTCTTCATCACGAATTGTTGTTGCAGATATTGTTCTGGCTGCACTTTGGTTTTGATTTAAAACATCATAGACTTTTACTTTTAAAGTCATTTTCTTTTGAAAAAATCCATAAGACAAACTGGTATTCCATAAATAAAAATCTTTTTTGAAATCACCTGAAATATTCGAATTGTAATTATATCCAAAATCATTTCCGAAAATCCAGTTTTTAGGCCAATAATTAGTAGTTTGTATGTTTATTCTATGCACCACATTTGAGCTGGCTTTTATTGACGAATTACTGTATGTTGATTCGCTATAAGACAGACCATAAGAAGGCGTCACAGTAAGCAGCTCACCATAATCATAGGAAAGATAAACACCAGGTGAAATCCCTAATGATTTTGCACTGTATAAAACACTATTGGTGTATTTTTTATCCAAAGAATAGCTGCCATTCAGACGCAAACCATATCGTATAACATGAGCATCTCTTTTTATACTTTGTCCCCAGTTTCCTCCAACACTAGTACTATAGGTTCCAGTAACGTTTTGATAGGTAGTTGTTCTCTTTCCAGAGATCACATCATAAATAGAAGAAGCAACCACTGCACTATCAAAAAAATTCCCAGTTGCAAACAAGTTATACCCAGAACGAGTACGCACATCAAAATTTCTATAATTAATATTTACACTATTAACTTTGTTTAAATTCAATTCTGGATTTCCTACTACTGTATTCAAAGGATTTGCCAAATTCGCTACAGGCATTAATTGAGTTGCAGAAGGAAGGCTGCTTGAATAATTATATCTAAAAGTAATGAATTTTGATTTTTCAAACTTGTACCTAATTTGTGCATTGCCATAAGGCAGTACATATTGTTGATTCAAATCGGTGCCTTTATTCAGATATAATGAATGATTATCATAGTCAACAATAGAAGTTTTGGAACTCAAAGTAAAAGTAAAATTGTTTTTTTCGAAAGTAAGTCCCGCTTTTGGCGTAATCGAATTTTGTCTTGAGGTGATGTAATTCGTTTGCTGATTATTTAAGATAGAATAGGATTGAGTAGCATTATCATAATCATAGGTTTTAGCATCATTTACCTCACTATCCCATTCCAGTTCTGTACCAAAACGAATTCGCAATGAGTCAGTTATAGGTTCTGTAAATTCAATTTCGGTTGAATAAGAGTCAGCGTTATTATTGCTTTTTCCATTTTGATGCCGTTCGTCATTCGGCCTGCTGCCTTGTTTAAAAACAGTTATAGACTCATTTATTGCATCCGAATCACTATTGGAATTATTATTACTGAAAACAAAACTCAGGTTACGGGCTTTTCTTTCAAAAGCTTTATTAAAGTTTATAGTATTCCCAAAATTAGTAGATGAATTTTCTTTATATGAAGTCCCGTTACTTTCATTTAAAGATATCCCATCTTGATCCGTAGCAACACTAGAAGATTCTGAGTTACTATTGGTACGGGATTTACTGATGTTTGGCGTAACAACAAGTCTCGTTGTTGGATCTATTTTATATTCAAACTCAAAATTTGCCTTATTTTCTGTGCTTTCATTTCTCGTTTTTGAATTCGAATCGGTAAAATTAGTACTCGTAGAAGATAAAAATTCGGTTTGCTTGGATTTAGATTGATTTTCATTAATCGTATTCTTAAAATCATAACCTGCCGTTGTGTTAAAAACTTTCGCCCACTCATCAGAATAATTAAAACTAACCATATTAGTTGTTGTAATCCCTTTTCCTGATGCTGTAGATCTAGTTGCTTGTTTGCTATTTCTACCGCCACCCATATTATCAAATACTTCGTCCATGGCAAAACCAGTCGAATTGATATTATTGGCTGAACCCAGCGCACTTATTTTTTGTTTATTATTAAAATAGTTCAATATAAAACTATTTTCATAACGGTCATCGGAACCATATCCCCCCATTACTTTTCCAAAATATCCCTTATTTTTCTTTTCATCGATAGTAAAATTGATACTGGCATCATCTGAACTGGCTTCTTGTTTAGAAAGCTCTTCTTTTTTAGTTTTAAAATCAGAAACCTGAACTTTATTAATCATGTCGGCTGGCATGTTTTTTAGCAATATAGTGCCATCTTTCCCAAAAAAAGATTTTCCATTAACTAAAAACTGAGTCACTTCTTTTCCGTTTGCGGTAACCTTCCCATCAGTATCTACCTCAACTCCTGGCAATTGCTTCAATAAAACTTCTACAGTAGCATCGGGACGCACTTTATAAGAAGCCGCATTAAACTCTAAAGTATCTTTTTTTACACGAATGGGCGGTGCATCATTTTTTATAACAACCTCTTTTAATGCAGTTTCGTTTTGCGATAAGTATAATTTCCCAAAATCCTTATTTTCCAAAAGTTTATTCTGCTCCTCAGTATATGTCTGATAGCCCATAAAATTTATCTTTAAGAAAACAGATTTATCGTATTTTTTAGTGTTGATTTTAAAAACTCCATTTTTATCAGTAGTTGTATAATCGATAACTGTAGAATCTTTGACATTAGAAAAATAAACCATAGCCGACTCTAGTGGCTTTTGAGTATTAATATCATAGACTGTTCCTTTGATAACAATATTGTTTTGAGCATTAGCGGCAAAAAAGAATAGTACAAACAGTAAAGAAGCGTAAATTTTAGACATAGTGCTTTTATATTATACAATATGACTAAGACTTCGAACTTTACAAAAGGTTTAATTGTGATTTAAACATTTATTTAACAAATCTTTTATTTGAGAAATAAACATCAAGAAACAAGGCATTAATACGCGCATAAAAGCAAAAAAAATCCCGATTGCTCGGGATTTTAATTTTATTTCTCTCTAATATAAATATCTATTGGCACTCCTGAGAAGTCCCAGTTTTCTCTAATTTTATTTTCAAGGTAACGTTTGTAAGGCTCCTTAACATATTGTGGCATATTAGCAAAAAACACAAACTGAGGCGTTGGTGTCGGCAACTGCATACAATATTTAATTTTTACATATTTTCCTTTGGTTGCTGGCGGTGGATAGGCTTCAATCACTTTCAACATGAATTCGTTGAATTTTGAAGTCGGTATACGTTGTTGTCTGTTTTCATAAACTTGAACCGTAGCTTCCAATGCTTTCAACAAACGCTGTTTAGTCAATGCCGAAACAAAAAGAATAGGCACATCTGTAAATGGCATTAATTCCTTTTTGATTTTCTCTTCGTAATCACGGGTTGACATGGTGTCTTTTTCAACCAAATCCCATTTGTTTACCAAGATAACAACTCCTTTTCTATTTTTTTCAGCCAACCAAAAAATACTTTGGTCCTGTCCTTCAAATCCGCGAGTAGCATCGATCACCAAAATACAAATATCGGCATGCTCAATCGCACGAACCGAACGCATTACGGAGTAAAACTCTAAATCTTCTTTCACTTTCGCTTTACGACGAATACCCGCCGTATCAACCAAGTTAAATTCGAAACCAAAACGGTCGAATTTTGTATCAATAGCATCACGGGTAGTTCCCGCAATGTCCGTAACCATAAAACGTTCTTTACCAATCAATGCGTTGATAAAACTAGACTTCCCTGCATTAGGACGACCTACAACTGCAAAACGCGGCAAAACCACTTCTTCTTGAACCGGTAATGGTTTTTCTGGAAAAGCATCAATCAATGCATCCAATAAATCCCCTGTTCCACTACCTGAAATACTTGCAAATGTGAAATATTCACCTAAACCAAGGTTATAAAACTCAAGAGCGTCTTTTTCACGCATGGCATTGTCCACCTTGTTTACCGCCAATAAAACAGGCTTAGTCACTTTACGCAGCAAACGGGCAACAACATCATCCATCGGAGTAATTCCCTCCTCAACATCTACCACAAATATAATAACATCGGCTTCATCGATAGCTAATTCTACTTGTTTACGGATTTCGCCTTCAAAAACATCATCCGATCCACGAATATATCCTCCCGTATCAATCACAGAAAACTCTTTTCCGTTCCACTCGCTTTTACCATAGTTTCTATCTCTGGTAACCCCAGAAACCGAATCTACAATAGCTTCTCTTCTTTGTATCAGCCTATTAAAAAGGGTTGATTTCCCTACATTAGGTCTTCCTACTATCGCAACAATATTGTTCATAATATAAATTCAAATATTTATTTCTCCCGAATACTGCTTTCCAGTTTCGGGTTGCAAAGGTAGTGTTTAAATGCATGAATATCAATTTTTTTGGTATATTAGCCACAGCTTGTTCCCTTAACCAATTCATTTCTAAAATTATGGATGCCAATAATGAGATTCGTCTGCGCTTGCGCTTCTACAAAGAAATCGATCTGAACATCGATTCCCTGCGTCAAAAATTCATCCATTTTACCACTACAAAATCTCCAGATTACATTTTAAAAATAAAAGAATACCACATTTGGATTAACATCAAAGGTCCAAAAAAAGCCTATTGGTCACCGCATCTGCATCTCGAAATGGAATCCAAAGGCGAAAACCAAACCCACATTCGCGGTTTATTTGGACCCGATCCTGGTTTATGGACTTTTTTCATGTTTCTTCATTTTATAATAGCAGGAACGTTTATCATTTTTTGCGGTATCACCTACTCCGACTATGTTTTAAAAAAATCCACAACAGGCGATTTTGTCGTGATGTCAATGATGGTTTTTGCTTGGTTTCTGCTCTACGTCATCGCCAAACAAATCCGAAGCAACGGCGAAAAACAAATGAACGATATCGAAAAGGTGTTTTTAGAAATCATAGAATCTTAAGTATATAGTGACAAGTGATTAGTAATTGGTCATTAGCTAATAGTCTAAAACTAATAGTACTATTTTTTATTTCCCAAGGCTAATTACTAAGAGCTAATTACTAATCACTACAAGTTTAAGAAGCCAATCCAGCTCTCCATTACAACTCCTCGCTCAAAAAGGAGTTGTTCCAATGCGCTTGCAGGAGCTTCTTGCAGTCGCTCAGCAACCACAGGAACAACAGCCTTTTTTCACTGCGGGGTTTTCATTTCGATCTGGGCTAAAAAAAATCAGCATTAGAGAAAAACTCTAATACTGATTAAACTATTTTTTCAAACGTACGGACAGGTCGCGACCTGTCCCTATTGATTATACCCAAACCGCTTCAGCATATTCGCGTTGCTCCTCCAATTTTTATTCACTTTAACAACCAATTCAATGTGTATTTGCTTTCCAAAGAATTTCTCTAAATCTACACGGGCATCCATACCCACTTTTTTCAAAGCAGCACCTTTATGACCGATGACGATTCCTTTTTGAGTCTCGCGTTCCACCATAATCAAAGAACGGATGCGGATAATGTTTTCGTCTTCGAAGAATTCTTCTGTTACGATTTCAACTGCGTATGGAATTTCTTTGCTGTAATTCAATAATATTTTTTCGCGGATTGTTTCGTTAACAAAGAAACGCTCTGGTTTATCCGTTAATTGGTCTTTTGGATAATAAGCAGGCGATTCAGGCAACAGCGAAATAATCCTTTGAAAAACTTCGGGAACATTAAAATTCTGCAAAGCTGATATTGGATAAATTTCTGCATTAGGTACTTTGGCAGTCCAAAAAGCCACTTGCTCTTCCAACTGCGCTTGATTTGAATTGTCAATTTTATTCAACAACAGCAAAACCGGAATTTTAGAATGGATAATTTTATTAAAAAAAGCTTCATCTTTCAATTCCTGCTCTCCAATCTCCACCATATAGATTAAAACATCAGCATCTTCAAACGCAGATTTCACAAAATTCATCATCGATTCCTGCATTTCGTAAGCCGGTTTGATGATTCCAGGCGTATCCGACAAGATCATTTGAAAATCTTCTCCATTTACAATTCCAAGAATCCTATGACGAGTTGTTTGCGCTTTAGACGTAATAATTGATAATCTTTCACCAACAAAGGCGTTCATTAGCGTTGATTTCCCAACGTTTGGATTCCCTATGATGTTTACAAAACCTGCTTTATGTGACATTTCTACTATAATTTATTGCGCAAAGGTAGTCATATCAAGTCAATAGATAAAATAAAACATTTTTTTAAGTTTTCATTGGATTTATCAAAATTCAGCGTATCTTTGCACCCGAAACAACGCGGGATAGAGCAGTAGGCAGCTCGTCGGGCTCATAACCCGAAGGTCACAGGTTCGAGTCCTGTTCCCGCTACTAAGGTAGCCTTATTGAGATTACAAAACGCACATCGCGGGATAGAGCAGTAGGCAGCTCGTCGGGCTCATAACCCGAAGGTCACAGGTTCGAGTCCTGTTCCCGCTACTAAGAAAAAAAGCTTCAGAGAAATCTGGAGCTTTTTTCGTTTATATGGATTTACAAAACAATGCCTGATTCAGATTGCGTGTGCGAAGGTGACATTCGCACAGCTTTTCATAAGAACACTTCGAAGAGATTGATTACCTTCAAAACTCGCTCCTAGTTGGACAACTATCAATTTTTTTATTAATACGATTAATATATATTTGCTTAGGATAAAACAAGCATTTCATATCTGAGGAATCGAACATACTTGCTTAAATATTTTATCCATACAAAAACAACTGCTTTTTTAAAACATTATCAATACAATATGAGGATATACACAGAGCGATTATCACAAATAATTAAAGATAAAAACCATTGGTCTGACTTAAAAATTGAATTATCTAAATATAATATTGATAATAGAGATGAAAAACTAAAAGACACTTCAGCAGGGAAAATTTTTGAAGTTTTTGCAAAATACTACTTTCTAACTGCGCCAGAATTTGATGGCCTTTATACAGATATATGGTTATATCACGAAATACCATTAAAAACAAAAGAAGCTTTAGATTTAGGAACTGTTGAGTATGGCATTGATTTATTATTAAAAACTATTAATAACAAGTATGTAGCCGTACAATGCAAATTTAAGAACGATGAAACTAGCAGATTAAACTGGTCTGCTGATAAAATTGCTAACTTATTTGCTTATTGCCCAAAAGCGGATAGTTATATTTTATTTTCAAATTGTGCTTCACTAGACAACGTGTCATCATCTAGAACAAACAATTTCACATTTTACAATATTGGCCATTTATTAGAAATTGAACAAAATACGTTTGAGAACATTTTAATAAAATTGAATGATAGCAAACCAAAAGACAAAGTCTATCTTCTTCCAAAACCCCATCAACAAAAGGCAATTGATGAATGCGTGCAATGGTTTACGGAAGGAGAGGAGTCAAGAGGACAACTGATATTACCTTGTGGAGCAGGCAAAACACTTACTTCATTATGGATTAAGGAAGAGCTAAAAAGTCAAAAAACTCTAATATTAGTACCTTCTCTTGCATTATTAAGGCAAATCAAAAATGAATGGTCAAAACAGAGAAAAACAATATATGAATATTTATGTGTTTGTTCAGAAACTGATATTGATGGAGATAATCAAGATTCAATTCTTACTCACACATATGAAATTGGTGGTAATGTAACTACAAATCCAGAAGACATAAATCTTTTTTTGAGTCTTGGTTTAGGAGAAAAAGTGATTTTTTCCACATATCAATCATTACCTGTAATTGTTGAATCACTGAAAAATACTGAAATAAATTTTGACTTTGTTTTTTGCGATGAGGCACATAAAACCGCAGGAATAAGTAAAGGTGTTTTTGGCATAATCCATGATAATACTAAAATACCTGCTAAGAAGCGACTGTATGCAACCGCAACTCCTAGAATAGTAAAAGAGTCTTTAAAAAAGAAATTGGGAGATGATTTGAAATACACTCACGATATGAATGACCCAAAAACATTTGGAGAAGAGTTCTTTCGTATGTCTTTCAAAGATGCAATTGACCAAGATATACTTGTTGACTATAAAATTATTGCAATTGGAGTGAATGACAAGCAATTATCTAGTTATTTAAACGAAAGAAGATACGTTAACAACAATATTTCAATAGATGAGGTAGCAAATAATTATGCACTTGATTTTGTAATGTCGAAATACTCGGCCAATCATGCTTTGACTTTTCATTCTAGAGTAAATCTAGCCAAAGACTTTTCATTAAGACACTCAAAGCTTTTTGAAACAACAAATTCATTTTCAGTAGATGGAACTCAAGCTACGAGTATAAGAAATCAAATTTTACATGAATTTAAGAGCTCTAATAAAGCGATAATTTCAAATGCCAGATGTCTGACGGAAGGTGTTGATGTACCTACTATTGATTTAGTATATTTCTCCGACCCAAAAAACTCAAAAGTTGATATAATTCAAGCTGTTGGACGAGCTTTGAGAAAAAAAGAAGGAAAGAAACAAGGCTATATTGTTGTTCCAATTTATCATACAAATCATGGTGAAGTTGAAAATTCAATCAGTGAAGGCTCTTTTAAAAATTTATTACAAGTAATCCGTTCATTGTGTGAACAAGATGAACGGCTACAAGACGAAATAAACTCAATTGCTTTTGGTAAAGGAAAAAAAGGTTCAAAAAGAATAGACATTCTTTCTTCTTTTGACGAAGAAATTGAAACTTTAAATCTTATCGGATTTGAACAAAATTTGAGAGAATCTTTATTTGACCAAATAATTTATAAAACTTCAAATAATTGGGATATTTGGTTTTTAGAATTAAAAACTCATTTAGAATTAAATAATGATTATCCTTCTAAAAATGAAAATGCCAATTTATATGCATGGGTGGCACAACAGCGAAATAGAAAAAACAGCAATACCTTAAAATTGGAAGAACTTAGAAAGCTAAATTCAATAAATTTTGCGTGGGATATAGTAAGATGGAAATGGTATAAAATGTTTGAAGTTTTTAAATCTTATGCGGAAGTCAACGAATTTTCACCCCATAAAGACTTTGATAATCCTGATTTAGTAAATTGGTATAAGATTCAACTTGGGTATTTAAATGATAAAAAATATATAACTAACGAACAACTAATAAAATTCCAAAATATAAATTCTAAATTTTTAGGTTCAGGAAGCAAAAAAAAGTGGGTTGCTTTATATGAAGATTTGGTTAAATGGAGAAGTATAAATTCAGATAGATGGCCACAATATCAAAGAGATGATAAAGATTCCTATGAGAGTAAACTTAGTGTTTTCTGTCAAACAATTAGAAAACGATTTAGAGAAAATGATTTAGAAGATTATTGGTACGACAAATTTACCGAACTCGGATTTAACTTTGAAGGAAAAGCTGACACCTGGACCGATTATTTTTTTAAAATAAAAAACCTTCTTCAAACTCGTACTTCAATTTCCATTGATGATATTGGTCAAAATGAATATACTTGGATATATCGTCATAGAAAAGATTTTAGTGAAGGAAAATTAACAGAATATCAATGTCAAAAAATAAAAGAACTATCTCTTGATAGATTTTTTGAAACTTGGGAGCAGAGTTTTGAGAAAATAAAAAAATGGCAAATAGAGAATCTAAAATTACCAACAAGAAACAGTAATAAAGATTTACATAGTTGGCTTAATTCTCAAAGGTCGAAATATAAAAATGGGACTCTGTCAGAAGAACAAATTATAAGTCTTCAATCAATTGGATATTATTTAGAAGGAAAGGGTAATCAAGATAAAGAGGACAGATGGTTAGAAATGTTTAATAATCTAGTAGATTTCAAAAAAAAGAATTCAAATGATTGGCCAAAATTTGGGTCAGATGGTTTAGAAGCTCAATTATACAATTGGTGTCAAGCTAACAGACAAGCACAAGCTGGCACTCATTCGGGAGGCAGAAGAAAAGAATTGGAGCAATGGAAAGTAATCAAACTTGATGAACTTAATTTTCATTGGGCAAAGGCTGATATAAACAACAGAGATTGGGAAATCAACTTTGAAAAATTCATTGAACATCTTGATTCGGATGGAAATTTTACGCTTCCTTCTATGGTTAATGGAGAAATAAACCTACTATATCGATGGTTTACTAATCAGCGAGTCTCTTTCCAAAAAAACAAAATGCCTAGTGATAGAATCCAAAAGTTTAAAGAGGTAGGGGTTTCATTTGAAGAATCTGAGAATTTAACTAAAAGAGATGGTTATTCAAAATGGGCTAAAAACATAAATAAAATAGCTAAATTCATTGAGACAAATGGACACTATCCAAAAGCAGGGACAGACACATTACAAGCGAATTTATATCAATCTTTAGCAAGAACGAAACGAGCTTTTAATGAAACCAAACTATCCGAAGAACAAATTGCATTACTAAGAGAACTAAATATAAAGATTGATTAAGAGAATGGAATAGTTCTTTAACTCTTCTATAAAAATTTCGAAAATTTAATTTCATCGGGGATATTAACTTAGTAATCGCAAGCACAAACAACCTTATAAAAATCATCAATAAACACGTTAGATTTTTCAAGACTTCCCGCTACTAGAAAAGCTTCAGAGAAATCTGGAGCTTTTTTTGTTTTATAAATTTATAGTTTTGCCATTCCGTAGAATGATCCATCTTTACAAGGAACTCAATTCTGTAAATCAAAATCATTCTACAAAGCGTTAAAAATCAGGAGACTTTTATAAAATTTACAATTTTAAAAGAACATCAAAAAATTGCGCAAAGTCAGATACATTCGCCTTTTCTTTAGAACACTTCTGGAACTGGAGCTTTTTTTATTATAAATCGCTACTACTTCCTTATAAAAAAAACATCTAATCATCTATTTCCAAGCATATTTTTCCACTCCGCAAATAAATAAAACAAAAAATGCATCCGCTTGTTTAATTATTTTAATCATTTATAATTTTAGGCAGTAAAATTGTATTTAATTTTTATATGTATTGATTATTAATGTATTAACTTTACATATAGATATAATTGAGTGAGGAATTTAAAGCAACAGTCACCCCAGAACTTACTTTTAATTTTTAGATTATTTCTCTGATACTACCTACTTTATTAGTGACAGGCAATTAACAAACAACACATATCGGAAAATTAAAGAAGATGATTTAGTAACATTTTAAATGAATCGTTATGAAAAAATTACTATTACTAATGATTTTAATAACATCACAAGCAAACTCACAATCAAAAAGAGAACAATATGCAAAAGATAATGACAACTATTACCCAGGCAGTCAAGTCAGTTTAATTGCATCACCCAGCTCTTATGAGATAGGGGTTTCATATACTGATATCCTAACGTATGGAGCTTCGTTTGAAAGAACTCAATTTGATATAGTGAATGATGAAAAATCATTTTATGCAATATATGGCTCATTAGGAGGAGAGTTTAAAAGGGTTACAGTAACAGTAAAAATTGGCGGCAGCAGCTTAAAACAAATGTATGCTGAAAACACAACAATTCAGCTTGCCTATGGAGGAGCAATAGAAGTAAGAATTACACCAAACATAGGAGTTATTGTTGGCGCTGATAATGTAGTAGATACTTTTTTATACGGATTATGCTATCATTTTGGTGCAAAATAAAAACAAAGAATTCTTTATAAAACATATAAATCGGCAACTTATAAACCTCTAAATAATCTAGAGGCTTTTTTAATTTTAAAAAATATACGAATTTATTTATAATAATTAAATTATTAACATTATCATATTACTAAGATCCAGTTTTTATTTGTAACTTAAACAACATTTTTTATTACTGAATAACAGCTAATTAGCACTTAATTATATCTCACTTTCACCTAATAAAAAAGCAAAAGTGTGAATATTATAACTTTTTAGAAAAGTAATATAACGACCGCTATTACATAAAAAATGATCTTTATAATTATTACTAAAAACCTAAAATTCTGGAAGTAAAAATCATGATAGAAGTAAAAAAACATGGAATAATACTTCAGGAAACCCAGCTGGATTTTGAAAATGGAGGCGTCATGAATCCGGCCGCCATTAGAGAAGGAGATTTTGTTCACATGTTTTACAGGGCAGTAAGCAAAGAAAATCATTCGAGCATTGGATACTGCAAATTAATGGGGCCGTTGGAAATCGAAGAAAGGATGAAAACACCATTACTTTCTCCAGAATTTGATTATGAAAGCCACGGAATGGAAGATCCAAGAATAGTAAAAATCGAAGATTTATATTATCTGACCTATACAGCCTATGACGGCATAAATGCATTGGGAGCACTAGCAACTTCTACCGATTTAATAAATTTTAAAAAAAGAGGAATCATCGTTCCTCAAATTGAATATGAAGAGTTTGATGATTTAGCAGACACAAATGACGTACTGGAAGAAAAATATTACCGCTACAATCAGCACAATACTATTATTGAAAAAAAAGGAATAAAAACGATGCTTTGGGATAAGGACATTATTTTTTTTCCAAGAAAAATCAACGGTAAGTTCTGTTTTCTGCATCGCATCAAACCTGAAATACAAATGGTAATTGGATTTGAATCATTAGAGGATTTAACCGAAGAGTTTTGGCGGAATTATTTAATCAATTTCAAGAACAGCATATTATTTAAGCCAAATCATGATCATGAAATAAGCTATGTTGGAGGCGGCTGTCCGCCAATAGAAACTGAATTGGGCTGGCTTATCATTTATCATGGCGTTCACGGCTCGACAAGCAGCTACATTTATTCAGCATGTGCGGCGCTGTTTGACATAGAAAACCCTCATATTGAAATTGCCAGGCTACCCTATCCTTTGTTTAAACCAGAAGAAAGCTGGGAATTAAAAGGTGAAGTAAATAATGTCTGCTTTCCGACTGGCGCTGTAGTTTTTGACGATATTCTATATGTCTACTATGGTGCTGCAGATGAAAAAATTGGATGTGCATCAATGAGTTTATCCAATTTGCTAAAGGAATTAATTTTATTTAAAAAAATAAATTGAAGAAATATATACACCAATAAAAAAACTATACACCAATGAAAAACATCCATTTATTTTCGACGAAAAAAGAACTCATGAGCGGTTCTAACAATATAGCAGATTTTCAAAAAAAAGAAATCAAGTTACCTGAAATTTTATGTATTACCACTTTTCCGCCACGGGAATGTGGCATTGCAACCTATTCTCAAGATTTAGTTTTGGCACTAAATAAGCAATTTAAAAAATCATTTGACATAAAAATTGCTGCTTTAGAACTTCAAAATGAAAAGCATGCCTATGCTGATGATATATATGCCGTTTTGGAAACAGATAATCAAAATTCTTATTCGGAATTAGCTAAAAATGTCAATAGAAATAAAGCTATAGAAATAGTCTTGATTCAGCATGAATTTGGCCTGTTTAGAGGAAATGAAGAAGATTTTATTTCATTTTTAAAATTAATTAATAAACCTGTCATTGTTGTTTTTCATACCGTTTTGCCTCGACCGGACGAAAAATTCAGATCACATATTCAAGAAATCAATAATATGGTTAATGCCTTTATTGTAATGACCAATAATTCAGCACGATTATTAGAAACTGATTATGATATTTCGCAGGATAAAATCACGGTAATTCCACATGGTACGCATTTAGTAGAACACGGAGATAAAAAAGTCCTTAAAGAAAAATATAATTTATCCGGACGAAAAATCATTTCGACTTTTGGACTGCTGAGCTCCGGAAAATGTATTGAAACTACTTTAGATGCTTTGCAAAGCATTGTCAAAAAAGAGCCAGATGTATTATTTCTTATTATCGGAAAGACTCACCCTAGCGTTGTGAGACATGAAGGAGAAAAATACCGAAATTTTCTGAAAGAGAAAATCGAAGACCTGCAGTTAGAGAATAATGTAAAATTTGTCGATGAATATTTACCGTTAAAATCACTACTGGAATACCTGCAGTTAACAGATATTTATCTTTTTACTTCCAAAGACAGAAATCAAGCAGTAAGCGGTACTTTTTCCTATGCGATAAGCTGTGGCTGTCCGATTATTTCTACTCCAATTCCGCATGCTGTCGAAGTATTGAAAGAAGGAACTGGAATTATCGTTGATTTTGAAAACCCTGAGCAATTGGCTAAACAAGTTATCCGTTTATTAAGTGATGAGCAACTGCGCAAAAAAATTGCCTCAAACGGCATTCATAAATTGGCTCCAACGGTTTGGGAAAACTCAGCTCTTGCTCATGCGATGCTGTTTAAAAAAACAGCTGCTAAAAAAATGCCTCTGCATTATAGAATTCCTGAAATCAATCTTAATCATTTCAAAAAACTGACAACTTCATTTGGAATGATTCAGTTTTCCATAATCAATCAGCCAGATTTGGAATCGGGTTATACAATCGATGACAATGCGCGGGCTTTGGTGGCAATGTGCCAGCATTTTGAATTGACAAATGATACAGCCGATTTACCATACATTACTCAATATTTTAATTTTATAAAATTCTGTCTGCAGCCAGACGGTTATTTTTTAAATTATGTTGACACCGATAAAAAATTCACCAAACAAAACAGTGAAAACCTTGCAGATGCAAACGGAAGAGCCATTTGGGCATTGGGCTACTTAATTTCTATCAGAGATTTACTGCCGGCAGATTTAAAAGAAAAAGCGGTCTCACTGATGCAGAAAGCATTAATAAACGCAACTAAAATTCATTCTACCAGAGCAATGGCTTTTATTATAAAAGGAGTCTATTACAGCAATTTGAAAAATAATACAGCACAAAATATTTCTCTGATAAAACACTTAGCCAACAAGCTCGTGCAGATGTACAAGCATGAATCAAAAGAAGACTGGCTGTGGTACGAGAACTATCTAACGTATGCCAACAGCATTCTGCCCGAAGCTATGCTCTGTGCTTATTTAGCTACTGGTGAACACAGTTATAAAGTAATTGCAAAAACATCTTTTGATTTTTTACTGTCAAAAATTTACACCAGCAGCAACATAAAAGTCATTTCAAACAAAGGCTGGCTCATCAATGGAAAAGAACCGAAAGAAAAACCAATAGGCGGCGAACAGCCGATAGATGTAGCTTACACTATACTTGCTCTCAATAAATTCTACAATGTTTTCCGAGATAAAGAATATTTAGAAAAAATGGAAATAGGTTTCAGCTGGTTTTTAGGCAACAATCATCTGCATCAGATCATCTACAACCCTTGTACAGGAGGCTGTTATGACGGTCTGGAGGAAGATTACATCAATCTGAATCAGGGAGCAGAATCTACAGTAAGCTATCTAATGGCAAGGCTTGTGATGCAAAAACATTTGAACAGTAAAACCAAAAAAAACAAAGAGAGTGCCATTCATTCACAAACAAACAAATTGAAAACCGGCATCAAAATCAACAATAACATACCATATATAAGAGCCTGATGACATGTAATTATATAACTTTTTCCAAAAATTGTATAAGGAATTAACAACTGTTTTTGTAGAAATTTACTTTATAGAAATTAATAAAATAATGGGGGTTATTGATATTTAATTTCTAAAATAATCAATGTTGTTTAGTCAAGAGAAGAAGTAACTCACCATAAATATTTTTTTGGTCCTAACAAATGGCATTGATATTTTTTTTAATTCTAACAGTATAGTATGATACCAAAAATAGGACTAACAGAAGATCATCTGCAAAAAGCAAACAGCCTTCTTTCTGTTGTATTATCAGATGAAATGACCTTGTATGTCAAAACCAGAAAGTTTCATTGGAATGTGGCAGGCGAAAGTTTCATGGAACTTCATAAATTATTTGAAGAACAATATGCTGAACTCGAACAGACAATAGATTTGGTTGCAGAACGCATTGGCAAATTAGGAGGGAAAACAATTGGGACTATGAACGAGTTTATAAAGCTTTCCCGAATTAAAGAAAACCCAAACAAATATCCAAATCAAAAAGGCATGCTTGCAGAATTATTGGCCGATCATGAAACTCTGATAAGTGAACTGCGGAAAGACATAGACCTGTCTGCTGAGGATAACCACGATGCAGGTACAGCAGATTTACTGACAGAAGTATTACAGCAGCACGAAACTGCTGCATGGATTCTCAGAAGATATTTAGCTTAGTCATTTTTAGTTAAAAGTTAGTTGTAGTTTTTTTTTTGCTTTAAAAAGGCTGTCTTAAAGGACAGTCTTTTTTATTGTAAAAGCTTTCGAAAATGCAACTAATTAAGGTGTGAATGATGCAGCTTATTACTAAAGTTCTATAAAACAATTGAGCCATAACAGTCTTAATTTTACACTGGCCACCGATCTGATTATAAGTGTTTTCACTAATTAATTTAACTGTTTCTGGAATATATAAAACTATACTATTTTGACAACGTACCTAAAAAATATCTTTGAAGAAACGGGCAATATTTCCCTCTTTATACTCAGGTTTTTCAAAGAACTTTTCAAACCTGTTTTTCAATTTAGGGAATTTATCAGACAGTGCTTTGCTGTTGGATATAAAACACTGCCGTTAATCACGATCACAGGATTTATAATGGGATTAGTGCTTACGCTGCAGTCACGTCCAACATTATTAAAGTTTGGAGCCGAATCTTGGCTGCCAAGCATGGTTTCATTGTCTTTGATCAGAGAAATAGCACCCGTAATCACTGCCTTGATTTGTGCTGGAAAAATAGCTTCAGGAATTGGAGCTGAATTGGGTTCGATGAAAGTGACCGAGCAGATAGATGCTATGGAAGTTTCGGCAATTAATCCCTATAAATATTTAGTGGTTACCCGAATTGTGGCGACAACATTAATGATTCCCATTTTAACGCTATATGCTGATTTTATTGGGATTGTGGGAGGCTACATTGGTTATAATATTCACGGAAATATAAGCCTGTATCTCTATTTCACCGAAATGATTGAAAGTGTTAGATACATCGACATATTTCCTGCCACTATCAAAACATATTTCTTTGGTTTCTTCATCGGGACAATTGGGTGCTATAAAGGTTTTAATGCTTCAAACGGAACAGCAAGTGTGGGAATAGCAGCAAATGAAGCAGTTGTTCTAGCCTCACTCTCCATTTTTATTATTGATATGCTGGCTGTTCAAATAACTGATTTATTTTTCTAAAATCATGGAAACACAACAAATTATAGCAATCAAAAATTTACATAAGTCTTTTGGGGCAAATACAATTTTAAAAGGTATTAATCTTAGGCTGAATAAAGGAGAAAATCTGGTAATTCTAGGCCGTTCCGGTTCTGGGAAATCAGTTACAATTAAATGCATAGTTGGACTGGTGCAGTCAGACAAGGGAAGCATTAAAATTTCAGGCAAAGAAATCACAAATTTAAAATATGATAAACTTAATAATCTAAGAGTACAAATTGGTTTTATGTTTCAAAATGGAGCTCTGTATGATTCCATGTCTGTTAGGCAGAATTTAAAATTTACGTTAAAACACCATACCATCGATTTATCTGAAGAAGTAATTGAAAGCAAAATCATTGAGGCTTTAGAAAACGTTGGACTAGAAGAATCCATAGATAAAATGCCAGCCGAATTATCAGGCGGCATGCAAAAAAGAATTGCATTGGCCAGAGCTCTTATTATCAAACCGGAAATTATTTTATATGACGAGCCAACATCGGGTTTAGACACCATTACATCAAGAGAAATTAGTGAACTGATATTGGATGTTCAAAAAAAATTCAAAACAAGCTCCATAATAATTACTCACGATATGGCTTGCGCAAAAATTACAGGGAACAGAATTTTAATTCTGAAAGAAGGACAAATCATAGCAGAAGGAACCTATACAGAATTGGAAAAAAGCAAAGACGGATGGGTACGTTCCTTTTTTATTTAATCGATAAAACTTAAATCATGAATAAAGATGCTGAATCAAATTGGAAATTAGGAATGTTTGTAACTGGAGGATTGATACTATTTATCCTTATCATTTATTTTGTCGGAAAACAACAAAATTTATTTGGCTCCAACTTCCAGTTAAAATCAAAATTCAAAACAGTGAGTGGTTTAAAGATAGGTAACAATGTTCGTTTTTCGGGAATAAATATAGGAACGGTCAGCGAAATCGCCCTAGTAAATGACAGCAGCGCAGTTGTTGTGTTGACAATACAGGAAGAGGTTCAGAAATTCATTAAAACAGATGCCAGGGCAAGTATCAGTTCTGACGGATTGGTTGGCGATAAAGTGCTGACTATTTCCCCTGGAACTTCATCCAATAAAATCATTAAAAACAATGCTTATATCAAATCTACAAACCCAATAGAAATGGGTGATTTAATGAAAAGCGTGAAAGCCAGTGTTGATAATGCCGAGATTATTACAGGCCAATTGGCGCAATTTACCTATAACATGAATAATGGAAAAGGTACATTGTCAAAATTAATGAATGACGATGCGCTTGCAAAAAAACTGGATGTTACCATATCAAATCTCCAGTCAGGCACAAAAGGATTGAGCGAAAATATGGAAGCGGCTAAACATAATTTTTTGTTGAAAGGCTATTTCAACAAAAAAGAAAAAGCCAAAGCAAAAAAGAAAGAAGAGCTGCAAAAGAAAAAAGATTTAAAAAAGAAAGAGGATTCAATTCAGAAAAAAAAATAACCTCCCATTAGTTTTTTAATGGTAATATGGAAATCATATAATTTATCCCAAAAGTTATGTAAGGATTTATCTCGCATATAAATACATCTTTGTAATATCATGAAACTAATAAAAAATGAAAATATGGTAAATCTAATAAATGCATCAAAGCAGGATGAGATTGCAAATGATAATGAGAAAGAAATCACTGTTTTAAATAGTGCTGTTAAATATCGTGAAGAAACATTAGAATATAATAAGCTGCGGAATCAAGTAGAACAAGAATATTACCACAAGATTCATGGCTGTTCCGTAAAGTCACAAGAATAACTGAATATATAAAAACCCTATTATAAACATAATTATTTGCAAAATGAAAAAAACAGTTTTTATTCCGATGGTTGCAATGTTCAGTATAGCAATAATATTTACGAGCTGTAAGCCTAGTACCAAAGAAGTGCAGGATGCACAAGAAAATGTACAGGAAGCTAAAGAAGATCTGGCTGTAGCCAAAAGACAGGCAAATGCCGATGAATGGCAAAATTTCAAGAATGAGATGAATGCTGTCATCGAAAAAAATGATGCTAGGATTACTGCCCTAAAAAAAGAAATAAAAAAAACCGGAAAAGCGGCCGATGCTGAATATGACAAAAAAGTAGATGCCCTGGAAGAGAAAAATAAAGAGCTTAAACTAAAAATGGAAAACTATAAAAATGATGCTGATTCCGACTGGCAGTCTTTCAAACGTGAATTTAATCACGATATGGATGAACTGGGAAATGCATTCAACGATTTAACAGTAAACAATAAAAAATAATCTAAAAAATAGAAATCATGAGCAATTTACTTTATACCGTGGCAGTTATATTAGTCATTTTTTGGGCGATTGGCTTTTTTGCTTATAGCGTAGGATCAATCATTCATATTCTTCTTGTTATAGCAGTTATTGCTATTTTGTTTAGACTTATTCAAGGAAAAAATGTTTAATATTTAAAAAAAGAAATTATGAGTACAGGAAAATTAGTATTAGGAATATTGGGCGGTGTTGCTGCAGGAGCGATACTGGGAATTTTATTCGCTCCCGAAAAAGGCAGTAAAACAAGAAAAAAAATAGCCGATAAAGGAAATGACTTTGCCAGCGGATTAAAAAGAAAATTTGAAGATTCTTATAAAAATATTGCAAATAATCATGATGGTCTTATTGAAGACAACAAAGATTTTGCAAACAAATAAGAGGTAAATACTTAAAAAGTATTACCAAAAAAGGACAGGGATTTACCAGTCCTTTTTTGGTAATAAGAATATCATTTTTACTGAAGAAAACAATTTAATAAAACACAATATGAAAAATTTACGCATCTATTTAATGATGATGGTTTTATCAATAAGTATTCCAACCACAATTACTGCAGCAGAAAAAACTCCAATTGAAGCACCGGCCAAAACCAATGAAATGCCAATTGAAGTAAAAAATATGCTCAACCGTCTGGAGGAAATAAAAAAAATGGACAAATCTAATATGAGCCGTTCCGAAAAAAAAGAACTCCGAAAAGAAGTTAAAACAATCAAAAAAAATCTAAAAGCTACAAGTAATGGTATATATCTTTCCATCGGAGCAATTATCATTATTATATTATTGCTGATTCTTCTTTTGTAATTGCAATAGAAGAAACTAAAATAAATTATTAGCGCTACTGTTGCGCGCAAAGAAATCTGAAGCTTTTTTTATATATCATTCTGCACGTACCGCGCAGTTTAATTGTCATTCTCTGGAGCATTGGTGGGTTCAAAAAATTCTTTTTCAATGTCTTCAATACTTGGCAAACTCGATTTTATGCTGGTAGTTTTTATCTCTGTTACGATTAAATTTTATTAAAATTGATTTGTAAAATAAAAAAAGCCCATTTTATTGAGTTCCTCTCAACAAAATAGACTTTTCTTGTATGTTCAAAAATTTATTTAGGACATTATTGTTTGCACATCCATTATTTAATCTTCAACTTCAAAACAGTTACGGAATAAGCAGGCAAATTCAATTGTGCTTTTTCGCCTTTCAGTTTATACTCGCTTTCTGTCGGGCTTATTTTTTTAGGTTCTGCAAAAGTGTTTTCATCTTGTATATTAGAACTGGTAAGCGTTATTACACTTCCTTTAGATTCTAATTTACTTCCTTTTAAATCAACCGAAACCGCTTGTGCTGTTGCCGCTGTATTCACCAGTTTTACAATTACTTCTTTGGTATTAACATCTTTCACGGCAGATGCATAAAGGTTGTTCTGTCCTGTTAACGGTTTTCCTCCATTGGTGATTGCTAATAAATCAGTTCCTTTATTTGTTGCAAATAATTTTTGAACATAATAATTCGCAGAACCATAAGCCATTAAATTGTTGAACCAAATCATGTCCGGTGTCCATTGCCATGCTTCTTCATGAGCCATTAACGGTGCATAAGAACACAAATTAACCACTTCGGCATTTCGTTCCAATCCGGTCATGAAAGCAGCTTCCGAAAAGGCACATTCCCAATTGTTTCTGTTACTTGATTTATCACTCGAAGGACTTTGTGCGGCATATTCCCCTGCAAATATTTTCGGTCCTTTTCTGTCGTATTTGTCATAGCGAGTTGCATTTTCCCTAAACCATTGCGGGCTTTTATAATAATGTTCATCAACGAGTTCAGCATTCAGCTTTTTAAGTTCCTGCATGCCATAATCAAAAAATTCTCCGTCTGGTGACGGCCCGCTTCCAGACACGATAATTATGTTTGGATATTTTGATTTTATCGCTTTTTCAAAAACTTTATATCTTTCAATATAATCCGGTCCCCATTGTTCATTTCCAACACCAATGAATTTTAGGTTGAACGGCTTTGAGTGTCCCATATCCGAACGGAGTTTTCCCCAAGTCGTAGCTTCTGTGCCATTGGCAAACTCAATTAAATCCAAAGCATCTTGTATATACGGATCCAATTCTTCTATTGGTGCTAGTTCCCCCGTATTATACTGGCAAGCCATTCCACAGCTTAAAATAGGCAATGGAGTCGCACCAATATCTTCAGAAAGCTGAAAATATTCATAAAATCCCAATCCGAAACTTTGAAAATAATCAGGTGTCTGTTTGTGGCTGAACTCCACATTCCAACGGTTCATCATCGTTCTTCTGTTCTCAACATCACCTACCGATTTTTTCCATTGATAGCGGTCTTCCAAAGTTCTTCCTTCTACAATACAACCGCCTGGGAAACGCAAAAATCCTGGTTTCATATCATACAAAAGCTGTACGATATCTTTACGCAAACCGTTTTTTCTATTCTTCCAAGTGTCTTCCGGAAACAGCGAAATCATGTCTAAATCAATAGTTCCTGTTCCTTCAAAAGTTATTTTTAATTTGGCTTTGGCCTCGGTTTGAGTAGCCGTAAATTGCGCCGTATAGTATTTCCATTCATCCGATGCCGGGACAATGCTGGTTTCGCCAATAACATTTTTATCTTTATCGATAAACTGAATGATTATTTTTTTAATCGCTCCGCCATGATTGGCAGCCTTTAGGGAAAGATTGTACTTCGCTTCTTTTTTGACACCCATTCCTCTAAATCCTTCATTAATGATTGCATATCCTTTGTCATCATTCACAAGAACCCTGCAAAAATTAGTATTACCTTTATTTTCCAATGCTTTGATCGGCGTTGCAGTACCCGACTGCATGTTCAAAGAAGACCTTTTGGTATTAGGCTGCTCCCATCCCATTAACGGTTTATCAAACTCAAAAGATCGGTTTTTAATCATTTCGGCATACAATCCTCCGTCGGCGGCAAAATTGATGTCTTCAAAAAACAGGCCGAACATAGTGGGTTGGATTTTAGTAATGGTTTTAGTAACGTCAATTTCCAAAGCTGTCTTTTGGGCAAACCCATAAATGCCATTGAAAAGCAAACCGCCAATAATAATTTTTGTAATTATGTTATTTTTCATTTTTGTGTAACGTTGATTCTTTTTATTCTGCTAATTTATCTAAACTTTCATTATTTGGAGCAGAAAGAATAGGATTTTTTGCCGGCATGGGTCCCGCTATACGTTGCAATCTTATAAGTCTCGTTGAAAAAACGAGACTCACAAGGATTTCCACTTCTATCGGGGGCTAAAGGGAAATATTTTGCATTTTTGGTTTTACTTTTTCACAGCTTCATATTTATCCGGAAAAGCAGATTCTCCGTCCAAATTATTCACTTTTAAAACATCAACATTTTTGCTTTCAACAGCATATTTAAAATAATCCTGTTTGTTCTTTCCCCAATTCACCGAACAATTTTGAACTTTTATATTTTCTGCAGTGTCAAAATAAAATCCCGATGTACTTCCTTTTACAAAACCCTCCATTTTTGATGGTCGGCGATCATAAACTCCTCCGGGAAAATTGGATATTTTATCGATAGAAACATTCACTCCTTCAAAAACTATATTTTTAATTTTATCCTTGGATTCTCCGCTGACATAAACTCCGTTTTCACCAGTACACTGAATGTTGGTAAAATAAATATTGCTTATTGCCCCCACTTTTCCTTCGGTTGCACCTTTTGGAAAACGCCAGTTTGCATCTTTATGATTGCCGCTTGCTCGACTGTAGGCCGTTACATAAATAGGTTCTGCTTTTCCCCACCAAGTATCTGTTGTCAATTTCCCTTCAATAATCATATTGGAGAAAATCACGTCGCTCACCGTTCCTTCGTCCCGATTTTGAATACCTACCCCGCGGTTGCTGTTTTTAATAATGCAGTTATTGAACACAACCTGTCTGATGGCATCCATATTTTCTGAACCAATCTTAATGGCACAACTGCTGCTGGTCATCGTACAATTAGTAACCGTTATGTTTTCGCAAGAACCAAATTCTTCAAATTCTCTTCTGTTTTTTAGGCAAATGCAATCATCACCGCTTTCGATATAACAATCACTAATGCGAACATTCTTGCTGTGATCAATGTCAATTCCGTCGCTATTACGGACTTTCAAACTGTTTAATAAAGTAATACCGCTAATGACAACATCGTTGCATCCCACAAGATGAACGGTCCAATAAGCCGAATTTCCAATATGAACATCTTTTATCCTGATATTTTTCCCGCCTATAATTGTAAGCACATGAGGACGCGGATCCAGCACATTGAAAGGCTTCAGCACATAAGCATCATCCTCTTCGGCTCCCATAAACGAAATTCCGTTTCCGTCAATTTTTCCGCTTCCGCTAATGGTAAAATTCTCGATATTCTTGCCGCCAATCCAAATTGTCCCTTCACCTTTATTAGCACGAAAAGCACTTTCTGTATATAATTTTTCATCCGGGCTTGCCAAAATTTTAGCGCCTCCTTCAATATGCAAATCCACATTCGATTTTACATTGAAAGGTCCGGTCAAAAACGTAAACGGAGCCGGAATCAATACTTGCCCTCCTGTTGCACTACATGCATCAATGGCTTTTTGAATCGCAGCAGCGTCATTGGTTTTGCCATCTCCCTTCGCTCCATATTTTTTGACATCATAGACTTTTTGGGCAAAACCAGTCAATGAAACACAAAAAACAATTACAGCAATTACAAGTTTCTTTATCATTTGTTTTAGTATTAAAAGACTATTTTCAAATCCTTATTTAAAATTTTAATCAATCCGTTTTCGAATAAATTACTTAATCCGACATGAAATTACCAAAAAACAGTATATAAAGCTATTAATACCCCGCTAATAATGAATGATCCGATGACAAACTCCGAGGACACTTTGAACATCGCTGTATCCACTTCTATCTGGTGTGTTTCATGCTGCTCTTTGGATTCAGGTTTTAAAAGACTAATAGCCACCATTAGCAATACTATGATAAAGAAAGCGATCGTCATTCTGTCCAAAAAAGGATAATCAGGAAAAGCACCATTCGTCCACATTGGCAGGAACTTTAATACTGCGGCGATAGGAACTGTAAAGAAAGCACCGGCAAGCCCTGCTGAAGCTGTTGTTTTTTTCCAAAACATTCCCAATAGAAAAATAGCAAGAACCCCCGGCGAGAAGAACCCAACATATTCCTGTATAAACTGATAGGCTTGGTCTAATGATTTTAATGCCGGAGCAACTAGAGCCGCAATAGCCATACAGATTACTACACACCATCTTCCGGTAAGCACCAGTTTTCTTTCCGATGCGTTTATATTAAAGTATTTTTTATAGATGTCTAAAGAAAAAATTGTGGAAATACTATTGGCTTTACCAGCCAAAGAAGCCACAATCGCCGCTGTTAAAGCTGCCAAGGCTATTCCTTTTAATCCAGCAGGCAATAAATTCATTAATGTTGGATAGGCATGATCAGGTTTTAAAGTCCCTGCGGCATCTACCATTTCCTGCTGAAACATTCCGTTTTGATGCATCACATACATCGCGATACCCGGTAAAACGGCAATAATAGGAACCAACAGTTTTAGAAAAGCAGCAAACAAAATCCCTTTTCGAGCCGTTTTCAAATCGGCGCCCAAAGCTCTTTGAACAATGTACTGATTGCATCCCCAATAGGCCAGGTTATTAATAAGCATTCCGCCAATAAGTACAGACATTCCAGGAAGTTCATTATAATGAGGACTAGATTTATCAAATATCATGTGCAGATGATCGGGTGCTTTTTCCGCTAAAAGAGAAAGTCCTTTAAGTACGTCTCTGCCAAATCCAAAATGATCTGACAGCAGAACCAAAGACAAATAAGTAGTAACCAAGCCGCCCAATATCAATACTATAACTTGGAAAATATCAGTATATCCTATTACTTTCATTCCTCCCAAAGTAACGATAACTGAGAACAGACTCAATCCTATAACACAAAATTCAAAACTGATTGGTGCGATTGACGAAATTGCCAAAGCTCCTAAATAAATAATGGAAGTAAGATTTACAAACACATATATCAACAGCCAAATTATGGCCATTATGGTACTTACGGTATCATTATATCTTTTTGCCAAAAATTGCGGCATTGTAAATATCTTGTTTTTAAGATATACCGGCAGAATAAATACAGCTACCAAAATTAATGTAGCGGCCGCCATCCATTCATAAGAAGCAATAGCCAATCCGAGTGCAAAACCAGAACCGCTCATCCCGATAAAATGCTCTGCCGAGATATTAGACGCAATCAATGATGCGCCAATAGCCCACCATGTCAGTGATCCTTCGGCCAAAAAATATTCTTGTGAACTGGTAGATGTGTTTTTTTTGCTTCTGTAAATATACATTCCATAGGCTGTCACTAAAACGAAATAAATAAAGAAAACTATATAATCTGCGGTTTGCAATACATTCATAATTAGGCTGGTTTATTTTTAGTTAATAGATGTAAATTTTGACTTAAATATTTTTAGGTTTACCCCATTTAAATCTTTAAAAAGGATACTTATAATCCTTTAGTTGTACTCATTTAACACATAGACATAGTTTTGACTACTTTAAAAAAGATGTTTAAGTTTACAAACAATACACAGCATCAATGTGAAAATTTATTGTTTTTAAAAAAAACAAAACTATAATTTCAAAACCTATGTCTCTTTGTGTTAAATAGTTATTTTAATGAATTGTATCCAATGGATTTACATTTCATTTCTGTTTAGACTTTCAAAAACCATTTTCTTTTGTACAGAAAATAAAGTAAAATGAGCTGGACAAACGTTACCGACAATGCTGTAAACACAGGCTGCCAAATAATAGGAGAAAACTTAATGAGTCCTCCAAATACAAAATCTGCAGTATGCCCAAAATTGACCAGACCTTCGGATGCCATGTATATCAGAATAGAATTGGAACCAATCAATATCAAAGGGAATGCCCATTTATTGAAACCCAATACATCAATTATCAGATAAAAAAAAGTAAAAAACAAAATACTGAATCCGCCCACAAAACACACAAAAGAACTCGACCATAAACGTTTATTGATTGGAAAATCATAATTCCAAAGAATCCCTATTCCTATTAAAACAACTGCTGATAAGATCATTATCAATATTTTTTTGCTTACCGCAAAATCATTTGCTCTGCTTTTCAAAAAAGTTCCTAAAAACATTCCTAACAAAGCGGTGGCAACAGCTGGTATCGTTGAAAACAAACCTTCGGGATCATATACTTTGCTATGCAGTCTGCCCGGCAAAAACTGCTGGTCAATATAGCTCGAAAGAGAACCTTCCGGCGTTAAAATACCAGCCCCGAAGCCAGGGACTGGTATCCACTTCATTACTACATAATAACCAACCAAAATGCTCACCAACCAAAGCACTTGTTTTTTTATATCAAAATTTAAATAGATAATTCCTGCAAAAAACCAAGCAAGCCCAATACGTCCCAAAACGCTGGCAAACCGAGTTTGGTCAAACCCATCAAACCGCAATAATCCATTGACAATAAATCCCAACAGCAATAATTTGCATGTCCTTTTTAACATGGACAAGTATATTTTTCGTTTTTCCTCTGCTGGTAATTCCATTGGTGTGCTAACACCTGCAATACTCATTTTCTTCTCAAAAGAATAAGGCATCGAAACACCAGCAACAAATAGAAATATGGGAAATATCATGTCATAAAACGTAATGCCGTTCCAGTCTGTATGATGCAATTGTGATGACATCCATATAAAAACAGGAATGGGTGCGGCTTTGGCCAAGGCATGTACGATATGTTCTCCGCTCATAATCCATAACATGACAAATCCTCTGAGTGCATCCAAAGAAACTAATCTTCCATTTGTATTAGTATTAGTATTAGTATTACCCATATTTTACTTATTTAAAAGCATATTACAACTATTGGTTCCTCTCCATGAGTACCACCTTTTTAATGATATTTTTTTCGTCAATTAAAGATAAGTCATACAATCGCTGGGGGATCAATTGTATGACTTGGGGGGAAATCTGAATAGTGCAGCAACAACAGAAAAATTATTGCTAATACTTATTTTCTATTTTATTCTGTTGGTTTTATAACAAATCCATAGCTGTATTCATTTTGCTTCAATAAATACTGTTCATGCGGATATAACCCCCAACTATTGTCTCCTCCTAATCCCCGTTGGGCTAAATCCACGCAGACAACGACTTCTTTTCTTGCTGTAATGTCGCTAACGTGCATATTCTTTTTGGTCAATCCCGGGTCAAAATCACTAGGATAATTATTCAAAGTACTCATACATATTGGCTGTAGTCCTTTTATTTCAAGCCCATTACCATTACTGTTTGAAAGTTTAAGCCAGCGGACATCTGTTTTATATCCGTTTTCCTGCGGACGTGTGTAGGGCACATATTGGTCTGCGACTTTACTTTGATAAATACCTTTGATTGATGCTGTATTTCTGTCCGAATAATTTTCCCATGGCCCTCTTCCGTAATAATCAAGGTTTTCCAGCGAATTTTTAAGAGAGAAAATCATTCCAAAACGGGGCATGTCCGGCAAAGGAGCATTTCCTTTTTTGAAAGACGGCTGTACCTCCAAAGCTCCGTCATTGCTCAATGAATATTTAATTGCATAATCCGAAAAAACATCATTAAGCTTCATTTTGGCGACAACACTGCTTTTTCCATTTTCCTCAATCACCTGAATCGTTTCCAAAGTGTAATTTTCACCAGCTGTCCGCCATATATTGTTTCTTATATTCATTTTATTCCCAAAATCATTATCTGTTGGAGCTCTCCAAAAATTGGGTTCTGGATATTGTTTAAAATATTCTTCTCCTTTTAGGCTGTAATATGAAATTAATCCCGTCGTTTTACTGATCTTGACTACAACATTATTGGCACTCAAAATAAATTCGTTTTTTTCTTCAGTAATCTTTGATGAAGGATTTGCCTGTTCCGCTTTTACAAAATAGTTTTCCCCTGACATAACAAACTGCTCTTTTGCAATTTCAAAATTTTGAGGCAATAATTCCGAACCCGTTTTAGTATAGGCAAAAACATTCAACAGATATTCTACTCCTTCTTTTGATGCCAATTTTGGTAAATCAATCTTAAATTGTTTTTTTGATTTCGGATTCAAATCAACATCAATCGTTCCTTCTTTTATGCTTTTGCCGTTTTCTAAAACTTGGTATTTAAAGCTGTACTGATTTAAATTTGTAAACCCAAAATCGTTTATTATTTGGATAACTCCATTTTTCACATCGATTGGTTCAAATAAAATATCCTGATATACTTTTTTTACTTCGAAAGCTCCCGGGTGCGGTGTTCTGTCCGGCCAAACTAATCCGTTGTGACAAAAATTTTCGTCATTTATATAATTTTGGCTTCCTAAATCGCCACCATAAGCCCAATACTTGCGTCCTGCTTCATCTTTCGTTTCGAATCCCTGATCGACCCAATCCCAGATAAATCCGCCCTGCATATTTTTGCTTCCTCGAATAATATCCCAATATTCCTGAAAATTTCCGCTGCTGTTTCCCATTGCATGCGAATACTCACACATGATAAACGGCCGGTCAACTTGCTTGCGCGCCGCATATTCCTTCATGTAGGCAATAGTTGGATACATTGGGCATACAATATCTGTATTTGCGTTTTCTTTTGATTGTTCAAACTGAACCAATCGGGTATTATCCCTATTTTTTATCCATTTGTAAGCATCATAAAAAACAGGTCCGTTGGCACATTCATTCCCCATCGACCAAAGGATTACCGATGGCGCATTTTTATCTCTCTCTACCAAACTGTAAATTCTGTCCAAATGGGCTTCTCTCCATTCCGGAAGATAAGAAGGCTGTGTCTTTGGATTCATAAAACTTTGACCTTCCACTCCCATTCCGTGACTTTCGATATTAGCTTCGTCAACCAAATACAAACCGTATTTATTACAAAGTTTTACCCATAAAATATTGTTAGGATAATGACTGCAGCGCACCGAATTGATATTCAGCTGTTTCATCAGCTTGATGTCTTTCATCATGGTAGCTTCGTCTTGGTAATGCCCAGTTACAGGATTATGCTCATGAATATTGACACCATGCACCATCAGTCTCACACCGTTTACCAATAATTCTCCGCCTTTCAATTCTACTTTTCTAAAACCGATTTGGGTAGAAACTGTTTCAATTATACTGCCGTTTTCATTTTTTAGCGTAAGCAGTAATGTGTATAAATTTGGTGCTTCACTGCTCCATAACTTTGGACTGGAAACATTCGCTGCAAAATTGACTGTTTGAATTTTATTAGCCGGAAAATTTACCTTTAAATCTTTTACAAAAATATTCTTGCCGGAAGCATCAACCAATTTAGCTTCCAATTGCTGATTATTTACTGCAGCAGAAGACAGGTTTTTCAAATTAACTTCTACATTCAAACTTCCGCCTTTGTAACTCGCATCTAAATCAGGTTTTGCAAAAAAATCAGCAATACGAATGTCATTGGTACTATACAGATAAACATTTCGATCAATGCCCGAAATCCTCCAAAAATCCTGATCTTCCAGATAAGATCCGTCGCTCCATCTGTAAACTTCAACTGCTACGCTGTTACTCCCTGCTTTTACATATTTTGTAATGTCAAACTCAGCAGGACTTTTTGTGTTTTCCGTATAGCCAACTTTTTCTCCATTTACCCAAATATACATCGCCGAAGTTCCTGCTTCAAAATGAAGATAAACATGACGCTTATCCCAGTTTTCGGGCAAAACAAAATCTCTTTTATAGGATCCGACAGGATTATCAGAATGATTGATAAATGGCGGATTTCGATCAAAAGGATACGTAATATTAGTATAAATTGGAATGCCATAGCCATTCAATTCCCAGTTTGAGGGAACCTGAAGTTCTTTCCAGTTTAAAGTGCTGTAATCTAATTTATAAAAATCTTTCGGGCGTTGGTCTGGTGTGGGTGACCAGGAAAATTTCCATTTTCCATTCAGCGAAAAATACCAAGGCGAGCTGGCATAATTATCGCTGATTGCCGATACTTCGTCTGCATACGGAAGAAATGATGCTCGTGCCGGTTCCCGATTAATCTGAAAAACACCCGGATTTTCCCAGTCGTTTTTTTCCAGTTTTTCTTGTCCCTCAACAGTTGCCCCATAAATTGCCAACAGACACCATAAAAGTATTTTAGATTTTATTTTCAGCATTTATTTTTATTTTAAATGTAACCCAACAGTAAGAAGCGAATAAGTGAAGTTCTTTAAAACTTCAATTTTTCAGGCAGATATTTAGCCACTAATTCTTTATAATATGGAAGTAATGCTTTAACATCTGGTCTTACTGGAGCCTTTGTATATAAATCATAAGGATTGAACTTTTTGACCCATTCGAACATTTCTGTATCTTTCTCGTTCATTAAATGCGCATAGGCATTTTCTCTATGCTGTGAGTAAAATGAATGATATCTAATCATGTATAATGCTGGCTCCGGCAAATAATCTTTCATTATCTGATACAGATACTCATCATGTCCCCAACTCATCTTTACATTATCAAGTCCGCAATTTTCGGTATAAACGCCCAATTTAGTATTGAAACGCTCATCGGTATAATCTGGATTTTCGTTGAAAAATTCTGAATACACAATTTTATCTGAATATGCACAGCCTACAGGAAAAGTATCTCCTACAACAGCCCATTGCGGTTCACCAAACAGACATAAAATTTTTCCGAGATCATGGATAAAACCAGTAAGCACAAACCAATCTGGATGACCATCTGCTCTAATAGCTTCTGAAGTCTGTAAAAGGTGCTGTGTCTGGTCTAAATCAATATCCGGGTCACTGTCATCAACAAGCGTGTTCAAAAAATCTACCGCTTCCCAGATTGACATTTCTTTTTTATTGAACTGCAGAAATTCTTCCTCTTTACTGCACACAAAATCATAAGTTTGATAGGTGTGATTCATCCTATAGAACTCTTTAACCGTTTCTACTCTTTCTGAATCTACATAATTTCTAAACTCTTCTTTTTCTTTTGTATTTTCTGCTGGATCTGGATAACGTATCAATAAATCATCTTCCCATTCGTCCAAATTCTTTAGCGGTTTATCTGTATCTATTATTTTTTTCATGTCTTTTAAATTAAAAGTTACAAGACAAAAATATAGTTTCACCTAGGAAATGAAATGGATTAATTCATCAAAAATATGGATATATTTCAATTAGACGGATGATTCATACCACTTTAGAACATTAGCCGCTAATTAACTTGCTTGGCGGAAATCCAAACTGTTTTTTAAAACATCGGCTAAAATATAAGGGGTCATTAAAACCTACTAATTCTGTTACTTCAGAAACATTATATCTTTTTGTCTTTAAAAGCTGTGCTGCTTTTTTCAAACGTATGGTTCTGATAAA
Organism: Flavobacterium sp. 1; assembly: GCF_002797935.1. Taxonomy (NCBI): domain Bacteria; kingdom Pseudomonadati; phylum Bacteroidota; class Flavobacteriia; order Flavobacteriales; family Flavobacteriaceae; genus Flavobacterium; species Flavobacterium sp. 1. The sequence continues at coordinate 3,116,965 of NZ_PGER01000001.1, forward strand.
TTCATTCGGAGCCAAATCTGTAAGCTCTTTAATTTTTCGGTATAATTTTGAAGAGCTTACTCCTAATTTATCACACAAAAATTCTGTTGACAAATCAATCTCGTCCAAATTGTCATTTATCAAAGCCGTAATTTTTGTCATAAACTCTTCGTCAATAGGAGAATGTGTAAGCAAACCGACCTTGCTTTCTACTTCGCCAGAGAATTTTTCCTTTAATTCTAATCTTGATTTTATAATATTTTCTATAACTGTTTTAAGTAACGAAGGTTCAAATGGTTTTACGATATAACCGTCTGCTCCAATACCGTATCCCTTTACCTTATCTTCATTTTCAGAAAGTGCCGTTAATAAAACAACCGGGATATGGCTGATAAACTCATCCTTTTTTAGTTCGGCACAAAATTCGAGTCCGTTCATAACCGGCATCATGACATCAGCAACACATAGTATAGGTTTAATCTGCCTGCAGATTTTAAGTCCTTCCATTCCGTTTTCTGCGTCGTAAACTTTGTAATAATCGGATAAATAATCCACTAAATATTTTCTAAGTTCCGTATTGTCTTCAACAACTAATATTTTTTGTTTTAACTCTGTATTTTGAAGTATCTTTTTCACCGTTTTTTCAGGAATAGACATACTCAGATTGCTGGTTTTTAAAACATATTCGAATACTTCTTTATCATTATAAAAACTGCGGTCAATTGGAATTTCAACTGTAAATGTACTTCCGCTTCCAGGTGTGCTTTCAACTTTAATATTTCCCTTATGAAGTATTACCAATGATCTTACCAATGACAGACCAATTCCTGATCCTGTATTGTGTGTTTTACTGCTGCTGACCTGATAAAAGCGCTTGAAAATTTTCTCCTGACTTTTTAAAGGAATTCCTATTCCGTTATCGCTTACTTCAATAACTAATATATTTTCTCCGTCTTTTAATCGGATAAACAAATCTACTGTGCCATATTTATTTGTAAACTTTAAAGCATTGGATAAAAGATTGTATAAAATTTTATCATACTTGTCATTATCTACCCAGCCAATTATAGTGTCATTTTCTGTGTTAAAGTTTAATATAATGTTTTTATTGAAAGCCAGTTCTTTAAAAGAATCAAAGATATTTTTAGAATAGGCAACAATATCCGTTTCTGAAGCTTTAAGTTTTAATTCTCCTGCCTGCGCTCTTCTAAAATCCAGTACCTGATTAACCAAATTTAGCATTCTGCTCGCATTCTGATGAATCAGATTATACCTGCTTTTTTGATATTCGCTGGCATTTCCTTCTTCCATTAATTGTTTGGCTGGCCCTAAAATCAGAGTCAAAGGTGTTCTTAACTCATGAGAAATATTTGTGAAGAAACGGAGCTTTTCATTATTCAGCTTAATATCCTGTTCCCTGTTTATTTTTTCGGTCAGTAATTCCTGTTTTAATCGGATACGGTTTCTGATTTCTTTTCTAACAAAATAAAAAACAACAGATAACAGCACTAAAAATAACAGCAGGGCCATTGGTGTCAGCCAGAAAGGCGGGCGGATTATTATTTCATAAGAAACTGTCTTGCTCCAATGCCCGTCACTATTGCTTGATTTTATTTTAAAAACGTATTTCCCCGGAAAAAGATTGGTATATTGAACAGTTCTTGAATTACTATTCGTAGTGATCCAGTCCTTATCAAAACCTTCCAGCATATATTCAAACCTGTTAAGCTTTTCATTTGTAAAAGAAGGTGTGGAAAACTGAAGCGAGAAATCGCGGTTTTTATAACTGAGCTCCACCTTTTTGCTGTAATTTAAATCATTCAAAAGCGGTACTTGCCCATTAATTTCTGTTCTTGGGAATATCTCTTCATTCTGAATTTTGAATTCAGTAATAATAGGCGCTGGAGACCATTTATTATTTATTATTTTATCAAGCGAAAAATAAATAATCCCATTTTTACTTCCTAAATAAATGGTCGAACTGTTAAAATTAAAAAAACTGCTTGAACTGAAAACATCCAGTCTGTTACCGCTTTTTACATGGTAAACATTTACATCTTTTAAATTGGATTTAAGTCTTGCAATAGTATTGTTATTGATATTTAACCATAAATCCCCATTGATGTCCGATAACATATCTGTAATCCAATTTCCGGATAGTTCTTTGGGATTGGCAATGGGTTTAAAATTATCATCTAAGCGGTCATAAAGACACAAACCTACACGTGTAGAAGCCCATATTCTGCCTTTTGAATCAACCAGAATATCACTAATATTATCATCGTGGGGTATACCTTTCTCTTTTGCATACAGCGCCTTATATATTTTAATCTGACCCGATTTAATATTGTATTTCGCAACGCCTGTTTCTGTTGCAAACCAAACATTATTAGCATTATCAGTTTCGATGGCATTGATTTGAAAACCTGGAAGTAATTTGCCCGAAGCAGTTTGTACCTGCAGTGTTTTCGTATTTAATATAACCGCTCCTTCTCCAAAAGAGCCAATCATGACAGTTTGTTCCCCAATCTTATTAAAAGCAAATACTGGTGTTGTATTAAATCCTACACTAACCTCTTTTGAAGAATTGTTCATATAATTATAAACCAGCACATTGCCGTTCCAGAGCCCGCAGTAGAATATTTTTCCATCATCGGAATAAATACTTGCCATGTCTTTTTTACTGTCATATAGAGGAATGAAACCTTTAGCATTAGATATAAAAAGTCCATTGTGCCTTGTTTCCACAATTATTTTTCCATCATAGGTTTTAGAAAAACCGCGTATGCGGGGAGCTTGATTTCCTATATAATTTGATATGTCTTTATTGAGAACAAACTGGTTTTCATAAGGATCGTATTTGTCTAATCCGTCCTCTGTTCCAATCCATAAAACTCCGGAAGAATCAAAATACAATGCCGATACTAAATTGTCAATTATTGAGGTATCGTCAGATAATTTTGAATAATACCATTTATAATTCCCTTTTTGTATGTCTTCCAATTGACTGCAGACAAGTAAGCCTCCTAGAGTCCCAACCCAGTATTTCCCGTCCGGAGCCTGTGCCACCGACAAAAAATAAGGTCCTAAATTATTCCTTATTTCTTTATTTTCAATATACAGATTTATAAATTTATTTGCTGATTTATCAAGTTTATACAAGCCTTCACGGGTTCCTATAAAAATATCAGACTTAGCATTTTCATAAATAAAATTAATGTACGGATTCTTTCCGCCAGAATTAGGTACGATTAAAGCATAATTATTAATGCGTACAATTTCGCCTTTACTGTCTAAAGTAATTTTTGCCACCGATCCGGTTTCATAACTGCCAACCCAAATCCCTCCTTTTTTGTCTTCAAAAATTTCATTTACATATTCAAATCCAGGTATTGAAACTTTTTCGAATCGGTTTTCTTTTAGAAAAAACAGATAAACTCCTTTGGTTTTGGTTCCTACCCAGATCCTTTTAAATTTATCTGCATGCACTGCTCTGATTTCTTCGTCCGGCAGACTTTTTGGATTATTTATTTCCGGCAAAAAAGTAGTGAACTGGTCGGTGTCAATTTTATAAAGTGTCAGTCCTTTTCTTGTGCCTATCCATAAATTATTGGAGGTTTCATCAAGCTCTAAAGCTGTTATATCATCATTCTGCAGTCTGTTTTCACTTGTCGAAGAACTCATGTATTTTTTAAACTGATAGCCGTCAAAACGATTCAGTCCAGAGAATGTGCCAAACCATAAAAAACCTTTTTTGTCTTGAACAATATGCCTAACAGAATTATGAGACAATCCATTGTTGTCATTATAATGATCAAATTTTATATTCTGTGAATGCGAAAAATAAAAAGTGACTAAACTAAAAAATAATATAAAGGAATTCTGTTTCATAAAATGATTTATATATGCAATTTACAATTTTTGCACCAATAATTTCAAGGTTTTTCTATTGGCTTATGCGCTCTATCTGACTGTTATTCAGATTAATTTTAAAATGATTTGAAGGCTGTCCATTCATTGTTTTCAGCACTATTTTTGACCACAAAACCAATTTCCCGTCACCCGATTTTTCTAACTGCTCGCATACCATTTGGTATTGCTTTAATCTCTTAGCGCCAATTTCCGGAATGGCTAATTCATCAGCATTTTTTAATCTGTAAAAATCAAATATCATATCAAAACCGGTCCATGATTCAAAATCTTGGAGAGTTAAATTATTGGATGACAATACTGCATCAACTGCTAAAGCATTTTTGTTGATTTGCAATAAATCTTTACCGGAAAGTTTTAAAATAGAAGCTAAAAAATCCACCGGAAAATCTTCTGGCAAAAACCGAAGACGCACTAATTCTTTCAGATGCCATTGGGTGAAATCTTCATAATCTTTAGCTTTCAGAATCTCTTTATTCCAAATATTCGGGCTTTTTATATTTTGCAGATGGGCGTACTCTTCTTCATAAAAAGGGAATAAACTGTTAAACTTTGGAACAGAACCCACCACGACCGTTTCTACCTCAACTTCAGAATTAGAATGAACAATCAGTATTTTATACGCTGGCATATAAGCGGCCAAGGAAGGCGTTTGAATATTAAATAAAGTATTGCCTTTTGCAGTTGTCCGTACTCCCGTATCGTTAATGTGCATGTGTCCTCCAAAATGAATCTGGATACCTGCATCGGCAAATGTCTGGGCAACTTCTTCATTAGGCACTCTGTCCAGCTGCATTTTATTGGAACCAAAAAGAAGCTTCATTTCTGGTGAAGTATCATCGTTAAAATCGACCATCGGATAATGGCTGAAGGCAATCAGTATTTTTCCTCTTTGTTTTGCTTCTGCAGCCACTTTTTTTACCCAGTCTATTAAATGTTTTTTATAAATGAGCACATTGTTATAACCAATGCTTGCGCCTGAAAAATCATGCGGATTGTCTGCCAATCCTGATAATTTTTGATTTGGGACATACGCATTGGCATCGATTGCCAAAAGCCAGACTCCTTTTATTGGTTCAACCAAATAACTGGCATCGGGAAGTAATAAATTGGTGTTTTTAAGGACATACGTTCTATTTTCTAATGCGGATGCTTTTAAAGCTTTATCAAAATCATAGTCTTCATACCCATAACTTGAAAAAGGCGTTTCCCAATACAAATAGTTTTTTTGTGGAAAGAAACCAAAATCCGCCATTACATTCAATGTCTCTTTGTAGCCTCCATTTTTTATATCAGAAGTAATAATAGGTTCCAATTGATTCTCCTCTTTGGTCAAGTTAGTTCTAGAACTGCTGATTATTTGTTCTTTACCGTCTTTGCCTAAAAAATCAGTTTTTGCCGCCTCCTGAGAAAAAGGCCGTACCGCATCATGGTTTCCTGTTGTAACAAAAAATGACATGCTGTATTTTTTGGAATACTCATCCAGTATTTTTCTCAATCCTCTCACGTGAATTGGCTGTCCGTCATCACTAAAATCCCCAGGAAGCACCACTTGCTTAATTCCTCTTTTCGAGATATCATTCAAGGCTTCCAAAAAGGCAAAATAATTTTCATTGAAAATTCGGGTAGAATGCAGCTGCGAGTTCATCGTCCTGATATTAGCATATTCGCCCGTTACCGGATTTTTGATTCCCTGATAATTATTGTCTTCAAATTTTGGAAAAATATCCTGCAGATGAACATCAGCAATGAAAGCAATTTCCAGAGAAGGCTTCATTTCTTTTTGTTGTGATTTACAGGCATTAAAAGAAAGTAACAGCAGCATCAAACCCGATATTCTTAACATATAACTTTATTTTCTAATTATTTTATTCGTTCAAAAGTATTGTTCTCAAAAGAAATCTTGAAATCCGATTTAAACAATTTGGATGGCAGATAATAATCGGTTGAGATGACTTGTGCTCCAGATGCTTTGGCTTTTTCAAACGAAGTATAATCATTTGTTCTAGCCTGCTTGGTATCAGAATCTGCTCTGGTGCGAACCATATAACCTTTAGCCACTAATTCTTTAATATAGTCAAAATCCTTGATTGGGTCATTTATAATTCGGAATGCTGCTTCGGGATTTCCCTCTTTACTGTTAACAAATAAAATTCTGTTTTTTAACGAAAAATGATTTTCTAAATACCGATTGATTTTTTCTTCTTTTTCATCTAATACAAAAAGGAAACGCCCTTTCACGGCATTCAACTCCGGCCAGCCCTTTTTTAGAATTGCTTCTTCTAAAGTTTTGTGTTTTCCTCTAACCAAATCTGGTGTAATAAGCTGTTTAGCAGAAAAAACGCTTTTTATTTCTATATCAATGCTGTCCAAAGCTTTTGCAGTAAAAGGCAATGGCTTACGCAATTTTTCGATAACATCATCTTTAGTATTCATCAAAATAAAAATCGGCGTGTGATTCGGGTGTTTATCAGACCATTTTTTCAGAGCCAATAAGCCTTCCCTAAACAATAGATAATGACTTCTAAAATCAATATCCTGAATATGGAACATTTTCAAACCCGGTTTTTTAAGCTTTTGCTCTTTATCAAAAGCCATAGGTTCCTGCCCTAAATTTTTTACTATTTCCAATCCTTTTGGATTCGAGTAATAGCCACCGTTGGGGTCATATAAAACATCCAATTCTAAATTTCGTAATCCTAAATCCAGTTGTTCTTCCAAGGGAATATGACTATACTGCAGTGATTTTGCTCTTGAAGAATCCAGTTTAAACAAATAGTTGAACAAAGGTTCTTCAATAGCGATTTTATAAGAATTATGACTGCCAATAACCTGAATGTCATTAAGATGTACACCATCATTTGTAAAACTGCAAATGATGACACCTAAAATTAATAGAACAGGACAATATTTTCGAATATTTACAATCATCATTTACTCTTAATTTCAAGTTTCTGTTCCAATAATTGATCTTCCAAAACGGCTGTAACAACGTTATTAAAGACAAGTTGTTTCTGTTTTTCTTTCGGAAGATCTACTGCTTCCATTTTTAAGTTTTGAACATCATCAAAAACAAAAGCTGGTCTAAAATCAGCATCCTCCAATGTTAATTTGATATTTTTCATACTTAATCCATTTACATGTCTCACATAAAAACCATAAGCAGGCAATTCACCAAACATAGAAAATTCAGGATAATCTTTTACTGCTTCCGGTACTTGATTCAGTCGGTTTAACGGAATATAAGCCATTCCTTTTGAAGCTCTTCCCGGATAATTTATTTCAATGTTTTCTAAAGTTACATTTTCGACTGCATAACCTTCCAAACCAACTATTGAAGAAGGAAACGGATTATGGAAAAAATCAACTTCCGGCCCTCTCAAATCATAATTGCTGTCTGGACGGCCAAATGGCACTTGAACTTTTATATTTTTTATAGACACATTCTTTATACTTCCCGGTTTATCGCCGCTTCGCTGTCCCAACCGTATAAAAATGGCATTACCTGTATTTACTGCTTGTATGTTTGAAACATCAATGTTTTCAATAAAAGCACCATCTACAGATTCTAATGCAATGGCTGAACGAAAAGTATCGAGAACCTTAATATCTTTGATGGTCACATTTTTAAATCCGCCAAAAGAAGCGGTTCCAAATTTTATGGCACTGGCACTGGATTTAATCGTACAATTGGCAATATAAACCGAATCATTATAATATCCGGGGTAATATGATTTTAGACAAATACCGTCATCGGCAGCATTTATATCGCAGTTGGTTACCTTCACATTTCTACAATCCGTGATATCTATTCCGTCGTTGTTCCAATACGAGCGGTTCACAATAGTAAGATTATCGAGCGTAAGATTACTGCATAATTCAAAGGACAATCCCCAGCAGGAAGCTTCTCCTGCTTTCAACCCTTCGATTAAAACATTATCACACTGCGAAAAGCGAAGCAATTTGGGTCTCATGGTTTCGTTTGGCCTGTTTCTGCGAATGCTGTATTTTGGGTCAACAGCAATACCGGCATGATGAAGGCTGTCGATATTCAAAGCCAATTTTAAACCCTGACCGTCTATTTTTCCTTTTCCTTTGAGTGAAATATTATTTGCTTTATGCCCTAAAATTAAAGCCATTTGGGAGTTGTCGTCATTTTTTAGAGAAACAGGTCTTCCCTCAAAAGCCATATTAAAGTAATCTTTGGGATTTGTGCTTCCCAATAAAACCGATTCTTCTTCAAAATATAAGGTTACATTACTTTTTAATATAATGCTTCCTGACAAAAAGATGCCTTTAGGAAAAACTACCACGCCCCCTTTATTTTTGAAAGCAGCATCAATTGCTTTTTGAATAGCTGTTGTATTGACCGTTTTCCCATCTGCTTTTGAGCCATAATCCGTAATCAGAAACTCCTTTTGAGATTGAGTTACTTTTTGCGCATGGCACTTAAATCCAATTAAAAAATGACTGACCAATAAAGCAATAAAAAACAGTTTTAGCTTAATTTTTGACATTTTATTCTTTTATTATTTTACAATTTAAACAAGAACATACTAAACTAAAACCGTTTTCCATTGGCTCAAATTAAGGATAATCAGTCTATTTTATATAGGCTTCTAATTTATCCAAAGTATTTAGTTCCTGTTCTCTTTCGCTTGAAGATATAATTTTTGTTTCTAAAGACACAGTTGGCTTAGAGATCAGCAGATACTGAGTTCCGTCATCTGTATTTTTTACATAATCTTTAGGATTGTACTTTATTGCTGCTCCAATCCCTATAACTTCAGCAGCTACGTCTTCAGGATGTTTTCCCCATACGGCGATATAATTAGCTCCTTTTTTGGTTTCAAAATCTTTAAAATAATTTACTCCGGTAACAAACTGCACTTTTTCTCCAGTTAAGCTAACGGCTTCTACTTTAGCCTCTCTTTTTCCAGAAAATACGGTTACACGAACTAAAATATCTACTTTTTTCCCTTTGTAAGGAACTCCTCTTGAAATCATTTCCATCCATGAAGTAGTGTCTGTTTTTCCAACACGGGCTAAACGATTCGTAACCGGATTCAACGGCAATACTTTTTCTCCGTCCCAAAGGCGTATTCCTCCTAAACCAACAGTAGATGCAACTTTATAATAATCAGCTCCCCATCCTTCTTTTTGCTGTTCCGGAGTTGGATACCATTGTGCTTTTTTCAACTCTAAACCTGCTTTTGCTTTATTATAAACGTCGATAGCCACTTTATCACTAAAATAAATTCTCAATGCCATCCACTCGTTTTCGATAGCAGGTCCGTGATGCCCGATTGTCTTGTATAAATCCCCTGATTCTGAACCTATATCAGTCAGGTATGTTATTTTTTCTGATTTTTCGGCCTTCATATACAAACTGGTGTCTGTATTATTTTGTCCAAAACAAATACAGCAAAACAGCAAAGCGGCAATAAATGATAATTTCATAATTTCAATTATTTATGGATTAATTTTAATTTTCGTAAAATTAAAACAACCTTTCAAAAATACATGAAGAATTCCTTGATATTATTAAGAAATTGTCATTTTATGATGAAAAGGCGTAAATCCTGTAATGTAAACATGCTCGCCATTGGTACGCAGACTGCCCTGATGATAAGTATATTCTTCACTGTCCAAATTTTCTACGTTTAAATGTTCGCATTTTCCTGGTCCAAACTGTACAGTATCTGCTCCCAGCGAAAGCAATCCCATTTCGGATTTAAGGAAATAATTCTTTTTTTCGTCCATTATGGCTCCAGTTATATTACTTCCTTCCTTGAAACACATTTCGATTGTCACTTCAACATTTGGAGGACCGTCAACTTTAAAATCTAAATTCAGCGTTCCATTGTCTTCAGTGATTTCGATTACCGTAACTTGTTTTTTCACATTGCTTTTAGTTCTGGAATCAAAATCCATTTTATTCCAAAATCGTCCATCCGGTGATTCGGATAATTTATAATCACCATCAGCTTTGCGAAATTCTTCCGCTAGAGGCTGGTAATAATCTGCTTCTTTAATCTCCTTCAAGATGTATTTATTTCCTTCTTTTACAATACCATCACTGCTAAAATAGCCCAATCTAAAAAACGAAGTGGACAGACGCATGTATTTTAATATAGCATCGCCTTTTCTATACATCAAAAAGTTGGGATTTGAGGATCTTCCTGAAACAACCATAATCGGTTTATCATTACCTCCAAATAGTGTTACAGAAATTTTTCCGCGTCTGATTCTTGCCAAATTAGATACTGCAAAAAACTTTTCAAAATCATTTACAACCTTGCCCTCAACAGGTATTTGTTTTCGAAATTCCTCATTTTCCATAAAAAATACCAGCGAATCCGACAGTACATCATTGATAAAACTTGGAAGATTTTCAATAACAGTAACCATATAGGCAAACATTGGATTATTAGTATGAATTGCCATATAACGGTATTGCAAATAAAATTTAACGACAGTCAGATTCATAAATTGATCCTGCCTTTTGGAATTGACAGTAACCAAATCTCCGTTGGTTTCTGTATGATAATAACAGGTTGTCAGATTTTTGCTGACTATCTCCAATAATTCCGGTTTATGCAGCAAACCTGCCATAGTAATTAACGCTTTGTCAATAACCGCAGAGTAAACACCGCTTCTTTCTGAATAATCTCCATCTTCATTGATATAAATACCTTCAGCAAGCCATTCATTAATTCTTCGAATATATCTTGGATCCGGATACAGGGAATTGATATTTGCCAAAGCTGCACAAATAACCCATCTGTGATTTGGAGTATGAACGCCTCCAGTAATCATAGCTTCTCCTGCATTTACAATAAACTTTTTCAATTTGTCTCTCAGTATCTCTAAATCTTTTTGCTTTTCCAGATTTAAAACTGCTGCGGCGGGACATATATATTCCAAAATAAAAGCTGTATCGGGTGGAGACTGCATATTTCCTCCAGCGTCTAATGTACCATCAGGATATTGCTCTTTCAGCAGAATATCTATTGCCTGATTTAGTTTATCGGCCAAAAGTTTGGACTTGTAATATTCGGATTTCGAATTGGAAATTGAAGCAGCCATAACTGCTATGGAGCTTGCTATAGGACGAAAATTACTTACTCTTATGGTTGGGTCAAGTGGCGCTTTATTCAATATGCTCTTCACTTTGGCATCATTATTCAAAATGAGTTTTTTCATTAATTGAATATCCTCTTTTGCCGTATTGCTGTTTAAAAAATCATTTGCAGAAACAATATCACTAACCAAAGCCCCCGCTAATGTAAAGCCTCCTAGTTTGATAAATTCTCCACGGCTCATTTGATGTTTCATACTGTCGTTCTTTAGTTGGTTTAAGTTAATATAGGGGCGTTTATGAAAAATTAGACATTAAATAATTTAAACACATAGAAACATAGGTTTTATGTTTAAAAAAGAATACGAAAAAGAAATACATTTCTTTCACATAGATAACTATGTGCATTTTAAATAAGTGAAACGCCTACTCTTAAATCTATAGAATCTATGTTTCTATGTGTTAAAAAACCACATTAACTTCTTACTTGTCAACTACCTTTACTAATGTCCAATTTATACCAAGCGGATTTTTCGTCATTTTGCAGATTAAAGGAAAATCAGGATTTTTCATTATCCACATTTCAGTTTCATCTATCTGCGCCACCACATGCAAAGCATCAACTGATTTTCCGTCAATTGAAACACTGCTTTTATCGGTATTTGTATCTAAAACATAAGTGGTATTGTTATAAATAAACTTATTGTTTTTTAGTAAATCCTGATAGGCTGACCGCGAAATCATAAAAAATGTTTCAGTTGGCTTTAAATTTAAAACAGGAGAAGTTTCACCTTGATTATAGCATAATGCATTTCCGTTTTTCAAGCCTTCCGGCAATGTTACAATACTGCTTTTTACACCTCTTGTATCCATATTCAATACAAGTGTGTCCGTAACCTTTTTCGCTGTTAGCGACAAAGTCCTTGTTTGACCATGAAGCTTACAGACATAATTTAATTCTGTTTTGTTTTTAATCGTGGGCATGTAGTCTTGTGCTTTCACTACTTGAAAAAGTGAACAAAAAACGATTGCTAAAAATATATTTTTCATCTGCTGCTTATTTTGTTGGCGGTAAAATAGTTGTTCCCCATGCCGAAGGTTTTGAATCCATTTCTAAAATCAATTCGCCACCCTTAACAATATCTTCGTGTAAAATCCATGCTTGGTTATAAGGCTTTCCGTTTAATAAAGCCGATTTTACATACTTTTTAGTATCACTTAAATTTTTGGCCGTAATCTTAAAACTTTTACCCTCTTCCAACTGCAGAATCGTTTCTTTAATTAAAGGCGTATTCAGTAAATAATAAGGCTGACCAGCGTTTGGATATAAACCCATCATGTGAAAAGCCAACCAAGAAGACATCGCTCCCGAATCGTCATTTCCAGGTAAACCCTCATGGGAAGTATTGAAATTCTCCTTAATGATTCCCCTGATTCTGTCGCTGCTTAAATAGGGTTTTCCAATCCAATGATACATAGTCGGTGCTAAAAAAGAAGGCTCATTGGAGACATCATACAATTTAGTATCAAAAAACGTATCCAACCTGTTTTTAAAGGCCAAATCACCACCTGATTTACGAACAACTTCGGGTAAATCATGCGGGATACTTAAAGAATATTCCCAAGAAGTTCCCTCATAAAAAAAAACGCACCAATGACAAACGTACCAAGGAGATTCAGTAATTACCGGAGTATATTTATACGTTGGCTTTTGAATTCTGGATTCACCAAAAACAACATCATCCAGCCATTTACCAGAAGCATCTTTGGGCATTATAAAACCTTTGGCACCATTGTTTTCATAATCGGCTCTCCATAAATTCTTCCAATTATCGGCTTGTTTCATATATCTATCATAGATTTCCATATGATTCAATCCTTTGGCAACTGTAGCAATATTATAATCGTTGTAAGCATAATCTATCGTACGGTTTCCAGCGCGGTCAATGCCAAAAGGCACATAGCCCAACCGCAAATATTCCAATAATCCGCCACGTCCTTCTCGCTCTTCATTGCCTCCTGGAGGAACTTCGGCATCTTTCAGCATCGCTTTTAATGCCAGCTCATAATCGATTCCTTTTAGATTTTTCACAAAAGCATCGGCTAGCACAGTCTCGGCATTGGAACCGCCTTGGGTTCGGCCGTTATCATTCCCGCTTCTGCCTTCCGGCAAATAACCCTCACGCTTGTATATATTCAGTAAAGCATTTACAATTTCGACCTGTCGCTTAGGATCAATTAGCGTAATCAAAGGACTTGAAGTTCTAAAAGTATCCCAAATACAATAAAAATCATCGTAATAAGGTTCATCATTCGTCCACAAAGGATTTTCTCCTGTTCTATTTACAGGCGCCAGCATAGTATGATACAAACCAGTGTAAAACATTTTTTTATATTCTGCGGAAGTGTCAGGCGACAGTTTAATACGGCTTAATAATTGCTCCCATTTATTTTCCAAATCAGCTAAAACCGTATTAAAATCCCAGTGCGGAATTTCTGTTTCAATATTGTTTTTTGCTTTCAGCTCGCTCAAAAACGAGATTCCGATTTTAACGTTCAGTTCTTGTTTTCCTTCTTTACCAAAAGAAACTAAAACAGCCGTTTTTTTCCCTGAATCAAATTGCGCCGATTGATTGACGTAAAATTTACCGTCTTTCCAAGTAACATATTTCGCAATTGGCTGATCGAAAACAGCCCAAAAGTAAACCGTATAAGCGCGGCCGTTATTCCATCCTCCATTAATTCTGCTGTATCCCCTAACTTCGGTATCCGAAACAATTTCTATTTGGGAACCAACAAATTGCTGGGCTTCTCTTGCGTAGGGTTCAGGATTTTCTCCCAAGAAAAAACCTGGGTCAATCTTTAACTCTTTGGTTGTGTTTTTAGGATACGTAATGCGATAAAAAGAAGTTTTCTCAGCTGTTGTTATTTCAGTCTTTATCTGATTTTCTTTGAAAACCGTTTCATAATAACCCAATTTCACATTTTCTTCAGCCCTATGCGACGTTTGGTCTAATTTATCTAAAGCTCCTGAAAAAGGCATAATCTGTATATTTCCGTATTTAGGACCACCGCCGGTTCCGCTAACATGAACCTGACTGAATCCTGTTACTTCCGTTGGCAACGGCAGCCATCCGCTATTAGGTCTTGATGTACAATCCGGACTTGGTTTTACCATACCATAAGGACAGGAAGGACCGATAAATACTCTGCCATCCCCTTCTGACCCAATCATGGGATCTACATAATTGTGCAGCTGATTTTGGGCATTACTCTTATTAATAAAGAATAGCGATATCGCTAACATTATAACCTTAGCACACATTTTCATTTGCATATTTTATTTCTTTGCAGTTTTTTACATCTATTAACTCCCTCGTCCAATTTTTCATAAACACCATAGAAACATAGAATTTATAGTATTTGAAAAGAATTTGATCAGCTGTTTTCTTTTTACATAAAAACCTATGCAAAAAATAGTGGTATTTTCTATTCATTCTTTAATCATTAACTATAAATCTATGTGACTATATGGTTCGTTTTTTATAAAACGAAAACTACACACTACAGGGGGAATCTATTGACAATATTTTAATTAACACATTAAAAGCATTTACTGTTTTGGCTTATTTGACATTTCTAAAATTAATTTTCCTCCATTAGTAATATCCCTGTGAGAAATACTGGATTTTTCTACTGGTCTGCCATTGTAATCTATTTTATTAATATACACGTTTTCTGCACTATTATTACTGGCTTCAATAACAAAATTTTTGCCTGAATAATACTTGGGACTCAATTGAATGGTCACTTTATTAAATAGCGGGCTTCCTAACTGATATTGAGGATTTTCCTCCGTACCGCCATTCATTTGAAACAGACCAATTTTGAACAATACGTTAAGGCTTCCCATTAACCCCTGATCTTCATCTCCATTGTAGCCCGTGTCTGGAGCTAACCCGCTAAAGGTTTCCTTAATCACATTTCTGGTCCAATACTGCGTTAAATCAGGTCTTCCCAACAGATTAAAAACAAAGGATGTCTGTATTGACGGCTGATTCCCAAAATTTATCGGAATACGGCTAAACTCAGGATGCAGTTCGGCATCGTGTGAAGTGCCTGAAGTAAATTTTAATTTTTGAGCAGTTTCAAATTGGCTGTTCAATTTTTCAGCCGCTTTTTCTTTTCCTCCCATTAATACCGCCAGACCATCAATATCATGCGGCACAAACCATGTTGACTGTGCGCCATTGGATTCTATAAAACCGTTTTCATATTTATAAGGATCAAAGTTTACAAGCCATTCTCCATTCACATTTTTAGGACGCATCCATCCGGCTGTTTTGTCAAAAATATTTTGGTAATTTTTAGATCGGGTCAAAAAATAGCTGTAATCCTCTTGATGATTTAATTTCTTGGCCAATTGTGCCAAAGTCCAGTCCTGATAGGCATATTCTAACGTTTGGCTCGCACCGTCCTGATGGCTTCCAAAATTACCTTCGGGGATTGGATAAGGAACAAAGCCTTTTTCCATATAATATTTTAATCCACCTCCGCTATCTGTATTATGTTCATATCCCGCTTTTCCCATAATGCCGTTTAACATGTGATTTTTTTTAAGTGCTGTATAAATGAATTCCAAATCATCTTTCACTATTCCTTTTTGGATAGCAGTAACAATAAAAGGTGTTGCTGAAGCTCCCGTCATGACATAAGTATCATTTCCGCCAGAAGGACCGCGGGGGATCATTCCTCCATCTTTGTAATACTGCATTAATGAATGTACAAATTCCTCCATGATTTCGGGATAAACAAGACCCCAAAGCGTATTGATTGTCCATTGGGCACCCCAAAAAGCATCGGAATTGTATTGGTTAAATTTTGGTTTTCCGTCAGCATTGAGTGGCAATTGTCCAATTCTGAATTTTTCTCCCGTATTATCAGGATAGGCTCCATTTGCATCACTAATCATTTTTCGTCCTTGCAAAGCGTGCCAAAGGTCAGTGTAAAATCGTCTTTGATCTGTTTCTGTTCCGCCTTCAACCTTAATTCTGCTCAACAGATTATTCCATTCGTTTCTGGATTCTGAAACTACTTTATCAAAATCCCAATGTGGCAATTCTTCTTGAATATTGATTGTGGCATTTTCAAGCGAGGTATAGGAAATCCCCACTTTCATGAATATTTTATTATCTGATTTACCAAAACTGACCAAATAATTGCCCGTTGCGTCATCTTTCTCTGCCGAAACAATTGGCGTTTTGAATATAATTTTAAAAAACACCTTTAACGGTTTTGGTCTTCTAAAATTAGGGCTCATCACAAATGTGCCGGAAAGTTCATAATCATTATCTTTTACTAATGTCCCGTCTGTATTGCTACAAGGGCCCAAAACGGTATTCAGATTAAAAAGGATTGCCTTTTGCGCATTTTCAGGGAATGTATATTTATGAAAACCAACTCTTTTGGTACTGGTCAATTCCGAAGTAATTTGGTATCGATCTAATATCAGAGAATGGTATCCAGGTGTTATTTTTTCGGTGTCATGACTAAATTTAGAATAAAAATCTTTAAATATGCTTTTTTTGGCTTCACCAATGCTGGTTACCGGCATTACCGAAAGCCCAGACATTTGCCATTCATGAATATGGCTAAAGCCTTTTATTGTATCACTGCTATATTTGTATCCACAGCCCCAATCACCATTAATTTCTGTATCCGGATTTAAATTCACCATACCGAACGGACGGCTTGCGGAGGAAAAGAAAAACCACCTTGAGTTTTCCGTATCAAGCAAAGGATACACCTTATCCACCAATTGTTCTTTTAATTGATCCTTTGGAAGAGAAGCTGTTTTTTCGGTTTTACACGATACTAGAAAAATAAAAGCAAAACTTATTCCTATTTTTCCGATTTTTAAAATTTTATTTAGTCTCATTTGTTTTATCTGTATTGACAGGACTATATATTTGTTGCTGCATTGCTTTTATCTGACAATTGGTCAAATCTAAAAAAAACTGTACACAAGAATGCCTTTAGAAATATTATTTTCCATATTATTTTCAAAAAAACCAATTAACAAAAATGATACAGAGCTTAATAAAGCTATCGTTATTCAGTCGTTATAAATTGCATTCGATTATTTTCTATAATGCATGGAAAAAATGAGATTTTCAAAATAAACCCAAAATATTTTTTTAATAAAAAAGGAGAAGAAATATAATCTTCCTCTCCTTTTTATGAAATAAAATCTATCAGCAATTTGCTTTTAAATTAATTAATATCCAGGATTCTGAATTAAAGCAGGATTTAAAACCAAAGCATTAGTTGGAATAGGAAAAATACGGCGATAGGTATCAGTATTTGTTTTGAATCCCCATTTCCCTTCATATTTTCCAAATCGAATCATATCGTTTCTATGCCATGCTTCTTGAGTAAATTCTCGGCTTCTTTCTTTATAAAGATCGTCTAAAGTTACACCTGTCCAAGCTGCAGAAGTAGAACGGCTGGAACGTACCATATTTACCAATGTAAGTGCTGTTTGACCCAAAGTTGAATTACCTCCGCGAAGAATCGCTTCAGCTTTCATCAAAAGAATATCTGAATAACGTAAAAACGGTACATCATTATTTTGGTTACGGCTTGTTGAAGTTGCATCAGGATAAAACTTGATATTTCTGTACCCCATATTCCAAGCAATTTCATCATTACCTAAATCGAACAAAGTAACACTCTGGCGAAGAACAATATCTGGAGTCAAGTCTACCTGATAGGTATAACTCGCACCACCATCTGATCCAGTATAGAACTGGTCATACCCTTTTTTCGTTGTTGTAACCATTACCTTAGTAACTCCATCATTCATGAACTGCAAACCGGTTAACCATTGCTTGTTACGAATATCATTAACATCGTCGAAATTTGCATAAAATTCTGGCAAGGTACTTCTAGGTGCACTAGGCGTAAAAGGCAGACCAAACTTTGCTCTTTCAGAACGCGGCACATCGTAACGTGAATGATACATTTGTCCATTGAAACCTACACTGACAGCTGCAGGATCATAAGGAATCGCAAAAATAAATTCTTTCATTTGCGGGCCATTATTTGGATAAAACATCTGAAGATAAGTACTTCTAGGCTCAACAGCATACAATCCAGAATTAATAACGGCATCACAAGCAGCAATACAATCATTGTAACGTGCCGTTCCTGTATAAACCTCGGCATTCAAATACAATTTAGCTAACAAAGCATTTGCTGTTTGCTTATTTGGTCTGCCATAAGTTGTTATTCCAGATGCAGCACTTAAATTAGGTATGGCTTTCTTTAATTCTTTTTCGATAAATTCAAAAACCACTTTTCTATCCGATTTAGTATGTGAACTAAAATCTCCGTAAACAGTATCCAAAGGCACATTCCCGTAGCTATCCATCATTATATAATAAGAGATGGCACGCATTGTTTTTAATTCTGAAATCATAGTCGCTTTTTCTGCTCCTTCAGGCATGGCTTGATTCAAAATTGAAATAGTCTGATTGCTTGTCCCAATAACTTTTGATGACCAATCCCAAAGACTGCCTATGATACCATTGTCTGCTGTCCAATCATGATAATGCATTGCAATATAATTTCTATTGTCAAACCAGTTACCTCCTCTGGCAGGCATAATTGCTTCATCAGTAGTCAGCGATTGTGACCACCACCATGCAAATGAAAACTCTCCACGAAAAGCAGCATAAACTGGACCTGCTGTCTGAATATATTGTGCAGAGTTCTGAGGGAATACATCTGGTGTAAGTTGTGTCGTGATTGGTACGTCAAGATTTTCGCAAGACCATAACATACCAACCGCAAGTATTGGAAGTCCTATATATTTAAATATTTTTTTCATAGTGTGTTAATTTAATTTTTAGAATATCACGTTCAAACCGAACAAAAAGGTTCTTGTTTTTGGATAAAAGTTATTTGAATCTACACCTGGAGCAGTTCCTCCTTGTTCAACTTCTGGATCAATTCCAGTGTACTTAGTAATAACAAACACATTATTGATTGTCTCATAGATACGTATCTTTTTTATGTATTTACCAACTTGACCAAAATCATAACCAAAAGTCATATTGTCTAATCTAATATAGCTGCCATCTTCTATAAATCTTGTTGAATATTTATAAGCATTAAGGTCATTTGGCGATTCATTTGCAGCATCTACAAGAATATTGTTTGACATTGCGGTACTAGGCCTGAATAAATCGGCACGAGTAGCGTTGAAAATTTTATTACCAAATACTCCACGGAAGAATATGTTCAAATCAAATTTTTTGTAAGTGAAATTATTATCCCATCCCAATAAAAATTTAGGCTGTGCACTACCTGCATAATGGTAATCAGTACCGATAGCAGGACTTGTTGTCAAACTGCCGTCTTTGGCTAAATATTGAGAAACACCAGCTGCATTTTTTCCTTCATATTGAAGTGTAAAGAATTGTCCAAGAGGTTTTCCTTCTTTAAAAATTTGCAAAGTACTACCTGTTTGTCCACCACCTTCAGGCGAAACTCTTCGTATTGAATCTCCTCCGACAAAATTTGGGTTTTTCAATTTGGTGATGATATTTTCGTTGTGTGAATAATTCAAACTCGTAGTCCAGCTAAAGTTTTTAGTTCTGATTGGAGTACTATTCAAAGTAACTTCAACACCTTTGTTTGACATATCACCTCCGTTGGCTACAATTGTACCCACTGGCACAAGTACTGAATTTACAGCATAATTAAAAATCATATCTGTTGTTTCTTTGTCATACACCTCAACAGAACCAGACACTTTTCCTTTTAATATCGCGAAATCAACACCAATGTTTGTGGTTGCAGTTTTTTCCCAATTCAAATCTGGGTTTGCCGCTTGATTTGGTCCATAAGCACCAACTTGTTGTCCATTATAATAGAATGTACCAAGACTTCCTGAGATAAATTGAGCCGTATAAGCATTGAATCCTGATGAGTTACCTGTTTCTCCGTAACTTGCACGAAATTTCAAGTCACTGAAAACACTTTGGTTTTGCATAAAATTTTCTTTGTCAATTCTCCAAGCACCACCTACTGAAGGAAAATAACCCCATTGATTATTTGTTCCAAATACTGATCCTCCGTCTCTTCTTATAGATCCTTGCAAAAGATATTTATCTTTGTAATTGTAATTCAAACGTGCAAATTCAGAAATCAAACGTTTTTTCTGGTAAGCTTTACTGTCACCAAAATCTACTTTGTAACCTGATACTGCACCATAATTTCCTAAAGCAAGATTATTATAACTTACATTATCTACAGGAAAGTTTGTGTTTGTCGCTTGAAATCCGTCACCCAAAACATCTTCTTGCCAAGAGTAACCAACAACAGCTTTAATTTTGTGTTCGCCAAAAGTCTTATCCCAATTTAAAAAGCTTTCAACAATAGCATTTGAACTCTGATATGAATTTCTTAATGCTGATCCATTTACACCAAAATTCATTAATGAGTGTACTTGTGGTGGATCTGGATTATTGTAAAAATTGGCACTGTTGTATTTTTGATAATAACTGTCATAATACTCACCATGCAATGAATTTAATTGTTGGTAAGAAAGATTTAAGTTATAAGTGAAACCGAATGGAAGCTTTACTTCTGTTGTAAAACTACCCACAAAATTATTAGTTTTCGTATCATCATCTCCATGATTAATCAAAGCAACTGGGTTAAAATAACCAGTTGCTATGAAATTTTCAAAATAAGTTCCGTCTGGATTTCTTACTGGTGAAACTGGAAGATGGCTAACAGACTGTAAAAGTGCTGTATTACGTTGAGGCACATTTTTATAAATACTGTTAGAGTTCGTAACATTCAAACCAAATTTAACGTTATCATCAAAAGCATATTGCTCAACTGCTAAATGCGCGATTGTTCTTGAAAAGTTATTGTCTAAAAGAACTCCTTCTTTATCGATATAGCTTACACTTGCAAAATAATTACCATGCTCACCACCACCGCTCATCGAAAGGTTATGACTCATTGATTTAGCGTACTTAGGTCTAAGGATTTCTTTTTGCCAATCTGTATTCGCTCCTTTATCGTTTTCGGGAGTGAAATTCAAATTATTCTTTGTTACAAATGCTCTTAACTGATTTGCATCCATCATGTCAAGTTGGCTTGCTACTTTCTCAAAACCAAAATAATTACTGTAATTAATTAGCGTTTTGTCTTTACTTCCTCTTTTGGTGGTTACCATAATAACCCCATTTGCAGCACGATTACCATAAATAGCAGTTGCTGCCGCATCTTTCAAGATATCGATAGTAACAATATCCTCTGGTGCAATAATAGAAATGTCAACACCTGGAATACCATCTACAACATAAAATGGTCCTTGAGAACTATTTAACGTTGAAGCACCACGCAAAACCACTGAAGAAGCTTTGGTAGGATCACCGCTAGCCGATACATTAAGCCCCGCAACCTTACCTTGCAGCAATTGACCAACGTCACTGATTACTCCATTATTCAATTGATCCGCTTTTACAGAAGTAACGGCAGATGTTAAATTTTTACGAGATCCTTTCCCGTATCCAACCACTACAACTTGTTCTAAGGTAGTAGTAGTTGAAGCTAATTTAATTGTATACTTAGATTTTGCTCCATCTAATTTGAGACGCTGCTCCACAAAGCCTACAAAAGAAATTACCAATACAGCATTTTTATTTGAAACAGATATCTTAAATGTTCCATCAAAATCTGTCATAGCACTATTGGAAGTACCATTTTCAAGTACATTGGCACCTGGCAGGGGCATACCCTTCTCGTCCAAAACCACACCTGCGATTTCTGTTTTTTGCGCCCAGCAATTAATTGATAAGCCTACAAAAAAGGCGAATAATAAAATTTTAAGTTTTTCCATATTACATTTAAATTAGTTATTTGGTTAATTGTTTAGCAAAATTAAGATTAATGATTTGTTAAAATAATGGACAGATTATTCACAAATATGGATATTTTTAATGAAGTCAATGAGAATAAGGGATACAAGCCATCTTTTTAATATATTATATACCTAAAACCTTACTAATATAACCACCTCACAAAGGCTTCCATTGCTGCATAATGTGCTAATCCCAGCTGATGGTATAAATCTGCGGTCTCTCTATTTCGATCTTCGGCACGCTGCCAAAATTCTCTGCTGTCTGAACCTTGAAAAACCACTCCGTCTTTTTGTGACTGATGTTTAAAAATTGCTTTTCTCTTTTCCAGCACTTGATCTGGTCCCATTGGCACTGCCATTTCAATTTCATCTATTCCCCATTCCTGCCAAGCTCCTCTGTATAGCCAAACCCAACAGCCTTTCATAAAATCTTTTTCTTTCAATCTTTTTACAGCTTCAAAAACTGCATCCAAACATACTTTATGAGTGCCATGCGGATCGGCCAAATCCCCGGCCGCATAAATTTGGTGCGGTTTTATTTTATCAATCAGATTCATAGTTATTTGAATATCTTCTTCTGACAATGGCTTTTTTTCTATCGTACCTGTTTCATAAAACGGAAGTTCCATAAAATGAATCTGGCCGTCTGGCAATCCCACAAAATGACATGTAGATTGCGCTTCGCCTTTTCGAATCAAACCTTTAATATTTCTAACTTCTGGGATATCAGTTTCGCTGTTTTTTTTATTTTTAAGAAACTGAACTGATTTATTGTAAATATCATCAGCTTCGATACTTGCAATTCCAAATTTTTCATTGTAATCGCATACAAAATTGGCGAAACGCAGTGCTTCGTCATCGGCTACAGCAATATTTCCTGAGGTCTGATAACCAATATGCACTTCATGCCCTTGCTCATGCAGGCGCTTGAAGGTTCCTCCCATACTTATAATGTCATCATCTGGATGAGGACTAAAAATAAGAACTCGCTTTTTTGCCGGTTCAGCCCGCTCTGGCCGTTTACTGTCATCTGCATTGGGTTTTCCGCCCGGCCATCCGGTAATGGTGTTTTGCAGTTTATTGAAAATCTTAATATTAATATCATAAGCCGGCCCTAAATCGGCAAGCAAATCACTCATTCCATTCTCAATATAATCGGCATCAGTCAGCATTAGTATTGGTTTTTTCAAATGCAGTGCCAAACCTAAAACAGCTTTTCTGATAAGAGTATCTGTCCAATTCACTTTTTCGACCAGCCATGGCGTATTGATACGCGTTAATTTTGAACCTGCAGCTTTGTCTAAAACAAAAGTGGTATTATTATGCTCCTGCAAAAAAGTTGCCGGAATCTGATTGGTCACTGGACCTTCAACAGAAGACATAATTATATTCGATTTTCCTTCACCCCAAGCCAGCAGTATAACTCTTTTGGCTTCCATAATCTTTTTTACGCCTAAAGTTATTGCAGTTCTTGGCGTATTATTTAGACCCGAAAAATCATTACTTGCTGCCACACGGGTAATATGATCTAAAGCAACCAAACGGGTTTTTGAATTTTGCAGAGACCCAGATTCATTAAATCCGATATGCCCATTACCGCCAATTCCTAAAATCTGCAGATCAAGACCTCCATACATTTCAATCTTAGCTTCATAATCATTGCAATAATCTCCTATTAGTTCTTTCGATAAAGTACCATCTGGAATATGTACATTTTCCGGCAGAATATCTATATGATTGAACAATAATTCGTTCATAAACCGAACATAACTGTTTATAGAATCCGGTTCCATAGGATAATATTCATCAAGATTGAATGACACTACATTTTTAAAACTGAGTCCTTCTTCTTTATGAAGCCGAACCAGCTCTGCGTATAAACTCTTAGGACTTGATCCTGTTGCTAAACCCAATATGCATAGCTCGTTTTTAGCTTGCTTTTCTCTTATTAAACCTGCTATTTCTTGAGCTACCGATTTGGAACCTATTACTGAATTTTCATAAACAACAGTTCCTATATTTTCAAATCTCTTTTCAAAACTTGTCGCTTTGTCTATATCACTTTTTAACATTGCTTTTATTTTTTTTGATTAATTTATTGATTAAATATTTATAACAAATCCGTTGGGCATAATTAATTCAAACACATAGAATCATAGATTTTAAAAGCTTAAAACTTGGCGTTTCACTTATTTAAAATACACATAGTAACCTATGTGAAAGAAATGAATTTCTTTTTGTGTTCTTATTTTTCAAATAAAATCTATGTTTCTATGTGTTAAATATTTTTTTTGAATTATACTCAAAGAGTTAAAACTACTAATGGATTTCTTTGCTTTCAGTCCATTTTATTTCCCATTGTTTTATTGATTCTCTTTCCTTCAATTCATCAAATGGTTTATTGTTGACTGCAGATTCTTTTAATGCCAGCAAAAACATTTTCCATCTTGGCCAATAAAATTCTTTGTACATACCACGCCAAGATCTGGATGCATAATCATTTAAATGTCCTTCTCCTCCCCACAGTGTTATTAATGTTCTTGCATTTTTTATGTACAGTTTGGATTCATCAGGAGAACTTCCGTAATCGGAAGCAGATTTCAGCCAATTATTCAAGCTGTTCAAAGGCTGTCCCGACATCATAGTATCAATATCCGCAGCTTGTTTTTCAATTCTTTTAAACAATTCATCTGCCTTTTTTATATTTTTCTGCTGATAGGCTTTAACGCATTCTATCAATAAATCGTCAATACGAAGTGAATAATAATGTCTTGAAACGTCTATTAAATCATAAGAGTAAAGAGCATTTTTATCGAAATTTTTAGCTTTAGCTTCTTTTTTCAAAATATCGATAGCCTGCTTTAGCTTTTCTTTATCTCCGGGATTTCCTTTAAACTCAGTTATTTTTAGCGTAGGTCTCTTAAAAAACAGATAAGCTCCCGCTCTGTCATTCCACCAGCGCGTTTCCCAATATTTAGTGCTATACACCGATTCTAATAACAATTGCCAAGCCTGAAAAACGGGGGCAGAAGTCTTTTTCCCATATCTAGCGTTTAAATATTCTTTCAGCCAGTCATTTACCGATTCCCTGCCTTTATTCCATGGAAGATCATAGATGTATTCGTAAACAATTGAGTTATTATTTAATCCTTCTGGCATTGCTCCATAGCCAACAATATTGCCTTTATTAGAATTTTTCAATAAGCTTATCAGTTCATTTTTGTAAAAATTTAAATCCCCATAAACTGGATTAGACCCTCCATAATTATGCACATAACCATAAGTCCACTGCTTTCCGTAAAAAGCTTCTTGGTTTTCCCAAACTTTATGCCTGTCATTTGCATAATCCTGAATCATTAATCTGTCGTTTGGCACTTTACTAAGAAAAGCTTTGGTTGCTTCTTTAGTCCAAAACTCTTTGTTATCTCCAAAAAGCCACCCCTGCATAACCCAAATAGCGCTTGGAGAAGCTTCATTAATGGTTTCAAAAATGGTTTTCCCATAATCGGACAGTTCCTCATATTTATGCGCTGCAGAAACTGGAGGCGTAATTTCATTAAAAGAATCAGCTAAATAAAAATCAGACTGCCCATATAATTTTGTGTAAATTTCTATAAAACGTTTACCGACTTCTTTAAACAAAGGGTCTTTTGAGTCTAACAAATATGTGCTTTCAAAACCTCCTCCTGACCAGGATTTTAATTCACTTATTTTTGAATTTGGATGCTTTTCCGCAAATGCTTTTGGCACATATCCGCTAAAAGCCGGTACAACTGGATGCATTCCTAATGCTCTCATCCTTTGCAGTATTTGCTTTTGAACGTTTTCCTTTTTGTTTATCCAATCTTGTGGCAATGGCCCTTCAAGACTGTTGATGTTCCCCATTCTTTGCCAAGGCAAAAATGCAGGTCCTGCAAAATGCGCCTGCAGTTGACCGTCAGTTAGCCCATACTCTTTCCATAATTGCTGCCAGACTGCTTCCTGACCTTCTAATGCTGTAGGCAGATTGATGCCGTGAAGCGCCATCCAGTCTATTTCTCGTTCCCATCGTTTCCAATCCCACCACGGAGTCGTGTAACCAAACGTACAGGCATTTAAATATTCCCTGTATTTAAAAGGTGTAGCTAGTTGTTTTGAATATTTTGGCCATGTTCTTGGCAAAGCTGTTCTGTTTCCTTCCCAAGTAACCAAAACAGCTCCTATGTCCTTAAGAAAACTATAGGCTCCATAACAGATTGCCGTATTGGTTGTACCCTTAATTCTTACCCGATTTGCTGTTGTTTCGACTTCAAACCAATCGGCTTCATTATTTTTTTCGACGATAATTAAGTCAAATTCATTTGCCCGTTTTCCAATAAGCCTTTCCAGTACTGCAGATGCAGTTTGGGTATCCTTCCCGTTTTTACAGTATCCGTTAGTTACAAATAAAAAAAAAACAAGAAAAGCGGCTGCACTTTTCATTAATCTGTTTTTACTCAAGGTCTCTTTTGTCATTTTGCTGCAGTTTTAATTTCTTACACATTTATTTTTTTGATAATTTTAAAAATATAACTCATTCAGATTTACAGAAATTTTAAAACCTGAATTCAATTATTATATTCAACGGTTAAACCGCTGAACATAATTAAAATCTTGGATTATTTTTTTGAATGATGGCAAAAAAGCAAAACATTCCCTTTTAGCCCCGATTGCAGTGAAAATCCTTATGGATCGTCTCGTCCCAAAAGACGAGACGATCCATAAGATTGCAACGGAAAGCGGGACGATGCTTGCTGAAAATACCGAATCTTTCTGCTCCAAAACTAATTATCGAGTTCAGCTTTTAAAACAATCACTGTATTATGAATAATTTCGGCAATTTATTTAAGGATAAAATTATAAAATAATGAACTCTTAAATAATGGACGTATCATTCAAAACTATAGACAGACTGCCCAAATAAATAAGGAACCACGATTAATGCTTTTGGATTATCCATGTTAGCATAACTTATATATTACAAAAAGGGCAAAGTAATCTCACTAAAACTGACAGCAAAAAAAAAGACCGCTCAATTTTGAACAGTCTTTATATTATTATACATCGATAAAATAACTTAAGATCTAAACAATCCCTGCTTATTAGCATTGTATAAAACCAAATCATAAGGAACTAATTTTGGAGCCACTCTTTCTGAAGAAGCATCAAACCTGATGTTATTATGCTTTCTGAACAAGTAAATCTCTTTCAGGCAATTTGACAGACTCTGATGAATTGAACTTGTAAAAATTGGCAACGGCTTGTCTCCAGCCAATAAATCTATTTGGTAATTAGAACTGCTTTTCGACAGATTATTTCCAATAATTCTTAAAGAAAATGTTGTTGAATTTCCGTTTTGCTCTCCTTGATACTGTACTACCATAATTCTATAATTAATGTGGATAAATTAAATTTTATTCTTTTTCAGCTTTCATTTTAGCTTAATTCTCAATAAAATTAGATAAAAAAAAGAAACTGATATAATAATGAGGTGTAAATTATCAAATTTATAACATTGAGCTATTATTAAAATAACTTCACTTATTCATTTAATAAAAACTACCTTTAATTTATGTATATTTTTAATAAACACCCAACAGGATGAAGCATACCTATAAAAAACGAAAAACCCTGTAATGTATGAAGTTACAGGGCAATCTAACTAAATGTATTAAAACAAACAATCTTCTTAGTCTCTTTACTCTTTTCAGAATAATTTTATCCCTTATTAATTGGTAAAGAAACTACATTTCCTATTTCATTTCTCATGGTCATATTCAGCTTATCCAATAATGATAATTTATTGGACACCAAACCTGAAAATAAATTATAGGATATATTTAATTTTTTTAAATGGGTTAACTTTTCTAATTCTATTGGAACTTGACCTTTAAAATCATTATCGAAAAGATTCAAGTTTTCCAGCAATACCAAATTCCCAATTGAAGGGCTTAATTTCCCCGTGAATCTGTTAGTATATAAGGAAAGTAATTTCAAAGATTTTAACTCGTAAAAAGAAAGAGGCAAAGATCCCTGAAAAGAGTTTTCATATAAAGAAAGATTCTCAAGCATAGACAGTTTTCCTATCTGCTGAGGCAGCTCACCAGATAAAATATTACGGTCAAGCAATAAAGTCTGCAAATTAGGGAGTGAACAAATTGAATTAGGAATAAAACCTGTCAGCCTATTAAAAGAAAGATCTAATACCTGCAATGCTTTCAGATTACCAATATTAAGCGGAATTTCGCCATTCAACAAATTAGTACCTAAATTTAATTCCTGCAGATTCAGCAAAGTAGTAATTTCAACAGGTATGCGGCCTGTTAAATTATTGTTTTTCAAGTTTATTGAAACTACTTTATCATCTACTATTTTTATTCCATACCACTTATCCATTGGTAAAGAAATATCCCATTTATTAGTCCATTTAGCTCCATTGGTAGCCTGGTTTAATTTTATCAAAACCTCCTTTTCTGCTTTTGAAAAATTTGCAAAAACAGAGAATGAAAAGAATATGGTAAAAATCAGCAGCGTAATTTTATTACTCATTTACTTCGTTTAAAAGTTAGTTGAGGCAAAAATAATTAAAAACTTCGCCAAAAAACAAAAAAAGTCGACTAATTAACAGAAAAAAAATATTGACAGAAAAATATCCTACAAAAAAAGTGCAGCTCTTCAAAAATGAATTGTTGCACTTACAAAAAAATCAAGTAAAATAAACTAACTAATTAATTTACAAGCATAAATAAAGAGATTTCGCTGTCTATCTTTGGATTTTTCATTCTCTATAAATGTTTTTGTCATAAGATATTAAAATTTTTAGTTTATTATCTTTTACAAAATTATTCCGGCTTGCTTCTATTATTTACCAAACAACAAAAAGGCAATTATGAGCGTGATAATAATATTGAACAGCTGTGCTGTCAAAAAAGCGTACAATAGCTTTTTACTGTTATTAATGAATTACCCCGAGGCAGAGCCTCGAGGAATTCAACTGATTAAATTACTGTTTTTAACTTTTATTATTTATCCTTTACACAACGAAATCCCAAGTGATTACAAGCACTTGTTGTTTCTCCTTTACCTCGGCTTCCTGCCACATATCGGATACAATATTGATCGCTGCATAAATAAGAACCTCCTCTTTGAACATGCTTTTCTACTCCCGGTTCTTCGGGATCGTTACTTACGGAAGGTCCTTTTGGATTATCATTGGCACTGCTTTTATAATAATCATCACTGTATAAATCGTTACACCATTCCCAGACATTCCCCTCCAAATCATATATCCCAAATGGATTTTTAGGAAAAGATTTTACTGGAGCGGCTCCTGCAAAACCGTCTTCGGCAGTATTATTATTTGGAAAACTTCCCTGAAAAATATTAGCAGCCCATTTACCATTTGGCTTAAGATCAGCTCCCCAATAATATTTAGTAGACGGTCTTTGAGCTCTAGCTGCAAACTCCCATTCGGCCTCAGTAGGAAGCCGTTTCCCTGCCCATTCCGCATAAGCCTTAGCATCGAGATAACTAACCTGAACCACGGGATTATTTTCTAATCCAACAATACTGCTTTCTGGTCCATTTGGATGCTGCCAATTAGCTTCTGGAACGTATTGCCACCATTGCTGAATATTATCCAAAGCCACTTTTCCTGTTGGAGGCACAAATACAGCCGAGCCTGGCACTAAATTTTCAAGCGGAACACCCGGATAATCTTTTGGATCCAATGGTCTTTCTGCAATTGTCACATATTTCGTTGCTGTCACAAAGGCTGCAAATTGAGCATTTGTCACTTCGTGCTCATCAATCCAATACCCTTTTACACTCACTTTGTGAATAGGTTTTGCATCTGGATAATCATTGGTTCCCATATTAAATTCACCTCCGGCAATCCAAACCATTTCTTTAGTAGAACCCGTTGCATTCTCTTTAGCATTAGCATTAATTGACTGCAGCAATAATGCTTTTTTGGAAGTATTTGCCTTGCACAAAGCTTGGCAATTAGCCGCAACAACAGCCACAGTTTTACTTTCCTGTCCAAAAGCAGAACATAAGCCTGATAAAACAATCACTGCAATTGAACTGTATTTTTTTATATTCATATCAATAGTAAATTGAGATAACTCAAACTTTAAAACAGTAAAAAAACCGTAACGCTTTAAATTTCAGTCAATAAAAATTTAAAACATAAACAAGCTTTACTTTTTATATAGTTAATTTCATAAAAATCCTTTGATAGTTATTTTAATACTACCAATCATATATAATAAAACAACAGCTTTCCAAATTTGTACTGCTGTTTTCGTGTTAAAATAACTGATGATGAATATTTTTGCCAATCCTCAGCCACTAATTAAAAACTTGTCATGCTGACTGACTAATTTCATTTTTAATTTGCAAAAGCCAGATTAACATTCTTTTTCAAATCATCAGCTCCCTCTTTTTTGAAAACAATTTTACCCTTTTTATATAGAATCAATGTTGGAAAAACGGTAACCGTTTTTAAATCCGATATCACTTGCGGGCTTTCTTCTAAATCAATTTCGATGATTTTTAAATTAGCTCCATATTCCGCTCTAATAGTTTCCAAAACAGGTTTCACTTTTTTGCAGGCACCGCAATATCTGGAACCAATGTCAACTAAAACAGTATTGTTATCGGTAATGATTTTATTGTATTCTGCCAATGTCAGTTTACTTTTCAAATTAGTATAAAAAGGCTTTCCTGATCCTATCCAGGCAGCAATTCCACCTTCTAAATCATGCACTTCAGAGAAACCGTTTTTTAATAATTCTTTTGCCAATTGACCGCTTCTTCCAGCACCAATCGAATAAATAAACACTGGTCTTGATTTATCCAGTGCATCTGTATATTTACCATAATTCTCCGTTTCTAAATTAAAATTAAGCGCTCCATTAATATGATTCAGCGAAAACTCTTCCGGACCTCGCGCATCAATTAGCTGTGGCTTTTTTTGCTCCTTAATTTTTGCAGAAAAGGAATCTATTTTTAAGGTAAACGCATTTTGATTTTGAGAAAATCCAGCTGTAGTAACTAAAAATACAATTGCTGTTATACTATTTTTGAATGATTTATGACTGAACTGGTTCATATACATCTGAATTAATTATGACAGCATTTTTACTTTGAGAAATTGGAATCGACAGAACGCCTTCAGCTAAAGGGCTTCCCTCTTTTTTAGATTTGAATATTGGCCAAAGGAACTGTGCATACCATTCTTCGCCTTTATATGTTTTAGTTCCGTATGATTCGGGGAATTTACGAGTGATTAAACCCGTACCAAAAATCACATCCCACAGGAAAAACATATTTCCAAAGTTGCCTTTAAAGTGTCCGACACCATCTCCGCTTGTATCAGCATGATGCGCATGATGTGTTGCCGGAGTAGAAATAAGACGTTCTAAAACCCATGCAATAGGATGCAAAGCTTTGTATTTGTAAAACGGTTTATCCCAAGCAAGGCTGGAATGCGCAGCCAAAGTAATGATGCTTTTTATCACGGTAACAAACAAAGCCGGTAATCCTAACCCTAAAAACGTTAACGTTGCTGTCAAATAAATCTGAGAGAAAAACACGGTGTAAATAAAATTTTGTCTCGAAGCCATTGCCATTCCCATATACGAAGCCGAGTGATGCGTCCTGTGAAAACGCCATAAAAATGGAATCTGATGGTGTAAACGATGGTACCAATACTGCGTTAAATCATCGGCAATTGCAATCAGGAAAAAACCTCCCCAAAAAGGAACCCAAGATAATGTATTGGCAAGATTAGGAATTAAATACGGCAACGCAGTTAAGCTGAAAAAAGTGATTACCGGAGGTAAAATCAATTTTGGTGCTAAAAAACTAACAATGTCTATTTTGCGTTCCGTGCCAGTCCATTGATCGTCATATAAACCTGCAGCAAATTCAACTGCTCCCAAAATCAGCATAAAAACGATTAATCCCCAAGTTCGGATATTTTCGAATGCCAGTTTTGTAAATTCTAAAAAAGATGGTAATGAAATATGTGATTCGCTTACAACGCCATTACTTAATTTGAAATATAGATAAATTGCCAATACCGGCAATGTATATAACAAAAGACTAATGCTCAAATCTCTTGTCAGTTTGCTTTTTGAATTATAATCTGTTGCCATGATTTCTTATTTTAAAAATTGATTAATTATTGCTAAACCTCCAGCCAAAACAACCAGCGGTACTAAAAAGAGAATTGCTCCCACAACAATCTTTTTTCCTATGATTTGAAAATCTATTAGTTTCATGATAATTTGATTTAAAAAGAATCAGGTCTTTAGAGGTATTGAAAGACCTGAATTCTTATATTATTTATTAATTAGTACCACCGGGTTTGCTTGCTTGCTGAATCAAATCCTGAACAGTTTTATCTTTATCTGCTCCGGTATTATGTATTCTTCTGTTGTATACATCCTGCCAGTCAATTAGCGGATAAAGGTTATTCTCTTTGGCTTGCTCATCAAACAGTTTTTTAAGCTCGGCTAATTTTTCAGGATGTTTTTTTGCCAGGTCATTACGCTCGTTAAAATCTTCATTTAGGTTGTATAATTCCCAAACATCTGTGTCAAAATTACTTGGTGCAGGTTTTTCATTTTTACCCAAACTGTTTTTCACAGCAAACGAATCAGGCAAATGAGCCGCAGCGGCTTTCCATCCATCTTTATAAATGGCTCTGTTTCCAAAAATGTAATAGTATTGTACTTTATGCAATGATTCTGCTTTTGGATTATCTAAAGAAGCCTGAAATGAGGAACCCTGGATTTTATCCTGCTTAATTTCTCTGATATATTCCGGAGCTTTAATTCCTGCAATATCCAATGTTGTTGGAAGTAAGTCAGTTACATGGCTGTATTGATTTCTGATTCCTCCTTTTTCCTTAATTCCCTTCGGATAAAAAACAATCAGCGGATTACGGGTTCCTCCTTCTGAATGTGCGTCTTGTTTCCAATTTTTAAAAGGGGAATTGGTTGCCTGTGCCCAGCCTAAAGGATAATTTGTATTTAAACCTTGTGGAGTTCCAATTTCTCCGATATTATTTAAATTATCCTGAAGATTTTTTTCATCAGCGATTTGTGAAAAAAGTTTTTGGTTTATTGTACCCTGCAAAGTACCTTCTTTACTGGCTCCATTATCACCAATTGCAACAAAAATCAAGGTATTGTCTAATTGATTGCTTTCCTTTAAATAATTGATTACTCTTCCAATTTCGTGATCCGTATAAGTAAGGTATCCTGCATATACTTCCATAAATCTGGCATATACTTTCTTTTGATCCGTACTTAGTTTTTTCCAGTCTGTAATAAGCGGATTGCGTCCCGGTAGTACAGCATTAGCAGGAATTACACCCAGTTTTTTCTGATTCGCCAATACTTTTTCACGATAGACATCCCAGCCTTCATCAAATTTTCCTTTATATGGATCACTCCACGAATTATCTACCTGATGAGGTGCATGAACTGCTCCCGGTGCATAATATAAAAAGAATGGTTTATCCGGGGCTGCTTTATGCTGCTTGGTAATATAACTAATAGCTTTATCAGTAATCTGATCGGTTAAATGTCGTCCATCAGGTGTTACATGTGCATTGTCTTCTACTAAATCAGGTTTGTACTGATCGGTTTGTGATCCTAAGAAACCAAAAAAGTGTTCAAATCCTTTTCCTGTTGGCCATCTGTCAAAAGGTCCTGCATCGGTAGCCTCTTCATCAGGAGTTAATCCATATTTACCCACAGCAAAAGTGTTATATCCTTTATCTCTTAAAATCTCAGCAATTGTTCCTTTGTCTGATGGAATTCTTCCGTCCCAGCCAGGAAATCCTGCTGATAGAATAGTGTGTGAAAAACCACTTTCATGAACTCGTCCGGAATTTCTGCCGGTTAATAATGCTGCACGGGTAGGAGCACAAATTGCCGTAGTATGAAAATTGGTATAGCGCAAACCATTATTGGCCAAATTATCAAAAGTAGGTGTGCTGATCAAACCTCCAAAAGCACTTGAGGCTCCAAATCCTACATCATCCAGTAAAATCCAAACAATATTTGGAGCGCTGGCAGGAGCTTTTACAGGTTCTGGCCAGTATTCTTTAGAATCGGCTAAGGTTTTTCCAATTGTACCTTTAAATTCTGATTTTTCTTGTGCAAAGCCCAGCTGTGCAACAAGCAATGCAGTAATCAAAAGCCCTTTTTGTGGATTTTTGATTTTTGAGTTAATTTTAATTTTTTTCATAATTTCTTTTTTTAATATTTTATTTGTTATATGTATTTAGTATAATTTTAAACTAAAATTTTATTTTATTTTATTCCAATCTTCTACACCTACTTTTATTGACCATTGTTGATGTAATTCAATCAGGTTTTGTAGCAGTTTTGGTTCTAATTTTGCCACATTTTTTGTTTCTGTCCGGTCTGTAGCAAGATTGTACAATTCCCAGGGCTGATTGTTTTCGGCTACTGCTTTCCACTGACCTTTTCTTACTGCTTTGCTGCCTTCATGTTCCCAAAATAAAGCTTCATGTGCATCAGATTGTTGTCCTTCAAATTCCTTTTTTAAGCTAATACCTTCTAAGGACGTGAGTTTTTTTCCTCGAAAAAAATCAGGATATTGAAAACCGGCATACTCCAGACAAGTTGGAAAAATATCAATCAAATGACTTACTCTGTTGCTTAGTGTACCTGCCTTAATATGCTTTGGATAATAAGCAATAAAAGGGGAAGCAATACCGCCTTCATGGGTGTTCTTTTTGAATAATTGAAAAGGCGTGTTGCTCACATTTCCCCAAGGACTTTCGTAACTGTCAATCGATGCAACCGAACCTGCTGTTCCATTTTTTTGTGTAACATAATTCCAATTTTTCACATCATCGGCACTTCCGCCATTATCCGAAAGAAAAAGAATAAGGGTATTATTTTCTTCTCCCAAAGACTTTACTTTCTGCAGGATTTCTCCAATTCCGGCATCCATTCGGTCGATCATGGCAGCGTAAATTGCCATTCGGGTATCCCATTTGTCTTTTTCTCCGGCACTTAGTTTTTCCCAATCCGGCACTTTTTCAAAACGATTTGATAAGTCCCAATTTTTATCAATGATTCCTTGTTTTTTTAATTTTTCAAAACGTCTTGCTCTCAATTTATCCCAGCCTCCCAGGTATTTGCCTTTGTATTTTGCAATATCTTCCGGCAATGCCTGAATGGGCCAATGCGGGGCATTATAAGCCACATACAGAAAAAAAGGCTTTTGGTGATTTCGTTGTTTTTCTAAAGAATTAAGGGCAAAATTGGTTATTTCCTGAGTCAAATAAGTAGAAGTATCCGTGCGAATAATTTCTTTATCTCCTTTCAAAAAAGTAACTTTTCTTCCGTCGTTATATAAAGGTTCCGAGTTGAAATAACTGCTCCCATTGTTTTGTAAAGTAAAAGAATCATCAAACCCCCGATTCACCGCCCAGGCTGATGGTACTAAACCAACGTGCCATTTTCCGGAAACAATAGTGTTGTATCCTGCCTGTTTGAGTGCTTGCCCAATCGTGATACAATGTTCGTTTAAATATCCCTGATAAGCCGGAAATCCCTTGTCCTGAACCATGTCTCCAATACCTGCCTGATGAGAATACAAACCCGTGAGCAATGAAGCCCGTGAAGGACAGCAACGCCCCGCATTATAAAACTGCTTTAGAATAAGCCCGTTTTTAGCGAGTTTATTCAAGTTTGGAGTTTTAATTTCTGAGCCAAAAGCACCAATATCTGAGAAACCTAAATCATCCGCCAAAATGACGATGATGTTAGGTTGCTTTTTCTGTGCAAATAGCTGAAATTGTGCAACAACCAACAGGGCAAGAATGAACAGTTTTTTAATCATTTTATTTACTCGTATGTAAGGTTTTTAATTAATATCCAGGGTTTTGAGGTAAACCTACCGGGTCAATATTTCTTTCGCTCTGCGGAATCGGATATAAATTATTTCTTTCTGAAACAGAGTTTTTAGCCGTTACTTTTTTTATTTCGGTAACCAAAGTTCCCCAGCGTACTAAATCAAACCATCTTTGCCCCTCTTGGACAAATTCCTTTTTACGCTCTTCGCGAATGACTTCTCTTAATTGAGACGTTGTAAGACCTACTAAATCCACAGTTACATCCGGTGTTGAGATTGCTTTTCCAAAAGCTCTTCTTCTTACCTGATTCACAAGTTCATGAGCTTCTAAAGTTGCTCCGTCTTTTTCATTAATAGCTTCTGCCAAAGACAATAAGATATCCGCATAACGGATTATTGGAAAATTGATAGCCACATTTGACGGTGTAGCTAAATTGGTCAAATCAAGATATTTGCCGAAAATTGGCTTTGGGAAAGTATACAATGTTCCAGTAGCAGGATTCAATAATTGTTTTTTATAACTCACATCTCTTCTAACATCTCCTTCGGCATAAATATCATAGAACAAAGCTACATCCGAAATAATATCTGCTGGTTCAGTTGCTGTAAATCCGGTAAATGATGTTGCCTGAAAAGTACTTCCGCTGGAACCGTTTCCTGCTTGATTCGGTTCGAACTGAACAGAAAAAATATGTTCCTTGCCGTTCTTTTTTGTTTTCGTAAATATATCCTGAAAGTTTTCAAAAAGCGCATATCCATATCCGCCATTAATCACTTCTTTTGCTTTAAGAATTGCATTTGTCCAATCTTTTCTGGTCAAATATACTTTCGTTAAAATAGCTTTTGCTGCTCCTGATGTAGCTCTTCCAGCTTCATTAGCCGGATAAGCTGACGGTAAGCTTTCAGCATCTTTTAAGTCCAAAATAATCTGAGCATAAACTTCTTCTACAGACGCTCTTTTTGATTTTAAACTTTCTACATTAATAGAAGTGGCTTCATGCAAAACGATTGGAACTCCACCCCAAAGACGAACGGCTTGGAAATACAATAACCCCCTAATGAATTTAGCTTCATTAATCAATCTAGTTTTTACTACTTCTGACCCTGATACTCTAGAAATATTATCAATAGATATGTTGGCTCTGTTGATACCATTGTAAATTTGACGCCAAGCTACCTGAACACGATCTGAAGTGGCATCATGGGTTAAGCTGCTTAAAGCTCTTACCTGAGGATTCGTCGCCGAAACTCCGGCTGCAGCATAATCAGAAGCCATGTCTGTCAGGAAATAAAGATTTCTTCCGAATAAACTCTGCTCACCCGAGTCAAGGCTTAGAGAAGCATAAACTGCAGTCACACTGGCCACAGCATCATCCTGGGTTTTGAAGAAATTTTCTTCGGTTATAAAAGAGGTCGGCGTTACCTCCAGATCCGTGCACGATACAAATAAACCTGTACTTAATATGAATGTTATTATTATCTTTTTCATTGTTATATTTTTTTACTTAGAAAGTTACGTTCAAGCCCGTAATGAATGTTTTAGAATTTGGATAAGCGCCAAAGTCAATTCCGGGATATAAATTATTTTGTTCATAAGAACTTACCTCTGGATCATAGCCTGTGTATTTAGTCCATGTAAATAAGTTTTCGGCAGATACGTATATTTTAATACTCTTAGTTCCAATTTTTGAAGAAATGCTTTTTGGGAAAGTGTATCCTAAAGTAATTAGTTTTAATCTCAAGAAAGAAGCATCTTCCACATAACGTTCCGAAACAATTCCGAGTGGAGAACTTGTAGCTCTTGGGATTTCATTGCTTGGGTTAGTTGGAGTCCAACGATCTAATAAAGTGGCAGCAGCATTGGTTCCAAGAGTAGAAATTTCCAATTGCTGATTTAGCGCGTTAAATATTTTTCCTCCATAAGCACCCTGGAACGAAAAACTCAAATCGAAGTTACTGTAAGAAAGGGTGTTGCTGAAACTTCCAACAAATTTAGGCTGTGAACTTCCAAGATCTCCTTTGTCAAGGGCTGTAATTATTCCGTCTCCATTGGTATCTACGTATTTTCTGTCTCCAATTTTTGTATTGGCAAGACTGTTAATCTTAGGTTGCGTATTAACTTCCTCCTGAGTTTGAAAAATTCCATTGGTTTTGTATCCCCAGAAAGTTCCTAGTGGCAATCCCACTTTAACCGTTACGGGTTGTTGCTGTAATAAAGAACCATTTGGCACTATCGGGAAAAATTGATTCACTCCATTTCCGATTTCCAATACTTTATTTCTGTTGGCAGAAAAAACAAAGTTAGAATTCCATGAAAACGTTTCTGTTTTGATGTTTTCGGTGATCAAACCAATTTCAATACCTTTATTCTCTACACCACCAATATTTTGAAGTACTGTAGCAAATCCTGAAGTTAATGGAACTGGCACACTTATAAGCAGATCATTTGTTTTTTTATAGTATGCATCAAAAACAAAATTTATTTTTCTGTCCAATAATGATAAATCTAAACCAATATTATACTGATCTGTTTTTTCCCATCTCAAATCTGGATTTGCCAAACGGGTTGGTGCCAATCCAGTTTGCAATGTACCTCCAAAAGCATAATTAACAGACCCTATAGAAGCTAATGAAAGATAATTTCCAATTTCCTGATTCCCTGTAGTTCCAGCACTCAGCCTAAGTTTTGCATCACTTATCCCTTTAATGTTTTTGGCAAAATCTTCTTCTGTGATGTTCCAGGAAAATCCAGCTGAAGGGAAATAGCCCCAAAGTGATTCAGTACCAAATCTTGAAGAACCATCTGCACGCGCAGATACTGTCAGATTATATTTCCCTTTATAAGAATAATTTGCTCTGGCCAGCCACGATTTCAATACGCTTTCGAATGCTTCTGTATAAGGTTTTACAGCCACACCATCCTGTAACGCATTGTAAGTATTGGCATCATTTACAAAAGTATTTGCTCCTGCATTCACCACTTCTCCCTGAGTATATTGAAGTGTATATCCAGCCAAAGCAGAGAATTTATGATCCTCTCCAAAATGGGTATTATAATTCAAAGTATTTTCATTCAATACTGAACTTACCAGTCTGTCACCAGAAGAAGCAAGTCCTTTGGTTGGAGCACCAGTCGTTGTATTCGATGGTGCATAATAGTTTTGTTTGGTGTTAATTACGTCACCGCTAACAGCAACTTTGGCCGTAATTTCTTTGTTGATTTTGTATTCTCCAAACAAACTGGTCAAAATTCTGTTGATTTTAGTTTCGTTTACAGTATTTCCCAAATCATTAATCGGATTGGGTACGTAACCGTTAACTGATGTTGCATAAGGATTATTGGTTACATTATAGCTTCCGTCATCATTCCGGATTGGAACTACCGGTGCAGTAAGCAGGATACTAACCAATGGATTTGGATTTCTTCCGGCAGCAGTGCCTCCATTAGTTCCTACTCCATTTGATATTGAATTGCTATAATTTGCATTTACACCAAATTTAAAAGCCTGAGAATAGTTTCTTTCGTAATTGGCACGAAGAGAAATTCGTTTAAAATCAGACCCTATTACTATTCCTTCCTGATTAAAATAACCTGATGAAACTGCATATCTGGAGCGGTCATCACCTCCCGAAAATGTTAATTGGTGGTTCTGAACAGGAGCTGCCGAATTAAAAGCCGCCGACTGCCAGTCATATCCTCCTGATGTTTTAAGAGCTTCAATTTGAGTAGCCGAAAAAGATGGCGCTTGACCAATACTTGCCTGAACATCATTTCGCAGGCTTGCCCATTGGCTCGCATCTAATAAATCTATCTTTTTTGACACATTTTGAATTCCAAAATAACCTTGATAGGAAATATTGTCCTGTCCTTTAGTCCCTTTTTTAGTTGTGATAAGCACCACACCATTTGCACCACGGGAACCATAAATCGCAGTTGCCGATGCATCTTTCAAGACGTCAATAGACTCAATATCGGCAGGGTTAATTGTTGAAAGTACATTTACTCCAGCTCCTGCATAAGTAACTCCAGCCGTACCGTTGCTGTTGTCATTGTAGATTAATACTCCATCCACAACATAAAGCGGTTCATTACCTGCTGTAATTGAATTCCCTCCTCTAATACGAACACTGGAAGTTGCCCCTGGACGGCCTGAACTTTGGGTTACAACAACTCCTGGAATCGCTCCGCGCAATAAATTGTCGGCAGAGGAAGTAACCTGAGCCAAATTTGCTTTTGGAATCGATGATATTGCACCAGTGATATCTTTTTTCTTTTGAGTTCCATATCCTACAACCACCAGCTCATTCAACTCTTGAAGATCCTCCTCTAAATTGACAATAAGCGGACTTCCATCTGCAATAACTTCAGCTTTTTTATAGCCAATATAAGTTATGATTAAGGTGTATGGAAATTTTTGTCCAGTTTGAAAATAAAATTTACCCTCTGCATCGGTTACCACTCCGTGGGTGGTTCCTTTAATAATTACAGAAGCTCCCGCTACTGGTAAATTTGAGATTTTATTAACTACTGTTCCGTCAAGTTTAGACTGAATAAGGGGTTTCGTATCTTGTGCCTGGATTCCAAATGAAAACAGAAAAATACCTAACCAAGAAAGATTATATAATATTTTTTTCATTACTTTGTTTTGGTTTAATAAATAAGGAGTCCTGAAGGCAGATTAAATCAGCTTTCTATCCTTTTTGAGATGAACATTTCTTTTTTAAACTCGCCATTTCTGTTGCCGCAGAAATGGCTTTTTTTATCTACAGCACATTAGTATTTTCATTTTATTTCTATTTTAATTATTAGTATTAAATTGTTTTTTTAGGGAAAAAGCATATAAACAAACATCCAAAATAATTTATTTGTTTCAATAAATTACTTTAAAAAGATTATTCGGAAATGTAAATTGGGATAAATTGAAAACTCTAACAGCAACAGCACATTCGACTAAGAGTGTCGAATGATGAAGATCCTTGCATGATCAAAAAAGTGGTGTTTTTGATTGTTTTCAAAATATAAGTGTTAATGATTAATATCGTTTTTAAACTATACTATTTCTATAGACAAACTTATAATTAATATTTAAAACCACCAAAAAAAAACATAACATTTTGCAAACCAATTATTAATTTGAATAAAACAGCAAACAGACACAGATACACAAACATATAATATATTAAATATCAAAACATTACTTCTTATTTCATTCAATGAAATATTTCTAAGATAGAAACCATAAAGTAATGTTTTTATTAAAAATATTTGAAAAGAGCGCTGATTTTAAAATATTTCATATCTGGAAATACATATTCTTAAAGAATGAATTGACACAAATCCTACTGAAGTATATTAATTTAAAAAGCGTTATAATTTTAAAAAATTATAACGCTTAAAACTCAAAATCAAACTACAAACAATAACTTACAAATTTTATCAACCATTCTGTTTTATTCATCAGCTGCCAGAATTCCTTTGGAGGTATTCATAACTTCCAATTTAAATGCAACACCAGATTCACTTCTCATTGTAAGATTGAAACCATTTTTTTCTGCCAAAATAGCTGGCACATAACCGGAAAAAGAATTATAAGCTAAATTCACTTTTTCTAAATTCTGCAACTTAGCAATATTGAAAGGGATTTGCCCACTCATTTTATTATCAAATAAGCTTAATTTTTCTAATGAAACTAACTTTTCAATATTCTTGCTAATATGTCCGGAAAATTCATTGCTGCTCACAGATAATTCTTTTAAATGCTTCAATTCATATAATGACACTGGAAATTCTCCACTTAATTGATTATTAAATAAAGAAATAACTTCCAGTTCTTTTAAATTCCCTATTTCACCTGGCAACTCTCCAGAAAGATTATTCATGAAAAGGATTAAAGTTTTTAAATGCTGGATTTTACAAATAGAATTTGGTATAGAACCTGTCAATTTATTAAACGATAGGTTTAACTCCTGCAGTTTTTTTAATTTACCAATGTTTTGTGGTATTGTTCCGGAAATCTGATTTTTAAATAAATTTAATTCTGTTAAATTTTTTAAATTAGTTATCTCAATCGGTAAAATCCCTACTAAATTATTATCCGAAAGATTGATTCCTATCACTTGTTCATTTTCGATTTTAACTCCATGCCAAGTCGAAACTGGAGCATTCAAATCCCATTTTACAACCCATTGACTGCCATTTGTTTTCTGATATAACTTAACCAAAATATCTCTCTCACTATTTGAAATATTTGCTAATAAGGAAATAGAAAACGAAACCGTCAAAAATAATGCAATAACATTTTTCATCATCTTTATTTTTTAGGTTTAACAATTTAAAGTAACTCATAAATTCATTAAAATGCAAATTTTATCGATAAAATACACTTTTTGTTTTTTATTATAATCCAAAAGCTACAATATTTAATAAAACATGATTATGTTTCAAAAATTTAAATTATATTTGATGTATAACCTTAAAACCTTTAATTATGGAAATGAATTGTATTGCAATTTTTGTAAGCGCATTAACCACATTGGTAGTTGGATTTATCTGGTATAACCCAAAAGTATTTGGAACTATATGGATGAAAGAAACTGGTCTCACTCAAGAGGAACTTCAAAAAGGAAACATGCTGAAGATTTTTGGTCTGACCTATATTTTCTCTTTATTTATTGTCATGATTGAAATGTCATTAACAATCCATCAAACTGGAGCGATGGGAATGATTGGAGGACCACCGAAAATCAATGAAGCACTTCCTTCATTTAAAGCCTTCATGGCCGATTATGGAACTGCCTACAGAACATTCAAGCATGGGGCTTTGCATGGATTTATGTCCGGTTTATTTTTTGCCTTACCAATAATTGGAATAAACGGTTTATTTGAAAGAAAATCTTGGAAATATATTTGGATTCATGCAGGATTTTGGATAGTTAGCTTGACTATCATAGGATCTTTGATTTGCGGATGGGTTTAAAGCAAAGTATAAAAGAAAGCCTTATTTCTGGTTGCATAGAAATAAGGCTTTTTTTATTGAAATAATGCTTCTATTTGGCTGGCCAATTCAAAATCTTTTGATGTCACTCCACCTGAATCATGTGTATTCAAACGAATATTCACTTTATTATATACGTTAAAAAGCTCTGGATGATGATTCATCTTCTCGGCCAACACTCCCACTTGTACAATAAAACCAAGTGCTTGTGTGAAATTCTTAAACTTAAAATCTTTCTCGATTGCATTTTCTTTAAAATGCCACTCCTTTAAATTTTCCAGAAAAGGGCTCGCTGATTCTTCTGTATATGTTTTCATAAATCATTTATTTTCTATAAAGTTAAGGAAAAGAATCTGAGATTCTAAGAAGCTAAGTTTTTGAAATGCTAAATTTGGAGCTTGAAACAATTTTACACAGATATTTTTAATCGAAAAGTGCGCAAAAGGAAGCACTATACACACAAAGATTTGCATCCTTTGCGGTTAATTTTTTAGAATTGCCAGATACTGTAACTATTTACTATCTTTCTTTTTTAGATAATGACAAAAATGCTAAATGTTTCTGCTCCAAATTAAGCTTAGAGACTTAGAATCTTAGTAACTCAGAAACTTTAAAACTATTCTCCATTAAACTAACTTTATTGCTAAATTTGAAAAAATATACTTGTCCAGCTTGAAAACAACTCTTTCATATCAGATTTACGAAACCACAGCTCAACTTCCAGAAAACTGGGATGATCTGGGATGTAAAAATATTTTTTTGTCCAAGGATTATTTTGAAATTTTAGAAAAATCGGCTCCATGCAACATGATTTGCCATTATATTGGAATTTTTAAGGATCAAGATTTAGTGGGAATAGCAATCTCGCAATTTTTGGATTTAAATAAATTGGAATCTTTTGGCGACAGAGACCGCTGTGTTAAAGCCAGTGTTCGGAAATTTGTTCTGAAAAATTTTGCTTCTCATGTGCTGCTCATCGGCAACAACATGCTTACTGGTCAAAACTCTTATGTTTTTTCGGACTCAATTACTCCAACAGAGGGCATTAAAACCTTAAAAAAAGCAACTGCCAATTTAAAATTGAAGTTTAAATCGATGGGCAAAAAAGTGCATATCACCACTTTTAAAGATTATACACAAAAAGATGCCGAAAACTTCGCCTCTGACGCTTTTAGAAAAGACTATAAATACCGCATTCAGCCCAACATGACCTTTACCATTCTGGATGAATGGAAGACTGAACAGGATTATATTGATTCACTGACCAAAAAATACCGGGATCAGTACAAAAGAGCGCGAAAAAAAGCGGAAGGGATTGAAAAAAGAAAATTACATCTGGAGGACATCATAAAACATGAAACGGCTATTTATGACTTATACCATCATGTTGCCCAGAATGCGCCTTTTAATACTTTCTTCCTGACCAAAAATCATTTTAGAATTTTTAAAGAAACGCTGAAAGACAATTTCTTATTTTATGGTTATTTTTTGGACGAAAAGCTTATCGGTTTCAACACATTAATCAAAAACGGCAACACGATAGATACCTATTTTTTAGGTTATGACGACACCGTTCAAAA
This sequence comes from Flavobacterium sp. 1, assembly GCF_002797935.1. NCBI lineage: Bacteria > Pseudomonadati > Bacteroidota > Flavobacteriia > Flavobacteriales > Flavobacteriaceae > Flavobacterium > Flavobacterium sp. 1. The sequence continues at coordinate 3,161,398 of NZ_PGER01000001.1, forward strand.
GGAAAGAATGCTGTATTTAAATATGCTTTATGATATGATTGCCTATTCGATCAATAAAGGTTATAAAGAAATTATTTTCTCCAGAACAGCTTTAGAAATAAAAAGTTCTGTTGGGGCGAAACCAATGGAAATGTTTGGTTTTATGGAACACAGTAATTCCAAAATAAACAAACATGTTCCTAAAATATTTCCAAAATTAGAACCAGAAATTGTCTGGCAGGAAAGAAATCCATTTAAATAATTGACGAAATTTAAGCAACAGCTACCTTTAATTGTTTGTGCAAAATAGAGATTTCCAAAAGACTTTCGACTCCGCAATACTCACCATCAATTTGGAAATTTACAGGAATATTAGTTTGTATAGTAGCTCGGTCGGTAGAGATTATTTCAATATCATCATTCTCAATCGGCATATTTCCAGTGATGATTTTTCCAAAAACAATCAAATCCAAATTTTTAAGAATTACTAATTCAAATTTCCCATCGTTCATTGAACCCTCTGGGTTAATTATAACTCCTGTTCCATATTTTTGCGAATTAGCAATTACAATCATTCTGGCCGCACATTTAATGGTTTGATTGTTGGCAGTGATTGTTGCTTCAAAAGGATCATCCATATCTTTTAAAGTTGTATAGGCTTGAATAGCGTATCCCCACATACCACGTATCTCGCTGTTTTCATAATTTTTAACAAGATCAGCATTTAATCCGATATCACTCAAATGCAGGCTTTTTTTACCGTTGATAGCAATCATATCCATCTCGATATAATTACCATAAAAAGCGATTTTCAGATTATCATCAAGCGCTGTTGGCAAGTTCAAATCGACCGACAGACCATTTGCGGAGCCAGCTGGTAAAATTCCGAGAATTACATCATGTTTTTCTATTGCTTCAGCAACCATTTTTATAGTTCCATCACCGCCGGCAACTAAAATTCTTTCAGGCTGATAATTATTATATAGTTCTCTTATCTTAATTAAATCGCCCTCTCCAGTAGTTTCATATAAAATGAGTTCCAAATTTTCTTTTTCTGTAAAAAAACTGACCTCCTCTACAAATTGAGTTTTATCAACATCGCCTGATATTGGATTTACTACCATGATAATACTCTTTTTCATAATTTGGGTTAGTATGTAAATTAAAAACAATAAATTTAATGATAATAAAACCAATCATATCACATGAAGCCTTTTTTAAAATTATACCGTGGATATGCCAATGAACAGGAACTCATTGTTATGGGGCATGTATTTAATTCCAACAAAGTCAAGGATTATGATTATAAAAAAAATAATTTCAAAAATGCGGCAGCGATAATTAATTTATTCCGAACAAAAACACAAGCAAATGCTGATGTGTATCTAAAGTATAAAAATTCAACAATCCGTACAAGAACATTAAATGACGGTTATTTTAAATTTTGCATTCCTGTTGATGCTGCAGTTGGTTTTGGCTGGATTGATTATGAAGTAAGCATTATACACAATAATGAAAGCATCGCAGAAAAAGGAAGTTATATTCGCCCTACTCAAGGCAGTCTTGGAATTATATCAGACATTGATGACACTTTCTTAGTTTCGTACACATCAAATCCTTTTAAAAAACTGTATGTCTTATTGTTTAGAAATGTAAACAGCAGAAAAATCTACCGAAATGTAGTTTCCCATTATCAAGCCTTAAGTTCTGCAGGCAGAAATAATAAAAACGAACAGAATGCATTTTTTTATGTATCAAGCAGTGAATGGAATTTATATACTTTTATAATTCGCTTTACCGAAATTCATCAATTGCCCAGAGCGGTTTTATTGCTAAAAGATATTAAAACTAGTTTAAAAGATTTTGTTTTCACAGGCAGAGGAAGCCATAACCATAAATTTGAAAAAATAAAACATATTCTGGAATTTTATCCAAATCTGAAATACGTTCTGTTAGGCGACGATTCACAGGAGGATCCATATTTATATGAGAATATCTGTAAAATTTTCCCCGTAAATGTAAAAGCTGTTTATATCAGACAGACAGGGAGTTCTAAATCAGAAAAAGTAATAGCAGCTCTAAACAATTTAAAAGAATTAAATGTTGAAATCTGTTATTTTAAAAACAGTGAAGAAGCTATTGAACATTCAAAAAATATTGAAGTTATTTAGTGACAGAATGCTAAATACAAACCTAAACTCGATTATTATTTTTTAGGAGCAGAAAGATTGGGCATTTTAGGAAATATCGTCCCGCTATCCGTTACAATCTTTGTGGGCTGAACCCCAGCCCACAAAGGATTTTCACTTCAATCGGGGCTAAGGAGAGGTGTTTTGCTTTTTTAACCACATTACCTAAAAAAATAATCCAAATTTTATAAAAAAAGCTCCAAAAATGGAGCTTTTCTATCATTTAAAATTATCAATTTCTTCCTGAACAATTTCCCAGTCCAAAAGTAATTTATCCAATTCTGCTTTCTTTTTGTTATACGCTATAAAAAAAGAAGCATCTTCAATATGTTTGTCATAATTGGAAGCCAGCAATTTATCATCGTGCTGAATGTCTTTTTCCAATTGTTTAATCTGACTTTCTATTTTACTCAACTTATTTTGCAGAGCTTTTCCTTTTTTCTGATCTTCATAGGACGCTTTATTGCTTTCTTTAGGAGCTGCCGCTTTAGCAATATCTTTTTTCTCTACTTCACGCATGTTTTCCAAATTGCGCTGTTCCAAGAAATAATTAATATCCCCTAGATATTCTTTGATTTTTTGATCTTTGAATTCATAAACGATGTTAGACATTCCCTGCAGAAAATCCCTATCGTGAGAAACTAACAATAATGTTCCTCCAAATTTTTGCAGAGCAGCTTTCAAAACATTCTTAGATTTTATATCCAAGTGATTGGTAGGCTCATCCATCAGCAAAACATTAATAGGCTGCAATAATAATTTACACAGTGCCAAACGGTTTCTTTCACCTCCAGAAAGCACTTTTACCTTTTTCTCTACATCATCGCCACGAAACAGGAAAGAACCCAGCATATCGCGCACTTTCATTCGGTTTGTATCCATTGCTGCATCTTCCATTGTCTGTAGCAAAGTAATCTCACCGTCTAAATATTCGGCTTGGTTCTGGGCGAAATAGCCCAATTGTACATTGTGACCTAATTTAATCGAACCTTGGTATTCAAATTCGTCAACTATAGCTTTAATAAAAGTCGATTTCCCTTGACCATTTTGACCGACAAAAGCAATTTTGCTGCCGCGCTCTACTAATAAACTGATCTCTTTAAGAATCGTTTTATCACCATAACTTTTGGTAACATTTTCAGCTTCAACAACTACTCTGCCTGGCTCTTTCGAAACTGGAAATGAAATATTCATAACCGAATTATCGTCTTCATCAACTTCAATACGTTCTACTTTATCCAGCTTTTTGATTAACGACTGCGCCATCGAGGCTTTAGAAGCTTTGGCTCTAAATTTCTCAATTAACTTCTCCGTTTCTTCAATTTTCTTAGCCTGATTTTTCTGGGTAGCCAATTGCTTTTCACGAATTTCATGACGCAGTTCCAGATATTGAGAATACGGTTTATTGAAATCATACGCTTTACCTAGCGAAATTTCTATAGTTCTATTCGTCACATTATCTAAAAACATTTTATCATGCGAAACAATAACCACAACTCCAGGATAATTGCGTAAAAAACTTTCCAGCCAAATAATACTTTCAATATCCAAGTGATTCGTAGGCTCATCCAGTAATAATACATCGTTTGACTGCAATAATAATTTGGCCAATTCGATACGCATTCTCCAACCTCCCGAAAAAGTTTCAGTTTGGTTGTCAAAAACTTCTCTTTTAAAACCCAGACCCAAAAGAATTTTTTCGGTGTCCCCAACATAATTATAACCACCTAACAATTCAAAACGATGGGTGTAATCAGACAGGTCTTCTATAATTTGACTGTATTCTTCACTTTCATAATCAGTTCGGGTTACTAATTGATGGTTAATTTCGGCTAATTTTTTCTCTACAATTTTGATTTCGGTAAAAGCTTCGTAAGCTTCTTCCAAAACGGTTCTGCCTCTTTCAAAATCAATATCCTGACGCAAAAATCCCAAACGAATTTCTTTCTCCTGAGAAATCACTCCAGAATCCGGAGCAAAATCTCTAGCCAGCATTTTGAGCATTGTCGATTTCCCTGCACCGTTCTTTCCAACAAGACCTACACGGTCACCTGCACCCAATCGAAAAGTAACTTCTTCAAACAAATATGAACCACCAAACGAAACCGATAAATTATGTATATTAAGCATGTATTAATTATTTTATTCCTTTATGAATTAGTAAATTTGGTCTTTCTAAAAACAGAAAAATTAAATTTTTTGCAAATGTTAAAAAAAGGATCCAAACTATATAGCATTTTAACAGGAACTTGTCCAAAATGCATGAATGAGAGTATGTATGTAGACAAAAATCCTTTACATTTAGGATCAGTACTCAAAATGAATGACCATTGCAGCCATTGCGGACTAAAATATCAGATTGAACCTTCTTTCTTTTATGGAGCTATGTATGTAAGCTATGGTTTGAATGTTGGAGTTGGAATTGCCACTTTTATCATATCTTATCTTATATTTAAATCCAGCATACAAACATCTTTCATAGCTATCATTGCTGCATTAATTATATTGTTTCCAATAGTATTAAGATGGTCAAGAAACATTTACATCAACATGTTTGTTAAATATGACCCGCCAACTAAAATCTAATTACGATTTTCCTTTACGTTTGTTGGTAAATCTTTTAATATCAATTTCCTTATCCAGCAAGATACAATTTTCGATATTATCATACAACGCTTTGGCCATAGCCGGACCCAGCATCACACCGCGAGTTCCCAATCCGTTCAAGACATGAACCCTTTTATATTCTGAATGAGTTCCCACTAATGGTCTCCTGTCTCTAACGGTTGGACGGACTCCAGCATAGTGTTCAATTATTTCAAACTCACAGGAAACAATCTCTTTAATCCTGTCAATTAATACCTTTTTTCCTTCTTCTGTGGGTAAATCAGTTTTGTCTTTCCAATTATAAGTTGCACCAACTTTAAACAAATCATTGCCTAATGGCAAAATGAAAACACTGGTATTGACTATGACATCAAGTTTCAAATCAGGAGCTTTAATCACAAACAATTCCCCTTTCGTCCCATCTAAAGGGAGTTCATTAAAAAAAGGATTAGCATGCAAACCAAAACCTTCTGCAAAAACAATATGCTTAGCTTCAAGATTCTTATATAAAACTCTATCTTCTTCAACAATTAAAGCATCATAATCAAAAGTTTCGTTTAGCAAAAGTTGGCGAGACAACAGAAAATCATGATACTTAGAAAGCAGTGAAGCTGTATCTACAAATCCAGTCTGCAGTACTTCTCCATAACCGAAAGGAGAATCGATACCTTCATATTCATTAAAACACAAAGAAGTCGATAAAAAAGGAGCTAAAGCTACTTTATCAGAGGCTGCAAACCAGTTATTTTGCTCCTCTATAGAGAAAAACTTTCTTAATATAGGAACTTTAAAATCAAACTTATTAGGTATCCTGCTACTTAAATTAGAATAAAAATCAGTCATTAATTCCAATTGTTCTTTAGCTTGCCATACTTCACTAAATCGCTTTAAAATAACAGGATTGTATAATCCTCCAGCAATTTTCGATGAATTTTGAGAGTCGTTGTTAAAAACAACAAAACTTTTTTCATGAAGCAATGCCCTTTCACAAAATGAAATCCCAGCCAAACCAGCTCCAACAATTATATAATCAATCATGAATAAAAAAATATTAAAGAAAACAAAAAAACTCTTACTTTATTTAAGTAAGAGTTTCTTTTAAAATAATGTATGAAATTAGTAATTCCACATATCGTGTTCAAAGTCACGAATTTTGTCTTTGATTCTATCCGATTCCAATAATTGATTCAAAGCGTTTTCATTCACATACTCAGTAATAAGACGGTCGCCATAAACATTTTCTTCTTTGTATATAATTCCGCTGAACTGACGTGAATCTAAAATTCTATCAAAAGATATTGGCATCGAAGAATTTTTTTCATTGAATGCTAAATATTGATGCAAATAATCACGAATAGATGGATAAAATATCCAAAACAAATCAATATAATCAGGATTTTCAGTTCCTACTTCTCTTGCTTCAGGAGCAATCGGGCAAATGCCCAATAAACGATATTTCAATTCACTTTGGCGTTTGTCAAAATACCAGTATCCTTTCAATTTGTATCCCGTAATATCCTGAGACGTAAGCTCTCTCTTATCAATAAATTGAGCATCTAAAACTTTAGCAACAGGAACAGTAGCAGGACCAACCACTTTTACTTTTTTACCTTTAACAGTTTTATAAGTAATCGACGATTTTGCTTTTGGATAATACAAATCTCTATTGGCATTTACTTCTTCTCTACCAGCATTTGTAGTATCAATGTAAGTGAAAGAACTGCTCATGTCTTTGAATGTCTTTTTAGTATTAAAATAATCATCAGCATACACCTCAGTTATTTTATTAGCTTTAATACCTTTAATTAAAACATCAAACAATGATCTTCTGTCTTTTCCTATATTAGTAGAATCAATTGGAAAATAAAGAGGAAAATTAAATCTTTCACTCAAATCAATTATCTCCCAAGTAGTTTTTCCCATTAATATATCTCTATCATCAACATAACCATAAGCTAAAGGCTTATCATTATCAAGAGATATTTGAGATTTAGTCTTAACACCTATTTGCTCAGGAGTTTTAGCATTAAGCAAATTAGACTGTGCAAATGAAGAAAAACTCCCTGCAACTAATGCAATAACTACTACTAAATTTTTAGTCTTCATCTTTATTAATTATTAAGTTATTTAAGTAAATAGTAACTTAAATATTTATTGTATTTCGTAAATTACTGGTGCAGTTCTTGAAAGCATTATATCAGATCCAACCAATTTAGTTTTAATATCAGAAATCGTAACTTGATCACCTCTAGTTGCTCTCGCTAAAGCAGCTTTACATTGTGAATTAACTCTGTCTCCAGAAACAATTACCGCTGCTTGACCAGCAACTTTTAATGTAAATCCAACAACATTCAATTGAACATTAAAATCAAAATCTAGTAATTTTGCAGAAACTTGAGAAACTTCTAAACGGGATTTTGCACCTTTAACAGTTCCAACGTCTCCTGCGATTGCACCAACTGGAGCAGGTATACCTTTAATTCTGAAAGATCTTTTATCAGATACTTTAGAGCCATCAGGCAAAGTACCTGTAACATTAATAACCACTTCAGATCCTTGACCTGGATTCATGTTATAACTACCAGCTTTACCAGCACGACTTAATCCTGGTGCAGAAGCACTCACTTTATCATCGGAAACACCAGCAAATGAAATAGTCATTGGATTAATAACACCTCTATAAACAACATTCATTTTATCTGCAGAAATAGTTGCTGAATTTGGTTTTGGCACAACTACATAGTTACCTATAATAGGAATTGCCACTGGCTTCCCGTCTTCCATAAAAGTAAAGTTACCATTAATGTCGTGTTCTCCAACATTTCCAGCACCAAAACTAAAATCAACTTGACCATCATGTAAAGCAGTTGCCAAATTTAAATCACCTCCGTTTACAACAACCTTAGTTGGCACTGTAGATTTATCAAAACGTCCTAAAACGATTTTTCCTTTTACAGCTTCACCAGCAAAGAAAGCTGATTTTTCAGGAATTACAATAGCAGTATAGTTTTTCATTGACGCAGCTGCAACCGCAGTTGAACCAGTTAATCTGCCTAAAATTTGATTTTCAATAGTATTAACATCATTTTGAATAGCTGTTAATTTTGCTACTGAAGCAATTAATGGAAAATGCTTAAAATTATAATCTAAATTATTTTTAGTAACACCTTCCTTATCTTTAATATCTCCAGTATTAAATTTAGTATTAAATTCAGTTAGGATATCCTTGAATTTAGGATCAGTTCCCAATGCAGACTTAACAGCCGTTTTATATGCCTCAATTGCATTTAAAACTTCCTTCCCTTTTGCTGACAATCCATCACCGCTAAACCATGATTCATCTAATTTTGATGAATTATCCATAGTCTCATATGGTAATTTACCATCTTTTTCTCTTACAATATCTTTAGTAAAACCTAATTTAAGCGATTCTACATATTTATAAAAAGTAGTTGTAGCTACTGCTACTTTTTTACCAATTTCATTAGGAACTTGATATTGCTCTGGTTTATCTTGAGCTTTAAGATCTAAGTCCGCTAAAATAGCCTCATTAGAAGTTAATGCTAAACCATTTGCAGTTTCAAATCTCTCGTTTATTAATCCAAAAGCTGATAAAACTTCTTTGGACATATTTAATGCTAACATCGCGATGAAAACCAAATACATAAGGTTAATCATCTTCTGTCTAGGGGTTAATTTTCCTCCTGCCATTTTTTCTAATTAGTTTATTATTAAAATTAAAATATAGTTAAAAAACTAATTATCCTTTATTACTCATTGCAGAAAGCATACCGCCATAAACATTATTCAAAGAAGCAATATTTGCAGTCATTGATTGCATTTGTTCTTTTAATTTGCTTGCGTTTTCAGCTATTTCTTTATTTGCTTCAGTATTTCTGGAAGCACTTTCTAATTGTATTTTATATAAACTATTTAAAGATTCCATTTGGGCAGCTGCCATAGACAATTCTTCGCTGTATTTTTTTGTTGCTGCAATTGAATCAACAGTTGGAGAAATATTTCTTGAAGCATCTTCGAAATTACGAATGCTACTACCAAGACTGCTCATTAATTCACCGTCAATTTTTGCTTCTTTCAACAAAGCATCTAATTTTGAAGATAACATTCCGTCAGCATCATCAGAAACAACTTCTTTTTTATCGGCTTTCTCACCACCAGCTAATTCAGGATATACTAAAGACCAGTCTAATTCATGATCTACAGGTTCGAATGCTGAAAGAGCAAAAATAAAAGCTTCAGTACAAAGACCAATTATTAATAACGCACTTGCTCCAGGATAATGTTGAATTTTGAAAAGTGCTCCAATAATTACTACTGCCGCTCCCATACCATAGGTAAAATTCATTGCTTTTTTGCTCAATAATGCCATCTTTTAAAAATTTTAAAGTTAATTTATAGGTTATTTTATTTAATTGATTTAGGAATTCTCTATTATTTTTTACCGTTTTTAGTAGTCTGAGTACCCATATAATCTTGTACTGTTCTAAAACCGATATAACTTCTTGCTGAATCCGAATACTCAAATGCACGTGTACTTACCTGCAAGAAATAAGAAACATCTTTCCATGATCCTCCTCTTACTACTTTACGTTTATTTGAATTATCAATAACTGCTGGATTCATTGTAGACATGAACTCATATGAATTTGAATCATAAGCAGAATCTGTCCATTCAGAAACATTACCCGCCATATTATACAAATTATATCCGTTCGGCTCATAAGATTTAGCCTCTACTGTATATAAAGCCTGATCCGCTGCATAATCACCTCTATTAGGTTTAAAATTAGCTAAGAAACAGCCTCTATCACTTTTTGTATACGGACCACCCCAAGGAAAAGTAGCCGATTCCAAACCTCCTCTGGCTGCATACTCCCATTCAGCTTCTGTAGGTAATCTGAATGAATTTACATTATCAAAATGGCTTTTCTTAGATTTTAACCAGATATTTTTATTTAAAGTTCTCCATTCACAAAAAGCTTTTGCCTGCTTCCATGTAACACCTACCACTGGATATTCTCCGTAGGCTTTATGCCAGAAATAATCATTATGCATTGGCTCATTATAGGAGTAACTAAAGTCTTTAATCCAAACTGTTGTATCAGGATATACTTTTACCTCTTCGGTTCTTATAAAATCTTGTCTCTTACCAACTTTTGCTTTTGCAGCAGCCTGAATATCCATCCAATTATAACGGAATTTAAGCTTATTCACATCCATGGTTCTCAAACCATTATACGAAGCTTCAAGTGGCAAATACATAGAATCCATTACTTCAACATAATATTCATCTGGGTATTTTTTAACATCTTTTATAAGCTTTGCTTTTTTATTTAATCTTTTAAAAGCATTGGGATCCTTATCAGTACCAATACTATAATAGTTATCATACATATACTTATCATATGCAGTCATTTTTTCAGGATTAGAATCTTTAAAAGTATAATCAGCTATACTGCCTGAATTTTTTCCTTTACCTTTTCCATCAGTTGCAGCGCCCTGCCCGCTATCTTCTGCCAAAATAGCCAAACGCAGACGGATTGTAGAATCTTTAACCCATTCCACAAACTGACGATACTCGTTATTTGTAATTTCTGTTTCGTCCATATAAAAGGATCTAACAGTAACAGTTTTTGTTGGGGCGTCACCAACATTGGCAACATCATCATCAGATTTACCCATGATATACGATCCGCCAGGTACTAGTGTCATTCCATAAGGTTTTTCAGGATGCCATTTTGCTCCTTTCACACCAACCAACTCACCTTTGTCGCTTGATCTGCCACAGCTAATCAACACTGTTAAAATTGCCGTAAATGCAATGAAATTCTTCATAAAAATTGGGGTTATCTATTCATTATTATCAGACTGTAAACCTATTTATTTTTTTTTAAAAAAACAATTCTTTTTAGAGCCTTAAATTATTTGGTCAAATGTATGTTAAAAATTCTTAAAAAAAAATATTTTATCGCCGAAGAGCTAAATAAGAACGACAAAAAACATACTTTTGAAAAAAATGTAAGTATTGCTCATTTAATTAAAATATTCACATAAAATTAACGCTTTTGCTAAAAAACTATTAATTATAAACTATCAAAAAAATCACACAACGTTTTTTCTTTGTGCCTTCCACCATCTTTCCGGCATTTCTTGATTACAGGCAGCCAAATACTCTTCATATGAACACGGTAATAACGTGTTTTTTTTCAATTTATTGTTTGAGCTCAAAACATACGGAATCTCAATCCACCACCTGTCTGTTTTATCGCTTTTATAAAAAACTAAATCCTCTTCTTCAAGTGGCACAATATATTTCAAATAATTCTCTCTGCTTCCAAAAGGATATTCATTTGACCTATAATGATAGCCCTCGATAAAATACCAGCATATCTGAGCAATAATAACTGCCTCTTGCTTGGAACTATTATGATTAAAAACACCAAATGATGTCACTTTATCGCTTATCCCTGCATATCTTGACAAAGAACATATTTCCTTACCATTAAAACCATTCGGATTAAAATTCACAAAATTCCCCGAAGAGGAAGATTTTACTGCATTCAAATCGATACTTACTAAATCAGCATCTCTAAAAACTGGTTCCGAAATTGAAATATTGTTTGAAACTTCCCCTAATCGATAAGCATCAAAAAACAGTTTCTCAACCAAGTCAATCTCTTCTTGAGAATTATAATAAGTTTGATATCCAATATTACAAAAATTAAACAGATTATTAGGCTCATCAACAATAATTTTTGTTAAAAAAGAATCACAGCTTATTGCTTCATTTTCTTTCCCAAAATCAAACTTACTATCTATAGTCACCAAGTTCACCATTTGCTCCAAATCATCATAAGCTCTATAAAGTGAATAGGTTATATCTTGTGATCCGCCTATAACTATTGGAATGATTTTTCTTTTTATTAATCCTGATGTAATTTTTTTTACCGCAAAGTAAGTATCCTCTTTTGAATTCCCAGCAAGGACGTCTCCTAAATCGGCTATGCTTGCCTTCCAATTACCGGGAAACATACTATATAATTCTTTTCGGATTGCATTTAAATCAACATCAACTTTAGCATTTCTATCGCCTCTGTTATCAAGAACACCGATTATCGCAATATTAATTTTATCTAAATCAGGAACCGAATCATTAGTATGCAATACAATCTTGCTGCCCAAATGCTGAGCAGACAATTCTTGTATATGCTTTAGAATTTCACTGTCTAATGGTACTAAAAAATCAAACTCCATTTTTTTATTTCTTTATCGTCTTAATTCCTGTACTTCTTGAAATAAAATCAAGATTTACTGAATCAAATTCTCTATTTCTTCTTGGTCACAGCTTTTTTGGCAACAGGTTTCTTTACTGCTGTTGTTTTTTTAGCTGCTACTTTTTTGGCCGGCGTCTTTTTGGCAATCATTTCCTGAACCTCTGCTAATGTCAATTTTGCCGCATCAACATCTTTGCTCAGCTCAATTTTTATTTTACCTTTTGTTATAACCGAACGTCCCCAGCGTGCTTTTTCTACCAATATTCCTTCGTCCTCCCAATTATGAAGCACTTTATCAATATTCTTTTGTAATTTATCTTCAATCAAAGCTTCTACATCTGATTGAGAAAGATTATCAAAATTGTATTTCTTGCTTACATTTATAAAGATTCCATTCCATTTGATAAATGGCCCAAAACGGCCAGTTCCTTTTTGAACACCTTCGCCTTTATAGACAGCGATTGGTGCATCAGCAATAGCTTTTTCATCAATCAATTCCTGAGCTCTAACCATCGATACATCCAATGGATCTTCACCCCTTGGCAAAGAAATAAAAACACTTCCGTGCCGCACATAAGGACCATAACGGCCATTACTTACTTCCACTTCTTCTCCTTTATATAGACCTAAGTTTTTTGGAAGCAAAAACAAGTTCAACGCTTCTTCCAAAGTAATATTACCAATATTTTGTTCGTGTCTAAGACTAGCAAACTTTTTATCTTCGTCTTCGGCATCTCCAATTTGAGCCATTGGTCCAAATTTCCCTAAACGAACCGAAACTGGCTTACCCGATGCTGGATCGATACCTAATATTCTTTCTCCGCTTTCTCTATCTGCATTGGCCTCAACGTCTTTCACTGTTGGGTGAAATGTATTGTAAAACTCTTGCATCATAGCAGTCCATTCAATATTTCCTTCGGCTATTTCGTCAAAATCATGCTCTACTTTGGCAGTAAAATTATAATCCAAAATATTGCCAAAATTCTTAACTAGGAAATCAGTAACAATCGTACCTATATCTGTAGGAACAAGTTTCCCTTTATCAGAACCTGTATTTTCTTTGAGTAACTTCTCTCCTAATTTACCAGACTGCAAAGTCAGTTGCGTATAATTTCGCTCTAAACCTTCAAGATTTCCTTTTTCTACATAATTTCTGTTGATAATGGTAGAAATTGTTGGCGCATAAGTAGAAGGACGGCCAATTCCTAATTCTTCCAATTTTTTTACCAAAGAAGCTTCGGTATATCTTGCCGCTGCTCTGGAATATCTTTCGGTTGCAGTAATATAATTATTTTGCAGTTTCTCATTAACTTTCATTGCTGGCAACATACCTTCCTGCTCTTCTTCATCGTCATCATGACCTTCAAGATATACTTTCAAAAATCCTTCAAAAAGTAAAACCTCACCTGAAGCAGTAAAGATTTCATCATGATTATTCGCTTCAATTTTAACGTTCGTGCGTTCCAGCTTAGCATCACTCATTTGAGAAGCCAAAGTTCTCTTCCAAATCAAATCATACAAACGTGCTTGATCCCTATCAATATTAACGGTATGGCGAGACATATCAGTAGGGCGAATAGCTTCGTGAGCTTCTTGCGCTCCTTTGCTTTTATTTACGAAAGTACGCGGGTTCGAAAACTCTTTACCATAAGACTTGATAATTTCTGCCTGAGCGGCATCCATAGCTTCTTTAGATAAATTCACACTATCCGTTCTCATATATGTTATAAGTCCAGCTTCATACAAACGCTGTGCTAACTGCATAGTGATTCCAACAGGCAAATATAATTTTCTAGCTGCTTCCTGCTGTAAAGTTGAAGTTGTAAAAGGAGCTGTTGGTGATTTTTTGGTAGGTTTCGTCTCTAAATCTGCTACCTTATATATAGAACCGATATTTTGCTTTAAGAAATCTTCGGCCTCTTTTTTAGTATTGAAATTTTTTGGAAGTTTTGCTTTGAAAGATTTCCCTGCTTCATTAACAAATTCAGCTACAATTGAATAAGATGCTATAGCCGTAAAATTTTGAATTTCACGTTCCCTTTCAACAATCAATCGAACGGAAACAGACTGAACACGACCTGCAGACAAACCGCCTTTAACTTTTCTCCAAAGTACTGGTGACAACTCATATCCAACTAAACGGTCCAAAACTCTACGAGCTTGTTGTGCATTAACTAAATTATAATCAATTTCACGCGGTTTTTCAATAGCTTTAAGAATTGCCGATTTGGTAATCTCATGAAAAACAATACGTTTAGTTTTCTCTTTTTTAAGTTTTAACTCTTCCGCTAAATGCCAAGAAATAGCTTCTCCCTCGCGGTCCTCATCGCTTGCTAGCCATACCATATCGGCATTTTTAGCTAAAGCTTTTAATTTGGACACCAATGCTTTTTTATCCGAGGAAACTTCATATTTGGGTTTAAATCCGTTTTCGACATCAACCCCAATTTCTTTAGAGGGCAAATCAGCTATGTGTCCATAACTTGACTCTACCTGAAAATCACTTCCTAGAAATTTTTCGATTGTTTTTGCCTTTGCAGGGGACTCAACTATCACTAAATTCTTTGCCATTTTGCTTTTATTTGAATCGCAAAAGTAATTTTTTTTTTTAAATATCAACCTTTCAATGATTTTAAAAACACATTAAATCGGCAAATGAGCTAATCAGACCATACAAAGCACCTCAATTTTCATTCGTTTATAATAATTCCATTCTAGTTCCAGCCTTAAAATAATAAAACCATTAAACACAAGAAATACCTTTAAAACAACAAAATATACAATTACATTTCGCCTTTATATAATATATAGGTATAAAAAAATAAAACCGAATTTAAATTTTCAAAAAGGAAATATTTTTAATTAATTAGTTAGATTTACTACAAAAGACCAAATCTAAACCACAGAACTACCTAATGAACCGATTCGAACAGCTAGAAAAACTCAAACAAGTCCAAAATTGGGATATCATCATTATCGGCGGTGGTGCCAATGGCCTTGGCGTTGCAGTTGATGCGGCAAGCAGGGGATTTAAAACGATACTATTAGAAGCGGTGGATTTTGCAAAAGGCACTTCAAGCCGAAGTACCAAATTGGTTCACGGCGGAGTTCGTTATTTGGAACAAGGTAATATTTCCCTGGTTATTGAAGCTCTAAAAGAAAGAGGCTTAATGGAAAAAAACGCAGGGCATTTGGTAAAAAATGAATCTTTCATTATACCAAATTACAATTGGTGGGCTGGCTATTTTTATACCTTTGGCTTAAAATTATACGATTTATTAGCCGGTAAATTAAGCCTTGGAAGTTCTAAATATTTATCCAGAGAAAAGACACTAGAATTAATCCCATCCATTGAACCAAATGGATTACAAAGTGGCGTATTGTATCATGATGGGCAATTTGATGACTCACGATTAGCCATTAATCTAGCTCAAACCGCAACAGAGAAAGGAGCTTGCGTACTCAATCATTTTAAAGTCATTCAATTAATAAAGGATAACAAAAACCAAATTACAGGCATTGTAGCTGTTGACCAAGAATCTGGAGAGGAATACACGATACAAGGCAAAGCAGTAATTAATGCAACGGGAGTATTTACCAATGCCATTATGAAAATGAACGATACGGTTTATAAAAAATATATCGTTCCAAGTCAGGGGATTCATTTGGTATTTGATAAATCGTTTTTACTAGGCAACCATGCACTAATGATTCCGAAGACGAGTGACGGAAGAGTACTTTTTGCAGTTCCTTGGCACGATAAAATTGTGGTGGGCACAACCGATACATTAGTCAAAAAATCAGATATTGAACCAATAGCCTTGGAAGAAGAAATAAAATTTGTACTGGAAACAGCGCAAAGATATTTGACAAAAAAACCAACACGAGCCGATGTTCTTTCGGTTTTTGCAGGACTAAGACCTTTGGCTGCACCGGAAAAAAAAGGACAAAGCACTAAAGAAGTTTCCAGAAGCCATAAAATAATTGTTTCCGAAACTGGGTTAATCACCATTACTGGCGGAAAATGGACGACCTACCGAAAAATTGCTGAAGACATTGTAGATAAAGCCATCGCAACACATCAGTTGCCAAACAAAAAATGCGTGACCGAGTATTTGGCTATTCACGGAAATAAGAAAAATAGTGATATCGATTTTGAAAATCACTTATTTATTTACGGAACAGACAGCACCGCTATATTGCAACTACAGGAAAACGAACCCGAATTAAAAGAAAAACTACACCCAAATTACAATTACACTTTGGCTGAAGTTGTCTGGGCTATTCGACATGAAATGGCTACGACTGTTGAAGATGTTTTAGCAAGACGTGTCCGGTTGTTGTTTTTGGACGCACGAGTTGCAATTTCTTGTGCTGACAAAGTAGCTCGTTTACTGGCAAAAGAATTAGGACATGACGAAAACTGGATTCAAAATCAATTGGCAGAATTTAAAACTGTTGCCAATGGTTTTCTTTTGAAAGAATTTCGGGTTTTATAAAAACAGATTAAACTTATTCTTTAAGATAAAAACGATTCTGAAAACCGAACCCCTAGCCCCGAGTGGAGTGAAAAGCCAAGAGTCTCGTTGACTTAAATTTTTTGTGTTTCCAAAGCGACTGAAAGAAGCTCTTGCAGACACTTAAAAATTTTGTCAACGAGACGAGGACTTGTAACGGAAAGCGGGAATTAGCTCCTTATAAACCACACTGAATTGTCAAAATTTGAGAAGACATAAAAAGTTGTTAATTCTTCGGCTGACATCTTGTCATAATCACTGTATTTGCCTTATCTTTGCGCTTTGAAAATGCCCTATGGAAAAGATAATTGAAGAAAGCAAACAAGGAAACAGCCTTGTTCTAGAACATAAACCAGAGAATACCAAGAAACTTTTTATAGAAAGCTATGGCTGTGCGATGAATTTTTCGGACAGTGAGATTGTAGCGTCTATATTGTCCGGAAACGGATACAATACGACCCAAGTGCTGGAAGAAGCCGATTTGGTTTTGGTAAATACCTGTTCGATTCGGGACAAAGCGGAACAAACAATACGCAAGCGTCTGGAAAAATACAATGCGGTGAAACGCATTAATCCGAAGATGAAAGTGGGAGTTCTAGGCTGTATGGCCGAACGTTTGAAAAGTCAGTTCCTCGAAGAAGAAAAAATTGTTGACCTTGTAGTGGGACCTGATGCCTATAAAGATTTACCGAATTTATTAAGCGAAGTTGAAGAAGGTCGCGATGCAATAAACGTGATTTTGTCCAAAGAGGAAACTTATGGCGATATTTCGCCAGTTCGATTGATGAGCAACGGAATTACAGCATTTGTCTCGATAACAAGAGGTTGCGACAATATGTGTACGTTTTGCGTGGTGCCTTTTACTCGCGGGCGTGAGCGCAGCCGTGAACCGCAAAGCATTATGAACGAAATTCAGGATTTATGGGGCAGAGGATTTAAGGAAATCACGCTCTTAGGTCAGAATGTGGACAGTTATTTATGGTACGGCGGTGGATTGAAAAAGGATTTTGTCAGTGCGACCGAAATGCAAAAAGCGACAGCGGTGGATTTTGACCAATTATTGGAAATGACTGCGGTTGCTTTCCCAAAAATGCGTATTCGTTTTTCAACTTCAAATCCACAGGATATGCACGAAAGCATTTTGCACGTTATTGCCAAATATCCTAACATCTGCAAACACATTCACTTGCCGGTTCAATCGGGAAGCAACCGCATTTTGAAAGAAATGAATCGTCTGCACACGAGAGAGGAATATATGGCATTGATTGATAAAATTCGTTCTATTATTCCTGACGGAGCCATCACTCAGGATATGATTTCGGGTTTCCCGACAGAAACGGAACAAGACCATCAAGATACTTTAAGTTTAATGGAGTATGTGAAATATAATTTTGGCTATATGTACAGCTACTCTGAACGCCCTGGAACTTTGGCTGGAAGAAAAATGGAAGATGATGTTCCTGAAGAAACCAAACTTCGCAGGCTACAGGAAATTGTCGATTTACAGCAAAAACACGCCTTGATTCGTTCACAGGAATTCATCGGAAAAACGGTTGAAGTATTGGTTGAGAAAGTTTCGAAAAAATCGACTGAGGAGTTTTCAGGAAGAAATTCACAAAGCATTACGGTGGTTTTCCCTAAAGAGAATTATAAAATAGGTGATTTTGTAAATGTAAAAATTAATTCTTGCACCTCCGGAACTTTAAAAGGTGAAGCGATTGGATTGAGTGATATGAATTAAGATTTTTGGCCACAGATTAAAAAGATTTTCACAGATTTTTTTGAAATCTTTTTAATCTGTGGCTAAAAAACAAAATAATATGAACGGTTACAGAGAAGAAGAAACTTATAAAATCATTGGGATATGCATGGAGGTCCATAGAACACTGGGGCCTGGTTTACTAGAAATCATTTACAAAGATGCTTTAGAAATAGAATTCAAAGAAAATAACATTCCTTTTGAAAGGGAGAAAGAATTTGCGATTAAATATAAAGGCAAAATTTTACCTCACAAATTTTATGCTGACTTTATTGTAAATAAAGACATAATTTTAGAAGTAAAAGCTGTGAAAGAATTCTCTAATGAACATATTGCGCAAATTTTAAATTATTTAAAATTAGCTAATTCAGAAATAGGATTAATGGTAAATTTTCAAACCAAATCATTAGAATACAAAAGATATGCCTTATAAGATCATAAAGAATCTATGAAAATCTTTTTAATCTGTGGCAAATAAAAAAACTAAAATCATTTATATGACCAAAAAACATATACTTATCGCTTTAATAACTTTCATTATTGGATTTGGAACAACATTCTATGTTATTAGAAACTATTTTCCAAAGCACAAAGTTGAAAAAACGGCTATCCAAAAAGATACGCTAACAAAACCCCAATAGTAAAAAATACGAGTTGAACAGTTATTCAAACAAATACTAATTTGTGTAATTAGAGACAATAAACACTAAATGGATACAGTACAATCAATAAAACAGCGCTTTGAGATTATTGGGAATGACCCAAAGCTTAATCGCGCTATAGAAAAAGCCATTCAGGTTGCCCCTACCGATATTTCGGTTTTGGTGGCTGGAGAAAGCGGAGTAGGAAAAGAAAGCATACCAAAGATTATCCATTCCCTATCACACCGAAAACACGGAAAATATATTGCAGTAAACTGTGGTGCAATCCCGGAAGGAACGATTGACAGTGAACTTTTTGGACATGAAAAAGGGGCTTTTACTGGCGCAACCAGCACTCGTGAAGGCTATTTTGAAGTAGCTAACGGAGGGACTATTTTCCTTGACGAAGTTGGAGAATTGCCATTGACCACTCAAGTACGTTTATTACGTGTTCTAGAAAATGGAGAATTCATAAAAGTAGGTTCGTCCCAAGTTCAAAAAACGAATGTGCGAATCGTAGCAGCAACCAACGTCAATTTATTCAAGGCTATTGAAAAAGGAAAATTCCGTGAAGATTTATATTACCGTTTAAGCACGGTTGACATACACTTGCCTCCACTTCGAGAACGTAAAGAAGACATTCATTTATTGTTTAGAAAATTTGTTGCTGATTTTGCAAACAAATACAAGATGCCTCCTTTAAAACTGGATGATGGCGCTATTTTATTGCTACAAAAATTTCGCTGGAGCGGTAATATTCGACAATTGCGAAATGTTGCTGAACAGATTTCGGTATTAGAAACCAACAGAGACATTACGGCAGCGACTTTACAAACTTATCTGCCAAGCGAAGACAGTAATTTACCATCGGTAATTAAAGACAAAAAAAACGACAGCGATTTTAATACCGAAAGAGAAATTTTATACAAAGTCCTTTTTGACATGAAAAGTGATTTGCATGATCTAAAAAAACTGACATTGGAATTGATGCAAAACGGAAGTTCTAAAGTACAGGAGACTAACAAATCGCTTATCAAAAAAATATATGGTACCGAAGAAGAAGACAGCGAAATAGATTTTGAAGAGCAACCAAGAACTTCGTATCTGTCCAATCAAAGCATACAACAGGATTACGAAGAACAGGAATCTAACAATTATCTTTTGGCCGAAACTATTGAAGAAGAAGAAATATTAAGGCTGGAACAAAAAGAAATCGAAATGATTAAAAAATCATTAGAAAAAAACAAAGGAAAACGAAAAGCCGCAGCAGATGAATTAGGCATTTCGGAACGTACTTTATATCGAAAAATCAAACAATTTGATTTATAACACAAGTAAAGAATCAAAAAAAAACAAATTTCAAATCACAAATTCGATTTTTGTACATTTGGAATTTGAACCAAAATAGAATTTGGACTCGAGCGATAGCGAACAGGCGTAGCAATTTACATATTTATGAAAAAAACACATTATCTCTTATTAATAATCAGTTCATTCATCCTAAACAGCTGTTCGGTTTATAACTTTACCGGAACTGGCAAAATTGATGCTAAAACCTACCAGGTAAACTTTTTTCCAAACACTTCAGATTTGATTGAGCCTGGTATAGACAGAACTTTTACCTTAACTTTGCAGGATCTTATTCAAAATCAGACGAATCTGCACTTAGTGAAAAACAATGGTGATTTAACGTATGAAGGTGAAATTACAGATTACCGCATTAGTCCAATGACTGCAACTGCCGATCAAAAAGCCGCACAAAACCGATTAAAAATTAGAGTACAAGTTAGGTTTACCAATAAAAATAAAGAAGCAGACGACTTCGATAAATCTTTTGAGTTTTACTACGATTATCCAGCAGCACAACAATTAACAGGAGCAACAAAAGATGCTGCGATCAAAGAAATTTTCGAAAGAATTACGCAGGACATTTTTAATGAATCATTAGCTAAATGGTAAATTTAAAAGAGTAATCAGTCAGCAATTTTCAGTCAGCAGAAAACAATTGACTGTATAAAATTAAATCATTAACATTGAAAACTAAATTCTAAAATATAGAATACTCAAACAAATGAACGTTAGCAGCTATAATTATTTATTAAACCAACCTGAGGAAATCGACGAAACTCAAACTGTGGCTTTAGAAAAAGTATTGGATGAATTTCCTTTTTTTCAAAGTGCGAGAGCGTTGCGTCTGAAGGGGCTTTACAATCAAAATAGCTACAAATACAATTTTGCTTTGAAAATAGTTGCCGCTCATACTACGGATCGAAGTGTTTTATTTGATTTTATAACTTCGGAATCATTTACAGCTATCCAGAAAAAAACCTACGAGAAAAAAATAGAAGAATTACTCAATATAAATGTAGTAGACAGTCAGATTATCCAAAAAGAAGAACACCAGATAATCAAGACAACTCCTTTAGAACACTCGATTCTCACTTCTATAAAAGAAGCAAATTCTAATACTCCTCCAAACAATTCTCTTTTTATTGATAAAATAGACATCGATAAAAATATAGAACAGTCAATTCTTGACTCTATTGAGGGGGCTGGAGTAACAAAAATTGAGGAAGAAACAACAGAAACAGAAAAAAATTAGACATTGGGAAACCAATAGATTTTTCAAAATCAGAAACACACTCGTTTCATCAATGGCTTCAAATTTCGAGAATACAGCCTATAATTCGGGAAATTCCAAAAGAAATTACCCGCAAGCCAATAGAACCGGAACCTATCATTGATGAAAGTAAAAAGAAAAAAGCAGAATTAATAGATAAGTTCATAGAAACCAGCCCAAAGATTCCGCCAATAAAATCTGGAGTCGTATTTACTCCAAACCTGGATCTCAACAAAGAAGATAATTCTTATTTAATGACTGAGACTTTAGCTAAAGTTTATTTGGAACAAAAAAAATATCAAAAAGCGATACAAGCTTATGAGATATTAATTTTGAAATATCCAGAAAAAAGTAGTTTCTTTGCAGACCGTATAAAAGATATTAGGATAATACAACAAAATAACAATTAACAATAAATAGTATGTTTTCAATTTTTTTAGTTTTAATTACAATAGTATGTTTTCTATTGATCGTAGTAATCATGGTTCAAAACCCTAAAGGCGGCGGACTTTCTTCTACAATAAGCGGTTCTCAAATGTTAGGTGGTGTACAGAAAACTACTGATTTTTTAGACAAAAGCACTTGGACATTGGCAACTATATTAATTGCATTAATCTTACTTTCCGGCTTGAGTTTCACAGGAACTTTAAGCGATTCAGATTCAAAAATTATTGACAACACTGAAACTGCAGCTCCAAAAACTAATGCTCCAGTTCAGAATGCACCTGCAGGAAACACACCTGCACCTGCAAGTCCAGCAAAATAATTTGTTTAAATAAATACACAAAATGCCAGCCTGTCAAAGCTGGCATTTTTTTATAAGAAAAAATGTCAGTTTACCTGCAATGGCATAATTTCTGAAAAGAAAAAAACAGTAAATTTTAATATAAACATAAAAAATCATGACATTAAACATTAAACCACTTTCAGACAGAGTTCTTATCGAGCCAGTAGCAGCTGAAACGAAAACGGCGTCAGGAATTTTTATTCCAGATACAGCCAAAGAGAAACCGCAAAAAGGAACAGTAGTAGCAGTAGGAAACGGGACTAAGGATCATACTATGACTGTAAAAATCGGAGACACTGTCCTTTATGGAAAATATGCAGGAACTGAATTAAAATTAGAAGGAAAAGATTATCTGATTATGCGTGAGGACGATATCCTTGCAATAATCTAAAATCCACTCCGACCTCCCCAAAGGGGGAGATTGGAATAACTAAAACATTCATTAACAATACCCATCTCTGCTCCCTCTCTTTGGTGAGGGGTGGGGTGAGGAAAAAACAAAACAAAATGGCAAAAGATATAAAATTTGATATTGAAGCACGTGACGGTTTAAAACGCGGTGTTGACGCATTAGCAAATGCAGTAAAAGTAACTCTAGGACCAAAAGGCCGTAACGTAATTATCGGAAAATCTTTCGGTGGACCAAACGTCACCAAAGATGGTGTTACAGTTGCAAAAGAAATCGAATTGAAAGATCCATTGGAAAATATGGGTGCTCAAATGGTAAAGGAAGTAGCTTCAAAAACCAATGATTTAGCAGGAGATGGAACTACAACTGCAACAGTATTAGCACAAGCCATCGTAAAAGAAGGATTGAAAAACGTTGCTGCAGGAGCAAATCCTATGGATTTAAAACGCGGTATCGACAAAGCTGTTGAAGCTATCGTTGCCGATCTTGCTAAACAAGCAAAAGTAGTAGGAAGCGATTCTGAAAAAATCAAACAAATTGCTTCTATTTCAGCTAACAATGACGAAGTAATTGGTGAATTAATCGCTAATGCTTTCGCAAAAGTTGGAAAAGAAGGTGTAATCACTGTTGAAGAAGCTAAAGGAACTGATACTTATGTAGATGTTGTAGAGGGAATGCAGTTTGACAGAGGATACCTTTCTCCTTATTTTGTGACCAATCCAGAAAAAATGGAAGCGGAACTAGAAAGCCCATACATCCTTTTGTATGACAAAAAAGTTTCTTCTTTAAAAGAATTATTGCCAGTTCTTGAGCCAGTTGCTCAATCAGGAAAACCATTATTAATTATTGCCGAAGATGTTGACGGAGAAGCGTTATCTACATTGGTAGTAAACAAATTACGCGGTGCATTAAAAATTGCAGCTGTAAAAGCTCCAGGTTTTGGTGACAGAAGAAAAGCAATGTTGGAAGATATCGCTATCTTAACTGGTGGAACTGTAATCTCTGAAGAAAGAGGATATACTCTAGAGAACACAACTATCGAAATGTTGGGAACTGCAAAAAGAGTAACTATCGACAAAGACAACACAACTATTGTTAGCGGTGCTGGAGAAGCTGATATGATTAAAAATCGTGTCAACCAAATCAAAGGCCAAATGGAAACTACGACTTCTGATTATGACAAAGAGAAACTGCAAGAGCGTTTGGCTAAATTAGCTGGAGGTGTTGCTGTTCTTTATGTTGGTGCTGCTTCTGAAGTAGAAATGAAAGAGAAAAAAGACAGAGTTGACGATGCGCTTCATGCTACTCGTGCAGCTGTCGAAGAAGGAATTGTTGCTGGCGGCGGCGTTGCTTTATTAAGAGCAAAACAATCCCTTGATGCCTTGAAAGCAGACAATGCTGATGAAGCTACAGGAATTAAAATTATTTCTCGTGCTATAGAAGCTCCTTTAAGAACAATTGTTGAAAACGCTGGACTTGAAGGTTCTGTTGTTGTAGCAAAAGTATCTGAAGGAACAGGTGATTATGGATACAATGCCAAAACTGACGAATATGTAGATATGTTAAAAGCAGGTATTATCGATCCTAAAAAAGTAACTCGTGTAGCTTTAGAAAATGCTGCTTCAGTTTCTGGTATGATATTGACTACTGAATGTGCATTGATCGATATTAAAGAAGAAAATGCAGGCGGAGGCCACATGGGCGGCGGTATGCCAGGCATGATGTAATCTTAAAATTGCAAATTCGGTTTGAAATAAAATCCGTCTTGAATTCGTTCTTGACGGATTTTTTTATGCCTTTTTGCAATCATCTAAAAACATTTACACCTTTTTACATAAAAAAAACCGCCTTGTTTTTTACAGCAAGACGGTTCGTTTTATTTCCTAAAACTTTATTGATGAATAACTTTTTTCTTAATCAGCTTTAAAAAAACTGGCAGTGTTGATACTAAAATGATTCCTATCACTATTTTTTCGATATGTTCTTTTAAGTCAATTCCCCACTGATCTATACAAAAACCATACAAATAATGACCTGAAAATATCAATATAAAAGACCATAAAACCGAACTCACTATATTAAAAAACATAAATTTTTTCTTGTCCATACTTCCAATACCAGCTACTATAGGAGCAAATGTTCTTACGATTGGCAAAAATCTTGCATAAATAATAGCTTTCCCTCCGTGTTTTTCAAAAAACTCTTTGGACTGGAGCAAATATTTTTTCTTGAACAAAAACGTATCTTCCCTGTTGTATAAATAATACCCGCTTTTGGCACCAAACCAATAGCCTACCATGTTTCCGAAAACGCCCGAAAGAGCGACCAATGAAGAAAGTATCACAAGATTTATAAAGTCGCTTTCTATAAAAAGAATATTCTGAATTAAATCACGGCTATAAATTCCGGCAAGGAAAAGAAGACTATCGCCTGGAAGAAAAAAACCGGCAAAAAGACCAGTTTCGGCAAAAACAATAAATAAAACAATATACAAACCCAGTTGAATGCCACCAATTGTAAAAGTTATATAAAATTCGGGATTTACTAATTGGGTCCATTCAAAATTACTCATAAATTCTTGTATTTTATTTAGGCAGTGAAAGTAATAATAATTTAGGTGAACCACAATACAATACCTTATTTTAAAGTTTTATTAACGAATAAAAAACAATAAAAAACACCAAATTGGATTCCCTTTTTGATGCCTTTTTTATAATCTGCCAAAGTTTTAAAAATTAATTTAAAAAAAACTTTTAGTAAAAAAATGAATTACAGCCTTTCATACTGACAGCATGAATGAAGCTTACCATAATCCTCTTTGGATGATTTTACAGAATCCGTATCATGTCCAACTTTGGCGACAGCCTTTTTTACATCTATCAGGGAACATTTCTCTTCGTTGATAATCACACTCAACTGATGTGTTTCAACACTCCATGAAGCTGATTTTACCCCAGAAACCGAATAAGCCGCTTTTTGAATTCTCTTTTGGCATTGCTCACAGTTACCGTTTATTTCGGTAGTATATTTGGCATTTTTATTTTTATTTTTACTTTCTTGGCCTTGAGCTGAAAATGCAAAGACAGTCATTAATAAAACTAAAAAAATGTTCTTAATGCCATCATTTCTAAATTCTTGAATATTTGTTTTCATTATTTATTTTATATTAAAATTTGTTATTGATATTGATATTGATTTTTGATATTGTCATTGCCACTATCTAATTTTAAACCTCAAGCCTGCATAATACATTTGCCCAAATACTGGCGCATATAAAATAGTCGCATCAAAATTGGAACCAAAAGGGTTTTGCGAATCCACTATAGCTTGACTTTGAGTATAATTTCCAATATTTTCCCCTCCCACATACACTTCAAAAGTATCAGAAAAAGTTCTAGTAATTTGGGCATTCATCAAAGAATAAGCAGGAGACTGATTTGAGAGTTGATAAGCAACAGGATTTGAAGCCGTATATGGCAATTGCTGTTCTCCAATCCAATTGTAGGTAAAATCAAATTTCCATTGTTGCCCTTTGTCAAGAAGATCAGTTTTATAACCTAAATTTTCAAAAAAACGATGCGCTGCCTGCAATGGTCTTTGAAACTTACCCGACAAATAATCCGTTTTGATATCATAGTATTTGTACGCTGAACGCAGTTCCAAATGCTTGGCTAATTCGTAATTAAACTCCAATTGAAAACTATTTGCATACGAATCCCCATCCAGATTATGAAAAACAACCTGCTGCGGACTTTGCATAATATCCACTACTATTTGATTTTGAAAATTGGTTCTATAAAAATCAGCTGTCACATCTCCATTTCTGTTAAACAATTTGAATCCCTGCATAAAGCTTAAGCCGTAATTCCAAGCAATCTCCGGATCCAAACCATACAATTTACCTCCAGCGTTTACAACATCAAAAGTTCTGGAGCTGGCAAATAGATTTTGATTTTCAGCAAATATATTAGCGGGACGTTTTCCCCTGCCGACCGAAGCTCTCAGGACACCCTTCTCCCAAGGATTATATTTCATGTGCAGTCTTGGCGTGGCAAAAACTCCCAAACGATTTCCATAATCAACCCTCCCGCCAAGAATCAGACTAAAATTGTCTTGGTTATCAAAAGTATATTCGAAGAAAGCGCCAACAGTATTATCAATTCTGCTATAATCTGTTGCATTCACAAACTCAGAATAATTATCATAAGTGAAATTCAAGCCCGTAGCAAACTTGTTTTTTTCATTGTTAATAATTGAATTAAAAATCAGGTTCGAATAAAAACTGTTTTGCCTGATATTGTAACCATTCAGCCCAAAATAAGAATTCTGATTATAGCTTGAAAAAGCATTTTGAAAACCAATACTTTGAAATGGCATATCCTTAAAGACATAGCCTGTTTTTGTGGAAATATCGATCTTTTTAGTATCGATTTCAGACCTCCAATGATTAGTTGTTCCTTTATCAGTATCAGGATTAAAATCCAGCTGCCCCATTAGCTTAGCATCATCCATAAATTGGAAATTAATAAAACTAACCCAGCCCGTTTCTGCATTATAATATTGATAGCGATTAAGCAGATTGATTTGTTTCTGCAACGGATTATCCAAGAAACCATCCTCGTTTTTATCCATTTTAGAATCTCGAATATTGCCATGCAGCAATAAGCTAGTTGCCCATTTATCAGATAATTTCGCATTAAGATTGGCATTTAGCTCAAACCGGGAATCTGTAGAACCGTAAACGTTTAACAAAACAGGAACTTCGGTTAATGGTTTTACCAATTCAGTATTAATTTGCCCCGAAATACTTTCGAAGCCGTTCACCACGCTTCCAGCCCCTTTGGTAATTTGGATACTCTCGATCCAAGGTCCAGGCGTAAAAGAAAGCCCGTACGCTTGTGAAGCTCCTCTAACGGAAGGAACATTTTCTTGAGTCATCAACAAATAAGGGCTTGTCAAACCTAACATTTTGATTTGCTTTGTACCAGTTAAAGCATCCGAAAAATTAACATCTATCGAAGGGTTTGTCTCAAAACTTTCGGCCAGATTACAACAGGCAGCTTTGAGCAGTTCATTTTTGGTAATCAGTGTTGTATTACCGGTAAGAGTATATGATTTTTGAAGGCTCTTGCGTTTAGATTGTACTTTAATTTCCCTCAAAGTATCTTGCGAGTAGGAACTAAAGGCCGTAAACAAGAGCAACAAAACTATTGCTATATTTATTTTCATGATTAAAATTATAATGATTAAACTGTCAAACCCAAAATAGGATTCAACTCCAATTAAACATTATAACTTATCGTAAAGGAGGTATTGGCTGTACAGCTTATAAAGCGGCGGTGCATTGGCATCACAGTAATAAGCAGAAGAAAGATTATTTTTAAAACTTGGAACAGCATTAAAAACAGCAGGATGATATACTGGAACTAAGAAAACATAATCAAATTGAAAAGAAAAAGACTTTACAATTTTATCATCTGCTTTTCCCTTTAAAACAATTTTCCTGTCTTTACAGCAGCTATCCTTTTTAACTGCTTTTTTCGAACAGCAGTCTTTATCATTTTGCAAGGACGATACCTTAGGCAGACTCAAATAAACAGAAGCAATCTTACTGCCGCAATAATGCACATTAAAAGCTAATCCAACATTGGAACCCAATATTAAAAATGCTAAAAGTACACTTATATGTTTCTTAATTCTCACGAGGCAAAATTAGCAATATTATTTTGGTAAAAAAAATCAAACTCTCGTTAAACTTTTTTTAAAAACACAGATTGGCTATAATTCAAAGACCTGCCCCATCAATGGAACCATACATTCAAAATCATATTTTTCTTGTATTTTCACTCTAAGTTCATCGGCAGGTTCATTTTCTCCGTGTACCAAAAAGATTTTTTTGGGTTTTTCTTCTAAATCTGAAAGCCAATTAATCAAATCTTTTTGATCTCCATGAGCCGATAACCCTTCTATTCCCACAATTTTGGCCTTTACTTCAAAATATCTTCCGCGTATTTTTATATCCGTTGCTCCTTCTAACATCTTTCTTCCCCGAGTTCCTTCGCCTTGGTAACCAATAATAATTACTGTCGTTTCGGGCAATTGAATGTAATGCTCCAAATAACTCAAAACCCTACCGCCAGTAACCATACCACTCGCTGCAATTACTACTTTTGGCTGTTTATTATAAATCGTATCAACTGTTTCTTGATAATCTGAAATTATGGTAAACATTTTACACATCTCAGTAAATTCTTTTTCATTTAACCGATGCCATTTTCTATGATTCACAAAAAGTTCCAACATGCTAATTCCCATTGGAGTATCAATAATATAAGGAATATCAGGAATCCTGTCTTCTTCTTTCAATTGCCAGAGCAAATACATTACGCTTTGGGCACGTTCTACTGCAAAACTCGGAATTATGATAGTCCCTCCATTATGTACGGCAGTATTAATATACATTTCCAACTCCTCTTTGGGATTAATATCTGGATGAAGCCGGTTACCGTAGGTGCATTCAAGAAAAATATAATCTGCCTTTTTGGGCTTTGTTGGCGGAAACATCAATACATCATTGTCCCGACCAATATCTCCCGAAAAAACGACCACTTTTTTTTCTAGCTGAAGTTCAATTGTACACGCTCCTAGAATGTGTCCTGCGGTAGTAAAAACAGCCTCAATTTCGGCATCCAAAGCAATACTCACGTTGGGCTGAATTATTCTAAAATGAGGAAAAACTTTTTCGGCTTGAACCACTGTGTATAATGGTTCGGCTATTTCATGCTTAGAAAACTTTCCTTCATTTGCCATCTTAGCATCTTCTTCTTGAATTTTGGCACTATCCAAAAGAATCAATTTAGCAACTGCGGCAGTGGGGCTGGTACAATATATTTTACCAGTAAATCCTTGATTTACCAATCGAGGCAACCAGCCGCAATGATCTAAATGTCCGTGGGTTAACAAAACAAAATCTATAGTAGAGGGTAAAATAGGCAACGGTTCCCAATTAAGCTCCCGCAAAGATTTTAATCCTTGAAATTGTCCGCAGTCTATCAAAATTCTAACACCATTACTCTCTACCAACGTTTTGGATCCTGTTACCGTGCCTACACCGCCAATACATGTGATTTTCATTTTAATACCATTTTAAATTAATTTCGATTCTTGAAATTACATAAGCCTACACAACTCTAAAGCTTCTTTCATTACATTTTTAATACGATTTGGACTCAAACCTATTCTTTCCAAATCGTTGCTATTATTGACAATCTCGCGAACTAAAATAATATCCAAGATCAATAATTTTTCTTTTTCCGAAAGAGTTAATGTCGTTAAACAAGTTATGGGATACAACTGACGATTGCTGATTTTAGTTTTTAAATTATCGGTTTTCGGATAGTCCCAGCTCAGCAAATTGAGACCTGAACATTTGGCAAAATCAACAGCATCTGAGGTAAAACGGTTATTGGTAACAATCCAACATTTAGAAATAGTATCACTTCTGGAAAATATCTCATGCTTTGCCTCTTTTAAATCATTAAAACGAGACAAAATATACATAGGCACTTTCACATCGGTAGCAACATCCTTTCCTACATGAAATTTACACTCGACCATGGCAATACCATTATTATTCTTAACCAAAACATCTATTTCATGCGAAACACATTTGCCCCGCAAAATCAAATTAACTTTAGTTTCATAATGTTCCGAAGTAAAGAGTCTGGCAATGAATTTTTCGAAAAAAAAACCTGAAGGACCCAATAATCGAATAGCTTCTCTTAAATTATATCGAGCTGCATTCGAATTGGAAGTTTTTTTAAGAAGTCTAAAAGCCGTTTTAAAAATATGCTTTGTAGAAATTCCATCATGAATATCTTTTTCAATAAGCTGCAAAATATCGTCAACTACTGCAGATGCCGCTCCAGATTTTAGCAGAGACTGTTTTAATTTTGCACGATTAAAATCAACAATAGCACCAGAATGTTTTACAATTTTCATTTCTAAATAATTCTTTTCATAAGTCTTTTAAAGATAAGAAAAAAAGAATTATTTTTTCAGTTTCTGAAAATAAAATGCTGGAATAAAAACAATTACAAACAAAGGCTGAATCAAAAAGCGCCTCACGTAAAAAAGGATTAAATTTTGATCACTTTTAAAAAAGTAAATAATAGAAAAGAAAGCAACTATTAGAATCACAAAAAGCAAAACATACAAAACAGCAGCAAATGAAATCATTTCTCTATCCTTAAATAGCAAATAAAGTATCCCTAACGAAAAAACAGTATTTATAGAAAACCGAAACAATAATCCTAAAAACAGCAATCCTGAATTAAACTCAGGCAAAGGCAATTTCAAATAATCTCCATTAAAATAGACCAAAAAGGGGTCATAAAATAATTCACTTTCAAAAGCTCTTACAAGCATCAGCAAAGACACTAATACAAGTGTAAAAAAAATACTGGTTTTATTTTGAAGCACTTTATTTAGCATATTTCGAAAATTTATTAACCCAAATTACCCATAAAATAAAGACCGTTCCATAAATTATCGCTGGAAATAAAACACCATGAAGTAAATGCTTTATTTCAGGAAAATAATACATCAAAACTATCAAGAGGGCAATACGCAATACATTTAGAATATAAATCAATACTGTTCCGCCCAAAATAAAAAGCAAAGTATTCTTTAAACTTCCTGAGAAAGCAGCAATAAAAGAAATAAATAAAATAATAACACTTATTCCATTACAGCCTTCCACTATACGAACAATATATTCATTTTGAAAATACATCCTAACAAAAGGTTCGTTAACAACACTTTCAGCTTGAATACGCATAAAAAACCATGAAATCACTTTTTCAGAATTTTGAGCAACTACTTGTGTTATTGTATCTACCGTATTATCTCCGAAACCATTCAAAAAAAACTGATAGAGGAACGTTAGCAAAATATAGCAACCAAAAAAACTAGCTAAAAAAACTAAAAAAGGTTTATATTCAATGAAGTACTTTTTCAAAATTATTTTTTTGCCAAATTTATGCAATTAAAGAATTAGCTTTAAATACTTTTGCATAAAAAATAACAAAAGATGACTTTTCAAGAATTACAGCCGAAAGTAACTGAAATAACAGCAAACACAACACTTAGCAGAGACGAAAAGCTTTTGTCCATCTGTCAGCTCTTGAGTGATTCCATTTCTTACTACAACTGGGTAGGCTTTTATTTTGCCAATCACGAGACCAAAACACTGCATCTTGGTCCTTATGTAGGTGCCGAAACCGATCATACCGTTATTCCATTCGGAAAAGGAATCTGCGGACAAGTAGCTGTTTCCAACAATAATTTTGTCGTTCCGGATGTAAGTGCACAAGATAACTATATTGCCTGCAGTTTTACAGTAAAATCCGAAATTGTAGTGCCGCTTTTTGTAAATGGAGAAAATATTGGTCAAATTGACATTGACAGCCACGTTATCGATCCTTTTACAGAAGAAGATGAACGTTTCTTGGAATTTGTAAACGAAGAGATTGCAAAGCTGTTTTAAGAATATAAAATTTTAAAGAGTCAAAGATTTAAAAAAAAACATTTATAAGACCTCAAAATCATTTAATCATTAAATTTTTGAATATTTCAATATTTTGCATTACTTTTGCACCCGTCTTACAATAGCTGTACGACATACATAAAAATCATTAAATAATATTCGAATGTATTTAACTAAAGAGATTAAAGAAGAAATCTTCGCTAAACACGGAGGAAAAGCAGAAAACACTGGATCTGCAGAAGGTCAAATCGCGTTATTCACTTACAGAATCAGCCACCTTACTGAACACTTGAAAAAAAATCGTCATGATTTCAACACTGAGCGTTCATTAGTACTGTTAGTAGGTAAAAGAAGAGCTTTGTTGGATTACTTGAAGAAAACAGAGATCAACAGATATCGTGAGATTATCAAAGTATTGGGTATTAGAAAATAATCAATATACAAAAGAGGTGCGAAAGTGCCTCTTTTTTTTATTTCTTTTTAGATTTAAAAAAATATTTTAAATCTAAAAATTGCTGTCAATTATCTTTCAAAATTGACGTTTCATTAAAAAAAGTTTGGTTTTTCATTGGGTTTTAGGCATTAACTACGCAACAACTACAACTAACAACACAACTAAAACCCATTGTATAACCAATTAAGGAAAAATTTATGATTCCACAATTATTTGTAGAAAAAATCGATTTAGGTGATGGCAGAAGCATCACAATCGAGACAGGACGTCTAGCCAAACAAGCTGATGGTTCTGTAGTAGTAAGAATTGGTAAAACTGTTATTTTAGGAACAGTAGTATCGTCAAGAAAAGCAAGTCCAGGTATTGATTTTCTACCATTAACGGTAGATTATCGTGAAAAATTTGCAGCAGCAGGCCGTTTCCCAGGAGGTTTCTTCAAAAGAGAAGCACGACCTAGCGACAGCGAAGTATTAACAATGAGATTAGTTGACCGTGTTTTGCGTCCGCTTTTTCCAAGTGA
This sequence comes from Flavobacterium sp. 1, assembly GCF_002797935.1. Taxonomy (NCBI): domain Bacteria; kingdom Pseudomonadati; phylum Bacteroidota; class Flavobacteriia; order Flavobacteriales; family Flavobacteriaceae; genus Flavobacterium; species Flavobacterium sp. 1. The sequence continues at coordinate 3,194,722 of NZ_PGER01000001.1, forward strand.
TTATCATGCAGAAGTTCAGGTTATGATTCAGTTAATGTCTCATGATGAAGAAGTTATGCCGGATGCATTAGCAGGATTAGCAGCTTCGGCAGCTCTTGCATTGTCTGATATTCCTTTTGAAACTTTAATTTCAGAAGCAAGAGTAGGAAGAATTGACGGTAAATTCATTATCAATCCATCTCGTGCACAATTAGAATTGTCTGATATCGACATGATGATTGGAGCTTCAACTGATTCTATCGCAATGGTAGAAGGAGAAATGAAAGAAATCTCAGAAGCTGAAATGTTAGAAGCAATTAAATTTGCTCACGAACATATTAAAGTACAAATTGCTGCACAGGAAAGATTGGCAGATGCTTTTGGAAAAAAAGAAGTTCGTACTTATGAAACTGAAAAGACTGACGATGCTATTTACGCTAAAGTAAAAGCAGCAGCTTATGATAAAATTTACGCTATTGCAAGTAAAGGTTCAGCTAAACACGAACGTTCTGCTGCATTTGATGCTGTAAAAGAAGAAGTAAAAGCATTATTTACTGAAGAAGAATTGGCAGAAAACGGAGATTTAGTTTCTAAATATTTCTACAAAACCAATAAAGAAGCAGTTCGTAATGTAACTTTAGATTTAGGAACCCGTCTTGACGGAAGAAAAACTACTGAAATCAGACCAATCTGGTGCGAAGTAGATTATTTACCATCTGTTCACGGTTCTGCATTGTTTACACGTGGAGAAACTCAAGCTTTGGCAACAGCAACTTTAGGAACTTCCAGAGAAGCAAACCAAATTGATTCACCATCTGAACAAGGAGAAGAAAAATTCTATTTACACTATAATTTCCCACCATTTTCTACAGGAGAGGCTCGTCCGTTAAGAGGAACTTCAAGAAGAGAAGTTGGTCACGGAAACTTAGCACAAAGAGCATTAAAAAACATGATTCCTGCTGAAAACCCATATACTATAAGAGTTGTTTCTGAAGTATTGGAATCAAATGGTTCGTCTTCTATGGCTACCGTTTGTGCTGGAACATTGGCTTTAATGGATGCCGGTATTCAAATGATTCGTCCAGTTTCTGGAATTGCAATGGGATTGATTACTGATGGTGATCGTTTTGCGGTTTTATCTGATATCTTGGGTGATGAAGATCATTTAGGAGATATGGATTTCAAGGTAACAGGAACTTCAGAAGGTATTACAGCTTGTCAAATGGACATCAAAATTGATGGATTGAAATATGAAATCATGGAGCAGGCTTTAGCTCAAGCTCGTGATGGACGTTTGCATATTTTAGGAAAATTACTTGAAACTCTTGCAAAACCAAACGCAGATGTTAAAGCACATTCCCCAAAAATCATTACTAGAACTATTCCTGGAAACTTTATTGGAGCATTAATCGGACCTGGTGGAAAAGTGATTCAAGAATTGCAAAAAGCTACAGGAACTACAATCGTTATCAACGAAGTGGATGAGCAAGGCGTAATCGAGATATTAGGTACAGATCCTGCAGGAATTGAAGCTGTATTAGCTAAAATCCAATCTATTACTTTCAAACCTCAAATGGGCGAAGCTTATGAAGTGAAAGTAATCAAAATGCTTGATTTTGGTGCCGTTGTAGAATACACATCTGCTCCAGGAAATGAAGTATTGCTTCACGTATCTGAACTAGCTTGGGAACGCACAGAAAACGTTGCTGATGTAGTTAATATGGGTGATGTTTTCCAAGTGAAATACTTAGGAGTTGATCCAAAAACAAGAAAAGAGAAAGTGTCCAGAAAAGCACTTTTACAAAGACCTCCGCGTGAGGAGAAAAAAGAGTAATCCAATCTTAGTTTACTAAAGGTTTATTTTATAGGAAACCCCGTTTTACAATTGTGAAACGGGGTTTTTCGGTTTTTAAACCTCAAATTATAAATTAATGTCTGCTGAAAAACTCTTTTGTCTGTTTAGAGAAGGAGTTTTTTATTTTCTCTAGATTGTGACAAGTCTTAAAACTTACAGACAACATTTGAAGTCAAAAGCAATTAAAATACTGCTCTTAACTAATAAATAATACATCTCCTTGAGTCATTAAAAGCATTTACTACATTTTTAACAGAATAAATCAACAGTATCTTAAAAAATAATAAATTATTTACACAATATTCAAAGAAAAAAAATATCTTTAAGCCAAAATTTATTAAACAATTAACCTAAAACAAAAAAACTATGTGCAATTCTACAAAAGAACTATCCTTTACACCTTACCCAACCATCCAAACTACCAAAATCAACACTGAAGTATTCACTTTCCTACAGCCAGACCAAGTTGAATATCCTGTTGCACCATTAGTATCTGCAAAATTCTACACTCCTGAAGGCGGACCATTAACACTAAAAGTAAGAGCTACATTATACATGAACTCCGAGATTCCTGATGCGCCTTTTGTAGAACCACCTACTGAAAAGGATGGCGTTTTGACCATCAATTACGATTATGATTTCTCTATGGATACCCCAGAAACGTGTGATGTATGGTACGTTGAACTAGATTACACTTCAGAAACTGTTGGAAATATAAAAACAGTTATGTCCTATATGGTAAACTTAGATCCTGAGACTTCTAGAGGGACTGAGACAGGTGTAAATGGCTAGTAAAATAATTTTCATTAGAAACATCGTTTAATCAACACTCTTTATGATAAAATTAAACGATGTTTCCTAATAAGAACAATGAGAATTTCACAAAAATGCAAACACTTAAACTACTAATATCGCTATTATTTTTTTATAATTCTTTATTTCTTTTTTCTCAAATAAAAAGTACTGACAACATGGGCGAGGTATTTAATAAAAAAACAAAAGAATTTAATACAGAAGTAAACTTTAAAAAGGCGCAATATTTTTTTATAAAAAAAAATTGGGACTCTACTTTAGTATATTCTATGAAACAATTGAGTTTAAGTAAAAACAAAGAATTAGCTGATTATTGTCACTATTTTAGAGGGTATAGTTTTCGAGAATTAAAACTATTAAAAGAAGCAAAGTACGAATTAAATTTAATTTCAAAAAAGTTCATATTATATCAATTAGTAAACTATAAATTAGGCGCAATTTCTTTAGAACTGAAAGAATTCGAAAAAGCTATCCTTTTTTTTCAAAAAACAGAGTCCGTTTACATAAATGAAGATAAAGAATGTAAACTAAGTTCAATTTATGCAAATTTAGGGACTTGTTATTTACATTTAAATAAATTTAAAATAGCTGAATTTTATCTATTCAAAAGTATTAAAATACAAAAAACAGAAAGTGATACATTACCATTAATAAATTCTTATTTTAATATTGCAAATTTATATTATGTGCAATATAAAGACCAAAAAGCCATGCCTTATTTTGAAAAAGCGTATTCATTATCAAAAAAAATAAAAGATTTTGATAAAAAAAGACAAGCTTCCAAAAACATGTCCGTTGTCGAAGAAAACAGAGGTAACTTCAAACAAGCTTTAGTCTATAGAAAAGAATCAGAGCAATGGAAAGATTCACTCAACAACCAAAACAAAGTCTGGGCACTCGCAGACTACGAAAAAAAATATGCGGTAGCGCAAAAACAAAAACAAATCTTGGTACTCAAAGTTGAGAACAAACTAAAAGAGACGCAGCGTAAAACTATGTTTTTTTCAACACTAGGCTTATTATTGCTTTTATCAGGAGGTATCTATGCTTATGCTCAGAAAGTAAAAAATGCCAAAATCATTTTTACCCAAAAAGTAAAACTAGACCAGCTCAACGCTACCAAGGATCAATTGTTCTCCATTGTTAGCCATGATTTGCGTTCCTCGGTAAATGCACTAAAAACCAGCAACACCAAATTAACTACTTCACTGGAGACCAAAAACTACGATCAGCTCGACCAGCTCCTCCATCAAAACAGCGCGATTGCAAACGGTGCCTATAACTTACTGGACAACCTGCTGCATTGGGCCTTGCTGCAAACCAAGCAATTGTATTTTCATAAAGATTCTGTTCATTTATTTTCTATTGTACAACAAATAGAATACAACTACAAACCTTTATTGCTTGATAAATCCATCACTTTTGAGAACACCATTTCAAAAAATAGTTTTATCTTCGTAGATCTCGATTCGCTAAAAATTGTACTGCGTAACTTACTCGATAATGCCATAAAATTCTCCCCGGAGAACAGCAAAATCAGTTTTTATACTATAGAAACAAATACCAATTTTTGCCAGCTCGTGATTCAGGACTGCGGTTTAGGAATGACACAAAACACGATTAATGAGTTACTCCAAGACAGTGAATTATTAGCGAAGAAAAAAAACTCGGAAATTATTGGAACTGGACTCGGAATGCAATTGTGCAAGCAGATGATCAAGAAAAATAGCGGTTCATTAACCATAGAAAGTGAATTGAACAAAGGTACCAAGATGATACTTTCGTTCCCAAAAACTGAACAAAATGGATAGCATCAATGTACTTATTATTGAAGACACACCAGAGCAAAGCGATGCCCTGAGCTTAGTTTTACAAAACAACAATTATAATATTGTGGGCGTAGCCAGAAATTATACCGATGCCCTTACTTTATTTTATAAAAATACTGTTGATATCATTGTCATCGATGTTTTCTTGGACGGAAAACCAGATGGAATTACTTTTGCCGAAACGATAAACATTGTTCCGAATGCCTGTAAACCCTTTGTTTTTTTGACCAGCTCACAAGACCGTCAAATTTTTGAAAGAGCCAAACTCACCAAGCCCTTTAGCTTTTTAATGAAACCTTTTAATGAATTAGAAATTATATATGCCCTTGAAATGGCTGTTGAAAAATTCTACTCGCAAGCGAATGTTTTTTTGAGTGAAGACCAAGACACTGTAATCGGCAATGATTATATGTTCATCAAAAAGAAAAATACGCTTAAAAAAGTGTCGTTAAAGGACATTATTTACATCGAAGTCGAGGATCGCTACTGCAACATCATTACCGAAAAAGAAAAATTTGTTATCCTCATTTCATTAACCAAAATCAGCGAGCTGCTCGACAAAAACAAATTCATTCGAACACATAGAAACTACATCGTAAACTCCGATACTATAGAAGAAATAATCCTTGCAGACAATCTTGTCATTCTGAAAGGAAACCGCAAAATTAATCTTAGCGACAATTATAAAGATTTTATCAAAAAAATAAAAATACTGTCATAACAATTTGTTTTTCAGACCAAAATAACAAATCTTCTCTATAACAAAGAAGATTTTTTTATATCTATAAAGCAGCCAACAAGAAAAGTAAAACTGATGCATGCTTAAGAACATTTCATGACAACAAAATCCAACCTCATAACATCAGTACAAAAAAAAGGGACTTTTCGTTATATATTTACTCATATAAATAATACAACAAAATCATGAGCCTAGAACTTAATAACCACATAAATATGCAAGTAAAAAATTTTTTAAGCAAAATAAATCCTTGGATAGGACTTTTAGTATCATTATGCGTTTTGATACCTAGTTTGTATAATATTCTTGACACCCCTTTAGCAATTACAAAAGATCACTTTATCTTTGCTGGTGGCTTATTCTTTTTTGTTATATTTTTAAAAGAAATATTCGACAGAATTGTCAATTTAGAAGGTATGGATTAAATCCTATCATTTGTTTTAGAAGCAAAAATATTTGACATTTTTACGACACCATTTTTTACCAATCAATAAATGAATTAATTAGAATTCCCTGTTTCAGCATTTTGAGACAGGGAATTTATTTTATAAAAAACTTATTTTTTATGCAAATTATATTTTTAACATGAATAAATCCTTATATTTCAAAAATCAAAACCTAACCTATGGCCTTTTTTATTTTTGTTTTATTCATTTGCATCGTTGTTCTATTCAACAATTTTTTTAATCTGAAAAAAAGCAACGATTATCTAGAATCTTTACTCCAATCCTATCAGGAAGACAACGGCAGGCTTCGAAAAGAAATATCAGAAATCAAAAAAGCTATTGAAGGCAAAACAATTACTGTCGAAAATGGTCCATCAATAATTGAAGAAACAAAACCTCAAGAAATTGAATCTATTGAAGACAACATTATAGAAAGCATTAAAGAAAATACAAACTTTCCTCCTATTATTGAAACTATTGTCTCAAAAGAAGAAAACATTGATAGTAATGAAGCCATTTCAACGAACAAAATTGAAGAAGAAATATTCACTTATGAAAGCAAAACTTCCCCAAGATTAGAAAATAAAACTCCAATAGAAGAAAAGATATATGAAGAAAGTGCTTTTTCTAAATTTCTAAAAAATGCCGAAAAACAATTTGCCGACAATTGGACTGGAATTTTGGGAACCGCAATTATGGTACTTGGAATTGGTTATTTAAGCATTTATACTGCCTTAACAGTAGCACCATTATTCCGTATTTTAATTATCTGGCTGTATGCTTCTTTATTAGCAGGTTCTTTCTACATTTTAAAGAAAAAGGAAAAATGGGTTAAAACAGGATTGTGGCTTCGGAGTGCAGCCGCCAGTTTATTTTTATTTGGAACATTTGGCGCTTCACAAATACCTCCGCTTACCTTTATTACCAATACCGCTGCTGGATATTCCTTGATTGCTATAGGAATTGCAGTTAATTTATACATTGGCTACATCATAAAAAAACAGACATTCTTATCGCTCCACGTAATTTTGAGCATACTGATATTATGTGTTATCCCCGAAAAACTGTTAATTACATTTATCTTAGCCTCTATAACATGTACTATAGGAATTATACTTTCGTACAAAGAAAAGTGGGAATATCACTTACTGATCGTCATTACAGCCTTTATCATTTTCGACATTTGGTTTAATGCTCAAGGCACAAAATTGACCGCTTCAGAAAACATTATTGCTATCCTCGGAATCATTACAGTTGCTGGAAGCTGTATGTTCATGCAATACCGCGGCGTTTATGAAAACACCCATTTTGACAAGCCTGCTTTTATAACTCATTTAACCAACTGGGTCTTATTTGCAACTGGATTACTGCTGCATTCTATGGGAAGTAAATTCAAAACTTTTGTATTATTCTTTGGCGCAATAATCTGTTTGGTAATTGCATTGCGTGCCCGCAAAAAGAAAGTGTATTGGCTATATCATTTAGACGGAATGGTGTCTTTTATTCTTTTGGCTCTTAGCATTATTATGTTGAACGATTTGAAAGTTGGTATTGATATCATTGCTTGTATTTTATATGTTTTAATACTTGTCTGCCTATTTGTTGTGTATAAAGAAAAGGAGACTCTGCTTCACAAAATTTTTCTAACTATCAATCATTTATTTGGAGCGAGTTTAATCATTTTTTGCGTACTGCTTATTAACAACACTTTGGATGCAGCAAAAATCACAAACGCTTTTACGGCAATAATTCTACTGTCAATAATTGCGCTTTCAATTCCTATAATATCTTCGATAAAAAAAGAATTCACAGAAGTTGACACTTTTTATGGTGAAAAAAACTTGAGCCTGAACGGTATTCTTGCAATAGTATTTTCGGTATTTGTAATTTTAAAATCCAATGCTGTTTTAGCGGACAATTCATTCTATTATATTGTAATTGGGATTGCTGTAATTTGGACTTTCCTGAAGAAAAAATTTAAAATTGTAACCTTTGATATTGGACGATTTGTGTTTTATGCTTTGGCATTATTTATCGGTTTATTTATTATACACTCTCAAGAAAAATCATACTCAGATTGGATTTTTACATTGTGTTTCTTATCAATAGTTTCATTCAATTGGTTTGTGAAATATTTTTACAAAAATGAGTTCATCATTAGATTTATCGGAATTGTTAGTGTGAATGCACTTTTATTGATTTTGAGCTGCAAATATTTGCAAAGCCATCCAGTTGCCCAAATCTTTAGCTTGTTTGGAATTGCTGTACTCAACCACGAGTTCTTATGGTTAAATTTCAAAAAAAACAATTTAACACCAGACAATCAAAGAGTATTATACTTATTCTATTATTTGTTTACAATTGTTGGAAGTTTACTGCTTCTATACCGCTCAGGCAATTTAACAAACACTGAAAATGGATTAACCTGTCTGGGAATTTCCATTATCGAAATCTACGTTTTATTTGCAAAAAAAATCAGAAACAAGTCAGAAGAAACCATCAATGAATGGACTAATTACAATTTATTAAATTCAGAATTACTGCTCTTTACTATTACACTATTTGGGTTTTCCTGCATTCAAATGGAATATGTATCTATCTATTTTATCGGTTTTGCAATTCTGTTATTCCTTGCATTCCAAAAATTTGAAGAGTTCAAACGATATTCCAATTATTCTTTTCTTTTATTAACAGGAAGCATCATTCTGACTCTTTTCGTTGCTGTTGACAACATTGACTTAAAAGAAAAAACGATCATTTATTCTGTACAAACAGCAAGTGTTTTATTATCAATTGGGTATTCCTATTTACAATTCAAAAGCAAAAATGATGATGAAAAGCGTTTTATTACTATTTTGCCATACATTCAAAATTTATGGATTATCACATTACTGCTCATACAGGTAGAAATAAATTATTTACCGCTGCTGTTCATGATTTTATCATTAATTAACTTCTATTTGATTTACAGCAAAAAAATCCAAATCAAATTTCATTTTGTTTTATTAATTGCAATGCTGGCCATTTTGGTTTCAGCTTCCTACAGTATTAACAAACTGAATAATTTCAACCTGATAGACTGGATTTTACAGCTTTCAAGTATCGCTTTAGGATTAGCTCTTACACTGCTTTTAAACAAAAAGGAAGCCATTACCACAATGAAAACCAATTATCAGATTACACTAAATATTTGGCTTTCAATCATCATGTTTACTCAATTAGAGCATAAATGGCTGCCGGTTTATTGGGTCGTCGCCGCTATTTTGAATCTCTATTTTTATCACAAAAAAATAAGCCAGGAAAAAAACATCAGTATCGTTTATTATCTGCTGGCAAATTTACATTTAGGCTTTTTGAGCTTTAATTTTTATCAATCTAAATTTTTAGCCGTTTACCTATTGATATTTGTGCTTTTAGGAGTTTATATTTATTTAGCATCCAAATGGATGGAAACTTTCAAACTCAAAAACAGTCTGTTGATTTACCCAGCAACATTAAGCATTGGATGCTTTTTATATTTATCTTTTGACAAAGGAATCCTAACTTTTTTCTGGATTTTGGAAGCGCTTGGTTTATTAATTTTAGGAATTATGCTGAAAGAAAAATACTTTCGATACGTTTCCCTGTCACTAGTTGGAATTTGCGTTATCCGATTGATGTTCTTTGACTTATCAAATTCCAATTTCTTAATTCGGGCATTGGTTCTGCTTGGCGTTGGGATTGTATTATTGGTAATGAACAGCTTGTTTAAAAAATATAAAGACCGTTTTGATTAAAAAAATAAACTTTTTGTAACTTTTTACAAACTCCATACGTATAACCACTTGTACACTTAAAAAATTGAGGAGACAAAAACATGAGACAACTTAAAATCACCAAGCAGGTTACTAATCGTGAAACCGCTTCATTAGACAAATATTTACAAGAAATTGGAAAAGTTGACCTTATTACCGCTGACGAAGAAGTAGAATTAGCTCAAAGAATTAAAGCCGGGGATCAAAGAGCCCTAGAGAAATTAACAAAAGCCAATTTACGTTTCGTAGTTTCGGTAGCCAAACAATACCAAAACCAAGGATTAACACTTCCTGATTTAATTAATGAAGGAAATTTAGGATTGATAAAAGCAGCACAGCGTTTTGACGAAACTCGTGGTTTCAAGTTCATTTCTTATGCTGTATGGTGGATTCGCCAATCGATTCTTCAAGCTTTGGCAGAACAATCCCGTATCGTTCGTTTACCATTAAATAAAATTGGTTCTATCAATAAAATCAACAAGATGTATGCGTTATTAGAGCAGTCTAACGAGCGTCCGCCATCTGCTGAGGAAATTGCAAAAGAACTGGACATGACTGTAAATGACGTTAAAGAGTCCATGAAAAACTCTGGCCGTCACTTATCTATGGATGCGCCTCTTGTAGAAGGAGAAGATTCTAATCTATATGATGTATTGCGTTCTGGAGAATCTCCAAATCCTGACAGAGAATTAATCCACGAATCATTGCGTACCGAAATTGAGCGTTCACTAGAAACATTAACTCCAAGAGAGGCCGATGTAGTGCGTTTGTACTTTGGTCTTGGTGATCAACACCCAATGACATTAGAAGAAATAGGTGAAACTTTTGATCTAACCCGCGAGCGTGTTCGCCAAATTAAAGAAAAAGCAATCCGCAGATTAAAACACACTTCTAGAAGTAAAATTTTAAAAACGTATTTAGGTTAATATAAAATATCCCCAAATTAAAATTTTGAAAATACATTAATTTTTAAATATTTTAATACAACGTGAACAACAGTCTGATTAACTGTTCGTTTTTTGATTGATGATTGAAACTCCGGCTGATTACCGGAGTTTTATTTTTTATATTACCTTTGCAAAAAAACAAATATTAAAGATGCGCTGCAGTGCATCTCAACGTAAAAGTAAAGATGCACTGCAGTGTATCTCAACACCATGAAGAATACAATTATTGCTCCATCAGTTTTGGCTGCTGATTTCGCCAATTTACAGCGTGATATCGAAATGATCAACAATAGTCAGGCAGACTGGTTTCACATTGACATCATGGATGGCGTTTTTGTTCCAAACATTTCTTTTGGAATGCCCGTTCTTGAAGCCATTACAAGACATACAAAAAAAACAGTTGACGTACATTTGATGATTGTCAACCCAGACCAATACATTAAAACATTTAAAGATTTAGGTGCTGATATTTTAACTGTACATTACGAAGCCTGCACTCATTTACACAGAACACTTCAAGCTATCAAAGCGCAAGGAATGAAAGCAGGAGTTGCTCTTAACCCTCATACCAATATTGATTTACTGGAAGATGTAATCAATGATATTGACATGGTTTGTATAATGAGCGTGAATCCGGGCTTTGGAGGACAGTCTTTTATAGAGAACACTTATGTGAAAGTAAAAAAACTAAAAGATCTGATTACTAGAAAAAGAGCGTCAACACTTATAGAAATTGACGGTGGCGTTACCAATAAAAATGCCGTACAATTAGTAGAGGCTGGTGCCGATGTGCTTGTTGCAGGAAGTTTTGTCTTTAGAGCAGAAGACCCTATTCAGACCGTAGCAGATTTAAAGCATTTACTATCCGTTTAAAAAACCAAAAGTCCCAATAAGCCAAACAAGCTTCATTGGGACTTTCTTCTTTAGTAAACACTTAATTTTTAATTATACTGATTAATTAAATACTTTATCAAATCAGTTGTCGTTATTATCCCAACCAATACATGATCTTCACATACGGGTAAAGCATGAAATTCTTTTTTTGCTAATATCTCAGCCGCTTCTTTAATAGTGGTCTCTGGCGTAATAGTCACTAGCTTTTTGGCCATTACCTGCTCTACCGTAAACATATTGTAAACGGTGGTATCTACAATCTCTTCATCGTCATCAATTGCATCTGCAAAAGAGATTCGCAACAAATCTGTGTAACTCAGCATTCCAATTATAGTAGCTCCGTTTACTACAGGAATATGCCTGATTTTGTAATGCTTAAAAAGAGATTCAGCCTTCGTTAAATCATCCTTGATCGTTAGTTTAACCAAATCTTTGGTCATAATAGTTGATACTGGAACATGCTGTCTCATAACATTTTCTCTTTAAAATTATATTCAAATTTATAAATGAAAATTTGCAGAAAATATGATGATTATCAGGTGTTAATCAAAACTTTTTCGATAGATTACTATTCGATAATTCATAACTCTTAAGAATAAAATTAAAAACAGTTAACTGTAAACTGGAAAGAATAACTTAAAGAGCAAAAATCTTTCCCTTTAGCCCCGATTACAGTGAAAATCCTTGCGAGCCGGGGTTCGGCTCACAAGATTGTAACGGAAAGCGGGACGATACTTGCTGAAAATGCCTGATCTTTCTGCTTCAAAAATTAATAATTGAGTTCTGGTTAAAAAAGCATGAACTGATCATTTATTCAGATATCACAAAATATAATTGTAATTTATACACTTATGTTTTAAATTTGGAAACAAGTCTAATCTGAAACATACTATAATGCAAAAATATTTTATTACAAGCCGTCTGTTAGCAACTGTCTTTTTGATGGTAAGTTCAATAATTTATGCACAATTTGATATCACCAGATTACAGACAGACTATCAGGTAACACCGCTGGGTATGGATGTTCAAAAACCTGTTTTCAGCTGGCAGATGAAAGCAAATTCAAACTTGCGTGCATTGTCACAAAAGGCCTATCAAATAAAAGTCACAAACGAAACTGGTGCAATTGTTTGGGATTCGAAAAGAATTGAAAGTAATATTTCGGTAGGTATTGTATATAATGGTGAAGATCTAAAATCCACTACACGTTACAATTGGAAAGTATCAGTTTGGAATCAAGACGGCAAAGAATCTAGCGCTGCATCATGGTTTGAAACCGGACTTATGAATCCTGATCCGAAATTATCCGGATGGAATGGAGCAAACTGGATTGGCGGTACTGATAAGGATATGGTACTTTACTCTCACTATCTTACCGTTTTCCGACTTAGTTATACTATTCAGCTCGATCAAAAATCAAAATCAGATAAGGCTGGCTTTATTTTTGGAGCAAATGACGAACGTCTTATGGACAGAAACATGAACATTCTGGATGTTGAAAACAAAAAAGATTCTTCTTACGTAAAAGTAGAATTGAATATTACAGATATCAACAGCAAACAAAACGGTAGAGCAAAATTAAATATTTACCGTGTGGGTTATACTAAAAATGACAATCCCGCAATACTTTTTAAAACATTTGAAATACCGCTGAGCATTATCAATCAAAACAATAAATACAGTAAACATGAAATTTTTGCAACTTCAGTTTTTGGTGTATTAAATTTTTATGTAGATGGAAATGATAGTTCACACAACATAACTGCCGACAATTCGGGTCATACTGGTGTAAACATAAACCCATTGGGACGAGGTGCAGATTATATTGCATATCCAATCGTGGGTGATATTGGCTTTGCTTTAAATAAAGGACAAAAAGCCTATTTCTCGAACGTTAAGATTATGAATTTCAGAGCGCCCTCAAATACTCTGTTCAGCGAAGATCTTTCGGCTGTTTCCTATAACGGAATTTTTTCATCAGTAAATAAAAAAACATTCTCTGCTGCAAATGGGCAATACACCATAGATGCTACATCAGAAGAAGCTCTTATCATTGCAAACCCAACTCAAAATGCATCACCAATATTGCGAACAGAATTTAAAACAGAAGGCAAAACAATTAAAAAAGCCCGACTGTACGCCACAGCCCGAGGTATATATGAACTATACTTAAACGGAGATCGAATTGGCAACGAATATTTTAGCCCGGGATTAACACAATACAATAAAACACAGCTTTACCAGACTTATGATGTAACACCAATGGTTTTAGAAAATGGAGCCAATGCCTTTGGAGCCATTTTAAGTGAAGGATGGTGGAGTGGCAACATCACTTATACGGGTGAAAACTGGAACTTTTTTGGCGACCGCCAATCTCTTTTGGCCAAACTGGTTATTACCTATACTGATGGAAGCGAACAAATTGTAACCACAAATCCAGAGACATGGAAATACTGCAACGATGGTCCTATACGATATGGCAGTTTTTTTCAGGGTGAGATTTATGATGCCAGCAAAGAATCAACAATTACAGATTGGTCAAAGGCTAACTTTAATGATTCTAAGTGGACAAAAACACAAGTCATAGAATTAAAAGACAAAAACAACAATAAGGCTACTGTCAATTCAAATCTTGATTTTTCGGCAATGGAATTGAGAGGAATACCCGGAGTTACTGCCACTATTACAAAAACATTAAAACCTGTCAGCGCAGAAGAAGTGCGTCCAGGAGTATTTGTATATGATATGGGGCAAAATATGGTAGGATTCCCTAAAATTGAATTAGAGAATACTGCTAAAGGCGATACTATAATGATACGCTATGCCGAAGTAAAATATCCTGACATTGCCGAATACGGCACTAATAAAGGGATGATTATGCTTGAAAACTTTAGAGCTGCAATGGTTCGTGATATTTATTACTGCAAAGGCACTAATGACATAATACAGCCACGGTTTACTTTCCATGGTTTTCGTTTTATAGAAATTACTGGCATAAAAAAGGCGCTACCGTTAGATAAAATTACCGGAATGGTGTTAAGTTCCATTGATTCAATTACTGCTGATTATCAAACATCAAATCCATTGGTTAATAAACTTTGGAAAAACATAGAATGGTCTACCCGCTCTAATTTTTTATACATTCCCACAGATACTCCTGCACGCAATGAACGCATGGGATGGAGTGGCGATATAAGTGTATTTTCTAAAACCGCAACTTACCTTGCCAATGCCGGCCCATTTTTAAGACGACACATGCTTGCCATGAGGGATCTACAGGAAAAAGACGGAAGATTTACCGACACTGCACCAGTTACAGATGCTTTTGGCGGTATCCTCTGGGGAAGTGCCGGAATTATTGTAGCATGGGAGTCATACCTGCAATATGGTGATGTCTCACTGCTTGCAGAACATTATGATGCCATGAAGCGCTATATTCATTTTCTTAAAAAACATCTCAACCCAATAACTGGTGTACAATCTGAATCTCTCCTTGGCGACTGGCTGAGTCCTGAGGGCTATAAAAATGACGATACAATTTTGTGGGATGCTTACTATGCCTACGACCTTGAAATTATGCAAAAAACCGCAGCTCTTCTTGGAAAAACTGATGATGCAATGCATTTTGAGCAGGAATACACAGCCCGTAAAGATCATTTTAATAAAACCCACATAGATGCCATAACAGGTAAAACAGTACATTCTGGGCATCGATTTCCTTGGGGGTACAGGGTATCTGAAGATCAGCTTCCAAAAAAAGGAAGTTTTAGTGATACACAAGCCTCATACGCTATTCCGCTGTCTTTTAATTTATTTGACAAAAACACCCAAGATAAAGCTGCAAATAATCTTGTAGCAACGCTGGAGCGTAAAAACAAAGACGAGTTAGGAATAATGCGTCCTGAATATTCTCTAATGACAGGTTTTATTGGAACAGCTGCAATTAGTGATGCGCTTTCAAAAAACGGCAGGGATAAAGAAGCGTACCAATTATTACAGCAAACCTCCTACCCTTCTTGGCTATACTCAGTAGAAAATGGCGCAACCACTATTTGGGAAAGGCTGAATTCATATACAAAAGAAAATGGTTTTGGCGGTAATAACAACATGAACTCCTTTAACCATTATTCCTTTGGTTCGGTTGGTGCATGGATGATAAACAATTCTATAGGTATTGCCCGTGATGAGCCAGGTTTTAAAAAATTCATACTGCAGCCTACACCAGACCCTACCGGTAAAATAACTTTTGCAAAAGGTCATTATGATTCTATGTATGGGAAAATTACAAGTGAATGGGAAATCATTGAAGGACAGACAATTTATACGATGGAGATTCCAGCAAATACAACTGCCTCTCTATTTATAAAAGCATCCAGCATAAACAAAGTGACCGAAAGCGGTAAAAAAATCAAACAGGTAAAAGGCATAACATTCATCGGTCAAAAGGGAGACAAATTGGCGTTCACATTACAGTCTGGCACCTATAAAATTACAGTAGAAAAATAATAGCCAAAAAAAATCAGCTATATAGCAGCTAACAGTTCCATTACTGTTTTTTCTTTTTCAGATATTGTTTTTAAAATATCTGATGCCTGCTCTATGTATTTAAAGTCTTTCGTTTGACTTACTTTTTCAAATAGTTCGGAAACTGCAACCCATAGTGATGCAATTGCTGCAAACGCTTCATATCCTGTTTTTAGTTTCTCCAGTTTCAAAACTTCATAGCTTTCCAACAAAAAATCTCTATACAAATTTCTAAATAATGCACCGCCTGTTCCTGCTTTTTCCATAAGCATTGCACACGTTTTGAATTCATTTTCAATGTCTTTACTTGTCTTAAACCACTTAACTATTTCAGTACTTGATTTTAAAATTCCTTTATAGCCAATATTGGTAATTGGCGGATTTATGTATTCCGCAGCGTTGTTTCTAATTGCAGTTACAATGGCCGTTTTTATGTCCGTCATTTTGTTTGGCTTACGCAAAGTGTAATACAGATTCTTAGATGACATTGGTCCTTTTTCAGCTCTTGCCAATGCTAAACTCTCCAGACTTGTTTTGACTAATCCTCCCTGCTGTCTTGTGTCTGCCAAAAAAACATTTTCATCATCATAGCCATAAAGCGCAACATAATGTCCTCAAAATGAAATGGTTTTGAGAAATACTGCAAATGAAAACAATCCAGTTTTAAGCCGACTGCCTGTCCGTTATCGATAAGTTCTTTAACATCTTTCCAAGCCTTTTGCACCGATGCCGTTTCTTTTACAGTTAATTCAAGATTTAAATTTCTTGCAATATTTTTAGTTAATTCATCTGGTTTTACCCGCCCTCCAATAAAAGGGAAATCCATTGATTTCATATTCCAAAAAATAAAACCCAGCCCCTCGCCCAAACCAAAAAGCATTGGCTCTGAAAGTTCAATGCCAAGCTGGCGCAGCAATGTTCCTGTTGCTGTTGTTTCGCAATGCTGTCCGTCAAATGGTTTTAAATTCTCTAATTTCATTTGTTATTCTACTATTGTTTTAGCTGACCGCAAATATTCTGTACCCACAAATATTTTTGAAGCAAGTTAACATTTATCTTTGGCGTAAGTA
The DNA here is from genome assembly GCF_002797935.1 of Flavobacterium sp. 1. NCBI lineage: Bacteria > Pseudomonadati > Bacteroidota > Flavobacteriia > Flavobacteriales > Flavobacteriaceae > Flavobacterium > Flavobacterium sp. 1. Next base: position 3,211,612 of record NZ_PGER01000001.1, read on the forward strand.
TTATTGCAAATGTTAATTAGTATAAATACTCGAATATTGGTTATAATGCCAATGCTTATACTAATTTGACTTTAATTATTATAAACTATTAATTAGTACATTTATATTCCAATTACCATCCTTTTTAACCCTCATTGAAGACAGAAAAACATTATCTTATAAAATGACAGAACTCCTTAAACAAAATTTAGCGGCACATATTTCACTTTCAGCTATTGAAATGGAGGAATTCTGCAGTTTGTTTCAACAAAAATCAATCCCAAAAAAAAGTTTTTTGCTGCGTGAAGGCGAAGTTTGCAGGTTTGAAGGTTTTGTCACCAAAGGGCTTTTTCGGGTTTATCATATTGATAAAAACGGTTTTGAACAAGTACTCTATTTTGCAATTGAAAATTGGTGGATTACCGATATTGACAGTTTTACTACCGAAACGCCATCACAGCTTTTTATAGAAGCCATTGAAGATAGTGAAGTACTTTTAATTTCTAAAAAAGATAAGGAATATGCTTATGCCAATTTGCCTAAAATTGAAAAGCTGTTTCGGGTAATGACTCAAAAAACTCATGTTGCACTTCAGCGCAGAATGATTGATAATCTGAGTAAAACTGCAGAATCCCGTTATATCGAATTTGCAGAAAAATATCCTCAGCTTATTCAGCGTCTTTCCAACATTCAGGTGGCTGCCTATTTGGGTATTACGAATGTTTTTTTGAGTAATATTCGAAAGAAAATTGCTGTCAAAAAATAAGAATTCCCTTTTAATTTTTTAAACTAGTTTAATGTTTTGAGATAGCATACCGTCTCATCTTTGCAGTGTTAATTTAAAACAGCGCAAAAATGAAGAACAGTATCTCAACAGTATTTTTAACAATTTTAATTTTATTTAATATGGAAACACAAGCACAAAGTTTCAAAACTATCGAAACTAAAGATTTAAAACTTCAAGTTTACAATGCATCAGAAAACAGTTTTGGTGTAGCATCGGTAATCGTATCGGGGAAAACAGATGCGGTTTTGATTGACGCACAATTTACTTTGGCGGATGCCGAAAAAGTAGCACAGGAAATTAAAGCAAGCGGCAAAAAACTAACTGCTATTTTTGTTTCTCACGGTGATCCAGATTTTTACTTCGGACTGGAAGTATTCAAAAAATATTTCCCTGAAGTTACTGCTTATGCTTCACCTGCAACAGTAGAACATATTAAGGCTACTGCTCAAAAGAAATTAGAAGTTTGGGGCGAAAGATTGGGTAAAAACATTACGTCAAACGTTATTTTACCTCAGGTTTTAAAAGGAAACAGTATTGAATTGGAAGGTCAGAAATTAGAAATAATTGGTTTGGAAGAGTTCCCGAATAAAACTTTTGTATGGATTCCTTCTATAAAAGCAGCTGTTGGCGGAATCAATGTTTTTGGAACTACTTTTCATCTTTGGATGGCAGATGCACAAACTGCTGATGCCCGCAAAAGCTGGATTTCAGTTTTAGATAAAATTACAGCTTTGAAACCTGAAATTGTAATTCCTGCCCACGCCAATTCAAATTCTCCATTTGATATAACTTCAATAAATCAGACCAAAAGTTACATTCAATTCTATGAAGAAGCTTTGAAAACCAATAAAACTTCGGAAACTTTAATTTCAGCTTTGAAAACAAAATACCCAACGCTTACTTTTGAAACTGCCTTAATGATAGGCGCAAAAGTAAATACTGGAGAAATGAAATGGTAAAATTAATAATTTACAGCCTGACGATACTTTTGGTATTATCAGGCTGTTCTTTAAATAAAAAGAGAATGACAAATCTTGAAATTATAAAAAGTACTTACGAAGGAAAAACTTCGGAAGAAAACGGTAAAAATTTAGCTAAATATGTAGCTGATAACATTTCCTGGACAGAAGCAAAAGGTTTTCCGTATGCAGGAACTTATATAGGTTTGGATAACGTAACCAAAAATGTTTTTAGCCGATTAGGAAGCGAATGGATTGATTATAAATTTACCCCCGAAGATTATGTTGCCAGCGATGATAAAGTCGTTGCTTACGGAACATATACCGGCACTTATAAAATCACTGGCAAATCATTTACAGCCAGAGTAGCTCACGTTTGGAAATTAAAAGACAGCAAAATTATTAGTTTCGAGCAGTTTGTAGACAGTCAGCCTGTAAATGATGCCACAAAATAAAAGATTGAAAATAAATCAATTACAATCTATAATATAAAAAAACAGAACCAACAAAAAAAATATTTTTGTTGGTTCTGTTTTAAAAATTAAATTAGTAAAATAAAAAACGGTGTCTGCTTTTTAATAAATACTGGTAGCCGCTTCCTTCCCTTTTTCTTTTTGATCTGCCAAAATTGATTTCAAAATTTCAGGATTCTTTATAGCTTCAGGATTAAATGAGGCACTGTTCATATAATTTAGTATCGAAATCAGCATCTGTTTGGCAACAGAACGTTTATCCAAATCGTTGCATAAATCGAAAGACGCTATAACCAATTTTCCCGACCCTACGCTTCCTTCAAAAAGCGAAGCTAATTTACGGTTATTGGCAAAGTTGTCAACCATTTCAACAATAGGATTTCCTCCTACTATACCGTCCGTAATAATCGTTGTTGAGTTTACGTTTAAATCCCACCACTGCCAATCTGTATTCATATCTGTTGGAAAATCGGCCAAAGCCTTATGCGATGGATTACACAACACTCCCATCGTTCCTGCCTGTTTAGGGAAATGAACAGGACTCCAGAATACAGGAACAAATTTTCCTTCGATACCCTTGATTTTCTTCCAATCGGGATTTAACAATACTTTTTTACCGGCACTAAGCAATTTGTAGGCTTCATCCAGACTACGGGTGTAAACTACTTTTCCGTAATCAATAGTTTGCTTTTGCGGATAAACCCAAATATTCCATTGGTTTCTATAACTTGTTCCTTTCAGATTTACTTTGATTGTTAGTTTCGATGCTTTTGTTATTTTCTGAAGGCTTTCATTCAAATCTAATATTTTATGATTGTATCCAATTGCAATTGTTGCTTTAGTGCTGCCTGAAGCTATCACTGAATTATCATCAGAAATACTCCATTCTATTTCCTGATTATTTAAACTGATATCGGAATAATTACTTACATCTAAAGAAGCCGTAAAAGATTCATTGTTTGTATATGTTGCTTTAGAAAAACGCATAAGCGGAACAACCGGAGCTGAAAACTGCCTGAATTCTTCTGCTGAAATCAACCCTTTACTATCCCAAAAAGCATCCAGTAAACCTACTAAAGCTGTTCCCTGACCTGGAAAATCATGCAGATCCAATAATTGAAAACCACTGATTCCTGCTGTTTTCAAAGCTCGTTCTATTTCTTCTTTATAAAGTATTACAGCCAATTTTCCTGAAGCCTTAGTATAATCGGCTGCTTTGCTGATTAATCCTTTTCGTTCTAAATCTTCTTTAACCGATTTAAAATTGATGGGATCTAAAACTCCTGTGTACTTAGAAATCTCATCTATTTTCGGGTAAACAGCATACTGCCCTATTTCATGCGTAATCAAAGGCACAGTCATTCCTTCTACAGAAGCGACATAATCTTTATTGAATGTTGGTGATTCGCTGTTAAAAACGCCTTGACCGCGAACCCAGCCTTTTTTAGTCCATTGCGTAATAAAGAAATCATCTTCGGTCTCGGGCCAAACGCCATGTTCTTTTTCGAAAGTAAAAGAAGTTGTAGTGTACAAATGTCTGCTATCTTTAGCTTTTAGACTATTCATCAATTTGGTCAAAACCGTCATATCTCCTTGTAACTCATTCCCCATAGACCACATACAAAAGGAAGGATGATTGCCATATTCATCTATCATACGCTGGGCTTCTGCATATAAGAAGTCAGTTGTTTTTTGATCTTCTCCTATTTTTAGCGTCCAAACCGGCAATTCCACTTGAAGATAAAATCCCATTTCATCTGCTACTTCGAATGCAGCTTCCGGAGGACACCACGAGTGAAAACGCAGGTGGTTTAATCCCCAGTTTTTAGCAGTTCCAAATACTTTTCTCCAGCCTTCTTTGTCCATTGGCGCATGCCCAGTAAGCGGGAAAATATCACATTCCAGCGTTCCTCTTAAAAACACAGGCTGATCATTAATCGTCAAAACTGATCCTTTTTTAGAAAAACTGCGCATTCCAAAATCGGCAGAAATCTGAGATTGATTTTTTTCCGCCTTTAGTTCCGCTTTTAATTCATATAACTCAGGAGAAAACTCACTCCAAAGTTTTACATCTTTGCCCATATCATAATCAACAGCAACAACAGATTCTCCTGCTTTGATTTGAATCTCTTTTTGAAACGCTTCAACTGCAATTTTGCTTTTTTTATTTACAGCAGTAATCGTTAAAACTCCTTTTGCTGATTTTGTTGTATTGTTATTAAGCCTAAATTCCAATTTTGCTTTTCCTGCACTGACATCCGGTTTTACCTGTAGATTGGCAATACGAATAGCATCAAAAGCTTCGATTTCCATCTTGCCAATAATTCCGTTCCAAATAATCTGCGTTTCATTGGTATAAGCATGCGCCATATTATCTACGCTGATATCAAATTGTTTCCGATTGTCCAAACGAATCGTTATGCGGTGCGTTTTTCCGGCTGTTAGATATTTCGAAAGATCAAAATAATGAGGAGCGATAAGGCTGTTTTGTTCTGTTTCGACTTCTTTTCCATCAATCCAAACCTTTGTTTGCCAAATTACACGCTCCAGCTTCAATATAAATTCTTTTCCTTTCCAATTATCAGGCACCGTTATCTCACGAGTGTACCAAGCAGCACCCAGATAACTGTTTTTTCGGGTCAAATGACTCATTTGAAGTTTCTCTAAACTTGGCTTTAACTTATTAGCCACTCCAAGACCTGCATCATCTGTAGTCCCAGGTAATTTCATTAGCTGTTTAAAAGCCATATTCTGCCAACCATTTTTAAGTCCAATATCAGTGCTGTCTAACTGAACGGTCCAGTCGCCGGCTATATTCATTACCAGTTTATCTCCAGAATTCCATGAAGAGAGGAGAACTAATAACAAAACAGCTGTTATGATATGTTTGATTTTCATTTGATTAAATTTTATAATTAAACATTTTGTTTGATTATCAAGATGATATTATAGTAAAAACTGTTAATTGTATATAGATAATCTTATTTAAACACATAGAAACATAGTTTTTGTAAGCTCAAAAATAGGCGTTTCACTTATATCTAAAAGACACATAGTTCTAGCTATGTGGAAGAAATGTATTTCTTTTTTATATACTTTTTCAATAAATAAAAATCTATGTTTCTATGTGTTTAATCATTACAACTAACCAGTTGAGGGAACTTTCTATTTACGAAAGGTCTGTTTATTACTATCTAATTGTTTTACTTTTTGATAATATATCTCAGATTCAAATTCATTTCCTAGTCCGCTGTGTCCTAAAGCCATCACATAATAGCAATGCACCTGATTACGAATATTTAAATCATCATCCCAAATGGCCAAATCCGGAAGTGAAACTGCAAAATAATCGATTCTGGACTTTTCGAACAAATATTTTTCACCATGTGCCAGCAATTTATTGAAACGGCTTCGGGCTTTATCATCATCTCCCAATTCGCGCCAAGCCAATCCCTGATAAAAAATCTTATCCGGCTGCTGATCGTTATAGAAAAATGCCTGAACAGGTTCGGAAGAGCCAAGCGTTGCCTGAATAAAATTGGCATTAGCATTTTCTAAATCACCAAGACCTTTATAGGCCAATCCTTTATAATAAAACACTTCGTTTTCTTCGGCATTTTTCAATTTGCCTTCACCTAAATTATGCGGATAAAATTCGGTTTCTTTCAGCAATTGCACTGCCTCTGCAAAACGGTTTTCTGAAATTGCAATTTTTGCCAGTTCTACTCTGCACAACGTATATTGCCCAGTTACTTTTCCTTCTCCGCCTTCCCACGGATGGAATTTTCGTTTCGAAATTAACTCTTTTGCAATAGAATATTTCCCTGTTTGATTGTAAAGCGTGATACGTTCGATACATAAATCATCGCGTTCTTCGACTAAATTTGGATATTGATTTAAAACTTCTAATCTGAATTCCGGAGATTTACCAATTTTCTTGTAAAGCTGGTCCAGCTCCATAAAGATCCTTGAATCTGTTGTGTCTAAAGCAAATGCTTTTTCCAACATTTCCTGAGCCTTAATTTTATCATTTGTCTTATTGAAATAAGCAAGTGCTAGATTTCTCAACAATGTTGGAAATTTATCATCTATGCTATGTGACAATTCCCAGCATTTTACAGCATCCTCATATTGACGGAATGCATACCAGAAATTCCCTAAATAATAAGGTGCTTTGGCGTCTTTTGGATTTAATTTAATGGCATCTTGCAAAATAGTTACTTCTTCAATTCGATTTGGAAAACACTTTTCTGGCGATTGTAAAGATGCTTTTTTATACCACTCAATTGCCTCATTTGTGTTTCCTTCCATCGAAGCAAAATAACCTAAAGCATAATATACCATCGGGTAAACCTCATCACTATCTTGTATAGATTCCTGCAATAACTGACTTGCTTCCTCAAACAATCCTGCACCTGCAAAATCCAGTGCATATTCTATATATCCATGTGGCCATTGGCGCATTATGGTATTCATTTCATCTAATACCGACTGCTCATTTGTAATCAAATATTTTTCAAAACGGCATCCCATATTGAAACGGTCGATTTTGATCGAATCCTCAATCCACGATAAAGCTTCCTGATTTCTGTTTAATTTTCTTAAAATAGAAGCTTTCAATTGGCGGGCTTTATGATTGTGCCAATTGCGGATAAGTGACGATTCTACTCGCTCTAAAGCTTCGGTCCATTCTCCTTTTATACTGTCAATTTGTGCCAAAGCATAAAAACCAGCATCCTGCCACGCTGCATTCCAAGTCGATTTAAAAAGAGAATTATAAGCATCATCGAATTTCCCTTGTAATTTCAAGCAATAACCCAGATTGTATAAAGGTTCACCGTCAATCGGATTTGGATTTCTCTCTGTCAAGACCTCAACTGCGGTTTTAAAATAGGCTTCGGCTTTTTCAAACTGTCCTCTTCTCAACATCAAAAGACCAACAGCATTATTACATCTTACATCTCTAGAATCTCTGCTCAAGGCTTCCAAATAATAATCAAGCGGATTGTAAGTTGCGTGTCTGTATTGCTCTAAATGTAATCCAGTTAAATACAATTGCTCCATAGACGCAATATCTTTTGGATCCAGCGCTGCTTTTGCAGGATCTGGAACAGGCTTTATTTCGGCTTTTTCTTCCTGATATTGAACCAAAATTTTTCCGTTAGAAGTATAAACTGTAAAAACTAAATTTTCTGATTTGATATCTCCAATTAAAACTCTCTTTTTATACGGATTTACAGGAGATATGGTGATTTCATCCTGAAACAAAACAGTATTTTCTTTGTTTTTTAGTTCTATTTTTAAGTTCTCATAAAGACTTGTTGTGTACAAAACCAGATCAGCATCGTTCCCTTCTACTTCAATGTTTATGATCGCATCTTTTGTGGCATTTTTTACATAACCCACTTCGGCATACGGCATAAAATACTGCACCCAAGACTTCTCTTCATAGGCTTGAAGCCAAGAAAAATCAGGCTGGTTGTCTGTAAAAACTCCCGTCATTAATTCGATATACGGACCGTCTTTGTCTGTTAGATTTCTATCCCAAGCAAGACCAAAATCGCCGTTACCCCAAGTCCATTGTTTTTTACCCGGAGAAACATGATGATTGGCAACATGCAGTAATCCTGCCTGTACATTATCTTCATAACCTCCCACAAAATTATATTTGGACTGCACTGCCATATAAGATGTTGGCACCGGAATATTTTTATATTTCGAAATATCGACACCAGCGGAATAATCTTGTTTATAATATTCGCCAGTTGCTATCGGAAATTTAGATACATCTCTTTTTCCGTGGTCAAAAACGGCGTTTACATCCGGCGGAAATACTGATTTGTAACCATCGTTTACTACAACCGCAGGATTTGCCCACCAAAGGAATGTTTGTGGAAACGCTGTACGATTGTATATTTTTACTTTAATCTCAATATAAGCCTTATCAGGATGAAGCGTAAATCCCTGCATTCCTTTGGTTCTAAACATTCTTTCCACTTCATTGCACCAAATGGTTTTGCTTCCGTCTTCGTTTTCTTCGATGCTGTAATCTGTTGGCAAAAAGGTGCTTGGGCGGTGATGCTGAGGCCAGTTGAACTCTATTCCGCCAGAAATCCAAGGCCCTGTAAGCCCTACAAGAGCAGGTTTAATTACTTGATTGTAATACACAAAATGACGCTGTTTTACTTTATCATACGCCATGTGAACACGACCTCCTAATTCCGGCAGAATCATTATTTTTATGTATTTGTTTTCTAAAAATAAAGCGTGATAGGACTTATCAAACTTTTCATCAGATAATTTTTCAACCACAGGATAGGGATATACTGCTCCAGAACTTCCCTGATACACTCGTTTTTCAAGAAATATTGGATTCTTTTCTTCCTCGCCAATTTGGTACGTAGGCAGTAAAACATCTTCTTCCCAAACGCGTACCACGCCGTCTTCGTTGACGGTTGATTGTATCAAATAAGCCGTGATTTTTTCGTCCTGCACGTTTTCATTTATTGATTGTCCCGAAAGTAAATCTTCATTAATTATATTGGATTGATTTACATCTAAAATTATATTCTTCATCTTGTTTTACTATATTATTTTGTCAATTCATTTTCAATTTCCTCTAGTGATTTTCCTTTCGTTTCAGGCAGATAGGCACGAAGGAAAAGATACCCAAGTAAGCATACAAATCCGTAAAGCCAGAATGTACCATAAGATCCCAGACTGCTGTTTAATAATGGAAAAGTATAAGTTAGAATAAAGCAAGCTGTCCAAAGTGAGAAAGTGGATACCGCCATTGCCATTGCACGTATTTTTGTCGGGAATATTTCAGAAAGAACCACCCAGGTAATAGGTGCCAATGTCATTGCATAACATGAAATTGCGGCTATTACAAGGCTTAAAACTGCAATACCTGTTACTTCAAAATAATAACAAGCGCCTAATAAAGCATATATAGAAGCCAACCCAATTGATCCGAAAAGCATTAATGTTCTTCTTCCTAATCTATCTACAAAATACATCCCTACGAATGTGAAGATTACATTCGTCAAACCCGTAATAACGATATTGAATAAAATATCCGAAACGCCATAACCTGCAGCTGAAAATATTTCTTGGGCATAATTAAAAATCACGTTAATACCGCACCATTGCTGAAAGGCAGCGATAACAATTCCCAATAAAAGAATTTTAGGCATTTTACCATCGAAAAGCATTTTATAATTCACTTTTTCTTTGACAACACCAACTCTTGATTTTAGCTGTTCTATTTGTTCTAATGCAAAGGCACTTCCCCCAATTTTTGAAAAGATAGATGCTGCTTTATCATATTTATATTGACTGGCAAGCCATCTCGGGCTTTCGGGTATAACTAATATCAAGGCAAAAAATGCAACAGACGGCACAGCACCAGCCCAAAACATGTATCTCCAGCCCCATTGTCCGTTCCAAGAATTTAAAATATCCTGACCTCCTACAATTGGGTCTGCAATTAACCAATTTACGATCTGAGCCGCCAGTATCCCTATAACAACTGTTAATTGATTGATAGAAACAAATTTCCCTCTGGATTCAGCAGGCGCAATCTCGGCTATATACATGGGTGAAAGATTGGATGCAATACCAATACCAACACCGCCAACAACTCTCCACACAATAAACCACTCAATAGTATCGACCATTCCTGTGCCTGTTGCAGCCAGCGTAAAAAAGAGGGAAGCAACAATCATTAAAGGTTTTCTTCCGTATTTATCAGACAAACTTCCCGAAATCATTACTCCCAACAAACATCCCAAAATGGCGCTACCCATTACCCATCCCTGCATCGAAGGAGAATTGGTAATATTAAAAAAAACTTCATAAAAAGGTTTTGCACCCCCAATTACGACCCAGTCATATCCAAACAGCAATCCGCCCATCGCTGAAACTAATGCAATAAAAAGCAGATAGGAAGAATTATACTTACTCATATTTTTAATTTTTAAATTAATTTAACATTACAAATATCGTTACTCCATTTGGGTGCAAAAATGTAATATTTATGCAAAACATGTATAAAATAACTATTTAGAAGAAATCAATGTTATACTAAAAATAATAAAACATCTTTTTTATGATAAATGTATTTTTTTTGGATTATAATAAACATAAACTGCCTCAAGAATAAAGACAATATCTGACTAAAGCAATCAATTCTGGTCAACATTAAACTATACAATTACAGAATATGTAAATTCTCACGGTTGAGATAAATTTATAGTTAATCGTATTATTTCTTAAATTTGATTTTTAATACTTCTAAAATGATTTCATTTTTGACTAATTTATAATTTGACATGGATCATATAGCTGATGGTTTTAAAGGTGAAAGAGCAATCGTCGTACCTTATAGCATACGTAATTTTCAATCGGGGAATGAATTGACAAAAAATGCATTCATTACTCATATTGGTTATTATCCTAATGCAAAATATCATTTTAGAAAAAGGTCAAAAGGCGCACTTGAAAATATCCTTATTTACTGTGAAAACGGAAAAGGATTTATAACTCTTGAAAATGAGCAGTTTTCGCTTACTAAAGATCAGGCTTTTATCATTCCTGCACACAAAGCGCATAGTTACGAAGCAGAAATATCAAAGCCTTGGAGCATCTATTGGTTACATTTTAAAGGAACTTCAAACTCTTTACACGCTTCTGTTTCCGGAAAAATTTTAAATCTAAACGACAGCAGATCAGCCGACAGATTAAACCTGTTCGAGGAAATTTATCAAAATCTGGAAATGGGTTTTAATCCTGACAATCTGGAGTATTCGAGTATTTGTTTACAGCATTTTTTAGCAAGCCTAAAATATACTGATCAATTTTTAAAAATAAAAACGGCAGACGCAGAGGTTTTAGATGTTATACCACTGAGTATTATTTATATGAAAAATAATTTGACAGCAAAAATCACACTTCATGATATTGCACAGTATGTTGGTTATTCGAGTTCCTATTTTGGGGCTTTGTTTTTAGAGAAAACATCTTTTACTCCCATGGATTATTATAACCAATTAAAAATCCAGAAATCCTGTTCGCTTTTGCAGTTCAGCACCATGAAAATAAAAGAAATTGCTTATCATTTAGGGTATTATGATCCATTCCACTTCTCAAAATCTTTTAGACTGGTAATGGAAATATCACCTAGAGAATACCGACTTAGATACAAAAATCAAGTGTAATCAGCTTTATCGTGCATTAATCAACTATCAACCATACAAATCACAAAAGTGGTTTTTTCGTCATCGTTCCTGTATGCCAAATAACCGCCATGAGCTTCCGCAATGTTTTTGGATAAGGTCAGCCCAATTCCGGCACCTTCTTTTCGGGTGGTAAAAAATGGCAGGAATATTTTGCTTTCAATTTCTTTTTCTATGCCTTTTCCATTATCAGTAATCATGACAAAAACTCTCTTTTCTTTGACTTCTGCCGAAATAATAATCTGTTTATTCAGCATTTCTTTCAAAGTATAAATACAATTCGTTAAAAGATTAATCAATACCTGCTCCATTTGCTGCGGATCAATATTTAGCCTGCGGTCGAAAGCAATCTTGTTTATAACTTCTATTTGCTCTTTTTTAAACAAAGGAGCCATAATCTGCAGACTGTTTTCAATCCATTTTGACAGTTCTACAATTTCTTTTTTTGGCGAAGGCAGCATGGCTAGTTTGCGGTAACTTTCTACAAACTGCTGTAAATGATCGCTTCGCCTAAGCATCGTGGCAACACTGCTTTTCATATCGTCCAAATCTTCTGCCGAAATGGTTTCCTGCTGTACTAAGTCCTGCAGATTCTGAGAAAGTGACCGAATCGGAGTTATTGAATTCAACAGTTCGTGCGAAATCACTTTCATCAGATTGACCCAAGCTTCTTTCTCTTTTTTCTCAATTACATTTTGAATTGAGTCAAGTAAAACAATAAAATAATCCCGATTATAAATTTCGCTTCTCGAAGTCTGCATCACAAATGTTTGAGTGTCTTGCTGATTGACACGTATCTCTAATGACGTTTTAATTTCCTGAAAATTCTGCTCCTCAATAATTTCGCATAGCGAAGGCAAATGATTTTTTAAATACTGCCATTTGGAAACTTTTGGCACATCAAAATGTTTGGAAAAATAATCATTCATTAAAAAAATACTCCAATCCGTTTCTTCCTTTTGCAGAATAATAATTCCTGTTTCGATGTTATTTAAAATAGAACGGTAGACAATTTCTTTTGAAACCTGTTCGTTTTCTTTGCTTTTCAAAGTTTCATACAGCTTGAATAAACTGGAATAATTTTGATACGATTTATGTTTGGAAAAATCGGAGGTAAAATCATTTTGCAAAATCGAAGTAATCGTTCTGTCATAAAGCAGAAAAGCATTTTGGACGTAAAAATACATTTCAATAATGAGCAGAAAAATTATAATCAGGCAAAATACAGCAGTAAAAACCAATCCTTTTTGGAAAAAAAAGATCGAAATTCCTGTACCCGAAAGAATAATAATCAATCGAAGAAAAAGAAGCTGGTATATTTTTAACGATTTATGCATACTAATCGGTGCTGATGTTATATTTCTCTAAACGGCGGTACAATGAAGCTCTTGACAATCCTAATTCTTCGGCAGTTTTGCTGATGTTATTATTGTTCTTAAAAAGGATTTTTTCGATAGCGGTTTTTTCGACAGCCGACAGCTGCATATCGTCTTGATTATCCTCGTAAGCAGTTATTTGTTCCAAATCCAAATCGGAAACAGTAATAAGATTGTTCTCGCAAAGAATCACGGCACGCTCTATTCGGTTTTCCATTTCCCGGATGTTCCCGTTCCAAGCGTGTTTTGCTATTTGTTCCAATGCTTTTTCGTAGAAAGTGATTTCGTCACGTGAATATTTATCAATCATTTTTTGCAGAAGATACTCCGCCAAAGGAATTTTGTCTTCATTTCGTTCCCGCAATGGAGGCAGCACAATTTCCATAGTGTTGATGCGATAATACAAATCTTCTCTAAAATTTTTATCGGTAACTTCCTGTTTCAAATTCAAGTTGGTGGCAGTAATAATACGGACATTTAGTGGTCTCACTTTTGATTCGCCCAATCGAGTTACTGTTTTGGTTTGAATAACCTGCAGGAGTTTTGATTGTAAATGCAACGGAACATTTCCTATTTCATCCAAAAAAATGGTCCCGTTTTGAGCCATTTCAAAACGTCCGGGAGTATCCGTTTTTGCATCGGTAAAAGCGCCTTGGACATAACCAAATAATTCGCTTTCAAATATATTCGAATTCAGTGAACCCAAATCAACATGAATGAAGGGACTATTTTTTCGCTCTGATTGAAGATGAATATGATGTGACAAAACAAATTTACCAGTTCCGTTTTCGCCAAGTATTAAAACATTGGCATCAGTTTTGGCCACTTTATCAGCAAGTGAATAGGCTTTTTTTATAACCTCTGAATTGCCAACGAAAAAATCATCAGAACTTTCAATAACATTAGGTTTCTTTTGCTCTTTCCGGCTTTTATCAACAGCCTGTTTTACAACGCTGAGCAATTTTTCGTTTTCCCAAGGTTTTAAAATATAATCAAAAGCGCCCGATTTTAAGCCTTCAACAGCTGTTTCAACTTTACCAAAAGCTGTCATCAAAATAACGACAGTTTTTGGCGAAAGTGTTTTTATTTCTTTTAACAAATACAAACCTTCCCTCCCATCTTCAAATCCTATTCTATAATTCATATCGAGCAAAACCACATCAATAGTGTTTTTTGCTAATAATTCAACCACATTTTTCGGGTTATTGAGTGTAAAAATGTTTTCAAAATGCTTTTTAAGGAGCATTTTGGAAGCAAAAAGAATATCTTCCTGATCGTCTATAACTAAAATTGAGGCGTTGGTCTTTTTCATTCGTGGCTAATATTTGTTTTTTTTCTGTAAATGGTATCGTTTTTCATCATTTTGAATTTCAATTTGGAATTAAAACGATTTCATCACTGTTCGGTTTCGGACAAAAGGTGTTCGATAATGAACACTTTAAAAATTCGATTAAAAATAAAGTCTTAAAAATAAAAGAATTACAATGTTTTAATTTTTGGCACGATTATCACTTTAGGTTAATCAAATCATCAGAAATGGACACTATAATTACACGTAAAACTAACAAAAATAAGTATCTTTTAATCGGTTTGCCAATTATCTTACTCTTCGGATATTTTGTCTTTACTTCCGCAACCAAGAAAAGAAGTCTTACAATAAAGAAAGACGAAATCACTATCAAGACAGTTGAGAATGATTTTTTTGAAGATTTCATGTCTTTTCAGGCAAAAGCGGTTCCTTTAAATTCAATGTTGGTTAACATCATTGAAGGCGGAGCGGTTCAGGAAATATTTGTCGAAAATGGAGACATTGTTATCAAAGGACAACCGTTGGCAAGACTTTACAATCCCAACGCAGAACTGGCGTACATGCAACAGGAAACAGCGATTATCGAACAAATCAATAATCTGAACAAAGCCAAACTCGATTTGAGAAATCAGGAGCTGAATTTAGAAAAAGACTTAATTGCTATAGAACACGATTATTTGGATGCCAAAAATTTATACGATTTGAACAAGAAACTTTTTGAACAGGAAATACTTTCTAAAAACGAATGGGAGAAAACCAATGAGAATTATCGCTTTCAAAAAGAACGAATGAATATTATCAAGCAAAGTGTCAGCAAGGAAAAACTAGCGAATCAAATTCAGATTGGGCAACTTAACCAATCGATTGGTATCATGAACAAAAGTCTGGACATATTGAGAACGAACAAAAAGAATTTCTTAATCACCGCACCTATATCAGGAAGGCTTTCATCATTTGAACCGATATTGGGAAAAACCTATTCACAAAACACGAGCATCGGTTTTATAGATGATATGAAAGGCTATAAATTAATGGCCGATGTGGATGAATTTTATTTGGACAAAATTTCGGAAAAACAAAAAGGAACGGTAAATTTTGACAACAAAACTGTTGCAGTTCAAATAACCAAAGTAATTCCTGAAATTAAAAACGGAAGGTTTCAAGTGGAATTGGATTTTGTTTCTTCCGAAAAACTGGATTTGAAACAAGGATTGAGTTTTGGTGTAAAATTAAATCTATCAGAAAAAACAAAAATCAAAGTACTTTCAAAGGGAAGTTTTTATGAAGAAACAAATGGAAAATGGATTTTTGTAGTCAGCGGAAACAAAGCAGAAAGAAGAGAAATCAAACTAGGGAGAGAAAACCCATTATATTATGAAGTACTTGGTGGATTGAAGGCTGATGAACGAGTAATTACTTCATCCTATAAAGATTATAAACAGGTAGAGGTTTTGAATTTCGAATAAAGAGTAAAATAAAACCTGTTGGGTGTAATATATAAAAGCTTAATTAAACACATAGAAGCATAGATTTTTTTATGTGTCAAGGAACACAAAAAGAAATACATTTCTTTCGCATAGCTGGCTATGTGTGTCTAAAATAAGTGAAACGCCTACTTTTTAGATCATAAAATCTATGCTTCTATGTGTTTAAAATAATTGCACCCAACAGGTTAAAAATAAATAATTATATAAAGTATCATCAATCAAAAAACGAATAATATTATGATTCAAATTAAAAACCTTTCAAAAGTATTTAGAACCGAAGAAGTAGAAACAATGGCATTGAGTGAAGTTTCACTAACCATTAATCAGGGCGATTTTGTATCCATCATGGGACCTTCGGGAAGCGGAAAATCAACTTTATTGAATATTGTAGGATTGCTGGACAGTGCCTCCAATGGAAGTTATCAATTACTGCATCAAGAAATGATTGGGCTGAAAGAGAAAGAAAAATCGAAAGCGAGAAAAGAAAATATTGGCTTTATTTTTCAAAATTTCAATCTGATTGACGAATTATCAGTTTATGACAATATCGAACTGCCATTGATTTACAATAAAGTTCCTTCTTCGGATAGAAAGAAAAAAGTAGAAGCAATTGCCTATAAATTAGGAATTTCACACCGATTAAAACATTATCCACAACAGCTTTCTGGAGGACAGCAACAACGTGTTGCCGTTGCCAGAGCTTTGATCAATGACCCTAAAATCATTCTTGCCGATGAACCTACAGGAAATCTGGACAGTAAAAATGGAAACGAAGTGATGGAATTACTTACCGATTTACATACTAATGGGGCGACAATTTTGATGGTTACACACTCAGATTATGATGCTTCTTTTTCCCAAAAAACGATTCATATGAAAGATGGAATAATCCTTTCTGAAAAAATGAATAGTCGTAATGTTGATGTTTTAATTAGCCAATAAATCCAGAAAATCATGATAAAAAATTGGATAAATATATTTTTGTACCACACAAAGAACAATAAGTTTTTTACAGCTTTAAACATTTTGGGTTTGAGTATTGGAATCGCGGGATTAATTTTTGCGTTGCTGTATTGGAATGACGAACAGAGTTACAACGAATGGAATCCAGAGAAAGACAAAGTCTATCAGGTTTTGGTCGATATTGGAGATAACGAAGCAGGAACAAATACTCCAGTTACCATTGAACCATTCTTAAAAAATGAGCCTAATATTGAAAAGATGATGTACTGCGAAAATTGGTACGAATCCCCACTTTATAAATATAAAGACAAAAAAATAATTATTCAAAAATTGTTTAACGCTCAAAATAATTTCTTTGATTTTTTTCCTTTCGATTTTCTTCAGGGAAATCCAAAAACCGTATTACAAAATGAAAACAGTATTGCTATGAAAAAAGAAACGGCAATACAATTTTTTGGAACTGAAAATCCAATCGGAAAACAAATTCAATATGAAGATCAAATTCTAACCGTAACCGCTGTATATAAAATTGCTGGTAATTCATCGATTGCTCCTGATGCAGTAGTGAACAATATGAAAAGAAGGATTAATCTAGATAAAGACAATTGGGGAAATTTTAATAATGGTTGGTTTATCAAGTTAAAAGACCCTTCAAAAGCGAATGAAATTTCGAAAAAAATCACTTCAATTTACTATCAAAATAAAATAGTTAAAGAAGCAAAAGGAGAAGGAATCAGTCCAAAAGAATTTGAATCAAAATATGGACATTTTAATTTCATATTAGAACCTCTTTCAGTTTCCAGATTACACTCTAAAGGTCAAGGAATGCCTGAAGGGAATGGGAATTACCAATTTCTACTGATAATGGTTGGATTGTCTATTTTAATTTTGATATTATCTATAGTCAACTATATCAATCTGGCAACAGCAAATGCTATTCGCCGAGCCAAAGAAGTAGGTGTACGAAAAATTGTTGGTGCTTCAAAAGCTGAAATAATCAAACAGTTTTTGTTTGAAACTATAATTACTGTTTCGATTTCTATTTTGCTGGCATTAGTTATTGTTGAACTGTCATTACCATATTATAATGAGTTTTTAGATAAAAAATTAATCATTTATGGAAATCAATTTTATCTCCAAACTATATTCATTTTTATAATTACTGTAATTTGTGCGGGCGTTTTTCCAGCAATATATGTATCTAATTTTGAAACTTTAAAAGTATTGAAAGGGAATTTTGGTAGAAATAAAAGTGGTGTCTGGCTTCGGAACGGAATGTTAATTCTACAATTTAGCATTGCTTCCTTCTTTATTATCGGTTCATATATTGTGTACGAGCAAGTACGTTATCTAGCCAATAAAAACTTAGGTTTTTCAGGGGAACAGGTTTTAGAAATTTTTTATTACAAACCAGAAGCCATCCGCAATGCAAAAAATTCAGAACAACAGATATTTGATCGATACACAACTATCAAAAATGAAATTTCAAAAATAAAAGGAGTAGAGCAAGTAGCAACAGGAGCATTCAAATTTGGCGGAGGAAATGATTCTTCTTCGAGTTTTAGTTATAAAGGCAATAATATTCAAGGTCAAAATTTGGCAGTTGATTTTGGTATGCTTGAAATGATGAAAATTGAAATGGCACAAGGCCGTTATATGAATCCAAAAATTGCTTCAGATACTATAAATTCGATGATGGTCAATGAAACAGCTTTGAAGATAATGAACGAGAAAAATCCAATTGGTAAAATTGTCGATTGGAATGGTAATAAACTCAAAATTATTGGTGTCGTAAAAGATTTCAGCCTTTATAATCCACAAGGAAAGGTACCTCCAATGGTCTTTTTTCACTTCAAAACAATTGGCTGGATGATTGGAAATATTCAACATATCTACGTAAAAGTGAAAGCTGAAAATACAGAGCAGACTATTGCAGATATTGAAAAATTCTGGACTAAAAATGTCGATTCAGATTATCCATTTCAGTATGATTTTATTGACAAAAGTTATATGCGAACCTACAAAACATACGTAAAGCAAAAAAATCTTTTCTCTTTATTAAATGTCATTGTAATTATCATTGCCCTTTTCGGGTTATTCGCTTTGGCTTCCTATTCCATAGAAAGACGTATGAAAGAAATTGCTATTCGAAAAACACTTGGCGCTGAAACTAATGCTCTACTTACAGAACTCTCAAAGCAATATATCATTTTTAGTCTAATTGGATTTCTGATTGCTCTATTTCCAGTGTATTATTTACTTAATAAATGGTTAGAGAATTTTGCGAATAGAATTGATATTTCTATTTATCCGTTTATAATTGGTTTCATTGCCTTACTGTCACTAACATTATTGGTAGTGCTTTCAAAAGCGTATCAGGCAACAAGAGTTGATGTTTTGAAATATTTGAAATATGAATAGGAAAATAGTTTTAACAGGCACCTTTATACTATTTTGTGCTTTGGCAAGTGGCCAGGAAAATTTCTGGTCACTTACAAAGTGTATGGAAATGGCTTTGCAGAATAATATCGAAATTAAAATCAGACAGCTCGAAATTATCAAAACGCTGAAATCTCAAAACTCCGTTTTAAACAAAATGCTGCCTGCTGTTAATTTATACGGAGATCAAGGATACAATTTTGGATCTACTATTGATCCGTCGACTAACGGAAGGGTAAGCTCTAACATTCAGAATAATAATTTTTATCTCAATGCCAAAACGAATCTGATTGATTTTAATGCTTTTGCAAATGCCAAAAAAGACAAAATCAATATTAAACTTGCCAAAGCAGAGAAAGAAGTTATAGAAAATGAATACAAACTGCAGATTTTGGAAAGCTATTATCAGGCGCTTTACACGCAGGAATTATTAAAAATCCAAAAAGAGCAACTCAAGCAAGCTTCCTTCAACTTGGACAGAGTGACCAAAGAAGTCGCCATTGGGAGTAAACCCCAAAGCGATTTGTATGATATGCAATTAAGTTTTTCGGAAGAGGAAAACCGAAATTTGGAAACCGAGCAATTATATGAAATTAAAAAAACACAATTGTTCCAGCTGATGAATGTTACTGATATTGCTACAGACAAAATACTATTGGAACCTTATTTGAAAGAAAGAACAGCAGCTGTCGAAAATGTGTCTTACAATCCCAAAATAAAGTTTGCCGAACTGAATTATCAAGGCAGTTTGAAATCGACAGGTGTAGAAAGAGCCAACAATTTGCCGGTATTATCAGCTTATTATGGGTATTCCACTTTTTATTATAGAACGCTGAATCAGACAAACGGAAATACAGACAGCTTCAAGAATCAATTAGAAAACAATCAAAATCAGCAGATTGGTCTGCAGCTGAACGTTCCTGTTTTTAACGGTTTTAGAAATAACAAAAAAATAGACGCATCTAAAATAGAAAGTGAAAAATCAAAACTGGTTATTGAGCAGGAAAAACAGCAATTGGCCAAACAGATTGTATTGGAGGAACAAAACAAAAAGAATTATTTGCAGCTTCAGAATAAATGGCTGGAGAAATTAAAATATGCCAAAGCCTCACTTGCCACAACGCAGGCCAAATTTACTAGCGGAAAAGTAGAAGCCATTTTATATTCTTCAGTGAAAAACCAATTACTGTCGGCTGAATATGAGGTGCTTAAAAATAATCTTCAGCTGCAATATATTGATCTGAAAATAAATCTGCTGAAGAGCGATAGTTTGTAATGTTAACAGATTATAGACGGTCACTCAGATTCACGCTCTGGCATTCTGATTAAAATACTGCAGAATTTGTTTTGGTGCTGTGATAACTTCTCTGCGAATGTGATCAAACCATTCTACTTCTTTAATAACTTCTGCACAGCATTCGTTTTTTGAATTAAAAAAGCAGCTTTTAATTTTGATTTTGTCATCTATACAGCAATTTTCTATTTTGACAAAAAACGGTTCGGTAAACATCAGATTTTTATAACAAACCAATTCATGGTTTCCCTCTTGAAAGCCGAGATGCAAAGCGTTGAGTTTTTCTTTTGAAAATCCGTTATCAAACAAAAAACGATACAATAATCGGAGCGTGTATGAAATGTAAGCATCGCTTTCCATTATCATAACATCATTTACATCCTCTCCCGCAACAACATAATTTTTGCAGATCATTTAAATTTAGTTAGGGTTATTTAAAAAAAAGAGGTCAGCCTAATTCAAAACTGACCTCAAAAAGAAAATAATGTTTAATGATTTTCTAAATTCTACAAGGCTGAAATCTGTGGGGAATTGTCATTTTGCTAATATAAAATTGTAGGCAATTTTTACTTTGTCTGCGATTTTTTTACTCACCACGCTCGGAATATCAATATCAAAATCTTCGGGTTTTACTTCAAATGAACCAACAGCATTAACTCCGTTGGCCGTTTTCGAAATTTTTACAATTACTGATACCAGTTTTGTTTTTCCGTGAACGGTAAGATCTCCTTTTAAAGTAAAATTTTTAGATCCATTTGTAATTTCAGAAATATCAAAATCTTCTATTTTACCTTTGAAAGTGGCTTTCGAAAACTTTTCAGATTCCATGTAATTTTCGTTGAAATGTTCCTCCATTAAAGCAACCTTAAACCGGAAGCCTTTTATAAGAACCAAAGCGGCGAAATCTCCGGTAGACTGCTCTAAAACTGCAGACACGCTTTTATTTTCAGCACCAACTTCTTCATACGAAGGCATAGAAGCCTGAAATTTTATACTGCCTGTTTTTGTTATCAGCTTTTGCGCAAATCCATCAGTATTTACAGCCATAATCAGCAGTAATACAAAGAAATTGATAAATGATTTTTTCATAATAATTAATTCTCTTTAAGTCCGTCAGTATTCCATTTTACAATTAAATCGATATTTACCTGAGACATTCTTCCTCCTTGTGGCATCAGTCCCTGCTGACCGCTTTGCAGCTGAATTCGGCCTAACAAACCAGCACTTTCAACCGCTGTTTTAACCTCAGCATAGGTCGTTAAAGGTCTGAAAGATGCAGATCTTCCGCTTGAATGGCAGCTCACACAATTACCATCAATAATTGATTTTACATTTTTAGTATAGCTAATTGTGGTGGTGGTGGTTCCTGTTCCTGGAGTAGTAGTTGTCGGCGTGGAGACATCTTGATATGTATCAGAATTACTGCAGCTTGCAAGTGAAGCTAGTAAAATTGTAAGTGCAATTGTTTTTTTCATAAAATTTGTTATTTATAGTTATTAAAATACTCTGTATAAGTTAAATCCAAAAAAGAAATCTCCTTTACCCCACTCACCAGATGCATTTGTAAGATAACCGCTCTCACTCATGGATTGTGAATTGGTAAATATTAGCTGAAAAACATGTCCTCCAGTTTCTATATCAAGACCTACTGACAATGGGTTTTCATAAAAGTTCGGTTTATCAAAATTGTGCATATATTCTAAATTGACAGATAATCTTTTGGTGATTTTATAACGTCCGCCTCCTCCAAAAGAAAACTGATTATCATTTTCTAAATCAGGATTATAAAGATTTTTATGTATAAATGACGGCACCAGTTCCAAGGATAGTTTTTGAGTAATTTTCCTTGAAATCAACAGCTGCTGTACGTATGTCATGCGATGCTTAGATTCTAAGCCGGGATATTGATCCTTTTCTAAAAATGTATTAATATCCGCAACACTGTACCCAACAATGTCTAGCGGAAAACTATCGCCTTGTCTCATCATTCGGTATTTCAGTCCGGTCTCATACATTTTGTTTAATGTATGTCTGGAAAGGCTGACTGATAACCAATCTGTAACTCCATAAATACCGCCAAGTTTTGTAGTAGCGTTATCAAGACCAAAAAAACTGTCTAAACCATCTTTAACAGTGCCAAAACGATGCGAGACCACAAAATAGAACTCTTTTTTCGCAGGCATTTTTGTTGTCTGTAAGGTTACCAGCTGTAAAGCCTTAAAAGTTGCTGTAGAATAGTTTTTTTCTAACTGAGCAGAATCAAGATCCTTAAGCAAGTCATCTTGCGAATATGCCATCGTAGCCAAAAAAAGGCAGACTGGGACTAAAAATTTCTTCATAAATTAATTAATTGTTTAGTTTATTAATAGTGCATTGGTCCAATTTAACCTCTTGAAATAGTTCATCATAACCAATACATTTACCTTTAACAGTTACTTTATTATTTATAAGGCTGTCTTTTATTTTTTGAGTGAACAGACAAAAAACAGCATTATCAAGAATGACTACATAGTCTGTTTCTTTTGTTACTTTACCTGTTATTTCAATAGTTTTATTGAGATATAATGAATCTGCTTTTTTTTGATTTGAATTATAATCGTAGAGTAATTTTGTTGTTGCTATACTAAAATCTGGCATTTCAGATTCTATATTACGCGCTTCCTTAAAGACAACTCCGTAGTAAAAATAAATACCAGCAGATGCCACTAATAATAAGCCTACAATTACGAATGCTATTCTTTTTGTTTTCATTTTTTTATTCTTTTGATAGGGTTCAATTCTAAAACAGCTTTGGTACAGATTACCCTACCAAAGAATTATTTATTTTGTAAAAAAATAAAGAAGAAATTAGGAGAAAGATTGATCAATGAAAAATTTTGAAGTAGTATAACAGAATCTTTCCTTTTATTATTTCAAATTAGTTCAACAGAACATTGAACTAATTTGAAATACATCATGGTATTTTATGAAATTATCAGCAGTTTATATCGCAAGCGGCATATCTTTTACCGGTACCGGCCAAACTCCTGGGCTAGGAAAACTAATTCCTTTATTTGCACCTCTAACACTTGCATCTTGTCCAAAATAATAAAGTGGCCAACCATTGTAAGTCAGTTGAGATTTACCAAATACTGTAATAACACTAAATTTAGATTTGTCAAGAGTAGAAGGAACAACAATTTTATCGGTTTCATATATTGGCCAAACAGCATTGTTTGAAAAATCTGCTTTTGTGAAATTATTCTTGTTGAAATTATCATTTTTGAAAGCATAAAGCGTTAGCCCTTTAGCATCTGTAAAGTAAGTAGTCAAACCATCTCCAACAGTGTAATCAGATTTGTAATTTTTTCCGTCATGTCCTAAAAGCTGACTTTTTACAATCATAATAGAATAATCTGGTTTTGCAACAAACCAAACACCACCAACTCCGTCTCCTGTCGTTTTGCCGGCAGCTTCTGCTGTATTGGTTCCGTTTACACTTGGCGCATAATAGTACAATGGCCATCCTTTATAGGTTACTTGTTTTTTACCAGATGTTGTGGTTATGGTAGCAAAGTCTGAAAATGTTAATCCTGTACCTAATTTATCAGCGGTTAGATTATCTAAATAAAATGGAGGCCAAACCAGTTCACATCCTCCCGTACAGGTTACTTGGTTTTTAGCATCTGTTGAAAAAAAGTATAAAGATCTTCCATCCTTATCTGAAAGATAAGAGCCTAATGTAGTACTTGTAGAAAGTGAAATTTCTTTTTTTGCTTCTGGAGTTGGAGTTTCATTATCCTTGTCACTACTACAGCTTAATAAAAATGTTGTTGCTGCAAAAGCAACTAAAGCGAGTTTAATTTGTTTTAATTTCATGGTTTTTTTAATTTAGTTTGTATCGAAATGGAAAAAATATACATTACCAGTATTGGTAAATTCATTTATTGTAATAATTGTATCGGGGGGAATTTGTGCTAACTTTTTATGAGCATTTTCTTCAATAATCAGATCTTTATTTTTACGAACTGTTATAAAAAAAGTTGACCTCATGGCCAAGTATCAAGTTTTTTAAGGAAGTCATTTTTTGTCTTTTAATAGGATTCAACAGTAAAACAGCTTTAATGCAGATTACCCTACCAAAGAATTGTTATTTTATAAAAAAAATAAAAAGGAGGACAAGATTTTTTTCAAACCTCGTATAAGCAGTGTTAGAATGAAACTCTAAAACTCATGTTTGGAGTTCTTTGCAGTGAGAATGTTTCTACATCCTCTATAGAATTTGTTAAAGAACTTATTCTATAATATTCGTTGATTTCATTTTTCCTGTTTAGGATATTTAAGATAGAAATACCTAATTTGCATTGAATTCCATTTGCAGTTTCCCATTTGTAAGTAGAGGAAAGATTAAGTTGTGCAAAAATATTTAAATTGGTATTGTTCGGTTTATTGTAAACCAGCACTGGATTAGAAAGGTCGATTTGGTTACTGGCTGGAGAGGTTTTTGGTCTGCCTGAAGTCCATTTTGTTCCCAAAGCAATTTTGAAATTGTTTTTCTCATAAATTCCTGCCCATGATAAAGTATGAATTAATTCAAAGTTGTTTGGGAAAATTGGGTATTCATAATTGGAGAAATCATAACTGTTGTCATTATAGGTATAACTTAACCAAGTCAGAAAGTGATTCATTTTTTTTTGAATCAGAATTTCTGTTCCCAAAATTTCATAATCGCCAGTTGTTCGGATAAACTCTAATTGATTCTGAAAACCTTGGCTGGAAGTTGTAATTCCGTTTACTTTTTTATAAAAATTTTCTATATCCAAGAGCCAATCATTCTTTTTATAGAATAAATTTAAAGATATCTGTTTACTTTTTTGAATTGGAATTGTGGTGTTATCTGATAAAACCCAACGCCTTTTTTCAATTCCAAAATAATCTTTCTGCAAATAAATGATTTGCTGCGAATTTTGGCTTTTTAACTCGCCCAGCAGTTCTACATTCAGACTTTTACTGATGCCATAGCTAAACTGCATTCGCGGTTCTACACTATATTTATTAAATTTTTCAATATAATTGATCCGCGTTCCTGCCTTAAAATATATTCTGGAAATGGTGTCATTGTATTTCCCTTCCAAAATTAAGGCATGTGTTCTCAGCACGTCTTTAACTTTACGATAGAAATCAGGATTCCTTACCTGCTCTAAATTAGTAATACCTATTTCATTAAACTGATAACCATCATTAAAACTGAATTTTGAACTAATACTATGATTATTTTCTAAATTAATTCCATTATTGTCAACTGTATTTTCCTGAATAACAATTTGATTCCCGAAAGTAGTTTTCTGGTTCGCCAAAAGCTCATAGGAAGAATTATAAACATTAATTTTGGTAGTATTGAAGCTGTTCCAGTTTCGTTTCCATGATAAATTTCCCCCATAATTTTGTTGACGTAAAACATTGTTTTCTGATTTGACCATGCTATAGTAAGTAGCACTTTGAAAGACTTTTAGGTTGTCTTTTATGGTTATTAAATCCAATATTAGTTGATCTTTGAGTCCTATTTTTTGAATATATTTAATGGTGACATCATAGAAATCAAATTTTTTATCGCTTTGATAATCAATATGGTTATTTTGAGAAAAATCAGTAATCGTGGTGTTTTGAAATACTTTATTAAAATATTCTTTATACGTGGGAGTTTCTAGAAAATCAGTAATGGATTTTCGACCTGAAATTTCGATATAACTCTTTTTTGAGAGATTGTATTTCGCATAAATATCAACATTAATCATATTGATTCCTGCACTAAGAGTGTTTTTTTCTGCTGTTTCCGGAGTAGAAGAAATAGCCACTACGCTGGAAACGCTTTCTCCGTAAAAAGCAGAACTCCCGTTTTTATAAATAGAAATGGTATGTGCCAAATTGGGATTAAAAACCGATATTAAACCAAAAAAATGTCCCGTTTGAAACATTCGTATTCCATTCCATAAAAACAAATTTTGGTCGTGTGTACCTCCGCGTACATTGATGCTCGACACGCTTTCGTCAATGCTGTTTACGCCGGGAATCTGCTGCATTGTCTGCAAAGCATCAGGCTCAATAAGTCCTGGCAGAATACCAAACTTCTTGGGTTTAATTTCAAATGATCCGTCTTTGTTTTTTGAAATTCCCGAAGCCAAAATAGCACTGGCTTTAATCTCTTCAAGTTCTGTAATTTCAGGCTCTAATATTATTTCGAGACAATTTTTAGAGTCTTGATTACCCGCAACAATTCTTTGTGTTATAAATCCGACGTGACTAATCAGAAAAATAGCCGCATCCCTTTTTTTAAATTCAAAATAACCATTTGAATCAGTTGTTATCTGCATTTTGTTAACTAAACTAATGTTTGCGTTTTCAATAGGTTTTTTATCCGCAGAAAAAACGTAACCGCAAATTAGTTGGGATTCATTATCTTTTTTATAAATATTAATAAATTGGTTTCCTATATTTTCAAAAGATAAATTGGTTTTTTTTTCAAGATATTGCAGTTTTTGATCTAAAGAAAGTGACCTCTTTGGAGGGTTTAACAACAG
The DNA here is from genome assembly GCF_002797935.1 of Flavobacterium sp. 1. Classification (NCBI taxonomy): domain Bacteria; kingdom Pseudomonadati; phylum Bacteroidota; class Flavobacteriia; order Flavobacteriales; family Flavobacteriaceae; genus Flavobacterium; species Flavobacterium sp. 1. Next base: position 3,238,471 of record NZ_PGER01000001.1, read on the forward strand.
TCCGGCAATATTATCTTCGGTGTAATTAAAACTAACCTGATGCTGTTGCTCAATATCAATTATGATTTTTTTAAAAGGCATAACTTTTTCTTTGTCCTGAGCAAAAAGATTCAGGACAAGAAAAAATGTAAAAAACAAAAAATGAAATTGTTTGGGGCGCAACATTTATTTTTCGTCAAAAATTATTTTATTCTTTGAAACTTTTTTGGCCTCCAAATGGTAGGTTGTACTAATAATCTGCAGGGCAACATCAAGATCTTTGGCAGGCAGTTTACCCGTAAATAAGGAAATTGTATCTTTTGCATTCAACTCAATCGTAACGTTATACTGTCTTTGAACTTCGTCTAGCAGGGATTTAATATTTTCTTTATAAAAACATATTTGATTGTCCATCCATTCTGGCTTCAATGAATTTACCCTCATGTTCACTTGTTTTCCGTTTTCAAAAGTAACGCTTTGTCCATGAGTCAACAAAATTTGAGTGTTGGCATAATTTACTTTTACACGGCCTTCATAACACACTACATCAAACCTGTTTTTTCGGGCTTTCACGTTAAATTGAGTTCCCAAAACCGATACCTTTCCAAGGCTTGTCTGCACTTCAAAACGTCTGCCTTTGGATACCCTGAAATAAGCTTCCCCTTTTAGTTCAAGACGTCTGTTGCTGTTCCAATTCCATTTTTTATAGTTTATTTCAGAATCGGAATTTAGCACCACTTCAGAATTATCAGGTAGTAAAAAAGTGGTTTTTTCTCCAAAATCTGCCGTTTGGGTTTGTGGTACAAAATTTTTGACCGCAAAAGTAATTCCAAGAGCTAAAACAAAGATGGCGGCTACTCGAAACATCCATTTTTTGTATAAGGGAACCACCTTTGGAGTCGTTTTTTTCTGTTTAAGAATGTTCGCCAGCATGGAGTTTTCATCCAAATCATCCACTTCTAAATGATCAGTATAATTTTTTATTTTTTGGTATTTTTCAAAATCGGGACTTGCTTCAAATGCAGCTAATTCATCCTCCGACAAATCATTGTTGAGCCATTTAGCTAATAAGCGATTTTCTTTCATTGTACTGTTATTATATCATTAAAACAATTGGAACTCAATTTACCCTACTTTTATAAATCAATTTCTTTACGTAAACTTAACAAAGCCAAATGAATGCGTTTCTCCACTGCCTTTACGCTAAGGTTTAAATCCAAAGCAATTTCGCTGTACTTTTTTCCGTCAATCCGATGCATCAAAAAGGCAACACGCTGTTTTTCGCTTAAATTCTCAATAGCTTTCAAAAGTTTGGCTTGAAATTGTTTTTCTTCCAAAAGATATTCTGGATTTTCATTTGTTTTATCTAAACCCGTAAAGTTTTTTTCATATCTCAAAACAACTTTTTGATGTGCAATTTCATTAAGACTGCTATTATTTGCAATAGTATAAATATATGATTTTGCTTTTTCCAGCGGCACTGAACCGCAGTTTTGCCAAAGTTTCACAAATGCTTCCTGTGCTAAATCATCTGCTTGGTCTTTATTGCCAAATTTGTAAAAAAGAAAATTTCGAAGTGCTTTTATCTGACTTTTAAAAAAAGATGAAAAGATTATTTCGTCACAAGTGTTTGATTGGGTTGTATTTGGCATTTATATTTTCAATTTATCCAATGCAAAAGTATTTGTTTTTAATTTAAGTAGGGTAAAAACAAGACTGATTGTTTTATATAAGTCTGAAATGTTTTTTATTTTCTTGTGATAATTAGGTATAAAAAAACAAAACCGAAAACCTTGATGCTGAATTTAAACGAAAAACAGTTTCTTTAAATTTTATTACCTTTGTAAAAATATAAATATGTTCCCTATAAAAAAATATTTATCAATAGCATTTTTCCTGTTCTTATTGTCTTGCCAAAGTGAAATGGAAGAGCAAGACGATCATACACAGGAAACGGTTACAAATGTCTCTCCTCTTACTACCTATCTGCAAAGAGTTGCAATGGTCAAAACAGTGCAGGATAATGTAATCGACAAGTCCAATTATTGTACCATAAAACTCCCTTATACCGTCACTGTCAATAATGTAAACATTGCCGTAAATACTGTTGCCGATTATCAAAAAGTAGAAGATAATATCAACGCAAATGCTTGGGATAACGATATTGTAAAAATAGATTTTCCCGTAACGATGGTTTACTATAATTACTACGAAAAACTTATTCCGGATGAAGCTGATTTTAATTCCTTAATCGATTATTGGAATCTTTACCCTGATCTTTTGTCTAAAATAAATGGGTTAAACATCAATTATCCAATAACAATTAATGTCTATAACAGTGCGAATCAAATAGCAAGTTCGGTATCCATTATAAGCGATCAGGCCTTTTTTTATTTTATAAAAAACTTAAACGACAGTCAGTATATTTCTTTGAAATATCCAATTTCCATAACGGATTACAATTATCAGACAAAATCAATTACAAATAATTCCGATTTTGAAAATGCCATCAAATATGCTATTGATTACTGCCCGGAAAACAACATTGCATCTCTGGATTTTACAGAAACAATAACAAAAGGGTCTTGGATCATCCCTTATTTTTTTGATGATTCAGAAAAAACTTCATCGTACAGCGGTTATTCATTTGTCTTCAAAAGTGATAAATCGATAGTTGCTTCCAAAGGAGCAATTACTGAAATGGGACAATGGGAAAGTGAAATATGGAATGGCGTAGGAAAACTAAAAATAAATTTCAGTTCAGAATTACTGAGTAAACTGAATACAAATTGGGAATTATTTGAGTTTAATAATTCCCAAATACGATTACGCGATGTAAGTAACAGCACAAATTATCTTTATTTTGAAAAAAAATAAATTCTGACATAAGCAAGTAATTTAAAATGATAATTCTATGCTTGGATGCAATAGAATCTTTTGTCAGAGGATTTAAAGATTTCAAGTAAATTTAAATCCTCTTAATTTTTATAATTTCATTGACTAAAACGATCCACCCCTAAATAATCTTCTTAACTTCTGGGATTAAAAATACAAAAAAACTGAAGGCTTTGAGATTTTTGTTTGATGGCTATTTAGGAAAATTAGGGATTTGATATGCATAAAAAAGGCAAAATACTTTAAAGTATTTTGCCTTTTTTTGACCCACTTGGCACAGAATTCGAACCTTTTACTAGAAGACTTAAAGATTTTAGATTGCTTTAAAGGATGATACAATAAGTTTAATTACTGCATAAATATTATATGTTAAAGATCTGCTCCAAGTGAACAGGATAATTTTCTAAATCCTTGGCAATATCTCCATCCTTGTATATATCAAAACAATTATAGTCTGGTAAAATTTCAACTCCACAAAAACGATAATTGCTTGTAATATGTATAAAAAAATCAGCCGTACTTCGTCCTTGAAATAAAATCTGATTTGGGTTGTCAAAAGCTGCTGCCGGAGCATTCCAAGTGGCGCTAATCATAAACTTTTTACCCTGTAAGTTTCCTCCAGTTCCATATTGTCTCGATGGATCTTCTCTTGTCCGCCCATCGTCAGCAAGAAATTTTTGACTTCTTCCTCCGCTATTGAAAACGTCATCAATATATTTTTTGTAAATCCACGGCGCACTGAACCAGTTTACTGGAGTTTGCAGGATTATAATGTCCGCTTGCAAGTGTTTTTCTACCTCTTCATCAGCGTCATATCCATCTTCAACTTTTGTTTCTAAAATTTCATAATTGTTTTCTTCAAAATATGTTTTTGCTATTTGATGAAAAGAAGCATTTAGAGTTCCCTCACTCCAATTTGGATAACTTAGATGCGTATTAATAAGCAATACTTTTTTCTGTTGATTCATTGTAATTTATTTTATTATTTTAATAGATAAAAATTATAGTTTAAATACCTTTTTTAAATAGGCAGGATAATTTTCTAAATCTTCCTTAATGTGTTTGTTATGAAAAACGTCGTAACAATAATGTCCTGGAACTACTGTAAATCCAACAAATAAATAATTTGCAGCTACGTTAAACAAAGCATCATCTGCACTTTTTCCTTTCCAAAGTGGTTGTTTTTGGTTATTAAAACTTTCTTCTGGTGCATTCCAAGTAGCGGAAAGTAAAAACTTTTTACCCTGCATTTTCCCGCCAGTCCCGTATTGCTTGGCTGGGTCTTTTTCAGAACGTCCATCACCGGAAAGGAATTTTTGGCTTCGCATTGCACTGGTAAAAACTTCGTCAACATACTTTTTGTAAATCCAAGGTGTATTTTCCCAGTTTACTGGTGTTTGCAATACTATAATATCGGCTTGCATGTGCTTCTCTACTTCTTCGTCAACATTATAACCAGCCTCAATTTTAGTTTCTAAAACTTTAAAGTTTTGTGAAAGAAAGAATTCTCTAGCTTTATCATAAAAAGCTTTATTGAGTTTTCCTTCAGATAAACCCGGATAAGTGAGGTGTGCATTGATAAGTAATACTGTTTTGGGTTTTATCACTTCTTTTGTTGTTGTTTGCGCAATTGTTTTTGTTCCGATTGATAATAAGGTTATCAGGGTCAGAAAAATTATTTTTATTTTCATCGATAATTAAATTAGGAGACAAAGGTATAGGCTAAGAAAAAAATTGACAGATACATTCTACCAGTAAAAAAGAAACAAATCATTTATAAAAAAAAAACGCTTTTACAAATGTGTCTTTATATTAAAAATTGAGATACTATTTTTTTTGCTTGTAAATGGTATTTTTTTGGTGTAATGCCCATCTGTTTTTTGAAAAATTTTGAAAAATAGTTCGGATATTCAAAACCAAGAGCATAGGCTATTTCGGTTGTGTTTAAATCACTTCTTTTCTCAAGCATTTCCTTGGCTTTAGCTATCACAAACTCATGTATGTTTTCAATTGCAGATTTATAAGTGAAGTGCTTAATAATGTCTCCCAAATAGTTTGGCGTTAAACCTAGTTTATCTGCAAAATATTGAACTGTAGGCATCTGATTAATCGGCTGATTATAATAATTCATAAGCAGTTGCTGAAATTCGGATATAATGGGACTATACTGCACAGGATTTGAGGAAAATTGTCTTTTATAAAATGATTCAACCAATGACACCAAAACGTGAACATAAGAAATTAGCACTACGAAATTCTCTTTCTCACTGTTGTAGTATTTTAGCATTAAATCAAAAATTGTCCTGATTTCCTCCTCTTCTTTTTTAATTAATAACAAAGGCTCGTGTTTTCCATAGTTGTAATAATTTTTGAATAGAAACCGATTCTCTTCGATTAATTTCTTCGAAAATTGCAGATATATTCCGTTAAATGTTGGCTCTATGTCCCAACCGTTTGACAGGTCGGGACTATTGAAGAAAAGAGCCGTTACAGGTTTTACGTTATTAGGATTAAAACCCGAAACACTTTTATCAATGAAATTGCTTTTGATGGAGATTCGGTAAAAGTCAATAGATACAGGTTCTGATTTTAAACGCATTTTAGGAACATCGTAATACCCAATGTCAATATTATCGTCTAATGGTTTTGGTAAACCTATGTATTTATTGAATGCTTCAATGCTTTTAAACAATGTCATTTAGATTAATTTATTTTGTTATTCGTCAAATCCCAAAGATGAAGATAGATCACGGTAAGCATCAGCTTGTTCTTGTAATTCTTTTATTTTTCTTTCTGTTTCCGCAATACAGTCTGCACCAGCCATCCAACGTTTTGGAGGCACGTTTTCACTGGCAATTTTAAGCAATGCTGCAGCCAATTTAGCAGGGTCTCCGCCTTGTGTACCACTCACACTTTCCCAACCCGGGCGAAGCATAGATGTACGTTCTGCATAATCCGCTATTACATTTTCAGACCATGTTGTTGAAGATGGTTCCAATAAATTAGTTCTAAAAAAACCCGGGTTTACAATAGTCGTATTGATCCCAAATGGAGCCACTTCCAACTGTAAAGATTCCATCCAGCCTTCTAATGCAAATTTAGAAGTAGCATAGGCAGTACAAAGTTCATAGCCAACCAATCCCGCAGTAGATGAAATTGTTATAATGTGCCCTGATTTATTTTTTCTGAAAATTGGCAAAACTGCCCTTGTTACATTCATTGGACCAAATAAATTAGTCGAGATTTGACGTTCTATCTGCTCCTGGCTAAACTGCTCAAAAAAACCGGCATAGAAACTACCAGCATTGTTAACCAACACATCGATTGTTCCAAACTTCTCAATTGCAGCATTTATACCAACACTAATTTCTTGTGGATTTGTAACGTCCAGCTGAACCACCAATAAATTTTCGGAAGTGTCAGCAAATGCTTTTGTTACTTTACTTAAATTTCTGCCTGTTGCAATAACTTTGTTACCAGCAGCAAGTGCGGCTTTAGCAATTTCCAACCCTATTCCGCTGCTTGCACCGGTTATTAACCAAACTTTATTTTCTTTCATTGTGTTATGTTTTAAATTCATGACAAAGATAGAAGTTGGCTATTGTGGCAACGGAAACAGATTACCAATAAAAAAGAAACAAATTACTGATAAAAGAAAAACGGCTGTTTTTGTCAACCGTTTTTTTAATTACTTTTTATTTTATAAATTCAAATTTACCCTCTCTGGCTATTGAACCTCTTTTTCCTCTTGCTTTTTCATCAGCATAAGTTACAAAGGCATTTACTTTTTTGTCTTTTGTGTTTATGACTACGCTTATTACGTAACCATTTTCTTCAACCCAATTCAAAAAATGCAAGTGATCTGTCAATTTTTCATAGCTGAATTTTTCATCTCCCTCGGTAATTTCTCCTTTGCTGTTAGTTGTTTTCCAATGCATTGTACTGTCTGAAGCATAGCTTATTTCGGCTTTCATATCTGGAAATGTTGAGATTCCTTTTTTGCCAATTAAAGCATAGTCTTTAGCATCCGCAGTTTCAGTTGTTGTGCATTTTTCTTGTTGTTGATTATTACCACAAGAGGCAAACAATCCACTTAAAATTAGTAGTGTTCCAATTTTTTTCATTCTTTTCATTTTTTTTAATTATTAAATTTACTCACAGAAAGTCATCTGCATTGCATTCATCCTACCGCCATGTACCTGGAGTTTCAAGAATTCAGTTTCTAATTCCTGAAATTCGGATGCTGATAATTGAACATCGTAAGCACCTAAATTTTCATTTAAATGTGGAATATTTCTTGTACCGGGAATTGGAACAATGAATGTTTTTTTTGCCATTAACCAAGCAAGTGCAATTTGGGATGATGTTGCATTTTTATTTGATGCAAATCGGTTTAGAAGATTCACAATTGGCATATTAGCTGCCAGGCTTTCAGGAGTGAAACGGTCAAATGCCGAACGTAAATCCAGTTTAGTGTCAAAAGGAGTCTGTGCATTTAGCTTTCCTGTCAGATAACCCATTCCAAGCGGTCCCCACGGAACAAAACCAATTCCTAATTCTTCGCAAATATCTAAAACTCCATTTTTCTCAACACTGCGCTCCATAAAGGAATACTCGGACTGAATGGCAGAAACAGGCTGTACCGAATGTGCTTTCCGAATGGTTGTGGTATTGGCTTCAGACAAACCAAAGTGCAAAACTTTCCCTTCGTTTATTAAATCTTTTACTGCACCTGCCACATCTTCGATAGGTACATTCGGGTCAACTCTGTGTTGGTATAAAAGATCAATACGATCGGTTCTAAGACGCTTCAATGATTCTTCAACTACTTTCCTGATATGCTCTGGCCTGCTATTTAAGGTAATTTGAGAAGCACCAATTTGAAAACCGAATTTTGTGGCAACAGCTACTTTATCGCGGAAAGGCGCCAGAGCTTCTCCAACTAACGCTTCATTTGTATATGGCCCGTAAACTTCAGCAGTATCAAAAAATGTAACTCCTTTTTCATAGGCTTTACGAATGGTTTTAATACCTTCTTCCGGTTTTGCAGGCGAACCATAATTGGCACTGATGCTCATACATCCGGCACCCAATGCTGATACTTTCAATTTTCCGAGATTTCTCGTAGTCATTTTTTCTTTTTTATCGATATCAACTTTATTTATTTCTAAATCGTTTGTCGAAGAAGACATCAGACTTGATGCAAACACTAATCCAATTCCGGCAACTGCATTTTGTTGAATAAATTTTCGTCTTGAATTTCCACTGTCGTTATTCATTTCCTTATTTTCCATTTTGCAATGTTTTAGATTAAACAACAAAAGTAAATACATGAAAAATAAGTGAGGGAAACAGATTACCAATAAAAAAGAAACAAATTACTGATAAAAGAAAAAACGCTTCATTTGAAAGCGTTTACTATTAACCTGAGTTCGATTATTATTTAAAGTTTTTTATTAAGCTGCAGGCGATATTCTTTAGGGCTGAACCCTACCATCTTTTTGAAAAATTTCGAGAAGTAGTTGGGATATTCAAAACCTAACTCGTAAGCAACTTCGGTGTTATTCATTCCTGAATTTTCTAATAATTCTTTAGCTTTTTTGGCAACAAATTCATGGATGCTTTCAATTGCAGATTTTTGAGTAAAGTGTTTAATGATATCACCTAAATAATTAGCTGTCAAACCTAAATTATCTGCAAAGTATTGCACGTTTGGAAGTTGTTTAACAGGTTGATTATAATACTCAATCAAACTTTGTTGAAAATCTGCAACAATCCTGCTGTACTGTTTTGGGTCGGTTGAAAACTGTCTTTTATAAAATGCTTCTACTAAACATATCAATACATTTGCATAAGAAAGCAGAACTCCAAAATCTTTTTTTCCGCCTTCATAATATTTAACCATCAATTCAAAAACAGCACTGATTTCGTGAACTTCGTCTTCTGTTAAATATAAGGCTTCGTGCTGGCCATAATCCAGATAAGTTTTGAATAAGAATCTATTTTCTTCAATAACTTTTTTGGATAATTGTAAATACATCCCGGTATAAGTTGGTTCCGCATCCCATCCCGGTTCGATTACTAAGTTTGGCGTGTTGAAAAACACAGCGGAAAGCAGCTCCGCATTAGGAGTAGATTTACTTCTATACTTAATTTTAATAGATATCCGATAAAAATCGACCGTCATAGGTTCGGACACCAATACGATATTTGGCGGATCATAATATCCCACATCAATGTCATTGTCCAAAGGTTCTGCTAAGCCAATGTATTTATTGAATGATGTAAAATCTTTAAAGTAAATCATTTAGCAAAATTATAAATTCTTAGCTCAATTTAGATTTTTATTTGTTCTTTATCATAAAGATAAATAGATATTTCAAATTAGAGATGCTAACAAAAATTAAGCAGTAAGTTAAGAAAATAACACCTTCATGTTTAACTTCTTTATATAAATCATTGATATAATGAATTTTCGTACTTATATTAACCATAAAGTAAAAAATAGTAAAGGATTAGAATCAGTAAATCCAATAAATATAAAGATTTAACATCGATCAAAAAAAGTGATTAATTGTTCAAACCAAAAAAAGCCTTCAAAATCAACAACTTTAAAGGCTTTTTCAAATTAATGGTGCCCTTGACGGTACAGAATTCGAACCACTTGTTAGAAGATTTAAAGATTTTAAATGAAGCTTAAAGAGATATACATGGTTTTCATTTTGTCCTATGATTCAAAACTCTTATGGACTACGATAATTACTAGTAAAAGGAGATCCATACGGGACTGTTTACGAACCATTTCATGCATGATTTAAAGAAACTTGCTTCAAAGTAGTTATTGTTGTCAGTAATCCAAATTGAAAAAATCATGTATTATGATTTTTTTAAAACTCAAATAACAGCCGCTAAATAATGCCTTCTTTGTGAACTAATTCAATTATAACATTATACAACTCTTCTGACTCGAAAGGTTTGGATAAATACCTGTCTATTCCTTCAGAAGAACAAGCTTCGATAATAGAACCTGTCACAACTGCTGTTAATGCTACAATTGGAATGTTTTTTTTAGTCTTATCTTCCAAGTTACGAATAATCGCAGTAGCTTCATATCCATTCATTATTGGCATCATAATATCCATCAAAATAATATCAAAATCTTCCCGAATAACTGCCTCAACTGCTAAACTACCATTATCTACAGTAACACAATCGAAATTAAATTTTGAAAGCACTTTTTGCGCCAAAATTTGATTAATCCGATTATCTTCTACTAAAAGAACTTTAATTTTTCCGCCTCTATTAATAGAAATGGCTGATTTCTCTTTATTTGATATTGATTTTAAAGGAACTGATTTAGAATTTTCTTTAGCAAAAAGTAAGTTTACAGTGAATTTTGTACCAATACCGAGTTTACTTTTCACATGGATTTCGCCATTCATAATATTGATGATTTTCTTGATGATGGTCAATCCTAAACCTGTACCACCATACTTTCTTGCCGTATCATTGCTTACCTGAGTAAATGGATCAAAAATAGTATCTATCTTATCCTGAGGAATTCCTATTCCAGAATCTTTTACTGTCACTTTTATATGATAGAACCCTGCTTCTTCTTTATCAAACTTAATTTTTAATCTAATTTTCCCTTTTTTAGGGGTAAATTTAACGGAATTACTAATTAAATTAAATAATATTTGAGAAACCCGAATAGAATCACCATTAAGTATTGCAGGAACTTTTTTATCGATTAAAATTTTAAAATCTATCTCTTTTGCCTGTGTCTTACTAGAAAAGGTATCATAAATAAGCTGGGTAAGGTTTGATAAATCGAAGGGTTTTTCATAGAGTGCAATTTGTCCTGATTCAATTTTTGCCAAATCCAAAATATCATTAATAATCACGAGAAGAATGTCTCCAGAAATCTTTATATAGTCTAATTGCTTTTTGCTCTCAGCATCTAAAGATAGATTTTTTAACAATAAATCCGTAAAACCCAAAATGCCATTGAGTGGCGTGCGAATTTCATGACTCATACTTGACAAGAATTCATCTCTTGCCATGGCTAATTGTTCAGAACGTTCCTTTTCCTCTACTAATTTTTTATTACTAGTTTCTAACAATTTTTTAGAAACCATAACTGCTTTTAATTCTTCAATATAGGTGTTAAATCCCATACAGAAAACATCTAATTCATCTTGGGCATCTGAAATTGGCAAATAATTAAAAAAATCTCCCGCACAACTATTTGAAATATGTCCAATGATAGCATCAGTCCTTTTCTTTTTAGACTCAATTTTTTCAGCCAAAGAAAGCAATTCTTTATGAACATCCTCTAAACTATTTCCATTTGTATATTGTTCCTGAAACTCGTCTGCATTGATTGAACGAACCAAAACTAATATTTCTTCTAGCTTAGTCATTTAATTTTTCCTTTTTATTGTTTCATTTAATCTAACTAATTTACATCTTTTTTAGGAAAAATCTGTAAACATAGAAACATTTTTAATAACTTACCTTTGTTCGTTTTTTGCTTTTATTTCCATTAGCCATTCAATCGCTTTCTTTTTTTAGTGAAAAAGAAAAAAAACCTATCTAGGTTTTCTTTTTCATGGTGATTAATTCCGATTAATTAAATCTGTTCGTTTTTTTCCTTTAATTCGTTTAGCCAATTAATCGCATCATTTTTTTTTGTAAAACCTTTTAATGGAACTGCGGTTTTTTTCAATATCATAAATGCATTGAGAATAAATCTTGCAATATGCGAATTTAATACTGCCGCACATGCATATAAATGTTCTTGCCCATTTTTTTCGGCATAATCGCGTGCATCTTTACCATACGATTTAATTCCATTAAAATCATAACACCAATATTGCTTTTTGTCATCTGATATCTCATTACGTAAATCAATTATTGCTTTTATGTTTTCAATAGTGCCATCTGTTGGTTTTTTAAATTGAGAATATAGAATATTATCTTCTATCCAAAATTTAATAAAATCATTTTCCACTTCTTTCATATTCAATATTTATTTTTTGATATCTTACTATTATTCAATTATATATTCGAATAGGATTCAATTAATTCTAGGTTATATGTTTCATCTACTTTCAGATAAGCCCATGTAGGAACTGTCAAAGCTAAATATTTTTGCTTTTCAAAATCAGCTGTCAACCCCAAATAAGTAATTTTTTTATTTAGATCGTTTCCTCTTTTTACCATTTGAAACATGGCTTGCTTATATATATGATGAGTATTAATATAATCATAATCTAATCCAACAATCAAAGGACAATAATGATCATCACCAATATGACCAAAAATAACAGCAACTACCTGATTGTTTTCTTTTAGACTAATTTCAATAAATTCCCATTCTTCATATTTAGAAAGAACTTTAGCCATTTTTTTAGGATATTGAAAAAAGTTAAATGAGTAATTAACATTTTTGACGTTTGCAAATAAATCAAAATATTGAACTGCCTTCTCATCTGTTATTTGATTTTTGATTTTGATATCAAATTTATCAAGATGTCTAATAGCATATTGTTTAATGTTATCCCGTTTTTTACTAGATTTTATTAATGCCATTAAATCATTGGTGGTTTCCCATTTAGGATTCTTAATGACATTAGTGTTTGGCATTCGCATTTTAGCATAGCCTTCATCTTCTATAATTTGGCTTAAAAAATTCCCTTCTTCAAAATCTCTAAAAACAACTACAGTCGCATCAATGTCTTTTTTAACTTTTGAAACAAAATCAAATAAATGGCTCACTGATTTTCTCCACTCAGGGTGTTCAATATCTAGATAAATAAAATCCCCTTCAGAAAATAGAGAGCCCATGGCTAATGTTTTTGAGCATAGATAATAAGGATCACTCTTACGCATCTCTTCTATTTGTCTTGATACATTTTCTTGTGCAACTATATCATCTTTATAAATAGCTCCTGTGAAAAATGTGGCCAATACCAATTTACCTTCCAGATCTTTTACTATAATATAATGAAAGCTCCAATTCTCTTCTGGTTTCTCATTATTGGAAAAAATTTCTTCCATAGCCTGCATTGCTGAATGACCAATATTCCCTCTGTCCTTAAACATCAAATCCCAATTCTCAGCATTTATGTCATGTATCGTTATATATTCTTCGACAACTAAGCTCGAATTATTTATTGGATCAATTAGTAAATCATTTTCATTTTTCTGCAAACGGTATCCAAACTCTCTATATACTCTTTCAACACTATCCCCTTCTTCTTCAATAGCCTTGGGCAAATGATACGCCATTGCATCTGTAAGCAAGTCAATATCAGCTTTTGTGTTGTGACGAGTCAATGTAAATCTTAAACCTGATTTATCGTTAGGAACCACCGGAAACATGGCCGTGTTTACATAGATCCCTTCTTGTAAAATACGATGAACAAAATTACGTGTTACTTTATTTAAACCACTTCCAATAAAATAAATAGGGGAATCAGGAGAAGAAATATTCGTGAGATTTTTTTCTTTCAATCTCATATTCATGTAATTCATCAATTCTTTTAATTCTGATTGATAAGTATAAATATCATTGGATAGATGAATTTTTGCAGAAGCTATTGCTGCTCCTGCATTTGCAGGAGATAATGGGTGAGAATAACTTAATGGTCCCCCAAAAACATCTGTTCTTCGATACATTTCAGGATCCGCAAAAATGGCCGTTCCTCCAACACAGCCAAAACCTTTGGCAAGTGTTGATATTAAAACAATACGTTCATTAATTCCCAGTCGATCATAAATATATCCTGCTCCATTTTTTCCATCCCATCCCATTCCATGTGCATCATCAAAATACAAATGTAGTTTCGGGTATTTATCGAGCAATTTTTTTAAAATAGTGGTATCCGGTAAATCGCCATGCATCGAATAAACACCATCTGCCATATACCAAATACGGCTGTATTTATTGTAGTTTTCACGAATCATTTCCTCTAACATTTCATAATTAGAATGTCTGACCATTTTTACTTCTGTGCCTTGTAATTTTGTGTTTTTACAAGGGAATTGCACGCTAAAGTGCACTTGTTGATCGAGTATTATTAAATCATCCGATTTGATAATTGTAGCGATTACAGAAATATGAGCATTTGAAGTTGAAGTATAGCATATAACTTTATTACCATCAAATATTTGAGACATTAATTCCTCTAACTCCTGAATGTATGTGGGACGGATGTACGCTCTGGACATGGATAATTGCGTACCAAATTTCTTTGTCAATTCCATTGAATTGGCTATTAAGTCAGGATGCATTTCTAAGCCCAAATAACCACATGTCCCAAAATTTATTAAATCTCTTCCATTGATAGTAAATTTTTCACCATTAAAACTTTGTTCCTCGGAATTAATATGCATGATTCCTTTTTCCTTCGCAGAGGTCCAAACATTATCAACAACATCTAAGTAATTATTATGGTTTATCTTTGCCAAAATTCGAGATCTATTAAGTTATTAATAGGCTGGAGGAAACCTTTACTTTAATTGTTTCAAATATAAACAATAAAAATACAATTTAAAAATCTGATATTCAGATAAAAACAAATAAAATTGATCAAAAGGCAAATTGACAATACTTTTAAAATAAAAAACTCACTAAAGAATAATCTTATAAATAAAAGACAATTTTATTCCCTTTTTTTACTATCTATAATATTGGTAAACGACCCATCATTTAAGAGACCGACTTTCATATCAGCACCAAAAATTCCAGTTTGAACTTTCTTTCCCAATTCCTTTCCCAACTGTTTTACGAAATTCTCATAAAGCGGAATGGCAATTTCATGTTTTGAAACTTTGATGCAAATTCCAGTGATATTGACCACCCAATTCCAATTTAAAGTGACCCCCTGATTCCGGAGCAAAATGACCACCTCTATTTTTTATTTTTTCATCTGTTAATTAGTATTCAAATATACTTAAAATATTACCCTGATAATTTTCAAATATTCCAGTTTAGGGCAAAAAAAAACTTCTCAATTTCTTGAGAAATTTTGTGACCACGGCAGGGTTCGAACCTGCAACCCTCAGAGTCGAAATCTGATATTCTATCCAGTTGAACTACGCAGTCAAAATAAATTTTAGATTTCTGATTTTACCTTTTAAAATCAGAAATCTATTTTATTTAAGTCAATAATTTTTTTACGATGGTAGAAATAGTTTTTCCTTCGGCAGTTCCGCCTAATTGAGCTGATGCCAATCCCATTACTTTCCCCATAGAAGCTATTCCTGAAGCTCCAGTCTCTGCAATAATTTTTGCAATTACCGCTTCCACTTCAGCTTCGCTTAATTGAGCCGGCAGGAATTTTTCGATTACTGCGATTTGTGCCAATTCTGGTTCTGCTAAATCCAAACGGTTTTGTTCAGTAAAAATTCTAGCGCTTTCTTTGCGGGTTTTAACCAATCTCTGAAGCAGTTTAATTTCATCATCAGCAGATATTTCTTCTTTTGATCCTGAGGCAGTCTGCGCTAATAAAAGTTCGGATTTTATAGCTCTCAATGCTTCTAATGCAACTGTATCTTTGGCTCTCATGGCGGTTTTGATTTCGTCCATGATTTGAATTGATAAACTCATATTATATTTTAGATTTTAGATTCTTGAATTTAGATTTTAGATTTTAACTTTAATCGCTTTCAAATTCTCTTAAAATTAGAAATCAAAAATTCTTTATTTTTTTGAAATGAAAAAGGATATTCAATCACAAATCTAAAATCTGCAATCTTAAATCTACAATCTCAAATCACATGCCCCAGATGGAAATGAAAAGCCTTTTTGGGAGAAACTCTATTTTTTTTCTTGAACTGGAAAAGCGACCGGAGGAAGCTCTTTCCTGTTTTTAGAAAAAAAGAGTTACGACAAAAAGCTTGTAATGTACAGCTGGATAAGGCACGACAAATTTAGAAAATTTTACTGGCATTAACAACAACTTGTTTGATCCTTTATATTCAAAAAAACAGCCCGAAAACTGAAATGAATTTTCGGGCTGTTTTAAAAAAAATGGCATTGTTAATCTACATTGTCATGCAGATATGAATTATTGGAACGCAATTGCAGATCATTATTACTGTCTGTTCCTACTGATATTCTTGATGTCGAATTATTAGTTTGTGAATTATTTAGGTCAATACCAAATCTTTTATAGGCTGGTTCTCTTTCTAATTCATCAACTCTCGACACGCTATCATGAAATTTATAATTAAAATCTTTTAATTTTCTTCTTCTTTCTTCAGCTCTGAATCGTAACGTTTCTTCGATAGTCATATCAATCGGAGAATTGTTTTCCAAAGTTGGCATTACGTCAGCAACTGGCTCTGCCACATGCTTCATTGTGATATTCATTTCAGCTGGAATCACTTCCTCCTCAATTTTGGCAACAGGTTTAGACTCCACTAAGTCATTCTCTGCTTCCATATATTCTTCCAACGAATATTTGATAACACCGTTATCTGACAATTCGGTTACAGGTACAAACTGAACAGGCTCTACAACTTTAATATTACGGGTCTCATTTGTCAATTCAAATAAGAAACTATTAGTTTCTTCCTGAACTTGAACAGCTTGTGCCTTGCTTATTGGCAGATCAAATGAAAAGGCAGTCTGTTCTTGTTTTTCTTCGAAACGAACTGGCTCTGGCTTAACTTCTCTAACTGATTCAATAACTGGATTTGTAATAACAAAATCAATCTCTTTCATAGGAGAAACGATTTCAAAAGTCACATCCAGATTTCTGATAAATTCGGTCATGCCAATTAATTCGTCTTCATTGATAGAAGAAATAACAGGTTCTGGAATAGCAACATCTTCAACCAAATCAAAAACAACTCTGTCTTCGACAGGAGTGGCTACTGTTTCATTATTTAAGCTAAAACCAGCAACTGGCTTAGCTGATAAATCAAAAACACCTCTCTGTTCTTCTCCCAGAGTATGAATTATTTTTTTAGGCTCAACATTTACGATCTCGTTTTGCTGTTCTACATTAAATCCTGTAGCTATAATGGTTACTGCAATAGCATCTCCAAGTGAATCGTCTTCACCAACCCCCATGATAATGTTGGCATTTGACCCCGCTTCATATTGAATATGCTCATTAATTTCGGCAATTTCATCGATAGTAATTTCATTGGTTCCAGAAACGATAAGCAACAATACATTTTTGGCACCAGTAATTTTATTATCATTTAAAAGCGGAGAGTCTAAAGCGGCGATAATACCTTCTTTAGCTCTGTTTTCACCAGATGAAACAGAAGATCCCATAATAGCAGTACCACTGTTATACAATACCGTTTTGGCATCACGTAAATCGATATTTTGAGTATAGTGATGTGTAATTACTTCGGCAATTCCTCTTGAGGCTGTTGCCAAAACTTCATCCGCTTTTGAAAATCCGGCTTTGAAACCAAGATTCCCATATACTTCTCTTAATTTATTATTATTGATAACGATTAATGAATCGACCTGCTTACGCAATTTTTCGATACCGATAAGTGCTTGTTCCTGACGCACTTTTCCTTCAAATAAGAAAGGCAAAGTCACGATTCCAACTGTCAATATATCTCTTTCTTTGGCTAATTGAGCAATAACCGGGGCAGCACCTGTCCCTGTTCCTCCACCCATACCCGCAGTAATAAATACCATTTTGGTATTTATATCCAATACTTTTTCAATATCAGCGATACTTTCTATAGCTGATTGGTGTCCTACATCTGGATTTGCACCTGCTCCCAGACCTTCTGTTAAATTTGCTCCTAACTGAATTTTATTAGGCACTCCACTATTCTCAAGTGCTTGAGAATCTGTATTACAAACGATGAAATCAACGCCCTTAATACCTTGTTTAAACATATGGTTTATGGCGTTGCTACCGCCTCCACCTACTCCAATTACTTTGATTACATTTGATTGATTTTTTGGCAAATCAAATGAAATACTTCCAAATTCTGTGTTGCTTGGCATCATGTGGGGTTTTAATTTTTTATTAACTTTATCACTAACTACTCTAGGCTTGGGGCAAAAAGGAATTCGGATAATTTATTTTATTCTGTTTTATTATATTACTACTCTGCGTTATCTAAAAATTCTTTAATCTTATCCACATATTTATCAAAAAACGATCTTCTAATTTTATTTTCTGTTGATTCTTCTTTTACAGGTTCTGTTTGGAGTACTTTTTCAGGCTGTACATATACCTCTTCTTTTTCTTTTATTTCAACTACGGGTTCTCTATAATAACTTACTTTTTCAGGAACTACTGCTGCCTGCATCTTTACAGCACTCTGCGTTTTATTCTCAATACTGTTCATTACCAAACCTACTGCTGTAGCGTATAACGGACTTGAAATCTCCTCATCTGAATTACCGGCTAAATGTTCGTTTGGATAACCAATTCGAGTATCCATTCCTGTGATATATTCTACGAGTTGTTTGATATGCTTCAATTGTGCACCACCACCTGTAAGAACGATTCCTGCAATCAGTTTTTTACGGGGATCTTCATGACCGTAAGCTCTTACTTCGGTAAAAACCTGCTCGATGATTTCAACAACTCTGGCATTTATTATTTTTGAAAGATTTTTTAACGAAATCTCTTTAGGTTCCCTGCCTCTTAAACCTGGAATAGAAACAATCTCATTGTCTTTATTTTCTCCTGGCCAAGCTGAACCAAATTTAACTTTCAATAATTCGGCTTGTTTTTCAATAATTGAACAGCCTTCTTTAATATCATCTGTAATTACATTTCCTCCAAAAGGAATTACAGCAGTATGACGAATAATGCCATCTTTAAAAATAGCCAAATCAGTCGTTCCCCCTCCAATATCGATAAGGGCAACTCCAGCTTCTTTTTCTTCCTGACTTAATACTGCGTCTGATGAAGCCAATGGTTCCAATGTCAAACCTGACAATTCAATACCTGAACTTTGAATGCATCTTCCCACATTTCTGATTGACGACGCTTGTCCAACAACCACATGGAAACTGCTTTCCAGCCTTCCGCCATACATTCCTATTGGCTCTTTAATATCAGACTGCCCGTCTATTTTAAATTCTTGAGGCAACACATGAATAATCTCTTCTCCTGGCAGCATAGCTAATTTATGAACCTGATTGATCAATAAATCAATATCACTTCCTCCGATCACTTCCTCCGGATTGTTCCTGCTGATGTAATCACTATGCTGAATACTTCTTATATGCTGTCCTGCAATACCTACTACAACATCTTTTATTTTATAACCTGAATTATTTTCAGCTTCAAGAATCGCTTGCTGAATCGATTGAATGGTTTGCGTAATATTATTTACAACGCCTCTTGCCACACCTAAACTTTTAGATTTGCCAACACCTAAAATTTCAAGTTTTCCATACTCGTTCTTTTTGCCTATCATGGCAACAATTTTCGTCGTCCCAATATCTAGACCTACTGCAATGTTCTCTTTTTCCATTTTCTATTATTTTGTGCAAACTACTTGTTCCGTAAATCTGAGATCTATTTTTTTATATTTATACAAAGAACTATCCAAACTTACTTTTTGAAAAAAAGCTTTATAGTTTTGAAATTTACGTTCTGCATTCATCAAACTTCCAAAATCAATTTGATAATTATAATTTCTATTGAGCATTAATAAGCTACCATTAGGCATAATTTGTATGCCAATGATGTTTTTTCTCAAAAACGCATCATCATAAATTATCTTAAATAATTTAAATAAATCTTTGTTGTTTTTCTTGTTTATCTCCCCAGAAACAAGTGGAACCCGAGCTGTAAAATTCGCTGACAAGGGCATGGTATCACCCTCACTATCAATATAGAAAGAACCCTCATCATTAAAGACTCTTGCAATAGGCGTCTTTTGTTTTACAACTGCTTTTAGAACACCATCGATACTCACATAAACATTTGCGTTCTCGATCATTTCTTGAGCATTTAATACTTGCTCCAATTTATTCAAATCTAGCCTATCTTTTCTTATACTTTTAGCATTCGAATTATTTTCTATCAACAATTTATTAACCGTTTCACTTTTTAAAAAAAGAGAGTTATCGCCTACAAAAACAACTTCAGCTTTAGTCAATTTTCTCTTAGAATTTCTTTTGGACGTAAACGAAAAAAGAAAAACAACCAAAGAAAACATTAGTAATAATCTTATATTATTCCAATTAAAGACTTTCATATAACGCTTTTTTAATTGAAGGAACCATTTCACCTAAATCACCCGCTCCAATCGTTACAATTACAGTGGCTTCATTAGCTACAATTTCAGAAATTAAATCTTCTTTACTCACTATTTTTTTATGTTCATTTGTAATTTTATCCATAAGCCATTGTGAAGTAATTCCTTCCATTGGCAATTCGCGCGCTGGATAAATTTCCATCAGAAAAACTTCATCAAAAGCCGATAAGCTTTTAGCAAAATTATCAGCAAAATCTCTTGTTCTGCTGAATAAATGCGGCTGAAAAACAGCTAATACTTTTTGACCAGGATACAATTCCCTAACTGCTTGATGAACAGCATTTATTTCAGTAGGATGATGTGCATAATCATCTATATATACTAAATTTTCTTCTTTAATCTGATACGAAAAACGTCTTCTTATTCCTTTGAAGGAATCTAAAGCCTTGGCAATACTATCAATAGGCGTACCGTATGTTACTGCCATCGCTAATGCCATTAAAGCATTCATCAGATTATGTTTGCCTGGCAGTCCGAAACGCAAATCCTTAATAAGTCCTTTTGGTGTTTTTACATCAAAAACATAACTGCTGTTTTCTATTCTTACATTGAAAGCTTGAAAAACAGCCTCTTCATTTACCGCACAAACAACACCTTCAATAGGTAATTCATTGGTTATAAAAAGATTATTTTTATCTTCAACTTTATTAGCAAATTCAACAAACGACGCTTCAATAGCATCACTTGTACCATAAATATCCAAATGATCGGCATCCATCGATGTAACACATGCAATATTTGGGTGCAAATGCAGGAACGAACGGTCAAATTCATCAGCTTCAACAACTGTAACTGTTTTACCGTTTCCTATTAAATTAGAATTGTAATTCTCAACTATTCCTCCTATAAAAGCAGTAACATCGGCACCGCTTTCATATAAAATGTGCCCCAAAATACTGGAAGTTGTTGTTTTTCCATGTGTTCCTGCTACGGCAAAACAAAAAGTGTCCTTGGTAATAATCCCCAAAACTTCGGCTCTCTTTTTTAATTCATACCCGCGTTCCATGAAATAATTCCACTCTGAATGCGTAAACGGCACAGCTGGCGTTATAATAACTAATGTGTTTTCTGCATAATAATTAGTTGGAATCTGACTGATATCATCTTCAAAATGAATATCAATACCGCTTTCAATCAGTTCACTAGTAAGGATGGAAGGTGTTTTGTCATAACCTGAAACCTGCTTTCCAATGGCTTTAAAATAACGAGCCAAAGCACTCATCCCGATTCCTCCGATTCCTATGAAATAGACGTTATGTATTTGATTTAAATTCATTTTGCTTTATTTTTTAGTATCATTCTTCCTTTATTCAAAAGAATTAGTCAAATGACAGATTTCTTTATTTAATCAGCTTGACAATTTCGTCAACGATTTGAACTGTTGCATTGGGCTTAGCCAATAGCTTTATATTTTGACTTAATTGTTCCTGCTTTCCCATATCTTTTATCAAAGATTCAAAAACCAAACTGAAATCTTCCTCCAATTGTGATTCTTTGAGCAAAATTGCTCCTTTCTTATCCACTATGGACTGAGCATTTTTAGTCTGATGATCTTCGGCAACATTAGGAGATGGAATAAAAATCACTGGTTTTCCCACTATAGACAGTTCCGAGACCGATGAAGCTCCAGCTCTGGAAATTACAACATCTGCAGCTGCATAAACCAAATCCATTCTTTCGATAAAAGCCATTACCTGAACATTATATTGATTGTATTTTTTATAATCTTCAAAATAAAATTTTCCGCACTGCCAGATAACCTGAACATTTAATGAAAGTAATTTATCTAATTCCTTTTCGATTAACTGATTGATTCTTCTAGCTCCAAGACTGCCGCCCAGAACCAATAATGTTTTTTTATTTTTATCTAATTTAAAATGAGTGATAGCTTCATCTCTTTTAGACTGAATATCTAATAAATCCTGACGGACAGGATTCCCCGTTACGGTTATTTTTTCTTTAGGAAAAAATCTTTCCAAATTATCGTATGCTACACAAATACTATTTGCTTTTTTACTCAATAATTTATTAGTAATCCCGGGATATGAATTTTGTTCCTGAATAACTGTTGGAATATTCATGCTGTTAGCCATTTTCAACAATGGTCCGCTAGCAAAACCGCCTGTTCCAATAACAACATCTGGCTTGAATTGTTTAATGATTTTTCTTGATTTCCATAAACTGTCAATAAGCTTAAAAGGAAACATTGCATTTTGAAATGTCAATTTCCTTTGTAAACCAGCTATCCAAAGCCCTTTAATTTCATAACCTGCTTGAGGCACTTTTTGCATCTCCATTTTGTCTTTGGCACCCACAAACAAAATTTCGGCACCTGGAAAACGGGATTTCAATTCGTTTGCAATTGCAATGGCTGGGTAAATATGACCTCCAGTACCGCCTCCGCTTAAGATAAATTTATGCTTTGCCATTTTGAAAATTTCTAAGTTGCTTCTTTTAATACTAAATTGTAACGAACTGTACTATATTATAAATTCTAATAAACCCAATTATTTCAACACCGCTTTCATTGGGTTGCTTGAATTATCCGTAATTGAATAATCGCTTGTGTCAAAATTGTCATTTACATTTTTAAAATCTGCCTCTTCGAGATCTGCTTCCATTTCTCTATCTATAAGTTTTTGAAGAATTTCTTCTCTCTTTTCTTTTTCTAATTTTTCTTGGGCAATTTCTTCTTCTTTTTTGGTCACGCTTAAAATAATTCCGAGTCCAAAACAAGTCATCCAAATAGAACTTCCTCCGCTGCTTATTAAAGGCAGTGTCTGTCCTGTTACCGGCAATAATTCCACCGCAACAGCCATATTAATCATAGCCTGAAAAATCATTGGAAATCCTAAACCTATTACCACTAATTTCCCGAAAAGGGTATTGGCTTTATGAGAAGCGACCACAAATCGAAATAACAAAAGCAAGTATAAAACCAAAACTCCTAGCCCTCCTACTAGTCCATATTCTTCAACAATAATGGCATAAATAAAATCGGATGAGGATTGTGGCAAGAAATTTTTCTGAACGCTTTTGCCTGGTCCCAAACCATATAGCTGCCCGGAAGCAATTGCGATTTTAGCCTTTTCAATTTGATAATTATCTTCGTCTGGTTTATTGGTGGTAAAATCTTCATACCTACTTTGCCAAGTGCTGACTCTGTTAAAAAATTTGGCCTCAGGAAAATTTTTACCGATTAGAACAAAGAGTGTCAAAAACACTACTCCTAAACCTATGATATAAAATATATATTTCATTGGGTATTTTCCAATAAATACGAGCATAACAACCATAGAAAAAATCAGAGCCGTAGTAGAAAAATTTCCTGGTAGAATAAACATTAATGTTATAAAAACAGGGATCCAAAGCTGTACAAATGAAGTTTTGAATGTAATTGGTTCTTCTCTGCTTTTAGACAAGTAACGAGCTACAAAAACAAACAAAATAATAGCAGCCAAAGTAGATGTTTGAAAAGAAAGTCCTACGAATGGTATCTGAATCCACCTGCTAGCATTTGCACCTGCAATTACTGTTCCTTTAATTAAAGTATAAGCTAATAAAACCCAAACTATAGGCAGTCCAACTTTCGAGATTCCTCTAAAATAATGATATGGTACATTGTGTACCCAAAAAATGATTGCAAAACCAAAGCAAATATGTAAAAAATGTTTTACCAGATAACCCAAAGTATTTCCCGTACCATGACCTAAATACGCCAAATTACTACTGGCACTAAAAACAGGCATAAAAGAAAACAGAGCTAATAAGGCCACAAATGACCAAATGCCTTTATCTCCTTTTAACTTGTTAATTAGTTCTTTCATCATATATTAATTTAGTAGGTTTATAAGGATTATGAGATTATTGAAATGAATTTAGAATTACAATAATCTAAACATTCTAAACTCTTGCCCTTTTAAACTTATTTTATAAATTTTTAACAGCTTGTTTAAATTGTCTTCCTCTGTCTTCATAACTTTCGAACAAATCAAAACTCGCACATGCTGGCGACAATAAGACAGTATCCCCTTTTTCAGATAAACGCTGCGCCATTTTAACCGCTTCGTTCATACTGTTTACTTCAACCATAATATCAACTACATTTCCAAAAGCATCAATAATTTTTTTGTTATCAATTCCTAAACAGATAATAGCTTTTACTTTCTCACGAACAAGCGACATTAATTCATGATAGTCATTCCCTTTATCAACACCTCCCACAATCCAGACAGTAGGCGTATTCATACTCTCTAAAGCGAAAAAAACGGAATTAACATTAGTAGCTTTGGAATCATTGATGTACTGTACATTTTGAATTTTAAGAACTTTTTCCAAGCGATGCTCAACACCTTGAAAATTAGACATGCTTTCACGAATAGTAGTCTTTCTAATTTTCAAGATATTAGCCACCGAACTTGCTGCCATAGCATTTTTCAAATTATGTTTTCCTTCTAATGAAATGTGCTCTGTATCCATTGCAAACTCTTCTTGATTGATCTTAACTTCCATTGTGTTATTTTTTATATATGCTCCTTCGCTATATTCATCGGTCAATGAAAAAGGAATTAATTTAGCTTTTACTGTATTATTTTTTAACCATTCTAAAATTGCCTCGTCATTTGCATCATAAATAAGGAAATCTTCCTCGGTTTGATTCATTGTAATTCTAAACTTTGAATCAATATAATTTTGATATTTATAATCGTAACGATCCAAATGATCTGGACTTATATTTGTTATTATGGCAATATGCGGTTTAAACTCCAAAATTCCATCGAGCTGAAAACTGCTTAACTCGATAACATAGAAATCATAATTGTTATCTGCTACCTGCCAAGCAAAACTCTTACCTACATTCCCAGCCAGCCCAACATTTAATCCTGCCGCTTTCAACACATGATAGGTTAGCATAGTAGTGGTCGTTTTACCGTTACTACCTGTTATACCGATGCAGACTGCATTTGTAAAAGCTGCAGCAAATTCGATTTCAGAGATTACAGAAACACCTTTGCCCTTTAATTGCTTTACGATGGGTGATTTGTCAGGAATACCGGGACTCTTCATCACTACGTCGGCATTCAAAACCAATTCCTCAGTATGCTTTTCTTCTTCCCAAGGGATTTCATTAATAATCAACACCTCCTTGTAGCTATCTTTTATCTTTCCAAAATCGGAAACAAAAACATCATAGCCTTGTTTTTTTCCGAGGATTGCAGTACCCACACCGCTTTCTCCTCCTCCTAATATCACTAGCCTCATATATTATCTCAATTTCAGTGTGACAATAGACAAAATGGCTAACATAATTGCAACAACCCAAAATCGTGTGACTATCTTACTTTCATGATATCCTTTCTTTTGATAATGATGATGAAGCGGCGCCATTAAAAAGATTCTGCGTCCTTCACCATAACGTTTTTTCGTATATTTAAAATAACTTACCTGTAAAACAACTGAGAAGTTTTCAACCAAAAAGATACCGCAAAACAAAGGAATAAGCATTTCTTTACGTACTGCAATAGCCAGAACCGCAATAATTCCTCCGATGGTTAAACTCCCTGTATCTCCCATAAAAACAGAAGCCGGATAGGAGTTGTACCAAAGAAAACCAATTAATGCTCCAAGAAAAGAAGCTATAAATACGGTCATTTCTCCAGAATTGGGTATATACATTATATTAAGATAGTTGGAAAAAATAATATTCCCTGACACAAACGTAAAAATCATAAGAGCAAAAACGGACACTGCAGAAGTTCCCGCTGCCAAGCCATCAATACCATCGGTTAGATTAGCTCCATTAGAAACTGCGGTAATAATGAAAATCACAACTGGTATAAAAATTAGCCACGCCCATTTTTCATAACCTTCACCTGTCCATGCTAATACTTCGGCATAATCAAACTCGTTATTTTTGAAAAAAGGAATAGTTGTAGCCGTAGATTTCTCTTCAACAGGAGCTTGTTTAATTACATTTTCAGTTGCAGTTGTTTTAAAAATATCACTTTTGCCTGTATCCGTTCTAACAGTAACTGCCGGGCTAAAATAAAGCACAGAACCAACGATTACTCCTAAACCTACCTGACCAAAAACCTTAAAAATACCTTTAAGACCTTGTTTGTCTTTCTTGAATATTTTAATATAATCATCAATAAAACCAATAATTCCCATCCACAAGGTAGTAACTATTAATAAAACAATATAGATGTTATGCAGTTTTGCAAAAAGTACAACCGGAACAAGAGTAGCAAAAATGATAATGATACCTCCCATTGTAGGCGTACCCGCTTTTTCATTTTGTCCTGCCAATCCAAGTTCGCGTACTGTTTCACCAACTTGCTGTCTGCTTAAAAAACTGATTATACGTTTTCCATAAATAGTAGACAGTAACAACGATAACAATAATGCCAAAGAGGATCTAAAAGTGATATATTGAAAAACCCCAGTACCAGGAACATCCATTACTTTGTCTAAATATTGAAATAAGTAGTATAGCATATTGTTTTTATTTTAATAGTTGATCTAAAATTTCTTTTACATTCTTCATGTCATCAAAATCATGACGTACCCCTTTGATTTCCTGATAAGTTTCATGCCCTTTACCAGCAATCAATATAATATCGTTTGGCTGTGCCAATTGACAAGCTGTTTTAATTGCTTGAAATCTATCGGTAATTGACAAAACTTTCTTGAAATTTTGAGCCTGAACCCCTTTTTCCATTTCTTTAATAATCGTTTCTGGCTCTTCATTTCTAGGATTATCAGAAGTCAAGATTACTTTATCACTCAATTCAGTTGCGATATTAGCCATAACTGGGCGTTTTGCAGTATCTCTATTACCTCCGCAACCTACTACAGTAATTAATTGTTCATTTTTAGTACGAACATCATTAATCGTATTCAAAACATTTTCTAGTGCATCTGGCGTATGGGCATAATCCACTATAGCCGTTATATTAGTGTTGGAAACAATATATTGGAATCGTCCAGAAACACTTTCTAATTCAGACATCAGTCTAAGAACTTCAAAACTGTCTAAACCAAGCTCAACAGCTGTTCCGTATATTGCCAAAAGATTATAAGCATTGAAAGTTCCTATCAATTTCACCCAAACTTCATTGCCATTTACTTTTAACAATAAACCAGACAATTGATTTTCTAGAATCTGAGCTTTATAATCAGCGTATGTTTTTAAGGCGTATGTCAATTTTCGGGCGGAAGTGTTTTGAAGCATTACCGGACCATTTTTGTCGTCACTGTTGGTCAAAGCAAAAGCAGTATTGGGCAAATGATCAAAAAAAGATTTCTTAACATCTCTGTATTCGGCAAACGTTGGATGATAATCTAAATGATCATGAGAAAGATTCGTAAATATTCCGCCTCTAAAATGCAATGCTTCAGTACGTTTTTGATGAATACCATGGGAGCTCACTTCCATAAAACAATATTCAACTCCTGCCTCTATCATTTCATTAAGAAAATAATTGATCGTAATAGAATCTGGTGTTGTATGAGTAGCTTTGTGTTCTGCATCATCTACTAAAATTTTCACAGTAGACAGCAATCCTACTTTAAAACCCGCTTTTTTGAACAGCTGATACAACAGCGAAGCAATAGTAGTTTTACCATTTGTCCCTGTAATACCAATTAATTCAAGCTTTCGCGAAGGATTATCATAAAAATTGGCTGCCATAAAAGCCAATGCTGCATTTGTATCTTTTACACAAACATAGGTTACCCCATTCATCAGATTTTCTGGGAGCGTGTCACAGATAACTGCTGTTGCTCCGAGTCCAATCGCTTTTTCAATAAAATCATGACCATCCGAAATAGTACCGCGAATCGCTACAAATACATCATTTTCTTCAATTTTTCTTGAATCAAAATGCAGCTGATTTACAGTAATTTCAGTAGAACCCGTTACAGATTCTATTGCCACTTTATATAATATGTCTTTTAATATACTCATGATAATTCCAATAGAATTGATGAATTTTTTACAATATTCTGACCCGCCTGAAGAGATTGTTTTTTAACTTTTCCAACTCCGACAACTTTAACTTTCAAACCTAGATTCCCTAATAAAGCAACTGCATCCATTCCAGCCATACCTCTTACATTTGGAATCACATTTTGCTTTTTTTGAGCCTTTGCATAGTAAGCATTATAATTACTTTCTTGTTTTGGATTCGGACTGTCCAATTTCTTAATCACATTAGTTGAAGGCGTATCTGTAAATATTTTTTGAGCAATCCTTTTAAAGACTGGCCCGGCAACATCAGCTCCATAATAGTTATTCCCAGAAGTATTAGGCTTATGAACCACTACAATACAAGAATACTTAGGATTATCAGCTGGAAAATAGCCAACAAATGAAGATGCGTAATACTTATCCATTCCTCCATTTTGAGCATAATTCACTGCCGCAGTACCCGTTTTTCCAGCCATAGAAAAATCCTTAGAATACAATTTAGATCCCGTACCTTTTTTTACCACATTTGCAAGAACAGCCCGAACTTTATTTAATGTTTCATCTGAACAAATCTTTGGATTCATTACCTCAGTATTGTATTTTTTTATGGTTTTGTCCCATGCCTTAATCTCTGTTACCAACATTGGTTTTACCATAACACCATTATTTGCAACCGCATTATAAAATGTCAATGTTTGCAATGGCGTAACCGAAACTCCATATCCAAATGCCATCCACGGAAGCGAAATATTAGACCAATTTTTATCACTTGGCTGTGGTATAAAAGGCACTCCTTCACCTCTAAAAGCCAATCCTAATTTTTTATTTAATCCAAATGAATTCACATGATTTACAAATCTTGTCGGATCATTTTTATAATTATTATATACCGCCTGTACCATTACAGTATTTGAAGAAAGTTCAAAACCGCGAGCTAAAGATACTTTACCATAACCTCCTTCATGAGAATCTCTCACCTTGCGGCCAGAATAGGTAATTATGCCTCCATGACTATCGTAAACCGTACTCGTATCCGCTACTTTATCTTCTAATATTGCAATTAAATCGACCAATTTAAAAGTCGAACCCGGTTCATGTGACTCAGCATAAGCATAATTTGTAGTCTCGTAATAAATACCGTCATTACCTCTTCCTAAATTGGAAATTGCTTTAACTTGACCTGTTTTAGTTTCCATAACTACAACACAACCATGATCTGCCTCATATTCTTCCAGTTGTTTTAATAAAGCATGGTGTGCAATATCTTGTATATAAACATCTATGGTTGAAATTACATCATAACCGTCTTGAGGCTCCACTTCGTTTACATCACGAATGGGCTTCCATTGCCCTTTTGCTATTTTTTGCTTTAATATTTTTCCGTCTTTTCCGTTAAGATATTTGCTATACGCCCACTCAATTCCTTTTCCATCTGAATATCCTTCGGGCATTTTTCTTTCATAACCAATACTGCGTTTTGCTATCTGCCCAATTGGATATTCTCTAATCGTTTTTTGTTCAACAATAATACCGCCTTTGTATGCTCCCAAATTAAATAATGGAAACCCTTTTATTTTCATATATTGGGTAAAACTCAATCCTTTGGCTATCAAATAATACCTGTTTTTATGTACTCTGGCTTTTCTTAATTCATTTTGAATGGTACTGCTGGATTTTTTAAGTAGCATCCCTAATGAATCCGACAGCAGTTTTACATTTTTTTCAAATGCTTCATTTTTTGGCGCAACTGCATCAAAACGGATAGCGTAGCTGGGAATTGAAGTCGCCAAAAGACTCCCGTCTGCTGAATAGATGTTTCCTTTATTAGCAGGAATAACAAAATTCTTCACCGTTCTTTCTTTAGCTAACTCTCTGTAATGATCGCCATCAACCCATTGAATATTAGTTAACTTTACAGCAATAGCAATTGCCATCAAAAAGATGAAAAAGGCAACCAGATAGGTTCTATAGGATATATATTTATCTTCTACTGCCATAACTTTTCTAAGAAATTTTTCTCTTCAGGTTCTTTAACTTCAATTTTTACAGGAGGAACTGTTGATGGAAAAATTTGTCTTTCTTCCATTTTTGCCGAAACCGTAGATTCCATTTTAAGCTTCATCAGCTCCGAACGTCTGTCTACAAATTCAGAGCGCAGTTCTTTTACCTTATTGGTCAATTCAACAATCTTAAATACTTTTTGTTCGTAACGCTGTGTATTGGCAATCATTATTATAGCAAGTAAAATCACAAAGACAATAAAGCGCCAATTTTTGACTGCATTATCATCTATAAGAAACTGTGCTTTTAATATGTTATAGATTCCACCTTTCATTATATATTACTTTTTTTCTGCAATTCTCAACTTGGCACTTCTAGCTCTATTGTTCAACTTGATTTCTTCATTATCCGGAACTATCAATTTTCCTATTGTATTAAAAGGAACAGAGAAATTACCATAAAAATCACGTTCTGGTTCTCCTTCAAACATTCCGTTTTTTATGAATCTTTTTACCAATCGGTCTTCCAATGAATGATAAGAAATCACGCTTAATCTTCCGCCAGGTTTCAAAATCTCCAGAGACTGTTCCAAAAACTCTTTTAAAACATCCATTTCCTGATTCACTTCAATTCGAATCGCTTGATAGATTTGTGCTAATATTTTATTTCGGACTCTTTCTGGCAGATATTTCGCCAAGACTTCTTTCAATTCATCGGTGGTTTTTATAATTCTATGCTCTCTAGCCTCAACAATTGTTCTTGCCAAAGCTGGCGCATTTTTCAACTCGCCATAATCCAAGAACACTCTTCGCAAATTAGCATCATCATATTCATTGACCACTCGATAGGCGTTCAAATCATTTTTCTGACTCATTCTCATATCAAGTTCTGCATCAAAACGGGTTGAAAAACCTCTTTCGGCCACATCAAATTGATGGGAAGAAACTCCCAAATCACCTAAAATTCCATCCGCTTCTTTCACGCCATGAAAACGCAAAAACCTTTTTATAAATCTGAAATTCTCATTAATCAATGTAAATCTTTCGTCTGGCAATGCATTTGCCAAAGCATCCTCATCTTGGTCAAAAGCAAATAATTTTCCGTTTGGCCCCAGCCTTCTCAATATTTCTTTGGAATGACCGCCTCCGCCAAAGGTTACATCCACATATATTCCGTCTGGCTTTATATTCAAACCATCTACAGTCGGATGAAGCAATACTGGATTATGATATTCCATTGTCGTCGTCATTTAAATTACCCATTACTTCTTCGGCTAAATCTGCAAAATCAACATCTGCACCGTCAATTGATTTCTCATACAAATCCTTATCCCAAATTTCTACAATATTAACTGCGGAAGAAAAAACTACATCTTTATCAATACTGGCAAAAACCACTAAATCTTTAGGAACCAGCAATCTGCCCAAAGCATCTATTTCTACCACTTTTACACCAGCGGTAAAACGGCGGATAAAGTCATTGTTTTTCTTTACAAATCGGTTAAGTTTGTTGATTTTTTTCATCATCAAATTCCACTCTTCCATAGGATACAATTCCAGACAGGGCTGAAATACAGAACGCTTCAAAACAAAACCGTTTTGAAGCGAGGAAGCCAATTGCTTTTTTAAGGGAGCAGGTAATAAAACCCGTCCTTTTGCATCGACTTTACACTCATATGTTCCTATAATTGTGTCCAAGTGAATTGTATTAATTGCATTAAGCAAAAATATATAAAATATTACCACAATTTACCACTATCTACCACTTTGTTAATAAGTTTAACCACTTTTGACCAAAAACGCTTAGTTTATACACTATCAGGCCATTAGCTGTAAAATCGATATTTTGTAAGAAAGCTTATGATTTAAGTAAAAGTCTATTTTTTTGATTGCTAAAACATATTCTTAAAAGCTTTAAAAAATATTTCTTAATCATTAAAAAAGCAATAAAAAGAAGCTCAAAAAGCATCCTTTATACATGTAAGAATAAAAGGTTAAAAAATAGCCGCCAAAATTCTTTTTAATTTTTTAAACCCTATATTTGTAAAAAATTGAAATTGTTATCTTAAAACATGGAAAAATATTACAAAAAAGAAGGCAAATACGGATATTACGAAGCAGGCGAAGGAATTCCGATTGTCATCTTACATGGTTTAATGGGAGGACTTAGTAATTTTGATGCTGTAGCCAGTTATTTTTCCAATAAAGGATACAGAATCATCATCCCCGATTTACCTATTTATACTCAAAACATATTAAAAACTAACGTGAAAAGTTTTGCTGTCTATGTAAAAAACTTCATTACTTTCAAAAAATTAGACCGAGTAATTCTTTTAGGAAATTCACTTGGAGGACATATCGCATTATACCATACCAAAATGTTTCCAGAGAAAGTTTCAGGGCTTGTAATTACTGGAAGTTCTGGTCTTTACGAAAGCGCCATGGGAGACAGTTATCCAAAAAGAGGCGACTATGAATACATCAAGAAAAAAGCCGAAGATGTATTTTATGATCCAAAAATAGCCACTCCAGAACTTATTGACGAAGTATACGCCACAGTAAATGACCGTATAAAATTAATCAAAACCCTGACAATTGCCAAAAGTGCCATTCGTCATAATATGGCCAAAGATTTACCAAAAATGCATGTGCAGACTTGTATTATTTGGGGGAAAAATGACAAAGTTACACCACCAGATGTAGCAGATGAATTTCATAAATTATTACCTAATTCGACTTTATACTGGATTGACAAATGCGGACACGCAGCCATGATGGAACAGCCAGAAGAGTTTAATGCACATCTTGAAGACTGGCTTACTCATACACATTTGGCTGAACATTAATTGATCGGAGAATTTTACACTCAAAAACATGAAAATTAATACTGCCGAATTCGTAATAAGCAACTCAGATGTAAGCAAATGTCCTAAGGATTTTTTACCCGAATATGCTTTCATTGGCCGTTCCAATGTTGGGAAGTCATCATTAATCAACATGCTGACTAACCAAAAGAAACTAGCAAAGACATCCGGAAGACCTGGAAAAACTCAGCTTATCAATCACTTTTTAATCAATAATAATTGGTTCCTTGTCGATTTGCCAGGTTATGGCTATGCCAAAGTTTCCAAAAAAACAAAATCAATTTTTCAGGAATTCATCACCGATTATTTCGAAAGAAGAGAACAGCTGGTTTGTGCTTTTGTCTTAATTGACATTCGTCACGAAGCACAGACAATCGACATTGAATTCATGTCGTATATGGGTGAAAGTGAAATTCCATTTTGTATTATTTTTACTAAAGCAGATAAAATCAGTAAAGTAAAAATCGATTCTCATATTGCAGCTTACAAAAAACAAATGTTTGCCAACAACTGGGCCGAAATGCCACAGTACTTTGTTACTTCGGCAACAGAATCTACAGGAAAAGAAGAGCTTCTAAGTTATATAGACGAAGTAAATCAAGAGGTTTTTAAAAACAATTCTGAGTTTTAAAAAGACTTAATTAAATATAAAAAAATCCCAAAACTATCAAAAAATGTAGTTTTGGGATTTTTTATTTTAATATCCTTGTTTTAGAAAATTACTTTTTTAGCTCTAATTTTTCTGCAAAATAATCGCAGAAATCAAGCATCGTATCCGACATTTTTTCATCATTAGTCGCTCTTTTAAAAGTTTCGGCCATGGATACCAATGTTTGGTGAAAGAAAATTTTCATTTCATCAACAGGCATATCTTTTGTCCATAAATCGATACGCATACTTTCTTTGGCTTTGCTGTCCCAAACATTCAGCATAATCGCTTTGGATTCTGAAAGTTCTATTCCGCCGTCTTGAGCAGTCCAAAAAAGTTTTTCCGGAACACGGTTTTCGTCTAATTCGACTAAAAATTTAATTTCTGAGGTATTTTTATCTGACATTATTTCTTGGGTTTGTATTTTGATTTTTCGAAAATTTCTTTGGCATCCATTTTTAACATCTGATCCAATTTAGTATCATTATTTTCCATAAATGATCTAACAATCTGCCATCCTATCCAAGAACCTACTTGTCCTGGAGAATCATTGTCAATTTCCAAATAAAATTTTGAAAACGGCGATGGATCGATAAAACGGGAAGCTAACTTTTGTTCATCGCTAAAAAGCATTTCTCTTTCAATGAAATAGCGCCAAATATAAGATTCATTATCTTGGCACCAAACAATCTGTTCAGGAGTGTAGCCCATTTTTTCGGCATCACTGTATTCCGGCAGTAAAATATCTTTTAAATAGAGTTCTTTTCCAAAATAGATCATTTGGGACAACAAATTTTTATCTGTTGGCGGAGCAATCTTTCCTGATGAAAAACTCTTTACAACATCAGGCATCATTTGCCTTTCTTCAAAATTTTGTTTCAGATATTTCGGAAAAGTATAAAACTTATGATCTTTTCCTAAGTACAGTTCTAACGAAATTATAATTAACGAATCGGCATAAATTGCTTTATTGTTATAATCCATATCCGAAATCAGCGTAATAACTTTTGGCGTTTTGGTCTTTGGAAAATAATATTTCATGTGCTGTACCAAAGTCTCAACACTATTTTGAATTTCGTCAGAGGAAGGGTATTTTTTTTCAACTTCAGCATATACTTCCCTCCAGACAGGAGCAGTCATTTTATTTGTCCAAACGGTATCATTAATGTTTGGCGAGAAGAAATAAGGATATTGTTTTTTTAATTTCTGTAAATCCTTTGGAGATGTTTCAAAAAACTGCTTATCAAAACGCTCGACCTTAACAGCATCTGCCGGTGTTTCTTCAATAGCTTTTTCGACTTTACTTTTTTGGTCACAAGACACAAACAGCAGACAAAAAACAACAGGCAATAGAAAAAATTTCATATATAATTATTTATTTATCAATTTTTAGAAAGGATTTAAACACTATTCGTAAATCTTCACAAGGATTTTCATCCTATATAAAACATATGCTATTATTTTATTTAAATTTGTTATCTATGGAATTCTAAAAACTTTGTATTCATTTTTTTTTGCAAATATACATTCCTGCTTTTTAAAACTTAAACTATTATGACTAAAAAAAGAACCCTTCAAATCGAAAAAGTAAACACACATATTGTCAAATGGCTAAAAAGCTATGCTGAAAATTCAAAAGTCAACGGATTTGTAATTGGAATTTCAGGGGGAGTAGATTCGGCAGTAACCTCAACACTCTGTGCCCAAACAGGTTTAAAAGTACTATGCGTCGAAATGCCAATTCACCAAGCACATAGTCATGTTACCCGCGGACGTGAACACATTGAACAATTAAAAGAACAATTTCCAAACGTCAGTAGTGTTGAAGCAGATTTAACTTCGGTTTTTCAAGATTTCATAAAACAGGTTCCGGAAACAAGTGATGAACACAAACTTCATTTATCTCTTGCCAACACCCGTTCCCGACTAAGAATGACCACTTTATATTATTTTGCAGGCATTCACGGCTTATTAGTTGCTGGAACAGGAAATAAAGTAGAAGATTTTGGAGTAGGTTTCTATACTAAATACGGAGACGGCGGCGTTGATTTGAGTCCAATAGCCGATTTAATGAAATCTGAAGTATACCAATTAGGAGCCTATTTAAAAATTCCAGATTCTATATTAACAGCCTCACCTACAGACGGATTATTTGGTGACGAACGAACAGATGAAGACCAATTGGGCGCAAGTTATGACGAATTAGAATGGGCAATGAATGTAAATGAGTCAAAAACTGACGCAAATACGTTTACAGAACGTCAAAAAAATGTTTACGAGATTTACAAGAAACTCAATAAAAACAACCAGCATAAAATGAATCCAATACCAGTTTGCATAATAAATTGTTAAAAAAAAATAATTTGTCCGAAAAATTAGACTTATATAAAAATATTTTTTAATTTTATATCTTCAAAAACAATCCTAAAACTAAATACCATGATTAAAGTTTGTTTAGCAGATAACTATCCTGTAGTACATTTTGGAATAAAATCGTACTTCAAAGACCATTCGGACATTTCTATTGTTGCCAATGTTGGTAACTTCGCAATGGTAAAAGACATCCTTCTTACAAAAGAAATAGATGTTCTTGTATTGGACTTGGAGCTTGAAGGGCTTTCAAGCATTTTCGAAATCAAATCGGTTTTGAAAAATTTTCCAAAAACAAAAATTGTTTTTTACAGCGGACTGTCAGAACAGATCTACGCTCCAAACGCTATTAAAGCTGGAGTTTCTGGATTTGTTCACAAAACTGAAAAGCTGGAAACTTTGGGTCAGTCGATCATCAAAGTAAACCAAGGCAAAATCATCATGAATGAAGCTGTTATGAAAAACATTGCTTTGATTGCAAAACAAAGCAAAAGCGAACGTTTGTACAGAAAACTTTCCAATCGTGAAGTTGAAGTACTGCGTTATTTAAGCGACGGTAAGAAAAACCACGAAATCGCTGAAATCTTATCACTTAACGAGAAAACAATCAGTACTTACAAACTACGATTGTTGACTAAATTAAACGTTACGAATCTAGTAGATTTAGTAAATAAAGCTAAAACTTTAGAAATCGTTTAACTGTAGCGAGACATTACTCTTCCTAATTTTTTTGAAAAAGAATTGATTAGTTTATAGTAATCCATCGCCAAAGACATTGACTCTGTATTATCTGAACCTGGTTCATTTGATACAGAGTTTTTATTATTAAATATGTTTCATTTATAAATCCAACGAATGAAATTAATTATAATTTTGAACGACCACACCTAAAAATACACATATATCTTTATTAAGATTATTATAGTCATTTATATCGGATAGGATTTCTGAATTATCAATTTTAGAATCAGTAGAAATTGATTTCAAAAATTGCTGAACAATTTGACGAATTAAAAAAGAACGTAAACGAAAAATGTTATCTGTAACATATTGACTAATAGATTCTTCTTTTTGTTTTACAAGAATATTTTGTCCTTCCCAATTGTCCAATGAGTATTGCTCATCATCCATTATAATATTAGTAACTTCTTGAGAAAGATGTTGAGGCAATTGAGTTAAATATTGTTCTAAATTAAATTCATCGTTTTGATGATAATAATTTATAATACTTTGATATAATTCCAAAAATAATGGATTAGACAATAAAGTTTCATCCTCCTGCAAACTTAAATAAACTTGATCATAGACTTTCAATTCTTTTTTAATTGATTTCTTCTCAATATCTCCTTCATTTGTTCCTATTAATAAATAATCAAAAACTTCAATTTTATTCCCGTACAACAATAATATTTCAATTATTTTACGCTCCAAACGATACAACACATCAACTTTTTCAGCTTCAACTGGATTTTCATTTTTCACAACTTCAAAAGCTTTTTGCTCTTGTTTTGCTTTTTTTCCTACTTCGGCAACATCTTTTTGCACCAACTGCGCCAAAGTACTAGTTAAAACCTGCTCGGAAATATCCATTATTCTGGAACATTCCTGTATGTAGATTTCCCTCTGGATTCTGTCCGGAATCTTCGAAATACTCTGTACCATATCCCGAATCAGATCAGCTTTCTTAACTGGATCGTTTTTAGCATCATTCATTAATAGAGATGCTTTAAACTGAATAAAATCCTTGGCATTGTTATCTAAATAGGCAACTAATTCTTCATAAGGCGTTTTCTTGGCAAAACTGTCTGGATCTTCTCCATCTGGAAATGCACAAACTTTTACATTCATTCCTTCTTCAAGAATCAAATCAATCCCGCGGACAGAAGCGCGAAGTCCTGCCGCATCCCCGTCAAATAGAACGGTAATGTTTTTGGTCAGCCTATTGATTAACCGAATTTGATCCGGTGTAAGAGCCGTTCCCGAAGAGGCAACCACATTCTCAATACCCGCTTGATTAAACTGAATAACATCAGTATATCCTTCGACCAAAAAACAATTATTTAGTTTGGCTATGGACTGTTTCGCTTGAAAAATACCATACAACACTTTACTTTTATGGTAAATTTCACTCTCGGGCGAGTTTAAATATTTAGCAGCTTTTTTGTCATTGGTCAAAATTCGGCCACCAAAACCAAGTACCCTTCCAGACATACTTTGAATAGGAAACATCACCCTGCTTTTGAATCGGTCAAAAGGACGGTCTTCTCTGGCAATGGTAAGTCCAGTGCTTTCAAGAAATTCCATTTTATATCCTTTACCTAACGCTTCTTTTGTAAAAGCATCCCAAGTTTCCGGTGAATATCCTAAAGAAAATTTCTTGATGGTTTCGTTAGTAAAACCACGCTCTTTAAAATAAGAAAGCCCAATGGCTTTCCCTTCTTCAGTGTTTAAAAGTGTCGTATGAAAATAGGTTTTTGCAAATTCAGAAACCAAATACATACTTTCGCGAACATCTGTATTTAATTTTTCTTCTTCTGATCGTTCCGTTTCCTCAATCTCGATATTGTATTTTTTGGCCAAATAACGAATGGCTTCGGGATACGTAAAATGCGAATGTTCCATCAAAAAAGCAACCGAGTTACCTCCTTTTCCCGAACTAAAATCTTTCCAAATCCCTTTGGCTGGCGAAACCATAAAAGACGGAGAACGTTCATCCGAAAACGGACTCAGCCCCTTAAAATTACTTCCTGCTCTTTTTAATTGTACAAAATCTCCAATAACCTCCTCTACTCGAGCGGTTTCAAAAACTGTATCTATGGTTGCTTGTGCTATCAAAATTTATGAGAATATTTAATGGTAATCCTTTCGAGAATTCGAATGGTTACAAAAATACACAAATCAAACTTTAAACCCAGATTCCATATTAGAAATCTGCTTCATTTGAATTCTACCTAACTTTTTTATTTACCGCAAGGGCGCAATGACTTTA
Organism: Flavobacterium sp. 1; assembly: GCF_002797935.1. NCBI lineage: Bacteria > Pseudomonadati > Bacteroidota > Flavobacteriia > Flavobacteriales > Flavobacteriaceae > Flavobacterium > Flavobacterium sp. 1. The sequence goes on from NZ_PGER01000001.1 coordinate 3,277,460, forward strand.
ATTTATCTGTATTCCGCAAAGACCGCAAAGCTTTGCGTTCCTTGCGCTTTCAAAAAAACAAAAAACTTTGCGCTCCTTTCGGTTAAAATGATTAGAGTTATGTTCGCATTAGAAAAAGCACTAGTATAAATAAAAAAAGTGCTTCATCTCTGAAACACTTTTTTACAATAAAAAACTTAACTAATTAAAATCGAAACGAAGTCCTAATGAAATATTATTTTGATCAACAATATTATTTTCGAATAAAGGCTGCAAATCGTATTTCAAATACAAGCTTGTTGACTTATATCCAACATAAGTACTCACCCCATAATTAAAGTCATTAACATTATAATTTCCCTTGGTTTTTTGTTCCACATCATTGCCGCTGGCATCTTCAAAGCTAAAAATCTGCTTTGATTTTACTCTAAATCCGGCATATCCGCCTATACCAATTCTCGCACTTTTATGAGTTTTAAAATAATTAACATCATCACGAATTTCTTTCTTTGTAAAATCAAATTCTAAATGCAGAGGCACCATGATATACACATTTCTAAATCTGGATTCTTCTAAATGCACTGTACTGTTTACTAAATCAGTTTGTGTACCGTTCTTAACAAAATAACGATCATCTGTAGCCCGAAGATTATTATACATTAACGACATTCCGTATTTAAAATGCAGCAGATTGTCGTCTTTCAGAATCCTAGTGTTGCCAGTCAATCCCCATTCATAAAAGTGAGATTTCCAATATTTAAAATCGGAGTTGGCAACCTGCTTATCGGTTACTAAATTGTTTGCTCCAAAAGCAAATACAAATTGAGTTGTAGTTCTCTTAGACTGCCTATTTTCCACGTCCTTTTGTCCATGATATACTTTCATAGATGTAAGATTAACTATTGTTTTATCCTCATCAGTACAATCATTAAAATCTCCAATTGTAAATCTTGCACCTTCCCTTTTGTTTACATTTTCTACTTCAACTTTTCCATCAACTCTATCTTGAACTAATCGATTTAATTTACCTTCTTCAACAGCGACCTTTTTTTCAATATTAGCAGCACGTACTTCAGCTTTTTTTAATTTAAGCGCTTCAGCTTTTTCCTTAGGAATCATTCCATTTGCAACTTCTTTATCCAATGAATCTATTTCAGTTTTTAAAGTATTTTTTTCATGATCTGTTATTGCTTTAATTTGATCGCCAATTGCTTTTGCTTTTGTTTCAAATGAAATTACTTTGTGTTCCCGTCCTTTATTCGAACCAGTTTCGGGAACAGTATCATCAACCACTTCAAGCTTTACATCTTTAAACCAAACCTGGCCTGTTCCATCCAATAAAACTCCATAAGAAATAGATGTTGCTTCCGCCGGAACAAACAAAACAACTTCATATTTAGTCCAATCAGTTGATCCTTTAATAGGCCTTCTTTCCATGTTATCGAAAGCGAGTACACGAGCATGATAATAATCAACCCGCATCCAAAGCCCAGCCCAAGACTTAACCTTCTCACTTTTTACAAACCCAGTCATTTTAACTGTTTTACCTAGATACAAATCAGTTTTGGTGGTTTTCATAAGAGTCCCAAAACCGTTAATTTTACTTTGAACTGATTTAATTGTAAAGATATTTTGGTCACTGGATTCAGGATTTTTTTGAAGATTCATTTCATATTTTTCTGGTTCAGCTTGCCAATAAGTCCAGTCTAAAATATGTTTATAACTGTCTTTGTTCTGGGCATTTAATTTAGTTGCCATAGCAACCAACATTATTATTGTAAACAACATAATTTTTTGCATGATTTTCGTTTTTTGATTGATGATTGATGATTGATGATGATTTTTATTTATTCTTCGTAATTTCTATTAACTAAAACAGTTTTTACAGCATTAAATTTTTTATTAAATCTGTCCAATGCAGATTCTCTAAAAGATTGATTTAATTCGGTTTCAGCATTTAACAATAAATCGTTTGGATTTACTGAAATAGCTTTTCTCTTTTTTTCAATTGTTTCGTCAGTAGCTTTTGTTTCAAATTTAGCATCACTGACTTCAGCTAATAATTTTTCTGCTGAAATGTATTTATTTGCAGTAGTCGATTGGTAATTCTTGTTTTCGGATGAATTAACTATTACACTATCCTCTTTTAAATGATTGATGATTGAAAGCTCCTCTTTGTTTTTGAGTTGATTTAGCTGCTTATTTTGGTCGTTACTATAAGCAACAACGGTTTGCGTCTTCGTTACTTTTTTTTGAATTTGTCCATTCAAAACACCTTTGTTGACTATTTTTGATCCGTCTAAATTATTTACATTCCCTTTTTCTTCTAAAACTGTTGGTTTATCATTATTTATCTCTACAGTTTCAAAACGATTAAAATAAACCGTCCCAACCAATAAAAAACCAAAAATACTTGCGGCAACATAAAACCACCTAAAATTGCGTTTTGGTTTCTCAGCAGCAGTAAGCATTGCGTCTAATTTGTCCCATGCCTTTTCCGAAGGTTTTATCTCCCGAAAATTTAATTGCTCTTTGAATTGTTTTTCAATTTTATTCGGTTCCATAACAATAATTTTTTAACTTATTAATCTGTTCTTGCAGCATCTTTCTCGCATGTGATAACTGTGACTTTGACGTCCCTTCATTTATCCCTAACAAACTTGCAATTTCCTGATGTTTGTATCCTTCAATAGCAAATAAATTGAAAACCATTTTATAACCATCGGGTAAACTGTCAATCAAAAATTGGATATCTTCTACAGAAAAATGACTTTCGATATTATTAAAACTTTCTTCAAAAAAAAATTCATCCTCAACAAAGCTTATTTTTTTTTCAACTCGAATAAATGAAATACATTCATTGACCATTATACGCCTTATCCAGCCTTCAAAACTTCCTTTATTTTCAAATCGTCCTAAGTTGACAAACACTTTCATAAAAGCGGTGATCATAACATCTTCGGCCAATTGCAAATCTTTTATATACTGTCGGCAGACACTTAACATCTTTGGCGAATATTTGGAATAAATACATTGTTGCGCCTGTCGGTTGTTTTTGACAGCCAATGCAATTATTTCATTTTCTTCCTGATGTAAATTAATTACTTTCAAAATCTTTAAAAAGTGTTTCTATTAGTATAGACGAGAATCAAACCAAAAAGGTTGCATGGATTTAAAAAAAAGTTAAAAATAAAAGTACGATTTATTCAGACAAATACTTTAAGTAGCTATTTATCAAATATTTAAAATTACAAAAAAGTGATTTTTTTTTAAACTTAAAATTTACTTCTTCCTTTCGATAACGTAGTTCACCATTAAAATAAGTGCTGCTTTATAGTCGGATTCTGGGTAATCATTTAGCAGCTGTAGTGCTTCTTGTTGAAACTCTATCATTTTATTTTCAGCATAAAGTAAGCCGTTATTGTCTTTTACGAAAGTAATTACTTCCTTGACTCTTTTTTTATCCTTATTGTGGTTTTTTATCGAGTTGATAAGCCAGCTTTTTTCTTTTGGAGTACAATTATTAAGAACATGAATAAGAGGCAGAGTCATTTTTTGTTCTTTGATGTCAATTCCTGTTGGCTTACCAATCGCTTCTTCAGAGTAATCGAATAAATCGTCTTTTATCTGAAATGCCATTCCAATAAGTTCACCAAATTTTCTCATGTTCTCTACCTGCACCTCATCTTCCACAACAGATCTTGCACCAAGGGCACAGCAGGCTGCAATAAGTGTAGCCGTTTTTTTTCGGATGATTTCGTAATAAATGGCTTCGGTTATATCAAGTCTTCTGGCTTTTTCAATTTGAAGCAATTCCCCTTCGCTCATTTCTCGGACAGCGACTGAAATAATTTTCAACAAATCAAAATCACCATGATCAATGGAAAGCAATAATCCTTTGGACAACAAATAATCACCAACTAACACAGCAATTTTGTTTTTCCAAAGTGCATTAATGGAGAAAAAACCTCTTCGGCGATTACTGTCATCAACCACGTCGTCGTGAACTAATGTTGCAGTGTGAATCAGCTCAATTACGCAAGCTCCTCTATATGTTCTCTCGTTGACGGAACCTTTGGATACCATTTTTGCCATCAAGAAAACGAACATAGGTCTCATTTGTTTTCCTTTTCTATTGACAATATAGTAAGTTATGCGGTTTAAAAGTGCCACTTTGGAAGTCATCGATTCGTAGAACTTTTTCTCAAAAAGTTCCATTTCGTTAACTATTGGCTGTTTTATTTGTGTAGTGATATTCATTTGAATGCCAAATATACTATTTTAAATAAAAAAACGTCAATCATTTATTCTAAGTGTAATTAAATTATTGTTATTTCCGTTCAGATGCTTTATTATCACTTGCCAGTTGAACATCTAAGCTTCTTTATTAGCTAATTGTCCGCAGGCTGCATCAATATCTTTCCCACGGCTTCTTCTTACTTTCACAACAATACCTGTCGCTTCTAACGCTTTTATATAGGCATTTATAGATTCTTCTGGAGCTTGCTGAAATTCTCCGTCGTCAATTGGATTATATTCAATCAAATTAACTTTGCAGGGAACGTATTTGCAGAATTTTACTAAGGCATCAATCGAAGCTTTATCATCATTGATTCCTTTCCAAACTACATATTCATAGGATATCTTGGACTTTGTTTTTCGGTACCAATATTCCAACGCTTCACGCAAATCTGTCAAAGGAAAATTTTCGCTGAACGGCATGATTCTGGAACGAATGCTGTCTATGGCGGAGTGCAGCGAAACTGCCAATTTGAATTTTACTTCATCATCAGCCAATTTTTTTATCATTTTAGGAATCCCCGAGGTAGAAACCATAATGCGTTTTGGAGACATTCCTAATCCTTCTGGAGAAGTAATCATTTCTATCGCCTTCAAAACATTATTGTAGTTCATAAGCGGTTCGCCCATTCCCATAAAAACAATATTTGACAAAGGATGATTATGATAGAGTCTGCTTTCTTTATCAATGGCAATAACTTGGTCGTAAATTTCGGCGGGTTCCAAGTTGCGCATACGCTTTAACCTTGCGGTAGCACAAAAATTACAGTCCAGACTGCAGCCTACCTGACTCGACACACAAGCTGTAGTTCTGGTTTGGGTTGGAATCAAAACGCTTTCCACCACCAATCCATCATGTAACCGAACGGCATTTTTAACCGTTCCGTCTTCACTTCGCTGCATCGTATCCACTTTGATATGATTAATGACAAAATGATTTTCCAGCATGGCACGGGTACTTTTGGCCACATTGGTCATATCCTCAAAACTGTGCGCCCCTTTACTCCATAACCACTCATAAACTTGATTGCCCCGAAATGCTTTATCACCATTAGTTACAAAAAAATCTCTCAGCTGATCTTTGGATAATGCCCGTATGTCTTTTTTCTCAATTTGCATGGCGCAAATTTAGTGACTATTTGTTGAATTGTTGATTTGAAGACCTAATTTTAAACAATAACAGTAGAATAATATCCGTTTCTATAGTTTTATTTTACAAAATGTATTCCCGACTCTTTTCACTTTTTTCTTTTAACAAGTCTATATTCTGTAATATCAAAAAAACAATATTTAAACAAATTGATTGTGGTACTAAAAAATATTTTATCTTTACATTACAAATTTATTTGAAAGAAATACATCACAATTTTACAACGTGATAAAAAATAAATTAAAATAATATAAAAGAGTCTTTTTTCCTACATTATTTACATGAAGCCTTATTTATAAAGGGATAAAGTTGAGTTTTTTATTTTAAATGAATCTAAAGAAAAACAATAAAAAACGTTATCGTAGGTGTTTTAGAGCAATCATTGAATAAAATACATTTTTTATATTTTTCTTAACATGATTTATATCATATTCTTATTTTGACATCCCCCCTACATTTGTACAAGTAAAAGCAAATATTGTGATTTAAATGAAAATTAATAATAAAATCCTAATATCCTTACTAACGCTTAATTACAAATAATTTTAAATAAAAGTCATGAAATCAACAATTAAAACAATTATTACCTCGATGGTTTTGTTTGCAATGACCTTAACTGCAAACGCTCAAAAAACCTACACTTTAGACACAAAAACAAATTTTTCAGTACTTGGAACTTCAACACTTCATGATTGGGAAATGCAATCAGCCTCAAAAACAGGAACAGCAAATCTTACCGTGGCCGATTCAAAATTAACAGATATTAACAGTATCGATATTACTCTACCGGCTGAAACCATTAAAAGCGAAAAAAAGAGTATGGATAAAGTCGCTTATGAAACTTTAAAAACTGACAAATTCAAAAACATCAAATATGTTTTAAAATCTGCTGAAAAAGTAAATGAAACTACTTGGAATCTTACCGGCACCTACACGATTGCAGGAGTTTCCAAAATATTAAAAACACAAGTAAAAACTACCGTTACAAATGGAGTAGTAAACTTGCAGGGATCAAACAAAATAAAATTCGCCGAGTTTGGCATGAAATCTCCAACGGCCATGTTTGGTGCAATAAAAACAGGAGAAGACTTAACAATAAAATTCAACTTAAATTTTAACTAAATACCACAACCATGAGAAAAATTTATTTCTTAGCTGCAGGTTTATTAACTATGGCCACAGCAAACGCTCAAGTATCATTTGGGAACATGCAAAATCAAATTTCAAGAAGCAAAGATGGAATCAACGTTTTTGACGTTAAAAAAGACGATAAGGAATTCACTGGAATCAGCGTTGATTTAGGAGGTGCATTCAATATGGATTTCCAGGCAATAAATTCGTTCAATGACCAACCAGAAACTTTTACTGCGCCTTCAAAAATTACTGGATATCGATTAATGAATACTGAAAACAATTTCGTTCTTCCCGCAGCTGATATGACTATTGGTGCTCAATTGTATGATGGTGTAAGAGTAAATCTAGATATTTATTTAGCTTCAAGACACCACAATGATACTTATGCAAGAGGAGGATATTTACAAATTGACAAGCTGGACTTCATCAAAAAATACTTCCTTGCAGATATCATGAAATACGCTACAATTAAAATCGGACAAATGGAGAACAACTTCGGTGATGCACACTTTAGAAGTTCTGACAACGGTAGCACGCTTAGAAATGCATTTGTTGGAAACAACATCATGAATGCATTCAGTACAGAGATGGGTATTGAAGTATATTACAACAGAAACGGATTGGTAAGCATGTTGGGTGCTACAAATGGAAATTTAAATCAAGGTACTCAAGAAGTTTTTTATACTGCAGGACCTGATGCAAATACAGCAGTTAGCCCTACAATCTTGGCCAAACTTGGTTATGACAAACAAATTGACAAAGATTTGAGAGTTAGACTTACAGGTTCTTACTACCATAATGCGAACTTAGGTAACTCAAATATATATTCTTCTTCTAGATCAGGATTTGGTTTTTGGGGGGTATTGAACAATAATGCTTATACTAATCCTAATAATCCTAATACTGTTGCTAATCCAATTGCCGTTCCTACTAGTTATAATGCAACTTCTACACCAGAAGCAACCTTCAACCCTAACTTTAAAAACTGGGCTACTTCAATCATGATCAACCCTTTTGTAAAATATAAAGGTCTTGAGTTCTTTGGAACTGTCGAATTAGCTTCGGGAGGAGATAAAGCGGGTGTTGACGACAAACGTACTGCTAACCAATATGCTGGAGAGGTTATTTACAGATTTGGAAAAACAGAACAATTCTATATCGCTGGAAAATACAATACTGTATCAGGAAAACTAGCTAATGCAGATGCAAAAAAAGTTACTGTAGACAAATTTGAATCAAGCATTGGTTGGTTCATGACTAAAAACATTGTTGCAAAATTAGATTATGTTAATCAAAACTATAGAGATTACACACAATTTGTTGGAAACGTACCTACTGGAAACGCCAATAATTTTTATGGAGGTAAATTCAACGGTCTAGTGTTTGAAGCTGCGATTTCATTCTAATAAGGCATTTCATTCTAACAAATGAGACAATTAGTAATTACAATAATGGGTTTGGCACTTTTCCTTTCATTAGGAAGTGCTAAACCCATTTCTTCATTAATTGAGCCGAACATCATCATCATTGACAGACTCGAAATAGAAATCCTAGGAAATTCTACAATAGGCAAGTACAGCTGTTCCAATTCTTTTACATACCAAGATACCATCAATTTAAATTCAAATACTAAAAACAGTTTAAAGTCTGAAATTTCAATGAGCAATTTTGATTGTGGCAACAGAATCATGAACAAAGACCTTAAAACTACCGTTAAAGCAACAAAGTTTCCAAAAAGCACCGTCACCATTACCAACATAAAACCATTTGGAACCAATTATAAATGCGTTTTGAATTTTCGCATAACCGACAAAACTCTTTCCTATCAGAATATGATTTTAAAAACTGCTAAACAATCTTTGGAAGGTACTGTAGCAGTAAATTTTTCGGATATTGCTCTTGAGCCTCCAACAAAAATGGGCGGTATTATAAAAGTAAAGGATGAATTTGTCATTCATTTCGTTCTGTATAAATTATAAATAATCCCTATTTGCAATTACGAATCCTAAAAACAAATGCACTATTGTTCTTTTGTTTTCATAATGGCTTTGATTAAAAATTATCATCAAATGGCTCTGTTTGTAATTAACCAAATCCGTTTTCTTCTTCAAAATCAAATACAACTCCTTTTTTATAAATGTTAAATGAATAACTTTACGGCAAATTTCAACAACGCAAAAAATGCATTTCATTTCACAAGATTTAGAAGATTATATCGAACAGCATTCTGAAAAAGAACCCGAATTATTAGCTGCGCTTAATAAAGAAACTTACCAAAAAATATTATTACCGCGAATGTTAAGCGGACATTTTCAAGGCAGAGTTTTAAGCATGCTCTCCAAATTGATTCGGCCCGTGAATATTCTGGAGATTGGAACTTACACAGGTTATTCGGCTTTGTGTTTATGCGAAGGCATGCAAGAGAATGGTCAGTTGCACACAATCGACATCAAGGAAGAATTGGTTGATTTTCAGCGCAAGCATTTTGACAAATCACCTTGGGGAAAGCAGATTGTACAACATCTTGGCGAAGCCATTGCCATTATTCCCAATCTGGATTTGAAATTTGATTTAGTCTTTATCGATGCCGACAAAGAAAATTACCTCAACTATTTTGAAATGATTTTGCCAAAAATGAACAAAGGGGGCATTATTTTATCGGATAATGTATTATGGAGCGGTAAAGTTTTAGAGCCAATACATCCCAACGACATCAGTACCAAAATACTGGTAGAATACAATCAATTGCTTAAAGAAGACCCAAGAGTAGAAACGGTTTTATTGCCAATTCGCGACGGATTAACTGTAAGCAGGGTGCTTTAATGCAGATTGCAGATTCATAAAAAAATCCCATTCACTGGCGAATGGGATTTTTTTATGAATTAAATTTGTCTTCTTTTATCTTATCTTTCGACAGTCTCTACTGCATGCTATCTGATTTCTGCTATCTTAAATCTTTCCTGTTTTGAGCACCCATTGGTATCCTTTATACATAAAAAAACCCGTGATTAATCCGCACAGATATCCTGAAAAAATGTCTAACGGATAATGCAGTCCTAAATAAATACGGCTGTAAGCAAAGATTAATGGCCAAAGAAACAACAGTCCAAAATACTTGAATTGATTTTTAAAAATAAGAAATAAAAATGTGGCAACCGCCATGGTATTGGCCGCATGTCCTGAGAAAAAACTAAAAGAGGAGCGCGTTTGAACAACTCTTATAACGGTGTTTATTTCGGGGTTATTACAAGGTCTTGCACGCTGAAAAGAATATTTAAACAGATTCGTAATTTGATCTGTAGCCAACACTAAAACAGCAACAAAAAGCAATAAATAACCTGTTTTCTTCAACCCTAGCTTAGTATAAATAAGATAAAACAACAGCAGAAAAAAAGGAATCCAATTGACCTGCTTAGTAATAATAAGCCAAAGTCCATCATAGGTCTCTGATCCTAATCCATTAAGATAAATAAATAATTGAGTATCTAGCGAAAGTATTTTATCGAGCATTACATTTGACGTTTTACTGGCCCCGTTATATCCTCTAAAATTGAGGAACCATCTGGATTTGTTGAACCGCTCGCTAAACTTTCATTGGTTTTGTTTACTTCGGAAGTAAAGGTGTCAGTAATTCCTGTGAATGTATTTGAAGTATCGCCCAAAATACTGCTTTTGGCTTTGTTGATTTCAGAGTTAATACCGCCTGTCAGCTCATTCAGCGTCTTTTGATCAAAACCATTGGCTTCGGCTCCTTTTTGAATTTCGCTTTTGATATCATTGGTTGCATTTTTAAGCTGTGCCATTGCTTTGCCCATTGTCCGTGCCATTTCGGGCACTTTATCGGAACCAAAAAGCATCAATACAATAAACAAAATAAAAACTAATTCGCCTCCTCCTATTCCAAACATATTTTTTGAATTTAAAAAGCAAAGATATTAAAATTTAAAACTTTGTCTTTTAAAATTGTCTTAAAAAGCTAAAAAGACACTAAGTTTTTAAGATACTAAGTAACTAAGTTCCAAAGTCCTTGATTTAGAGTTAAAAATATTAGCCAATTCTCATCTGACACTCTTAAAAGAAAAAAATGCCAAGTTTCTAAAATCCTAAGCTTTCTTTATTCGCTCAAAAAATCTTAAAAACTCAGCATCTTAAAAACTTAGTGCCTTTTAACCTAATCAAACTTTGATTTTGCTTCCACTTTCGGCCATGAATTATTGGTCACATCAATATCTGCAGTTTCTAATTTTGGATCGATCTGAATTTGTTTTATTGCTTTTGAAACAGCATATACTTTCTTTGTTGTTTCATTATTTTGTCTCCAAATCTGTGCCGGATATTTGTAATTATCAACCGTTCCGTCTTCATAAGTAATTTGAACTATAATAGGCATTGGCATTCCTCCTGGCTTATTGAATTCTACTTCGTAAAAGAATTTAGGATTCTTCAAATTTACTTTCTCTTCAGGAGCAACATTCTGGTCTACATAATCAGAAAGCAGTTTTACTTCTTCCAGTTCCATTGGTTTCTTTGAAGAAGAATTCAATTCTGAATTATCCCCGTCAACTAAATAAATAAATGGTCCTTTTTCAAAACCAAAACGTCCTTTTCTTACTTTAGTTTCTTTTAAAGCCACAGTTGGAGTTTCAGTAACAAAGTATTGCTTTACACTGTTAATTCCAATATCAACAAAATCTGTTGAATAAAACCAGCCTCTAAAAAACCAATCTAAATCAACCGCTGATGCATCTTCCATTGTTCTAAAAAAGTCTTCCGGAGTTGGATGTTTGAATTTCCATCTGTTTGCATACATTTTGAATGCATAATCAAACAGCTCACGCCCTATAATAGTTTCTCTTAAAATATTAAGTCCTGTCGCAGGTTTTCCATAAGCATTATTACCAAACTGAATAATACTTTCAGAATTCGACATAATAGGCTCTAAAAACTTTTGATCTCCGCTCATATAAGGGACAATATTTTTAGCCGGACCACGTCGAGAAGGATAATTAGTTCCTAACTCCTGTTCTGCCATATACTCCATAAATGAATTCAAACCTTCGTCCATCCAAGTCCACTGACGTTCATCTGAATTAACAATCATTGGAAAAAAGTTATGCCCAACTTCATGAATAATAACCCCCATCATTCCATTCTTAGTTTGTTCACTAGTCACTCCATTTTCGTCTGGACGTCCATAATTCCAACAAATCATAGGATATTCCATTCCTTGATCTTCTGCAGAAACTGATACTGCTTTTGGATAAGGGTAGTCAAAAGTATGAGATGAATAACTTTTTAAAGTATGTGCAACCGTTTTTGTGGATGTTTCACCCCAAAGCGGATTAGCTTCTTTTGGATAAACTGATTCGGCCATAACTACTCTGCTTCCCATCTGCACAGCCATGGCATCATAAATGAATTTTCTTGAAGTTGCAATACCAAAATCCCTAACATTTTTAGCACTAAATTTCCATGTTTTTTTCTTATCCGAAAATCCTTTTTCGGCCGCTTCAGCTTCGGCTTGTGTTACAATAACCACAGGTTTATCAAATGATTTTTGAGCCAATTCGTATCTTTTTAACTGTTCAGCTGTAAAAACTTCGCTTCTATTCATTAATTCTCCTGTTGCATCAATAACATGATCAGCAGGAACCGTAATATTTACATCAAAATTTCCAAATGGCAAAGCAAATTCACCGCCTCCCCAAAACTGCATATTCTGCCAACCTTCAACATCATTGTACACAGCCATTCTAGGATAAAACTGAGCTATAACGTATAATCTGTTTCCATCTTTTTCAAAGAATTCATATCCAGAACGTCCATTGCTTGTTTCTTTTTGATAATTATTAATATTATACCACCATTTTGTAGAAAAGGTAAGTTTCTCCCCTGGTTTCATTGGAGTAACCAAATTGATGCGCATCATGGTTTGATTGATAGTATAAGACATCGGATTTCCTTTTGCATCTTTTACATATTCTATATTAAAACCACGTTCCAAATCTTGTTTCAAATATTCATCTGTAAATTTAGCCAGAGTTAAAACAGATTCTATTTTATCGTTTTTGACTAATGGCGTTTGAGAATTTTTTGCCCCTTGGTTTTGATCCAGCTGCACCCACAAATATTCTAAATTATCTGGAGAATTATTATAATAGGTAATTGTTTCTGATCCGCTTAATCTAGTATTCTTATCATCAAGCTCAATATCAATCTTATAATCAGCCTGTTGCTGATAATAAGCAGGCCCTGGCGCACCTGATGCTGTACGAAACATGTTGGGCGTTGCCAATAAATCATACATTTGGCTAAATTTGTTTGTGTCGTACTTACCTGCTTGTTTAACAGCAGGAGTGACTGCTTTTTCCTGTGCCAATAAAATTGTTGGAAGAATAAATAATATTGAAAATTTTCTCATAAACTAAAGCTAGAGTTGTTTTTAAACGGTGAAAATAACAATTTTTAACAAAATTGCCGTTAACCATCAATATTTTAACACTTCTTTAGTTGATGTTTCTGTAAAAAGGAAGCTTCTTTTTACATTAAATGCAGTCACATTTACAATATTCTGCTGCGAAGCAAAATAATCGGTTAATATCGAATTATAAATTTCGATTTCTTTTATTTTCGAAATATCTTTAATACTTAAATAACAAACCAGCACATCTCCATCCATTTCCTTACTTAAGAAATTCATAGTTTTTGACTGTCCGTTAACTTTTAAAGAAAAACTCTCAGCTAGGTATTTTTTTAATAATTCTAAAGATTCAGCTGTCTCTTTATTTGTTCCAAAAAAAAACTTTTTACCGTGTTTTTTTTCTAAAGCCTTATCAAAATCATCTGCAAAAATGCGGGCCGTTATTTGAAGCATTTTCTTTTCGGGAGCATAATTAATTTGGTAAATGGCCATATAAAATTTATGCATGCCAAAACTGCTCATCGAAAAGATAAAAGCTAATAAAAGTAACGAAACTATCCGTTTTTTCATTTTTCTACAGAAGCAATATGTTTAAAGGCATCATATTTATTAATTAAAAAATCCATAATCTCAATCTGCTGTTTGGGATCAAGATAGGTTTTCGATTTAGGGTCATTCTCGCAATATAGGAGAAAGAGCCCAATTTGATCATCTTTGATTTTTAATTTATTGGTAAAAAAAGAATAACTGACACTATGCATAGCGACATTTGTGAAACTGACATCCGAAACAAAATCAGATTTTTCAGGATTATTTTTGAATAAATTTTTAAAGATTTTATTATAAACGCGAATAACATCCATAGCATTAGGATCACCTGTCCCAGAAGGTATCATCAAAATGTTATTTGGAGACGATTGACTATCATCAAAGTACTGAGTGTCAACAATTTTTTGTGTATTCCCAAATTCAGGATGCTGTACATGCTTAGCATAAACAACCACATTAAGTAATTCATTAGCAACTGCATGCAATTTTATTTTATAAAAGGAAGAAGTAAAATCCGAGACTTTAAGTATTACTTTTTTACTTTTAAAACCCAAACTTGTAATAACTAAAGTATCATTGGCTTTGGCCAAAATACTAAACAATCCTTTACTGTCGATCAAATCTCCTGTCTGTGAATTTACATTAAAAACCAAACCGCTTTCAATCGCCGTAGAATCATTAACTATTTTTCCATGCAGTGTTTTACGAGTTAGCATTTGGCCGAAACAAAATTGACAACTTAAAAACAAAACCAAAATTTTCAATATACTTTTCATTTATAATTACTTAGGTGACATAAACAGTTAAGGGAATCTTAAATCCAAAACTACGTTTTTTTACCTATTAAAATTACAACTTTATTTAAAACTTAAGTTTAAGAAGTATATTTATTTTTCATTAAATCCAGATTCAAATAAAAATCCGCAAACCCATATTTTAAAAACATAAAAACAAACTCATCTTTGTATTATTCCTGCTTTTCAGCCCTGTTTTGATTATAAACAAAAGCTAAATTTGTCATCAGAAACATGGACATTGTTTTATTTTTGCCGTCCAATGATTTTGCAAATTCAGTGTCTTCAACACAATAATATTGAAATCCTTTGATGAGTTCCTCAGGAATTTTTAACGTTTTGACATAGTATTTCTCATCAAACATATATTCCATTTTTTTCAAAAGCAGCTCTTTCTTTTCAATTTCAACATTCATTTTAAGAGTTTCTCTTTCGCCAGAAAGAAAGCTATAAAGACCTTGTATTCCTCCCGAGTTAGAATACAGCCTCCTTTCTTGAGGCGTAAACTTAATTTGCCCGCTACGAATTATTCCTAAATTTTCGGCAGTTATATTGGCATTTTTATTTATAATTACCTCGTCCAATTCAACACTGTTGAAAACCATGTCAACCACCATAGTTCCTGACTTATACTCATATCTGTAAACATACTTTTTCAAATACTTATAATCAATACCCGAAAAATTCAGTATATCTCCTTCTTTAGCCAAGATTGAAAAACAGCCATTATTATCGGTAACAGCCATCATCTTATTCATGCAGTTAATCACACTGATTCCTTCCAGATTTCTCGCATCGCAGACTACAGTACCAATTATGATTTTATCAGCATTAGTTTGTGCTGTCAAAAACTGGCATTGCCCTAAAAAAACAAATAATACAATTAAATTATTTTTCATACATAAATACAATTTATCTTTTGATAAAGAATTTTGCCCTATTATTTTTTATCACCACCTTGGTTTTTATTAAATTCTGAAGCCAATCCAACTATCAAAAACATACTCATGGTTTTATTTTTCTCCTTTAATGATCTAACAAAATCAAGGTCTTCAATACAATAATATTGAAATCCTTTAATGAGATCTTCGGGTATTTTCAAGGTTTCTATATAATATTTATCCTCAAACAAGTTCTCAATCTTTATCATCAAAAATTCCTTTTTTTCGATAGAAAGTTCTTTTTTCAACATTTTGGTTCTTCCGTTTATGGCGTTCAAAATTGGATCAACCGCCAACATCCCGCCTAACAAACCTAATAAATGTATAGGTTTAAAGTCACCAGCGGTCTGAAGCCTTCTCTCAGCTGTAGTTAACTTGACCTGATCTTTTGGAATTATTCCTAAATCCTCGGCATTTATATCCGAATATTTATTGATAACCACCTCATCCAATTCAATGGTTTTTGGAGTCAGATTAACCGCAATACTTCCTAAATTAAATTCCTTCTTATTGATGAATTTTCGCAAGTTTTCATAATTAACTGCCGAAAAATTTAGAATATCTCCTTCCTTGACAAAAATCGAAAAATGACCATATTGATCTGAAACAGCCATAACTTTACTTGAAGTATTCATAATATTGACACCTTCTAACGGAGATATATCATTGACCGTTATTTGCCCATTTATCCATTTCTCAACATTTGTTTGAGCTGCGGTCAGGTGAATTATGAAAAAAGAAATAAACAAAAAAGTAAAATTATTATTCACGAGCAATCAGTTAGTTGATATATCAAAAAAAAATCTTAATCCCAACTTCATCTACAAAATGTAAAAGTATCCCAAACCTCTCCAAATTAATTATTAATGCATTTGTAAAAGTTTGTTAATTAAAATAAAGCACCAACATATAAAAAAGCAATCATTTTATACCTTTACAAAGAATATTTACACATAAAAAAATGAAAAATTGCATTATTGCCAGTACTTCAACTTTATATAATGGAGAATACTTAGACTATTTATTGCCCGAACTGCAATTGCATTTTAAGGATTGCAAAACGATTCTTTTTATACCATTTGCAAGACCCGGCGGCATCTCACATGACGAATATACCTCGAAAGCAGCTGTAGCTTTCGCCAAAATAAATATTGAATTGAAAGGCATTCACACATTTGAAAACCAAAAGGAAGCCATCCAAAATGCCGAAGGTTTTTTTACAGGTGGCGGCAATACTTTCCTGTTGGTTACTCAATTGTACAAAAACGATCTGATGGATATACTCGCGGAAACTGTTAAAAAAGGAACACCATATTTGGGAACCAGCGCAGGAAGCAATATTTGCGGATTAACAATGCAGACCACAAACGACATGCCAATTATCTATCCTCCAAGTTTTCAAACTTTAGGATTGATTCCTTTCAATTTAAATCCCCATTATTTAGATCCCGACAATCAATCCAAACACATGGGAGAAACAAGAGAAACAAGAATAAAAGAGTTTCATGCCTTCAACTCATTGCCTGTATTGGGGCTTCGCGAAGGAAGCTGGCTAGACATAAAAGGGGAAAAAATTACTCTGAAAGGAAATTTACAAGCCAGGCTTTTTAGACAAAATCAATTACCCGAAGAACTGGAAACTGGAAGTGATTTGAGTTTTTTAAATTAAAAAAATAAACCATTAAGAAATTAAGAATAATTAAGCTTTAAAAACTCTTAATGTAGCTTAATTTGGATCAGGAGCAAAAGTTGGGGATTATGCAAAAAGATTGGATAATCTGAATAAGAAGAAATCTATATTTCTCACTCCTCTAAACTGACTTCTAAAAGCTTTTATTTTTGCATTGAAAGATTCGGCAGAAGCATTTGTGCTTCTATTGTCAAAATAGTTTAAAATTGACTGGTAGTTAAAAGTTATAGTATTGAGCAGAATATTAAAGTTTTTAAAGCCTGATTCCTCTACATTTCTATACCAATGCGCCAGTTTGGTCATGGCAATGTGTTTGTCATTGTTGTTATTGTAAATCCCTCGAAGTTGTTGATTTAGATTATATGCTGTCTTTATATCGGGGTATAATTCAAATAACATTTGAGCCCTTTCTTTTTGATTTTCAGTCCATTTTTCGCGAGATTTATAGAGTAGATACCTGCTTCTGGCCAAAAGTTGTTTTAGAGAATCTCCATTAGGCAAGAGCTCTGGGATATATGTTTTATTCTCTCTTTTTGCCTGCAATATCAATTGATTCTCAAAATCCATAGCTTCCCATCGATGCTTGATTCTAATCTCTTGTAAAGCTTCCAATGCTAATTTTTGAACATGAAACCTATCGGTCACTTGTATTGCTTTTGGAAAGCATCTCTTAGAGATTAGTTTCATGGAATTAGCCATGTCAAGTGTTATCTCTTTGACACAGCTCCTCTTCTTATAATCAATCTTACTGATGTGTTCTATAACCTGATCAGCCTTGGTTCCAGCAACAATAGCAACTAATGAACCTTTTTTGCCTTTGAATTTCTTGTTGGTTACAATAGTATAAAGTTCACCCTGAGATAAAGCTACTTCGTCAATTGATAAATGAGTACCTATATTTTCAGGATAAACAATCCATTGATGTGCATGTTCTCGTGGATCCCAAGTATTAAAGGAACTCAAGTGCTTTTTGTATTGTCTTTGGAGCTTCTTTCCGTTTACTCCGAAAAAACCTCCAATGGTATGACAATCGGTAGCGCTGTTATCTATTAATTTCTTTTAAAAAAGCCGCAAACTCTTGAGTCATGCGGGTTCCTTTGGCAACTAAATTCCAATCTCTTTTAATAATTTCTCCTGTGGTTTTATTAGTCCAGCGACGTCTTTTGATATGCAAATACACAAACTTACCTCTTAGAGGAAAATCCTGAATAGTGATCTCATCCAAAAAGCCCTTTGATACCAGTTCAAATGTATTAAACTCTTGTGGAGGCTTAATTTTTTCCTCAAAATACAAGTGTAATATTTCTTCTGTATTAGTAGTAGAAACCACTTCAAAGTGGTCTACTAAAAAATCAGGCAGCATCAATTTTAAAAGGTCAATAGGAGTCATCTCAAATTATAAGATTACAAAGCTCTTATTTTATTGTAACATTTCCTCCCAAGGTTTTGTTCTTGATCCCTTAATTTCTTAATGGTTCAAAAAAATAATTTTTTGAGCAAAAAAAACCTCAAATAAAATTTGAGGTTTTGGAGCGAAAGACGAGGCTCGAACTCGCGACAACCAGCTTGGAAGGCTGGAGCTCTACCAACTGAGCTACTTTCGCATTAATCATTAAAAATTACCCTTAAATCAAAAAATTGATTCTAGAGCGAAAGACGAGGCTCGAACTCGCGACAACCAGCTTGGAAGGCTGGAGCTCTACCAACTGAGCTACTTTCGCATTATTGAGGTGCAAAGATAAATAATAAAAACAGTTATTTGCAAATTTTTTTTAAAAAATAAACAGACATTTTTCAATAATACCTACAACCATTTTAAAACTAAAATGTTATGATTTTATTTTATTCAATAATCATGAAAAACATCAAATCAATAGCCTCTTTGCAAGTCTAATCTCTACGGCAAGGAGCCTTCAAAAAAGGAAATCCATTCAAAACATGTAAATTTGAAGAAAATAATTCATCCGAAGCAAATCATTTTGAATGGCTTTCAGAAGATATTTTAACAAGAATTGTATCAGTATTTTAAATTAATAATAGCATCTTTGCAGTTGCTATTAAATACAAGAAATGGCTAACATTACTTAATGTTTAAAAAAAACAAATTAAGAGAAATGAATAAATACTGCTTATTTATTGTCTTACTAGCGCTTCTAAGCTGTGGCAAAAAAGATTCCATCATCAATTTGGACACTTTCAAAATATCTGATTCGAATGATAAAGAAGGAGAAATCATTGAATTTGACAGTATATTAATTAGTCCGTTTAAAAGCAGATCACTTGCTGATTTTTATAGTTCCAAAAACAATCAAACCGTTTGGCAGTCTGAAAAAAATAGAAAAACAATCCTTGAAACAATTAAAAATTGCGAATCAGAAGGATTGAATCCATCAGACTATACTATTTCTAAATTACTGGGATTAGAAAAAAAATTTACAGAACTTGATGAAGATGAGCAAGTAAATTATGATTTATTGCTCACTTATAATTTTCAAAAATACCTGACTCACCTGCATAACGGAAAACTAAACCCCAAAAAGCTATATCCTAACTGGGATTTACATATCGAAGAATTAGATACCAAAGCCATTTTAAATAACGCCTTAGAAAAAGACTCTTTGGCTGGTGAAATAAAAAAATGCCAGCCCAGAGCATTGACGTATGGAAAATTAATAAAAGCATTATCCCTAATAAATGAATTTCCCGAAGACAAGACTGAACCTGTTGTTTCAGATGAAAAAATAGAACCCGACGCCACCAATCCGGCCGTAATTAATATTAAGAAAAAACTATTGTATTGGAAAGATTTAGAAAGCAATGACAGCATCACCTCACATTATGATACTGAAACTGTCGAAGCTGTAAAAAAATTCCAAACCCGTCACGGATTAATTTCTGACGGTATTATTGGCAAAAGCACAGTAACTGCATTGAATTTTACCAAAGAAGAAAGGAAACATCAAATCATAGCCAATCTGGAACGCTGGAGATGGTATGCCAAATCATTTGCTCAAAATTATGTCCTAATCAACATTCCCAATTACAGTTTAAATGTGATAGAAGATCAAAACATTACAATGAGCAAACGTATTGTTGTGGGAAAAAGCAAAAGAAAAACTCCTGTATTAACTTCTATATTGCAAACTGTAGTTTTTAACCCTACTTGGACGGTACCTCCAACCATTTTAAAAGAAGACCTCATTCCTGAAATGATGCAAAACAGAAACGCTTTAAAAAATAAAGGAATTGGAATATACGATTCCAAAAATAATGAAGTTGATCCAGCAAAATGGGATCCCAACAGACCAAGAGGATATCGTTATGTACAAAAGCCAGGCTATTACAATGCTCTTGGGGTTGTCAAAATTAATTTTCCAAACAAATACAGCGTTTACCTGCATGATACTAATCACCGCAATTTATTTGAACGTAACAACCGCTCCCTAAGTTCAGGCTGTGTGCGTATTGAAAATCCTTTGGAATTTGCCCAGCTCCTGCTAGACAATCCGAAAAAGTATTCTATGGAAAAAATTGACTCTATTGTCGCTACAAAAACAACGCTTTTTCTGGGCATAAAAAAACGCTATGCCATATACCAATGGTACTGGACAGCGTGGAGTGAGGATAACGAATTGATTTTTAGAACAGACATTTACAATTTAGACGCCGATCTCTATACTCAATTACGAAAATAAATTATTTTCTTTTGATTTAATAATTGAAGGATGATAAATATACAAACACGACTGCCCTTTAATCATTGTAATAATTTCTGATACACATTCGACAGGAACAGCAGGACATCCTTGACTTCTGCCTAATCGTTTATGATTCTTTATAAAAGATTCCGAAACATAATCGGCGCCATGAAGAACAACTGCTCTGTTTCGTGCATTATCGTTTAAGCCTTTTTCCAAACCGTCTAATTTTAGAGAAACACCATGTTTCCCTTTATAAACTTCTCCTGTAACATAAAACCCTAAACTGCTTTTGAAAGATTCCGGCGTATTTGAAAAATCATTAGCAAATTCCTCTCCGGTATTTCTTCCGTGAGCCACTAATGTTTGAAACAACACCAAATTACTTGACAAATCAATAATCCAAAGGCGCTTTACATTAGATGACAAACTAAAATCAACAAGAGTTAATATGTTGCTTTTTACTATTCCTTTTTCCTGTAGTGAATAAAATCCTTTCAAGGCTTCACTAAAACAGTCTTGCTTTGGCAATTCAAATTGATTTGCCTGCAAAGCATTATAAACACTTTCAATTTTGGAATCTATATTAGATTTCAAAACGGAAGCAATTTTCTTTTTTGGAATACTTTTATGTGTATTTATTACGTTTCTTGAAAATGCAAATAAACTAAAAACTAAAAACAACGCGAAAACCGACTTATAAACTGCTGTATATCTATTCATTATAATCAATTAGGGATTTCAAAAATACAAACAATAATCATTTATCAAAATATAAATTGCATTTTATCGATAAAATTAACGTTTTGTCGTCTATTTAAAGCAAAAAAAAATTACTCGTAAAATGATATTTTATAATAAACTTCCTTACTTTTGACGTAAACCACTGTTTTTTATGACATTAACCCGCAATTTTATTGTATTTTTAACAATTTCAAGCATTGTCCATATCTATGGTCAAAGGAAAATTATTCATACGAATTCTATTACTTCAAAAATTTCAATTGATGGAAAATTAAATGAAGAAGCTTGGATGTCAGCAGAAACAGAATCCAATTTTGTCATGTATCAGCCTGATAATGGCAAGCCAATAAATGAAAATAAAAAAACTGAAGTCAAAGTGTTATATGACAATGATGCTGTTTATATTGCAGCCGTATTATACGACGAAAACCCTTCTAAAATAAAAAAGGAAATTACCAATCGGGACAGTTTTGGCGTAACAGATTATTTTTCGGTTTTTATCAATGGATTTAATGACGGGCAGCAGGACTTCAGATTTTATGTAACCGCAGCCGGAGTACAGATAGACTGCATTGCAACCGAAGATTACAAAGATTTTTCATGGGACGCTATTTGGGACAGCAAAACAGCTATTACCGATAAAGGCTGGATAGTGGAAATGAAAATTCCGTATGCCGCAATACGTTTCCCTAATGCATCAAAACAAACATGGGGAATTAATTTCCTAAGAAACATACAAAGAGATGTACAGGTATATTCCTGGAATCGGATTGACACTAAAATTGGAGCGGAACTTACCCAAAACGGCATATTAGAAGGCATTGAAAACATTAAAACACCTACCCGATTATTCTTCATCCCTTACGGTTCATTTTACTATCAAAAAGATGACTTCCAATCAGATAACACCTTTAAAGGCGGTTTAGATATTAAATATGGAATCAGTGACGCTTTTACGCTGGATGCGATTTTAGTTCCTGATTTTGGCCAGACCAAATTTGACAATGCAATTTTGAACCTAGAGCCATTCGAACAGAAACTAGATGAAAACAGGCCTTTCTTTACCGAAGGAACCGAACTGTTTTCTAAAGGAAACTTATTCTATTCCCGAAGAATTGGAGGTTTTCCAAGTGCTGAACCTATTCTGGAAAAAAATGAAGTAATTACAGATTATCCAAGCACTGTAGATTTACTCAACGCGATTAAAGTCTCAGGGCGTACCAAGAATGGGTTAGGAATAGGTTTCTTGAATGCCATCACAGAAAAAACATACGCCACAATAAAAGACACAATAACTTCTGCTGCAAGAAAAGAAACCATTGAACCGCTTACAAATTATAACATAATTGTATTAGACCAGCGCTTTAACCAAAATTCCTCCATAACCTTTATCAATACAAACACAATCCGAAACGGCGGATTTAGAGATGCAAACGTTTCGGGCCTTTTATTTGATTTAAATACAAAGAAAAACAGCTACAGCTTAAATGGAGATTTTAAATACAGCAGCATAAACACCTACGAAGATTATAACGGCTATAAAACAGCATTGAATTTTGAAAAAACAAGCGGAAAAATTCGTTACGAAATTTCAGGAAAATATATTTCAGAAAATTATGATATAAATGATCTTGGATTAATTTTTTACACCAACTATCACGCCGCTTATGGCAATATAAGTTATAGGATTCTTAACCCAACTACTGTTTTTAATTCATTTAAAATAACACAGGAAGCCAATTTAGAAATTCAAAATACAACAGGAAAATTTCAAGAAGATTATCTGAAAACTACTGTCGGAGCCTCTTCATTAAACAACACATATTATGAATTTTCTGCTCTTTATACACCACAGGAAACGTATGATTTTTATGAACCCCGCGTTTATGGCCGCTATGTTCGTGTTCCTAAAAGATTATCCTCTTATTTTGGATTTGAATGGAACAGAAACCATGCATTTACAATTGATGCAACCACCTCTTTTGTAAAATATGACGAAAAAAACAGACAGACTTATGGCATCTATATCAATCCAAAATACCGGTTTAGTAATCAATTTTCTTTAGAATACGCTTTAGAATACACTAACAAAAAAAATGACAGAGGCCGAGTTGGATATGACAATAACGGTATTGTCTTTGCGGAAAGAAACAGAGAAATTCTTTCCAATATACTCACAGGAAAATTTGCGATCACCAACACAATGGCTTTAAATCTTGATGCCCGATATTATTGGTCCTATGCCGATAACCATGAATTCTTCACTCTACAAGACGATGGAAGCCTAACTCCTAATTCAAGTTACAATCTAAACAAAAACAGAAATTTTAATTCTTGGAATTTAGATCTTTCTTACTCATGGTGGTTTGCTCCCGGAAGCGAAATTATTCTCCTGTACCGAAATTACGCCTTAGAAGAAACCAATCAGGTTGAAAAAGACATTTCTAGCAATCTTTCACACATTTTCAATAGCAATCAAACAAATATCTTTTCAGTCAGCATTCGCTATTACATTGACTACAATGTGGTAAAAAACAAATTTTAATATTTTATTTGTTATAACTGTAACGTAACTATAATTAGGTACTAAGGGGATGTATTTTGTTTTTTTGCCATTAACAAAGTATTGAATAATAGTCCTGCTAATAAAACTGATTGAGAGGATTTCCTTTTTTTTATGCTTTTCAGAAAAATAATTATTCGAAAAGATAAAAAAACAAGGGCAATTTGTGCTGCATTTTTCAATCTTTAAATCATTCAATAGATTTCGGATTTACAAGACAAAATTCTCCTCAAAAATTCCGTTTTTCACTCTGGTTTTTTGCGGGCTTTTTTTGCAGTTTTTTTAGAAAAAACCGCTTTTTGCAACACAATTTTAAGTATTTGTTGCACTTCTCTTTTTTATGTATAATAGTGGTTTTGACTCACTTCTATTTTTTGCGAAAGGCTTATCTTTGCAAAAAATTTCACACCATGAATAAAAAAGTAATTTTAATGATTTTAGACGGTTGGGGAAAATCTCCTGACCCGAAAGTTTCTGCAATTGATAATGCAAATGTTCCATTTATAAATAGTCTTTATACAAAATACCCTAGCGCACAGCTTCGCACCGATGGATTAAACGTTGGTTTACCAGAAGGGCAAATGGGAAACAGTGAAGTAGGGCACATGAATCTTGGAGCTGGAAGAATTGTTTACCAAGATTTAGCAAAAATTAATTTGGCCGTAGCCAAAAAAACTCTTGCAAAAGAACAGGTTTTAATTGATGCATTCACTTACGCTAAAGAAAACAATAAAAAAGTACACTTTTTAGGATTAGTTTCAGACGGAGGTGTTCACTCACACACTTCTCACTTGCGCGGATTAATTGACGCTTCTCAAGAATACGGATTGGACAAAGTTTTCATTCACGCATTTACTGACGGACGTGATGTTGATCCAAAATCTGGAAAAGGATACATTCAGGATTTACAAAATCACATCAAAAATACTCCAGTAAAAATAGCTTCAATTATTGGCCGTTATTACGCAATGGATCGTGACAAACGTTGGGAACGTGTTAAACTTGCTTACGATTTAGTAGTAAATGGGACAGGTACTCATTCAACTAATGCTTATGAAACCATAAAAGAAAGCTACAAAAACCATGTGACAGATGAATTTATCGCACCTACGGTTATGGTGGACGAAAATGACAAGCCTGTTGCAACTATTGAAAAAGATGATGTTGTTATTTTCTTCAACTTTAGAACCGATAGAGGACGTGAATTGACCGAAGCTTTATCGCAAAAAGATTTCCACGAGCAAAACATGCACAAATTACAGTTGTATTATGTGACGCTTACCAACTATGATGAAACTTACGAGAATGTAAAAGTGGTTTACAACAAAGACAACATCACTGAAACACTGGGTGAAGTTTTGGAAAAAGCCAACAAAAAACAAATCCGTATTGCTGAAACAGAAAAATATCCTCACGTAACATTCTTCTTTTCTGGCGGACAGGAAACTCCTTTTAAAGGTGAATCAAGAATATTAAGAAACTCTCCAAAAGTAGCCACTTATGATTTACAGCCAGAAATGAGTGCCTTTGAATTGAAAGACGCTTTGGTTCCTGAATTAAACAAAGGAGAAGTTGATTTTGTATGTTTAAATTTTGCTAATGGCGACATGGTAGGACATACAGGAATTATGAGTGCTGCCATACAAGCATGTGAAGCAGTTGATGCCTGTGTAAAAGAAGTTGTTGAAGCAGCTCTTGCCAATGATTACACAACCATTATTATTGCTGACCACGGTAACTGCGAAACGATGATTAACCCTGATGGTTCACCAAATACCGCTCACACAACAAATCCAGTGCCAATCATTCTTGTTGACAAAGATTTGAAAACCATCAACAATGGAGTTTTAGGAGACATTGCCCCTACTGTTCTTGCCTTGATGGGAATCGAACAGCCTGCAGCGATGACTTGTCATTCATTACTATAATAAGAAGCGCCAATTGGCATTTTTCTGATAAACCAAAATGGGCGTGAAATTAATTTTTCACGCCCATTTTATTTACATTTTATCCAACAGGTAAAAATACTCCCGCTCTATATTTTCCTGATGATTAGAATGGGCAATTCTGACCATTTCGGCCGCGCGCTGTTTTAAAGTCTTGCCATATAAATCGGCAATTCCGTTTTCGGTGATTACATAATGAATATGTCCTCTGGTTGTTACCACTCCAGCGCCTTGTTTCAAAAAAGGGACAATTCTGCTTACACCGTTTTTGGTAGTTGACGGCAAAGCAATAATAGCTTTTCCGCCATCGCTTAAAGATGCTCCTCGTATAAAATCCATTTGTCCCCCAACACCCGAATACATTCTCGGACCAATAGAATCAGCACAAACCTGTCCAGTTAAATCTACTTCAATTGCCGAATTAATAGCAATCATTTTTGGATTTTTCCTGATTCTGGCGGTATCATTAACTGTTGAAGATTCTCGTAATTCGATAAACGGATTATCACTTACAAAATCATACAACCGCTTAGAGCCTAACACAAAAGTGGACAGCACCCTTCCTCTTAATGATCCTTTATAATTACAATTGATCACATTGCTTTCAATCAAGTCAATCACACCATCCGAAAACATTTCGGTGTGTAATCCTAAATCTTTATGGTTCCCCAATTTGCTTAATGCGGCATTAGGAATCGATCCAATTCCCATTTGGAGTGTACTCCTATCCTCAATCAAAGAAGCAATATAATCTCCTATTTTATCTTCCTCGGCGGTAAAAAGCTCCACTTCATGAGAATAAATAGGCACATCCACGGCTACCATATAATTTATTTCTGAAATATGCAGGATTCCGTCACCAAAAGTTCTCGGCATCTGAGGATTTACCTGCGCTATCACAATTTTCGCATTCTCAATCGCAGCAACGCAAGCTTCCACTGAAACTCCAAGGGAACAATATCCGTGGCTGTCAGGCGGTGACACATGAATAAAAACAACATCTATCGGCAATACATTTCTTCGGAACAGACGCGGCAGTTCACTCAAAAAAACTGGAGTATATGAGCCATTCCCTGCTTTTAAAGTATGCCGAACATTCCCGCCAATAAAAAATGAATTGACATGAAAACTTTCGGCAAGGTCAGGATTAGCGTATCGCGCCTCGCCTTCGGTATGCAAATGGCATATTTCTACATTCCGCAGTTCAGAAGCTCTTTCAGTTAAAGCATTGGCTAGAATTGTAGGTGTTGCCCCAGCAGCCTGCAGATAAACCCTATCCCCTGATTTCACGACTTTGACAGCCTCCTCAGCAGTTACATATTTTTCCATAAATGTTATATTTATAACAAAAGTAAAGCAAATAGAAAAAATAAAATATGACAACGCTCATATTCAAATTACAAAAAGACAAAATCATCCATTGTGTTGCCGTAGATTAAATTTCCTCTGCTCAAAAATTACAATATAAAACTGTGCAATAAACCTTCAGCGGCATAAATCAAAAGCCCAACCAAACCGCCCACAAGCGTACCATTTATCCGAATGTATTGAAGATCGCTTCCTATTTCCAGTTCCAGTTTTTTGGAAACTTCATCGGTATCCCAGCCTTTTACAGTCGAAGAAATCAAGTCGCCAATCATTTTTTTGTTATTGATAAGCACCGAAAGCAAATCATTTTTGACAAAATTATTAATCTTATCCATCATCAGCTGATCGGCTTGTATTCCTTTGCCAAAACCCTGAATCATATTGGCAATGCTCTTTTTTATCGAAGATTCCTCTTTTTGAGCCAAATCATGAGCTATAGCCGTTTTGATTTCCAGCCAAATTCCGCTGATATAATCCTGAACTTCTTTTTTATTGGCAAAGCCAAGAACCAAATCATTAACTTTCTGCTGCATTTCGGGGGATTCTTTCAGCTCAGTTATAAAATCCATTACATAGTCGTTGATTTTTTTTCGGATTGTGCTGTCTTCGTGACTTGCCTGTTCTAGAAAATCGTACAGCCCATTAAAAACTCCTTCTGCAATTTTTTTATCGACCAAACCAAAAGAAAGAAATGGCGTGGAGCTTTTCACTTTTTCTTCAATCAGATGCTTGTTGTTGTGCAATTCTACAATAAGCGTTTTGATAACATTGGTCACCAACTCTTCTTGTTTTTTGCTTTTCGTCAATGAATCCAAACCAAGAGCAATCCATTCGGCAAAATTCAGTTTGCTCAGTTTGTCACTAAATTGTGTTTGCACAAAATGCTTTACCTGCTCATCATCGATGGTTTTCAAAACTCCCGGAATCACATTTTCTGCAATTAAATTAGCCGCCAAATTAGCGTTTTTCTCTTCCATCAGCCAGTCCGAAGCTTTTACCGCCACGTTAAACTGTTCAATTTTTACTTCCAATTTCTCCCTTGTCAAAAACTCATCCGAAACAAAATTTCCCAGGTTCTCCCCTATTTCATCTTTTTTTGCAGGGATTATTGCAGTATGCCAAATGGGAATTCCAAGCGGATGCCTGAACAAAGCAACGACTGCAAACCAATCAGCAATACCTCCCACCATTGCGGCTTCGCTAAATGCTTTTAGTATTCCAATATTATAAAAAACTGCTACTCCGAAAAGAAGTACAGCAGTTCCAAAAAACAGGAATGCAACTCTTTTCATTTTATTCAACTTCTGTTCCTTCTTGCTATTTTCCCGATCTAAAGATGCATTCATACTATAACTAATTGATTTATTGCTAATTTACAACTATACTTTAAAATTTAACCGCAAAGTTCACAAAGAATATCGCAAAGTTTGCCAAGCTTTGTGTCCATTGTGGCTTCTTTGTGAACTTTGTATTTAGATCAAAAAATTAAAACAAACCCAACCTAAAAGAAATAATTTTAAAAGTGTATTTTTGCACTCTGAAAATTCGAAAATATGATTATTCAAAAGACCCGTGAGGAAATAGAATTGATGCGCGAAAGTGCATTGATCGTATCAAAAACATTAGGAATGATTGCTTCTGAAATAAAAGAAGGAGTTACTACATTATATCTTGACAAAAGAGCCGAAGAATTCATCAGGGATCATGGTGCTGTACCAAGTTTTCTTGGACTTTACGACTTTCCGAATTCGTTGTGTATGAGCCCAAATTCACAAGTGGTACACGGAATCCCAAACAACAAACCGTTAGAAAGCGGTGATGTTATTTCGGTTGACTGCGGTGCATTCAAGAACGGATTTCACGGTGACCACGCCTACTCGTTCGAAATTGGAGAAGTCGCTCCAGAAACTAAAAAATTACTTCAAGTAACCAAAGAATCTTTATACGTAGGAATCCGCGAATTGCGAATTGGAAACCGTGTTGAAGACGTTGGGAATGCAATCCAAAAATATACCGAAGCACACGGTTATGGTGTGGTTCGAGAACTTGTTGGTCACGGTGTAGGACAAAAAATGCACGAAGATCCCGAAATGCCTAACTATGGAAAACGAGGTCGTGGCAAACTTTTCATTGAAGGAATGGTTGTTGCCATCGAACCGATGATCAACATGGGAACTAAAAACATTAAACAGCATAAAGACGGCTGGACAATCACCACTGCTGACGGAAAACCAAGTGCCCATTTTGAACATGATGTTGCTATCATCGACGGAAAACCTGAGATTTTATCGACGTTTGCGTATATCTATAAAGAATTAGGAATCGTGAGCAACGAAGAAGATGAGTTCCGCAAAACCCCACTAGTTCTATAATGAAAAAACTCTTTAAAGTTATACTCAACACTATTCCTCGTCCTTTATTAATTAGGATGAGTTATGTCGCACGCCCTTTTATCGCTTTTTCATTAAAAGGAGATACTTATACCGATCCAATCGATGGTAGAAGCTTCAAATCGTTCTTGCCTTATGGGTACGAAACACAACGAAACAATGTGCTTTCGCCAAGTACGCTTTCATTGGAGAGACACCGTTTGCTTTGGTTATACCTAAACGAACAAACTGATTTTTTTACTGTTCCTAAGAAAGTATTGCATTTTGCACCAGAACAGGCTTTTTACAAAATGTTCCGCAAGCAGAAAAATCTAGATTACACCACAACCGATTTGTTTTCGCCTTTGGCGGATGTAAAAGCGGATATTTGTAATTTGCCTTTTGAAGACAATCAATATGACGTTATTCTGTGCAATCACGTATTGGAACACATTCCGGATGACACCAAAGCCATGCAGGAATTGTATCGCGTTTTGAAACCTGGCGGAATGGCTATCCTTCAAATTCCGCAAGACTTAAAAAGAGACGTAACTTTTGCAGACGATTCCATTACCGACCAAAAAGAACGTGCCAAAATATTTGGTCAATACGACCACGTACGTATTTATGGTCGTGATTATTTTGATAAACTAAGAAGCATTGGTTTTACAGTTGTTGAGGAAGATTACACCAATAAAATTGCTCCCGAAATGGTAGAAAAATATTGTTTAGCAAAAGGCGAAATCATTCCTGTTTGCTTTAAATAAAGTCATTGGATTCAACAAAAAATATTTTGCCACAGATTACACAGATTCACACAGATTTTTATTTACGTATTTTTAATCTGTGAAAATCATCTAAATCTGTAGCTTAAAAAATTTCAATCCTCGTCATGTATCTAAATAAATAACTGATTTTGAAAACTGAAGCCCCCTTTCTGTTTTGTTTTGATATAAGTTTTGAAAAAAAACTGAATCATTATATCCCAACGGCATATATTATCAAACAAACGAAGGAAATAAAATATTTAGATAAAAAAGCAAGCCCCGAAGTTTTACAAAGTTTCGGGATTATTTTTGAAGATTTAGACAACAACACCAAAAAAGTGTTGACTATATGCGAAAATTTAAAACCCGAAAAAGTTTTTAAAAAATTCAGCAAAAACAGTAAGTCTGCCAAAACTATTGATGATTTACTGAAAGACAGCAAACTTGAATTTGGCATTCGTCAATTTACAAAAACCAACTTAGACCAATTTTACACTTTAATCAAACAAGAAAACTTTCCGTTATCAATAAATTTAGACAGAGAGAAAGATTTCAGAAACAGCCATGTTTCTGTCAATCATCCGTCTTTGGAAACGCAACTCCATTTTGACAAACACGAAAATGGAATCACCTATATCTTAGCTTTAAAAGACAACGAAACTGTTTTTTATCCATCAGACAAAACAATCGAATTGCTTTTGGACGAACCGAGCTGGCTCATTGTAGACAAAAAACTTTTCCATTTACAACACATCAATTCTAAAAAAATCACTCCTTTTTTGACGAAAAAATCTATTGAAATTCCATCCAAATTGGTTCCTGACTATTTTGAGAAATTCATTAAAGATGTTGCAAAAAAAGCAGACATTACCGCAACAGGATTTGAGCTTGAGACCAAAAACAAAATCGTTTCCTGTGCGATTCAACCTGTGTTGGATTTTTTTAAAAACAGCTATTATGTCAATTTAATTTTCGATTATAACGGGTATTCCTTTGAATTAAATTCAACTAAAAAAACACATTCGAATATTGATTTAAGCGATTTGAACAACATCAAACTTATTCAATACAAACGCTCTGAAACCGAATTTTCATTTACTGATAAATTACAAAAATTAGGTTTGTCCAAAACTGAAAATGGTTTGTTTGGGCTTTCGCCAAAAGCAGAAAAACAAGATCCATACGCTACTATCCAATGGGTGATAGAAAACCAGGGAATTCTCGAATCTTCGGGATTTTCTGTTAAAAATTTGAAAATTGACAGTAAGAAAATTAACACTCGAAAAGTAGAAATTCAGTTTTCGAATGAAGTCAAAAGCGATTGGTTTGACATCAAAATGACAGTGGTTTGTGAGGAATTCGAATTTAATTTCAGCGAACTGATTTCGAATATAAAAAACCGAAACCGACTCTTCCTTTTACCTAATGGCAGCTACTTTTTGATTCCAATTGAATGGATGACACTTTATGCTCAAATGGCAAAATTGGCAAAAGTCCAAAACGGGAATCTTGTTTTACCCAAAAGCAATTTTGCTGTTTTGGATAATATTCCAGAACTAAAGGGGTCAACTAATTTACAAGAAGCCATAGAATACCAATCTTCGCCTTTGGTAAAAGCGACATTGAGACCCTATCAAATTGAAGGAGTCAAATGGCTTTTGGAACATTACAACAATGGTTTAGGTGCTTGCTTGGCCGACGATATGGGATTGGGGAAAACACTGCAAACCCTGACGACACTCGTTGCTGTGCAGGAACAATTGGATTTTGAAAAAGCCGAAAACGTTCAGCTGGATTTGTTTGGAAACGAAATTGTAACTCCAAAAGAATACCTAAAAGCATTGATTGTTCTGCCGTCTTCTTTGGTGTTTAATTGGTATAATGAAGCCCGAAAATTCACCCCGCATTTCCGCAGAATACAATACATTGGCAACGACCGAAAAATGCTTTCGAAAAAACTGGAAAAATACGACTTGATTTTTACGAGCTATTCTATTGTTTCGAGAGATATTTCTATTTTAGAAAAATACAATTTCAGGTATTTGATTTTGGACGAAAGTCAATACATCAAAAACAAGAACTCCAAAATTTTCAAGGCTATCAATCAAGTAAAAGCCAGTCACAAAATATCATTGAGCGGAACTCCTATAGAGAATTCACTCGATGATTTATGGTCGCAAATGCAGTTTATCAATCCGAATATTTTGGGAAGCTATGCTTTTTTTGCCGAAAATTATAAATTGCCAATCGAGAAAAAGCAGGATGAGAACAGTTTATTAGAACTGAAAAACCTCATCAATCCTTTTATTCTGCGACGTACCAAAGAACAAGTTTTAAAAGATTTACCAGAACTGTCCGAGCAGATTTTCTATTGCGAAATGGAACTTGAACAGGAAAAACTTTACGAAGAAGAAAAATCCAAAGCCCGAAACTCGCTATTAAAAACTGATGGCTCTGAAGTAGCTAAAATTAGCATTATTAATACTTTGATGCGTTTAAGACAATTGAGCAATCACCCAAAAATGATTGATTCGAAATCCGAAATGGATTCGGGGAAATATATCGCTGTTACCCGTTATCTTGAAACTTTGGTACAATCCAATCAAAAAACGATTGTTTTCAGTTCGTTTGTATCCAATTTAGAATTTTATAAAACTTGGTGTAAAGAAAACAAAATCGATTTTTGCGAACTTACGGGAGAAACTCCTTTAAAAGAAAGAGAATACCAAGTCAATCGTTTCCAGCAACAGGAAAAACCATTGTTGTTTTTCGTTTCTTTAAAAGCGGGAGGCGTTGGACTTAACATAACGAAAGCCTCTTATGTGGTTTTCCTTGACCCTTGGTGGAATCCATTTTCAGAAAAACAGGGAATTGGCCGAGCCCATCGAATCGGGCAGATGAACAAGGTAAATGTGATTCGGTTTATCACCAAAAATACCGTTGAAGAAAAAATCATCCGCCTGCAGGAAAGCAAAAAATTATTGTCTGATTCCCTTTTGGACGAAAACTACATTGGTGACGAAATCGAGGATAATTTGAATTTTATACTGGAATAGTTTGCCAAGATAAACGCATGAATTTTTTACCGCAGATTGCTTCACCTATTTGCTGTTCATTTTAAACTCATATCTTACTCTGATTAATTTCCATTAATTTGTATATTTACAATCTATGAACGATAGCCCATAATGAAATCAATAGCCGTTTTACTTCTTTCTTTCTTTTACCTAGCCTTAACAGCCCAAGTTCAGACTGAAATAGCGCCACCATATAACATCAAAACTGCTTCTTTCGTTCAGAACAGTCAAAACGTTGTTCCCATCTTTCAATTAGGGGAATCCTTTGGGTTTCAATTTGACGACTTATTTGGCAATGAAGCCGACTATTATTACGAAATCACCCATTGCGACTATAATTGGGTCCCCACAGATATTCCAAAAAGCGAATATCTTTCTGGTTTTGACAGCCAAAAAATTCAGGAATACGTCAACTCTTTCAATACATTACAGATTTTCACTCATTACCGATTATCCATTCCGAATGATTACACCAAAATAAAATTAAGCGGTAATTATGTGCTCACTATTTTAAATTCTGATAAAGAGGTCATTTTGAAAAGATATTTTGTACTGTATGAGAATATAGTATCTGTCCCTTTAAAAATAAAACGCCCGAGAACCGTCAAAAACATTTATTCGAAACACAATCTGAATTTCGAAATTAACACAGATGATTTTCTGCTGCAAAATCCGACTCAAAATTTAAAAGTAGTACTGCTTCAAAACGGCAATTTCAATACCGCCATTAAGAATATTGCACCACAATACAATATAGGCAATGTTTTTGTTTATAAATACGACCAAGAAACGCAATTTTGGGCTGGCAATGAATTTTTAAATTTTGATTCCAAAGACATCAAAAACGCTAATAATTATGTGGGTTTCGTTAATTCTGATAACGGTATTTACAATACGCATTTATTTACCAATAGTGCTAAAGCCAATTTTCCCTATTCCAATTATTCTGATCTTAACGGAAATTTTTCGATCCGAAAACTAGACGGAGAAAACAATACAATTGAAGCCGACTATTCTTGGGTTTATTTTAGCCTGTCTGCTCCTTTGGCAAATCCGAGTTCTTCTGTTTATATAGTGGGAATGTTCAATAATTACAGCACAACTCCCGAAAACAAAATGGATTTTAATACTGAAAAAGGGATTTATGAAAAAGCAATTTTAATCAAACAGGGATTTACAAACTATCAATATACAACAGTAGACAGCAAAGGATTTATCGACTTAGAAAATGCAATTGATGGAAATTTTTATCAAACTGAAAATGATTATACGGTATTGGTTTACTACAAAGGAAATACTGACCGATATGTAAAAGTCATTGGAAAAGGAACCGCCAATTCATTAAATATAACAAATTAGAAAACTTTGAAAAATTTTAAATAGAATATTCATTTTTTTCGTAGATTTGTCGCCATATAGCACTTAATTAGCTCATTAACATGGTTTCGCAAATAACAAGAGGCATTAAAATTTCGGTAATGACTAGTTTTGAAGGAACCTACTTCAAAAACTACAAGATTCACTTTGCCTTTAGTTACGAGATTACAATTGAAAACCACAGTAAAGACTCTGTTCAATTGACTTCACGCCATTGGGAAATCTACGACTCCTTAAATGATTTAGAATATGTTGACGGAGAAGGTGTTATCGGTAAAAAACCAGTTTTAAAACCTGGAGAACAGCATACTTATAGTTCAGGCTGTTTATTATCGTCTCCTTATGGAGCAATGAAAGGATATTTTAATATGATAAATTTTACTTCTACCAAATCTTTTAGGGTTATCGTACCTACTTTTAAAATGTGTGCTCCTTTTGCTATGAATTAAATTGACTTTAATTACAACATTTTTAGCATAATTTAAATCTTTCCTTTGTACTTTTGCATCAAATTATATAATTGCTTACTAATTAATTATAAAAGACATGCTAAAAGGATTTTTTAATGTACCCAAAGCGGTAAACGAACCTGTAAAAAGTTACGCTCCAAATTCTCCAGAAAAAGCTTCAGTTCTAGCTGCTTACAAAGCTATGTGGAATTCCAAAATCGATGTCCCATTGTATATTGGAAATGAAGAAATTAGAACAGGAAACACCCGAAATATGACAGCTCCACACGATCATCAGCATATCGTTGGAACGTATCATTTAGCTGAAAAAAAACACATTGAAAGTGCCATTACCAACGCATTAGAATCTAGAGAAGCCTGGGCAAATATGGCTTGGGAACAAAGAGCTGCCATATTCCTTAAAGCAGCCGAATTAATCGCTGGTCCCTACAGAGCAAAAATTAATGCCGCAACTATGATTGCGCAATCCAAAAATATTCATCAAGCCGAAATTGACGCAGCCTGTGAACTAATCGATTTTTTACGTTTCAACGTAAAATTCATGACACAGATTTATGCAGATCAGCCAAAATCGGCATCCGATATGTGGAATCGTTTAGAATACAGACCGCTTGAAGGTTTTGTCTATGCGATTACTCCTTTCAACTTTACGGCTATTGCTGCAAATTTACCTGCAAGTGCTGCTATGATGGGGAATGTTGTTATTTGGAAACCAAGTGACAGCCAAGTATTCTCTGCAAAAATTATAATTGATGTTTTCAAAGAAGCAGGAGTTCCAGACGGTGTTATCAACGTTGTTTTCGGTGATGCATTAATGATTACCGACACTGTTTTGGCGAGCCGTGATTTTGCCGGAATCCACTTTACAGGTTCAACACATGTATTCAAAGATATATGGGCAAAAATTGGAACCAATATTCACCATTACAAAACATACCCAAGAATAGTTGGAGAAACTGGGGGTAAAGATTTTATCATTGCTCATCCAAGTGCCAACCCAAAACAAGTGGCAACAGGAATCATCCGTGGCGCATTTGAATTCCAAGGACAAAAATGTTCTGCAGCTTCAAGAGCTTATGTACCGCAAAGCTTATGGCCAGCCGTAAAAGAACAATTGATTACTGATGTAAAATCAATGAAAATGGGTTCTCCAGAAGATTTTGGAAACTTTATCACAGCGGTTATTCACGAAGGATCATTTGATAAATTGGCCAGTTTTATTGACCAAGCCAAAAAAGATGCAGATGCCGAAATTATCGTAGGCGGAAATTACGATAAATCTGTTGGATATTTTATTGAGCCAACCGTTATTGTAACTACAAATCCGAAATACACTACTATGGAAACCGAATTATTCGGACCTGTTATGACGATTTTTGTTTATGAAGATACTCAATGGTCTGAAACTTTGAAATTGGTTGACACTACATCTGAATATGCTTTGACTGGAGCTGTTTTCAGCCAAGACCGTTATGCAATAGAAGAAGCTACGACAGCATTGCAAAACGCTGCCGGAAACTTCTACATCAATGACAAACCAACAGGAGCTATCGTAGGAATGCAGCCTTTTGGCGGAGCAAGAGCTTCTGGAACTAATGACAAAGCCGGTTCCGCATTGAACTTATTGCGTTGGGCTTCTCCAAGAACTATTAAAGAAACATTTGTAACTCCAACGGATTACAGATATCCGTTTTTGGGAGAATAGTTAAAAAGTTTCAGGTTTCAGGCTTGAAAACCTTTGACGATAATAAAATAGCCGAATCTTAAATTAAGATTCGGCTATTTTATTATCGTCCCAACAAACCTGAAACTCGAAAAATAAAACATTTTCACACCACAAACTTCAAAGGCAAGTGAACCACTTTTTTTGTTTCGAAAAATTCATCTTCGAAGAAATCAGAAATATTGTATTCTGTTGCTTTGGGAAAATCTTTCAGCTCTTCGGTTAAATCACCGCCTTTCAAATAGAGAATTCCATTTTTCAATTCGTGTTTATTTTGCTTCTTGATTTTGGTTTTTATCCATGAAACAAAGTCAGGCATGTTAGTCACAGCACGGCTTACGATGAAATCAAAATCACCTTTTACATTTTCGGCACGAAGCTGTTCGGCTTTGACATTTTTTAATTCTAAAGCTTCAGCTACTGCTTTTACCACCTTTATTTTTTTGGCTATAACATCAATCAGATAAAAACGGGTCTCTGGAAAAAGAATAGCAAGCGGAATACCCGGAAAGCCACCACCAGTCCCCACATCCAGCACATAAGTCCCTGGTTCAAATTTATTTACTTTGGCAATGGCCAAAGAATGCAATATATGTTTGGTATATAAAGAGTCAATATCTTTGCGTGAAATAACGTTGATTTTTTCGTTCCAATCGTGGTATAAAAAATCCAATTTTTGAAACTGTTCTATCTGATTATCAGATAAGTTAGGAAAGTACTTTAGAATCTCGTCCATCTTAAAAATTTTTAACAAAAGTACTGCTTTTAGCTTAGAAATATTTAACTCAATATTGTATGTTGAAAATTTATATTGGTTACCTTTGCAAATATTCAAAAAATTATATGAACAATACCGCACCTACATTTGCAAAGCAAGACAATTTAAAGTTTTTCAGAACCCTTAATTCTCGAGTTAACAGCTATTTCAAAGAAAATAATATAGAGAAAACAGGTAATTGGAAGATCCATTTGAAAACTGTAATTCTTTTCACTGTCTTTCTTGTTCCTTATTTTTTGATACTTACATTAGACATGCCTTTTTGGTCACACCTTCTATTAACTATCGTTATGGGAATCGGAATGGCCGGAATCGGAATGAACGTAATGCATGATGCCAACCACGGATCTTATTCAACCAAAAGCTGGGTCAATAAATTTATGGGAGGAACCATATATGTTTTGGCAGGAAATGTTCATAACTGGCAAGTACAGCACAATGTATTGCATCATACCTATACTAATATAATTGGGCATGACGAAGACTTGGAAGCAGGTAGAATTATGCGTTTCTCTAAAGAAGCTGAATGGCATAAATTTCATAGATTCCAACAATATTATGCTGTATTTTTATATGGTTTATTGACCTTCAACTGGGCAATTACTACTGATTTCAAACAAATGAAGAATTACCTAAAAAGAAAATTGTCTTATGGTGAGCCAAAAAGCCCAAAAATACTTTGGACAACATTAATTATTACAAAAGTCATTTACATGGGTATTTGGATTGTTTTGCCAATGCTTATTGGAATCACTTGGTGGAAAGTTTTGGTTGGATTTTTTGTAATGCATTACACTGCTGGATTAATCTTAAGTATAGTATTTCAATTGGCACATGTAGTTGATGAAGCGGCTAATCCACAGCCAAACGAAGCTGGCGAAATGGAAAACACTTGGGCGATACACCAATTATTTACCACAGTAAATTTTGCACCCAAAAACAAAATCGTAAACTGGTACACTGGAGGATTAAACCACCAGATTGAACACCATATTTTCCCGCACATCAGCCATATACATTACGGGAAAATTGCAAAAATCGTAAAAGAAACGGCCAAGGAATGCCAATTGCCATATTACGAGTATAAAACAATGTCTGCGGCTATTGTTGCACACTTTAAACATTTAAGAACATTGGGGCTAGAACCCGCACTATAAATAATTATCTAAAAAAAGAATAAACCAAAAAATTACAATTTAATGAGCAATCCACTTTCAGACAGAATTAACAATTTAGCTACATCACAAACATTAGCGATGGCTGCATTGGCAAGAGAATTAAAAGCACAAGGAAAAGACATTATCAGTTTAAGCTTAGGAGAACCAGATTTCAATACTCCGGATTTTATCAAGGAAGCTGCAAAAAAAGCTATTGACGAAAACTACAGCACATACTCTCCAGTTGACGGATATGGCGATTTAAAAGATGCTATCTGCAGAAAATTCAAAAGAGACAACGGATTAGATTACAAACCATCACAAATCGTAGTTTCAACAGGAGCAAAACAATCATTATACAACATTGCGCAAGTAATGTTAAACGATGGTGACGAGGTTATCTTGCCTGCACCTTACTGGGTTTCCTATTTTGAAATCGTGAAATTATCTGGAGGAGTTCCTGTAGAAGTTCCAACCTCTGTAGATACTGATTTCAAAATCACACCAGAACAATTAGAAGCCGCTATCACACCAAAAACAAAAATGATGTGGTTCTCTTCTCCTTGTAACCCAAGTGGTTCTGTTTACAACAGAGAAGAATTAACAGCTTTGGCTAAAGTTTTAGAAAAATATCCAAATATCTATGTAGTTGCTGACGAAATCTATGAGCACATCAATTTCTCAGGAACTTTTTGCAGTATCGGATCAATCCCAGGAATGTTAGAAAAAACGATTACTGTAAACGGAGTTGCCAAAGCTTTCGCTATGACAGGATACAGAATTGGTTACATTGGAGCACCAGAATTTATTGCAAAAGCATGTACTAAAATTCAAGGGCAGGTAACATCTGGAGCAAATTCTGTGGCGCAACGTGCTACTATCACTGCTGTAGATGCTGATCCAAGCGTGTTAAACCACATGGTTCAAGCTTTTCATAGCCGCAGAGATTTAGTAGTTGGATTATTGAAAGAAATTCCAGGAATCAAAATCAACGTTCCAGAAGGAGCTTTCTACGTATTCCCAGACGTTTCTTCTTTCTTCGGAAAAACATTAAAAGGAACATTAATCAAAGATGCGAATGATTTCTCTATGTATCTTTTAGGCGAAGCTTGCGTAGCAACTGTAACAGGTGACGCTTTTGGAAACCCAAATTGCATCCGTTTCTCTTATGCAACCAGCGATGAATTATTAAAAGAAGCTTTACGCCGAATCAAAGAAGCTGTAACGCTTACCGAAGTTCCTGCATAATATAAAATTTGTTTCAAATTAAAAGTTCCAGGTTTCAGGTTTCACAACTTGAAATTTGGAACTTTTTTTCATTTAAAGAAATAGTTGGGCGTGGCTCCGTTGAACAAAGGGGCTTATTTACAGCAACGTTCAGTTGTCCTTTGCTCAACGGGGTTGGGCTATACATGCTACTTCGATAGCTTATTCCTATCCCTCACGCAATCTGGCGTGTAAAAACACAATACCGTTATTCTCAAAATAACAAGCAAAAACCAAAACCAATTTCAAAAGAATTTCACACAAAAAATGTATTTTTGTTACCATCTAAAATCACATTCCTAATCATAGGAAACCCCAATATATATAAAGCTCAAAACAATGAAAATACTACTTCTAGGCTCAGGCGAATTAGGAAAAGAATTTACAATCGCTGCACAACGCATTGGACAAACCATAATTGCTGTTGACAGTTATGAAAATGCTCCTGCAATGCAGGTAGCACACGGTTTTGAAGTCATCAATATGCTTGATGGAGACGCTTTAGACAAAATCGTAGCCAAACACCAGCCTGATTTTATCGTTCCCGAAATAGAAGCCATCAGAACTGAGCGTTTCTATGATTACGAAAAACAAGGCATTACTGTGGTTCCTTCTGCGAAAGCGGCGAACTTTACCATGAATAGAAAAGCCATTCGTGATTTGGCTTCCAAAGAATTAGGTTTAAAAACTGCTGATTACCGTTATGCCACAACTACCGAAGAATTACACAAAGGAGTTGAAGCCGTTGGAATGCCTTGCGTAGTAAAACCATTAATGTCTTCGTCTGGAAAAGGACAATCAACCATAAAAACCGCTGCTGACATTGACAAAGCTTGGCAATATGCCGTAAAAGGTTCGCGTGGCGATGTTGTAGAAGTCATAGTCGAGGCTTTTGTAAAATTCAATTCTGAGATTACTTTATTGACCGTGGTTCAAAATAACAACCCCACTTTGTTTTGCGCGCCAATAGGACACAGACAAGAACGCGGTGATTACCAAGAAAGCTGGCAACCCGCAATAGTATCCGACAAAGATTTATACGAAGCACAAGACATGGCCGAAAAAGTAACCGAAGCTTTGGGAGGAGCGGGATTGTTTGGCGTGGAATTTTTCCTGTCTGATGACGGTGTTTATTTCTCTGAATTATCACCAAGACCTCACGACACCGGAATGGTTACTTTGGCAGGAACACAAAATTTCAATGAATTCGAATTGCATTTACGTGCTATTTTGAGCTTGCCTATTTTCGAAATTAATTTAGAGAAAGCGGGAGCCAGTGCTGTAATTTTGGCTTCCGAAAATTCAACAAATCCAACTTTTGCAGGAATAGAAAAAATCGCAGCTTTACCCAAAACCGATTTTAGGATTTTTGGAAAACCTACTTCAAGACCCTACCGCAGAATGGGTGTGGCTTTAGTCAATGACACTCTAGATACTCCAATTGAAGAAATAGTGGAAAAAGCAAAAGAAGCCACCAAATTAATCGAAGTACATTCTTAATTACTGCTTAAAACCCCGAAAAGCTGTCGGTGTAATTGTAGCATGCTTTTTGAATAATCTCACAAAATAGGAATAGTCATCGAAACCTAACTCTGTTGCAATTTCGCTGACTGTTCTTTTTTTATCAATCAGCATTCTTTTTGCTTCTAGAATAATCCTAT
The DNA here is from genome assembly GCF_002797935.1 of Flavobacterium sp. 1. NCBI lineage: Bacteria > Pseudomonadati > Bacteroidota > Flavobacteriia > Flavobacteriales > Flavobacteriaceae > Flavobacterium > Flavobacterium sp. 1. Next base: position 3,319,381 of record NZ_PGER01000001.1, read on the forward strand.
CAGTAATTACCTGAGTGGTGGTCTTTTTTAAGATTTCATTACATATTCTATTCAAATGTTTTAGTGTAATATGGAGCTGGGACGCATAAAATGAAGGCGCTTTTTCTGTCCAAAAATATTTTTCTAAAAGCACATTAAAATCTCTTATTTTCACATTATAAGAATGAGTTTCCAGAACATGGTTTTCGTTATATTTTCTCACAATTTCGATATGAATACTGTCTAATAAATTCATGATTTTATCCTGCTTCATGATTTTATTCCCTTGGTATTCCTCAAGCATATTATAAAAATAAAACTCCATCGCTTTTGATTCTTTATCCTCAAAAACCATTTCGGGCGAATTACCTAGAGAATAATAAAACGGATAAGCCTCAATTGTTTTTTGCCTAAAATACAAATTGTACATTTCCTGAGAATAAAACACAACAAACCCATCAATATCATCAGATAAACTCCAATGATGCATTTGCCCGGGCTGCAGAAAAAACAGGCTGCCTGGCTGAATCCCAAAAGTATTAAAATCGATATCATGCGTTCCTGATCCATTGGTAAAAAGAACCAATACATACGAATTATGTCTGTGCGGTTCTTCAACAAAACTGTGATCTACCAAGTGATTTTTAAATGTATTAATATAGAAATCACTATTGATATCATTACAGTTGAACCGCTGAATTGAATAAATTGGATATTTGCTCATAGTTTCTCCATGTCTTTATTGTCCTATAATTAGCGAATATAGAAAACATCTGTGACACGGATAAAAAATACCTTTGAAAAAAATTTAAAAATGTCACACACACTTGTTCATATTCTAAATAATGATTGCCCGCATTGCCTTGAGGGAAAAGTATTTAACGAAAAAAATATCTTCTTCAATATTGGCTTTCCAAAGATGAATCCATATTGTCCTCATTGCCAATTCAAATTCGAGAAAGAGCCTGGGTATTTCTTTGGCGCCATGTATGTAAACTATGGCTTAACCGTAGCGCAGGGAATTGCCACTTATTTAATTGCACATCAATTTTTTACTGAAACTTTCGACTTAAGAATCATTGCAATTATTACTACTGTCATTGTATTGATGGCTTCTTTCAACATTCGTCTTTCCCGATTGTTATGGATCTATATGTTTAAAAATTATTCTATTTAGAATTGGCATAAAGTAAAATACTTAACTTAGAGCTTCCAAGTTACTTTCTTTACTTTATTCTCAAAGCAAAAATAAATGAAATTAATACTCAAAAACATTGCGCAGCATGTAACACTCACGACACAGGAACAGGAACTTTTCTTGTCTAAAACAGAAACACAGCAATACAAAGCTAAAACTGTTTTGCTTAATGCAGGCGAAATCTGCAGACAGTCTTATTTTGTAAATTCGGGCGTACTGCGGAGTTTCAACATCAACGATAATATTGTAGAACACGTTTTGAGTTTTGCGACAAGCGGCTGGTGGATAAGTGATATGTACAGTCTGCTTTCGCAAAAACCGGGAAACCTTTTTATTCAAGTCATAGAAGATGCAGAAGTAGTGATATTATCCAAAGAGAATCAAGAAATTCTGTATAAAGAAATACCGCAGCTTGAACGTTTCTTTAGGATTTTAACTGAAAATTCATTGGTGGCAAACCAGCAACGCTTGATGGATAATTTAAGTTTAACCGCTGAAGAACGTTTTGAAAAATTCTGCAAAAAATATACTAATCTAATTTATAGTGTCCCTCAAAAACAAATTGCATCCTATCTTGGTGTGACTCCAGAGTTTTTCAGTAAGATGAAAAGCAAAATGTTACGCAAGTAGTATCCAGTCGACAGTTTGCAGTTTGCAGAAGTTTAAATGAATTGAAAAAATTAAAATTGCTATTTAACAATTAGTAGCAATTATAGTAAAACTGAATTCTGAATACTTAAATCTGCCAACTGAATACTTTTTCTTAATCTAGGTTAAGTGCAAAACGATGACATCAGATGTAAATTTGTATAACAAAAATCACTAAATTTATATATCATGGCAACTACAGTTTTACACAAAGCAGATACAAGAGGACACGCAGATCACGGATGGCTAAACGCATATCACAGTTTTAGCTTTGCAAGCTGGTACAATCCAGATAGAGTACAATTTGGAGCGCTACGCGTTTTAAACGATGACACCGTTGCAGCTGGAATGGGTTTTGGAACACATCCGCACGACAATATGGAAATCATCACTATACCATTAGAAGGGGATTTGGCTCACAAAGACAGTATGGGAAATGCTGAGACTATCAAAACTGGCGATATACAGGTGATGAGCGCAGGAACTGGAATTCAGCACAGCGAATTCAACCCGAATGCAGATCAGCGCACCAAACTTTTTCAGATTTGGTTATTCCCAAAAGTGAGAAATGTAGAACCGCGTTACCAGCAGATCACTTTAGATACTGCTGAACAAAAAAATAATTTTGCTCAGATATTATCTCCAAATCCTGATGATGCCGGAGTTTGGATTTACCAAGATGCCTGGTTTCATTTAGCCGATTTTAGTGCTGGATTTTCTAAACAGTATGAATTAAAAAAAGAAGGAAACGGACTTTATGCTTTTGTAATTTCTGGAACCATAACCGTTGACAGTCAGGAATTGGAAACCCGTGACGGTTTAGGGATTACTGATTTCAAAACTTTAGACATTAAAGCAACAACTGATGCAAAATTTCTGTTAATGGAAATTCCGATGGTTTATTAAATAGATACTAAGTTACTAAGAATCTAAGTTCCTAAAATTAAATGCTTAGTAACATAGATTCTTAGGAGCTTAGTAACTTTAAAACTTAAAAAAACTTAGAATCTTAGCGACTTACAAACTTAGCAACTTAAAAAAAATGAACGAAGAAGTACAATTAGAAATAAACGACAAAAAAGGATTTTTCCATATAGATGTTAATGGTAAAACTGAGGCTAAAATGACTTTTGTATTTGCTGGTCCAGATAAAATTATCATAGACCATACCGAAGTAAATGAAGGCAATAACGGAAAAGGTTATGGTAAAAAAATGGTAGCCAAAGCAGTAGAATTTGCAAGAGAAAAAAATATCAAAATTATTCCTCTTTGCCCTTTTGCAAAAAAGGTTTTCGATAAAACACCCGAATTTAGAGACGTATTATAATGGAAGATCTTTTCGAAAATGACATACTTGGCCGCATCGGTACTCAAAAGTACTTATGCAACATTACTTGGCGAAACGGACAGTTTCTTATGGATGAACCTGAAAATGTTGGCGGAAAGGATTTAGGAATGGATCCGTTTTCGACTTTAATGGCTTCTTTGGCGGGCTGTACACTTTCGACCTTGAGAATGTACATTGACCGAAAAGAATGGATTATTCCTGAAATAAATATTTCGTTAAATTTATATCAGGAAACTTTGGATGGCCAATTGACGACAACAATAAGAAGAAACATCACTTTTTCGGGAGAAGTCAGTGCCGAGCAAAAAGACCGATTGTTAATTATTGCTGACAAATGTCCGATCTCAAAATTGCTTAAAGGAAAAACACTCATTAACACAACTATTTAATCATGGATGCAAAAGATATTAAAAAGGAATATACCAATGGTGAAGTAACTATTGTATGGCAATCTGGGAAATGCATACATTCTGCAAATTGTGTACACAATAATCCAGATGTTTTCAAACCGAAAGAACAGCCATGGATTACACCAGAAAATTCAACAACAGAAAAAATTATCGAAACTATCAATAAATGTCCATCGGGAGCATTGAGTTTCTATCTAAATAAATAAATAGATTTAATCCTCATTTAATTTCCGAATCACTTTAGCAGGATTACCAACTGCCAACGAATTTTCGGGAATATCTTTCGTAACTACAGATCCAGCTCCAACAACACAACCAGCTCCGATAGTTACTCCGGGACAAATTACAGAGTTACCTCCTATCCAGCAGTCATCTCCAATAGATACAGGCTTAGAACTCTCGACAGTTCTTCTTTCAATAGCATTTAATGGATGTGTTGCAGTGTAAATATGCACGCCCGGCGCAAAGAAAACATTGTTTCCAATAGTCACTTTCATAGTATCCAAAACCACACAATTGACATTGAAATACACATTCTCCCCCGAATAGATATTGTACCCATAGTCGCAGTGAAACGGAGGTTCTATATACAGCCGTTTATGGGAATTCGGCATTAGCTCACGAAGAATAGCACGTGATCTTCCGTTCATCAGATATTCAGTAACGTTTAATTTATGCAGTAATTTTTTAGCTCTTGTTCGTTCCTCTGCTAATTGTTTATCATTAGCAAAATAGATTTCACCCAAAAGCATTTTTTCTTTTTCGGTCATTTTAAAAAAATTATATTTTTAAGAAACCATAAAAATAGTACATAAACTAAATTTTACACAACTCATCATATAGTTATTTTTTTACTATCCAGTAACGCTTCAAGTAATTCAGCCATATCAACTACAGCATAAGTAGAAGAATAATCGGATACAGCATAAGGCAATATAAGACTGTTATTGTGAATTATGGAACCGCAGGAATAAACTACATTGGGCACATAGCCTTCACGCTCTTCTTCCAAAGGAGTAAGCAAAGGCTCGGAAAGTCTTCCGATTTCTTTAGACGGATCTTCCAAATCAAATAATGAAGCACCTATACAATAACGTCTCATCGCACCAACACCATGCGTAATTACTAACCAGCCCTGCTCTGTCCATAAAGGAGAACCGCAGTTTCCGACTTGTGTAAATTCCCATGCATATTCAGGTTTCTGAATAAGCTGCGGATTCTTCCATTCATTTGGTCTTGGCGAATACATTAAATAATTATTGACTCCATCCATTCGTCCCAGCATAGCATATTTACCTTTGATTTTCTTAGGAAATAAAGCCATTCCTTTACCCGTTGATCCTTCACCATATAAAGGCATCACTCGAAAAGTATAAAAATCTTCGGTCGTAATCAGTTTAGGAAGAATGGCATGCCCATTATAAGCAGTATAGGTCCCCATTATGCTTTCGGAACCATCGTCATCCATAAAACGGACAAAACGCGCATCTTCAATTCCACGGCTTTCAGCATCAGATATTGGAAATATAACGCGCTCAGAAATATCAGAATCGTGTTTGAATTGTATATCATAGAAAGAATTCATAAGCCATAAAACTTCTTCGAATGCTTCTTTCTTTTCTTTATTTATATTCAAATTTGCTAATTCCTTCTTCAGTAAATCCTTAAATACAGAATATTCAAACACTTCTGGCAAATCAAGCAAAATGGAAGAATAAATATCGAGCGTATGCATTTCTGTTAATTTGGATAAAATCCGCTTTTTGTTAAACATCATTTTATGCAGCACCTCTGCTTTTTCGATACTGTCACCAATCCGCATCATCCTCATATTATTGTCTTTATCGAGAATTCCTCTTCGGAATACAATCGATGAAACGTGACCTTCTCCTGTTGCACGAAACGAAATAACAACCCGTTTTTCTCCTTTTTCCAAACCTGACTGATCAAAATCTTCAACTATTGATGGATTAAAAAAAGCTGCCGATTCAATAGAATATTCCATAGTAAGATAAGACCCGATGAGCATTTTTCTTTCATCCGTCAAATCTGAATCATTAATCTGCATGTGCTTAATTATATGCTTAGCTTTATCATAATGCTTATGAAATAAAACAGAAATATTACGGTGCCGTCTGGCAAATTCCCTGTTTATTTGTTCCAAAGCACTATTGACTTCAAGATTACTCATCATCAATATGCGTCCGATTAATTCTTTAGTCCGTTCTTCTCCGTTCATAAAATATCTGGCAACCACTCTGCTTGAATCAGGTAAAAACTTTATATTTTTTCGGGTAACAGAAACTTTCATAGTTTTATTTTTAATTATATGACAACGGTAATGCTTTTCGGCTATTGTAAAAAAAACAATCCAACTTAACACTTTCTGCTGTGACTGCATCATTATGATTAAATCACGGCGGGAGTTCTTTTTTTTAAATTTTTTTCCAAATAATTCTTCAGTTTAAAAAACGCTAAAATGAAGAAAAACGCACATTTTCAGTTATTAAGTATTTTCAAATATACAAAATAAACAAGACAGAAAATTGATTTAAAATCAACTCCCACGCATTCGCATTTAAAAAAATCAAACACGAATTTCACAAATTAACACGAATTAAAATCTGTTATAATTGCACGAATATATTCTCTGATATTCAAAAAAGGATATTATGAAAACTGGATTTGCATGAGAGATCGAAGCGACATCCTTTTCTTTTCCTTACTTTTAGGAAAAGAAAAGATACAGCGGAGAGCCCGACCCTTGGAGCATGCCCTAACTATTTCGCATTTGGCAAGTGGATTATCTTATTCTGGGCTGTGGCAAGGGTACAAACTCAGTTTCATTGGGAATTTTTGGAAACTTTTGGTCGATCCAGTCTTGCTTTGCTTTTTCAATTACTGCTTTATCAGAATGCACGAAATTCCAATAGATAAAATGTTCTTCGGGAAATGGTTCGCCTCCAAAAATATAGACGGTACAGTTCTCACTCATTTCAAACTGGCAAAGACTGCTTTCCTTGGCAACCAAAATCTGTTTTGAAGCATAGGTGTGTCCGTCGTTTGTAATTTCGCCTTCCAGAATATACAAGGCACTTTCTCCAAAAAGGTCTTTGCCTATATTCAGTAAAGCTTTGGCTGTACTTTTAATTTCTATCAGATACAGCGGGCTGTAAACAGGGACAGGCGATTTTTTGCCAAAAGCCTCACCTGCAATTAGTTTTACAGTAACATTATCCTGCTGCCATTCTGGGATGTCTTTGGCTTCGACATGTACAAACGAAGGGTCAATATTTTCTTTTTCTTTTGGCAGCGCAACCCAAATCTGCAGACCATGAAGACTTTTATCGGTAGTTCTCAAATACTCTGGTGTCCGTTCCGAATGCACTACTCCTTTTCCTGCCGTCATCCAATTGACAGCACCAGGTGTGATTTCCATTTCGGTACCCACGCTGTCTCTGTGCAGTATGGCTCCCTCAAACAAATAAGTAAGTGTTGAAAGTCCGATGTGGGGATGCGGAGGCACATCTAAGTTTTGATAATCTTTGAGTTGGGCTGGCCCCATGTGATCCAAAAATACAAAAGGCCCTACTGCACGTTTTTCACGAAAAGGCAACAGCCTGCCCACAAGAAAATTTCCAATATCGGCTGCACGTTCTTCTATGATTAATCCAATGTTTGACATGTTTATATAGCTTTTTTGAATTCGTTTAAATTAATTATACTGCTTAATCAGCTCATTAATTTGTGATAATTATTGAAATACTAAGTTACAAAGCCCAAATGAAATAAAACCGTATTAGCAATAAATATACATTACGGTAACATTTTGTACTTTCTGAGTTAATTTTAGAGCAGTAAACATTAATATATTATCAATAAAAAGATTTAAAATTACTTATTTAAGAGTATTCAAACGTATTTTTAATAAATTATTATCATTAAAATTCGTTAAACGGTGATTTTTTTTCAATATTTGTATAAACCAAATTGTGTCATAAAAAAAACTTCTTATGTCCATAAAAATAGCCATCTCCCACAAAACAACATACAAATTTGACCGAAGCGTTAAATTATTCCCGCATGTTTTCAGACTTCGTCCGGCAGTGCATTCAAGAACAGCTATTGAGGGATATTCCTTTAAAATAAGCCCTGAGGATCATTTCATCAATTGGCAGCAGGATCCTTTTGGAAATTACCAAGCCAGAATTGTTTTTCCTGATAAAATCAAAGAATTAAAAGTCGAGGTCGAAGTAATTGCAAAACTTCAGGTCATCAACCCGTTTGATTATTTTGTAGAAGAATATGCCCAAAAATTTCCGTTTAAATATGATAATTTACTTGAACAGGAATTGGTTCCTTATTTAAAATTAAGCGAAGAAAGCCCGACTTTCTTAAAATATATTGAAACCATAAAGCTCAATGATTCCATAGAAATAAATGATTTTTTAGTTTACCTCAACCAAGAGGTCTATAAAATGCTTGCCTACAATCTGCGGATGGAAGCCGGTGTGCAGACACCGGAACAGACATTAAGACTCAAAAACGGTTCCTGCAGAGATTTTGCCTGGCTGTTAATTCATATTTTACGTCACTTTGGTTTAGCCGCACGTTTTGTTTCCGGCTACATTGTACAATTAGCACCAGATATAAAATCTCTTGATGGACCATCGGGACCCGAAAATGATTTTACTGATTTACATGCTTGGGCTGAGGTTTATCTTCCCGGCGCTGGCTGGATTGGACTCGATCCTACTTCTGGGCTTTTTGCAAGTGAAGGACATATTCCCTTATGCTGTACACCTCATTATGAAAGTGCTGCGCCGGTTACAGGTGCTACCGAAAAATGTGAAGTAAGTTTTGATTTCGAAAACAAAGTAACCCGTATTCATGAAGATCCAAGGGTAACCAAACCGTATTCTGACAGACAATGGGAAGATATCATGGCGGTAGGAAATGTCGTTGAGAAGGATTTAATTGAAGGCGATGTCCGTTTAACAATGGGTGGAGAACCGACCTTTATTTCTATTGATGATTTTGAGGGTGCCGAATGGAATACTGATGCTGATGGTCCGCTTAAACGAAAACTGGCATACGATTTAGCACTTCGTTTAAAACAGCGGTTTGCTCACGGAGGATTACTGCATTTTGGACAAGGAAAATGGTATCCCGGAGAGTTATTTCCACGCTGGCAATATGGTTTATACTGGAGAAAGGACGGATTTCCTTTGTGGAAAAATGATGCTCTGGTAGCAAAAGAAGGTGAAACGCAATTTACTTTTCACGATGCCGAAAAATTTGCTGTCGAATTAACTAAATTCTTAGGAATTGACGCTAAAAACATATTACCTGCCTACGAAGATCCAATCTATTGGGCTCTTGAAGAAGGTAAACTTCCAGTGAATTTAGACCCATTGAAAGTGAATTTAAAAGATTCTATTGAACGCCATAATCTTGCAAAGGTTCTCGAAAAAGGTTTGAATAATCCTTCAGGGTTTGTTTTGCCAATACGAAAAGATTACACTCAGGCAAATTGGGAAAGCTGTGCTTGGGAATTTAGAAGAGGAAACTGCTTTTTAATTCCTGGAAATTCCCCAATCGGTTTGCGCTTACCGTTAGATTCACTGCCAAAGGTTTCTAAAAATAAAAGAGAAACAGTTGTAGACAGAAGTTTATTTGAAGATCTGCCTCCATTAGGGGATTACTCCGAAAAAGTAAAAAATCGTTACGGAACTATTGCAAAGATTTTTGAAGCGGTCAAAAAAGTGTTGCCTAAAAAAGAGGATAAAAAGGAAGAAGATCCCTTATTATTTGAAGTAGACACTTTCATCACAGCAATGTGCATACAAGAACGCGACGGAATGCTGTACGTTTTTCTGCCGCCAACTGATTATTTAGAAGATTATATCGACTTAATAACTTCTATAGAAAGTACTGCCGAAAAATTGCAGATGTCCGTAAGAATTGAAGGCTACCAGCCAAAGACGGATTACAGAGTCGAGAAAATGATGGTTACTCCAGACCCTGGCGTGATTGAAGTGAATGTACATCCAGCCAAATCTTGGCAGGAAATTGTAGACAATACAACGGCACTATATGAAGAGGCTTTTCTGTCCCGTTTAGGCACTGATAAATTTATGGTAGATGGTCGTCATACCGGAACTGGAGGAGGAAATCACGTAACATTAGGCGCAGAAAAACCTGAGGACAGTCCGCTATTGAGAAGACCTGATTTATTGCGAAGCTTAATTACTTATTGGCAGCACCATCCGGTTTTAAGCTATCTTTTTGCAGGACCTTTCATTGGACCGACAAGTCAAGCGCCGCGTATTGACGAAGGCCGTGATGAGCGTCTCTATGAAATGGAAATTGCGTTTGAACAAATCCCAAAAGACAGAGAAGTTCCTTTTTGGATGGTGGACAGGATTTTTAGAAACCTATTGACAGATATCACAGGAAATACGCATCGTACCGAGTTCTGTATCGATAAATTATACTCACCTGATTCATCAACAGGACGTTTGGGAATATTAGAATTAAGAGCTTTTGATATGCCTCCGCACAAACACATGAATTTAGTTCAAAATCTATTAGTTCGTGCTTTAGTCGCCAAATTCTGGAAAAATCCATACGAGAAAAAACTGATCCGCTGGGGAACCGAACTTCATGATAAATTTCTCTTGCCGCATTTCGCCTATCTGGATATGATCGATGTGGTAAACGATTTAAAAGATGCTGGATATAATTTTGATATTTCATGGTTTGATCCTTTCTTCGAATTTAGATATCCGCATCATGGCAACGTGACTATCGATAATATCCAATTGGAAATAAGATTAGGCATAGAACCTTGGCACGTACTCGGCGAAGAACTGTCCAGCACCGGAACTGCCCGTTTTGTAGATTCCTCATTAGAACGTTTACAGGTAAAAGTTTCTGGAATTGTGCCCGAACGCCATATTTTATTATGCAAAGGATGCCGAATCCCATTAAGAAGCACTGGAACCAAAGGAGAATATGTAGCAGGAATACGTTACAAATCATGGAATCCACCATCAGCATTGCATCCTAATATCGGGATTGACGTACCGCTAGTTTTTGACTTAGTCGATACTTGGAACAATAAAGTAATTGGTGGCTGTACCTATTTTGTAACGCATCCCGGCGGAAGAAGTTTTGACAGTTTTCCTGTGAATAGTTTTGAAGCTGAATCAAGAAAAATAAGTCGCTTTTGGGATTTTGGCCATACACCGTCATCAGCACTTGAGGATGTAGAAAAAGAGAAAGAAATGATTTCGAACAGTACTGCAACATCCCGTTTTTTAGTAGAATCTAAATCAGATCTAAGACTTGACACCCCTATAGAACTCATTAACCCTGAATACCCTTACACTTTAGATCTAAGACATTATTGGAAAGCAAAAGAATAGGATAATTGCATTGCTGTTCGCTTTAAAAGCCATTATTTTGCCAATTATAAAAAACGCAATTCATTTACAATTAACAAATGATTCAAGATATTTCATTAGGACTGCTCCATTCATATAAAGAAAAAATCAATTCTTACGACGAAGTACTTGACCAAAATGGTGAAATAAAGCCATATTGGAAAGGACTTTTTGACACCTTAGAATCTATTGGAATTGATGAATTGGAATTACGCAATCAGGAAATCGTAAAAAAATTAAAAGAAAACGGAGTTACGTATAATGTTTACGATGCAAATCAGGAATCGAATCGTGCCTGGAAACTGGATCCTATTCCGTTTCTCATTCACGAATCGGAATGGAAGACTATCGAACGGGGATTAAAACAGAGAGCGCACTTATTAGATTTAATTCTAAAAGATCTTTATGGAAATCAATCATTAGTAAAAAACGCCATAATTCCTGCCGAATTGGTTTTTGATAATTCGGGTTTTCTCTTGCCTTGTTTTGATATTAGACAAAAACACGACAAACAATTACTGAATTACGCTGTTGATTTGGCCCGTGGACCTGATGGAAAAATGTGGCTATTAGACAACAGAACTCAATCACCTTCTGGAGCGGGTTATGCTCTGGAAAATAGAGTTGTAATGAGTAAAGTTTTCCCTGAACTCAATGAAAAAACATATCGAAAAAGACTTTCTCCCTACTTTAGCCAATTACAGCAAACCGTTGACACATTAGGCAATAACACCAATGAAAACCCAAATGTGGTTTTCCTGACTCCTGGTCCTGGAAACGAAACCTATTTTGAACACGTTTACCTTTCCTCTTATTTAGGCTATACCTTAGTTCAAGGAAATGATTTATTAGTTAGAGATGGTTTTGTCTGGCTAAAATCTATCGACCAGCTGGAACGGGTTGATGTAATTATCAAAAGATTGGATGACGTATGGTGCGACCCATTGGAATTACGCAGAGATTCTTTGCTAGGAATCCCCGGCTTACTGCAAGTCATTCGTTTAGGAAATATTTCAGTGATGAATCCTCCCGGAACGAGCATTTTAGAGAATTACGGTTTGATGGCTTTTATGCAGAATGCCTGTAAATTTCTGCTAAAAGAACCTTTATTAATTAGCTCGATTGCTACTTGGTGGTGCGGGCAAACCAAAGAATTAGATTTTGTTTTGGCCAATTTACCAAAACTAATCATAAAAAAAACCAACCGGAAGCAAGGTTTCAGATCAATTTATGCACGTTTATTGAATAAGGAACAGCTTGAAGATTTAAAAAATCTGATTCGTAAAAATCCTAAAGATTATGTAGCCCAAGAAGAAGTGAGTTTATCTACGACTCCAGCTTTTGTTAATGGAACAATAGAACCAAGATATGCCGCAATCCGTGCTTTTTTGATTGCAGATGGAGATGATTACCAAGTAATGCAGGGCGGTTTGACCAGAAGCTCAGCAGTGAAAGACAAGTTTGAAATTTCGAACCAATTAGGCGGCATTTCTAAAGACACTTGGATCATTACAGATGCACCAACAGAATATCAAGAAAAAACAGTTGAACGAAAAAACACCAACAACCAGCTAAATAATTCGCTGACCAGCCGAAATGCCGAAAACCTATTTTGGTTAGGCCGCTTGTGCGAAAGAACAATGGCTTTGCGCAGTTTTCTAAAAATTATTCTGAACAGACTTAACGAAAATGTGGTTAAACATGGTAACGAACAGCCTGAATTCTTAGTTGTTTTATTAAAATCACTAACTCATCTTACCCAGACCTATCCCGGATTTGTGGGAAAAGAAGCCAAAGACGGAGAAGTATTTGACAACGAAGCTATTTTTGTAAACTCAATTACAGAGTTACTTCTCTTAATTAACGACTCCAAAAAAATAGGTTCAGTAGTTTATAATATGCAGTCATTACTCAACACCATTAACCAAGTTAGTGAAAAATGGAACAACGACACCCGACAAATTATTAATTTACTGGAAGAAATCCATTTTACGCTTAAAAACACAAATAACATCAATCATGTAAATCATGCTTTAGATAAACTCCACATTCGTCTTTTTTCATTTTATGGAAATATATACGAAACATTACCACGGGATAATGGTTTTTATCTAATGGAAGCTGGAAAAAATGTAGAACGGTTTTTATCTTTAATTTCGGTTTTTCGTTCTGCTTTCAATTACAAAAAAGCTGAGGAAGATGAAGCCGTTTTGATGGAAGCTATATTAGAAAACCATCATTTATTGGCACAATATCGAAATATTTACAAATCGCATTTGAGTTTAAAAGCCGTGATTAATATGGTTTTTTTAGAAAAAAACTTAACGTACACACTTTCTTTTTTGTTAAATACTCTTACTCATTATCTCTCTAAATTACCCAAAACCAATGAGCCAAACCGATTGAGTATTGCCGAAAAATCAGCTTTAAAAGCCAGTACAATTATTAACTTAATTGATGCCGACAGCCTGATACAAGTCGATGAAATGACACAATTTCGTCCAGAATTAGACCAAACGCTTTCGGATGTTTTTGAACTAATCTGCAATGTTTCCAACAACTTATCCAGTTTGTATTTTAATCATTCTGTAATCCAGCATTCCGTTTTAGATACACTTGAAAATAGCGAATCCGATGAAATATAAATTAAAACATCAGACACTTTATACCTACGTGAATGAGGTTCACAATTATCAAAGTATTTTGTGTTTGCAGCCTCAAAATTCTGCGAAACAAATATGCAAAAATTTCAAAATAGAAATTGAGCCTAAACCCTCTAAAATATATTCCCGCACGGATTATTTTGGTAATATTCAGCATTATTTTTCGCTTCATCAATCGCATCAATCGCTAAAAGTTACCGTTTCCAGCGAGGTTGAAGTATTGGAAAATGCTACAAAGCCCATAAACCCAATTACCTGTGAAGAAGCTAGACTAAAATTCACAACTGACCGTTCGCTAAAAATTGAAGTTTTACAATACCAACTGCCTAGCCAATTCATCACTTGGGACGAAGAAATTACCGCTTTTGCAGAAAGCTGTTTGCTTCCAAAAACGCCCCTTTTTGAAGCAGTGCTAAATTTAATTAAAAAAATATATACTGAATTTCAATTCAAATCAGGTTCTACCAATGTCAATACACCGCTAAAAACAGTTCTTAAAGAACGAAGAGGCGTTTGTCAGGATTTCTCTCATTTGGCAATTGCCAGCCTGCGCAGCGTGGGGATTCCTGCGCGGTATGTAAGCGGTTATATTGAAACATTACCGCCAATAGGCAAACCAAAATTAGAAGGCTCTGACGCTTCACACGCTTGGATATCTGTCTATGTTCCAGAAATGGGATGGTGCGAATTTGACCCAACCAACAATATGATTCCGCAGCAAAGGCATATTGTAACCGCTTATGGAAGAGATTTTGCTGACGTATCACCGCTAAAAGGAATTATTTTTAGTTCCGGAGATCATAAAGTAAAAGTTGAGGTGGATGTGATACCTTTGATATAATTGGCTATTTTATCATTGAAATTTTATAACAATTTCTCATTTTAATATAAGTTTGACTCTTTATAGTTTTTATAACTTCGTTCTTAATTACAGTAAAGAGTTACAATTAATTATTTAATAAAAAATTTATCAAAAAGCATCCTCTTTTAACGCCGGGAAAAGCTTCTGTACTTGATTTAGATACAGCGAATGCTTTGTTTGCCGAAATTAAAAAATCGGAGCTTCCTTTTGGTTATCAGCAGGCTAATTGCCATAATATTTCGCATTACATCAGATTGCTGTTAGCATCTAAAGGCTGTCAATGTGCCAAAATTTGGGTTTTTGCCCCTGTTGTTTATTCCTCTTCAAACAGCCAGCAGATTTCTTTCATTGATAAAAAAAACATCTCTCCAACCGGAACAATCGATTGGGGTTATCATGTTGCGCCGGCAATTGAGGTCAGAATTAATGGTAAAGCACGCAAAATGGTTATTGATCTAGGATTATTTCCTAACGGAATTGTCAGATACAGGACTTGGCTTGCCAAATTAAATACCAAAAAACTCATTTATTTAATTATGGATTCTGAATGGTATTTATACAATTCCTCGATGATTCCTAATGCCCAGCTGCAATCTGATTCAGATCAACTATCAGATTCAAACCAACCCAACGTTAAACTCCCGGATTGGTTTTCGGACAAGCATATTACTGATTTCTTTAAATATGAAGAAGATGCATTGGAACAGCATTGGATCGAAAAAGGATTAGCAGTAAACGAAACGGCTATGACTTTTTATGACGCCGAAATCAAACCTATTCTTGATTCGGAACAGCATCAAGATTTAGTTACAGATTATAAAATGCTGGCTGGAAATGTTTTTAATTTTGAAACCATTTTTAGAGATAATAATTGGAATTACGAGATGAATAATGACTTTCAAATGAAACATCAGTATGTCATCGCTAAATACCGCGAGATTTATTCTTCGAATCTCAATAAATGGCTGGAAAAATTCTCTTTGGTAGAAACTTTTAATTAGAACTAATAACCTGAACTCAGATATTATTGTCTCCAATAGTCGAAACCGTTGGCTATAAGTAAACTTTGGATTATTTTTTCTGAATCATGGCAAAAAAGCAAAATCTTTCCTTTTAGCCCCGATTGCAGTGAAAATCCTTATGGCCCGGGGTTCGGGACATAAGATTGAAACGGAAAGCGGGACAATATTTCCTAAAAATGCCTAATCTTTCTGCTCCAAATTCATTTTCAAAAAAGTCTTTTGAATTGAATTAGAAAACCAATAACCAGATAATACTAATTTAATATTCATTTTTTATTTCTTAATCTAGGTTAAGTGCCCCAGCTGTATAGCTGCCGTAAATTTGTCCTATCAAAATGAAACAAATAAATTTTCAAACAATAAAAAATAAAATTATGGCAACTACAAAATGGGCAATCGACCCAACACACACAGAAATTGGTTTTAAAGTAAAACACATGATGTTCACTAATGTTTCAGGTACATTTGGAACTTATGATGCTACAATCACAACAGAAGATGATAAGTTCGAAAATGCAGACATTGAATTCTCAGCAGACATCAATTCTATTAGTACCAATAATACTGACAGAGACAATCACTTGAAAAGCGGTGACTTTTTTGATGCAGAAAACCATCCTAAACTGACTTTCAAAGCAACTTCTTTTACTAAAAGCGGCGATGATTATGAATTAACAGGTGACTTGAGCTTAAGAGGCGTTACAAAATCAGTAAAACTTCCTGCAGAATTCAGCGGTTTAATGAAAGACCCTTGGGGAAACACCAAAGCGGGATTGAATATTTCTGGAAAAATAAACCGTAAAGACTGGGGATTGAATTGGAACTCTGCTTTAGAAACTGGCGGTGTATTAGTAGGTGAAGAAGTTAAATTAAACATCGAACTGCAATTGATAAAATTATAAATCATTTCGCAAAAACTGATTTTCTATACATACAAACCTCCATACTTAATTAATGAGTATGGAGGTTTTGTTTTATCTCACTTTTATCTTTTGATATAAATCCTAAAAAAATATTACTTTTGCACCCGATTTAATTATTAAATCTTTAAAACATTCAATTTTAAATTTTAAAACATGAAATGCCTTTTGGCATTCCATCTGACTAATAAAACAATAAAAAAACTACAGATGAAAGCATACGTATTTCCAGGTCAAGGTGCACAATTTACAGGAATGGGCAAAGACTTATATGAAAACTCACCATTAGCAAAGGAATTATTCGAAAAGGCAAATGACATTTTAGGTTTCCGCATTACAGACATCATGTTTGAAGGTACAGCTGAAGAATTGAAAGAAACTAAAGTGACGCAGCCGGCTGTTTTTTTACACTCAGTTATTTTAGCTAAAACTTTGGAAAATTTCAAACCAGAAATGGTAGCAGGACACTCTTTGGGCGAATTTTCAGCATTAGTTGCCAATGGCGCTTTATCATTTGAAGACGGATTAAAATTGGTTTCGCAACGTGCCTTAGCAATGCAGAAAGCCTGTGAAATAATACCCTCAACAATGGCAGCAGTTCTTGGATTAGCAGATAATATCGTTGAAGAAGTTTGTGCTTCTATTGATGGTGTTGTAGTTGCTGCTAACTACAACTGCCCTGGACAATTAGTTATCTCAGGAGAATTTTCTGCAGTAGAAAAAGCTTGTGAAGCAATGAAAGCCGCTGGTGCAAAACGCGCTTTGTTATTACCTGTTGGCGGCGCATTTCACTCGCCAATGATGGAACCGGCAAGAGAAGAATTGGCTGCAGCTATTGAAGCAACAACATTTTCTGCTCCTATTTGCCCAGTGTATCAAAACGTAACAGCATCTGCGGTATCGTCTGCAGACGAGATCAAGAAAAACTTAATCATTCAATTGACAGCTCCTGTAAAATGGACACAATCCGTACAGCAAATGATTGCCGATGGTGCAACTTTGTTTACTGAAGTTGGTCCAGGAAAAGTATTGGCCGGTTTAATTGGAAAAATTGACAAAGAAGCTGCGACAGCAAATGCTTAAAAAGCAGACTACAGATTGCAGAATTTAGATTTCAAAAAATCCATAATATTACAGAATCCTCATGAACTTATGTTTGTGGGGATTTTTTGTTTTACGGTTGAGATGCACTGTGGTGCATCTCAACAAACTTATTCCCTCCACCATTCTCTAATTTTTCTAATAATTCGGCTTTGGCTTCTTCGGGCGTATAACCATTTTTAAACTCTTCGTCAAAATCAAAAGTAGCTCTGTCTATCCCTTTAAATTTAATGCTCGAAGATTCATAAACCACAGAAGGCTCTTCTACTTTGGTTATTTTCGGATTTTCTTTTTTAGGATTCATGACTCATAATTTATCTAACGAATTTATAACTAATTATTTAAAACAAAAAACCCTAAACTATCAACTGATAATTTAGGATTTGTATTTTAATTGAATACTGATTATTAACTTCTAATTTTCTGCTCCCATTTCCAAGCACTTTCCATCGCTTCGTCTAATGTTGATTCTGCTTTCCAACCTAAAACGTTATTCGCTTTATCGGTATTGGCGTAAGCCGAAGTAATATCTCCTTCTCTGCGTCCTACAATTTTATAAGGCAGTTTTTGTCCGCTTACCTTCTCAAAAGCTTGAATCACTTCCAAAACTGAGCTTCCTGTTCCTGTTCCCAGATTAAATGTTTCTACTTTATCTAAATTTTCCTTATTCAGCAAACGCTGTAAAGCAATAACGTGGGCTTTCGCCAAATCGACTACGTGAATATAATCGCGTACAGCCGTTCCATCGAGTGTAGGATAATCATCTCCAAAAACCGATAATTCTTTTCGCAAACCAAAACCAGTTTGTGTAATAAATGGCACTAAATTTTGTGGAACTCCTAAAGGCAACTCACCAATTTCTATTGAAGAATGAGCTCCAATTGGGTTAAAATAACGCAGCAAAATTGCATTAATGTTAGTGACTTTTGCGGTATCTATAATGATTTCTTCGCCAATTTGCTTAGTATTTCCATAAGGTGACATCGCTATCTGAATAGAAGCTCCTTCGTTTATTGGCATTTCTTCGGCTTGACCGTAAACTGTACAAGATGAACTGAAAATAAAATTAGCCTTTGGCTGTTCTTGAAGTTCTTGGAGCAAATAAACCAAAGTATGGATGTTATTTTCATAATACAGCAACGGATTTTCAACACTTTCTCCAACTGCTTTTGAAGCTGCAAAATGAATTACTCCTGAAATATTCTGATGCTTTTTGAAAAAATCCTGCACTTTTTGTTTATCGCGTAAATCTATATTTTCGAAAGCAGTATTAATTCCGGTAATAGCTGCAATTCCGTCCAAAACTTCTATCGAAGAATTTGAAAGATCATCAATAATAATTACTTCAAAACCTTTATTTTGCAATTCAACAACAGTATGTGAACCGATAAAACCTAAACCGCCAGTTACTAATATTTTCATTTTATTTTTTTTACGAAGGTAATTTATAAGCTTGTCTGGCAATCAATAACCATTTATTTTTTTGCTTTTGCCAAATAAGCATTATCCCAATTTTAATATCTTTATCTACACCGTCATCTTTAGTATGCGCGACTAAATTATGGCGAACAATTGCTGCGTCTCCAACAATTTCAATGGTTTGATTTTGAAATTCTATGCTAACAAAATCAGATTCTCCATCCACAATTTTCTCAATAAAAACAGCTTGGTTTTGAATATTCCCGCTTGAATGCCCATAGCTCAAACCTTCAGAAGTTAGTTCTTTCAGCTTTTTCCCATCGGCATCAATCATAGCCTGACGCAAAACTTCAACACGAGCTGCAACAGCTGTTATTTCTTTGGATTTGGAACTAATTTGAGCAAAACCTAAAAACTGAAACAAGACTGCCACGACAGCTGTAAAAAAGTATTTCATCAATTATTTATTTAAAAATTCCAAAACGCTGTCTGCGATGAATTTTATTTGCTCATCGTCTAATTCGGTGTGCATCGGCAATGCAATCACTTCTTTTACCAATTGATTCGTTACTGAAAAATCTTCCTCTTTGTAACGAGAATCAACGTAAGCTTTTTGCGAATGCAATGGAATTGGATAATAAATAGCACAAGGAATTCCTTTATTCAGTAAATGCTGCATGAGCGCATCTCTATCAGCATCAATAATTCGAAGTACATATTGATGAAAAACATGATCATCACCATTCAAATCAAATGCTGGAACAACAATGTTTTTATTTCCCTCAAAAGCTAAATTGTATTTTGATGCTGCTAAACGACGTGCCGCATTATATTCGTTCAAGAAAGGCAATTTAGCATTCAAAACCCCAGCCTGAATACTGTCTAATCTTGAATTAACTCCTACCACATCATGATGGTAACGCTCATACATTCCGTGGTTTACAATACCTCTAATTTTGTGTGCCAAAGCATCATCATTGGTAAAAATAGCACCACCATCACCATAACATCCTAAATTTTTAGAAGGGAAAAATGAAGTTGAACTCACATGACCTATAGCTCCAGCTTTCTTTTTACTTCCGTCAGCGAAAGTGTAATTGGCCCCAATAGCCTGTGCATTATCTTCGATTACATACAGATTATATTCTTTAGCAATAGCCATAATTTCGTCCATATTAGCCGAACGTCCAAATAAATGTACTGGCACAATTGCTTTAGTTTTCGGGGTAATTGCTTTTTTGATTGCTTCGATAGAAATGTTCATGTTTACCACATCAACATCGACCAAAACGGGTGTAAGCTGCAACAAAGCAATAACTTCAACAGTAGCCGCAAAAGTAAAATCGGCTGTAATCACCTCATCACCTGGTTTTAAATCCAATCCCATCATTGCAATCTGCAGAGCATCAGTCCCATTTGCACATGGAATTACGTGTTTTACATCTAAATATTCTTCGAGATCTTTTTGAAATTTGTGGACTTGCGGCCCATTAATATAAGTATTGGAATCCAAAACTTCTTGAATCGAAGCATTTACAGTTGCTGCAATTTTATCATATTGACTTTTTAAGTCAACCATTTGTATTTTTTTCATGTATTCTTTTTTAGTATCCTATCTCTTAACAGGAACAATTAATTGAGGCAAGCCTGTCTTAAGCCTAAATTTTTATTACAATTTAACACCTTCTAAACAAGCACAACAAAAATAGTTATTTAATGAATTTAAACCAATGAAAATAACATAAAGAAAATGTATTTTTACAAAAAAATTACTGATGCATTTTCTTTACAATTTAATCACTCAATTAGCCCAGTTTTTAATAAAAATTACAGCTCTTTTCAGTCCAAAAATGAAGCTTTTTGTAGATGGAAGAAAGGATGTATTTGTGATTTTAGAACAAAAAATAAAACCTCAAGACCGAACCATCTGGTTTCACTCTGCCTCTTTAGGCGAATACGAACAGGGATTGCCTGTAATTGAAAAAATCAAAGAAAAATACCCCAGCCACAAAATTGTCATTAGCTTTTTTTCGCCTTCAGGATATGAAGTGCGCAAAAACAATACAATTGCCGATGCAACGGTTTATCTCCCTCTGGACACTCCAAAAAATGCAGAGCGATTTTTAAAACTAGTCCACCCCGAACTTGTATTCTTTATCAAATATGAATTCTGGATCAACTATCTGGATCTGTTGCAAAAACAGCAAATTCCCACTTATTTAATTTCGGGTATCTTTAGAGAACAGCAGTTATTTTTTAAATGGTACGGAGGATTTTACAGAAAAGCACTAGACAGCTTTACTCACTTTTTTGTTCAAAATGAAACCTCAAAAAAATTGATTTCTCAGCTGGGAAAAACCAATATAACCCTTTCAGGAGACACACGATTTGACAGAGTTGTCACGATATTAGAAAAAGATAACAGCTTAGACTTTATTGCACAATTTAAAAACAGCAAAACAACCATCGTCATAGGGAGTTCATGGCCAAAAGATGAATCATTACTGATAGAATACATTAATTCCTGCCAGCATGATGTAAAATTCATCATTGCTCCGCACAATATTAAACCGGAACAAATTCAGCAATTACAAAACTGCATCACAAAAAAAACAGTTTTATTTTCGGCAAAAGAAAACAAAGATCTGTCACAATTTGACGTCTTTATAATAGACACTATAGGCATTCTAACCAAAATTTACAGTTATGGCGACATTGCTTATGTGGGCGGTGGTTTTGGAAAAGGCATTCACAATCTTTTAGAGCCTGCCACATTTGGAATCCCAATAGTAATAGGGCCAAATTTTGCTAATTTCGACGAAGCTGTCAAACTGGTTGACAATAAAGGGTGCACCTCTATAAATAATTTCAAAGAACTTGAAATTACTTTTTCAACACTAATCCAGAACACCGAAACAAGACATCAAAAAGGAAAAATCTGTTCCGAATTTGTACAAAAACACAAGGGAGCTACCGATTGTATTTTAAGTCAAATTGCCAGCATAAAAAATTGATAAAAACATTTCAAACATAAAAAACAAACTATCTAAACAGAAATACAAAACCTTGTAAATGTGAGAATTTTTTAAAAAATATAGTTTTTACCTGTTTTTTTACTTCAAAAATCAAAAAGCTAACCACTTGATTAAAAATAATTTTTAAAAAATAAATGAAAAAATATTTTACGTATTAAAAATTTTATATCTTTGCCACGAATTAATAATTAACCTTTATATTAAATTAAGATGAAAAAAGTATTTTTAAGTTTAGCTGTTGTTGCTGTATTAACTGTTGTATCTTGTAAAAAAGCTGACGCTCCTGCTACTGAAGAAGTTGCTGCTGATACTACTGCTGTAGTTGCTGATACTACTGCTGTAGTTGCTGATACTACTGCTGTTGCTGCTGACACTACTGCTGCTGCACCTGCTGCTACTCCAGCTGCTGCTCCAGCTAAGTAATTTTAAATTACACTAGAAAAAATAAGCTGCATTTAATGCAGCTTTTTTTGTTATTATCCCAAAAATTTAAATTTTGGATAATTCCGCAAAAAACACCATCCCCTTGTGAGATGGTCTTTTTTTTTAGTTTATAAAAAACCTAATAAGAGTTTTTGCTCCTCCACAGGTTTTTACATTCACCCAACTTTCGCAACCAATCCCTAATCCCATTTTTCAGAATTAAGAACTATCTAAAACCAAAAAAACCTCTTCTTTCGAAGAGGCTTTTTGTACCCGGAGCCGGAGTCGAACCGGCACGGTTTCCCACAGGTGTTTGAGACCAGCGCGTCTACCAATTCCGCCATCCGGGCTTAGCAAACATGAAACAATTAACAATTATTTCAACGCAATAAAGAGATAATGTGTTTCAACAATTATCTTTTCCTTTAACACGGTGCAAATGTAAAAAATATTTTTAAACATTCTAATAAAAATACTTAAATTTTTCCTTTCAGAGTTAATTTTATTTTCTAAATTTGCACCTCGTTAAAAACGATACTCACAACTAACTACAAAACAACAAATTAAATGTCACACCTAGAACCAGAAGCTAAAATTTTTGCTTGTTCAAAAAGTGAATATCTTGCAGAGAAAATTGCAAAAGAATACGGAATCCCTTTAGGAAAAATGACCATGTCAACCTATAGTGACGGTGAGTTCCAGCCTTCTTATGAAGAGTCAATCAGAGGATTACGCGTTTTTATCGTTTGCTCCACTTTTCCAACTGCCGATAATTTAATGGAATTGTTACTGATGATTGATGCTGCAAAACGTGCATCGGCAAGACACATTACTGCTGTAATTCCATACTTTGGTTGGGCAAGACAGGACAGAAAAGACAAACCAAGAGTACCGATTGGAGCCAAACTAGTAGCAAATTTACTAGACGCTGCAGGAGCAACCAGAATAATGACAATGGATTTGCATGCTGATCAAATACAGGGATTCTTTGAGAAACCGGTAGATCATCTTTTTGCATCCACTATCTTTTTACCTTATGTAGAAAGTTTAGGCCTTAGCGATTTAACAATTGCTTCACCAGACATGGGAGGATCAAAAAGAGCTTATGCATATTCTAAGTTTTTAGATTCTGAAGTGGTTATCTGCTACAAACAAAGAAAAGCAGCTAACATTATTGAGACAATGGAGCTTATCGGAGAAGTAAAAGGCAGAAACGTTATCCTTGTGGACGACATGATTGACACCGGAGGAACCTTGGCGAAAGCCGCCGATTTAATGATCGAAAAAGGAGCCTTGAGCGTAAGAGCTATTTGTACGCACGCCATTTTATCTGGAGGTGCATACGAAAAAATAGAAAATTCAAAATTACTGGAACTAATCGTAACCGATTCTATTCCGTTAAAAAAGCAATCAAACAAAATAAGAGTAGTGAGCTGTGCACCGCTTTTTGCCGAAGTAATGCACATGGTACACCACAACAATTCCATTAGCGGGAAGTTTTTAATGTAAAAGGCAAGTGATCAGCTCTTAGTAATTAGTGAATAGCCAAAATCAAACACTTACTAATTACCAATAACTAATCACTAAATAACAAGAGTTTAATTAATAACTATATAAATATTTACAATGAAATCGATTACAATTAAAGGATCAGAAAGAGAAAGCGTGGGCAAAGTAGCTACTAAAGCCTTACGTAATGCTGGATTGGTTCCTTGCGTATTATACGGAGGAAGTCAAGCAGTTCATTTTTCAGCGGAAGTTATAGCTTTCAAGAACTTGGTTTACACTCCAAACGCGCACACAGTTGTGATTGAACTTGGAAACGGTAAAACTTTCAACGCTGTATTACAAGATATCCAAGTACACCCGGTATCTGACAAAATTTTACACATTGACTTCTTTCAAATCCATGATGACAAAGAAATCACTATTGAAGTTCCAGTAAAAATCGTTGGTAACTCAAAAGGAGTTATGGCAGGTGGAGATTTACGTTTGAACAACCGTAAATTGAAAGTTAAAGCTTTACCAAAAAATCTTCCAGATTTCGTTGAAGCTGACATCACGCCTCTTGACATGGGTAACAAATTATATGTTACTAAAGTGCCAACACCAAACTTCAAAATCATGCACCCAGACAATACAGTAATTTGTCAAGTGAAGATCTCTCGTGCGGCTATGAAAGCAGCTCAAGAAGCAGCAAAAGCAGCAAAAGCTCCTGCAAAAAAGAAAAAATAATACTTTTTCAATCTATATCAAAAGCATCAGTTTTACGACTGGTGCTTTTTTTTTGAATAGAAGCGAAAGATTGGGCATTTTCAGGAAACATGTATTCCCGCTGTCTTTCCAATCTTTTATTTTTTAAAGGAAAAAATAAAAGGATTTTCCCTCCCATCGGGGCTGAAGAGAAACATAGTACATTTTTGGAAACATTCTTTAAAAACCAATTACAAAATTTAGAATTTATAATAATTCTATTCTCTTGGTTCTTTTTTCTTGATTCTTTCCTCTTTACTCTTTTTACCCTATTTTTGCACGATGATAAAATGGATACAAAACCTGTTTTCATCAACAAAAACAGCAGAGAACATAGACAACATGAAGAAATTTTTAATCGTTGGCCTTGGCAACATTGGCTCCGAATACGTAAATACCCGACACAACATTGGTTTTAAAGTGGTTGATTTTTTAGCTAAAAAAGAAGGACTCTCTTTCGAAACCGTAAAACTGGGCGCACTCGCCGAATATAAATTCAAAGGAAGAACCTTTTTATTACTTAAGCCAAATACCTACATGAACTTAAGTGGAAAGGCAGTAAAATATTGGATGGACAAAGAAAACATTCCGCTCGAAAACATACTGATTATAACCGATGATTTAAACCTTTCATTCGGAACTATCCGTATCCGAAAAAAAGGCAGCGACGGAGGCCATAACGGACTCAAGAACATCAATCTTGTCTTGAACACACAAGAATACACCCGCTTCCGTTTTGGCATCAGTGATGAGTTTAAAAAAGGGCAGCAAGTAGATTATGTACTTGGAGACTGGGATGACAATGAGAAAGCAAAACTTCCCGAAAGACTGGAACTCGCTTCCGAAATTATAAAATCTTTCGGAACTGCCGGAGCAGAACACACCATGACTGCTTTTAACGGGAAATAAACAGTTATTCACAAAGGCAAAAACAATAAAAAAAACTCAAAACCTTACAATCAGTAAGTCTTTGAGTTTTTTTATTGTAATGAACTGCCTAAATAAAAAATAAGGTTGCCATCTCGCATTTTTTAAACATTATGCCATTTCATGTTTTAGAACAATCTGCTCTTCGATTGCATCCCAGAGAGCTATTCTTTTTTCTAAAGCCAAAATTGAAACATTTTGCACATCCGACCACTTTTTTGAATCTTCACCGCAAAGTTCTTTTATCATTGTCATAGCCATTGGACCATGTTCATCTGCATCTAATTCAATATGTCTTTCAAAATAATAAAGAAGTTTATCTAATTTATAATCTGGAAATTTAGACTGAAATTGCTTCAAAATTTCCGTGAACATAGTTGGAATCAAATCTTCTCGTCCAAAAGTAAATGCAGCAGCTATTTCATGGGGTTTTCCCTCTTCAATAACTTTAAACGTAAAATCTAGAAACGCTTTTATGTTTGGATGTAAATCACTTTTTTTAATAGCCACAAATATATTCTGAAGTGAATTAACTTCTGACAAAAACTGTTCTATATAAATTGTTTTTGCCCCGCATTCTTCCATCGCCTCCATATACATTTCAAAATGGCTTAAATGCCTGCCATCAATGCTTAAATCACTTTCTTCTGCCAATACAATTTCATTGATTAAATATCGGGTCTCAGGATATGGTGTCGCAAACCAAGGCGTTGTTGTACAGGTTAATTTGCTTTGTAATGCCTTTAATAGCGACATAAAATCCCAAACAGCATACACATGACACTCCAAAAAAGAATGCAAATCATCAATTGTATTTATTTTTTTATATAATGAATGATTTAATAATTGTTCTTTTTGAGTTTGGATATTATTGTTGATTGTTGCAATATTCATTTGGGGGTTGTTATTTTTGTGTAAAAGTAAAAAAGCTTCCTGTTTACAAGAAGCTTTGATGTTAATTTTATAATTATTTTAGTATTTGTATGATTTTATTTAAAAGCTGAAATTCCAGTAACATCCATTCCAGTAATCAATAAATGAATATCGTGAGTCCCTTCATAGGTAATTACAGACTCTAAATTCATCATGTGGCGCATGATGGAATACTCTCCAGTAATCCCCATTCCACCTAGCATTTGTCTGGCTTCACGTGCAATATGAATAGCCATATCAACATTATTTCTTTTGGCCATAGATATTTGAGCCGTAGTAGCTCTGCCTTCATTTCTTAAAACTCCAAGCCTCCAAGTCAATAATTGCGCTTTGGTGATTTCAGTAATCATTTCAGCCAATTTCTTTTGTTGCAATTGTGTTCCTGCGATAGGTTTATCAAACTGTATTCTTTCTTTAGCATAACGCAAAGCAGTGTCATAACAATCCATTGCAGCACCAATTGCTCCCCAAGCAATACCGTAACGAGCCGAATCCAGACATCCAAGCGGTGCACCTAATCCAGATTTGTTAGGCAGCAGATTTTCTTTAGGAACTTTTACATTATCAAAAATCAATTCTCCTGTCGATGATGCACGAAGCGACCATTTATTGTGAGTTTCTGGAGTCGTAAAACCTTTCATCCCTCGTTCTACAATCAAACCATGTATTCTTCCTTCTTCATTTTTTGCCCAAACGACTGCAATATCTGCAAATGGAGCATTGGATATCCACATCTTGGCACCATTCAAAAGATAATGATTCCCCATATCTTTAAAATTAGTAATCATACTCCCAGGATCTGAACCATGATTAGGTTCTGTTAATCCAAAGCATCCTATCAATTCCCCAGTGGCTAGTTTTGGTAAATATTTTACTCTTTGTTCTTCGTTTCCGTATTTCCAAATTGGATACATTACTAATGAAGACTGTACAGATGATGTCGAGCGAACTCCTGAGTCACCTCGCTCTATTTCCTGCATAATTAAACCATAAGAGATTTGATCTAATCCAGCACCGCCATATTCTACAGGAATATAAGGGCCAAATCCCCCTATTTCTCCCAATCCTTTTATGATTTGTTTTGGAAATTCAGCCTTTTGAGCGTATTCTTCTATGATAGGTGAAACTTCACGTTTTACCCAAGCACGGGCAGAATCACGAACGAGTTTGTGTTCTTCACTTAATAAATCATCTAGATTGTAATAATCTGGGGCTTGAAATAAATCGGGTCTCATGATATTTTTTTTAGTCAATACAAATCTACATAAAGAAATATAACAAAACCAATATATAATGTTATAAAAAATAATTTTACTTAAATTTTTATTTTCAATAAAACCACAACATCCACAAAGGGTGAGTTATTTTAATCATTCTTTTTTTTAAAATAATTTAGCTGATTATTGTTTACGCTAAAAGCTTATTGTTTAAAAGAAATCCCAATTATCATAAAATTAAGAAAAAAATCATTTAAGCTCTAAGATTATTAACCAAAAAAATCATTTTTAATAAAAAAAATATTATCCTTTTACATATTTCATTTCAGTTCAATATTTGTTTCCCCGCAAGGAAAATTATTCGAAACTCAAAAATTGGCCAGCAGATGAAAAGTCTGATTTTTTTAAAGACTATTATCCAAATGCAATCAATAAAATAATAATTGAAACGAACAACTTTTTGCAATTCTACATCAAAAAGGGAAGGGTAAAATATTGGATAGAGTAATACAATTTTGTAATATTGCGTAAATAAATTAATAGATATTAATCAACTGTTTTACCCCAAATCAGTCTAAATTAAAATTATGAAAAAACAAATACTTATTTTATTATTATTAGCTGGGTCAATAGGATACTCACAAACACTGGATTGCAGTAAACTTAAAAACATCAAAGCGTATAATCCTGATTATCCTAAAAAATCTTTTGTGATAAAAGGCGCAACTCAAGAAAGTTTTGACAATGGAGTTCTTCAGCTAGTTTGGAGCGTAAAGTGGCTGAGCGACTGTGAATATGAAGTAACTTGTGTTAAAAAGCTTGTAGAGTCGCAGATGGAGGTCGGAGACAAAATTGTCATGACCATTATTAGCATCGATGGTGATTGTTTTACAATAAAAAGAACTTTCCATGCCAAAAACTTTCCAGATGGCGATGTAGATCCAGAAAACACCTATTGTATAGCAAAGTAACTGACTGCTTCACAAATTAACTTAAATAAAAGTTCCAGTAATAGCGTGATTTTTGAATCTCAAATTACTGGAACTTTTTTATTATTACCAAAGCCACTATTTTATTTTAGTATTTGAATATTGTCCCCAGCTCTTGGTACGCTTTGCACGAGATAAGGGGAATAAAGATTGTCTGCAGCAAATTTATTATAATGAGCTATACTATACACCAATCTAAAATGAGGCCTCGCCCAAACATCTCTTTCCGCAGTTGGAACAAATGTTGGAGCAATTGTAAATTTGGTCATCTGACCAAAGTCTTGCGTACCATCTTTCTTCCAAACCAAATCAAATTCATGGAGTAAATACAACCAATCTTTTATGTACCACGTTCCTCTAGCTCAATGTCATTAAGTTAAGGATTAAATGATAAAATGATTGCTGATTTTTGATTAACGATTTCTGATTTCAGATGTAATACGCCTTGCAAAATCGACAATCTAATATTTAGTCACACCAAATCTGAAATCTGAAATCGTTACCCGAGCCTGAAAGGCGAACAGGCGAAGCAATCCTCAATCTAAAATCCCTTAACTTAATAACATTGGTCGTAAGCTATTCCCGCACGTCCATAACTCCCAAAGAGAAATTTTTGTTAAAAATACTCGGAGCCTGAGCTAATAAATGCAATAAAAATAAACATAAGGATTAAGAAGAAAGAATTTTTTTGGAGGGAGAACGGACTATGTTCGAACAAAAAAAGTCAGCCAACAAGATTTTCACTCAATAAAATTGAAAAATCTACTTTTGCCATAGAAAAAAAACAAGTCTTACATTTTTAAATAAAAATCCTTTGTAAGTTCAACATATTGGGGAGTATAAATATGTCGGGCGGTTTCGATAATTAATTCATCAATAAGAAAAGAAGTAATTTCATTTCGGCTAAAAGCCAATAAACTGCGTTTAGTTTCCGTGATAGGAGTTCCTTTTACACGTGTAATTTTTAGGGGATATAATTCGTATTCTTTTGCAATAGCCCTAAATTTTTCTTCTTCTTTAAAAGGAATTATAACAGAAAAAATTCCACTCTCAGAAAGCAACAAAGCAACTGCCTCAATCAAATCTTCAAAAGGCATCGCCTCTTGAAAACGTGCCAGATCTCGTTGTCCGTTTTCAGATTTATAATCTTCGCCATAAAAAGGAGGATTAGAAACAATTAAATCATACTCATCTTCTGGCTCTTCGACAAATTCATCTAAACCAGCATGAAAACAAAACAAACGGTCATTCCAAGGGGAATTTTCAAAATTATCTGTAGCTTGTTCGTAAGCCTCTTCGTCAATTTCTAAAGCATCAATTTGTTGCGAGGCACTTCTTTGTGCCAGCATTAAAGCAATTATTCCCGTTCCTGTTCCAATGTCCAGAATACTGAAAGGATTGTTTTCTATCGGAGTCCAAGCACCTAGCAAAACACCATCAGTACCAACTTTCATTGCGCAACGGTCTTGTTCAATGGAAAATTGTTTAAATTGAAACATATAGAATTTTGATTTCAGATTTTTTTTAAACTAAATACTAAACGTTTTCTACAAATACATTTCTATAAGACCCTCTGGCAAATCCATAATGATTTTTTTGTTTTCTCTATCAATTTTCACCAAGAAATGATCAATCATCGGAATCAAGATTTCAGCATCTCCTTTAAGAACTTCAAAAAGAGGCTGAGCAGTGGTATCATTGATAGACTGAATTTCTCCAACATAACCCAAGCGTTTGTCCTCTACTTCAAAACCAATTACTTCATGAAAGTAGAATTTATTGCCCGTAAGTTTGGGCAGCATTTTTAGAGGAAGATAAAGATCGCTTCCTAAAAGTGCATCCGCTCCTTCTTCAGTATTTATATCTTCAAAACGAATACGGAGGAAATCGTTTTTGTGAAGTGAGCTGTTTTCAATAAAAAAAGGAACCAGGTGTTTGTTGCATTCAACAAACACTGATTCCAAGTTTTCGTATAACTCAGGTTCGTCTGTGTCTAAATAAGCTAAGACTTCCCCTTTGAAACTAAATTTTTTGGCGATTTTACCCAAATAGAAACAATCTTCTTTACGCATTTTCGCCTACTAAATTATGCTTCAGTTGTTTCGTTATTTTCTTCTGCAGCAGGAGTTTCTTCTGCTTCAGCAACAACTTCTTCTTCTTCAACAGCAGGAGTTGCAGCAGCAATAGCATCAGCTTCTGCTTGAGCAGCATCAGCCAAACGTTTTGCGTTTACAGCTTGTTCTGCTTTCAAAGCTTTAGCTTTAGCATCAGCTTGCGCTTTAGATAAACCGTCTTTTTTAGCATCAACTTTTCCAGCTTTAGCTTCTAACCAAGCTGCTAATTTTGCATCAGCTTGTTCTTGAGTCAAAGCACCTTTACGAATACCTCCATCAAGGTGGTGTTTCAATAAAGCTCCTTTATAAGAAAGAATAGCTTTTGCTGTATCAGTAGGCTGAGCACCATTGTGCAACCATTTTACAGCACTATCAAGATTTAATTCGATAGTTGCAGGATTTGTGTTAGGATTGTAAGTACCAATTTTTTCAAGGTATTTACCATCTCTTTTTGAGCGAGCATCTGCTGCTACAACCCAGTAAAACGGTTTTTGTTTTTTACCGTGTCTTTGTAATCTAATTTTTACTGACATAATCGTATGATTAAATTTTGAGGTACTCGACCTCTATTAATTAAGGGTGCAAAGATACATCTTTTATCGAAACAATCTAAAAAGTTTATTATTTTAATGATTAATAGTTCATTAGCTGTATTTTTATTTTATTTGACATGAGAAAAAGCCCTAATGAAATTAAAAATCCTCTATTTTTGTGATTCAAAATTAAAATATATGCGCAGATTTATTTCAGTTATAATACTTTTATTTAGTTTAGTGTCTTGTGAAGATCAAGTTAAATTCAACAATCCCGCTGTACAAGGATTAAAAGACAACGTCCTTTGGAGAGCCACTTTAATGAATGCTCTTCAGTCTACTGATGGTTCACTAACAATAACTGCTTATCAAAAAAATGATGCTTTAATATTAAAAACTGCAAGTACTACAGTTAAAACCTATCTGCTTGGAATGGATATTACTAATAAAGTAATAGTAAAAGAAAAGACTAATGAAATTATTACTGTTTTTTCAACGGGCAAAAACTGGGGCGATGGCCAAATTGTAATTACAGAATTTGATGCCATAAACCACACAGTTACTGGAGAGTTTAAATTTAATGCAAAAAATGAATCCGTTGATCCTTTGACCGGAACTAATGTGAATTTCCAAAAAGGGATTTTTTACAAAGTTCCAGTTACCATTGAAACTAATTCACCAAAACAACTTTAGCTATTGTTTTTTTTGAATTGTATTGTTTAGGAAATTAAGACATAGCTAAACTCCAAAAGCAAAGTTCATAAAGCTCCTTATTTTATCTGGCAGATTCTATTTGCGTTGATTCTTAAATTAATAATAGCACAGAAGACGGTTTTTAAATGTTAAACTAGAAGAAGAACAACACAACGAAACAGAGCTTTTTCATAAAATATCTGATAAATAAGCTAATTCATAGTTGATTAGAAAAAAAATAGAGTACATTTGTTCTAATTATTATAAATAAGTACTTATGAATATTTTTGTTGGAAGCCTTCCATTCAGTATTGAGGAAGCAGATTTAAGAGAGTCTTTCGAGGCATACGGAGCAGTTGATTCAGTTAAAATTATCACAGATAAATTTACAGGAAGAAGTAAAGGATTCGGTTTTGTTGAAATGACAAATGATGATGAAGCTCAAAAAGCAATTGACGAATTGAACGGAGCTACAGTTCAAGGACGTGCAATCGTTGTTAACAAATCTGAACCAAAACCAGAAGGCGAAAGAAGAAGTTTTAACAACAACCGTGGAGGTGATTCTCGCGGAGGTTATGGTGGAAACAGCCGTGGTGGAGATAACCGTGGTGGTGGAGACAGAGGAAGATATTAATATTTTTTTCAATCATATATAAAAAAGCCGTTTCAATAATTTTGAAACGGCTTTTTTATATATGATTTTGATTAGATTATTTACAAAATATCAATCCAAAAAAATCAAATCATTATCTGAGAAATCCAAAATTTCAGAAACCGAGGCAAACTTAACGATTTCGTCAATTCCTTTCTGAACTCTTAATTCAGTAGTATATTTTCTACTTAAAGCAAAAGGCGCTTCATCTAAAAACAGTCTGAAAAAATATTTTCCTCCTGCTGATTTATGCTTTTCAAAAGTCGCCAAGCCAATATTCCTTTTAAAATATTCAATCGCTTCTTCGCATTCAAATTTAAGCTCATACTTCATGCTCGTAAAAATCACTTTTCCTTTTCTTGAAGTAAACACAAATTTATACTGATCATCAAATCTTTTACTAACTACAAAGGCCCCCATTTGATTTTAGATTAAGAATTAGATTGCAGATTCCAGGATTAAATCATTTGACACCAAACTGATTTATCATCATATTTTTAAATAAAAAAAGCTCCAAACATAGTTTGAAGCCTTCTTGTACTCAGAGCGGGACTTGAACCCGCACGAACATTGCTGTTCACTGGATTTTAAGTCCAGCGTGTCTACCAATTTCACCATCCGAGCATAACACGATGAGCGAAAAACGGGGCTCGAACCCGCGACCTCGACCTTGGCAAGGTCGCGCTCTACCAACTGAGCTATTTTCGCATTTCATTCTTAAAAAGAACCACAACACTTGATTAGTATTGCGGTTGCAAATTTAGAACTTTTATTCAATTACACAAACCTTTTTTTTAAAAAAATTAAAGATAAAAATTAATGTTCTGACAACGATAACTTTAAACCCGTAAAAAATTTATTTTCTAGTCAGCATTCTTTTAATCTCATTAAGCTTCATCAATGCCTCAACCGGAGTAATAGCATTTATATCCAAATTTACAATCTCTTCTTTGATTTCTTCCAACAAAGGATCGTCAAGATTAAAGAAACTCATCTGCATCTCTTCATTGGTCGATTTTACACCGTTCAGCACTTCGCTCGAATGGTTTTTTTCTAGCTTTTTCAGCATTTTTTGCGCTCTTGAAATAACCAATTGAGGCATTCCGGCCATCTTGGCCACATGAATACCAAAACTGTGAGCACTTCCTCCTTTTACCAATTTTCGAATAAAAAGCACCGTATCTTTCAGCTCTTTTACCGATACATTGTAATTCTGGATTCGAGGCATCGTCTCGCTCATTTCATTCAATTCGTGATAATGCGTCGCAAATAATGTTTTGGCTTTGGATGGATGCTCATGCAAAAATTCGGCTATTGCCCAAGCGATGGATATTCCGTCATAAGTACTGGTTCCCCTTCCAATCTCATCTAACAGCACTAAACTCCGGTCGGAAATATTATTCAAAATCGAAGCCGTTTCATTCATTTCAACCATAAAAGTAGACTCCCCCATCGAAATATTATCCGAAGCCCCTACTCTGGTGAATATTTTATCAACAATACCCATTCTAACGCTTTCCGCAGGAACAAAACTTCCTATTTGAGCCAGCAATACAATCAAAGCCGTTTGACGTAAAATAGCCGACTTACCCGACATATTGGGTCCAGTAATCATAATCAGCTGCTGTGTTTCTCTATCCAAGAAAACATCATTGGTAATATATGGGACACCAACTGGCAACTGCTTTTCAATCACAGGATGCCTCCCCTCTTTTATTTCAAGTTCGAATGTTTCGTCAATTTCTGGGCAAACGTATTTATTCTCAATTGCTAGTTGTGTAAAACAGCACAAACAATCCAGTTGAGCTACTAAATTAGCATTCATCTGAACAGGTTTTATGTACGTAGCCACCCAACTTACTAACTGCTCGAATAAATCGCTTTCAATTTTCTGAATTTTCTCTTCAGCTCCCAGAATTTTAGTTTCATATTCCTTAAGTTCTTCCGTGATATAACGCTCTGCACTAACAAGTGTCTGCTTTCTGATCCACTCTCCAGGAACTTTATCTTTATGCGTATTCCGTACTTCAATATAATATCCGAAAACATTATTGAATGATATTTTTAATGAAGAAATCCCTGTGCGTTCCGATTCTCTTTTTTCGATTCCTTCCAAAAACTGCTTCCCAGAAGTGGATATTGCACGTAAATCATCCAACTCAGCATTAATACCTTTAGCAATAGCATTTCCTTTGGCAATTGCCACTGGCGCATCCTGATTTAAGGTTATTTGTATTTTTTCGCGAAGCAGATCACAACTGTGCAAGCTGTCTCCAATTACTTTTACAGCTTCCTGCGGACTTGACAAAGCCAAAGTTTTTATCGGAATAATAGCGTCCAGTGATTCTTTCAAATAAACCACTTCGCGAGGAGAAACTTTCCCCGTAGCAATTTTGGAAATCAAACGCTCCAAATCTGAAATCTGTTTGATTTGATTCTGAATGTTTTTTAAAACATCTTGATTCTCTTTTAAATAAGAAACCACTTGATGACGGCTTTTTATCTTATTACTGTCTTTTAATGGCAAAGCCAGCCAGCGTTTTAACAAACGTCCACCCATTGGCGAAAGCGTTTTATCAATTACATCCAATAGCGTAACGGCATTAGGATTGTAACTATGGTACAACTCTAAGTTCCGAATCGTAAATCGGTCCATCCAAACATAAGCATCCTCAGCAATTCGATGAATTGCCGTAATATGCTGCACTCTATTATGCTGTGTTTCGGATAAATAATAAAGGATGGCACCCGATGCAATGATTCCCTCCCTTAATTCTTCGATACCAAAACCTTTTAAAGATACAGTCTGAAAATGTTTCGTCAACGTTTCCAGAGCATAATCTTCTTTGAAAATCCAGTCTTCCAAGTAAAAATTATGAAAATCCTCTCCGAAAGTTTCACGGAATTCATTCTTATTGTTTTTTGGAACCAAAATTTCACTTGGATTGAAATTCTGAAGCAGTTTATCTATATATTCGGCATTTCCTTGAGCAGTAAGAAACTCACCCGTAGAAACATCCAAAAATGAAACGCCAATCATCTTATTGGCAAAATAAACCGCGGCCAAAAAATTATTGGTTTTAGAATGCAAAACCTCGTCATTCATAGAAACACCAGGCGTAACCAATTCGGTTACTCCGCGTTTAACAATCGTTTTGGTCATTTTTGGATCTTCCAATTGATCACAAATAGCTACTCGAAGTCCCGCTTTGACTAATTTAGGCAAATAGGTATTTATAGAATGATGCGGAAAACCGGCAAGTGCAGTCTCAGTTTCGGAACCTGCCCCTCTTTTAGTTAACGTAATACCCAAAATCTTTGAAGCCCGAATTGCATCTTCTCCAAAAGTTTCATAAAAATCCCCAACACGAAACAACAGGCAAGCATCAGGATATTTCCTCTTGATTTCGTTGTACTGTCTCATTAATGGAGTCTCTTTAACTATCTTATCTTTTGCTGCCAAAATTGTTGTATTTGAGTGAATAAAAAACTCAGCGAATTTATAATTTTATACAGCAAAAAACTAAGGTGAAAAAAAATTAAATTAGTTTTAAGAAAAATTTACGATACAATTTTGTTAATTTGTATAAATTTGTCAATCAAATCTAAAAAGACTATGAAAAAAATACTTCTATTAGCGATGCTAACTGTTTTAGGAACAACAATTTCTAACGCCCAAGAGACTTCTAAAAAAGCAAAAAAAGCAAAAACAACTGCAGTTGCTGCATTACCAAAAGTAGATGGTGCAGGAATGGTTTTTGAAAATGAAACTATTGATTATGGAACTATCGCTCACAATGCAGAGCCTAACCGTCAGTTTGTATTCACTAATAATGGTAACAAACCATTAATTATTACAAATACACAAGGATCTTGCGGATGTACTGTCCCTACTACGCCAAAAGAGCCAATTGCTCCAGGAGCAAAAGGAGTTATTGGAGTAAGATATGCTACAGACAGAGTTGGTCCCTTTACAAAAACAGTAACTGTAACTTCAAATGCTGAAGGACAGCCAACTAAAACACTAACGATTAAAGGTACTGTTTTGCCAGATGCCGCACCAGCTGCGACAAAAAGCTAATACTCTTTTTATAAAATAAAAGAAAGGCTTCCTGATTTTTAGGAAGCCTTTTTTATAAACACTATTTACATGAGAAAACTTGAAAACAGTGAACTGGAGAGAAAATCAATAGATGATTTTAAGAAATCTAAAAAGACCCCTTTAATTTTAGTTTTGGATGACATTCGCAGTTTGCATAATATCGGATCTGTTTTTAGAACTGCCGATGCTTTCCTGATAGAAAAAATAATTTTGTGCGGTATTACCGCTTCTCCACCCAATAAAGAAATTCATAAAACTGCTCTAGGTGCTACCGAAACAGTAACTTGGGAACATCACGAAAATGTACTTGAAGTTATTACAAATTTAAAAAAAGAAAAAATTGTTACTCTTGCCATTGAACAAGTAGAAAGTTCGATTTTCCTGCAAGATTTTAAAGTCGATAAAAATCAGAAATATGCTTTATTATTCGGAAACGAAGTTTATGGCGTGGCGCAGGAAGCTGTAGCTTTATGCGACGGCTGTATTGAAATTCCGCAACTGGGAACAAAACATTCGTTGAATATTTCAGTAAGCGCTGGGATTGTCGTTTGGGATTTATTTAAACAATTTAACAACTAAAAGCTAATTTGTGCTTAAGCAGTATTTTTATCTAATAATCTTTTAACCAAAGTTTTGCGTTTTGATATAAAAGCTTATTTTTATAAAATGAAAATTAGATCTCTCTTCACTATAACACTACTTTTTGTGCTTTTTGTTTACACTTTTAGCTATGCAGTTCCTGCACCTAAAAAAACATTTAAAGCATTCAATAATTCTAAACATTCTTTAGCCAATGCAGCTCCTGTACTAACTGCAACTGGCAATCAAACCTATTGTCCTTTAACAAGTGTCAATATTGTTACCACTATTTCTATAACCGATCCTGACGACACAAGTACAGATGCAATTTATATTCAAATTTCATCTGGTTACATAAATGGGGAGGATCAATTAACCTTAAATAATCCTTTTGCACATTCCACAATTCAAAGTAACTGGAATGCAAACGAAGGTAAGTTAACGCTAAAAAGTCCAACTGGAATACCTGTATCCTATACCGATTTTGAGAATGCTATAAAAGAAGTTCAATTTAGCAGTTCATCAGCTACCCCTAGTGGAGTTCGTAACTTTTCAATCAGCATAGGGCAAGCTAATTATTTACCACGCAATGGTCATTATTATGAATATGTACCTAACATAGGAATTAGCTGGACTGACGCAAGAGTAGCTGCAGATTTAAAGACTTATTATGGATTGAAAGGCTACTTGGCCACCATTACAGCTGCTGATGAAGCTCAGCTAGCAGGAAAACAAGCTCCAGGCGCAGGCTGGATTGGAGGATCTGACCAAGAAACAGAAGGAACTTGGAAATGGATGACAGGTCCAGAAGCAGGAACCATTTTTTGGAATGGCACTTCCAATGGATCAACCCCTAATTTTGCCTTTTGGAACTCAAATGAACCCAATCAATTGGGCGATGAAGATTATGCCCATATTACCGCTCCAGGAGTTGGAATAGCAGGTTCTTGGAACGATTTGAAAAATGCAGGTGATCCCAGTGGCAATTACCAGCCTAAAGGCTATATTGTTGAATATGGCGGAACAGCTGGAGATCCTGTTTTACAGCTTTCAGCAAGTACTACTTTGACAATCGTCGCCATATCTAGCACAACACCTGCATCAAGATGTGATGCTGGAACCGTAACACTTCAAGCAACTACTTCAACTGGAACAATTAATTGGTATGATGCGGCAACAGCTGGAAATTTACAAGGAAGCGGAACAAGTTTTACAACCCCAATATTGACAGCAACTACATCCTATTATGTAGATGCAGGTTGTCCTAACTCAAGAAAAGAAGTAATTGCAACTGTAAAAACAACACCATCTATAACACAAACCAACTCACCTGTCACAAGATGCGGACAAGGAACACTTACTTTATCAGCTACAACTTCGGCTGGAACAGTAAACTGGTATTCACAAAATAACGGCTCCATTGTAGGATCTGGCTCATCTTTTACAACTCCAATTATTACCGCCAACACTATTTATTATGCCGAGACTGTTAATAACGGTTGTGTCAACACCCAAAAAACTGAAGTTAACATAACTATTTATCCGCTTCCCCCTGTGAGTGATCAAACTCGCACAAAGTGTGTTTCTCAAACTATTACTTTAGACGCAGGTATACAAAATATGACTTACTTGTGGTCAACTGGCGCTGTAACACAAACCATAGATGTTATAGACAAAGGGAATTTTACAGTAGATGTAACCAGTCCTGCCCCTGAAAGCTGTACTAGCAAAAAAACAATCGATGTTGTAGAAAACAATAAACCCGAAATAAAAAATGTAACAGTTGATGAAACAACAGTTACTATAGAACTAGTTCAAAACGAAAATTATTTTGAATTTTCTATAGATGGAGTTAATTATCAAAGTTCTAATGTTTTCACGAATGCGCCAAGCGGACTGCAAACTGCGTATGTTCGAGAAGTTAATTTATGCAGTATTGACCAAAAACCATTTATTGTTATTATTGTTCCTAAATTTTTCACCCCAAACAATGATGGCTATAATGATATATGGGAAGTAAAAGGTTTGATAAATTATCCATCAGGCGAAGTAACTGTTTTTGACCGTTATGGAAAATTAATCACTCTGCTTAATAGTTATAACCATACTTGGGACGGTACTTTTAACAAAAATCCATTACCCGCTTCCGATTATTGGTATGTACTAAAATTAGACAAAAACAGTCCAGAGTTAAAAGGTCATTTTTCGTTAAAGAGATAATATTACAGATTGTTTTTCTCCTGAATTTTATTTAAAACAAAAAGATAATCTTCTTGATTGCTTACAAAATCACGATCGGAAACATCAATAACCAAGACATTCAAATCAGTTTGAGTCTTGATGTATTCCAAGTAACCTCTGTTTATTTTTTCCAGATATTCAGCCGTAATATCCTGTTCATAGCTTCTGCCGCGGCTTTTTATATTCTGCAGTAAACGGTCTGTATTTTGGTACAGATAAATATACAAATCAGGTTTTGGCATTTCTTTATAAATGATATCAAAAAGTGTTCGATACAATCTAAACTCATCAACTTCTAAAGTAATTTTAGAAAACAACAGCGATTTAAAAATATGATAATCGGCAATAATAAAGTCTTTAAACAAATCAAACTGTGACAAATCATCTGATAATTGCTGGTATCTGTCTGCCAAAAATGACATCTCAAGTGAAAAAGCATACCGGCTTTGATCTTCATAAAATTTAGGCAAAAAAGGATTATCTGCAAAACGTTCCAAAACGGTTTTAGCATTAAAATCCTGAGCCATTTTTAGCGCCAAAGTAGATTTCCCAGCACCAATATTCCCTTCAATAGCAATATAATTATACTGATTTAAACGAATAGCATTCAATGGGCTTGCTAATTCCTGAACTACTTCACAAATACTATCATCAGGCGTTATCTGAATTAACTCGGGAATTGTTTTTCTCAAAACAGGATGAACCCAATCTAAATTTAAATCCTGAAAAGGCAGCAAAACAAATTTTCGGTTTTGCATCAAGGGATGTGGAATTTGAAGATGATCAACATTAATGATTTCAAAGTCAAAAGCAATCAAATCAATATCAATAATTCTGGATTGATATCCCGCATTTTCATTGCGGATACGGCCTAATTTTTTTTCAACTATCAAACATTTCTCTAAAATCTTCTCGGGTGTTTTAGAAGTATGCAAAACCAAAGCGCAATTATAGAACGCCTCACTTTCAAATCCCCAGGAAGGCGTTTCATATAAGTTAGAAACTTTTATAATAGTCCCAACTTCCTGATGAATTAACTCCAAACACAATTCGATGTTTTTCAATCGGTTGCCCTGATTACTTCCTAGAGATAAAATGACTTGATGCTGTAGTTCCATATTAAGCACAAATTAACTAAAAGAATTTTAGAATAACAGTATATTTGCCCACTGTGTTGCATTTTATTTTCATTCATCACTGTAACAAATCAACACTTTTAAATACTTATCAATAAAATAGAATTTATGAGATTTTTAGGAAATGTAATGGCTACCATCATTGGTATTTTTGTTTTTTTCATGTTGTTTTTCTTTGGCATAGTGCTCATCGGAGCATTTTTTGGAGGTGAATCTGAAGGAATTGAAGTCAAAAGCAATTCGGTTATCGAATTGAACTTGGAAGATATATCAAATGACTATGCCGGAAAATACAAAGACCCTTGGATGGATGTATTTTCAGAGAAAAAAAATGTCGGCCTTACCGATATCATCAATGCTATTGGAGCAGCAAAAACAGACAGTGACGTCAAAGGAATATCTATTTTAAATCAAAATTCTTCTTTAGGTTTAGCCCAAAGCAAAGAACTTAGAGAAGCCTTGAATGACTTTAAAAAATCTGGAAAGTTTGTTATGGCCTACGCCAATGATTATTCCCAGAGAGATTATTATTTGAACTCTGTAGCCAATACCATTTATTTAAATCCGGCTGGAGATCTTGACTTTAAAGGATTATCGACTGAGATAATGTTCTTTAAAGACCTGCAGGAAAAATCAGGAGTAAAAATGGAAGTTATTCGTCACGGAAAATACAAAAGTGCCGTTGAACCTTTCCTTGAAAACAAAATGAGTGATGCCAATAGAGAACAGACCACCGCTTTGTTAAATTCTGTTTGGAGTTCAGTCCTAGCAGACATCTCAGCAAGCCGTAATATATCCATCGCACGATTAAATGAAATTGCTACCGGCTTATTAGCCCGTACTCCAGAAATGGCCAAAACCAATAAACTTATCGACATTGTCGCTTATGAAGATGTATATCATCAGGCTATCAAAAAAGCGTTGAATGTAGCCACTGATGAAGATTATAATAAAGTATACGTTACTGATTATGCTCAGAAAATAGCAACAACTTCAATACTTTCAGAAACAGACAATCAGATTGCAGTAATCTATGCGCAAGGCGAAATTCAAAGCGGTGAAGGTGATGTTGATGTAATTGGTGAAGGTTCAATGCGCCGTTCATTTCAAGAAGCGAGAAAAAACAAAGACATTAAAGCCATCGTGCTTCGTGTAGACAGCCCTGGAGGAAGTGCCCTGACATCTGATTTAATTTGGAGAGAAATTGAATTGACCAAAAAAGTAAAACCAGTTGTGGTTTCCATGGGGAACTATGCAGCATCTGGCGGCTATTATATTGCCTGTAATGCCAACACCATTTTTGCCGAAAAAAACACTATTACTGGTTCAATTGGAGTATTTGGAGTTTTACCGAACTTCAGCCAATTGTCTACCAAAATTGGAATTAACACCGAACAAATAACAACAAATGAAAATGCAAATTACAGCCCATTTGTCCCTTTGAAAGAAAAATATAAAAAAGTAACTCTGGAAGGAATCGAACGCGTATATAAAACTTTTGTAACACATGTTGCTGAAGGCAGAAAAATGACTTTTGCTCAAGTGGATTCGATTGCGCAAGGCCGTGTTTGGACAGGTACAGAGGCTAAAAAAATTGGTTTAGTAGATAAAATTGGAAATTTAAATGACGCTATAAAAGAAGCTGCTTCATTGTCCAAAATAAAAGACTACTCTACTCAAAACTTCCCAGAATATGAAAAAGATTTCGCAGATATATTTGCCAAACTTCCTTTTGCCAAATCAAAAGAAGCTTTAATCAAAGAAGAAATAGGTGAAGAAAATTATTTCCTTTTACAGCAAGTTAAAAAAGTACAGCTTCAAAAAGGAATCCAAGCCAGAATGCCTTTTGAAATTTCGATACAGTAATTTTTTTAAATAATAAAACCCATACCCTTTCCGTTTTAAACGGAAAGGGTTTCTTTTTATGAAAATTTTACAGAGCAACTAATTAATAAACGCTTATTTTTGTAAATAATAACCCAAATTACTAAATCTATATGCTAAAGAAAATTTTAAAAATCGTTGGAATTGTATTGCTTCTGCTTACAATATCTTTATTTGCAATTCCTTATTTCTTTAAAGATCAAATAAAGGCTAAAATTACTGAGGCCATCAATGAAAAAGTGGATGCCAAAGTTTCTTTTGCAGATGCGGACTTGAGCTTATTCAAAAATTTCCCAAAAGCAACTGTAACCTTAGACAAATTACTGATTATCAACAAAGCTCCTTTTGAAGGAGACACATTGGTTTCTTTAGGCGAATTGAATTTAAAAATGTCAATCAAAGAATTGTTCAAAGGCAAGGAAGAAGCTATGGAAATTGAAGGAATTACTTCAAAAAACGGTTTTATCAATATTATATTCAACAAAGATGGAATTGGTAATTTCGATATTGCTTTGAAAGACAACAAACCCAAAGAAGACACCAAAAGTGAACCAATGTCATTGAAAATCCAGAAATATCAAATTGAAAATTTCAAATTTCAATATTTCGATGAAGCTTCACAAATGAGAATGGTCATTGACAGCTTAAATCATGAAGGAACAGGGGATTTTAGTGGTTCTAAATTGGATTTAGACACTAAATCAACGGCTAAAGTTTCATTTGATATGGGCAAAATCAATTACATGAAAAATATTGCCTTGTCACTGGACGCAGTTCTTGG
Source organism: Flavobacterium sp. 1 (assembly GCF_002797935.1). Classification (NCBI taxonomy): domain Bacteria; kingdom Pseudomonadati; phylum Bacteroidota; class Flavobacteriia; order Flavobacteriales; family Flavobacteriaceae; genus Flavobacterium; species Flavobacterium sp. 1. The sequence continues at coordinate 3,362,891 of NZ_PGER01000001.1, forward strand.
GATTGATTTAGAGAAAAGCAAATACACTTTTAAAGAAAATAAAGCCTTAATCAATCAGTTACCGCTAGAATTTGACGGTTTTATTCAAATGGTTGATGCAGGACAAGTGTATGACTTGAAATTCAAAACACCTACTTCTTCATTCAAGAACTTCTTGGGATTGATTCCTGCTGCTTATTCTTCCAGTTTAGAGGGTGTAAAAACGACTGGAGATTTTACGGTTAACGGTTTTGCCAAAGGTATGCTTACAGACACGACCATTCCTAAATTCAACATCGCCATTGCTTCCAATAACGGATCTTTTCAATATCCTAACTTGCCAAAATCGGTTCAAAGCATTGTAATCGATACTAAAATTGTAAATGAAACGGGTATCATGAATGACACTTATGTTAATCTGGACAAACTTTCTTTTAGAATAGACCAAGATGTTTTTGATGCCAAAGCCAATATAAAAAACATAAGCACCAATGCGTTAGTTGATGCCGCTTTGAAAGGAACAATTAATTTAGCCAATCTTTCTAAAGCGTATCCAATAAAACTGGACAAACCGCTTACAGGTATTCTTAAAGCAAATGTAACTACCAAATTTGACATGGCTTCGGTTGAAAAAAGCCAGTATCAAAACATTAATAATGCAGGAACTATTGGCTTAACAGGATTTAATTATGACGACGGAAACGGTAAAAACATGACCATCAGCAATGCCTTGGTACAATTCAATCCAAGTCAGGTACATTTAAAACAGTTCAATGCCAAAACTGGAAAAAGCGACCTTAGCGTAACTGGAGTTTTGGATAATTTTTATGGTTTTATGTTTAGAAAACAAGAATTGAAAGGAAATTTCAACTTGTCTTCAAACCAGCTTGCTGTTAGTGATTTCATGACAACCAGCACTGCTCCCGCTGCAACAGCTGCAACAACTGAAACTAAACCTGCACAATCAAAAAAATCTGAACCACTGAAAATCCCAGCCTTCTTAAATTGTACGCTTACCGCAAAAGCCAACACGGTTTTGTATGACAACTTAACACTAAAAGATGTTTCAGGGAAAATGATTATCAAAGATGAGAAAGTAACCTTAGAAAATGTAAAAACATCCATTTTTGGAGGAAATATAGGTGCAAGCGGTTCCGTTTCCACAAAAGGAAAAACACCAATTTTCGACATGAATCTTAACTTAAACCAAGTGGATATTCAACAAAGTTTCACCCAATTGGATATGTTGAAAAAAATAGCTCCAATTGCTGGAATCATAAATGGAAAAATAAACACCGCCATCAAATTAAACGGAAATCTTGATGCAGCTGAAATGACTCCAGATTTGAAATCAATTTCAGGTGATTTGATCGGGCAATTGCTTTCTACTACCGTAAATGCTAATAACTCGACATTATTAAAAGCCTTGAATTCAAATCTGAAATTTATTGATTTAAACAAAGTAAACCTCAATGACATCAAAGCAGCTTTGACTTTTAAAGACGGGAAAGTAAACGTAAAACCATTTGACATAAAATATCAGGATATAAAAGCAACAATTGGCGGTACGCATGGTTTTGATCAAAGCATGGATTACAACATTAAGTTCAATGTTCCTGCTAAATACTTAGGCAAAGAAGCGAATGCCTTTATAGCGAAAATGTCTCCTGCTGACGCAGCCAAATTTGACAATATTCCAATAAATGCATTAATGACTGGCTCATTCAGCAATCCAAAAATATCAACAGATATGAAAGCAGCTATGACCAACTTAACTATGCAATTGGCCAAACAGCAATCGGATAAACTGCTTAAAAAAGGAACTTCAGAATTGGATAAATTGCTAAACAGCAGTAAAAAAACAGATGCTGACACTACTAAAACAAGCGCTCAAAAAGAAGATATTAAAAAGAAAGCTGGCGATTTAATCAACGGATTGTTTAAAAAGAAAAAAACGGCAGAACCTACAGAACCTGCAAAACCATAAATTATTAAAACTAAAAGCCGTCTCACAATAACAAATTGGAGACGGCTTTTTAATTTTCACTTTATTTTTCTTTTCCAATTCTATAACACTCCATCAATTGGTTCCCAAAGTTCTATTTTATTTCCTTCGGAATCCATGATATGAATAAATTTTCCATATTCGAACGTTTCCATTTCGTCAAGAATAGTCACTCCATTTATTCTTAGATTTTTCACAAGTTCTTCAATATTTTGGACTCTGTAATTAATCATGAATTCCTTTTTGGATGGCACAAAATATTCGCTTCCGCTTTTAAAGGGACTCCATTGGAGTTGATTTACTTCGTCAGGTTTGGCTATATTTCTAGATTCAAAAGTTGAACCCCATTCATTGACATCAAAACCTAAATTTTTAGCATACCATTCTCTGGTTTCAGCTGGATTGTCCGAAAAAAAGAAAATTCCACCAATTCCTGTTACTTTTGGGATTGTATCTTCTGCTTTATTTTTTGAATCTTCCATAATGTTTTTGTTTTTATTTATTCAATTTTTATTTCTTGAATGTGGTTTTTATTTCTAGAACTCCATAAGGCAAGCTAATTATTATCTGTAATAATAAAATGATTTGAAATTAATTTTGATTGCAGTTTTATTCGTTTCTTCATTTATTCCAAGCAAATTAAATTACCATTATATTTATTTCTTGAAAAATAATCATTAACATTATTTTTTTTATGACTATTGTGAAAATTGACTTTTATCGTTTTAGTGTAAAATGTCCAGAAAGAACATCCTTATCATCAAGATTAGTCTTAAACCAATAATCATCAGACGGCATTTCTTTTCCATTATAAAAACCATTCCATCCTGAATCATTAGAAGATAATACTATCAATAACTTCCCGTATCTATCAAAGATCGATGTTTTAGAATTCGGATATTTTCTTATGCCTTTTATCTGCCAAAAATCATTATATCCATCATTATTTGGTGTAAAGAACTTTGGATAATCAATTACAGTAACTTCTTTTGAATCTTCACCACAACCTCCTTTATCTCTTACAAAGGCAATATAGTTTCCTCCTTGAATATTATAAAAATAATTACTGGCTTGATAGTTTATACCGTCTAAAGAATATTCAAAATCACCATCATCTGCTACAATAATTTCAATAAAATTATTTTCTGATAACTCTTTATATTTTACTTCTGTAATAGTTGGAAGGGCTGACCGAATTAATTCAAATTCAAAACTATTTTCACAAGAAATATTATTTTGAAATTTGCTAACTGTAAGTACATAATTTCCAGCATTAACCAAATCTGCCTGATAAGTATTTGAAATAATACCGCCATCTTGAAATTTCCAACTATAACCATCTAAATTATTATCAACGTTTACATTTAACGAAGTCTCCAAATTACATAAAATATAAGTTTTATCGATTTTTACATTGGGCAAGTCATTTACTATTATATCGAAACTTGTTTCAGCATTACAAAGACTGTTCATTTCGTTCTCAACCTTTACTTTTATAGTTTGGAATTTTGATTGCGTATTTTTAAACACAGTTGGCAAGGGACTTGGCAAATGATTTCCAGTACTATCAAAATACATTATTTTTAGACCTAATTGATTTCCTAAAATTTCAGTTTCTATATTGGACATATCAAAACTGGCAAAACCATTACCTTCGTCGCAAGCGTATCTATTAGCTGGCTTATTAATTCGTGGCTGAGAAGCTGTTTTTAAAACTAATGGCGTTTCTGCATAGCAATTAGTCAAACTATTAGTTACTCTAACGGTAATCGTTTCCTTGCTATTAATAGTGTTTGTGTAAGGATTGGGCAATGGACTTAGTAATTGATTTCCAATGGCATTAAAATAAGAAACTTTCATTCCTGTTTGATTCCCTAAAACTGTCGACTCAATATTTGAAGTATCAAAATATTCTGAAATTCCATCATTATTATTATCACACCCTAGAAGTTCTTGTAAAGGATTTGCTGTTGGCAACGTCCTTACTTTTAATTTAAAAGTTGATTCGTTATAGCAATTTGTATTTGTATTGATGGCTTTTACTTTTACTATTTCTTCTTTAGCAATTAGATTCGTAATTACATTTAATGGAGTTACTATTTTTTGCCCGTTTTCATGATAAAATTCAACTTTTATATCTATTGAACTTCCTATAATTAATTTTTCTAAGGGCTTTAAATTAAATTGCCCAAAACCATCTGTATCATTATCACAGACAATTAAATCAGAAACAGTTGATAAGTTTGGCATTGGATTTACAATTAAATCAAAAGTGGTTTCAGAATAGCAACAAAGATTATCTTTATGACTTACTCTTACCGTTATTGTTTCTCTATCTTTAATAGTATTGGTAAAAGGATTTGGTAATGACGTATATTTATTTCCTTTACCGTCAATGAAAGTAACAACCTTATCGATTTGACCTCCTAAAACCTGTTCTGTAATCGCCGAAACATCAAATGATTTCGAAATCCCTGTACCCGCAACACTTTCGCATGCATGGATATTGTTAATACCATGAGCTTTTGGCGGTTCTTTTGCATCAATTGTTTCAGTTAAAGTTTCAATTGTTCCATCTTTTGCCGTGACAATAGCTGTAACTGTATATGTTCCATCTGCAGAAAAATCATGAAACGGAGATAAATCTGTAGAGGTATTATTTACTCCCGAAGCTGGGTCTCCAAAATCCCAAACAATTGAAGCTACTTTTGACTGATCATCGACACTAAATTCCTTTAAAAATTCAGAACAGATATTTGAAAAATTCATTTCAAAATGGTTAGAAATATTTTTTACATTTCCCGTTACATTGATGTAAAAATTTGCATCGGGTTTTCCAAATAAGGCGGTATTGACATATTCATCATAACCGAATGTTGGACCACCTGCAAGATTTGTACATCCTCTCTGCCATGAAATACCATTATCTTGCGCTGAACCAGATATAAATGCTATTCCTAGTGAATTAGGCACAAGTCCTTTATAAGCTTCAACTAAAATTCTCTCGACACCTGCAGGAATAACTATTGGTGTATTAAAATCTACTTGTATAACTCGAGAATCTCTAGTACTGCCTAAATAGGGAACACTTTGTGTTTGACTACTTCCTATTAAATCTGCAGTCGAAAACGAAGCTGGAAAATTATCGTCTATTTTATAAATATTAAAGGTTACTTCTGTACCCCAGCTTGTGTTATTAATTCCTACTTGTCCAGAAGTAATTACAAATTCTTCATTGTTTGATATACCGAAATCTTTTAAAGCAAAGTCTCTTGCCCAAAACATTGCACCTCCCGAACAAGTATGAATACCTGTTTCTATAACATCATCGCATATATTATGCGACAATCTAGTTACTAACCCTGAGGTCTTTACATCAAAAGCATCACCAGTTACAGTTATAAAAAAATTGGCATTTGGAACAGGAATAGCTAAATTTTTAGTAGAAACTGTAGTATATCGCGTACTACAGCCATAATACAAAGATTCTCCTTTATCTACTTCCGTTCCTGCAACAAGAACTTCTGCAAATGTTGGGTTATAAATGTCTTTAGATTTCGATATAGTTACCAAAATTCTATCAATCCCAGCAGGAACGACTATTGGTGTCTCAAATTCTGCCTGGACAATTTGAGGTGCACCAGTAATGATTGGCGTTTTCCCAAGACTACCAGTTCCCAATATCTTTGTATGATATGGAGTAGCGAGAAATTCTGGATAATCTGCATCAACACTATACACTGTTACATATAAATCTGTCTTAATATTCGATTTACTAATTCCTATTTGTCCCGATTTAATGATAAATTGTTCATTTGGTTTTATGCCAAAATCCGATAATTTAAATACTCTTGACCACCCCTCAGATTCATCACAAGAAACCATATCCGTCTTTACAAGTGTTGTCCCAACATTATTGGTCAGCGTTATTTGAGCATTTATATATTGAAAGGAGAGAAAAATTAGAAGTAAAATTGTATTTTTTAACTTATTTTGGAGATGCATTATCATTCTTTTATATTGTTTTTTGCTTATTTTCAATTTGTATATACACAAAAAATTTCTCGCGTATATAAAAAACGAGTAGTTTAATAAAGATTCATTTTACTTATTACTCCTCAAATATATTAATTTATTCCTACAAATAATCTCGTCATTACCGTAAACTGCTTGAGGGACAGCAATGAAAAGCCCGACCTCGTTAAAAAAAAGTTTTTCCATTTTTTTAACGAGGTCACGCACAAATACTATTACTATTTTCTAAACATCAATCGAAACTACATAGCCCTCAAAACCGCGAACATTGAAAACAGTTCCGTCTTCAAAAATGAGGTACTGTCCTTTGATACCTGTCAGTTTACCTTTGAAATGAGGCGTTTTATCCAGACTTAAGCTGGCTATTTTTTTGGGGTAATTCAAAACCGGAAAATGCATTTCGTACAAGTCGTTTTTATCTAAATGATAAAATTCATGAACCTCAGCTGGAATAAGGTTTTCCACTTTTAATTTCTCGGCGATTAAATCGGTCGGCACGACATCATTCTGGAGCATTTTACGCCAATTGGTTTTATCGACATAATGATTTTTGAGCGCCACCTCGGTAATTCCTGCCAAATATCGGTTGGGTACTTCTACAATTGAAATTGCCTGCGTAGCTCCTTGGTCAATCCATCGCGTTGGCATTTGCGTTTTGCGGGTCACTCCTACTTTGACCTCGCTGGACAAAGCCAAATAAACAATATGAGGCTGTAATTGTACTTTCTGTTCATAGTCTAAATCACGGTCGGCAATACCAAGATGTGCTGTACTCAATTCGGGCTTCATAATCCAATCCCCCACCGCTGGACTTGAATAAAAACAGTCATAACAGAATCCCTGACGGAATATTTTTTTCTTTTTACCGCAGTTCAAACACTGATATCCTTCAAAATGAATTTCAAGCTCTTTGTTTAAAAGCTGATTCATGTTTAAAAAACTGTTTTCGAAAACCAGATAATATTGGATGGGATTCCCAAATTCGGTTTGCATTTTAGAAAGTACTCCTTGGTATGTCATTTTAGATTGCAGATTTTAGATTATAGCCCGCAACAGGCAAATCTATATTTATGAGTTAGAATATTTGACCCAAATAGAATTGTTTTTTATAAAAAAACACTATTTTTGGTATTATCGCAAAGTTAGTATTTGTAAATCTCTTTTCAAATCTAAAATCTACTATCTAAAATCATAGATCTCCATGCCCTTAGCAATTATAAATTCTATCGCTTCTTGGTTCTTGAAACAAAGAATTCACCAGATTGAGCTTTTCCTGAAATATCCTAATGAAGTTCAGGAAGAATTGCTGATGAATTTAATCCGTTCCTCTGAAGAAACAGTTTATGGCAAGCAATATGATTATGCTTCGATAAAATCATACAAAACTTTTACTGACAGAGTTCCTATTTCTTCCTACGAAGATTTGGAGCCTTATATTGAACGCACCCGTCAGGGAGAACAAAATGTGCTTTGGGAAACTCCTATAAAATGGTTTGCCAAATCGAGCGGTACTACTAATGCCAAAAGTAAATTTATCCCCGTAAGCAGTGAAGCGCTCGAAGACTGCCATTACAAAGGAAGCAAAGATTTGTTGTGCCTGTATTTGAATAACAATGAGGAATCTGAAATGTTTGTGGGCAAAAGTCTGCGTTTGGGAGGCAGTTCACAGATTTATGAAAACAACAATACTTTTTTTGGGGATTTGTCTGCAATTTTGATTGAAAACATGCCTATTTGGGCAGAATTCAGCAGTACCCCAAGCAGTAAAATTTCTTTAATGAGCGAATGGGAAACCAAAATGAGCGCTATCATCAAAGAAACCATAAATGAAAATGTAACGAGTTTTGCTGGTGTTCCTTCTTGGATGCTGGTCTTAATGAATAAAGTCTTGGAAGAAACCGGAAAAACAAACCTGATGGAAGTTTGGCCCAACTTGGAAGTGTACTTTCACGGAGGTGTAAGTTTTGATCCCTACAGAGATCAATACCAAAAAATATTGCCGCAAAACCAATTCAAATATTACGAAATATACAATGCTTCCGAAGGCTTTTTTGCCATTCAGGACTTGAATAATTCCAGTGATTTATTGCTGATGCTGGACTACGGAATCTTTTATGAATTTATTCCTATGGATACCTTTGGCACACCAGACCAAAAAGCAGTTCGGCTGGCAGATGTCGAATTATTCAAGAACTATGCAATGGTTATCACAACCAATGGCGGTTTGTGGCGCTATTTAATAGGCGATACTGTTCGATTTACTTCTCTGAATCCTTACCGCGTTCGGGTAACGGGGCGCACCAAACATCACATCAATGTTTTTGGCGAAGAATTAATGGTCGAAAACACTGATCAGGCTATTGCCAAGGCCTGCAAAATTACTCAAACCGAAGTCGTCGATTATACGGTTGCTCCCATCTTCATGAAAGACAAACAAAAAGGAGCTCATGAATGGATAATTGAATTTAAGCAAGAGCCAAAAGATATTGTAGCTTTTCAAAAAATTTTGGACGAGACTTTACAGTCCTTAAACTCCGATTACGAAGCCAAACGCTATAACAACATGACTCTTAATCCGCTAGTACTTAATGTTGCTAGAGAGCGATTGTTTTATGATTGGCTCAAAAAAAATGATAAACTGGGAGGTCAGCACAAAATTCCAAGATTATCTAACAAAAGAGATTATCTCGAACAATTAAAGAAGATGCAAAATTTAATTAACTCCTAATGAAAAAACTATTCTTTCTACTAATGATCATAATCATTGCCTCATGTTCCTCCAATCGCGTTTGTGGCGGAAGCGGTGGGAAACGCTGCGTACAAACAATCAGTACATTCAATTTCCAAAACTTTTCTTAACTATTTCTATCCACTGTTGTAACATTTTTTGATTTTGAAAGTCTTATGCAATCATCAATCAAAATCATTTAATTCATGAAATCAACAGTATTAACGGTATTGCTTCTTAGCACAACCTTTATTTTTGCTCAAGAAGCGACGCCAAATCTAGAGACTTCTCCAAAAGTCGAAAAAGATTCAATCAAAGAGAAAATCAATGCGCTTAAAGATGTAACTGTTACAGTTCAAAAAAAATACATCAAAGTAGATTCAGACAAAACTACAATCAGTGTAAAAGACAACGGTATGCTCAACAGTGGCAGCAGTCTTGAAGCTGTAAAAAAATTACCTGGTGTAATTACTTCACCGACTGGCGGTATCTCTCTAAACGGAAAAGCAGTAACCATTTATATTGATGGCGCACCAAGCACATTATCCGGCAATGATTTACAAAACTACCTGAATACTTTACCTGCCAACGCCATCGAAAAAGTAGAACTCATCTATAATCCGGGCGCTTCATTTGATGCCAGTTCCAGCGGTTCGGTAATAAATATTGTTACTAGCTCAAAAAGAATGAAAGGCATTAACGCTAGTTTCAACATCAATTATAATTTTAATAAATACCAAAAGCCAAGTCCGCAAATCCTTTTAAACGGAAAAGAAAAAGACTTAAGCTGGCAGACTATGCTTGGGTATAATTACATTGACAGCGACTCTAAAACCAGCAATCTGCAGGAGTTTACCGCTTTTAATCCGATACAGAAGCTAATACAGGAAAACTTTACCGTAAATACCAACAGAAACTTGTATTTCCGATTAGGAACAAATTACAAACTGACCGAAAAATCAAATTTATTATTCAACTACAACGGAAACTACGCCAATGACAGATCTGTTTTTGACGCGACAACATTGGGTGACGATATTGATTATTCCAATCAGGGAACAACTAAAAACAAGAATAAAAATCACGAAATCAGTTTGCAGTACAAAACCAAACTTGACACTTTAGGACGAACGCTTGACATTACTGCATTCAGTAATTTATTTGATAAAAAACCAATTACAGAATCGAATGCGGTTGATAATATTGCCAATTCAGGCTCATTTGTGAACAGTAATCTTAATTTTGATTTAAAAAATTATTACCTGAAATACGACTTTGCGATTCCGTTCAAAAAAATGGATTTTTCGATCAATACGGGAGGAAAATTCAATGTACTGGAAGTAAATGATATTGGGAATTATTACACCAATTCAGCAACAAACACTATTGATTTTGATTACTCCGAAAACAATTTGGCCTTCTATGCCGAAACTCGGAAAAAAATCAAAAAATTTAATTTTACAGCAGGACTGCGTTTTGAAGATTACCACGTAGAAAGAATCACGAATACCTTAACGGAGCCTATAAAATTCAAAAACACTAATTTATTCCCAAATGCCAGTGCTATTTATGAAGTGAATGATAATGTAAATATTTCGGCTTCGTATTCTAAAAAAATCAATCAGCCCAATTACAATAATTTAGACCCGAATAACAGCAACGCTTTTGACCAATACAATACTTCACAGGGAAATTTATTTCTAGATCCAACATATTTAAACAATTATGAGTTTAAAATCACGGCGATGCAGTTTATACAATTGGGAATGAACTACACTGCATCAAAAGACAACAACCTTTTTGTATTCAGCGCCGATGCTGACGCAACTAAACCTGTGAGCAATCAGACTTATCAGCAGTTTGACCATTTTAACACCTTTAGTGCTTATGCTAATTTCCCAATTCCATTGGATTATATCTTCAAAGGAAAAGAGGAATTTAAGAAACGAATGGGCAACATCGACGAGATGAATTACATTTTTGTAAACTTTAATTATATCAAATCAGATATAAAAGGCTATGATTTCCCATACCAAAACAAAGCAATCTTTAATTATGCCTTCCAATCGCAGATTATGTTACCTTGGAAAATTAAGAACTCTATGATGTATTTCTACCTGCCTCCTGGAAATTGGCAGATTTACAAAATAACCAAGCCTATTCAGCAGTTTGACATTTCATTCAACCGAGATTTTATGGATAAGAATTTAAAAATTGGACTGCATTGTTTTGATGTTTTCAATCAAAATGAAGTAAACGCATTAATTGCCGGCGAAAATTTAAATACTTCTTTTAGACAAAAACAAGATTCCAGAACGTTCCGTATATCATTAACCTATAATTTTGGAAACTTGAAAATGCAGAATGAAAACACCAATATTGAAACCGAAAAAGTAAAAAGTGGTGGCGGAATGATGAAGTAATTATAAAGTTCAACCATTAGATTCACAAAGCTTTGCGAACCTTGCGGTAAAATTTAAGTGAGCAATAGTTTAAAACAGAAAAGAGGCTATCCAAAAAGGGTAGCCTCTTTTGCTTTATAAAAATTTCAAAATTAAGGTTGGCTTTCCAAAATATTTTTCACATTAGCTAAATTTTGTGTTTGATCCTTTTTGATAAAATCTTTAAACACAAAAGACATCAGATTGATAGGATAATCAGCACGTCCATAGAATTCACTAGTTAGTTTGGTTTGATTATCCGAAAGTGCTTCCACAATTGTGGCCGCTGAATTATCGCCCTTCATCGGTTTTTCAAAATGTAGATCAACATCAATTCTATTATCGGTAATTTTTGTGATCTGCTGTGAACCAACGCCCACATTATCGTCCATACTTACCCAAGACGATTTGGCGCCAACAGTTCCATCAATGCCAGTATATTCAATTTTTACATTTGGGTCTTTCATTACCCAAACACTGTACTTTTCCTGATTTTTAATCATTTTGACATAATCAAAAACCACTACTTGCGGTTTATTGATTGTTGTAGAAACCGATACCGTGTAATCTTTTGGAACAATCATTGCTACAATCAAAAGCAAAGCAATAAGCCCGACTATTCCAATCCCTATAAATTTTAGTACTTTCATATCTAAAGCCTTTTAATTAGCAGGATTTTCATCAAAATTAACCATCCAATGAATCCCGAATTTATCCACAAACATTCCAAAATAAGCACCCCAAAAGGTTTTATTCATTGGCATGAAAGGATTTCCTCCCGCTGACAGTCCGTTGAAAATCCTATCGGCTTCTTCTGTACTTTCTGTATTAATAGAAACAGAAAAATTTGATCCAAAAGCAACATTGCCGCTAGCATCATTACTGTCGCTTCCCATCAAAACGGTATTACCAATCGGTAAGCACACATGCATGACTTTGTTTGCGTCAGCATCTGATAATTTTGGACTGTTCTCGTCCGAAGGCATATCACTAAATTTACCGATATACGGAAATTCTCCTCCAAAAACAGATTTATAAAATAGAAATGCTTCCTCGCAATTCCCATTAAAAATTAAATACGGATTAACTGCTGCCATAAGTGTTTAAGTTTTAAATTGTTTTTATTTAGTCTCCAAGATTCTGAATTACTTAGAAACTAAGATTCTAAGTGTCTTAGTTTCTAGTTTATTTTTTCCTAAAAGTTCTTTTATTTTTTCTAATGCATTGGGGGGAAATTTCCTCAAAGTAATTAACATATATTTCGACTATATCCATGGTTTCTTCCAGCAAAGTTCCATTTCATCTTAATTTATTTAGGTAATTTACTAAAATCCATATACAAAACATTCCAGCGGTGTCCATCCAAATCAGCAAAGCCACAACCATACATCCAGCCTTGATTTTCGGCAGGTTCTGCAAAAACATTACCGCCAGCTTCTCGCACTTTAGCAGCAAATTCATCAACTTCTTCTTTGCTTTGGGCATCAATTGAGATTAACACTTCTGAACTTTTTTGAGTATTTGTCAATCTGTTTTGAACAAACCCTTCAAATAAACTTTCTTCAAAAAGCATCACTACAAAATTAGATTCTCCCACCAGCATACATGCTGAGGATGCTGTTTCCTGTTCAATTTTAAAAACAAAACCAATTTTAGAAAAAAAGGCTTTCGCTTTTTCTACATTCTTTACAGGCAAATTAAGCCAAATCTGTTTTGTCATCACTGTTGATTTTTTATGTTAAAGTCCCTCTGCATATTTTTCGAAATTATCCAAAATCGCTTGCCATCCTTCACGCTGCATTTCTTCAGAATTTTCATTTTCAGGATCGAAGCTCTCAATAATTTCTACTCCATCCTCCAAACCTATAAAATAAATATCTACTTTTCGACCGTCAGCCAATTTATATTCTATAAAGGAATGATTTTTTACTTCTGTGTATTCTCCTTCAAAATCGAAACTCATGGTTCCATCTTTTGAAGCCATCGTTGACCTGAATTTTCCGCCGACTCTCAAATCATTTTCAGCATAAGGAGTATGCCAATCCTCAGAGGCATTATTCCATTTTGTAATGTGTTCTGGAGTAGTCCAGAATTTCCAAACTTCTTCAATTGAAGCTTCTACTTTGCATTTAACCGTTATCATGACAAATTATTTTCCCATAAATTTAACGAATAATTCAAAATAAAACACTTTTTTAAACAATAAAAAAGCCATCTATAAATTATTTAGGATAACAAAAGATCACATTAAATATTATTCTAAGCAACGTTTTATTTGTTCAACTTCATTGCCATTTGCAATTTCACCCGAACCAATAATCGCTGAAGAATGGTAAAATGAAGCATTTATTTTTTGATCCAATAGAACAATATTTGAAGACCTCAATCCGCCACCAGGCATAATCACAATTCTTCCATTAGCTTTTGCAACCAAACTTCTTAAAACTTCTATTCCTTCCATCACATTTTTTCCTTGTCCAGAGGTCAAAACCGTTTTAAACCCACAATCTATCACTAATTCTAGAGATTCATAAACATTTGCAACAACATCAAATGCACGATGAAAAGTACAAGGAAAAGAGCTTGCAAGTGTCACTAACTCCTTATTTCTTAAATTGTCAAAATTATTATTTACATCCAAAATTCCGAACACGAATCCATCCACATTAATTTTTTTGAATAGCCGAATCTCTGACTTCATCTGTTCAAACTCGGCATCATTATAAACGAAACCGCCTCCTCTTGGACGAATCATTACATTCATTTTTATACGCAGCTCAGCACGTACTTTTCGAGCAATTTCAAAATTTGGAGTGGTTCCTCCTTCCAGCATATTATTACATAATTCAATTCTGTCTGCACCATGCTGCTGAGCTATAATTGCAGATTCCAGATTAAAACAGACGACTTCAAGATTCTTATTTTTCATTAATACCAATTATTTCAGAACTGAATACAAAGTACAAAAAAACCTGCTCTATTAACAAAGCAGGTTTTAGTATTATTTATTTATTGTTAAACTTATGAAGCAATCTCCAAACGTTTCAATAAATTTTTATTCAATGTTTCTTTGGCATATTCCATATCAATTTCCAATTTTTTATCATCGGAGCTTGGTAATTCATACATCGCATCGGTTAGGATGGCTTCGCATAAAGAACGCAATCCACGAGCACCCAATTTATATTCCAATGCTTTTTCCACAATAAAATCAAGAGCTTCATCTGTAATGGTGAAATCTACCTCGTCCATCAAAAATAACTTTTGATACTGTTTGATTAAAGCATTTTTTGGCTGCGTCAAAATGGCACGCAAAGTTTCTCTGTCTAAAGGATCCATGTGTGTCAAAACTGGTAAACGCCCAATGATTTCAGGGATTAAACCAAAATCTTTAATATCTTTTGGAATAATATACTGCAACAAATTGTCTTTATCAATATTATCCACATTTTTAGAAGTCGAATAACCTACAGCTTGACGATTTAAACGTTTTGAAATAATGCGTTCCACTCCATCAAAAGCACCACCGGCAATAAACAAAATATTCTGAGTGTTAACCTCAACGAATTTTTGGTCAGGATGCTTACGACCTCCTTTTGGCGGTACGTTAACAACTGTTCCTTCCAATAATTTCAACAAGGCTTGCTGCACTCCTTCACCCGAAACATCACGGGTAATAGAAGGATTGTCACTCTTACGGGCAATTTTATCAATTTCGTCAATAAATACAATTCCTCTTTCCGCTTTAGTAACATCATAATCGGCTGCTTGTAAAAGACGAGTCAAAATACTTTCAACATCTTCCCCAACATAACCAGCTTCGGTAAGAACTGTTGCATCAACAATAGCAAGCGGTACATCCAGCATTTTGGCAATCGTTTTGGCTACCAAAGTTTTTCCTGTACCAGTCTGCCCTACCATGATAATATTGCTTTTTTCAATCTCTACCTCATCGTCCAATTGCTGTTGCATTAAACGTTTGTAGTGATTGTAAACCGCAACGGACATTACTTTCTTTGTTTGTTCCTGTCCAATTACATATTGATCAAGAAATGCTCTGATTTCTTTTGGTTTCTTTAAAATTAAATCACCAACCAATTTCGAACCTCTATTTGTTTTTAATTCCTCCAGAACAATTCCGTGTGCTTGTTCGATGCATTTATCACAAATGTGAGCATCGATTCCTGCAATCAATAAATTGGTTTCTGGTTTCTTCCTTCCACAGAAAGAACATTGTAATATTTGTTTTGCCATCTTTTTAGATTGCAGACTTCAGATTGCAGATTTCAGATTGCAATAAACTGCTATCTAAAATCTGTTACCTGTTATCTAATTTAACTTCTTCTCAATACCTCATCAATCATTCCGTATTCTTTGGCTTCGTCAGCAATCATCCAGTAATCGCGCTCGCTGTCTTTGTGTACTTTATCAAAAGTTTGTCCTGAATGCTGTGAAATAATTTGGTATAATTCATCTTTCAATTTCAGCATTTCACGCAAGTTGATTTCCATATCAGTTGCAACACCTTGTGCTCCTCCTGATGGTTGGTGAATCATTACTCTTGAATGAGGCAAAGCCGAACGTTTTCCTGCAGCTCCCGCACACAAAAGAACAGCTCCCATAGAAGCAGCCATTCCGGTACAGATAGTAGCTACATCTGGTTTGATGTACTGCATCGTATCATAAATTCCCAAACCTGCATAAACGCTTCCTCCAGGTGAATTCAAATAAATCTGAATATCTTTGGAAGCATCAGCACTTTCTAAGAATAACAATTGAGCCTGAACGATGTTTGCAATTTGGTCATCAATTCCTGTACCAAGGAAAATAATTCTATCCATCATTAATCTCGAAAAAACATCCAATTGTGAAATATTCAATTGACGCTCTTCTATAATATAAGGAGTCATATTTTTTGGATTCATCGCAGCTACTATTTTATCATAGTACATTGCATTTACCCCTTGACCCTTAATAGCAAATTTTTTGAATTCTTTTCCGTAGTCCATTTTAAAAAGTTTATAAGTTTATAAGGTATAGTTTCTAATGTTTTTTTCTGTCTAAATGCTAAAGCAAAGGTTGTTCCTTTTTATTTTTTGTGACAAACTGTCTCATTTTTCATCCTTTAATGGACAAACACAACTCTTTTTTCAAACCATTTTCATTAAATCAGTACCTATTCAAACAAAAGAGCGTCAAAACAAAATCTTTTGACGCTCAAATATACTTATTTTTTTATAAATTATTCTCCGTAAGAAGCTGCAATAAATTCTTCGTAAGTCACTTCTTTCGTAGTAGGATTTGCTTTTTCTTTGAATAAATCAAGTAATTTAGCTGCAACCACTTGGTCAGAAAGTCTTTTCACTTCTTCTTGGTTAGACAATACTCTTGCCACAATTCCTTGAACTTCTTCGTCAGTAGGATTTGTTTGTCCAAATTGAGCCATTTGTTGTTTGATAACATTTGTTGTAAACGCTTTCAAATCTTCAAAAGTGATTTGGATATTACTTGAAGCCATTGCTTTTCCTTCAATCAATTGGAAACGCAAACCTCTTTCTGATCTTGCATATTCTACGATTGCTTCTTCTGGAGTCAATTGTTTTTCTCCAACAGTCTGCAGCCATTTGATTAAAAATTCAGATGGCAAATCAAATTTTGTATTTTCAATCAAAAATTCCTGAACATCAGCCAATAATTTTTGGTCTGCTTGTTGAGCAAATTGAGACTCAGCATCTTCTTTGATTTTTGCTTTCAAATCTTCCAATGAAGCAACATTTCCTTCTCCGAATAATTTATCAAACAATTCTTGATTCAATTCAGCTGGCTCAGAAACATTGATAGCGCTGATAGTGAAATCAACATCTATAGCTAAATCGTGTACATTATCGTGACCCACTTTCAGGTAATCCATTAATTGGTGATCGTCTTGAAACAAACCTTTTGTGTTTACTGTCACAACATCTCCAACTTCTTTTCCGATGAATAAATCAGCAGTCGCTTTATCTTTAAAAACATCTAAAGAGAAAGTCGTTTGGTTATCAATTCCATTTTCAGCATTTACAAAAGTACCAGCGATATCAGCATCAGCAGTAACTTTTTCAACTGGATTTGCATTTCCAAATTGTTTTTGGATACGCGCTACTTGACCATCAATTAATTTATCATCAGCAGTAACAACATATTTTACGATATCATTTTTAGCTTCAAGATCCAATTCAAAACTTGGCACTAAACCAATTTCAAATTCAAAAACCAATTCTTCAGCATCCCAGTTCAAATCTTCATTTTCTTTAGCAAGAGGAGTCCCCAAAAGGTTCAATCTTTCAGACTGCACAAAACGCTCCAAAGCCAAATCCACTACTTTTTTAACTTCTTCTTTCTTGATCCCTTTACCATATTGTTTTTCAACAAGATCTTTAGGCACAGCTCCTTTTCTAAAACCTTTTACAGTTGCCAAAGGCATTTTTTCGTTTATTCTTTTCGCTACTTGTCCTTTGTAATCCATGTGAACAACTGTCATTACAATCGTTTCATTCACAGCGTTTATTGCTACTCTTTTGATATCCATCTTCTTCTTTAATTTACATTATAAAATTGGGTTGCAAAATTATGAAATTTTTACAACTCAAACAAGTATTTTACCATTTTGAATTTTATAGTGATTTGTTATGATTTTTAGACGTTTATCCCACAAATCCAATCGTTTAAATAATTTGGGCGTACCCCTGCGTAAAAACTTCGTGTCAAGCTTTTCGCTTCTAACAAAGTTCACTGGATACAAATTAAAATAAAATGTATAATTTTACGCAACCGTTTTGAAATTCAAGCATCTAATTATAAAAGATAATTATGAAAAAAATAATTTGTTATTTCATTCTAGCTTTAGGAATAATTTCTTGCAGTTCTGATGATAAAACTATACAAGGAGAATTTGAATTCATTAGCCAATACACAACAAACGTAACAGTTGGCGGTGTCGTTGGTGTACATGAACGAACTTTTGAAAAAGGAGAAACCTACAAAGGAACAGACGAAGGAAAAAAAACGATAACAATACGAATAACTGACCATTCAGAATTAAATTCTAATTGCCCAAACAGTTTGTGCTCTCAGGAACTTTTAGAAGTTCCCCGAGAATTTTTAAAATTTGTTAAATAATTCACTAAAACAAAGTAAATCTTACAAAAACCCTAAGTATATTTATAAACAATATCTCTAAAAATCAATTAAAATTAAAAGATTGGCTAAGTATTTAAAATATCTCATTTCGTTTTTTCTGGCATTTGGCCTGATGATAAATGATGGTACAATACATTCTCAATCAAATTCAGCAGCGTATTATCAAGTTTCATACGTTAAGACTAGAAATGAATTCAGTCATACGTCTTCCAAATTATACCGATTCCATCAGATAAATTTATCTAAAAGAATTGTATCACCAATTCTTTTGGCACACCTCAAGCTTCAAGATGCTTACAGTATTCAAACCCGAATACTTCTAAAATTACAAATTATACTTTATCAAAATATAAGCGCAACGAAAACACAGCACGTTTTTTTGAGTAAGATAATCACATCAAGCAACTACCATTCTATTTTATACATAGCCTAGAAAATTTTATTTCTAAGCATTTATGCATTCTCAATGCATGGCGATGATAAAAAATGTCTAATCATTTATCATTTACAAAATGTATAAACACAATAACAAAACACGTTTGGAGAAGTCCAAACAACTGACTCATTGGTTAAAAAGAAAAATCATGATAATTATTACGGCATTCATGATCGGAATGTCAAACGGTATGAATACTGGAGACAACATAACTGTCAAAAATCAAAATCATACTGAGCAGCATAAAAAAGATTGATTTAAATTTTACCGCAAAATTCGCAAAGAAAAAAACGCAAGACACACAAAATTTTGTAAACCTTGCGTTTTTTTCGATTATTTTTTATTATGACTCAACACTCTTATTTCATCACCAACTGAAACAATACCTAATCCCAATCCAATCACATTTTGACCAAACAGCACTTTGTTGCCAAAATTTCTATATTTGGCTAACGTTTTCAATGGATCTTTTCCTGAAAACACTCCTTTTTCCTGATCAACTGTGGTCATCACACAGCGGTCACAAGGCTTTACACCAACAAAAGAAACGTTTCCAATTTTAAATTCTCTCCAAGTATCCTCTTCAAAAACCTCCCCATTAGTAAAAACAAAATTCGGTCGAAAGCGATTCATCGAAACCTTAACTTTCAATCGTCCGTTCAAATCATCCAACGAAGATTGTCCTATAATCAAAAAAGGATAAGCATCCGAAAATGAAGTGATTTCATCGCCTGTAATTGCATATCGCGCATCCAATTTTCGTTCGCTCTCATCAGGCATATACACCAACCGCACCGAAAATCCTAAGAGTCTTGTAAACCAGTCGCTAATCGTTTCACTTACTTCACACGCCTCAATCGTATCGTCCCAAACTATAACTTCAATTTTAGAAATTTTATCCGAAAAAACAGGACGAAGCGGAATATCAATCGATTCCAAAAGAACTCGTTGTGTAATTTTCAAAAAGTCTCCCGCAATTTCTGGCTTAAAAAGAGCCAATTCAGGATATTCCCGTTGTGACAAAAATCGTCCATTATCATCTATCAAAAGCCAGCGACGGTCCAATTCCAATCCACGATCTGTAACTTTTGACTCCTGTAATTGAATTCCGCCTAATGATTTTACAGGATAAACCCAAATTTCTGAAAGCTGCTGCATAACATTCTATTTTTTTCAAAACTACAAAAAATAAAATCTTAACCATTCTTGATATAACACACAAAAAAACAGCCTTATTAAAAAAGGCTGTTAGATAAACCGTTGCTATTTATTTACTTTTTTTCAAACTTACTTTCGGTCAGTGCCATTCCGCATTTTGGACATTTACCAGACTTATCCGCCACAGATCTATCCATAGTACAAACATATTTACTTTTTACAGCTTTAATTGCTTGAGTTTCTTTTGCAACTGTTTTGTATATTTTCTCTTTACTTACTACTAAATCCATTCCGCATTCAGGACACTTTCCTTTTTTCTCAATTAATACTTTTGAATGCATTGGACAAGTGTACATTGTTTTTTGAACTTCTTTCTTAGGAGTAACAGCAACTGTTTGAGCCACGGTATTACCCATTGTAAAGAATAATGTTAATGCAATAAATAATGTTTTCATAATTTTTATTTGTTTTTATGTTATTAAAATTTCTGAAATATTATCACCATAATTTAAAAGACTTTTTAAAAAACAAAAGCCGTATTTGATATCCATAAAGAATCCAAATACAGCTTTAATTTATATGACTATTCCTTTTTTTAATTCAATTGAGATTTTCAATAAAGCTATAACATCTGCAATGTTATAAGCAATAATACAACTGACAAATCATAATCTATTTATTTCCTCCTATAACTGAATAAGCAATTGACTGGGATATAGATAATATTATACTAAAAAACATCGCTACCCAAAAAGTATCAACAGTAAAACCTCCAACGATTTTGGTACAGAGTACTATAACCAAAGCGTTTATCACCAACAAGAATAACCCTAAAGTCACTATAGTGAAAGGTAAAGTCAACAATACCATTATTGGTTTAATAAAAATATTAAGCAAACCCAAAACAACTGCTACTACCATTGCTGTAAATGGACCAGCTACATGAACACCCGGCAAAAAATGAGCAATCACAAAAACTAATCCTGCGGTAATAATTATTCTCAAAATTAAATTCATAACTACATGTTTTAAATTTTTTATAAATATAATAAAAATTCTATATATTACTATATTATTTTAAAAAATCACTTACAAATTTATAAAACATCTTAGGGTTTTCGGCATGCAGCCAATGTCCAGCATTAGGAATAGTTACTACTGTTGAAACCGGAAAATGTTTTTCAATACCTTCAAAATCGCTGTCAAGAATATAATTAGAGCTTCCTCCTCGAATAAAAAGCGTCGGTTTTTCAAAAATTAAATCAGGAGCCAATGCCTTGCCTATTTCTTCAATTTTATTATTAAAAACATTCAAATTAAATCGGAAAGCCAATTGCCCAGGTTCTTGCCAATACAAACTTTTCATAAGGAATTGGCGGGTTCCAAAATCAGGTATATGATTTTTCAGTATTTCTTCAACTTCATTCCTGCTTGGTTTAAGCGAAAAATCAACCGCATTTAAACCAGCTAAAATATCCTGATGATGAGGAGCATAATATTTTGGACCAATATCAGCCACTATCAATTTATCGACTAAATTAGGATAAGACGCTGCCAAAAGCATGGCGGTTTTTCCTCCCATTGAGTGACCAATAACATCAATAGATTCAAGACTATTTGCCTTGCAATAATCCAAAACATCCTGAGCCATGACTTCATAACTGAAATTATCTGAATGAAAACTGCGCCCATGATTCCGGAGATCCAATAAATGAACCTGAAACCCATCGGCAACAAATTGAGTTCCTAATGTTTTCCAATTGTCGGACATTCCAAGAAAACCGTGAATTATGACTAAAGGCTTCCCCGAACCTTCTATTTTTGAGTAGAGCATTATAATTTTAGATTGCAGATTTTAGATTTTAGATTGCAGAATTCAAATTCTACATCCCAGAATCATTAATCAATTAAAAAGTATTTAATTCGCTTAAAAGCTGAGCAAAGATATAAAAAATGAAACTTCAAAAAAAATTTAGGAATTTTATTACCATTTTAACATTAATATCACCAAAAGTGGGTATTGTATAACAAATTACAACAACCTATTTTTGCCAACTCAGAGATGGTCACAGTTCATCTTTTAAATTAAAAATAACAAAAAAATACTTTCAAATACAATAAGCTGCTAAACAGACATATACCAAAACAAATTTTCTAAAAACTTTACTTTATTAATATTAAAACAAAAAAAATGATTAAAAAAATTCTTTTACTTTCAGTTGTTATTTCTCAACTTACAATTTCCTGCAGCAAAGAAGACTCACCAGCTGTTTCAACAGAACAAAGTTTAGACACACAAATTGCCGAAATCGTAAAACTGCCTTATTCTTCATTAAAACCGGAGCAGCAAAAAATAAAACTCGAAACTGAAGCAAATGATATGCTGCTTCAAATGGATAAATCAAAAACATCTGGAGCGGTAGAAGCCATTGAAAACTTAGGAAACTTGTTAAGCATAAATACTGTTGACATTTTTGACGGCAAAAACGATAATCAAATTGCAGACGTTTTAAATGTTTCAGGAGTTTATGGTATTTATACTTGGAACAGTACTAAACAAATTTGGGTTAAGTCTGCATCAACAACAGAATTGAAATTTATTTTCCCTGCAAAGAAGAATCAAACAACAAATAACGCCAGCTTATCATCTAAGAGCATTTCATCTGACATAAAAGTAGCGTTTTCTAATACAGATCAGATTTACCTACCAACTTCAGTAGACGCAACTTTAACTATTGATAATGCTCAAGCTGCTACATTTGCAGTAAATTCAAAATATTCAAATGGAAAACAATCTCCTGACGAATCAAGCTATAAAATGGTTTTAAATGACGGATACACATTCGAAATCAGTGGTAAAAAAGCACCTGTAGCAGCTAAATCTGCATTTACATTTAATGGAAAAAACATAATCGAATTTAATTCTGGAAGTAGTGCTAATATAGATGAACTACTTAAAGACAATTACCTTAACAATTATTTAGGTACAGCAAATGGTCTTATCAAATTGATGGACAATTTTGTAATAGTGGTTAATACAGATAATGCAGGGTTAGCAAATGACGAGGCTGCTTTAAAAAAATCATTAGTATATCCAGATTCCCAATCTAAAACGTATTACACTGATTTAAATACTTATAACAAAAAATTCTCAGAGGGAGAAGTTACTGCTAACAACAAAAATGTAAAAATGATTCTTGTTTCTAAAAAAGACGGAACTAAAATCGCAGATGTAATTCAAAAATCAGAAAAAGGAGACAGCTATAACTCTTCCCATGTATGGGTAAATGATAATACAGTAAAAAATTACGGAGGATACTGGAATTGGAGCAGTAACCCTGGAGTTTTAGTTCAAGAATACGATGAAGTTTTATACTTGAAATTCAATGACAGTACAGAAGTTGAAATGAGCACCTATTTTTCAACTGGATTTGATAATCTAAACACAAAATTTGAAGATTTTTTAAAAGCTTTTGGAAACTAACTCTTTTTAATTTTCATTAAAAAAAGGGACAGTCTATAGTTTTAGACTGCCCCTTTTTTATTAGAAACCTATGTAACAATTTCACCAAACAGGTAATACCGTTTATTTATACCAAACAAAAATATAATAAATACCAATTTTGATAATTGTTTTTTTTAGATTACATTTGGACTATATTATAACAGTGATCATGGCACATCCAAAAATTTTGGTAATTAAGGAAACTGAAAAAGAGATTAAAAATCTACTTAAGCAATCTATTCCATTTATTGGACAACGCTTGAGAGTACTTTTAATTTTGAAGCAAAATGAAGAAACAGGGATTTCTAGACGTGAAGTTGCTAAATTAGCAGGGGTTGACCCA
Source organism: Flavobacterium sp. 1 (assembly GCF_002797935.1). Classification (NCBI taxonomy): domain Bacteria; kingdom Pseudomonadati; phylum Bacteroidota; class Flavobacteriia; order Flavobacteriales; family Flavobacteriaceae; genus Flavobacterium; species Flavobacterium sp. 1. Next base: position 3,386,700 of record NZ_PGER01000001.1, read on the forward strand.
AACAGTGTTCAGAAATGGCGGACATTATACCTCAATTCTGGAATTGATGGTTTGATTAAACATGGAAAAACAGGCTTCAAGCCATCTGTTTTTAATGCTGCTGAACACACGATGTTGGAAACAAAACTCAATAACCCTCAAAATGGGCTTCAAGGTTATGTAGAATTAAAAGATTGGATTGAAAAAGAAACTGGAAAAAGCTTTAATTACAACACCTTGCTTTATTACTGCATCAGAAATTTTAAATCAAGTGTAAAAGTTGCCCGCAAAAGTCATGTCAAAAAAGATGAAGACCTAGGAAGCTCTTTTAAAAAGACTTCGGAAGAATCTGTCAAGAAACAGCACTAAATGCTGTAGGCGATTTTAGCTCTGTAAATTTATATTTTCAAGATGAGTCACGTTTTGGCTTATTTACTCGAAATGGAAAATCAGTTACTGCAATTAGGGTTAAACCAATTTGCACTTTCCAACAAGTTTTTAAATCAACATGGCTTTCTGGGGCTTTTTCGCCCATAACAGGGGATCATTTTCAATTAATACTTCCACATTGCAACACTGATAATTTTCAAATTTTTCTAAATAATTTTTCAAAAGAAAACCCCAAAGAACTCAAAATAATGGTATTGGATAATGGGCGATTCCATAAGGCTAAAAGATTGATCGTTCCAGAAAATATTGTTTTGGTTTTCCTGCCACCATATAGCCCGGAACTTAATCCAGCCGAAAAAATGTGGGCAAAATACAAAAGAGAATTTTCTAATAAATTTTATAATTCAATCGAAGATGTAGAAGATTTCATTATTACTGCAGTTAAAAACACAAGTAAAAAAGAGGTAATGAGTATCTGTGGTTATGCCTACGTCTTTTTAGATCAAATTTGGTCTAAAAATTAAATGCGTTTGGTATTAGATGTTTGCATTAAAATTGTACTTTGCCCATAACCTTGCCAAATACCGATTCCTCCTTTAATATTCGATTTCAAGCTAGAATTAGCCGGAAATATAGGGCTTCTGCCATTAACAATTTCATTCTGCCAACTATTCCAAAATTCAAAACCTGCCTTACTCATCGTTCGTAATTTTATATAAACTAAATCGCCATCTGTAAAATAAGGCTTATACTTAGTTTTAGAAAAAACATAAATTCCTCTAGTTATTTGCAACGAAACCGATGAAGAAATAAAATTTTCATCATTCAGATTACCATACAAAGCTGGTACAAAAATGGGTTCAACATTATCCAGGCGAGTCTCTATCTGGTAATAATTCTTTTCTTTAACAAAATCATTAAACTCTATATGAACAAAACCTGTTGTATCTGCTGGATTTACTTTTACATACGCTGCAGATTTTATAGGAACTACTGAAGGAATACTTGTTGTTGCCTCTATAACCCTGTCCAAATACTGCACTTTCAAAACATAGGCCTTCCCTATCTCTCCTAACATTTTTGATCCTGAATAGACATAAGGCGGTATTCTGCCATTCTCATTCTTTACGCTTAAAACCTCTTCATTTTCACCATCTGAAACAGTGACTTTAGCTGAACGGATAAAATAATTAAAAATAGTTGTAGAATCAATAGTAGCATTTATTGGAATACTGCGGGATAGAATTACCTGAGGAACATCTCCCTGTTCAATCCACCCTTCAACAACTATTTTAGATTCCCCTTCTACGCTTTCTACATAATTTTCTCTACTGCAGGAAACCATAATGATTAGCAATAATGGCAATAATAACAAACAAATCTTCTTCATGGCTTAGAATTTAAATCTCCAACTAATTGACGGCAGTATCAAGTACATTTTTTTCTCATCGGTATCAACACTTATTTTTTTACCATCCACAGTTACGCGCAGAACAACATAAATAGGATTATCAATATTAAACGTATTAAAAACAGAAAAATTCAAAACACTTTCTTTTTTTGAAGTCTTCAAAAAAGAATAATTTACCGAAACATCTGTACGGATGTAATTTGGCATTTGTGCATTATTATAGTTTCCAAATTCCCTTACAGGCGTATTATTCACAAAATACCAAGAAGTTGGCATTGTAAACCGATTTCCAGAACTAAAGAGCTGCGTTAAGCCAACATTCCATTTATTATTAAAATTGTAAGTTCCTACAAGAGCAAGATTATGTCTTCTGTCATATTTTGAATAAAACATTTCTCCATTGTTAAGCTCATCAAATTGACGAATTGACCAGCTCAAAGTATAACTTATCCATCCATTAAATTTTCCATTGTCTTTTTTTAACATCCACTCTAGTCCATATGCTTCACCATCACCAATCAAAATATCATTTTTTAAAGTAGTTGTTTCATTAAACTGAGTAAGTCCATAAGGATATTCTATTAAATTATTCATAGAACGAAAATACCCGTTCAAACATGTACTAATTTGTTTTGAAATTATTTTATTGCATCCTATCGAGTAATTATTAGACGATTGAGATGGAATACCATCTGAAGCTGCAATCCAAAAATCGGTTGGAATACCAACACTAGAGGCCGTTATTAAATTAATATATTGATTTTGGCGGGTATAAGATGCAAAAAAGGAAAGATCCTTTTTGGGAAAATAATTAAGCATTATTCGGGGCTCAAAATCTAAAAAAGAAGTTTTTGAATCGGAAGTATAATAATTCATTCTAAGTCCTAATTCAGCACTTAATTTATCCGAAAATTTAGGTTTAGCACTTGTAAACACTGAAATATTAGTAGCCAGAATATTTGATGCTTGCATATCATTTACAATAGAGCTTAAATTATCAGCTTCAATTTTTTGAGGCACTAAATCATGTAAAGCATATTCAATCCCCGACTCAAGAAGAACCTTTTTTACAACATATTGAATTGAACCCGCATAGCCAATATCTTTAATGTAAGATGAAATCTTCATCTGGATGTCCGACTGATCCATAGCTAAAACATTCTCGTATCGAGTAAAATAAAATGAATTTTTCAAAATAGTAGTTTCATTCAGCAAGCATCTCCATGTTGGAGAAATTACTTCATTACTCCATTTTAAATTAGCATTTAAAGAAGATTTCGAATCAACAGCCTCAAATTTATCCCCGCTTAAAAAAGCATCAATCGTTAAGGTGTTTTTTTTAGAAATTTCAGTAATAAAAGTCAAATTACTGTCGAAAAATCCATATTTGAAAACGTCATTTTCTTTTTTTCCGTTTTTACTGTCTGATTTTAAAAGCGGGCCGACAATTTCATCAATATAAGTTTTCCTTCCTGAAATATAAAACCCCGTTTTTTTACCAATAGGCAAAGAAAATGTTACTTGTGAAGACAGTAAACCTAAATTTCCCTGAACCGAAAATTCCTTCGGAACGACTTGATATGGCAGCACATATACAGTAGAACTCAAACGCCCCCCATATTTTGAATTTAAATTATTTCTGTCAAATTGTACCTCAGTAACATGATCTGCATTATAAAAAGGGAAAACACCTAATAAATGAGCCATTCCATAAACTGGTGTATCAGCATACAACATTAAGTTATGTCCTGGATCTCCACCACGAACATATAAATAACCATTTGCATCACCAGAATTTTGTACACCAGGAGTCAATTGCAGTAATTTTATAATATCTGGTGTTCCTGAAAGAGATGGAACATTACTCAATTTTTGAGGACTAAAAGATAATTTTCCTCCAACCCCAATTGTAATTGGTCTCTTTATATCGTTCTTAATTACTACTTCTTTTAATTCAAATTCACTTTTATTCAAATGAAAGAAAAGAGATGTATCTTTTTTTATTTCAAGCTGCAAAAACTCTTTTATATAACCAATATTTTCAACATCAATCTTAACTGTTCCACCAGGAATTACAATTGAGAACTTCCCTAAAGTATCAGTAGCAACATTAAAATTTAGATTATCATTTGTCAAAAAAGAAACATCAGCACCAACTATTGTCTGCTCATTATTATCTTTTACAAAACCATTAACTGTAACTTTTGATTGTGCGGTTAAATTAGAAAAATAAAATAAAAAAATAAAAAGAATGGGTTTCAAAATACAATATTATTTAAGACAAAAAAATAGACAATCCAAAACCAATCCTATTAACTACTGACTCCTCAATCCTCTAAAATACTAATTTATAACTATTTTAATTTTTGCAGATACATATTCACCACATTATCCAAACCAAGGTAAATCGCTTCGGAAATAAGAGCATGTCCAATGGAAACTTCTAATAATCCTGGAATATTTTGTTTAAAAAATACAATATTATCCAAACTCAAATCATGTCCTGCATTAATGCCCAAACCTAATTCGTTAGCAAAAACTGATGATTTAACATAAGGATCAATTCCATTTTCATTTCCTAAACTATACTGATGTGCAAACGCTTCGGTGTATAATTCAATTCTATCTGTCCCTGTTTTTTTGGCTCCTTCAATCATTTCAAGAATTGGATCAACAAAAATGGAAGTTCTAATTCCGTTTCGTTGAAATTCCTGAATAACTTCGACTAAATAGGATTGATTTTTTATAGTGTCCCATCCTGCAGAAGAAGTGATTGCACCAATGGCATCTGGAACTAAGGTTACCTGATCTGGTTTACATTCTAAAACTAAATCAATAAAATTATGCTGTGGATTTCCCTCTATATTATATTCCGTATAAACTATCGATTTTAAATCTCGTGCATCCTGATAACGGATATGACGCTCATCCGGTCTCGGATGAATCGTGATTCCTTGTCCGCCAAACTGCTGAATATCCGCAGCTACTTTAAGCAAATCAGGCACATTTCCGCCACGGGCATTACGCAAAGTGGCAATTTTATTTATATTAACGCTAAGTTTTGTCATAGAAAAAAGTATTAATCGAATGTATTATTTTGAAATGACAAAAATACAAAGTAAAAGGTAGCATATTTAGCATATTTTTGATTATTTTGCGTCGTTTATTGAGCAAAACTTTATGACTGATTTAAAAGATTACATTACTAACGACTACAAAGCGATTGACACCCAAGAAACTATTGGGGCAGTTCAAGATTTTTTTGATGATCTGACCTTTTCTCATTTTCCAATTATTGAAGAAGGAATTTTCATTGGAAGCATTGCCGCCGATGATATTGAAACTTTTGACAGTGACAAAAAAGTTGCTGAATACAGATATGCTCTTGAACATTTTTTTGCCAGAACCAATATGATTTGGTTAGATGTTCTAGAGGTATTTGCTAAAAATCGCACTAATTTGGTTCCAATTTTAGATGAAAACAATAAATATATCGGATATTATGAAATTCAAGATGTTATTAAATTTTTTCATGAAACCACCTTTTTAAAAGAACAAGGAGTCATTATCATAGTAAGCAAAAACACTATAGACTATTCGATGAGCCAAATTACACAAATTGTAGAAAGCAATAACGGCAAACTTTTAGGTCTTTTTATATCAAATTCAGATGTAAACACCACCGAAGTTACTCTTAAAATAAGTGTTGGTTCATTAAACGAAATCATTCAAACTTTCAGAAGATACAATTACGATATCATTTCGGAACATAACGAAGACAATTACATTAACAGCCTGAAGGAACGTTCAGATTATTTAGATAAATATTTGAATATGTAGTTATTGAATATAAAACCCCAAATCAATAACAAACAACAAAATATCAAAAAAAATGAAAGTAGCTATTTATGGCCAATATTATTTGGTAAGCACAGAACCAATTATAAAAGACATTTTTGTGTTTTTCAACAATAATAATGTAGAAATGGCCATCGAATCCGATTTCTTAAACATGCTGTATGAAAAAAAATCATCGAAAAAGAATACAAAACTTTTTCCTCGCATGATGTTTTAGATTCCAGTTTTGACATGCTAATCAGTATAGGCGGTGACGGAACGATGTTAAGAGCTGTAACACTCGTACGGAATTCCGGAATTCCAATATTGGGGATAAATGCAGGCAGATTAGGATTTTTGGCAACGGTACAAAAAGAAAACATAGCCGCCTTTATGCAGCTAGTTATTGACAAAAAATATAAAATTTCAAAAAGAACACTTTTAAGCATAAGCTGTTTACCTGAAAACACAGCTATCGAAGGACTTAATTTTGCATTGAATGAAATATCAGTCAGTCGAAAAGACACTACATCAATGATAACTATTGATACGTATCTGGATGATGAATTTTTGAATTCGTACTGGGCTGACGGCCTAATTATTGCTACTCCTACAGGAACCACCGGTTACTCTCTAAGTTGTGGCGGTCCTATTTTGACTCCAGATGTAAAAAGTTTAGTAATTACTCCAATCGCACCGCATAATTTAAATGCAAGACCACTTGTCGTTCCCGATACAACCGAAATCAGATTAAAAGTATCCGGCCGGGAAGAACAATATTTAGTCTCTTTGGATTCAAGAATTATGAGTCTCAGAAATGATTCTGTTTTATGCATAAAAAAGACTGACTTTGAAATAAATATGGTTGAAATTCCAGGAGAGACATTCTTTAAAACCCTGAGAACAAAACTGCTTTGGGGAGAGGACAGAAGGAATTAAAAAACCACATACCAATTTATCAGTTTTATCGTTACTATTACGAGATTCGTATCCTAAAAAAGAGATCTCGTCTAAAAAAAGACAGTATTCAGCAGATGCGTGCTGAATACTATTGATTATTATTATATTTGCAGGCAACTTATTAATTTTATGAGCAAAATTTTCATTTCTTTTTTATGCATTTTTACGTTTAATTCCATTCATGCACAAATTCATGAAATTGGGATTTTTCTTGGAGGCAGCAATTATATAGGAGATGTAGGCTCGACAACTTATATTGCCCCAAATGAACCTGCTTTTGGAATTCTGTACAAATGGAACAGAAGTCCAAGGCATGCGTATAGATTTTCGTATACCCAGTCACAAATTTCAGGTAATGACAGTGATTCAAAAGAACCAGGCCGTTACAATAGAGGGTATAGTTTTACTAATAACCTAAAAGAATTATCAGCTGGAATAGAATTTAATTTTTTTGATTTTAATTTACATCAGGAAAGACCAAAATTCACACCTTATGTATATACAGGCTTAAGTTATTTTTTTTATGACAACCTATATATAGGATCAGGAGAAACAAAAAAAAACAATTCAAAGAGTACGATTGCTATACCGATAACCTTAGGTGTTAAAACTAATTTGTCAAGGAGTTTTATTCTAGGGTTAGAAGCAGGAGCAAGATATACATTTACAGACAATATAGACGGCAGTAATCCTAGTGATAACAATCTGCTAAAATTTGGAAATATAAATAATAATGATTGGTACGTCTTCACAGGTATAACATTAACTTATACTTTTGGACAAAAACCATGTTACTGTGCAGATTAAAGAAAGATGCTAAAAAACGAAATAAATACAGATAATATTCCCAATCACGTAGCCATTATCATGGACGGAAATGGCCGTTGGGCAAAACAGCAAGGATTTCTGAGAACAATTGGACACGAGAGTGGCTCAGAATCTTTAACGAAAATCATAGAAGAATGCTCCAATTTAGGCATTAAACACCTAACGCTTTATACTTTTTCTACCGAAAATTGGAACAGACCTAAATATGAAGTAGAAGCTTTAATGAAAGTATTAGTACGATCATTAAAGAAAGAGCTCAAATCAATGCTGGAAAATAACATTAAAATGAATGCTATTGGAAATATAAACAAACTGCCCTTAGCTGCTCAAAAAGTAATATTTGATTGTATTGACAAGACCAAAGAAAATACTAAAATGACATTGACCCTGGCTTTAAGCTATGGATCTAGAGAAGAATTAACACATCTAATAAAAGAAATAAGCAATAAAGTTAAAAATAATATAATTTCAATAGACACTATTGACGATTCAATTATTAATGAGCATCTTTACACGCATAATTTACCTGATGTAGATTTATTAATAAGGACTGGTGGTGAACATAGAATAAGTAACTTTATGTTATGGCAGATAGCCTATTCAGAATTATATTTTACTGATGTGTTATGGCCGGATTTTAAAGAAGAAGATTTACATGAAGCTATCATTAGTTATCAAAAAAGAGAACGTCGATTTGGAAAAACAAGCGAACAAATTAAATAATTTTTTAGTGTTACATAAAAGCATAAAACTAGTCCTTACCTTTATAATATTAGGAACTTTTACCCAAATTAAAGCACAGGACAGAGTGCCATTTGACCAAGGTAAAAAATACATATTAGGAGATGTAAAAGTTGTTGGAGATATTAGTTTCAATCCACAAACTGTTGTTACATTTGCTGGTTTAGAAAAAGGACAGGAAATAACAATTCCTGGCGAACAAATTAGCAGTTCAATAAAAAAACTAGGGAAACTTGGTCTTTTTGATGAAATCTCTTTTTATATAAACAGAATAGAAAACGACAGTATTTTCTTAGATTTAAACATCAAAGAGTTACCTAAAATAAATCAGGTAAAATTTGTCGGAGTATCTAAAAGCAAAACCGAAAGTTTTATTAAGGACAATGGTCTTACTAACGGTAAGATTGTGACCGAAAATTTAATTACAACTACCAAAAATTACATTGAGAAAAAATACAAGAAAGATGGTTTTTTCAACACGAAAGTTCACATAACGACAACAAGAGATACCTTAAAGTCCAACGAAGTAAACATGCTCGTAAAAGTAGATGTTGGCGACAAAATAAAAGTATACAAAATTGTTTTTGAAGGAAATAAGGAAGTCCCCAGCAAAAAACTATTAGGTTCAATGAAAAACACAAAAGTTAAAAACTCCATTAACTTTTTAAAAAGATCAAAATTTATTGAAGACAAATACCAAGAAGACTTAGAGAAAATAGTTAACAACTATAAAAAAATAGGGTATCGTGACGCTCGTATTGTAAGTGACTCTGTTGCTTACAATGAGAAAAAAAACGCAATTTACATTAAAATCAAAGTTGAGGAAGGTCTTAAATATTATTTTGGTAATATTAAGTTCATAGGTAACACGGTGTATTCTGATGAGTTATTAAAAAGCTTCCTAGGAATTAATACTGGAGATGTATATAACGGGGTACTATTGCAGGAAAGAATTGCAGACAAGTCAAAACCAGATGGCGAGGACATAACCAATTTATACCAAAACAACGGATATTTATTCTCGAACATTAATGCTGTAGAAACCAAAACTACAGATAATAAAATCGATTTTGAAATCAGAATTACTGAAGGGCCAATTGCCTATTTCAACAAAATTACTGTTGTAGGAAATGACAAGACAAATGATGAAGTTATTTATCGTGAGTTAAGAACAAAACCAGGAGAAAAATACAATAAAGCAGAATTAGTCAGAACCATTAGAGAGATTGGTCAATTAGGCTTTTTTGATCCCGAAAAAATAGATCCAAAATTCAAAAATGTTGATTCTGGTGCTGGTACAGTCGATATTGAATATAATGTTGTAGAAAAAGGAGCCAGCCAAATAGAACTTCAAGGAGGATATGGCGGAGGTGGCTTCGTAGGGACTTTAGGACTGTCTTTCAACAACTTTTCGGCCAAAAACATATTTAATAAAGATGCTTACCGTCCTCTTCCAATGGGAGACGGACAAAAAGTAGCATTGCGTTTACAAGCAAGTTCCTATTACAAAACCTATAGTTTATCTTTTTCGGAACCTTGGTTTGGAGGAAAAAGACCTGTTTCATTTAGTACTTCATTTGCTTTTAGCCAACAATACAGCTCTAATTATCAAACGCAAAGAATTGACAAATCAAAATACATCAACATTATGTCGTTATCTGTAGGTATGGCAAAAAGGTTGACTGTTCCAGATGATTTTTTCACACTTTCTCAATCGCTTAGATTCCAGCAATATGATTTGCATAATTACTATTATGGATTATTTACATTTGCCAATGGCAGCTCTAAAAACTTATCCTACAATATAGGCTTAACGCGTAATAGCAAAGGACTTAACCCAATATTTCCAACTTACGGAGCTGAATTTGGAATAACCGGAGAATTCACGCTTCCTTATTCACTTTTCAACGGCATAGATTATGCAACATTAGGAGAACAGCAAAAATATAAATATATTTACTCTGGAAATTCCTATGTAGATAATAATGACAGAGTTGTAAATGCTGGAGATTATTTAGACAAATTACCTTCATCTTCAGGAACTACTGTAGCAAATAAAGTAGACAATTATCAAGATGCTGTTGCCGATCCTGGAAAAGTGGATCAGGAAAAATACAAATGGTTAGAATACTATAAAGTTCAATTTACGGGAGATTGGTATACTACTTTATATAAAAAATTAGTATTACGCAGTTTAGTGAATTTTGGATTTTTAGGAGCTTACAATCAAGACAGAGGAATGATTCCTTTTGAAAGATATTATCTTGGAGGTGATGGTATGGCGGGCAGTTCTATAGACGGAAGACAAAATATAGGACTAAGAGGATATGAAAATGGATCTTTGACACCAGCTAATACAAATGGTGACTCTTATGGAGCTACCATTTATAACAAATTCTCATTAGAATTGCGTTATCCAATTACTCTAAAAGCATCAGCTTCTATCTATGCTTTGACTTTTGCAGAAGCAGGACAGGCGTATGCAAAATTATCAGATTATCAGCCATTCAATTTAAATCGTTCCACTGGTGTTGGATTAAGAGTATTTATGCCTGCCTTTGGTTTATTAGGAATTGATTTTGGTTACGGATATGATGCAGTTCCCGGAGCGATAAAACCAAGCGGGTGGCAAACGCATTTCATAATAGGACAACAATTTTAAATGAATTTGGTTTAAAATTTCTAAAATTAAAAATTATGAGAAAAGAATTTTTATTTATAATTTTATCCGCAATTGTTTCAATAACAATTAACGCACAAACCAGAGGAAATAAAGTAGGCTACATTGATATGGAATACATATTGCAAAATGTGCCCAACTATATTGAAGCCAAAGCTCAATTAGAACAAAAAGCTCAAAAATGGAAGCAGGAAATTGAAATAAAAAAATTAGAAATTAATAAACTTACGGAAGCATTAAAAGCCGAAAGACCTTTATTAACGGCTGAACTGATAGAAGAAAGAGAAACCGAAATAAAATTTCTTGAAACAGAAAAATTAGATTACCAGCAAAAAAGATTTGGTTCAAATGGAGATTTGATAATACAAAAAGCTGGTTTAGTGAAACCAATACAAGATCAAGTATTCACTGCGGTTCAAGATATTGCTGAAACCAAAAAATACGACTTTATATTTGACAAATCTTCACATCTGACTATTCTTTTCGCTGCAAAAAGATTTGACATTAGTGACCAGGTAATTAGAATATTAAACAGAACTGAAAAAAGAGAACAATTAACTAAAAAACAGTTAAAAGAAGAACAGGCTAAAGAAGAGAAAGAAGATGCTATAGATGAAAACCCTGAACTGGCTACAAGAGAAAAAGCAATATTAGATAAACAAGCCACACGAGAGAAATTAGTAGCCGACAAAAAAGCAGCTCAAGAAGAGGCTAAAAAAAAATACGAAGAAAAAAGGAAACAATTGTTAGCTGAAAGAGAAGCTAAAAAAAATGGCACAGTTGTTGCCCCACAAAACACAGAAACAAAAACAGTTCTTCCTACTGTAAATAAAGAAACTGCTAAAACAACAACTGAAGAAGTTAAGCCAAGTGCACAAGAGGAGCGCAAAAAAGCCTTAGAGGAAAAAAGAAAAAAAATCTTGGAAGAAAGAGAAGCTAACAAAAAAGCACTCGAAGAAAAAAGATTAAAAGAAATAGAAGAAAAAGAAGCGCTTAAAAAAGCGGATGAAGTAAAAAATAAAAAAACATAAATACTAATTAATTACTAAATATTTTAAAACAATGAAACAATTCAAAACTTTACTAATTGCTGCAATACTATTTATAGGAGCTACACAAATTTCAAACGCTCAAACTAAAGTGGCTCATGTTGATGTAAGTGATATTATGGGGAAAATGCCGGCTATATTAGATGCACAAAAACAATTACAAACACTAGGTACAACTTATGATACTGATTACAAAAAAATGGTTGAAGAATACCAAGCAAAATTAAAAAAATACGAAGAAGAATCTACTAAAGTTACTGAAGCCGTAAATCAAGAACGTCAAAAAGAAGTTCAAGACATGCAAAAAAGAATCGTTGACTTTAGAGACAATGCTCAAAAAGAATTACAAAATAAAGAATCTGAAATAATGAAACCAATTATGGAAAAAGTGAAAGCTTCTATCCAAAAAGTTGGTAAAGCTAAAGGATTCCAATATGTACTTGACAGTTCAACTCTTTTGCTTGCAGACGGAACAAACATTACTGTTGATGTAAAAAAAGATTTAGGTTTTTAATCTAAAAGAAAATATTTAAAAACTGCTCACTCTAAACTATTTTAGAATGAGCAGTTTTTTTTTACGCTATAAAATGTAGTATATTTAAACTTAGAAATCTTACTTTGAACAATAGCGATTACCAAAACAAAACAGTATCTAAAAGTAATTTTATAAACAACACTCTATTTTAAATCTAAAAGCATGACAAACAATAGCCCTATTGGTGTTTTTGACTCTGGAATTGGAGGGACCTCTATTTGGAAAGCCATTCATGAATTATTGCCTAACGAACAAACAATTTATCTCGCAGACAGCAAGAATGCTCCTTACGGACAAAAATCAAAAAATGAAATCATTGCATTAAGCATGAAAAACACAGATTTATTGATTAAAATGGGATGCAAATTAATTGTAGTCGCCTGCAATACTGCTACAACAAATGCTATTCAGGAATTAAGAGCAAAATACAGTATTCCCTTTATTGGTATTGAACCTGCAATAAAACCTGCCGCAACAAACTCTAAGACTCAAACAATAGGAATATTGGCCACAAAAGGAACGCTTAACAGTGAACTTTTTAACAAAACAACAGAGAAATTTCAAGACACTAAAATTATCGAACAAATAGGTCATGGGTTAGTTCAATTGATTGAAGACGGTAAAATCGATTCTCCAGAAATGACTGAATTACTGTACTCTTACCTCACTCCCATGATTGAAGCAAATATTGATTATCTGGTATTAGGCTGCAGTCATTACCCCTATTTAATTCCACAGATAAAAAAAATTCTTCCTGAACATATCCACATTATTGATTCGGGTGAAGCTGTCGCCAAACAAACACAAAATGTACTTAGAGAAAAAACAGGCTTTTCGAGTGTTCAAAATAGAAATCCCATTTTTTACACCAATACCAATCCTAAAGTTTTAAACGAAATTTTAGAAAATAAATATAAAGTAGAAGAAAAAGAATTTTAGGCTAATCCATTTTTTTTCGAACAAACCAAATACCGTCTAAGTTAAGATTCAATGTTAGTTTGTGGTAATTTTCCTGAATTAATGAATTGGTTATTTGCCCTTTAGTTCCATAAGTATAGGAAATAAACAAAGCAGAGGACAAGTGATCCAATGGCAAAGAAGCCCCAATAGAAAAATTCTTATCATCTATTTTATTATTATTTACAACTAAGTAACCTGTATCATAGTGAGCTCCCGCAGCAAATTTTATTCTGTCAAAATAGTTTCGGGATGTTTTTGTTTTTAGATATGAGAAACCCAATGAAAATTTTTCCTGATCAGAAAATTCTCCATACATATCGGATTGATTTGTAGCATCCCAAAAACTTTTTTCGTAATCAAAAGTTACATTAAACTTATTCTTGAATGATTTATTAACTCCAAATCCAATATCCAAAGGCAAATAAAAATCGTCTGTATTGGACAGCTCATCTGTTTCCAAATTAGCAGTTCCAGAATCGCTCACAATTGCCACCGATTGAGTTTTGGTCGCATTTACTCTTGTTGGTGATTTTACATTCAATCCAAAAGTTAACGATGGACTCATTTTGAATTGCGAACTTAAAACAGGTCGGATACCGCCATAGCTTATTTTTTTATCAATATTTGTAATCGAATTACCAATGGTATAACTTCTTTCATCTGTAGTATTCCCAAAAAGAACCGAAGCAGAAAAACCTAATGATAATTTATTACTCAATTTATAAGCATACGCTAAGTCCAAATTATTCAAACCTCCTGTTCCCAATACATCCAAATAATAATACTCATTACTGCCGTCTATTATTGGAATTTTTAGTCCATAAATTTTAAAAGAAGAACTGGAATAAGGCATCATCGCTATACTAAATGCTGACTTTTTAGTAATTGGAAAAGCAAAAGCAAAATGTGAAAACTGAAAATTATTTCTGTTTTCTTTTTTGAGATTACTTTCAAAAGACGATTGAATCCCAGTGCCGCCGATTTCAAAAAAGAAATTATTGGCAGGAATATTAATTAAAGATGCAGCATTTTTGTTATTGATAAAATCATCAGACGGAAGTGCTATTCCAGCAGTACCTAAAGCAGACGTTAATCCAAAATTGGATTCATACAAACTCCCCAATCCGTAAAGAGAATAAGGCGAAGTAGCAATACTTTGTGAATAGCACCAAAAAGAAGCAAAAAAAGCTAAAACCAGAAACGAAGCACTTTTTTTCATTTAATACGTTATATAATAAATTTGTAATTTTATTTTACTTTCCTTGTTCGTTTGATCTCCCAGCGCAACCCTTCCAACAATTTTAGATAAAGCAGGTAAAGTAAAGAGCAATCCGCTTTTAGAATCAGACTCTTTGAGCATTTCTTTCTGTAAAAAGGCCCCAAGAGACAATTCATAACCAACGTTTTCATCAAATTCATCATTGGCATTATTCAGAGTCGCAACTACAGTAGCCCCACTAGAATCTGTAAGTGTTGATTTTATCCGATTTAATTTATCAATTACATAAACACTTAGAGTTTGAGGCAATGGAAACATTTCGGAATACGAATTTTTGACAGGTTTTACCATTAGCTTTGCATCAACAATAGCTCCTTTATCCGAGATATATTTTAATTGCTTTATATTAGGAAAATCAATTCTGCAGGCTATCCCTGTACCCGATTGAATGAATCCTGTGTTACCAGTGTACAGGCTAGACAAATTCATCTTCGCCAAAAGTAAATCTTGAATTAAAGTTCCTGTTCTATCCGATGAAACTGCATTGAATTGCTTAGTGGCATCAGATATTGTAAAATCCAATACATAATCATCTCCTGAATCGCCTCCTTTTCCTTTAGAATAATACAGCCGAAGTACACTGGACAAATTAAATCCTATTACACTGGAAGAAGCGCTGGAAGTTGACTTCAACACAAAACCCTTCAAGTATTCATTAAACTCTTCGGAAGTGGTAATTTCATTATTTTTAAATTTATTAAAAAGCTCAAGCCCAAATTCATTGCTTAATTTCATATTGACACTGTCCTTGCCTATGGGTTTAGGACGATAAGATATAGTACCTAAACTGGATTCATTATAAGCTAAACTGGAACTATTATAAAAACTATTATCATTTACATTAGGCTTGAAATTCTTCAATACCCTATGAATATTCAGAGTTTGCACCTTTGTGGTATCGGCATAATAATAATCGTCATATCGCATGATCATTGCAATGGAATCAAAAACATATCCAGTAGCATCAGTATCTGAATTTTGGCTGTACAGATTATATGAAGAAGTAGAAACTTGAAAATAGCTATCTGACTTTACTTTCCCAAAAAGCGGATCATCATAATTCCCCACCAAAATCCTGCTCTCATTTGAAGTAACCAAAGAGTCCATTTTTATAGTGGAAACATCGATTGTAAGTGTATCTATAGAAATCACTTTGTTTTTTAGTGCTAAATAATCTGCCCCTACAACAAAATCCCCTTGATCTGTATCTGAGTCACATGAAACAATGAACAAAACCGAAAAAATTAAAAACAAAAACTTGTACATATCTATTTTTTGGGCAAATATATAAGCCAGCAGTCCAGCAGTCCTAATAACATATACCAGACAGGCTAATATGTCTATAAAAACAAAAAAACAATCTACCTGTTGCAATTCTGTTTCAAATTGAGATTCGGCACGAGTAATAGCCCGTTTATCTATGAAATCAGGCAATGCATATATATTCTTTTTTATTAATTAACAACACAGCTACTTTTGAACCAATAATTAAATAATGAGAATACACAATTTTACTGCGATACTGCTCCTAATCCCGCTATTTAGTGTTTATGCACAAAATGGATACACTTTTGAATTTAATACTAAAACAGAACCAATAGATAATGGCTCTATAAAACAAACTGAAATTGGAATGCAATTTTTTAAAGACATCAGTACCACAAATAAATTGACAAATACTTTTAAATATAAGAGCACAACAATTACTGATGAAGTAGAAACTTATGTCTTAGCAAATTACGCCTCAAATTACAGCAATACTCATTTTAACAGTTTTAGCAATGTTTTTGAGTTTTCTCATCAGTTTTCTGAAAAAACAAAATTGAATTTAAGCTTCGAACCGACTGTTAATTTTCAAAATACTATCAGCATTGCTGATGTAACCCTTTTGGGAGGTGCTGCCATTAGTCAGATAATAAACAGCAATAACAGTATTGATTTGGGGATAAAAAGAATGACCGTTTTTGGAAAACCGCAAATACTGCCAACATTTGCATTTAATCATCAATTCAGCGAGAAAACATTTTTAAAATTAGGATTTCCAAATGCAGCACTATCCTATTCTAGTTCTATTCGTGATACGTTCAGTTTAACAAATGACTTTAGCGGAAGCACTTACAACCTCGATCCATCCATTATTGCAGATGATAAAAGTAGTATAACTAAAGTTGGATTTTCTCAAATGGAGACCACATTACAATATGAAAGAAACATTGACACCTCTTGGTTTGTTAATTTCAAAGGAGGATACTCGACTAACAAAGAATTTAAATTTTCGGATGAAAATAGAACAACAGAAATAAATCAGACCTTAAAAAACGGAAGCGTCTTTTCTATTAGCATTAAATACAAACTTTAATAAACACTATGCACATTATGAAACATTTAAAAAAAGGTATATTTATTACCACATTACTTATCAGCTTAATTTTCATTGGATGCAATAATGATGATGACGATGATGACACACTAGGAAACTGGGTGAAAAAATCAGCCTTTGACGGTCCGGCCCGATCAAGTGCAACTAGCTTTGTTATTGGTACTTTTGCTTACGTAACTACCGGCTATACAGGAGATGAATATCTAAAAGATTTATGGGCTTACAATTCTACAGGCGATTATTGGGAACAAAAAGCAGATTTTATAGGTATTGCCAGAAGTTCTGGAAGCGGTTTTGAATTAAACGGAAAAGGATATGTTGGCCTCGGCTATGACGGAACCAATAAATTAAAAGACTTTTACCAATACAATCCAGACACAAATATCTGGTCTCAAAAAGCAGATTTTGGAGGAACAGCCCGTTATAGCGCAGTAGGTTTTCAAGTAGGCGGAAAAGCTTTTTTAGGTACAGGATATGATGGCAATTATTTAAAAGATTTCTACCAATATAATGACACTGATAATACTTGGACACAAGTAAATGGTTTTAGCGGTAATAAAAGAAGAAATGCCACTGTATTTGTAATTAATGATATTGCTTATTTAGGAACTGGAATAAACAGCGGTGTCAATCAAGTAGATTTTTGGGCATTTGATCCAAGTACAGATGTATGGACCAGAAAAAGAGATTTAGATGATGACGAGAGCGATCACGATACTTATTCAATTGTAAGAGCCAACGCATCTAGTTTTACTATAGACGGATTAGGATATGTTGCCTGCGGTTCAAGCGGAACTACCATCTGGGAATACAATCCTAAAACAGATATTTGGAACGCAAAAACAGCTCTTGAAGGATCAGGAAGATCCGATGCTGTGGGAATTAGCATAAATGGCGAAAGAGGCTTTATTGCCTTAGGAAAATCTGGTACTTCCTATTTTGATGATGTATGGGAATTTAAGCCAAAAGAGGAACAAAATGACGATGATAATTAATAACAGCAACAATAAATTCTTCTGGGAAAAATCTCAGAAGAATTTATCATATATTTTAAATTTAGGCTTGATTCTATTTATAATCGGATTATTGCTCTTTATTTTCTGCAGAAAAGAACATGACCTAAAAATTCAATCCCTAAAAACTATTAATGGCTGGGGGTATATAATCAAAAACAGTGATAAAATAATTATAAGACAAACCATTATACCGGTAATTAGTGAATCCAAAAGCTTTAAAACTGAAAAAGAAGCATTGGCGGTAGGGCAATTGGTAGTCAAAAAATTGAAATCCAATAATTCTCCCACTATTACAAAAAATGATTTAATTTTATTAAAAATAAAAATGTAGATGAACTTTGCGTCAATAAAAAATAGCGGCTCCAATAAAATACTGATTCATATTATCATTTGGTGTTTTTTTATTGGTATTTCCCTTATTCAATTTTACGAAAGCCCATTTCACATCAGTAATGATTTTTATATCCAATGGCTAACTGGAATAATTCTTTTCTATCTTAATTATACTTATCTGGTTACTCATTTTCTTTTGCAAAAAAAATACGCCTATTATATAAGCATCTTATTAATCTTGATTATAATTTTCATGGTTTTCAGGCATGAATTTTTCACACCTGAATTTAGAGGAATTAGACCCCAAAATGGAGAAAATTTCCCTAGAATACCATATAACAATGGAAACATCAATCATAGAATACCTAGAAGAGATCAATCGCTTTTCTTTAAAATAGTGCCATCAGTCTTTTATATATTAATCATTGCCATTAGTACCATCATCAAGACATTATCTGAGTTTTACGATGACCAGCAGAATAAATTGATTGCAGAAAGCCAAAGAACGGCAACAGAATTAAACTATTTAAGAACCCAGACAAATCCTCATTTTTTATTTAATTCGCTAAACAGCATCTATTCCTTAGCTCATAAAAAATCAGATTTGGTACCTGATGCCATTGTTACTTTGTCCGAAATGATGCGGTATATGCTTTATGAAACAGACAATAAATATGTTTTGCTCGAAAAAGAAATCAATTACATTAAAAACTATATCGAATTACAGAAATTAAGACTAAACAATATTGAAAACATTAGTCTCAATATACATGGGAACACTAAAGATAAATTTATTGAACCCATGCTGCTGATTTCATTTATAGAAAATGCATTCAAATACGGAACCGATTATAAAGGAACGGCTTATGTGAAAATTGTAATAACAATTGAAGAAAATGTATTCTCTTTTTGGATAGAAAACAAAATTGAGAACAACAGAAAAGACCCTGAAAATTCAGGAATTGGTTTGGCAAATATCAAAAACAGGCTTAATTTGCTTTATCCAAACACACATCAGCTGGATCTGACATCGACAGACTCAAAATATACCGTTCATTTGGTTTTACAATTAGATCAAATTCAGCCACAAACAAATACTACATTTACACCAACATCATAAATAGAAAAATATGAAATGTGTTATTATAGACGATGAGCCATTAGCTGTAGATTTATTGGTTGAATTTGTTGGAAGAATAGATTCGCTTGAACTGGTGACTACATTTACCAATGCAATAGATGCTATATCGATAATCAACCAGTCTGAGATCGATTTAATTTTTTTGGATATTGAAATGCCTCATTTTTCTGGAATTGATTTCATCAATGCTATCGAAAAAAAACCATTAATCATATTTACAACCGCATATTCTGATTATGCAGTCGAAGGTTTTAATCTTGGTGCGGTAGATTATTTAGTAAAACCAATTCCTTTCAATCGATTTTTAAAAGCGGTAATGCGGGCACAGCAGATTTTTGCACCAAAGAGTCCCCCATCACCTAATCAAATAACAAGTCCGCCAGAAATTGAACATGATTTTATGTTCGTCCGAGCTGAATATGAAAATGTAAAAATTAATTTTTCTGATATTTTATTTATTGAAGGATTGAAAGATTATGTAAAAATCTACACCAGCGATAACAAATACACATTAACCCTGATAAGTTTAATAAAACTGGAGAATCTGTTATCTTCTAAAGGTTTTTCGAGAATTCACCGTTCCTATATCATCAACATTAAGCATGTAAAATCTATTCAAAAAAATAAAGTGCTGATTGCTGAAAAAAGAATTCCTATTAGCGAAAGCTACAAAACTGCTTTCTTTGAAAAAATAAATATCTAAGATGAGCATTTAAATTTACTCTTTGAACCAGCTTGAATACATTACATAATTATTGGATATACGCTCAATCTCTCCGGCAAAATTGGACTGGTCAATATCCTTAACTTTTTTGGCAGGGACTCCAGCATAAATAGAACCCGATTCTATTATGGTATTTTGAGTAACAACCGCTCCTGCAGCCACAATTGAATTGCTCCCCACAACACAATTATCCATAATTATTGCTCCCATTCCAACCAATACATTGTCATGTATAGTACAGCCATGAACAATTGCATTATGGCCAATAGAAACATTATTACCAATAATGGTAGGATGCTTTTGATAAGTACAATGAACGATTGCTCCATCCTGAACATTAACCTTATTACCTATAGTGATAAAATTTACATCACCACGAATTACAGCATTAAACCAAACACTGCATTCAGTACCAAAAATAACATCACCAACAATAGTAGCATTTTCAGCTACATAACAATCTTCTGGTATAATTGGTGATTTTCCGTTAACAGACTTTATTATCATTACAAATATTATAATTAATTAATTGCTGGACAGTTACATTCGTATTTTTGAGGTTTACATAAAAAGTTAAGCCCTAAAGTGATTTGATGAAATCCTGAATTTCCATACTGTATTTCTCCTAACAAATGGGTGTAAGAGTAAGCAAACATAAAATTTTTATAATTAAAACCCATGATAGGATTAATATAATGCAATTTCTGACTACCCGTTCCGCTTCCATTAAGAACTACAGCACCATCAAAACTTTTTCTATAGGACAAACCACCCCACAACTGCCCCATTTCCATATTTTTATAAACTTTAAAATTCATATCCAATGCACTTTCTTTTGTTTTATCCACATATTGATACAACAAAGATGGCTCCCATAAAACCTTATCAGGATTCCCAAAAATATAACCTCCGCTAATAATAAATTTCCTCAAATTATCACTCTCGTATTCTGTATAAAGCGTTTGGCGTGTTTCTAAAACATTCTTAACAACAGCATTTAAACTAAAATCAAAAATATTATAAGATGCCCCAATATCTAAATTAAAATAGGAAGCATGCTGTTGTATATTTCCAAGAGCAGGATCATAATCACCAGAATTCTGAAAATCCGTTTCGTCCAGTTGGCTTTGATTAACTCCAACATTAACACCAAAAGACAACTGATTCAAATCAATTTCATCTCTGGAAAACATAATATGATGTGCATAGGTAGCCTTGAAACCAAATTGAGAATGATATCCATTTACGTCATTAAAAAGTATAGCTCCAACTCCAGATCTCTCACCTACTCTGCCATTATAACTTAATGTCTGAAGGGCTGGAGCATTCTCTTGGTCGAACCATTGTTTTCTTGCGGTAAGCCTTAATTTACTGCAATTTGCCGCACCTGCCATTGATGGAAAAATCAAATAATAATTATCCGATAAATAATCTGAATATACTGGTATTCCTTCCTGGGAAAAAGTACTTAGACTGATAAAAAAAAGAACAATTACTAACTTGATTTTGGTGTACATTTAGGAGGAATTTTATAAAATTAATTGCGAAAAAAAACTTTTGTTAATTTATTCATTAAAAAACCAAATATAGTTAATCGCAGAAAATAACTTTAGTAAATTTGCAAAAAATCGACGAATCATGACTAAAATAACGATAAAAGAAACACAAAACCCGACCATTATAAAATTTGAATTCCCAGATTTCATCACTCAAAATGAAAGTTACGAATTCAAAAACATAGATGAGGCAAAATCTTCTCCACTGGCACAGCAGCTATTCTATTTGCCATTTGTAAAAACGGTGTATATATCCGGAAATTTCATCGGTGTAGAAAGATTCAGCATTGTGGAATGGGATGATGTAAAAGAAGCAGTTGCAGAACAAATTGAAGCTTATGTTAACAAAGGCGGCGTTATAATTATTGCGGATGAAAATAAGCCAAAAAAACAAGCAATCACTGTTTATGGTGAATCGACTCCAAATCCTGCAGCACTTAAATTTGTAGTCAATAAAATGATTACAAAAAATGCAGTAGAATTTAAAAATATCGATCAAAGTGGTGCATCACCATTAGCAACTGAATTATTTAAATTTCCGTATGTAAAAGAAATATTTATTGACGAAAATTATATTTCAGTTACAAAATACGATATTAATGAATGGCAGGATATCACATTAGAAATAAGAACTTTTATCAAGCAATTTATTGAAAACGGAGGAACTGTTCTTGACGAAAATTTAATTCAAACCATTGTTAAAGACGAAAAAGCGAAGGACGAATCATTTGATTCCCTTGACGAAACTTCTCAAAAAATCATCAATATCTTAGAAGAATATGTAAAACCAGCAGTTGCTGCCGACGGAGGAAATATCCTTTTTGACTCCTATGATGATGCTACAAAAACAGTAAAAGTAATTATGCAGGGAGCTTGCAATGGTTGCCCATCATCTACTTTTACTTTAAAAAGCGGTATTGAAAATATGTTAAAAAGCATGTTGAATGATGAAGGAATTAAAGTAGAAGCTGTTTAATTTAATTACAATATATGACTATCCGTAACTAATACCAAACAGATAGAATTTGCCACAGATTAAAAAGATTTACACAGATTTTTTCAAAAAGTGTAATGAAATCTATGAGAATCAGTGTAATCAGTGGCAAAAAAAAATACATGGTACCCTTTGCGGACAGTCATATTACAATAAATAAAATATTAAAAAGCGTTTTCATTTTGGAAACGCTTTTTTTTGACCTCAATTCAATTATTGAAGCACCAAATTTATAAATAAAAAATACTGATTTTCAGCAATTTGAACAAAAAAGCTTATTTTTGATATCCTAATCAAACATAAGTACCTATGGGAGTATCATCATTTTTTAAAAATTTATTTGGTTCAGCCAAAGAAACAGCAAACGAAATAATAGAACATGCAGAAGCAGCTATTGAAGAAACCAAGGTAACTGCACAGCCTTATGTAGAAAAAGCAGAAGCTTTTGCAGCAGAAGCTGTAGACAAAATTAAGGAAACAGCAACTCCACATGTAGAAAAGGCAGAAGCTTTTGCAGCAGAAGCTGTAAACAAAATCAAAGAAACCGTAACTCCTCATATAGAAAAAGCAGAAACCTTTGTAGAAGAAACTATAGACAAAATCAAAGAAACCGCAACTCCTCATGTCGAAAAAGCTGAAGCATTTATAGAAGATGCTGTCGCCAAAGCAAAAGAAGCAGCAACCCCATATATTGAAAAAGCGGAATCAATTATAGACAATGCCAAAGCAAAAGGAAATGAAGATTTGAACAGCCTAAAAGAAAAAACAACTGCTTCTGATCCAAAAGACCTTGAAAACCCAACCAAAAAGGAAGAAGAAAATCCCGAATAGTTTTTATAAAAAATATAAAATCGTATTTTTGCAACTCAGTATACAACTCTCTTATTAGAGAATTTTATGAATTAAAATATGACTTTAGATCCAAATTACATTGCCAATTACGCTAATACTTTTATAACAACGCTTATTAATTATTCCCCCCAGGTTATTTCTGCTTTAATTATTCTGTTTATTGGTCTGTATGCCATTCGAATAATTAATAGGCTTATTCGAAAAATAATGATCAAAAGAAACTTAGACGCTACTCTTAGCAAGTTTCTTGCCGATATTTTACTTTGGGTTTTAAGAGTATTATTATTTGTCACTTTTATCGACAAATTAGGAATTGGAACATCATCATTTGTCGCAATCTTAGGTGCAATGGGGCTTGCTGTTGGTTTGTCTTTACAAGGCTCATTATCTAATTTTGCTGGAGGAATGCTTATTATTCTCTTCAAGCCCTTTAAAGTAGGAGATACAATCGAAGCACAAGGCGTACAGGCTACCGTTTTGGAAATTCAAATTTTTGTAACCAAATTAATCACTTCAAATAATCAGACCATTTTTATTCCCAACGGAACCTTATCAAATGGCACGATTATCAACTATTCAATGCAGGGATCGCGAAGAGCCGATTTAACGATTTCCATATCGTATGAAACCAATTTAAAAGAGGCAAAAGATATTATAACAACGGTCCTTAAAAACAACCCTAAAGTACTTACTTCACCAGCAGCAGAAGTATCTGTAAAGAACATAACCGATAATTCTATCCAACTAGCCGTAAGACCCTGGGCAAAAAACGAAGATTTTAGTTCGGTTGTATCAGATACTTTAGAGAATTGCAAATTAGCCTTTGATACCGCAGGAATTATTTTTCAGCCGTATGTAACAGAGAAGTCCAAAAATAACAAATAACAATTCAGGCTATTTTTTTGGGGCAGCAATTAAAAAGTCTTTCAAATAATAAGGTTCAAAATAGGCGACATCAACAGTGTCGTTTTTTTTGTATTTATCAAAGCTCAAAATACTCATTTCATTAGCCGACGGATACTTAATTCCATCTAAAAACACAAAATTGTCTTTTGTTAAAACCGTTTTGCATTTCTCATTACAGTCTCCAACAAAATATAGTTTCTCAGTAAAATCTTCAAAAGAATTTTCGGTAATGACTTCTGCTAAAACTTCTCGCTTTTTATCAAAAGAAGCCGAAAAAACAGCACTGTACACTTCCATTCTGCGGGCATCTATCATTGGAACAATCAATCCATCCGTCACCTTAACTTTAGAAGCCAATGATTGCAAAGTATCGATTGCTATCATTGGAATATCCAAAGCATAACACAAGCCTTTGGCCGTCGAAACACCTATCCTCAAACCAGTATAAGAGCCTGGACCTTGACTTACTGCAATCGCCGTTAAATCTTTCAATTGAATTCCAGCTTCACTGATAATTTCTTCAATAAAAACATGTAATCGCTCTGCATGAGAATACCCTTCTTCGGCAATTTCTTTGCACAATATAGTTTTTCCATCTTTTGCCAAAGCAACAGAACAATTCTTAGTAGCAGTTTCAATATTGAGAATATAGGACACTTTAATTTAGATTTTAGATTGCAGATTCTAGATTGCAGATTTTAGATTTATAAATCTAAAACTTATTGCGCTTGCAAATTTACACCGAATTTTCAAAAATCCTTTATAAAAAAAGCACTTCCTGAAAACTTCAAGACGTGCTTTTTTTTGTTTCGAAAGAGAAACGAAATCAGTTCAAAATTATTTTTTCTTATCCCCTTCAGACAAAACAAATACCTTATCCCCTGAATTTAAGTCTTTAGAAACCGTAGTATAAGGACCTGTAATTACTACTTCTCCTTTTTTAAGCCCAGATAACACTTCAATATTAGTATCATCTTGGATTCCAGTTTTTATAATTTTGATTTTGGCTTTATCACCCACTTTCACAAAAACACATTCCAGTTTTTTATCACTTTTAGGAGCAGGTTTTTTCTCATCAGATTCAGGACCATCCGCTTTACCAATTTTAACGGCAGTTGTATCAGACTTTACCACAACAGAACTTATTGGAACTTTAACCACATTCGTTTTTGTGGTAGTAATAATATCAACTGTTGCCGTCATTCCTGGGCGAAATGGAGAATAAGATGCTGGCTTGCCTACCACTAAATCTTTATAAGACTCTTTCAAAATTCTAACTTTTACTTTAAAATTAGTTACCTGATCAGCTGTTAAAGCCGTACTGGCAGAATTGGAAATACTGGTAACAACACCTTTGAATTGTTTTTTCAAATAAGCATCCACTTCAACATTGGCCAGATCTCCAACTTTTATTTTTACAATATCATTTTCATTGACATCAACTTCAACTTCCATGTTGTTCAAGTTGGCAACTCTCAAAAGTTCGGTACCCGCCATTTGCTGTGTTCCCAAAACTCTTTCTCCAAGCTCTACATTCAATACAGAAATCGTACCATCTGCAGGAGCGTAAATCACTGTTCTGCCTAAGTTATCTTTAGCTTCATTTACAGTTGCCGATGCACTTTGCACACTATAATATGCTGATTGCTTATTAGCTTTTGCTACTTCAAAAGAAGAAACAGCCTTGTCCCAGTCTGATTTGGAAATAATTCCTTTCTCAAACAACGTTTTATTTCTTTCGTAATTTGCCTTAGCCTCATTAAACGATGCATCAGACTGGCTTAAACCTGCCTTAGAACCTGACAAATTAGCAACGCTTCTGTTCAATCCAGAAGTATATAAATCAGGATTAATTTTTACTAATAAATCTCCTTTCTTAACAACTTGTCCTTCTTTAATAGGCAAATCTATAATTTCCCCAGAAACCATAGAAGCAATTTTAACCTCAATTTCAGGTTGAATTTTACCAGTTGCCGAAACAGTTTCTACTATTGTACCAGTTTCTGTGTTGGCAATTTCCACTTCCTTGCCTTTATCTTTGTTCCCAATAATTCCTGCTTTTGAAAGCCCTATTAATAATCCAATAACTAATACTGCTGCTCCTAATAATATGTAAATTGTTTTTTTTGACATGGTGCTATTTTTTAGTAATTGGGACAATTGGAATTCCAAAATAGAATTCAAGTATTTTTATTTTAAACATGTATTCGTATTTTGTTCTTATAACATCTGACTGCGCATTGGTTAACAATGTCTGAGCCTGCGTAAAATCAAATGAATTCATCAAACCTACATCATACTTTTCTTTTGCGTAGTTGTAAGCTTGCTGTCTTGCCTCTAAAGTTACCGTTGATGACTCATATGCATTTAAAGCTCCTTTTGCATCTGTAAAAGCAGTGTAAACGTTACGTTGCAAATCTAAACTTTTTTGCTCTAAATCTATTTTGGACTTCTCTAAACTTACCTTACTGCGTTCAACATTATTTCTAACTGAGAATCCGTTAAATATTGGAACATTCAATTGAAAACCAAAATTATGTCCTTTATTATCACTAAACTGATCCAAAACAGAATGCGGTCCCGTATAAATCGGATTCCCATTACCATCAGTACCGACAAGTCTATCACTGTAACTCGCACTTGTACCAAACTGATAAAAGCCTCTAAGAGTAGGCTGAAAAGCACCTCTGGCGATAACAACATTTCTCTCTGCAATTTCAAGATTTGTTTGTGCCAGCTTCAATTCTGTTCTTATTTCTTTTGCCTTATTATAAATATCAGTTGGAGTTTGCGCCATGATATTATTCTCATCCTTTGCATTTGTATTATCAACAACATCAAAATCGGTAAACTCTTTCAGCTGTAAAAGTTGTGAAAGGCTTAATTTAGAAATCAACAAACTATTTTCAGCAACTATAATAGCCTGTTGATCAGTTGCTGTAGTCGCTTTCAAATCAAACAAATCGCCCCGAGGAATTGATCCTGCATTAACCATTTGTTCAGAACGAGCCAAACGCTTTTGATCAATAGATAATTGCTCTTTCTTTACTTTTAAATTTTCTTTATTAAAAAGAATTTCTAAAAATGCATTCGCTACATTCAGTGAAATATCTTCCTGCATTTTCAAAAGTTGGTATTGGGATGCTATTATAGAAAGTTTAGCTCTTCTATAAGCATTTTGATTTTGCAGACCTTTATAAATATCAACACCTGCGTTAACTCCTAATGAAGAATACTGTGTAGTTTGAGTTGAAGTAATATTGGTAACTGGGTTAACGTTCAATCCTATATTCCAGGAGTGCGAAGCATTTCCGCTTACTGATGGCAGATAACTGCCAAGAGCCCCTTTTTTATCAATTGCAGCATTTTTAACATCTAGCTCAGAAAGTTTAATTGTGATATTATTTTCTAATGCATAACGCACACATTCCTCTAATGTCCATTGTTTAGATTGCGCTTGAGAGGACAATCCTGTCAGGAATACAAAAGCGATACTTATATAATTTATTTTTTTCATTTGTAATGGAATAAAAACACAGCAAACAGACTGTATATATTGAACTTAATTTGTTTATCAAAAAACTGCTTCAGTGATTAGTTTGGTTTTGCTTCCTCAGTTTTCAAGCCTTGATTCCAGACTTTAATTTTGTCTAAAGCTTTAATACCACTTTTTATTTCAACATAAATTCCATCGCTTACTCCTAGAATTATGTTTTTTCTTATGAATTTTTGCAAACTAGTTTGAACTTCAACATAAGGCTTTAGCGTTTTTTTATCAAATTGAACTAATGATTCTTTTACAGCCTGCACTTTATCTGCTTTCTCTAAGATGATAGAAGCATTGGCACTTAATCCAGCTCTGATAAATGTATTGTCTCTATTGGTTAGAGTAGCTTTAATTTCAAATTGTATCGCTCCATTTTCAGTTTTCCCTTTTGGTGCAATGTAAGTCAAAACAGCAGTGAACTTTTTATTTTCAATAGCTCCAACTGTAATTTCAATAGGCATATTTAACTTTATTTTTCCAACTTCAGACTCATCAACTTTACCAACAAATATCATTCTTCCAATATCTGCAACACTTGCAATAGTAGTTCCTTCATTAAAGTTATTACTTTCTATAACTTGGTTTCCGACTTTTACCGGAACGTCAAGTACCATTCCATTTACAGTTGATCGAATCAAAGTATTAGCATAATTTCCTAATCCAGAACTTGTTCCCGTTTTTACAATATCAAATCCTTGAACAGATGCGCTATAATTTTGCTTAGCTTGATTATATGCTAATTGTGCGGCATCAAAATCATTGGCAGAAATCACTCCTTTATCAAATAATGTTTTTTGCCTTTGGTACAATTTCTCTTGATTATCTAATGTAATTCTGGCTGTTTTTACTTGATTTTGAGAATTACTCAAATTAGAAACATTGGCAACCACTTTGATTTTAGCAATCATATCACCTGCTTTAACAGATTCTCCTGCTTTAATATACACCGCTTCAATAATTCCGGAAATATTCGGTTTGATTAACACTTCTTCATCCGGAACAATATTCCCTGTGGCAAGCGTGCTTTTTACGATAGTTTTCACTTCTACTTTATCAGTTTCAAAAACGATAGGAGATTCCTGATTTTTGGCATATAAATAATATAACGCCCCGAAAAAAACTATTGCAATTAAAATCAATATGGTTATGGTTACTCCTTTTTTCATTTTATAAATTTTTTATTCGATTATTATTTTTTGATTGACTTTTATTCAGTTCGTAATGCTTCTACGGGCTTAACATTTATAGCGGTTTGAGCGGGAATAAATCCTGCCAGCAATCCTGAACCCACTAATATTAACAAGGCTATAAAAACAACCACTAAATCTACGCTCGGATTAACAAACATCATCCCTTCTGACGGCATCGATGATAAGATCATATTCAGAATAGCTATTAAACCGGTAGCTATCGCAATACCAAACATACCTGCAATTATTGTTAAAAAGATTGCTTCTAATAAAATCTGGGATCGAATAGCGCCAGGAGTTGCTCCTAATGCTCTTCTGATTCCAATTTCTTTGGTTCGCTCTTTCACCACAATCAGCATAATATTTGAAATTCCAATAATCCCTGATAACAGCACTAAAGTCCCAACAAAATAGGCAATGAATTTAAGAACCATAAACAAATCCTGGACTTTTTGAAATTCTGCAAATAGATCAAAATTACCAACAGCTCTTTCATCGTCAGGGTGAATAGAATGTCTTTCTCTCATAAACGCCAGAATTCCAGGTCTAAGTTTAGTGATGGAAGCATCATCATTTGCAGTAAGCGCCATCCAGCCAACTTTATCTCCAAAATTAAAAGCCTGCTGAAATGTAGTAAAAGGAATGAATATATTTTTCTGAGCCGATTCAGCATTACCGTTATTC
This sequence comes from Flavobacterium sp. 1, assembly GCF_002797935.1. NCBI lineage: Bacteria > Pseudomonadati > Bacteroidota > Flavobacteriia > Flavobacteriales > Flavobacteriaceae > Flavobacterium > Flavobacterium sp. 1. The sequence goes on from NZ_PGER01000001.1 coordinate 3,416,672, forward strand.
TGCCCTTTTGATTTATAAACTCCGACTACCATAAAGTTGACTCCATTTATTTTAATGTAAGTCCCCATTACTTCTTCGGCATTTTTATATAATTCATTAATTACCCCCTGTCCTATTATAGTTACTTTACGTTTCAAAAGAATGTCCTGCTGATTTACAAAACGTCCTTTTACAATATCCATCTGTTCCTGTTTTACTAATTCCGGATAATCGCCGTAAATAGTATAAGCACCAGTTTTTGTGCCTCGAACCACATTACTGACTCCATTAAAATCACCTAGCTGATTACGGGGAGATACATACAATAAGTCAGGAAATTTTTGTTTTAAAGCATCAACATCACTATTTTTAAAATCATATCTTCTGGTTTTAGGTAATCCCTTATATGGTTTTGAGGTAGTTTGAGTCCACATAAACATGGTATTAGTAGCAATACCGTCAAATCCTTTTTTGACACCGTTCTCCAAACCATTGGATGCCGCCAATAATATCACCAAAATGAATATTCCCCAAAACACCCCAAAAGCCGTAAGCAGCGTTCGGAAGGTATTGGCAGTTAAAGCCTCTAAAATTTCGTTCCAATTTTCTCTGTCAAACATAATTATTCGTCTCTAAGTGCTATAATAGGCCTAATTTTAGCTGCTCTGTAAGCAGGAACAAATCCTGCTAAAGCTCCTGCAACTACCAAAACTATTAAGGTTGATACCGCAACAGTAAAATCGACCTGCGGATTCTGAAAATACTCGCTTTGCGCATGGGGACCAACCAATTCTAAAAGAGCTAATCCTGTTAATAATCCCATGAATCCAGAAATAGTGGTAATAAAAATAGACTCATGCAAAATCATTAGAATAATCGAAACTGGTGAAGCGCCAAGTGCTTTTCGAATACCAATTTCCTTGGTTCGTTCTTTTACAATAATCATCATAATATTACTGACCCCAACAACACCAGCAATAATAGTACAAATTCCAACCCACCAGAAAAACAATCGGATATAAAGGTTCAAATCATAAAACTTCTTGGCTTCTTTAACAGAATTAAAAATTCCAACAGCGCTTTCATCATCAGGAGCAGCACCATTTTTACTTCTCAATAATTTTCCATAATCATTTTTGAATTGTTCGGACTCGGCAACAGCTTCTTCATAAGTGTCTTTCTTTTTCATAGTATAAGCCATATAACTTATTTTATCTCCTAATCCAAAAACCTGCTGTGCTGTACTTAAAGGTACAAATACTCTACTTTCTTCTCTCTCCCCTCCTGGATCAGTAAACACACCAACTACTTTAAAATTGATATTCGCCACAGTAATTTGTTCGCCTATAGGATTTTTTTCTTTAAACAGATCTAATTTGACTTTTTGTCCAATCACAGCCACTTTTACATTGTGTTTCAAATCATTTGCATTAATATACCTGCCTTCTATAACTGATACATTTTCTATTCCCATACCGTCTGTATTGACACCTCTGTATTGATAATTCCCTGATTCCTTTCCATAACTTACGGTAATTCCCCAGCCAGTAGCAGTAGCTCCATTTTTATCCAATTGGTCTCCGTATTTTTGGACTGCAAGATCAAAATCGCTATTTCTAAATTGTATTTCTCTTCCAGGATTTAATCCCTTGTAGGCTTTGGTTGTTGTACCGGACCAAACCTCAATTACACCAGCGGCATCTCTTTCAAATTGTTTTTCAATTCCGTTTTGCAGACCTTTTCCAACACCCAGCAAAATCACCAAAATAAAGATACCCGAAGCAACCGAAACCCCAGTGAGGAAAGTTCTCAGTTTATTCTTGGCGATAGCCTCAAATATTTCCTGCCAGCGTTCTATATTAAACATATAAAGAAGCTCTAACTTGTTCTACCATTTTATCATCGATGATCAATCCATCTTTTAGGACTACATTTCTTTTGCACATTGCGGCAATATCAGGCTCGTGTGTCACTATCAAAATAGTTTTTCCTTCATCATTAATTCCCTGTATCAATTCCATTACTTCATAAGAAGTTAATGTATCCAAAGCTCCTGTTGGCTCATCTGCCAATAATACTTTTGGATTTGAAGCCAAAGCTCTGGCAATTGCAACACGCTGTTTTTGTCCTCCGGAAAGTTCACTTGGCAAATGGTGTGAATGCGTAGACAAACCTACTTTTTCTAAATATTTCATAGCGATCTCATTGCGTTCTTTTCTTTTTATCCCTTGATAATACAAAGGCAAAGCCACATTATCCAATGCACTTTTATAATTTATCAAGTTGAAAGATTGAAAAACAAAACCGAGAAATTGGTTTCTATATTTTGAAGCAATAGTTTCGTTTAATTTTTTGATAGGCACATTATCCAAAGTATAAAGTCCGGAATCGGCCTCGTCAAGTATTCCTAAGATATTCAATAATGTAGATTTACCAGAACCTGACGAACCCATAATAGCAACCAATTCACCTTCCTTAATATTGAAATTAATTCCTTTTAGAACATGCAATTCAGTATGTCCCATTTTATATGATTTATGTAAGTCCTTAATTTCAATCATGATTGCATATAGTTTAAAACAATAATACCTAACTCCTAAAAATCAATAAGAAAAAAAGCACTACTTATCAATTCAATACATAAGACTTATTTCCGACAAAAATGTTACAGCTACATTTAAAAAATATATTTGTTTAGTTACATTTGCTGACAAAAAAACCGAAACAATGCTAAAATCTTTTTTATATCTAATTATTTTCACATCAATTCTATCAGTAACAACAAGCTGCTCTTCTACTTCGCAAAAAATTGAAGCTTTAAAACCCGAACCTGATGATGCCGTACCATTAACTTACACAAGTACTCCTTCGTTTATCAACCTGCCAGTCAGCATTAAACTAAAAGACATTGAAAACCAAACTAACACCTTACTAAATGGCTTAATCTATGAAGACAACAGGATAGAAGATGATAATATTGAAATTAAAGTCTGGAAGCAAGCTCCAATAACTATCACAAATGATCATGGAAAAGAAGGTGAAAAAATAAAAACTGTTTTACCACTAAAAGTTTGGGTAAAATACCGAATTGGCACAAAAACCATGGGTGTTGATTTATACAAAAATCAAGAATTCAATCTAAACGGAGTAATTACATTACTAAGCAGTGTAAATTTAAACAATTGGAAGTTAAGTTCTAAAACAAATTTAAAATCTCTAGATTGGGTAGAGAGCCCTTCGATGACCGTTTTTGGAAAAAATATGCCGGTTACTTACCTTATAAATCCTGCAGTAAGCCTTTTTAAATCGCAAATCGAAAAAAGCATTGATACAGCTATAGAAGAATCTATGGATTTCAAACCGAATGTTTTAGAGGCAATTTCTAAAATAAGTACTCCTTTTGAAATGAGCCAGGAATACAAAAGCTGGCTTAGAATTGTACCATTAGAAGTGTATTCTACAAATGCCAAACTTAAAAGTGATTCCTTTTTGCTTAACATGGGAATGAAATGCAATATGGAAACTCTGATTGGCAAAAAACCAGAATCTAAATTTGAAAAAAACAAAATTGTACTAAAAGCAGTTGATAAAATCCCAGAACAGATAGCCGCTAATATAGCCGCCGTTTCTACTTATCAAGAAGCATCGCGGGTAATGACTGCAAATTTTGTTGGTCAGGAATTTGGATCAGGAAGCAAAAAAGTAAAAGTTCAAAATGTGGCTATCTGGCACAAAGACGGCAAAATAGTAATTGCCTTAGATCTTTTAGGCGCTGTGAACGGAACCGTTTATTTAACCGGAATTCCTCAATACAATGACACAACCAAAGAAATCTATTTTGACAAACTAGATTATGTTTTGGATACCAAAAGCAGATTAATGAGAACCGCAAACTGGCTGGCCCAAGGAATTATTCTGAAAAAAATGCAGGAAAGCTGCCGTTATTCAATCAAACAAAATCTGGATGAAGCCAAACAAAGCATGGCTGCTTACTTAAAAAACTACTCCCCAATGCCTGGTGTTTTTGTTAACGGAAAAATGGATGACATTCAGTTTCAAAAAACAGAGCTGACGAATCAGGCAATTATAGCTTTTATACAGGTTAATGGAGTAATCAACGTATCCATTGACGGACTGAAATAAAGCACACCGTTTTCAGTATTTAGTCGGCAGTTAAAAAAAATCAGTCTCGAAAAAAATATTCGAGACTGACTTTTTTATTGGAATTGCAATTGAATTTTGCAATTGATATTGTTAACCTACTGTTTCTTCTTTTTCATTCTATAAATGTAATACCCAAGTGCTCCAACAAGAACATACGGTATTATCATCAGGTAAACGATTCCGTCATTTACAGCTGCTGCTTTGGCTTTATTTTCATCTCCAGACAAAGCGGCACGGCACATAGCGCATTGTGCATACGATGAAATTCCAATCAAGAAAAAACAAACTCCAAAAATAACCGTCTTAATTTTGAAATTTAGAATTTGAGTTTTGTTATTTCTTTTTTTAAACATAATAAGGCGAAATCATTAAGTACACAATTACTCCTGTTACTGCAACATACAGCCAAATTGGAAAAGTAATTTTTGCAATTTTTTTATGCTTATCGAACTTCTCAGCTAAAGCACGAACATAAGTAATCAAAACCAATGGAATGATTGCGATTGATAGAAAAATGTGGGTAATTAAAATAAAGAAATAAATATATTTCAAAACACCTTCTCCGCCATATTTAGTAGATTCTGCTGTCATGTGATAGGCTACGTACATTGCCAAAAAAGCAACAGAGCATCCAATAGCCATTTTCATTAACAATTCATGACGCTTTCTGTTTCCGTTTTTAATGGCAATAATACCCGAAACCAGCAGTATTGCTGTTATTCCATTGATAGTTGCATAAACAGGAGGCAAGAATGACAATGGAGTCACATTAAACCCAAAATCTTTTAACTTCACTTTAAAAAGAACAGCAACTGCAACAGGAATTGCTATTGATAAAAGCACAATCCATTTATTATATTTTTGTTCTACAGTATTATTTTCCATTATTTATTAATCTTATTTTTATTTATTCTTTTAGCAAAGCCTGAATATCCTGCTGAATTTCTCTAACTCCTTTTTTCTCTAAACCGTCATAATACAAAATAGGATTTCCATAATCATCTTTTCTGCATCTGATGTTACCATTTTTGTCAATCAAAGCAAAAAGACCAGAATGTTCAAAACCTCCTCGAACTTTACTGTTTTCACCCACATAAATATTGAAACCTTTATTCGACAAATTGTAGATGTACTCTTTGTCACCTGTCAGGAAATTCCAATTAGCTGATTTTGCACCCAGCAATTCGGCATGTTCTTTTAAAACAGCTGGTGTATCATGTTCTGGATCTATAGTTATTGAAGCAATACCAAAATTTGGATTCCCAAAGAATGTATTTTGCAGCGTCACCATATTAGCATTCATCTTAGGACAAATAGAAGGGCAAGTGGCGAAGAAAAACTCTAAAACATACACTTTGCCTTTATAGAAATCATTCGAAATCTTTACATTGTCCTGATTTACAAGTTCAAATTTTGGAGCAGAACCAACTTTAACCAACTTTTGATCTACTTCTTTAGAACCGCCAACTTTATCCAGACGATCTCCTTGAACAATACTGTTATTCTGTACTCTATCAACAATTTTCGGAATAGCGTATATTCCAAAAACCAGTACAATAAAAGAAATTCCTATATACGACTTATTTTTCAGCATACTATAATTGTTTTGTTGCGTTATGATTCTTTTTTAAAGCAGCTCTATATTCATAAAGAATGACCTTAAAATCATCTAGCATTTCATTACTTAATTCGGCCGGATGGAATGTACTATATCCTTCTTTATACCCTTTCTTTTCTTTTCTGCCTCTTAAGTTTCGCTCTTTATCTACAATGTAAACATAAGGAGTTCCTAAATCAGCATCCAAAGCACCTTTTAATTTCAGTTCACTATAGTACAATTTAATTTCTTCAGGAGTGGTGAAAACAAAATGCCATTGGCTCACATCTGTAAAAGCACCCAACGCACTAAGCACACTTTTCACTTCATCTTCAGTCCCTAAAGGAGCTACAACGACAAACTGCAGGTCTTTAAAATCATGATAGCGCTGGTAAATTTTTTCGTTTAAATTGAAATAATTCCCTCTGTTTTTAAGAATTTCAGTACCCGAAAAACCAAGAATGGTAATTTTATTATTCAAAGTTACTTTTTCACCATTTAAAGATTTCCATTCACCAAAATCAGGAATCTTTGGTGTTATTACAGGTAATTTTGTAAAGCTGTTAATTCCCGAAGCAAAAAAAAGATAAGCCACGATAGGCAATACAAACAGCACAAAAAGAACAATATTTTTTTTCATTAGATATTATAAATTTTATTGTATTAAAATAAAAAAAGGCATCCGCTAAATACGGACACCTTTAATGTTGAATTAATATCTAGTTAAAAATTCCATTTAATTGTAGAATTTTTAAAAACCTCAAATACATAATCTCCTTCTGTTAACAGAATAAAAAGCAAATAACAAACTAAGAAAATTAAGGGAAAAACAACTGCATTTCTTAATGAGCTTTTTTCGCCTTCCATGTGCATAAAAGCCCATACAATATAATAAGCTTTAACTAATGTTAATATGATAAAAAACCAGTTTAACAAACTCATTGTCAAAAAATTGTGCATATATAAAACATCTGGTCTAATGATACCAAAAGCAACCTCAACAGTTGTGATTAAAGAAAGGATACCAAAAACAGTCCAAATTCTTTTTGTGTTAGAAACATGTTCGTGTGCGTGTGACATAATAATAAATCTAAAATTAAACTAAATAGAAGAATGTGAATACAAATACCCAAACTAAATCAACAAAGTGCCAATATAACCCCACTTTTTCAACCATTCCATAACTGCCTCTTTTCTCATAAGTTCCTAAAAGAACATTAAAGAAAATAATAATATTAATTACTATACCTGAAAATACGTGGAATCCGTGGAAACCAGTGATAAAGAAAAAGAAATCAGCAAAAAGCTTACTTCCATATTCATTATGAGTCAGATTAGCACCCTCAATTACCAATTTAGCCTGATTCAAACGCGCTTGAGATTCTTCTCTTGAAAGTACAATTTTTTCTTTGTTCTTGTTCAGCGTTTCAATTCTAACCAAAACATCAGGATGAGCTTTAAAACCAGCTTGAACCTCAGCTACAGTATAACTAGGAATAGAAGATTCTTCCATAAACCATTTAGCTTTAGCTCTAGATAAATGCTCTCTTTCAACAGGTAATTTAGCAGCAAAATCTTCTAAAGCAACTCGGTGTCCTTCTTTATCAACAAACTGAAGTAAACTTCCCCCAGTTGTTTCAACAGCGCCATATTCACCTTTGATAAAGTTTTTCCATTCCCAAGCTTGAGAACCAACGAAAATAAGACCTCCAATAATTGTTAAAAACATATAAAGGGCTACTTTATCCTTTTTCATTTGATGCCCTGCATCAACAGCCAAAACCATTGTTACAGACGAGAAAATCAAAATAAAAGTCATTAATGCCACATAATACATAGGTGCTGAAACACCATGCAAAAATGGAAAGTGCGTAAACACCTCATCGGCCAAAGGCCAAGTTTCAATAAATTTAAATCTAGAAAACCCGTAAGCTGCTAAAAATCCCGAGAACGTTAAGGCATCTGATACGATAAAAAACCACATCATCAATTTACCATAACTTGCTCCCATTGGCTCATTTCCGCCTCCCCAAGTTTTTTCATTATTTGCAGTAGTAACTGTCGCTCCCATAAAAGTTATTCGTTAAAAAGTTCCCAAATTTACGTTTTTTTCTTATTTAAAGAAATATAAAAATAAAAATAAATAAACCCACAAGAAATCAAGAAAGTGCCAATACATTGCACCTAGTTCTATTCCAAGAGTTTGTGTTGAATTATATTTTTGTTTAAAATGATTATAAATAATAACCAACAATGATATCATACCGCCAGCCAAGTGAAGCAAATGTACAATTACTACAATATACAAAAATGTTGTAGTAATAGAACTGGCACTTCCTGTAAAATAATAACCATTTTCGACTATCTGCCCAAAACCAACGAACTGTAATATCACAAACAAAATACCCAAAACCAGTGTAGCTAAAAGCAGTGCGGTTGTCTTGCTTTGATTGTCTTTTTGAATTGCTTTTTTAGCTAAGTGAAAAGTAATGCTGCATCCTAAAATAGCTGCTGTACTAAAATAAAAAGCTGAGGGCAATTGAAAATCCTTCAGCCAGTCTGCTCTTGACTGACTTACAACATAGGCACTCGTAAGACCTGCAAACATCATTGTCATGCTCACCATGGCGAACAACAAAATCAGCTTATACGATCTTGCCGTTCTTGATTTATAATCTTCGGCTGTCATTGAAACTTCCATAATTATCTTAAAAATTTATCTACTATATATACTAATTGTAATAACGTTATATACGAAACACTAACTAACATTAATGTCCGTGCAGCTTTCGCTGTTTTTATCTGATACAGGCGAACTGCATAAAACAGCACCCATAATCCAAGAAACAATACTAAAACCGCCGCTATTGGCGAAATAAACAAACGTCCAGTATAGCCCAAAGCAGGTAATAATGACGCAATTATTAACCAAACGCTGTATAAAATAATCTGCAGTGAAGTTCCTTTATCTTTCTTGCCTGTTGGCAGCATAAAAAAACCTGCTTTTTCATAATCCTCGTATAAAAACCAGCCGATTGCCCAAAAATGAGGGAACTGCCAGAAAAACTGAATCAAAAACAAAGTTCCTGCTTCTATTCCAAACTCGTTAGTCGCAGCAACCCAACCTAACATAAAAGGGATCGCTCCAGGAAAAGCACCAACAAAAACAGAAAGAGGAGTTACAGTTTTAAGCGGTGTATAAATACTGGTATATAAAAAGATGGAAATCGCTCCAAACATCGCCGATTTTGGATTTATCGTGTAAAGCAAAGCTATACCCAAAAGAGTAAGCAGACTTGCTACAACCAAAGCCAAACGTGGAGACATTCTTCCAGATGCCACAGGACGATTTTTGGTACGGTCCATCAAAGCATCTAAATCTTTTTCTATAACCTGATTATAAGCATTGGAAGCACCAACCATACAATATCCGCCTATAGCAAGTTTTAGCAAAACGAGTAAACTAAATGAATTGGTATCATTAAAACCAAGAACATAACCAGCAATTGAAGAAAAAACAACACTTATAGCCAAACCAGCCTTTGTAATTGCTTTAAAATCAATATAAATAGATTTGAACGAAGTAGGGTTTGATGTTGTACTCAATGCAGATAAAATTGTTGTATTTTTTTGAAAACTGCTGCAAATATACAAATTAGATTCAAAAACAGTCTATGAATTAAACATTTGAAATGACAGTTGTTCTTTTAGTCGGTTTTTACGGCACAATTAATCAATTATTGAGTTTGATTATTTATTTCATAACCAATAAAAAACACTAATAATCAAAATACCAATTAAACACATCTGATCTAAACCCAACAGTAAACCAAGTTGTCTGTTCTTTAAAAACAGCTGCAGTATTAGCTGTTGGATCAAAATTTCTAAATAAAAAATTACCAAAAAATTTAAAATTTGTAGCTGGATTAACTAGATAACCCACTTGAACATCGGCAATAAAAATACTTGTTTTATTTCCCTGTCCAACTTTGACCCCAGTGTCAGCATATCTATTTTCATCATAGTCTCTATAAATATTTCCGCCATAATTAGATTTAGCTCCTGAATCTGCAAAATCGAAACCGCGAGTGCCAATTGTAAACTTAGTATTAGCATAAAATCGGTCTTTATTATAATATCCTAACAAAACCAATTCCTGAAAATTCCCTCCCCATTGGTGACCCAAACTCTGGTTGTTATGAGCATAATTGGTAATTGGCTCACTATGGGAGTACACATAAGGGCGTACATGATTAAACTCTAGCTGCAGGGTTAAATTATCAACATTAAAAGCCTTGAAATATTTTGTCCCAAACTGATAACCTAATTTATTTTTCCAGCTTCCTTTTCCTGCAAAAATATCCCCCGTAGAAAACTCATCAATAAGAAGCTGTGCATAAAGATTGACCTGATTATTCCATTTGTATTTAGAAGTCAGTCCCAAAAGAGCATTACCGCTTTTGGAAGAAGAAGAAAACTCAACAGCACGATAAAACACAATTGGATTTACAAAATTAGCATCAAAACCTCTTCCATTTGTATTGGTCCAAACTACGGATTCAAAGAAGCCTAAGTTCAGTCTATTGGATGCATTCCAGCTCAAATAATGATTCACGGCATATTTTGAAGCATAAGTTTTGTCTACTGTAACTTCGGGACGCACATCCTTTAGCCATATATAGTCAACAGTATATTTTATTTTCCAAAAATTGGCATTAATCTTAAAAAAAGGATAAGGACTGCTTCCGTCACTTAATAATAAAGAACGATAGCCGTCTCCAATAAAATTTTTGCCATAACCCAACTGCAGATCTAAAAACTTAGCCGCATTATATGAAATATTGGCATCTGCCAAAGGAAAATCATAAGAATCTGTATTGTATTGTTTAGCAATACCTATCCCTGGAACAATTGCAGGATTCCCCCCTGATGGCTTTATCGAATTAGCATACACGTTATAATAATCGGCAAAACGCCCTTGACTTTCATAAAAAGTCGTCGTGAAATTAAAACGAGATCCCAAACCTCCTTTAAAATTAAGAGCTCTTGTATTTACATAAGTGTAATCACTTTTACTAGGATTAGAAATTCCGCCTTGAACATTAAATAAAAAATTCACAGCAAACCAATACCCTTCTCCTTGAATTTCTGCTAAATTTTCATTCCACGTTTTTCGTCCCCACCAGCTCGTTTTATTTTTCATTAAACTAGCATTGACTTTTTGAAAATTATAATATTTCTCCACCTCAGAATAAGTGTAAGGCTTTGAGGCTGTATGATTATTACTCCCTACTTTATTCATTTCCTCATCAAATTCAGCATAATAACTATGAGAAAAAGGAATATTTAAATGACTTGTAAATTGAGGATTATCAAAACGCTTGTAAACAATACTGTCTAATTCTGTTAAACCAGCATTGACATTGATATTTTCCTTTTTAGCTTTTGCAACAGCGGCAATTTCTTCGGGAGATAATAGTGGTATCGCAATACTTAGATTAAATTTCGAATAAGTTGGATTACCGTTATAAGTTGGAGGATCAATAGTCGGAAAGTCTCCAAAAACTCTTTTTGTTTCAATTATTAGCTCCTCGTTATTTGAAGTCACAAATAAGACCTTAAACTTCCCAGAATCACTAACTTCAAAAAGCACTTTTACAGTACCTTTATATTGATTTTGCTTCAATTTTTCAGGTACTTTAAAATTATTATACACTAATTGCTGCACTTCATTATAAAAACAATTTTCTAAATCCTGATGTTCTAAATTTTTACAATTTAAAAAAACAGGAAATCGTTCATCCAAAGATTCTGAAGCCTTATTACTCGGAGTTTGTGCATTTATTACAAATGCAGAAAAAATTAAAAGAAAAGTTAGTGCTTTTTTAATCATTTTATTTTGTGTAAAATCAATATTTCGAAGAAGTTTCTTCTCCGTTTGCAATAGCTTTAGCTCCCGATGTGCCTATACGTTTCACTCCAAGCTCAATCATTTCTACAGCTTCTTTATAAGTCCGTACGCCGCCAGCTGCTTTTACCAGAAGCGGTGCCGCATTTTGAAGCATTATTGTAATTGAAGCAACAGTAGCACCATTAGGCAGATCATTTTCTGTTTTATAAAAACCTGTTGATGATTTTACAAAAACAGAATTATATACTTCTGATTTAAAATTGGCAACCACCACATTTCTAATCAATGTAGTTAATTCAGCAATTAGTTTATCATTAAGTGCCGCTACTTCAATAATCCATTTTACCGTTTTATTATTATCAAGTCCAAGCTGAGTCCCTTTTAAAATTTCATCTTTAACCGAATCAACATCACCAGCCTTAAAAGCTTCATAATTACAAACGTAATCTAATTCGTCAGCTCCATTTTGAATGCATTCAAGGGCTTCATCTAGCTTTTTGGCTATAGAAGATGTTCCTTCCGGGAAATCAATAACAGTCCCTATTAAAACTTTTGAATCAGCATCAACGATCATTTTTTTTGCCAAAGCAACCCTCTCCGGACGAATCATTATTAACTTAAATTCTTCGTCTATAGCTTCTTGAATAAAACCTTGTGCCACAGCTTCATTTTCGTTTTCACTTAAACCAGCCTGACTGTTCGTTTTTAAATAGGTAGAATCTAAATAATTTTTAATATTCATTTTCAAAATTTAAGAAATTAAAAGCCAAAATTACATTATTCGAATGAAATGGCATCAAACAAGTCTCAATAGAAACAAAAAACCCACCGAAGTGGGAATTAATTTTTTAATATTGATTTTAAAACATTGAATTTATTACAAATCAGCACTGATAAAACAGCCAATACAGCTCCTGTTAAATTGGCCAAAACATCTGCAACATCAGCATGCCTTGTTATCGTAAACAATTCCTGCAATATCTCGATTAATATTCCAAATACAAACGAAAATAATAACGAAAGCATTAAAGGTTTCAAATCGTATTTAAATTTAAACTGCTTCCTAAAAAACAAAAACCAAACGAAAGTAAACACGAAATGAAAAAAAGTATGAATACATTTATCAATACCCGGAATATTTACAACTGGAAGGTCGCTAGATTTTACCAAGCAAAAATAAGCTATTACTCCTGCCCAAAACAAAGCAACTAAAAACAGAATATATTTAGGCACCTATAAGCTCTTTATATGCTTCATCCGAAAGCAATTCTTCTATTTCAGAAGGATTAGAAATTTTTACCTTAATCATCCATCCATCACCATAAGGATCAGCATTTACACTTTCAGGAGTACTTTCTAAAGCATCATTGAAAGCAATAATTTCTCCAGATAACGGAAGAAATAAATCAGATACAGTTTTTACAGCCTCAACCGTACCAAAAACCTCATCTTTATCCAAAGTCTGATCTAATGTTTCAACCTCAACATATACAATATCTCCTAATTCTTTTTGCGCAAAATGTGTAATTCCCACGGTTGCAATATCGCCTTCAAGACTTACCCATTCGTGATCTTTTGTGTACTTTAAATTTGCTGGTATGCTCATAAAATGATAATTGATAATTAATAATTATTTTTTGCACAAATGTAACAATCTTATGTACAATTAGGATTAGATTTTTGAAAATTAATTTCCAAAATTATAACGGAAAGTAAATCCTGAACTAATATTGGTTAAAGGAAATGAAGTCGAAATAACTGGTTTAGAAAAAGAATGATTATAATAAAATATTATCGTCAAATTTTTACTCAAAGAATAATCCGCTGTAGTATTCAATGTCCATATATTTTGACCGCCTCCCAATTGATTGTTATCATAATCTAAGTAGCGCACAATGGTTTGGCTGTCTCTATAAGTCAAATCGGCTTTTATATTAATATCACTTTTTATAATACCTGTTGGATTGTCCGCCAACTTGGAGGAAAAAACCACGTCTTTAATTCTATACCCCAGCCCAACTACATACTCAACTCCATGCACTTCGGTCAATAAATTATTATCAAAACTCATAGACAAAGCCCTGTCTCTATTTATCTGAGTTAACAATTTAAACGAATTTTTTAGTTCAAAATCGATACGCACTAAAGGATTAAATTGTTCTACCAAAGTAACATTAGACATAATAGTCGGGCTATAATAATTACCGCTGTCATCTAATCCATTAGGATCCTTAGTATAATTAAAATTCGATCTAAAAGAATTAACCGTATATGATGCTTTATAATTTTGAGTCAAAGAAAATCGCTTAAAGGTTTTCTTAAAAAATTCATATCGCATTAATCCATTATATGTAATTCTCCAATTGGGTACTGGAAAGCTTTTAAAAATATCAAAAGAAACTTTATCAGCGCTATTTCCGGAATAGGCAGCCAAAAACGAAGGCAATAAAACCGCCTGGCTTGAGCCAGAAAAACCAAGCGGAAAGCCTTTGGAATCAAGATTGGCTGGGTTAGTAATATCTATTCCTCTTTCTACTGCAAGCCTATTCGCCACCGTAAGCCTGTTATTTCTAAACTCATCAAAAGCTGTAGACCTTACTTCATTACTAGTTGAAAAAGAAGTCTTTATTAAAACCGCTGAAATGGAGAATATTCCATAATTATACGGTGATCTAGAATTATAATTACCATTTGACACATCATACTGTTCTGAAAAATTTTCAGAATAAGAGCGGTCAGCCAACAAATCAATTTTAAGATCCGGAATTATTTCTAAATTAGCAGATCCTTTAAATTCCTGCTTATTTACAGTGGTATAATTTTGATTAAACTCCTGATATGTGGTTAACCAGCCCCTTTTAGCAGCCTCAAAACGCACATCACTTTGACTTCCAAAAACAAAACCTAATGTTGGCTTAGATGATCCGAAAAAACCAACGCTTGGCGTATATCCAGGCAAAACAGTTCCCTGATTTTCTGTAAACGTCAGCTGAATGTTTTTTATACTTGTCAGCACTCCTTTTAAACCTTCAACAAACTGATTTTGATTGATTTTTTTCAGAGGATCAGCTTTTACAATCTTTTCTCCTGGTTTTGGAGGAGCCACAGGCTTAGGTTTACTGGTAACTGCTCCTTTACCGATCCCTAGATATTTATACAGGGTTTCCATGTTGAAAGCGGTATTAAAAGTGCTCGATTTAGCATTTTGCACCGTATTCCCTAAATCATAAGACTCGCCTCCAATAGATATATCACTTAACGCCGTAGAAGATTTTTGCCAGCTGTAATCTCCTGTATAAGAATAATTAGCTTTTACAAAACCTAAAACTGGAATTTTATTCAGCGGTATTTCATAATTCAAAATAAACTGCTGCATATGAAAATTAGCAGTTCCCGTATCCAAATAACCATCCCAAATAGTTACATTATCAATCGGCTCGTCAAATTCGTCCAAATAATTTTTGACTATATTCCTAGAAGCGGCCGTATAATTTATTTTTAAAGATTTAGTCAAATTAAAGTTAAACCCATATTGGTAATTAAATCCAAAATTCCTTCTGAACAAAGGCTCAAAACCAATCCCGATATCTTCAACTTGTCTAAACTGCTGTTCATTATTCTGTCTGACCACATTGGTGCTAAAAGTGACACTGGATGGCAAATAATTAAAATTAAGATCACTTAAAAACTTCCAATACGCGCTTTTTTTCATAAACTTCGTTTTTTGAAAAGGCTCTACTGGTTTTGGCTGAAATGCAAAAGCATAATCCAATGTTGTTCGGGACTGCTGATCAATATTTTTTTCTATTTCAAAATCATGACGCTCTACTTCATTGTAATATTGTGAAAAAGTAAAGTTCTCTACATCATAAGGCATAGGTTTTTTCTCTGCGCTTCTGTCTTTTCGTACACCAATTAAATTGATGCTTTTTCTCTTAGTGTAATCTATAGCCTGCGTCAACTTAGCTTTTCTTTCAGCTTCAGTATCAGCATCGTCCAAAACTTGTTTCAGCTTAATATCTTCATAAAAAGGATCATATTCCGGCTTAATAATTTCTTCTCCTATTGAATAATTAAATGGTAAATTAATCCCCCATTTTTTAGGCAAAAATCTTCCGAGATTAATATTTGTCACTATATTGTACTGCTGAATATCTTCTCTGCTTCTTTCATTTGGACCTTGTTCGATTGTTCCAAAACCAAAGTCTTTTATATTTCCGGTCATTGAAACTGTGGCTAAATCAGCAAAATTAGTATCAATATTTAACAAAGCCGCTATTCCGCCTTTATTATCCATATCAGCTAAACGAAGTTCATTGAACCAAACTTCTCCTTTAATATCCTGATGGGGTTCATTACTTTTAACCCCAAGCATAATATTCCGAATCAAACCTAAATTTGGATTCCCTTTTATCCCTAAACGAAGCTTACCGTCACCGTCTCCTCCTTCTACATTTGGATCATCATCTGAATAATAAATTCCATCAGCCGGCAAAGCAGTCTTGTCAATTTTTAAAGACTTTAATTTTAAATCTGTTAATAACGCTAAAGACAAATCGATTTCATTATCTGTTGGCCAAACTAAATCGGCATTAATCGGCGGACAGTTTTTATCTCCCGAAGAAGAAGCTGCAGTTACCTTTAACGGAATTTCTATTTGATAAAAATCATTCGAATAATCAGCCCCTATACGCAGGAAAGCAACCATTTGATTATCTTTTAATACTGTTTCAAACGGTAAAGATTCGGCGTGCAAAAACATTTTGAGCTTATTATACTGACGCATATCAATATTAAAGCTTTTGAAAGCACCACGACCATCCAAAGGTTCTAAACCTCCTCCAGAAATCCGCATAGACAAAGATTGCTCGTCCTGATTGATAACCGTATTATTATTATATAATTGTTCCCTTTTAACACTAGGCGGGCTTACATAATTAATTGGACATTTATTAGAATTCTCTTCAATATTAACCGAAGCTGTTTCAAAAACAGTTGCATCATCACCAACATTTAAATCATTAGAATCTAATGAATTTGCATAACGTCGCCACTCTCCGCGCATTAAATCCAAAGCTCCAAAACGCAAAGTAACCTTATCTGTAAAATTGGTCATAAACATTCTCATAAAACGGATTGACCTAAAATCTGAAATTTTCCCAATAGTATCCTGAGGCTGAGAAATTGGAATTTTAAACTGAATCCACCTAGCATCAGTAGTAGATCCGTTTGGCAGTGTTATGACTGTATTGCGTTCGTCCGAAATATAATTTTGACCCACCTTCATATCCGGTTTCATATCAATACTATATTCATAATACGCATTAATCGTGTTCATCGTGTTATCTCTATTCACATCCTCAACATCTGGAATTGTTGTAGAACCTCTATTTGGCGAATTGATATTGACAGTTGAATTATTCTCTACCCCATTATAATTTTTATACCGGTCAAGCACACTTCCTTTAGTATTCTGATAATAAGTATAATCATCTGCGGCAGGATCGGAATCAGATGCATAATTGGTGTATACTTTTGCTTCATCTTTTGACGCAAGCCCATCAAAACCAATATCCTGATTAGTTCTATTTCCTTCATTGTTATCAAACGCATAAATTAAAGATTGAGAAGCAGGTGCATTACCCCAAACTGGTGCTGGATTTACTAAAACCTGATCCGGTCCAAAACCGTTTTCATAAACTTTACGGCCGTCTTTCAAAACATCTTCAGAGATTTCTCCTAGATTAAAATAAATTTTACCTGAATTTGTATTTGATGTTTTCCCTGCTCCAACATAAGGATCCATAACCCAAAACTGAATATACTCAACGTTACTTTGCTCAAAATTTGTAGAACTCAACGACCTCACAATTCCCCCATAATTTTCATTAGGCGTATCTCCTACATTCAAATTATTGTTATAAGGACCGCGCTCTTTTGGATAATAGCTCAAATCTAATGTGTTCACAACAAGTGACTGCCCTTGAGCAATATCTGTTAATGGGTACAGCTCTTCACTATAAACTCTCCTTGTTGCGTTCGTAGACAAATCATCATTTGTTATTCCTGATGGTTTTGAAGTGTAAAAAACAGGATCTATAGAATACCAAGACAGTTTTGCTCTTTTAAAACCATAGTCCAGTCCTTCTAAATTACCATTAAAATTATAGGCACTTCTATTACTATTTGCCGGCGTAGAAGATAAAGTCCATGCATAAGGGGAACGCAAATCTATTGAGGACTGAGAACTTTCAAAATCATCAACATATATGGTAGATTCGCCTTGAAACTTGTCACCTTTGGATGCATTGGGCATCAAATAAGCAAACTCACCGCTTACTGCAATAGATGAAGGAGCATCTGTATCTATATTAGGCAGTTTATTAACCAAACGAGTAAAAAATGGAACCTGAGAAGAATAATTTCCATGCAGCCCAAATATGCTGTTATCAACAGATTCTTGACCATAACTGGATTTTTGGGTAAACGGCTTTTCTTTCAGATTCAAAAAAGTAGCGCCGACCATAAAATTTTCTGAAATTAAATGATCTACATTCACACCAAAAAATCTTCTCGTTTGCTGTCCAAAAACAGAATTGTTTTCCAGCGAAATTTCAATTGGAGTATTCGAAGCCTGTAACGAAGGATCAAGAATCTGAACTTTTCCCAATTGATAATTAACACTATAATCTACTCCCTCTACCAAAACCCTGCCTGCCGCTGTAACTTTTACAGAACCTAAAGGAACATTGAAAGCGCCTATTGGAATTCCATCCCCGCCGACAGATTTATACTTTCCACGCAAAAGAAATTTATTCAGCTCTGGGTATTGAATTGCCTTTGCCTGCGTTACTCTGTACATATAAGGGTTCACATATTTTTTTTGATTATCATTATAAGTTGTCACATCATTATAATCCTCCGCAGAACCCTGAGTTTTCAGTTTAGAAAACAACAATTGCCCAAAAGGCTCTTTAGTAGTAAAAATCAATCTCCCGTTTTGAGAATCTACAGTCATACCCGGAATAAAATCAAAAAAGCCATCCCCGCCTGTCTGCGGATCATTATTGTAATTCAGCTTATCTAAGTTAAGCACTTTTAGCAAAGTAGTGTTTTCGACTGTATTTTCGGGAGTTGGGTTTGACGGAAAAGGAGTGCCTGCAACAGGTGTTATATAATTTAATGCCGATGGATTTTTATATAAAATATTAAGTCTAAAATCTTCTTGAACCAACTGATAAGCTCCCTGTATTTGATAAATATTTTTCATCATCAGATTCCAAACAGGATTGGCAACATTTGTCAAACTGCTTTTTAGCATTTTCAAAATTAAAGTCTGGGAAATAACCGTTTGATTGGAGGGTTGATTTCCCCCAACAACAGTGGCTTCAACACCATCATTCCCAAATTCCCCTACTTGGTACACTTTGTCTCCAATAGAATACTGATAGGCAACCGCCAAAATCTCGTCATTTCCTAATCGCTGCTGCAACGAAATATAACCCAATTGTGCATTAAAAGTATATTCGTTAGGCAATAACTTTCTCGCGTTCTCTAACTTTGAATAATCCTGTCCTTCGCTAACACTAATAGAAGAAGAAAATCCTTCCTTAGCAGTTACAATTTCCCTAATATTATCATTCAAATAACCCGCATTAGTCTTAATTAAAGCTGGATCATACAAGTTATTTTTATTATCTGATGGATACGATTTTTTTATATCTGGCGGTTGATTAACAAAAAAACCTGCAGGAATAGGGTTTAGTACTACAACCTCATTTTGTTTGCCGATTATTGGATTACCTTCCGAGTCTGCTAACTCACCCTCACCTAAATCCTGCAGCGCAATAATATTTCTTAAATTATTACTTGTTGTATTTACCCTATTCTGTTTATTTGTAACCCAAACTTCCAATCTCGTGATTTGAACTCTGGAATCGACAAAAGGGTAGTTTTTTAAAGAAGCATCATATTTCTCTCTAAAGTATTGAGACAAGAAAAAGTGCCTGTCATTATCATAATCTAAACCATACATCTCAAATTCCTGAATAGTACCTCCTCCTTGAGCTGTTACTTTTTTGGCTTGAGATTTTTGTTCAGAGAAAACTCCTGTTACCGTAGTTTTACCAAACTGTAATTCGGTTTTTACCCCAAATAAGCTTTGGGCGCCTTGAATCAAAGTACTGTTTAAAGGCATGCTCACATTTCCTACCTCAATTTTTCGAACGATATCATCATCCCCTGGAGTATATTCTAGTTTTAATAAATTTTGAAAAGCAAAAGTCGATTGAGTATCAAAGTTAGCATTCACCTGAAGCCTTGTACCTACTTTTCCTAACAGACTCATACTTATCCGCTGATTAAAATCGAATGAAGTGTTTGTACGGTTTCGCGGTGAAAATGCTGGATTATCCTGTTTGGTATATAATAATCCCAAATCCACTTCAATAGATCCTGTAGGTTTTACATCAATAGTATTACTTCCGAAAATAGATTCAAAGAGTCCTGATTTTATGTAATATCTAGGCAATAAATCTTTTTTTGCCGCATCGCTCCCTTTTTTATTCCCATCAATAGCATCCAGTTTTTTTCCAAAATACTGATTCATGGATTCTTTTAACATCAATTTTTCGTACTCCGCTGGTGTTAAAACAATTGGGTAATTGATATTAAAATCGTCTACCGAATTGGTATAAATATAAGTATTAGTAACAGGATCATAAGTATAAGCTGATAATATGCTTTTAGGATTTGCCATTTGAATCTCGCCAACATCATATCCTTTTTTGATTGTATCCTGCACAGCATTTTGCACTTGGGCCTGAGACACGAAGCCACAAATAAACAGCAGCAAAAAAAAGTAGATTTTATGCATATCGATTAGGCTTGTAAATGACCTCTTATAAATTTTTTAAAGCTTTTTTAATTATAGTTTCCACAGTAGCCTCTGGATCTTCTTTTATAATTTTTTCAATAATTTTTTCAGAAGTTTTCCTAACAAAACCAAGAACTTCCAAAGCAGATAACGCTTCATCTTTGTTAGTATTGCTTTGTGACATAGAAACTTCGTCCAAATCATAAAGTTTTAACACTTTCTCCTTCAAATCGAGAATTACTCTTTGTGCAGTTTTACTGCCAATCCCTTTTATTTTCTGAATAGTTGCCACATCTCCTGAAGCAATTGCATTAATAATCTGTTTGGGTTCCAAAGAAGAAAGCATCGTACGGGCAATACCAGCACCAATACCTGATACTGACAATAACATTTTGAAAATTTCTCTTTCGGATTTTTCAACAAAACCAAACAAAGTGTGCGCGTCTTCCTTTATCTGCAGATATGTAAACAGCTTAATAAAATCAGCATTGGGCAATAATGAATAAGTATGCAAAGATATATTTACATGATAACCGACACCATTACAATCAATCACTACCTCGGTAGGGTTTTTTTCTACTAATTTTCCTTGCAAATGTGCTATCATAAAATAAATTATCTATTCAAATATAATAAAAATTTGAGATTAAAAGACAAATGCATTGCAAATATTGGACTACACTTTTTAGGTATAAACCAATATACTACATTTCAATCTTAAAATCTCAAATTTTAATCTTTGGGTATTTTTGTTTCTATTTTCCCTTTAATCTCATGCTTTTTTCTTGGGCATCAATAACAGCAATTGCTGCCATATTTACCATTTCCTCAACACTGGCTCCCAACTGAAAAACATGAACTGGATGATTCATCCCCATCATAATTGGTCCGATTGATCCATTCTTATTCAGTTCTTTCATTAATTTATAAGTAATGTTAGCTGATTCAAGATTTGGAAAAACCAACGTATTTACTTTTTTTCCTGCCAATTTCGAAAAAGGGAATTTAGCAGATAACATCTCAGGATTCAAGGCAAAATCGGCCTGAACTTCTCCATCTACAATAATTTCAGGATGATGTTCATGTAAATAAGCCACCGCTTCTTTTACTTTTGAGGCACTTGGATTTCCTGAAGAACCAAAATTAGAGTAAGACACCATTGCTATCACAGGTTCAATACCAAACATTTTTGCGGTATTAGCGGTCATAACAGCAATTTTCGCCAATTCTTCCGCCGTTGGGTTTACATTTATTGCAGTATCCGATAAAAACATTGGCCCTCTACTGGTCATCATTATATTAGTTGTTGCTGCCAACGAAACATTTGGCGCTTTACCAATTATTTGCAACAGCGGTTTAACCACTGAAGGATAACTTCGAGAATGTCCAGAAACCATTGCATCCGCCTCTCCTGTATTTACCATCATAGCGGCGAAATAGTTACGTTCTCTTATAAACTTTTCAGCATCATATAGTGAAACACCATTTCTTTTTCTCGACTCCCATAACTCAGTCGCATATCTTGTTCTTCTTTCTTGTTCTTCATCAAGTTTTGGATCTATAATTTGAACATCAGCATCAAAACCTAATTCTGCTTTTAATTCTAGTATAATTTCTTTATTCCCTAATAAAATAGGAAACCCAATACCTTCTTCATAAACAATCTGAGCAGCTTTTAAAACATCTAATTGTTCTGCTTCCGCAAAAACAATTCTTTTTGGATCAGTTTTCGCTCTATTGGTAATCAAACGAATCATTTTATTATCGTTCCCGAGACGTTCTAATAATTCTTCCTTATACTTATCCCAATCTGTAATTGGATTCAAAGCAACCCCTGATTCCATAGCTGCTTTTGCAACAGCAGGAGCAACCTCAGATATCAATCTTGGATCAAAAGGCTTTGGAATAATATATTCTCTGCCAAAAACCAATTTTGTAGCTCCATAAGCTATATTCACTTGTTCAGGAACATTCTCTTTTGCAAGTGCTGCAAGAGATTTTACAGCGGCCATTTTCATTGCCTCATTTATCTTTGTAGCACGAACATCCAACGCTCCTCTAAAAATATAAGGAAAACCAAGAACGTTATTAACCTGATTAGGATGATCCGAGCGTCCTGTAGCCATAATTACATCCTTGCGGGTTGAAATAGCAAGATCATAAGCAATTTCAGGATTTGGATTAGCCATAGCAAAAACAATTGGATTGTCTGCCATTGATAATAACATTTCAGCAGACATCACATCTGCTGTTGACAATCCCAAGAAAACATCTGCACCTTTTAATGCTTCATCAAGACTGACAGAAGCGCCATCAACGGCATAATTCAGCTGTAAATCAGACAAATTAGGATTGTCTTTTGTTAAAAGACCTTTGCTGTTGAACATTAAAATATTCTCTTTTTTTACACCCAATAAAACATACAAATCCGCACATGCGATAGCTGCTGATCCTGCACCCGACACCACCATTTTTACATCTTCGGCTTTTTTGTCGGCCAGTTCTAATGCATTAATCAAAGCCGCTGAAGATATAATAGCAGTTCCATGCTGATCATCATGCATCACAGGTATATTGAGTTCTTCCACTAATCTGCGCTCAATTTCAAAAGATTCCGGTGCTTTAATATCTTCTAAATTAATACCTCCAAATGTTGGTGCAATATTTTTTACGGTTTGGATAAACTCTTCCACATTTTCGGTGCCAATTTCAATATCAAACACATCGATGTCCGAAAATATTTTAAACAAAAGTCCTTTTCCTTCCATTACTGGTTTTGATGCTTCCGGGCCAATGTTGCCAAGCCCCAAAACTGCTGTCCCGTTTGAAATTACAGCTACAAGATTTCCTTTTGCTGTATATTTATAAACATTATTGATGTCTTTAGCGATTTCCAAACACGGTTCTGCAACCCCTGGAGAGTAAGCCAGAGACAAATCTCGTTGTGTTGCATATTTTTTGGTAGGGACTACTTGTATTTTTCCTGGAGTAGGTTTAGCGTGATACAATAACGCTTCACTTCTTTTACTATTATTGTCCATTTTTATTTTTATTTTCGAGTAACAAAGATAAACCACTTGCTTCAAAACTGAAGCTTTTATCACATTCTTTTAGTCATTTTGAGTAATTTATAACTAAAAAAAATAGCTACACCTAATGTAGCTATTTAATAAAAATTTCAATCAACTGTTACTGAGAAATATACGAATCCAAATGTTTGATCGTTTCTTTTTGGACTTCAATTATGGCTTTTACGACATCACCAATAGAAACAAGTCCAATTATCACTTCATTTTCAATCACTGGCAAATGTCTTATCCTTCTTCCGCTCATTAATCCCATGCAGTATTCCAAATTATCAGAAGGCTTAACAGTTATTACATCACTCTCCATAATTTCACTTACTGGCGTTTTCTTAGAAGACTTATCTTTTAAAACAATTTTTCTTGCATAATCCCTTTCCGATAAAATTCCTTTTAAAACTCCATTGTCAATTACAAGAATTGCACCTATGTTTTTTTCTCCCATAACTCTTAAAGCTTCGAATACGGTAAAAGTCGAAACAATAGAATATACCTCTGTCCCTTTTGTTCTTAGTATTTGATTTACAGTCATAATAGATAAATTTTAGAAAGTTAAATTTAGAAAAAAAAGATATACAAAAACCAAAAATTTTAAATTTAATCTTCAAAAACAAAATTTTTATTTGCAATAAAATCTAAATTCGCAATTAAAAAAATTACCAACCTGAATTCGATTTAATCATTTAATAAGTTATTACAATAAATCACTCATTCAAGAAAAGGGTATTCCGCTTTAAGCCATGAAATTTTGATCTTTTAAGAGGAGAATCTTTAAAGATCTTTTTAAAAGTTTCTTCGGTAATTTCTATCCAATCTTTTTTGGACATCGAAAGTAATTCGGGATTAGCGTTTAATAAAGGTTCATTATGCGGTTTCGAAAAACGGTTCCAAGGGCAAACATCCTGGCAGACATCACATCCAAAAGCCCAATCATTAAACTTACCCTTCATCTCTAATGGAATGCTGTCTTTTAATTCAATCGTAAAATAAGAAATGCATTTACTGCCGTCAACGACATACGGAGCAACAATTGCCTGTGTCGGACAAGCATCTAGGCAGGCAGTGCAGGAACCGCAGTGATCAGTGACTGCATGATCATACTCTAGATCAAGATCTATAATAAGTTCTGCGATGAAATAAAAAGAACCTACTTTTTGAGTTAACAAATTGCTGTTTTTTCCAATCCATCCCAACCCGCTTTTGGCAGCCCAAGCTTTATCCAAAACCGGTGCCGAATCCACAAAAGCACGGCCTGAGACTTCACCAATATTTTGTTGAATTGAAAACAGGAATTCGTTAAGTTTTTCTCTAATAACAAAATGATAATCCTGCCCATAAGCATATTTGGAGATTTTATAGGAATCAGGGTTTTGAGTTTCTGAAGGATAATAATTCAATAAAAGCGAAACTACACTTTTAGCATCATCTACTAATAAAGTCGGATCTAAACGCTTGTCAAAGTGATTTGCCATGTAGGCCATCTTGCCATTATAATTATTATTCAGCCAGTTTTCTAAACGAGGTGCTTCCTGCTCAAGAAAGCCAGCCTTTGAGATACCGCAAGATAAAAAACCGAGGCGTTTGGCTTCGGACTTTATAAATTTTGAATATGTTTCTTTTGAATTGATTGTCATCTTTTAGCAAATAAAACTTCTACTCCGACAGGCTTTAAAGTAACCAGCGGATTAAATTGCACTTCTCCGCTAACTGGTTTTATCTCGTATTTTTTTACAATTTTAAAAAGCGTTAAACACATTTCATAAATAGCAAAACCTGTCCCTATGCACATTCTGGGACCAGCACCGAAAGGGTAAAAATACTGCATAGAATGTTTTTTTTGTTCTCCTAAAAAACGTTCTGGATTAAATGCTGAAGGGTTATTCCAATATTTTGGATTGCGGTGCAATTCATATAATGAAATACCAATAAGCGTTCCTTTTTTTATATGATAAGAACCGATAGTGTCATCTGTAACATTCTGTCTGTCTACAATCCATGCTGGAGGATACAAACGCATTGACTCATTCAAAACAGCATTAATGTAAGTCATTTTCTGCAACTGGTCTACAGTTTCACTTTCCAGAGATTCAATTTCTGTAATCTCTTGAAATACTTTTTGCTGGACATCGGGATGCTTTGCTAAAAGGTAAAACGTAAAAGTCAAAGCATTTGCTATCGTCTCATAACCTGCAACAAAAAGAATTTTTATTTCATCTATTAATTGAGTCACCGGCATTGCTTCTCCTGTGTCTTCATATCGTGTTTCAAGAAGCATATTCAGCAAATCATTGGTCTGCACTTTTGAAGCAACTCTCTCCTCTATAATCTCTTGAATAAT
This sequence comes from Flavobacterium sp. 1, assembly GCF_002797935.1. Taxonomy (NCBI): domain Bacteria; kingdom Pseudomonadati; phylum Bacteroidota; class Flavobacteriia; order Flavobacteriales; family Flavobacteriaceae; genus Flavobacterium; species Flavobacterium sp. 1. The sequence continues at coordinate 3,442,619 of NZ_PGER01000001.1, forward strand.
ATTGTCATTTTCTAAAGACAATAGAAAATGTTTTTTAGTTAGCCCGCTTAAAGAAAACCACCATCCTTTATGAGGAAGCCTTACCTCCTTAATTAAGAATTTCTGAACTTCATCGACAATAAATTTTATTCTATTTAATTTTTCTTTTGAAGCAGAAAGATGAAATAATGATTTTGCAACAACATTATAGGCCAATTGACTCATTACAGGAAAAATATCAACAGATTTTTCTTCAGCTAATTCATTCAATTCCGAAACTATAATCTGCTCCATATTGACAACCAATTGATTCATTTTTTGTTTATGAAATGCAGGCTGGATTAATCTTCTTTGCTTTAACCAAAAATCACCATCGGATGTCAAAAGTCCTTTTCCTAGATATTTTGAAAGATATACCGTTTGAATATTGGACTTATAATAGTTTTTATGATTTTTCTGTAAAATATATTCGGCAATATCATTATCTCTTGACAATATCAAATGCTTCGTCCTTCCTATCTTAACAGAAAAAGTATCACCTAATTTGTCAAAATATTTTTTATGAAACGGAATCGGATTCTTACGAATTCCTTCAGCATCTAAAAAGAAATTAACTATTGAAAGTTTTTCAGGATAATTATATTTCTTATTCATTGCAATTGATAATAAATTTTAAAAAAGTCCGCCTTGAATATTGGTTTTAATTTTTCCTAAATGCTTATAAGCTTTTTCAGTTACTTCACGTCCTCTCGGCGTTCGCATAATAAAACCTTCCTGAATCAAAAATGGTTCATAAACTTCTTCGATGGTTTCACTGCTTTCTGAAACGGCAGTCGCCAAAGTTGACAAACCAACAGGCCCTCCTTTGAACTTATCAATGATGGTATTCAAAATTTTATTATCCATTTCATCCAGACCATGCGCATCAACATTCAAAGCTTTTAAAGCATATCTCGCAATTTCAATATCGATGGTTCCATTTCCTTTAATTTGGGCAAAATCACGAACACGACGCAACAAAGCATTAGCAATACGAGGAGTTCCTCTGCTTCTGCCAGCAATTTCAATGGCGGCTTCCATAGTAATCGGCATTTTGAAAATCATCGCGCTACGTTCAACAATAGTTGTCAAAAGCTCAGTAGTGTAATATTGCAATCTGGAAGAGATACCAAAACGGGCACGCATTGGAGCAGTCAAAAGACCTGATCGAGTTGTAGCTCCAATAAGCGTAAAAGGATTCAGATTAATTTGAACAGTTCTAGCATTTGGTCCTGACTCAATCATGATGTCAATCTTGAAATCCTCCATAGCAGAATATAAATATTCTTCGACTATCGGACTTAAACGATGTATCTCATCGATAAACAATACATCCCGTTCTTCAAGATTAGTTAACAATCCTGCTAAGTCACCCGGCTTATCCAATACTGGACCAGAAGTAATTTTGATTCCAACTTCTAATTCATTAGCCAAAATATTAGCCAAAGTTGTTTTTCCTAAACCAGGAGGCCCATGAAAAAGGGTATGATCAAGAGCTTCTTTCCGTTGATTGGCGGCAGCAACAAAAACCTTTAGATTTTCCAATACTTGATCCTGGCCAGCAAAATCATCAAATGACAATGGCCTTAATTTTTTTTCAATATCAAGCTCATCAGGGCTAAAATTATTATTCGTAGGATCTAAGTTCTCATTCATTCGATAAAGATAAAAAAAGTAATCATTGTAATAAAAAAATGCCTCTCATTAATGAAAGGCATTTATATAATTTCTGAAATTCTAGTGATGTAAAACTACTTCCCCTTCTTTCATTGGAACTGTTTGAGGTACAAAATCCTCTTCATGAGCAGGATTACTGTAATCATAAGGCCAACGGTGTACATGAGGAATTTCTCCAGGCCAGTTACCATGCATGTGTTCTACCGGAGTAGTCCATTCCAAAGTATTAGATTTCCATGGATTTTGAACAGATTTCTTACCATAGAATATACTAGAGAAGAAATTGTATAAGAATACTAATTGAAATGCTCCACCTATTAAAGCAAAAGTTGTAATCAATACGTTTACGTTTTGCAAATCATCAAACAATGGGAAATTTGTATTTGTATAATAACGTCTTGGTAAACCAGCTAATCCAATAAAATGCATTGGGAAAAATACTCCGTAAGCACAAACTGCGGTTACCCAAAAGTGAACATATCCTAAATTTTTGTTCAACATTCTACCAAACATTTTTGGAAACCAGTGATAAACACCAGCAAACATTCCGTAAAGTGCAGAAATACCCATTACTAAGTGAAAGTGAGCAACAACGAAATAAGTATCGTGAACATTAATATCTAGTGTACTGTCTCCAAGAATAATTCCAGTTAAACCTCCTGTAATAAAAGTAGAAACCAAACCAATTGAAAACAACATAGCAGGATTCATTTGAAGGTTTCCTTTCCAAAGTGTTGTAATATAGTTGAAAGCTTTAACCGCAGACGGTATTGCAATCAATAATGTTGTAAAGGTAAACACTGACCCTAAGAAAGGATTCATACCCGAAATAAACATGTGATGTCCCCAAACAATTGTTGATAAAAATGCAATTGCAATAATTGACATAATCATCGCTCTATAACCAAAAATTGGCTTACGAGAGTTTGTAGCAATAATTTCAGATGTAATACCTAAAGCAGGCAAGATTACAATATATACCTCAGGGTGACCTAAGAACCAAAACAAGTGTTCGAAAAGCACTGGAGAACCACCTTGATAATGTAAAACTTCACCAGCAATATAAATATCAGACAAGAAGAATGAAGTTCCAAAACTTCTATCGAAAATTAATAACAATGCAGCTGACAATAATACTGGGAATGATACAATACCAATAATTGCAGTCACAAAGAAAGCCCAAATAGTAAGTGGCAATCTTGTCATAGACATTCCTTTTGTTCTTAAGTTAATAACTGTAACTACATAATTCAAAGATCCCATTAATGAAGAAGCAATGAAGATAGCCATAGAAACTAACCACAAAGTCATTCCTAATCCCGATCCAGGTATAGCTTGAGGTAAGGCGCTCAATGGAGGATATATTGTCCATCCAGCTGAGGCTGGTCCGGCTTCAACAAAAAGAGAACAGATCATGATTACACTTGACAAAAAGAATAACCAATACGATATCATATTCATAAAACCAGAAGCCATATCTCGAGCACCAATTTGAAGCGGTATCAGTAAATTACTAAAGGTTCCGCTTAACCCAGCAGTTAACACAAAGAATACCATTATGGTTCCATGTATAGTAACTAAGGCCAAATAAATATCATTAGCCATAACACCATTAGGCGCAAATTTATCACCTAACAAAACATTAAAAATCTTAAAAGACTCTTCTGGCCAAGCCAATTGCATTCTAAATAGCAAAGACATACTTACACCAATAACACCCATTATGATACCAGTTAACAAATATTGCTTAGCAATCATTTTGTGATCAATACTAAAAATATATTTAGTAATGAAAGTGTCTTTATGGTGTTGTTCGTGTTCGTGATCGTGTCCGTGATCGTGACCTTCTGCTGACATATATTTATACTTTAAATTTTCTTAATAATTATTTCATAGCTATTTTAACAACAGCTGCAGTATCTTTTGAAACAGCTGAATCTTTTCCTAAAGAAGCGTCTGGCGCTGCCGGCTCAACTTTAGAAGCTTTTACTTCAGCAACTAGAGCTGTTTTTTCACTCAGCCATTTTTTATAATCTTCAGGAGTATCAACAACAACTTTCATTTGCATATTATAGTGAGAAGCTCCACAAATTTTATTACACAATAATAAATATTCAAAAGTGTAAGGATCTAATCCTGGCTCTCCTTTTGCAATTAATTCAATACTTTTCTTAGCTCTGATTGCATTAATATTAGCAACTTTTTCAACCACGTAAGGTAAAGCTTGATATTCAGCAGTCGTATAAATTGGCGTAAAAGCAAATTCTGTAACCATACCTGGAACACAATTCATTTGAGCTCTAAAATATGGAAAGTAAGCTGAATGCAACACATCTTGAGATCTCATTTTGAAGTGAATCTTTTTCCCTTTAGGAATATGCAATTCTGAAACCACAATATCGTCTTGAGAATAAGGATCTGATAAATCAACTCCAAGAGTATTAATTCCTTCAATCAATCTTACATTTGCTTTACCTAAAACATTGTCAGCACCTGCATATCTTGCAGTCCATTTAAACTGCTGAGCATATAACTCAATCACTACTGTATCCTCATCTTCGTCAACAAACATAATATTTGTCCAAGCATACAGACCATAAAGAATTAAACCGGCTAAAACTACAGCAGGAATTACGCTCCAAATTGCTTCTAATTTATTATTGTCAGCAAAATACAAGGCTCTTTTATCCTTATTACCTCTGTATTTGAATGCAAAATAATGCAATAAAACTTGAGTAATTGCCTGAACAGTAAAAATTAACACCCAAGTAATATTCATCAAGCGGTCAATCAATGCACCGTGCTCAGAAGCTGGAGTATGAAGTACTAAATGACCCCATGTATAAACCCCATATATTGTAAAGATATAAATGAATGCTAAAAATCCAAACATCAAATATCCCTGCACATTATTATCATCATCGGTTGCAACCTGCGAATTGTCCGAAGTCGACGCAACTTGAGTTAAATCGAATATTTTCGTCAATTGCCATATTGCAACGGCTAATAAAACTAAAACTATAATTACCAACAAACTTGTCATCTGTTTATCTCTTTAAATATTAATAATGAAAATGTTTACTCTCTTCTATATATGGATTTCTTTTTGGTAACAAAGGAGCTTTAGTTAATGCTGAGAAGACAACAAAAATAAATAATCCAAGAAAGAATAAAACGGATGCAATTTCTGAAACACCAATAAACCAACTACCGCCAACAGTACCAGGCATAATCATATTAAAGAAGTCAACATAATGACCTAACAATATTACTACTGAAGCCATAACTAAAATCCAAGTGATACGTTTAAAATCAGTATTAATCAAAATTAAAACTGGGAATAAGAAATTCATAACAACTGCACCAAAGAAAGGCAAATTATAAACCTGAATTCTCATTACAAAATAAGTAATCTCCTCAGGAATATTAGCATACCAAATCAACATAAATTGTGAAAACCATAAGTAAGTCCAAAAAACGCTAATACCAAACATGAATTTAGCTAAATCATGAATATGACTAGTATTTACATTTTCTAAATATCCTTTAGATTTCAAATAAATTGTAACCATAGCAATCATAGTAATACCGCTAACGAAGAAGCTAGCAAATACGTACCAGCCAAATAATGTACTAGACCAGTGAGGATCTAAAGACATAATCCAGTCCCATGACATAATAGATTCTGAAACAATGAAAAATACTAAAAACATTGCAGATATATTGAAATTCTTTTTGTAGAAAGAATTATCATCAGCTTCGTCTTGAGCCAAACAATTTTTTCTGGAAAAATAACGGTAAGCATTCCAGCCCAACAAAAATACAGTTGCTCTTACAATCCAAAAAGGGAAATTTAAATATCCTGATTTACCAGCTATAATCTTATCGTAATTTTCACTGCCTACTTTTGTAACACCTTCACCTAACCAAACAAAAATATGGTTAACATGAAATCCAGCTAACAATAAGAAAACAAAGAAAAAGACTGAACCTACTGGTAAGTAAGCCGTAATTCCCTGCATAACTCTAAAAAGAACTGGTGACCAACCTGCTTGTGCAACTTGTTGAATAGCATAAAAAACTAATGTTCCTAAAGAAAGCAACATAAAGAAAATACAGGCTACATATAATGCAGACCAAGGCTTATTTTCTAATTGGTGTAAAACATGAGTTAAATGTTCTGTGTGCTCAGCTTCAGCTTTTACTTCAGCAGAAACAGCATGTGCTCCTTCAGATTCATTACTTACTTCGTGATGACTTCCATGAGCATCAGCAGCAAGTATTTTTTCAACATCTTGAATGTCTTTAGGTGCTGTTAAAAAACCATATCCAATTCCCAAAAGACCAACAGCCATTAAGACGAAAGAAAAAGTTTTTAATTTACTTGAAAATGTATACATATCTATTACGATCAGTTTGTTCAACAATTATTATTGTGCTTTTAGTTTAAGAACATAGTCAGCAACTAACCAACGTTCGCGAGCACTCATTTGATTTGCATGAGAACCCATAGCATTTAAACCATAAGTTTCCACATAAAAAATACTTCCTTCAGTAATATCTCTATCTTTATAATTAGGTACACCAAGAAATTTTTCTCTTTCAACTAATTTTCCTTTACCATCTCCAGCTGCACCATGACAACTAATACAATAAATTTCAAAAAGTGCTTTTCCTTTATCAGAATTTCTGTCTAATGAATCCAACGGAGATTTTAAATTGGCTTTTGCCAAAGCGTATCCCTCTGGAGTATTTTCATATTCAAAAGGTTCAAAACCTCTATTTATTGAACCTACAGCAGGAAGCTGACCTTCTTTGCCGTTTTTAAATACATCAACCGTAGCCGGAGCATACGTTTCAGCACTCACTGCTTCATACATATTAGGCATGTATTGATAATTTGGATTACCATTATTATGACATGATGATACCATTATCATTAAACCAAATACAAGTGTTATTTTATATAAACTTTTCATATCTACAATTAATGCTTATCAATTACTTTAACTTCTACCGCACCTGTACCTTGGAAAAAAGAAACTAATTCTTCTTCATTATCATTCACAGCTACTTCCATCAAAAAATGGTCATCAGTAGTTCTTACATCAGGATTTTCAGCTTCTTTAAATGGCCATAATCTACTTCTCATGTAAAAAGTAATTACCATTAAGTGAGCTGCAAAAAACACCGTTTCTTCAAACATAATAGGCACAAAAGCAGGCATATTATCAATATAGCTAAAACTTGGTTTACCACCAATATCTTGAGGCCAGTCTTGAATCATAATATAATTCATCATCCAAGTACCAAAAGACAAACCACACAAACCATAGATAAAAGCACATATCGCTAAACGTGTAGGTGCAAGTCCCATTGCTTTGTCCAATCCGTGAACTGGGAAAGGCGTAAATACTTCTTCAATATGGTGATGAGCTGCACGTGTCTTTTTTACGGCATCCATCAAAATATCATCGTCATTATAAATGGCGTATATAACTTTATTACTCATGATGTGAATGTTTATTAGCTTCTCTTTCTTTAATATAATGTTCTCCTGTAGCTTTCAATATTGTTTTAACCTCGGCTTGAGCAATAACAGGGAATGTTCTTGCATACAATAAGAATAACACAAAGAAGAATCCTATTGTCCCGATAAAAATTCCAATATCAACAAATGTTGGAGAGAACATAGTCCATGAAGATGGTAAATAATCTCTATGTAATGAAGTTACGATAATTACAAATCTTTCAAACCACATTCCAATGTTTACCACAATTGAAATTATAAAAGAAAACATAATACTTGTTCTTAATTTTTTGAACCACATAAATTGTGGAGAGAACACGTTACATGTCATCATAGCCCAATATGCCCAAGCATAAGGTCCAGTTGCTCTATTCAAGAAAGCGTATTGTTCGTATTCTACTCCAGAATACCAAGCAATAAATAATTCAGTAATATAAGCTACCCCAACAATAGAACCTGTAATCATGATTACAATGTTCATCAATTCGATATGTTGAATAGTAATATAAGCTTCAAGATTAGAAACTTTTCTCATAATGATAAGCAAAGTGTTTACCATTGCAAATCCAGAGAAAACCGCTCCAGCAACAAAGTACGGAGGGAAGATTGTAGTATGCCATCCCGGAATAACAGAAGTAGCAAAATCCATCGATACAATAGTATGCACAGAAAGTACAAGAGGAGTAGCTAAACCTGCAAGAACTAACGAAACTTCTTCAAAACGCTGCCAATCTTTAGCTCTACCACTCCATCCAAAACTTAGTATAGAATATACTCTTTTATTGAAAGGTGTTATAGCTCTATCACGCAACATTGCAAAGTCAGGCAAAAGACCAGTCCACCAGAAAACTAATGATACTGAAAGATATGTTGAAATCGCGAATACGTCCCAAAGCAATGGTGAGTTAAAATTCACCCAAAGAGATCCAAACTGATTTGGAATTGGTAATACCCAATAAGCCAACCAAGGACGTCCCATGTGTATAATTGGAAATAAACCCGCTTGGATTACAGAGAAAATTGTCATCGCCTCTGCAGAACGGTTAATCGCCATTCTCCATCGCTGACGGAATAATAAAAGCACTGCAGAGATAAGAGTTCCTGCGTGACCAATACCAACCCACCAAACGAAGTTAGTAATATCCCAAGCCCATCCAACAGTTTTATTTAATCCCCAAGTACCAATACCTGTAGACACTGTGTATATAATACAGCCCATTCCCCAAAGGAACGCTGTTAATGCAATTGTAAATACAATCCACCATTGTTTGTTTGCTTTACCTTCGATAGGTGCTGCTACATCAACAGTTATATCGTGATAAGATTTATCACCTATAACTAAGGGTTTTCTAATGGCTGCTTCGTAGTGAGACGACATAATCCTTTATTTGATTCTTAATTAATAATTTTTGTACTAGGTATTTCTAACTTTAACGTGGTATACAACATTTGGTTTTGTTCCAACATGTTCCAATAAATGATAACTTCTTTCGTCTTCTGCTAGTTTTGTAACTACAGCTTCTTTATCATTTACATCCCCAAATATCATTGCTCCAGTAGAACAAGCATTTGAACAAGCAGTTTGGAATTCACCATCTTTTATTGCTCTTCCTTCATTTTTAGCTTTCAAAATTGTTGCTTGTGTCATTTGAATACACATAGAACATTTTTCCATTACTCCACGAGAACGAACATTAACATCTGGATTTAAAACCATACGTCCTAAATCATCATTCATATGATAATCAAATTCACTGTTTTTGTTGTATAAGAACCAGTTGAAACGACGTACTTTATAAGGACAGTTGTTAGCACAGTAACGAGTACCAACACATCTGTTATAAGCCATTTGATTTTGACCTTGGCGACCGTGTGAAGTTGCAGCAACAGGACAAACAGTCTCACAAGGAGCGTGATTACAATGCTGGCACATTACGGGTTGGAAAGCAACCTGTGGGTTATCCCCAGCTTTTTCCATTTCATTAAATGTAGATAATGAACTTGATAAACCAGCAATATTATCTTTTCTTTCATTATCCCCTTCGAAAGTACTCTCAGAAGAATAATATCTGTCAATACGCAACCAGTGCATATCTCGGCTTCTTCTTACTTCAGCTTTACCTACAACTGGCACGTTGTTTTCAGCATGACATGCAATAACACATGCACCACAACCTGTACAAGCATTTAAATCAATAGAAAGATTAAAGTGGTGACCAGTTGAACGGTCAAATGAACCCCATAAATCCACTGAAGTAGCTTCAACTTCTTGGTGATCTAAAGAAACCATTGGTTTTTCATTCCAAAACTCAGCATCCTTAGAATTAAAAATTTCCAGTGTTGTTTCTTTAATAATATCCCCTCTACCCATTAGCGTTTTCTGACCTTGAACACAAGCAAATTCGTGTTCTCCATCAGCTTTCACAATTATAGCTGTTTGTATATTATTGAAACCACCATATAAAGCATAGGCATTGATACCTACTTGCATTTCTTCTTTCAAAGCTGCTTTACGGCCATAACCTAAAGCAATACCCACAGTTCCAACAGCTTGACCTGGTTGAACAATTACAGGAACACTTTCAAGTTTAACTCCGTTTGCAGTTAAAGTAACATAACTACCGTTTAATCCGCCGTTAGCAACAATTTCATTTGATAATCCCCATTTCTTAGCATCAGCATTAGAAACAGTAACATAGTTATCCCAAGATACTCTTGTTAATGGATCTGGAAACTCTTGTAACCATGGGTTATTCGCCTGTTGTCCATCTCCCATTCCTGTTTTAGTATACAATACTAATTCAAGACCAGCAGATTTAGCTTGAGCTAATGCATTTGCTGCACTAGTATAGTCAGCAGTACCACCAGCAGAAGCAGGTATAACTCCAACATAAATACCATCATGCAATACTTTATTCCAAGAAGAACCTGCAGTCACTGAAGCTGAAAAAGCTTTCAAATAATCGTAATAAGTTCCAGGAATTCCATTTATAGATAATAAAATATCTTGAAATTGTTTAGTATTGAATAATGGACGAATAGTAGGTTGCGTAAGACTATAAGTCCCTTTTGTTAACGTTAAATCTCCCCAAGCCTCTAAGTAATGAGGAACTGGAGCAGCAATTGTAGATAAAGAAGCCGTTTCATCTTCTTTTAATGACAATGCAACTGATGTTTTTACTTTTTTCAACCCTTCAACAAATAATTTGCTGTCAGCCAAAGTATAAACTGGATTAACTCCGCTCATGATCAAAGTGTGAACACTTCCAGCATTCATATCCTTTACTAATTGAGCTACTTTTTCATTAGAACCTTTACGGATTTGTCTAGTTCCTGAAGTATTAAAAGCTTCACTTGCTAAAACTTGGTTGATAGCAAGAACTAACAATTGAGCATTTTTATCTTGAATACCTGACACTAAAACTCCTTTAGCACCAGCTGCTTTCAATTGCTGCCCTGCTTTAGTAACATCTGCCTTAAATGCCGCATCTAATGAATTAGCAATAGATGATCCTGTAATAATACTATATATAAGAACTAGTGCTTGTTTTTGATTAGCAGTTGACATAGCAACACGCTTATCAGCAGCAGCACCAGATAAAGTCATATTAGACTCTAATTGTATATGCTTTGATATCTTTTTACTTCCAACAGCACCAGATGGGATTCTTCCTTTAGCATAACCTGCATCATATCCTCCACCTTGCCAATCGCCAAGGAAATCAGCTCCAACAGAAACAATCACTGAAGCTTTTGAAAAGTCATAATCAACTAAAGCTCTTTCTCCATAAACAGTTTCAAAAGCATCTAAAGCTTCTGAAGAAGAAACAGCATCATATATTACATGTTTAGCATTTGGATTTTTGCCAATAAAATCAGCAATTAACTTTTCAGTAGATGGACTAGCCAAAGTATTTGTTAAAAACACTACTTGTCCTCCTTTTGCTTTAGCATCAACAATACTAGATTTTATTTTTGAATCAACTGCAGACCAAGAAGCATTTTTAGCATCTAGCTTAGGCTCTTTCAAACGCATATTATCATACAATGACAATATAGAACCATGAATTCTAGCATTAGCAGCAAACTTAGCTCCAGCAATAGTGTTATTGTCTATTTTAATTGGACGTCCTTCACGTGTTTTTACCAAAAGGTTCGCAAAATCAAAACCATCAAAAACCGAAGTTGCATAATAATCTGCTACTCCAGGAACGATTTGTTCCGGTTGCAGCACATAAGGAATTGATAAATGCACAGGACCTTCGCATGCAGCAAGAGAAGCTGCAGCTGTACTAAAACCAACGTACTTTAAAAAGTCACGACGTGTAGTTGAAGAAGAAGACAAAGCCGCTTCATTTCCTAAAAACTCATCCGTAGGAATCTCTTCAACAAATTCGTTATTTCTAAGCGCCTCAACAATAGAACTATTTCCGTCTAGTTCTTCAACACTTTTCCAGTATTTTTTGTTTGATGACATATTATATATAAATATTAATCTTAATAATTTTTTTTTGTTCTATCCTTTAATTTCAATCACTCAACAGCGATAACATTAAATTCCTAATAGTGGCATTTACCACACTCTAAACCACCCATTTGAGCAGCTGTAAGCTTGTCAACACCATATTTTTTAGAAAGTTCTTCGTGTATTTTTGTGTAATACTCATTTCCTTCCATTTTAACATCAGTTTTTCTATGGCAATTTATACACCATCCCATAGTCAAAGGAGAGAACTGTTTCATTATTTCAAATTCTTGAACTGGACCGTGACAAGTTTGACACTCAATTCCAGCCACAGTAACGTGCTGAGAGTGGTTAAAGTAAACAAAATCAGGTAAATTATGAATACGCACCCACTTTACAGGCTCCTGTTTACCAGTATAAGACTGTGTTGAAGCATCCCAACCGACAGCTTTATATAATTTTTGAATTTGTTCATCATAGAAAGCTTTGCTGTACTCTGGAGTAGCTGTAGTTTCAGCAACTTCGCTAATGCTTTTATGACAGTTCATACAAACATTTAAAGATGGAATTCCAGCTGTTTTACTTACACGAGAAGCAGAGTGACAATATTTACAATTGATTTCATTATCTCCAGCATGAATTCTATGAGAGTAATGTATTGGCTGAATTGGCTCATAATTTTGATCCACACCTACCTGCATTAAAAAACCGTATACTAAATAAGCTCCTGTAAGCAACATAAATATAGCTGATACCAGAACTAAAAATTGGTTTTTAACAAATGCTTTCCAAATTGGCAATGTCGGCTCTTTCTTAGCAACTTCAATACCATTTGCGGCAGCTACTTTTCTCAATACTTTATTTACTAAAACCAACATTACAATAAGTATTGCCATTACTAATGACAAAGCACCTAAAATAACATCATTAGAAATACCAGCTTCTTGCGAACCATCTTTTGCAGTAGCTGCTGAACCAGCAGCAGTAGGTGGAGCTTCAGCCTTTGGCTCAGAAGTATAGGCTATAATATTATCAATATCTCCTTCAGATAACTGAGGAAACGGAGTCATCGGAACTTTATTATTCTCTTCAAAAAGTTTCACTGCGACAGCATCGCCAGATTTAATCAAATCGCCACTATTGTGTACCCATTTATAAATCCACGCCATATCATGCTTAGCAGAAACACCTCTTAATGCAGGACCTGTTGATTTAGCATCAAGCTTGTGACATGCAGCGCAATTGGTGTTAAAAAGCTCTTTACCTTTTGCTGCATCACCTCCAGAACTCGCTGCTGGAGCCGCTGTAGTTGCAACCGGAGCAGCATCCTGAGCAAATGAAGCTACGGAAATACTCAACATTAATGCTAAGCTTAAAAATAATTTCCTTGAATTCGAATTATGGTTACCCACCTTTTTCATATTAATATATTGATTATCTACTAAAAATTGTTCGCTTATCACCCTAATAAATTAGAAGATGAAACCCTCCTTATTTAAAAATTTGGACAAAAATACGACTTAAGAACTATTCTCAAAACCTTAAAATAATCTTAATTATAATTTATATTAAATCTAAATAGCAAATCCAATTTCAATTTCCTGCTAAAATGTTATTTTTGTAAAATAAATAATCAGATTATGAGATTTTTAAGATCAGTACACCCATTATTAGCAGTCCTGATATTTTGTTCTATTACAATAAAATTAGGTGCTCAAAATTCGAATTTAACCCTAAATCAAGACCCAAAATTTGAACAATTATTGACAGAGAAAAGAAAATCAAACCAAAATCTGTCTTATAATGACAGATACAAAATTCAAATCTTCAACGGTGTAAGCGAAACAGCTAAAAAAACCTTATCCGAATTTAAGCAGGAATTCAAAGACCTTGACGGAACTATCATTTTTAACACACCAAATTATAAAGTTTGGGTTGGATATTTCAGAACCAGAATGGAAGCGGAACGCAACCTTGTGGACATCAAAAAAAGATATAAAAACGTATTTTTAATAAAACCTAATAAATAAGATTTTAAGCGTTGAAATAATTTGAAAACTTACCATTTAATAAGTTTTTGAATTATTTCAAACCCAAATTTGGATGCAACTTGTGATACAAATTCATTGAAATCGACTACCGAATTTTCATTTGCAACATCAGAAATAGTTCGAATAATTACATAAGGAATATCATATTCAAAACACACCTGCGCTACTGCTGCTCCTTCCATTTCAACGCATAAAACATCTGGAAGGATAGCCAACAGATTCTCTTTTTCAATATTACTAGAAAAAAATTGATCTCCACTAGCCACTTGCCCAACCACTACTTTTTGGCTGGTTAATGAAAATAATTCCCGCTGTTTTGAAGAAAGCAAATCAATTAAACTTCCATTTCCAACTAATTCATCTATCTTCTCAATTGTACTATCCAAAATTTCTTTTGGAGAAAAGAGTTCCGTTATCCCTAAGAGCGGAATTTCAAAACGTTTCATTATAGGACGAGCATCCAAATCATGCTGCACTAAACTATTTGCAATAACAATATCGCCAATATTCAAATCTTGGCTAATAGCTCCTGCAACTCCAGTAAACACTACTTCAGTTATTCCAAATTCAATGATTAAATGTGTTACCGTAGTTGCAGAAGCTACTTTCCCCCAACGAGAAAATACCACTACAACTTCAATATTATTTATTGTACCTGTATAATAGGTTCGCATTCCTTTTACTATCTCTTTTTTATCTTTAAGTAAGGAAACAACTCCGTTAATCTCTTCGGGCATTGCACCCAGTATTCCAATTCGTTTTTCTTTCATTATAAAAATTCATTTTAAACTATTTAGACCTTTAACCTGAGTTTGTCTCCAATTGCAAATAATCATAAAGAAGCAATATATTTATGAGCCCCGATTGCTTCGCTTGTGTGAAGTGAAAATCGTCGCAGCTTTAGCAAAGGGGTTGTAACGGATAGCGGGAAACCTAATTTCCTGAAAATGCCTTATCATTCAGCTCCAAAATTAATAATTGACTTGAGGTTACAAACAAAAAAATCCCAACGAATTGGGATTTTAAATTATATAAATTGATTATTATTTCAATTTCTTTTTGATAGCTACTTCATGGTAAGCTTCAATTACATCTCTTTCTTCGATATCATTGTATCCTTTTATTTGAATACCACAATCGTATCCTTTTGCAACTTCTTTAACATCGTCTTTGAAACGTTTCAATGCAAGAAGCTCTCCTGTAAATACTACCACTCCGTCTCTAATAATTCTGATTTTCGCATTTTTGGCAATTTTACCATCCATAACCATACAACCAGCAATTGAACCAACTTTAGAAATTTTGAATATCTCTCTAATTTCTGCAGTCCCTAGAACTTCTTCTTTCATCTCAGGAGCTAACATTCCTTCCATTGCATCTTTCAAGTCATCGATAGCAGCATAAATGATAGAGTAGTAACGGATATCAATTTCTTCTTTGTCTGCTAATTGTCTCGCATTACCAGCAGGACGAACATTAAATCCGATAATAATCGCATCCGAAGCAGAAGCTAACATAACGTCAGATTCTGTAATAGCTCCAACTCCTTTATGAATAATATTGATTTGAATTTCTTCGGTAGACAATTTAGAGAACGAGTCAGATAATGCTTCAACAGAACCATCCACATCACCTTTTAAGATAATATTTAATTCTTTAAATTGACCTAAAGCTATTCTACGTCCAATTTCATCTAATGTAATATGTCGCTGTGTACGTACAGATTGCTCACGCATTAATTGAGAACGTTTAGCAGCAATTTGTTTAGCCTCTTTTTCATCTTCAAAAATATTGAACTTATCCCCTGCTGTCGGAGCTCCATCAAGACCTAAAACCGAAACTGGAGTTGAAGGACCTGCTATAGTAACAATATTCCCTCTTTCATCATGCATGGCTTTAATTTTACCGTGATGTTTTCCTGCCAACATATAATCTCCAATTTTAAGAGTTCCATGCTGTACTAATATTGTAGAAACATATCCTTTACCTTTATCTAAGAAAGCCTCTACAACAGTACCTTGAGCTGCTTTATTTGGATTTGCTTTCAAATCTAAAATTTCAGCTTCTAATAATACTTTTTCTAATAAATCTTTAACTCCAGTACCCACTTTTGCAGAAATATCATGAGATTGAATTTTTCCGCCCCAATCTTCTACCAAAAGATTCATACCTGCTAAACGCTCTTTAATTTTTTCTACGTTAGCATTTGGCTTATCAATTTTATTAATTGCAAATATAATAGGTACTCCCGCAGCTTGAGCGTGAGAAATAGCCTCTTTAGTTTGTGGCATGATGTCATCATCTGCAGCCACAACAATAATAGCGATATCGGTAACTTGAGCACCACGCGCACGCATTGCGGTAAACGCTTCGTGACCAGGTGTATCAAGGAAAGCTATTTTTTGACCATTATCTAATGTTACTCCATAAGCTCCAATATGCTGTGTAATTCCACCTGATTCACCAGCAATTACATTTTCTTTACGAATATAATCCAGTAAAGATGTTTTACCGTGATCGACGTGACCCATTACGGTAACGATTGGCGCTCTAGTAACTAAATCTTCTTCCTTATCTTCAACTACCTCAATAGCTTCTTCAATATCAACAGTAATAAACTCAACATCATAACCAAACTCATCAGCTACAATAGTTAATGTTTCAGCATCAAGACGTTGGTTCATGGTAACCATGATTCCAAGAGACATACAAGTTCCAATAACTTTTGTAATTGGCACATCCATCATGATTGCAATTTCACCTACAGTAACAAATTCAGTAACTTTAATAGTTTTACTTCCTTCGTCTAAAGCTCTTTGCTCATCATCTGATTTTTGACGGTGCGTATCTCTTTTATCTCTTCTGTATTTCGCAGCTTTAGATTTACCTCCTTTACCTTGAAGTTTCTCTAAAGTTTCGCGAATTTGATTTTTTACTTCTTCTTCTGTTGGCTCAACCTTTGCAACAATTGCAGGTCTATTTCCTTTTACAAATCCAGGTCTTGCACTTCTATTGGCATTAAAACCGCCTCCTCCAGTATTCGGAGTAATTTTATTTGGATTTGGTGCACCAGGAACACTAGGGGTTGCAGGAGGTCTAGGAGCTCCAGGTTTAGGAGCAATTCTCTTGCGTTTATTTTTATTCGCATTACCCGCACCAGCAGCTCCAGGAGCACCAGGCTTGTTAGGCGTAATTTTTGGATCTTCTTTTTTCTTTTTTGGCTTATTGAATTGAGACAAGTCAATCACTTGACCAGTCAAAGTTGCACCCGAAAGCTTTTGATATTGTGTCGTAATTGATTCCTCAACTGGAGTTTCATTAGCAGCACTTTCAACCTTTTTCTCTATTACAGCTTCTGGTTGCTTTTCTACATTTTTAACTTCCTTGAATTTAGGCTTGTCGCTTACCTCTTTTTCTTGAATAACAGGAACTTCTTTTATAACTTTTTCAGCTGGCGCCTCTTTTTTCTCTACAGGCTCAACAACAGTATCTTTTTTTACATCTTCTTTAGAAACAGGCACTTCATTTGAAGTTACATCTATAGGAGCAATTACTTTTTCAGCAACAACAGGAGCTGGAGCAGGAATAGGCTTTTTCGGATTAAGATCGATTTTACCCACTTGAACAGGTCCCGCCAATACAGCTCTAGCTTTAATAATCTCTTGCTGTTTTAAACGATCCTCTTCTATTTTGCGTTTGTCTTCGACTTCTTTTTCTCGTTCTATACGTAAAGCTTCTTTTTCTTTCCTCTTCTCTTCACTAACTTCCTTAGAAGCTTCTTTATTCCCCTTGTCGCCCGCAAACTGACTTTGTAGGATATTAAATTCTTGTTCAGAAATTTTTGTGTTTGGATTTGATTCAATAGCAATTCCCTTATCTTTTAGATAATCCACAGCTCTTTCTAACGAAATATTTAATTCCCTTAAAACCTTGTTTATTCTAATAATTCTCTCTTCAGACATAAAATCTTTTTATTTTTACCTTATTCGTTGTTCCACTTTTATCATACAATAAAAATAGAAATTTATTTTATACGAGGAATTAACAGTCTGTTAACTATCAAATTCTTCATTTAATATTCTCATTACATCTAAAATCGTTTCCTCTTCCAGATCAGTTCTTCTAACTAAATCTTCAACATCGTGTTTCAAAATACTTTTGGCAGTGTCTAAACCAATTTTTGCAAACTCTTCAATAACCCAATCTTCGATTTCGTCTGAAAACTCAGTTAATTCAACATCATCATCATCAGCAGTAGTACCTGCAACATCTCCTTCACGGATTACATCTAATTCGTAGCCCGTTAACTGGCCAGCTAAACGTATGTTATGCCCACCTCTACCAATTGCTTTAGAAACTTCTTCCAATTTCAAAAACACTTCAGCCCTTTTAGTTTCCTCGTTAATTTTGATTGAAGAAACTTTAGCAGGACTTAATGCTCTAGTAATATACAATTGAACGTTGCTGGTGTAGTTAATTACGTCAATATTTTCATTTCCTAATTCACGAACAATTCCATGAATACGAGATCCTTTCATACCAACACAAGCACCTACTGGATCAATACGATCATCATAAGAATCTACAGCTACTTTTGCTTTTTCGCCTGGAATTCTCACTACATTCTTAACCATAATTAAACCGTCAAAAACTTCTGGGATTTCTTGTTCAAATAATTTCTCCAAGAACTTATCAGAAGTTCTGGACATAATAATTTGAGGTTTGTTTCCTTTTAGTTCAACGCTTTCAATTATACCTCTAACATTATCTCCTTTACGGAAGAAATCTGAAGGTATTTGTTTTTCTTTTGGCAAAATGATTTCGTTTCCGTCATCATCCACCAAAATTACAACTCTTGGACGCACATGGTGTACTTCAGCAGTATAAATATCACCAATAATATCTTTAAATTGTTTATAAAGATTTGTATTATCGTGTTCGTGTATTTTTGAGATTAAATTTTGTCTTAAAGCCAATATCGCTCTTCTACCCAAATCTATCAGTTTAACTTCTTCTGAAACTTCTTCACCAATTTCGAAATCGGCTTCAATTTTTCTAGCTTCAGTCAATGTAATTTCTTCATTTTCAAAATCTAAATCCTCGTCGGCAACGATTACTCTTCTTCTCCAAATCTCCATATCTCCTTTATCAGGATTTATGATGATATCAAAATTATCATCTGAACCGTATTTTTTCTTCAATGCATTTCTAAATACATCTTCCAAAATTGCCATAAGCGTTACACGATCAATAAGTTTATCATCTTTAAACTCTGAGAATGAATCGATTAATGCTAAATTTTCCATGCGAATTCTTTAATTAAAATGTTACTGTAACAACTGCTTCTTTAATATCTGTGTAAGGAATCTGTAATTCTTTCTGAACTGTCTCTTTTCCCTTACCCACTTTTTTGGCTTCTCTAGCTTTCCAAGACAAAATTATAAAAAGATCATTAGCTTCAACTAATTCTGCTTCAATATTTTCGGTATTCGTTTTAACAATTAGCGTTCTCCCAATATTTTTTTTATACTGTCTCACTAATTTCAAAGGAGATCCAACTCCTACTGAGGCCACTTCTAAAGAAAAATCCTGTTCTTCTCTATCTAAGCTACCCTCAACAGCACGGCTTATATCAATGCAGTCCTGCAAAACCACTCCATTATCCCCATCAATGCCAATAATAATTTTAAAACTATCCGTTATCGTCAAGTCAATTAAAAAAATAGACGGCTTTTCCTGAAGAGCCTCTTCTACTACTTGCTTTACTTTCTCTTTAAATGTCATAATCTTTATAAAAAGAGGCACGCTATGCGTGCCTCATTATCTAGTATACTAATAAATAACGGTGCAAATATAGTCTTTTTTTATAAATCAAAAAAATTGATTAGTATTAAAAAAAAATATATCTTTATTTTGTCAATTAAAAAACAATTAGACTTAAATAAACCCAAATTACCATGAAAAAAATTCTAATCCCAACTGATTTTTCTAAATATGCTGACGAAGCAATAGAAGTTGGAGCACAAATTGCAAAAAAGAATAACAGCGAAATTGTCTTAATTCACATGCTGGAATTACCTACTCACATGAATGATGCCATATCAGGCGAAACAAGCATACCAGAGATCATGCTTTTTAAACGCAAAGCAGAAGAAACTCTAAAAAGCATAAAATCCCGTTCGTATTTAGACGGAATCAAAGTATCTGAAGTAGTAAGACTGGACGGTGCTTATAAAGGAATCAACAATTACATCAAACAAAACAGCGACTTTGACTTAATAGTAATGGGATCTCACGGCGCTACAGGCATTAATGAAATTTTAGTTGGCTCTAATACAGAAAAAGTAGTTAGACAATCAGAAATTCCAGTTTTAGTAATCAAAAACAAATTAGAAGACTTTAAAGCAACAAATATCATTTTTGCTTCAGACTTCTCTAATGAAATTAAAAAACCTTTTAAGAAAGTCATTGAATTAGCTAAAATATTTGGATCAAAATTAAATTTAGTAATGATCTGCACACCAAATAGTTTTAAAAGCACTTCAGCAGCACATAAAATTGTAAATGAATTCGTTTCTGAATTTGATATGCCCGAGTACTCTTTTGAAACATACAACGAAAGCAATATTGAAAAAGGAATCATAAATTATTCAAATGAAAACAATGGAGATATAATTGCTTTTTGCACACATGGAAGAACAGCATTAAATCATTTCTTCACCGGAAGCATTTCTGAGGATTTGGTAAACCATTCTTCAAAACCTGTATTAACCTTTAGAGTATAAATTTAAAAACAAAGAAAGCCTCTCCAAAACTGAGAGGCTTTCTTTTTAAATACATACAGCGTAAATTCATTCCATAAAAAAAGCCTCTCAAGTGAGAGGCTTTTTTTGTTGGTCTACTAGGACAAATACCTTAATACATCATTAAACACCAAAACCATTCAATCCCTTACAGAATAAAGGATTAATATGATCCATATTAAAAAATATATTTCATATCATACCAATAAATTTCACTTTATACCATACTTTTGCTACGTGAATTACTACGTTATTTTTTACACCTATGACTAACCCAAAATATTCTTTTTTTCTGGAATCAAAACCGAACAACACTGGCGAGCACTTAATCTTCCTAAACATGTCTTATGGGAAACGAGAGTACAATGTAAAAACAGAAAAATATAAGTATCTACCATTAAAATTATCAACTGGATTTAGCATTAAAAAAGAGGAATGGGATAGTGAGAATAATTGTGGTAATTTAACACATGTTAGAAAAAATGGCTTAGCATTAAACAATGCACTTAGCAAAATTAAAACTACAAGTATCCAGCAACTACAGCTTTTCGAAAATGAGCACAAAAAAAAACCAACTCCAAATGAATTAAAACGCATAATTCAAAAGGAACTAGGAACAAGTAAAGACACAAATATAGACATTAGTATCACTAAATATATTTCTGACAGAATTTCAGCACGAACGAATGCAGAAATTACAACCAAACAAAGAATTGCTAAAAGCACCGCAAATCAATACACCAACTTAAAAAATCATATTAAAAATTATGAAAAACATAGAAATATAGTTTTATCATTTGGAAAATTAACGGGCGAACAATTTTTAGACTTTTTCACAGTTATAAATGATCTTTACAAAACTGAAAGTGGCAATTATTATGCTCATAATACAATAGCAAAAGAAAACAAACATTTCAGAGCCATTTTAAACGCAGCTTATAAAAACAATATCAACATTGGATTTAATCATCTTCATGAAGATTTCGAAATAAAGCAACGAGAAATAAAAAACGAAATAGTCTTGACAATTGATCAACTTACAACCATCCTTAATGCTGATGTAAGCTTTTCAAAAGAATTCATACATGCTCGAAACTATATTTTAATATCAAGTTTTACGGGATTGAGAATAAGCGATATGGTTTGTTTACACGAAGTAGAATCTAAAAATTTAAAACATAATTCGGCGAAGTATTTTTGCTTTACAACTAAAATCAGAAAAAACAAAGAAAACAAAGATGATCTGATAGCTGTAATTCCCGTTCTTGAGCCAATTAAAGATTTACTAAAGCAAAACAGTAATTCCTTTCCAGAATTTCCCGCACAAACAAACATTAGAAAATACATCACCAAATTCCTTAAACATTTAAAATTTGAAAATCTAGTAGATGTAAAAAAATATTACTACAAAGTCAATAAAGCTGTTACTACAAAAGAAAAATTACACGATGTTTTCGGCCCACATGACTGCCGTAGCACGTATATCACTAATTTGAAGCAACTCGGTATTCCGAATGATGTAATTGAGCCTATAACACACCCAAAAAACAGTTCCAATTCAATGATTGACCGATATGACAAGAGTTCTTTAGTGAACAAAGCAGTACAATTCATAAATGTCTTGAATACAAAGAATTGCTCCTTATACAAATACTAATAATTAATTTCTATTTAAATTCTGTCACCTCTAACTGTGGTTTTAGACTATACTCTCTAAAAAATAACTGTTCCATAATTTGCTCTACCATATAAATATTCTCTGTTGTTGAGACAACCGAATCATGTATAGTTAGTAATGGCGCTCTACCCTTACCTATTTCATAATCAATTTTCGCAACCGCATCGAAGATGAATTTCGATTCCATCTTTTGAAGCATGATTGCCAATGCATTATATTCTACAGCTTTCATATGTCTTATTACTCCGAAGATTGTCGGGAATTCTTCCTGGAATAACAACTCGTATTTTGATAATTTCGCTCGATTTACATCGAAAAGAACACCTGAGAAGATACTTTTCTTGAATTTTTTTCTGATAAGTGCGTCCTTTAAATTTAAATGCTTACATGACACTTTCTTTGCCATATATTCGTAAAACTGCCCAGAGCAAACCAGTTCCAAATATCTATCTAACTCAGCTGATTCAACCATAGTATTACCTCTCATTAACATTCCCAAAAACAACGGCTGTGAATTACGAATATCGACCTGTGCCAGTTTTTGATCGTCAATGGTTAAAAATTTTCGGAGTTTAGCATCAATATTAGTAAGATTACAATGTAGCCTGTTCGATGTATCATCAACAACAATGAACTTCATTTCCTTCTCAAATAAATTAATACTACAGAATGCTGAATTGTACCTGTCCATATCTTGATCCCTAGTATAACGGTTACTTATATATTTTTTTGCCTTCTTACAATCGATCTCAAATAGTTGAAACCAATGATTAACAATTTGATATCCTTTACCATGTTTGTTAACATTATCTTTGATATCATCATATTTTCCAGTTAATTTCTTTGCCAATTCATGATCTTTCATATCTTGGAGTTTCCAGGTTAACTTCCACTTATCTATTATCTTGTAACCTCTACTTTTCTTGCCTCTGATTATCTTTCCGTCCGTCTCAAGTATGTTAAGATATATAAGGTCATTTATAATTGATTCAGCTTTCAAATCAGAGACCACTGTTCTAAGTAGCTGCATATTAATTGAGACGTAATCGGAATCTTCAACACTTCTATCCACAAATGGACGTACATAAATGTTTGATATCACATAGAGATAGTGACTAGTAAAATCTTTTCTTATTTTTGTTACTGCACAATGCTTCGAAATGATGATTTCTACTTCCGGACATACGAATATTTTCAATTTTTTTATATGGTTGTTTTTTATATGGTCAGTACAATTGGTAATTGTACTTTAGTTGCAATTTAGCCTAGCCAACCCGCTGTCTCTACACCACTAGTTAGACAGCGCTAGGGATTTTTCATCTTTACTGATATAGTATATATAAGATTTACATGCTTTTGTTGTGATAATTTTTGATTATTTTCGATATATTTTTGATTAGTGGTCCAGCTGAAAAAATAAAAAGGTGTAAATCAGCTGAAATATCAAAATGTAAATTCCAGTCAAAAAGAAGCAAAGTGTTTTTTTTAAACCCCTATAAACACTGGGTAAAACAAAGACTACCCCCCATTATAAGGGCGTTATGATTATTATAATAGTATAATATTATGATGAATCATGTGTTTTAATCTTTAAAGATCAAATTGATTATGGAAAATTTGTATACAATTAATTGTGATATGATACCTAAACATAAAATCACCGAAGTTTTAAAGTATAACAACTTTCACTTCTTTCCTGATAACCCAAAACCCGAAGGAGGCTTTGGGAGATATATCTTATTTAGTGAAGATAAAATGTGGTTTACCCAATCTCTAAAATATTCAGAAACCTCCCCATCATGTTGGGTTGTAATAAGGGCTAAATAATTATTCTTATCTACTTCTGACTCTAAATTTAAATAAATTCCAAAATTTAGGCGAAATGCCATCGCTATTTTATCAATATTTATATTTTCAGTATTATCCAAAGTATAAACTCCATCCTTCTTGATAACATTTAACCCGCCCTTTTTCCTTAATACAACTACAGAAATATACCTGTTAACGCCTATATTATAATCAATAAACAAATAATATCCGCCAGTAGCAAACGGCTTACTTTCAATCTCTTCTCTTAATTTATCGAGAGATTTAGAGAAATCTAAAAAACTCTGATCATCAACATCATCAGACAATTCCAAATAATTATTCAATAGTGTTGAAAAATCATTAGTATTATTTTCTTTAAATTTAGTATTTTTTAATGATGCACTTTCTGTAATTGATTTATGTAAACTTTCCGCTAATATTTTTGAAAAATTATCCGAGTAAGATATTTTTTTAGAATAATCAATCGTTGCTGTGGTTTTATTTTTTTCTTTATCCAAAAAATGGATAACATAGCGATTTACATTAATTTTATCTTCCATAAATAATTTACAGGTTAGTTCTTTTTATTATCATAATTGTTAATTATGTTTTGATTTATTAAATCAACTTTGTAAAAGTCTAATTTTTAGAATCCTAGATTTAATATAATTAACGAATATACATATTTTATAATAAAATATACGAAAAACCGTATTTCACAAATCAAGTTTAAAATCGAAAGAATTATTTTTTTTAATATAATTATCCAACCTAATGATGAAGAGAATCAATTACTAAAATTAACTGTCGCTGGAGAATATTCTTTATACAAACATAAAGATCATACTGTAGTTGAAAATGACACTATTGAACCGTAATGAAGAAGAATTTGCCTTAGTAGATTTCCCTGACAATCATCAAAAAGAATGTCTTGAACAAATTGGATTCCAAACACTTGATAATTTAAAAAACAAATGTTAGGAATTGCAATTGAAAAACAAATATTAAAACTTACATCCTAATACCTAATCTTTTAAATTAATTCATGATAATTTATGGTTAACTATCTATCTTTTTTAGAAAATCCTCAAATAAATTTTAAAAAGACATTTGAAGTTATGCGAGATTTTAGAATGGGAGGATTAAATCCATTTATTTATGATGAATTTATAGATACAATCAATGAACTGCCGAACATCCGCATGAGGGGGCCATTCGCATACGCTATTTTCGATAAATTTAACTTAATTGACATTACTCCACATCAGTTAGAAATAATCCAAAAAGAGGTTATAAAAAGAGGAATTAGAAAAAGTAAAATTTGTTGGCACCCGGAAGCAAGTAAATCTACATGCAAAACTGATAAATTTGGCGAAATAATCGTTAGTGCTGCTCATTCAATACAAAACAACGGAATTCTAAGTGAAATATCTGAGAATGGCATTGTTGTTTCTTACATCAGTAAAAATGGAAAGCTTATTGGTAACGAAATTCAAAAAAATTTTGCATCAACTTTTTTAGGTTTTTGCAATATTCACGATTCTATATTTTATCCGATAGAAACCGTTTCTTATTTAAATACTGCTGAACAAAATTTTTTATTCGCATATAGAGGATTTGTTATCGCATGCCATAAAAAAAGAGAAGTCTCAATTTCTAAGAATTTCGGAGATCAATGGGAAATAGATATCATCGAAAATAAAAAGATTTTTGACAAGGCTATTCGGCATAAAGATTATTTCGCAATTGAAAGTGAAGTCTTTGAATTATCACAATTTTATCCAATGGCAGTATCCTCATCATTTTATTTGGATTTTGATTTTGAAGGCAACCCTATTCCACATTCTGACGACAGAATGGAAAATATATTTGTGACTTTACTTCCTAAGAAAAAGGAAAACAAAACCTATTTCATAATTAGTTATTTCAAAGAAGATAAGCTTTTATATGAAAATTTAGTTAAACAACTTCGACAGCGAAACAATTTAAAATCTGATATAACAATGATCATTGCGGCTCATACAAATAATATTTTTTTTAATCCAATTTACTACAAAACATTTATTGAAGAAATACAAGATGATATATTAAAATTGATCTTCGAAACTCAATTTGATCATGGAATTATAGATGGAAAGAATAACATTAAACATCAATTTTCTTATACTCCTACTAATTATCTAAGAAATCAATATAAAATTAATCTTTTCGGTTATTAAATTTAACCATAAATGTGACCAATTATCAAACATGAAGATATGTAAACGTTTATTAGCATTAGCTATGTTCAACTCAGCATAACTAAACGGGGTGCAAAACTTTTCAAACCAATCCCTCTATAAAACATCATAATATTTCAATTCACATCACTAAATTACTACGTGATTTACTACGTGGTTAAAAAAATAAACCCCGTAAACGTTATGTTTATGGGGTTTTCTTAATTTACTAGTTGGTCTACTAGGACTCGAACCTAGAAAGACTGCACCAAAAACAGTTGTGTTACCATTACACCATAGACCAGCATTTTTACCAGCATTCTTGCTTAGCGAGTGCAAATTTAGAACAAATTCCTAGTTGTGCAAATTTTTTTTAGCTTTTTCTTCAAAAAAAATGAAACAAATTTCAATTTTAAAATCAAAATCTGATTAAAATACTGAAACACAAAGCATTTAAGAAAACGATTATTTTCAATAAAATTATAATAATGCGACTTAAGTTTATAAAAAAAAACATTTTCTTTGTAACACTTTTTAAAATAGATAAAAAAACAGAAGATACAGTATATGACATCATTCAATTTCAACAAATGGAATACCATTACAGGTTGGTTTGCCTTTTCAATCGCATTAATAACTTATACACTTACTGTTGAACCTACCATGAGCTTTTGGGATT
Organism: Flavobacterium sp. 1; assembly: GCF_002797935.1. Classification (NCBI taxonomy): domain Bacteria; kingdom Pseudomonadati; phylum Bacteroidota; class Flavobacteriia; order Flavobacteriales; family Flavobacteriaceae; genus Flavobacterium; species Flavobacterium sp. 1. Next base: position 3,469,548 of record NZ_PGER01000001.1, read on the forward strand.
GTGGAGAATATATCGCGACTGCAGCAAAACTGGAAGTTGGACATCCGCCTGGAGCTCCATTATTCCAAATGATTGGTGCTTTCTTTGCAATGTTTGCCATAAACAAAGAACATATCGCATTGATGGTAAACATGACTTCTGTATTTTCCAGTGCTTTTACGATATTATTTATGTTTTGGTCATCGAGTATCATTTTAAAAAAAATAATAAGTCAGTATTCTGAAATCAACAGCAATAATTCCGTTGTAATACTTGGAAGTTCTTTAGTAGGATCCCTCGCTTATACTTTTTCGGACAGTTTTTGGTTTAATGCGGTGGAAGCCGAAGTGTATGCAATGGCCAGCTTATTAATTTCTCTGCTTTTATGGCTAGGCTTGCGTTGGGAACAAGACATGGACACTCCCAGAGGTCATAAATGGTTATTGTTAATTTCACTTGTAGTTGGATTATCATTTGGAGTACACTTTATGGCCTTATTAACTATTCCTGCAATTGGGTTTTTATATTTTTTCAAAAATTACAAAGTAGTAACCGTTAAAAACTTCATCATTGCAAACATTGTAGTTGTTTCTGTTTTACTTTTCATATTCAAATTATTACTGCCGTTAACAATGGCATTCTTTGGTAAAACCGAAGTTTTCATGGTCAATTCAATGGGATTGCCTTTCAATTCCGGAACCATTTTTGTAACGCTTCTTCTAATCGCTTTCTTCTATTTTGGACTGAATTACACCCGCAAAAAAGGATTAGTACACTATAATACACTTATTCTTTGTATTCTTTTTATTCTTATCGGATTCTCAACCTGGCTGATGCTGCCGATTCGTGCCAATTCTGAAACTGTTATCAATGAAAACAAGCCATCTGATGCTGCAGAAGTTTTAGCCTACTACAACAGAGAACAATACGGAGTAAATCCTTTGTTCTACGGACCTCAGTACACAGAAGCTTTTGTAGGTTTGGATTCAAAAACTCCTTATTTAGACAAAGCTCCCAATTATGAGAGAGATTACAAAACTGGCAAATATGTAATTGTAAATAATTATAAAAATGCCGAACAAAACTCGGATGATAGCCAGAAAACTATTTTGCCAAGAATGTGGAGTACTGAACATATTGAAAACTATATAAACTTCACGCATCCGCCAGCATTTAGAATAAACCCAGACTATCCTTATGAAGAAGATCTTGTAAAATACGGATTAGATCCAAATAAATTAAGTGAGGAAGATTACAACAAAGCAATAGCGCAGCTAAGAAACGAAACTGAAAAAACTGTAAGTGAGTTTAGACAGGCTTATGCTCAAAAACAAATCGACAACGAAGGTTATGTTTCCTTCTTAAGCCACTATAAAGACTATTTAATCATAGACAAACCTACTACTGCCGATAATTTCAGCTTTATGTTTGAATACCAATTTGGCTATATGTATTGGAGGTATTTAATGTGGAATTTTGTTGGAAGACAAAACGATGAACAAGGAAGATATGATTATCTTGACGGAAACTGGATAAGCGGTATACCGTTTATCGATAATTTACACTTAATTTCTCAAGATAATTTACCCGCTGATGCCATAAACAACAAAGGCCGAAATGTTTATTTCTTCTTACCTTTTATACTTGGTTTAATTGGAATTATGTATCATGCGAGCAAAGACAGAAAAAGCTTTTATGTACTAGTAGCACTTTTCCTTTTTATGGGAATTGCATTGAAGATTTACTTAAACGAAAGACCGTTTGAACCGCGCGAAAGAGATTATGCTTTAGTAGGATCATTTTACGTATTTGCCATTTGGATTGGTTTTGGTGTATATTCATTATACGAAAGTTTTCAGAAATACCTTTCTCCAAAAATTGCTGGTCCAGTATTTATAGGAGCATCATTATTGGCAGCGCCTGTATTAATGGCTTATCAAAACTGGGATGATCACGACCGTTCAGGAAAACATACAGCAACTGCAATGGCAAAAGCCTACTTAGAGTCCTGTGATCCGAATGCTATTTTATTTACTATTGGAGATAACGACACCTTCCCTCTTTGGTATGCTCAAGAGATAGAAGGCATCCGTACCGATATTAAAATTGTCAATACAAGCTTATTCATGACCGACTGGTATATTGATCAAATGAAGAGAAAAGCATATCAGTCTAATGCCTTACCAATTTCATTTAAACACAATGAATATGTGGGAGATAAACTTGATTATGTAGCACACATTGAAAAAACAGAAAGCCGTTGGGATCTAAGTGCTTTTATAAAATTCATAAAAGATCCAAGATCCACTGTAGAGATGCAAAATGGTCAAACCATACATTTCTATCCAACCAACAAAATCAGAATTCCTATTAATAAAGCCAACATTATAAAAAACAAGGTCGTCAATCCAAAATTATACGATTCTATTGTTCCTTATATTGAAATTGACATCAAAGGAAACGCTATCTACAAAAACCGACTGATGATGCTGGATCTTATTAACAATAACAATTGGAAAAGACCAGTATATTTTAGCGGAGGTGCATTTGACGCTGAAGATTATTTATGGATGAAAGATTACCTTCAATTAGAAGGTATGGTTTATAAATTAGTTCCAATAAAAACTGCATTCGATAAAGATTCTGGTCAAATGGACATGGGACGAATTGATACCGACAATATGTATGCCAAAGTAATGGCATGGGATTGGGGCAACAGCGACAGCAACAAAATATATCACGACCCTGAAACCCGCAGAGAAAGTCTTACCTACCGAATGAATTTAGCCAGACTGATGAAACAGCTCTCCGCCGAAGGGAAAACGGATAAAGCAAAAAAAATCATTGAATTGGCAATGACAAAAATGCCTTTGGAAAAATTTGGATATTACTCCTTAGTTGAACCATTTGCTAAAGGATATTATGATGTTGGTGAAAAAGCAAAAGCTCATGATTTACTGGAAAAACTAATGGGCAAATACAAAGAAGAACTTAATTATTATGCCAAATTAATTCCTTCTGAACAGTCTGATGTAAGCATTGAAATCATTACCGCTATTGAAAGATACAGAAGCCTGCTGACTGTAATGCAGGAAAGCAACGACATTGAATATTATAATTCCAGCAAAAAAACATTCAATACTTATATCGAAATTTTTGCTAGATTTGGACGTAAAAAAGAATAAAAATCTGATATAAATAAAATCAATAAAAATGTAGTGTAACTAAAATGCACTACATTTTCTTTGTTTAAAACTGAATTTAATTGTAGTATTGAATTATGAAATTGCCATAGTTCTAAATACAAATACCACTAACAAAGCTAATCATTGCGATACTATATCTACAAAATTTAAACATAATCTATATATGAAATTCTATTGGATTAAGACAGCTATATTTATAAAAAAAATATTCTCCAATTATGTTTGGAACATTCCCAATACAGAAAATAAAATCTATCTCACTTTTGACGATGGACCAACCCCTGATGTAACAGAATGGGTGCTGGAAGAACTAAAAAAGCATCAGGCAAAAGCAACTTTTTTTTGCATTGGGAAGAATATAAAAAACAATCCGGATTTATTCAATAAAGTAATCAATAATGGACATGCGATAGGAAATCACACTTTTAATCATTTTAACGGATGGAAAACAAATACAGATGATTATTTAAAGAACACTTTTCTGTGCCAAGATGAAATCAGCAAATTAAGCACAGTAAATAACAAGCTCTTTCGGCCGCCTTATGGCAAAATAAAAAAATCACAATCCAAAAAATTGCGGGATCTAGGATATAAAATAATAATGTGGGACGTTCTCAGTGCCGATTTTGACCAAACCATAACACCAGAAAAATGTCTGGAAAATGTACTTCAAAATGCAGTTTCAGGAAGTATTATCATTTTTCATGACAGCATAAAAGGATACAAAAACTTAGAATACGTACTCCCTCAGTCATTAAAAGTTCTAAAAGAAAAGGGTTTTACATTTGATACAATCCATTAAAAATCAAAGATTATATTCCAAATTATAACTGTTCCTGTACAATTCCAATTAAGGTATTAGCATCAAGCTCACCAGATTGTCTCCAGATCATCATGCCTTCCTTGTAAATCATCAAAGTTGGCAGTCCTTTTATACGCAAAGCACCAGCTAATTCCTGATTTTTATCTACATCAATCATAATTACTTTTACTTTATCTCCAAGCGCCGCCGCAACATCTTTTATAACAGGATGCATCGATAGTGACGGTTCGTTCCAATCTGTGTAAAAATCAATTAACACAGGAACTTGAGCATTTATAAGTTCTCCAAATTTTGACATAAAACCAAAATATTAAATTTTTATTACTTTCAAAATGAGATATTAGTTTACAAATTTAGCATTTTAAACCAATTATGCTAATTTTTCACCTTTTATTAGTTGAATTACTGTAATCTCAGGCATAATTCCAACTCTGCCAGGATAGGCATGAAATCCGAAACCTCTATTTACATAAACGTACCTCCCTAAGTTTTCATATAATCCCGCCCATTGTTTATACACATATTGTGCCAAACTCCATTTGAAAAAACCTGGAATTTCAATCCCAAACTGCATTCCGTGAGTATGCCCGGAAAGTGTTAGCTGAAAGTGCTTTTCGTCATGCTGTACCACTTCATTCCAATGGCTAGGGTCATGGCTCATTAAAATTTTAAAATCATCTTTGGTCAAATTCTGAGAAGCTTTCTTTAAATCACCAGCCTGCTTGAAATTTTTACCCCAGTTTTCAACACCGACTAATGCAATTTTATGACCCTCTTTTTCGATAAAAGTATGCTCGTTCAACAACAATGTAAATCCTATTTGTCCATATAATTTTTTTATGTCTTCAAAGTTTTTATCCTTGTCGGATTGGGTAGGCCAAGTAACATATTCTCCATAATCATGATTCCCTAGAACTGAATACTTTCCGTATTCGTGTTTTTTGATTCTGCTAAAAGTTTCAATCCACGGATGCATTTCTTTCGCATGCGTATTCACAATATCACCTGTAAATAAAATCAAATCCGAATTTTGTTCATTAACCAAATCAATGGCATAATTGATTTTTTCAGGATTATCAAAACTGCCGCTGTGCACATCTGAGATTTGAGTAATTGTAAAACCATCAAAAGCATCAGGCAAATCTGGAAAATGTACCGCTTGTTTTATGACTTTAAAATTATATTTCCCTTCAAATATTCCATAAATTAAAGACAAAAAAGGAATAGCAGCTAACCCTAAACCAACTTGGCTGACAAATTTTCGTCTAGAAGGCAAAAAGTCAGCTTTACTGTTATTGTCAATAAAATAATTAATTGCCCCAGCGGCAACACGAAATACATCTTCACCCAAAAGAACAATCATCGTTACAATTTTCGGGACATATAGTACAAGCAATAACCCCATGGTAAACATAGTCTGCTTAGTTTGTCCAACCGAACGGTCAAATTGTGTGAAAGAATAAAGGATAAACGTAAAAAGCAAAAGGCTTATTATTTGATAAGAAATCAGCATCCATTTCAATTTAATCAAAGTTTTGACAGCCTGAAATGCATAAAGCTCAATAATAAAAAGAACAGCTCCTAAAAAAAATAAACGTAGAATCATTATTTAAAAAATTTTACACAAAGTAACAACTAATGAAAACGTTAAGGTTTTATATTATCATAATTTTAACGCAAAAAAGGGGAGTAAATTTCTTTATCTCCCCTTTCCGTCTATTAAAACCAACTTTTAATGCTTTTTTAGTAAATAATCCAATGAATCATTTACTAAAAAACCATTATTTTTTTGGAGTTGCTGATTCAGCAGTAGCTGCAGTTTTGGTTGCTTCTGCTTTGTGTGCTTTTTTGTCTTTTTTTGCTTCTTTTTTAGTTGCTTTTACTTCTTTAGCTGGTGCAGTTTGAGCTGGTGCAGTTTGTGCACTTACCATAACTGTTGTTCCTAAAGCCACTGCCAAAACCATCAATAAATTTTTCATGTTTCTAGATTTTAAATTAATAATTCGTTTATTAATAGGACAAAGCTATGCATGGCAGATGAAGATTAAATGAAGTTTTGTCCTCCCCTAAAATATTAACTTTTAATTATGTTTTTGCTCACTAGGAAACAATAACCGAAAGGTGGTTCCAATGTTCATTTCCGATGTTATCTCAATAGTTATATGGTGAAATTGAACAATACTTTCAACAATTGCAAGCCCTAACCCCTGCCCTTCCTGATCTGAACTTACTCTGGCAAACCTCTTAAAAACATTGCCCAGCTGTTTTTCATTCATTCCAATACCCGAATCAGAGATAGACAAAAAATAATTACCATTCAAAAAACCATCGCTAATTTCAATTGTACCAAAAGATTTATTGTATTTAACCGCATTGACAATTAAATTATAAAAGAGAATATGCATCAGCGTTTTATTTCCTCTAAAACTAAAATGATACTCCAGATTTTTATGAAAAGTCAATTCCTTGTCTTCAATTCTATCCTGCAAATCCGCCACCAAATCGGTAATTACAGCCTCAAAATCAATCTCTTCATTTGCCTCATATTGATTATTTTCAATTTTCGAAATCAACAATAAATTGGCAATTACCTTTTTCAGCAAATCTAAAGTACTCAGTGAACCCACAATTTTATCTACTGCATTATCATCTAAAGACTCGTTTTGAAGTAAATTTTCAAATTTGTTTTTCAACAATGCCACTGGAGTCAAAAGCTCATGGGACACATTGGCTATAAATTGTTTTTCTTTTTTAAACAATTCACTAATTCTGTCCATCATCTGATTCAGAACTGTATCCAGTTCCTGAAAATCCTTAGAATGTGATTGTATTGGCGTATGGTCGAAAGCTTCAGGTTCATTGACATGACGGATTTTAGTATCAATGATTTTATAAAAAGGCTTTAATAAATATTCGATATAAAAAGTATCAGCCACAAAAGTAATGACAACAATTATAATTAAAACCATTATGAAGAAAAGCCGAATTACAAAAGTAAGATCATTAATTTCACTTAAACTGTTACCTATTTCCAAAAGATAATTTGTGTTTTCGTACTTAAAATAATATTGAAGAATCCTATAATCATTGCTTTCTTCTTCAATTATTCTTGGTTCGGTGATAAAAAGGGTTTGATTTACTTTGCTGTTCGAAGGAACTCTGGAAAGCACAAGAAATTCACTATGCAGTGTTGAAAAACTCGCATAAGTCTCGGAAGTATCGTTTCGAACAATGAAATCATTTATTTCTTCCTTGTCTAAATGCTCAATAAATTTTTGCTTTTTCTCCAGCAAACTTTTATTGATGTGATTATAAACCACTTTTTCGACCAAAACAGGAAGCATCAGCCATAGAACTAAAATCAGCAACAAACGTGTTAATGCATTAAATATAGCCAGCTGATGCTTGATTTTCATAGTAGAAGTTTATCGTTTTAAAATTACGCATTTATTCTGTACCCAACATTTCTAACGGTTTCAAACCATTCAATTTTGGAATGTTTATCCAGTTTTTTTCTAAGATTCCGAACATGAACATCTATAAAATTCGAATCGGAATTTACTTCAAGAATATCTCCCCAAATGTGTTCCGTAAGCTGCAAACGTGTTATTACTCGATTTTTGTTCAATACTAAATATTGAAAAATATCAAATTCTTTTTTGGTAAGATTGATTGGGATTTCATCATAACTCACTTTATAATCCTGCAGTTTTAAACTATAGCCATGAACATCCAACTGATTGACTGTAAATCCGTGCATTCTCCGAATAATAGCAAATAAACGAGCGCCCAACTCAGTTAACGCAAATGGTTTTGTCAAATAATCATCGGCGCCAAGCTGCAGTCCGTTTATTCTGTCTTCCAGTTCTCCTTGTGCCGTAATGATGATTACGGCAACTTTAGAATCCGTTTTTCGAATCTCTTTTAAAACATCAAAACCGCTTCCGTCTGGCAGACCCAAATCCAGAAGCATTATATCATAGTCATTACTGCTGATTTCCTCCAAAGCCTCTTCACAGTTTTTGGAAATTTTACAGATATAACCACTGCCCAAAAGATATTCTTTCACTTCAAAAGCCAATTCTGGATTATCTTCAACAATAAGAATTTTCATAATCAATTATAATTTAAAAACGATTCAAAGCAACAACTAATGAAAAGAAAATATATTCCGTTATTGAAATTTTAACGTACCTAAAAATACAAAAAAAGCCAGTAAATTTCTCAACTGGCTTATAAAAACGATTAATCTTTTTGTTTTCCTTTCATCCTCATACAAAACAAAACAAAAACATTAATTATTTTTTTGCACTAGAACTTGCTGTTTCTGCTGAAGCAGTTTTTTTCACAGTTTTAGCTTTTCTATGTTTTGGATGTTTAGTCATTTTGACCTCTTTTACCACAGCAGTTTTTGCTGGTAGTGTTTTAGCATTTACCATTACAGCGGTTCCAAATAATACAGCGATTAACATTAATACTTTTTTCATGATTTCTAAAATTTTGAATTAATAATTTATTTTTATAGGTCAAATGTATAATCCAAAAATGAAGACAAAATGAAGATTAATTCTACAAATGATTTAATTATGAAAATTTTAACTTCAACTATTCTGAGCGTATTTTTCATTAATCACAACTGGTTTGATGGATTTTAATAACTCAAAACCAATGCTTAAATTTACATCTTAACATTTAAATTTCAATAATTATGAAAGAATTAAAAGAAGGAGATTTTGCAACTTATAAATTAGAAGACCCTTCATCCATTAACAGAGAAAAAGAAGTTACTGTTCAAATAACAAAAACTCCAAATGACAATTATTTATTTTATGAAGCTTTGAGATTAGACAATAATAAGCCTATTCCAAAAAACAAAGAAAAAGACTTTAATTATGAAATTATCGAAATTGGAAATCATCATTTCAAAGGTTTAAAAGCTACATTTCAAAGGGATTATTATTCTCGAAAAAATAAAACTCTTTACTTAGATAAATGGAATGTAAAAAACCTGAACTTTATTACAATTTCCTGTATTTCAATTAATATTTTTCAGCAAATAGATTTTCTAGATTATTATTTTGTAATAGACAATTCCAATATTCTAAATCAGGAATACTTCAATTACTTTTTTAAAGAGATTGACGGACATATTGATCTAAAAGATAATTTAGAAAAAATAAACAACATAAATGAATTATTTGACAAGCTCGATTTAATCAATTACAACTACAATAAAAAAGAAATTGTACTACATAAAGAACTAGAATCGAAAAAATAAAAACTACAATATTGTAATTTGATTTTTCTACTTTTACCACAAGAAACAAATTACAAAAAATGTCACAAAAACGCCTTTACCTTCTTGATGCTTATGCTCTAATATTTCGTGGTTATTTTGCCTTTATAAAAAACCCAAGAATCAATTCTAAAGGAATGGATACTTCGGCCATTATGGGATTTATGAATGCCCTGATGGATGTTATCAAAAGGGAAAAACCAGACCATTTAGCTGTCGCTTTTGACAAAGGCGGAAGCACCTACCGATATGAAATGTACCAAGAATACAAAGCACATCGTGACGAAACTCCCGAAGCTATTAAAATTGCCGTTCCATACATTCAGGAATTATTGAAAGCGATGCACATTCCAATTATTGAAGTTGCCGGTTTTGAAGCCGATGATTTAATAGGTACTATTGCAAAACAGGCCGAAAAAGAAAACTACCAAGTTTATATGGTAACGCCAGATAAGGATTTTGCCCAACTGGTTTCCGAAAATATCTTCATGTATAAACCTGCTCGAATGGGCAACGACATTGAAATTTGGGGAATCCCGGAAGTTTTAGCCCGATTCGAAATTGAACGCCCAGAACAAGTTATTGATTATCTGGGAATGATGGGCGATGCTGCCGATAATATACCTGGATTACCGGGCGTTGGAGAAAAAACAGCCAAGAAATTTTTAGCAGAATACGGTTCAATGGAAAATCTATTAGTTAATACTCATCAATTGAAAGGTGCTATAAAAGACAAAATTGAAGCCAATGCCGAGTTGGGAATTTTGTCTAAAAAATTAGCCACTATACTGCTCGATTGTCCTGTGACATTCAATGAAACGGATTACGAATTATCCAAACCCGATGTAGAAAAAACCGATGCGTTGTTTCAGGAATTGGAATTTCGTCAAATGAAAGCCCAGTTTGACAAATATTTTGGAACTGGAAAAGAATATGACGAAATCGACACGAACGGAAATGGCAACAATAACGATAATGGCACTGAAAAAATAATTAAAAAAGCTCCAGCTAAAAAATCAAATGAAGACCAATTTGATTTATTCGGTTTTTCGGATGAAGAAAGCGGTGAAGCAAAACCTAATTCATTTTACGCAACTTTAGAAAATACAGAACATTTTTATCAAATCATTCAAGGTGATTTTGCTGTAAAATTGCTTTTACAAAACTTAATGAACCAAACTTCGGTTTGTTTTGATACCGAAACCACAGGAATTGATGCTTTGAATGCCGAACTGGTTGGAATGTCATTTTCTTTCGAAAAAGGAAAAGCATTTTATGTTCCGTTTCCAGAAAATAGAGATGAAGCACAAGTTTTGGTTGACAAATTCAAACCTTTTTTCGAAAGTGAAAACATCGAGAAAATTGGGCAAAACGTCAAATATGATTTAAAGATTCTTTCAAATTATGGTGTTCAAATCAAAGGAAAGCTATTCGATACGATGATTGCACATTATTTGATCAATCCCGATATGCGTCATAATATGGATGTTTTATCGGAAACTTATTTAAAATATTCACCAAAATCCATTGAAGATTTAATTGGCAAAAAAGGGAAAGGCCAAAAAACAATGCGTGAAGTGCCATTGGAAGACATCAAGGAATATGCCGCAGAAGATGCTGATGTTACTTTTCAATTAAAACAAAATTTCAGTCCGATTCTCGATAAAGCCGAAACTAAAAAACTATTTGACGAAATCGAAATTCCGTTAATCCCAGTTTTAGCAGCAATGGAATTGGAAGGAATCAATCTGGACGTTCCTTTCTTAAAATCGATGTCGATTGAAATGGCAGTCGAAAGCAATGCATTGGAACAAAAAATTTATGAAACTGCTGGCGAGAAATTCAATTTGGCTTCTCCAAAACAATTAGGCGATATTTTATTTGACAAATTAAAAATAGGCGGAGCCAAACAAAAGAAAACCAAAACGGGCCAATATGCCACAGGCGAAGAAATTTTATCATATTTAGCAAATGACAACGAAATTGTTCGCGACATCCTCGAATGGCGACAAATGGTAAAATTGCAAAGTACTTATATTGATGCATTACCCAACCAAGTTGACGCAAAAACAGGCCGCGTTCACACCGATTATATGCAGACTGTTGCTGCAACAGGACGTTTGAGTTCCAATAATCCAAACCTGCAAAACATCCCGATTCGTACCGAAAGAGGACGATTGATCCGTAAAGCATTTATTGCCCGTGATGAAAACTACACTTTAGTTTCTGCGGATTATTCTCAGATAGAACTGCGAATTATAGCCGCTTTATCTGGCGAAGAAAATATGATTGCCGCTTTTCAAAACAACGAAGATATTCACAGAAGCACCGCTGCAAAAGTATTCAACGTTCCATTGGAAGAAGTGACTAAAGAACAGCGTAGTAATGCCAAAACCGTAAATTTCGGAATCATTTATGGTGTTTCTGCTTTTGGATTGAGCAATCAAACTTCGCTTTCGCGAAAAGAAAGCGCTGAGTTGATTGATGCTTATTATGCGACTTATCCAAAACTAAAATCTTATATGTCAAATCAAGTTGATTTTGCAAGAGAACACGGCTACGTACAAACAGTTTTAGGAAGAAGACGTTATTTAAAAGATATTAATTCTGCTAATATGATGGTCAAAAGCGGTGCCGAACGAAATGCAGTAAACGCACCAATTCAAGGTTCCGCTGCCGATATTATCAAAATTGCGATGATTAACATCCACAAAAAATTAGTTTCAGAAAACTGGAAATCGAAGATGTTATTGCAAGTACATGATGAGCTTGTGTTTGATGTTCACAACAGTGAATTAGACAAAATTCAGCCGATGATTAAACACGAAATGGAAAATGCATTTAAGATGGATGTTCCGCTAGATGTTGAAATTGGTTTGGGAAAAAATTGGCTGGAAGCGCATTAAAAAAATCTGCAGTATTCAGTAGCAGTTAGCAGTAATTGACATATAGAACATAACCATTTTTATGAAAAAATTAATTTTAATCTTTTTTATATTTCATTCCATAATTGCATTTTGTCAGAGTCAAGAGGAAACCTATTTAGAAGGCACAATAGCAAAAAGTAAAATCTATATGAGTATAAATGTATTTGGTTCTGCTGCTGAGGAACCAAATACTAATGCAATTTATTTTTATCAAAATTCATTAAAAGACATTAATTTAGAAGGAACCAAAAAAAACAATGTTTTTACTCTTGTTTTTAAACACCAAGATACAATTCACGAAAAATTTGTTATTACAAAAGTAGACAATACTAATTTTGAAGGAACATGGAGCAATGCTCAAGGAAAATCATTTCCAGTAAAACTCTCCCCAATTGATTTTTCCAATTATAAATCGACTTTACCGAAAGATTATTATGAAGATGAAGAATTAAATCTTATAAAATTAAAATTCCTTGAATTCAAAAAACAAAAAGTTACTATTTACAAAAACAAAGAAATTATTTGGTACACCGAAAAGCATTGTGATGCTCCCTTTTTTAGATTAGGAGATACTTTTTCGGAGAAAAGTAAAAATTCAGTCAATCCTGTTTTAGAAAAAACACATATTAAAAATACCATAAGGCAGTTAAACTGTTCTTCTGATTGGTACTATAACACAGGAGGAAATATAAGTTTTGATACTGATTTCACATTTTTAAACAACAATTTACTAGGATTTAAAATATCTTCAGACTGGTACTGCGGAGGAGCATATCCCGACAACGGTACTAAAGGATATTTAATTGATTTGAATACTGGAAAAAATTATGAGATTGACAACATAATTGCTTTTGACAAAAGCGTTACCACAGAAAAAGAAAGTAATTTTGACAGTTGGGTGAAATACAGACAGAAATATTTTGCTCCTAAACTTTATGCAATTATAAATAATGAGCAACATTTTATAAAACCAAAAGATACCGATGAAGATTCTTGTGATATGACCAATTTAGACATATGGTGGGGCGACGAAACTTGGATTTACACTGAAAAAGGCATTGAATTCACACCCTCTTTTCCACATGTGTCGAGGGCTTGCACAGAATCTTTCTTAGTTACCTTTGAAAAATTAAAAAGGTATAAAAATCCAAAATTCAGATACACCCTAAATTAAATTTCCTTTTTTAGTTGTTTTTTGTCAAATTTCCATTCTTACCGTATCAGAAGGAAATAATAATTTTGCTTCTTGATTTTTTTACTTATCAATTACAAAACCTGCAGGCAACGCCAATAATTTATATTGAATGGTTTTTGCCAAGCGATAATCACCAAGGGCATTGGGATGCAGTCTATCTGTATCTTTGTCATGAAAGTATTGCGATTGTACATCAGCCATTGGAAACAGACCACTTGTCGAATAGAGGTCGATTAACGGAACCGCCCAATAAGAAGCCACTTGCTTCAATACATCAACATAGGAATCAATATACAATCCTTGTCCGTTAGCATAGTTTTCGTCTGGCTGTACATTCTTCTCATTAAACTTAGCATACCCCCTGTGAATAGGCGTCATAATAACAATTTGCTGCTGTGGATAATTGTTCTTCAGGTAGGACATCGCTTTATTGATTCGTCCGCAAAAGGTTGAATCATTCAGGTTTGGAGTTCGGTATTTACGGGTTACTTCTTTTCCGTTGAAGTTGGTTTGCTTTGTTGTTTCACTGAAAAATTCACCTAACGGAATGTCGTGGTTATAGTCATTCGTTCCTGCAAAAATCAGTATTGCATCAACGTTCGTACCTTTTTCTTCATGCAGCTTAACTGATTGTTTGTAAATGTCATTCCACTGATTTCCACTGACGCCATATACAAAAGGTTCCATCCCCAGCAATTCATTTAGATACTCCCAATAAACACAAGCAGTTCCAACACGGCGTTTGTCAGTCATCGAATCGCCCAGAAAAGCCACCCGCTTGCTCTTCCATTGTGAGTTTAGTGTTTTTTCATTGTCTGTTAATTTTACTTTAGGAACAGCTTGTTGTGCAAATCCATTAAAACTAACTATCAATAAAAAGATAGAGGCACTTGCAATTATATGTTTCATATTTAAATTTATCTTTTTTGTTATGCTTTTTATGTTTTCATTTTGGCATTTCTCCAATCCTTTAATAGATCTAATAAATGCCTTATAGTATTTTTTCAAATATAGAAAATAATAACTGCAAACTACAAATCGCAAATTTCTTCTATTTTTGCTGTTTTTGTCCTCCGACCAGTAAAATAGGGCATTCGAAGGAAAAATAATGCCCTGATGCGTGCTTCGGACTGCCTGATACGAGCTTCGGACTCCCAATTGCATGCTTCGGAACGCCTGATATATGTTTCGGACACCCAATTATAATCTTCTGACAAATTGTTGCCTGCTTCGGATAGGTTTTTACAGTCTTCGGATGACTTATTCAATAATTTGTTATTCTTTTTGGATATCCCGAAAAAATTTTGCTCGGTATTAATCAAACCAAGTTTACAGCAAAACTATTTTTTGCTTTGCAATCCAATCGCATAACAATTACCATCTGCACTTCCAAAATAAACTGTATTATTGGCGACAAACGGAGAAGAAACAATAGATCCCAATTTATAAAATCGATCCATAACCGTTTTGTTAATATCATAGAAAGAAAGATCAGCTCCTTTGGCAGCATACGAAAAATCAATAAAATTATTATTCAGTATTTCTGAAGCAAATAACTTTCTATTTTCTGTGCTAAAACTATTCCATTCCTTACCCAAAGACTTTGTATTTACGGCAAAAAAATTACCCGTAAAATCTCCAAAATAAACTGTATCGCCAACTATTGCCGGAGAAGAATACACGTAGCCATTTGCTTTAAACCTAAACAATTCTTTTCCGCTTTTTGCATCCAAACCAAGTAATGCAAAAGTATCTGAAGTGCCTACATAAACAACACCATTATCCACAACCGCCGAACTGATTATCCAAGAATGTGCGACATCATACTTCCAAACCAATTTCCCAGTCACGGCATTGAGCGCAAATAAGAAAGGATCACGAGCTCCAAAGTACACCATGTCATTGGCAATAGCCACAGTAGATTCAATTCCTTTGAAACCAATTTTCGTTCCTGTTTCAAATTTCCAGTGTTCTTTTCCGGTTTCGATATCTAATGCATACAAATTAGCATCCCAACTACCAATATACAATGTGTTTTTATACAAGACAGGACTGCAGTGAATTGATCCTTTTGTTTCAAATTTCCATTTCAGCTCACCTGTGTTTGCGTTCAGCGCATATACATTCCCATCACTGCTTCCGAAGAAAACGCTTGGATTTTGTTTGTCCGGATTTATAACTGGAGAAGACAAAAAGAAATCCCATAAATCATCCATGTACTGATCAACTGGTTTCAAGCCTAAAAAACTTATTTCGCCAAACCATTTTTCTCCCCCAGTTTTAAATTTCCATTTCAAATGACCGTTTTTGGAATCAATGGCATAATAATAGCCGTCAAAACTGCCTATATAAACCATATTATTAAAAATTGCCGGCGAGCTATGAACTGCCCCTCCTGTTTTAAATTTCCAAAATATTTTACCCGTTTTTTCATGTATAGCGTAGAGATTCCCATCTTCACTGCCTATATAAACAATTCCATCATGAACTATTGGTGATGAAAAGATTTTTCCGTTTGTTTTAAAAACCCATTTCAAATCCCCTAGAGGTTTATAATTGTCTCCTTTAAAAACGCGGTTTTGAAATGCGCTTACTGTTCCTCCATTTTGTTGCTGACCAAAAACTATTGAATTATTTATTCCAAAAAGAATTATCAATACAGCTATTAAATACGAATATTTCATACAATGTTATTTTTCAAATACAATCTCTTGACAATAAAATTTCATTTCAGTTTTGTAAAAATGAAATCGATTATTAATTATTCTAAGAATGAGGGAATTATTGATTAAAGAAATCGAAAATCTTGAAACCTAATTTATTAACTTCAATCTTTTGATTTCTAAATCAATGTATCAACCAAAAAATCTCATTATGCAAAAAACAATCAAAACGATTATTTTGTTTTTTACATTTCTTATCGGAATAAGCATCTATGCAGTCAGTACTCAAAATCCGCCTGCTCACGCAAAAGCACACGACGTAAAAAGAAATACAGATACTGCCGAATCCAATGTGTGTTTTGACCTGTAATTAAAAGATACTTTTACCTAAATGGAGGCAAATGGGTTACTGCCACTTTGCCCAATACTATTCGATTAATAGGAGCTTTTAATGATTTTGACTTTGATGGAAACGATCCTTGGAAAGAAAATTCACAGCACAAAGAAAAATACAAACCTATTAAAACCAGCGATGTGAAAAAAATTGAAAAAACATACAATTCAAATTCATATAATAGTAATGTGAATAAGGGAAATAGTAAAAAGAACAAATAAGAGTTTATAGAAACGCTCTCACTTTTTAAAAATTAAAAAAGGCAATCAAGAAAAAATCTGATTGCCTTTTTTATTCTTATTTAGTAGATTCTCTTTCTTTTAATTTTGTTTTGATAACAACAGTTTCAAAAGGTTTGTGTTCTTCTTTAGATTCTAATCTATCAATTAATAATCTTACAGCTTCTTCTCCTATTTCAATTCCATGCTGACTGACTGTTGTTAAACTGGGTGACAATCTCCTAGAAGCAAGGATTCCATCGGCAAAGCCAATAATTTTTAAATCCTTAGGGATTTTATACCCTTTCTTTACTCCAACTTTTAAAGCCGCAACCGAATCATTTTCTTCCAATGCAAAAACGCCGTCTACCAGATTATTAGAATACAATTCATCAATCTTCTCCGCTAAATCATGGTCTGATTCTGATTCTGTGCGGATAATAATCTTTTCATTGATTTCTATATTATTTATTTTCAAGGCTTTTAAATATCCCTCAGCTCTTAATTTACCAACACTTAAATTATTTGAAGAAGAAATTAATGCAATGTTTTTACAACCTAAATCAATCAGGTGCTGCGTCGCATTTTGACCCGAATCAAAATCATCAACAATCACTTTATCACACTCTACCTCGTCTGTTGTTCTGTCAAACATAACAATGGGCGTACCATCATTTATTATAGAATTAAAATGGCTGTAATCATGCAGTTTTTGTGCCTCTTCT
Organism: Flavobacterium sp. 1; assembly: GCF_002797935.1. Taxonomy (NCBI): domain Bacteria; kingdom Pseudomonadati; phylum Bacteroidota; class Flavobacteriia; order Flavobacteriales; family Flavobacteriaceae; genus Flavobacterium; species Flavobacterium sp. 1. Next base: position 3,486,974 of record NZ_PGER01000001.1, read on the forward strand.
GAAATAGACAATACAAAACCGTCAATAGTTCCATTACTCAGCATCTCCATAGTATGAGCCTCTTTTTCTAACGACTCATTAGAGATACACATAATAACATTATAACCTCTCTCATCAGCTACCTTCTCAATACCGCTAAAAACCTTAGCAAAAAATGAGTTCAATATATTAGGTATAATAACTCCAATTGTTTTGGTTTTTCGGTTTTTAAGATTCAAACCAATAACGTTAGGCTTATAGTTTTTTAATTTTGCATATTCTTTAATTCTGACTTTCGTTTGTTCACTTATCTCAGGACTGTCATTAAGTGCCTTAGAAACAGTAGAAACCGAGACATTAAGTTCTTTCGCAATTTGTTTTAATGTTGCTTTTGCTTTCATTGGAGAGTGGTGGTATTTAAACTAAATTAATAGTCTTAAAATGAAAATTATTCGTATTTACCTATACATACCTATATTTTTACTAAAAAACATAAAAAAAAAGAGGCATTTATTCAATAAAACGGAAAAGTACAAAAAAAATGCAATATCAAAAAAAAAATCAATCAAAATTATTGCAAAAGAATAAAACACAAACTCCCTCAAATTTTCAATTCTATAAATATATATTTGATTATCAGCACAAACTCCCTAAAAAAATAATCAAATAAGCTATTTGTATTTAAAATAATTAATTGTACTTTTGCAACCCCTTTATTGGGGATGGAATGTTTAATTAAAATATATTATTGTGAACGCATTAAGCTACAAGACAATTTCAGCAACAAAAGCCAATTCTACAAAAGAATGGATTGTTGTAGACGCTGATGGTCATAACTTAGGACGTCTTGCTTCAAAAGTCGCTATGATTTTAAGAGGTAAGTACAAACCAAGTTACACACCACACGTAGACTGTGGAGATAACGTAATTGTTATCAACTCAGAAAAAATCAACCTTACAGGTAACAAGTTGGATGAAAAAACATACATCCGTCACACAGGTTACCCAGGAGGACAAAGAACTTTAACTGCTAAAGTATTGCAAGCAAAAAACCCTGCATTATTAGTAGAGAAAGCTGTAAAAGGAATGTTGCCTAAAAATAAATTAGGAGCAGAACTTTTTAGAAATTTAAATGTTGTTGTAGGATCTGAGCACAAACAAGGAGCTCAAAAACCTAGAACTGTTAACCTAAACGATCTTAAGTAATGGGAGTTATTCACAAAATCGGTAGAAGAAAAACCGCTGTTGCACGTGTATATGTTTCAGAAGGAACAGGAGTAATCACTGTTAACAAAAAAGCATTCGCAACTTATTTCCCAACTGCTACTTTACAGTACAAAGTTTTGCAACCATTGTCTATGACAGAAAACGCATCAAACTTTGACGTAAAAGTAAACGTTTACGGAGGTGGTTCAACTGGACAAGCAGAAGCTGTAAGAATGGCATTAGCACGTGTAATGTGTGAAGTAAATGCTGAAAACAGAGCTATCTTGAAACCAGAAGGTTTATTAACTAGAGACCCAAGAATGGTTGAACGTAAAAAATTCGGTCAGAAGAAAGCTCGTAAGAGATTCCAATTCTCTAAACGTTAATATTGCCTGTCTTGTTCAATTAGGACAAGACATCCTAGAATGTATTAAAAAATTTAAAACAATGTTGTTGTTGTCCCATCGAGGTGGGAAATTAGTTTAGCATCTAAATGTATACAGCCGAGTAATCGCCATTTATACATTGCTAATCAACAGAACGTAAACTAGTACAAAAAATGTCAAACAAAGTAGAAGTAAAAGAATTACTAGAAGCAGGTGTTCATTTTGGACACATGACTAGAAAATGGGATCCAAACATGGCTCCTTACATTTATATGGAGCGTAATGGTATACACATTATCAATCTATATAAAACTGCAGCAAAAATTGAAGAAGCTAATGACGCTTTGAAAAAAATCGCTGCATCAGGTAGAAAAATATTATTCGTTGCTACCAAAAAACAAGCAAAAGACATCGTTGCTGATAAAGCAAAAGCCGCAAACATGCCTTACATCACTGAAAGATGGCCTGGTGGAATGCTAACTAACTTCGTAACTATCCGTAAAGCTGTTAAAAAAATGGCTACTATTGATAAAATGAAGAAAGATGGTACTTTCATGACACTTTCTAAAAAAGAGCGTTTGCAAGTTGATCGTCTTCGTGCTAAACTAGAGAAAAACTTAGGTTCAATCGCAGATATGTCTAGACTTCCTGCAGCATTGTTCGTAGTAGATATCAAAGCTGAACACATCGCAATAAAAGAAGCTCAAAAATTAAACATTCCAGTTTTTGCAATGGTTGATACTAACTCTGATCCACGTGAAGTAGATTATGTTATCCCTGCAAATGATGATGCTTCTAAATCAATTGATAAAATTTTATCTTTAGTAACTGCTTCAATTATCGATGGTCTTGCAAACAGAACTTCTGATAAAGAAACTGATGCTACTGAAGTTGTTGCTGAAACTGAAGCTCCTGTAGCTGAAGTTGCAGCAGTTGAAGCTCCAGCAGCTCCAGCAACTGAAGAATAAATCAAATTTTAAATTCCAATTTTAAATTCCAAATTCCCCAAAAAGATTAATAACATTATGTTAGTAATTTAATAAAATTGGAATTTGGGATTTAAAAATTGGAATTTTTACTTTTATAACATTAAACAAATTATATTATGGCAACAATTACTGCTGCAGACGTAAATAAATTAAGACAAACTACAGGTGCCGGAATGATGGACTGTAAAAAAGCTTTGGTTGAAGCTGAAGGAGATTTCGATAAAGCTATACAAAACCTTAGAGAAAAAGGACAAAAAGTTGCTGATAACCGTTCTGATCGTGAGTCTTCTGAAGGAGCTGCTGTTTCTTTCATCAATGCAGACAAAACTAAAGGAGCTATCATCACTTTAAACTGCGAAACAGATTTCGTAGGTAAAAATGAAAGTTTCGTAGCTTTAGCTAAAGAATTAGTTGAAAAAGCAATCAACTTCTCTTCTAAAGAAGAATTTTTAGCTTCAGATTTCAATGGAATTACTGTTGCTGAAAAATTAATTGAACAAACTGGTGTTATCGGTGAAAAAATCGAAATCGGTGGTTTCGAAATCGTAGAAGGTGCTTTCGTAGGATCTTATGTTCACGTTAACAAAATTGCTGCTTTAACAGCGATTTCGGCAGCAGTTCCTAATGCTGAAGTGTTAACCAAAGACATCTCTATGCAGGTTGCTTCTATGGGAGCTGATACATTATCTTACAAAGATTTTGATCCAGCTTTCGTTGCTTCAGAACTTGCTGCTCGTATTGCTATAATCGAAAAAGAAAATGAAGAAGCAAAACGTTTAGGAAAAACTTTGAAAAATGTTCCTAAATATATTTCTTTCTCTCAATTAACTGAAGAAGTTATAAAACAAGCTGAAGAAGATGCTAAAGCTGAATTAAAAGCTGAAGGCAAACCAGAACAAATTTGGGACAAAATTATTCCAGGAAAAATTCTACGTTTCATCTCTGACAACACTACTTTAGATCAAGAGAAAGCCTTACTAGATCAAAACTTCATCAAAGATGACAGCAAAAAAGTTGGTGATTACGTTAAAGGATTCAACGTTGAGATTACAAATTTCAAAAGAGTTACTTTAGGATAGTCTATAAATAATTGCAACAAACGGATTCTATTTATTTTAGAATTTCGTTTACATACAAAATCCCATCTCGTTTCATTACGGGATGGGATTTTTTTTAAAATTACAGCAAAAAAAAACTTATAACGGTCTTCTATTTGTAATATTAGCAAGCATACATTTATTCTCAAGGAATCCACAAACTTCATTTACAACAAAAACTTGGACAATATTAACAAAGAAACCAAATCTTTCTGCTACTCTATTTAAATAACCATAAAAAAAACAGCAGTAAGCCTTCGCTTACTGCTGTTTTAAATCTATTATTTCGATTATTCTTTTTAGAGATTAACTAATTATTTGAATAAATCGAAATTATTTACCATTATTAACTTCTACAGTTACCATTGCAGTATTCTTCAATTCTTCTTTTTCAACCATTTTAGACAAAAGAAAAACAAGTATCGTTCCCGCAACTCCAAGTCCAGTCATAAACAGCCAATTGGATTCGTAATCAAAATTTTGAATAATTTCCATTCCTGTTTTAGCACTCAAGATATGAGCAAAACTATAACTCATCGTAAAAGCAGCCATATATTTTCCTTCTTGCCTATGCGATCTATCCATTGCGAATGAATTTGCAAACGGAAACGTCAGCATTACACCACAAGTCATAAAGAACATCATAGGAATCAAAACAGCTTCAAAAGGCAGCAATAACAATAAAAAACTAGTTGCCATAAGCAATAAGCCTAAAGAAATCACTTTATGATTGTTAATTTTATTACGGCTAACATAATTCACAATTGGAAGTTCAAAAAGCAAAATAAGCAATCCGTTCAAACTCAAAAGCAATCCGCTATCAAATTCGGTCATATTAAAACGCTCTTTATGATACAAAGGCAGTGTAGTAAAAATCTGAAAGAAAAGAATTCCAGTAATAAGGCAAATAATCAAATGCAGCATAAAAGGCTTGTCTTTCATTACCGAAACCTTAACATTTGGCTTATCATATTTATGCAGCTTAACAGGTATTTTTTTCTCTTTGACAAAAAACATAAAAACAATTATTGCCAATATACATGTCACACCATCAACATAAAAAATATACTCATACCCTAACTGCATGATAATCAAACCACCTAATACAGGACCAAAAAGAAACCCTAAATTGATAGCCGCACGTGTTAATGAATAAGCACGAGCCCTGTCTTCTTTTGCAGTAAATGTTTTTAAGCAAATCAACATCGCAGGTCTAAACATATCCGCAATACTGGTCAACACCAAAATACCAACACATAGCTCTTCAAAAGTTGAAGCATATTGCAGTAGTATAAACACTATACCGCTGGCAAATAAACTGAATACCATGACCTTGTAAAAGCCAATTTTATCAGACAGCTTACCGCTCAACCAAGTTCCAATTATAGAACCTATTCCAAAGAAAACCATTACCCAGCCAATCTGGCTGTAAGTGAATTGTAAATTTTCTTTCATGTATTTTGACAGAAAGGGAATAACCATAGTCCCGGCTCTGTTAATGAATGTAACTAAAGTTAAAATCCAAATCTCTTTCGGAAAACCTTTAAAATTGTCGAAGTATTTTTTTATCATAATTAATTTTTTTTGGGGCAAAAAATTTGTTCATCAAGGCAAAAATAGATTTTTTTTTGAATCAACCAACAAGTAAACAGTTAAAAAACAAAACATTTTCTAAACATTGCAAAAACAATTAGAAAAATTTTACAAAAACTTTTTTTTTAAAAAAAACACAAAACAGGCGGATTATTCAATTTTTAATATAGATTTGCATTTCTAAGAAACCCCAAAATAATTATAATATGAAAGAAAAAATCTACTATTTAATAGTTTGCCTTGTGCTTTCCTATTCAACACAAGCGCAACTCTACGGCGGTATAGAAATAGGAAGTAAAGGTATAAAAATGACCGTTCTTGATGTCGAAAGCATCAAAAGAAACACTTATGATGTAAAAGAGTTTTGGACTGAAAACGTTGGTATTGCTACTGGTATAGGAATAGACGGCACCTTATTACAAGAAGACATTGAAAAAGCAGGGAATGTAGTTTACAACAATTACAAAAAAATGCTTAACGAATACAAAATCGAAGATAAAAATATCTTTGTTGTAGCATCTTCTGGAGTTGGTTTAGCAAACAACACAAATGATTTAGTTGTAAAAATCAAAACTCTTACCAATAAAAAAATCGAGATTATCTCTTCTTCTCTTGAAGCAAAATTACTTTTAAGAGGATGTATCCCTCCTAAAAACTATTTAAGTTCAGTAATTATCGATATTGGAGGAGGAAACACTAAAGGCGGTTATGCCAAAGACATCAACGGTGCTTCTGTATTTTTTCCAATATCATGTGATTTAGGAACTGTTACTTTGACAGAAATCATTAATAAAAAATGTAAACAAAAAACAGTTTTCGAATTCAATGAAAATCTTTTTGACTACTTACCTACTATGAGAGAAAGTTTCAAAAAAATGTATACAAGCCGTGCTGAATCGCAAGACAAGAATAATGTTTACATATCTGGTGGAGCAGCTTGGGCATTTTACACTTTATTGACAGGAATAAAAGCTGAAGAAAATTTTACGCAAGTCCAATATGATGACATTCTATCGATTAGAACTATTGCAGAAAACAACTATCAAAGATTTGTAACTAATGCTGAAAGCAATGTAGAAATGCAAAAAGTATTAAAAACATATCAGCAAAAATATTTGATTGCAGCATTTAATCTTTTGGAAACTTCATTGGAGGTTATTCCAAACATCCAAAACAAAAAGATTTTCTTTGCTAAACAAGGTCAGATTGCTTGGTTAGTAAGTTACGTTTTCGATAGTGCTAAAGGAGTTAAACAAATCTATTAACATTGTCATATTCAAGTATTCTTTTTATAAGATCTTAGAAAACAAACTAGAGGCTGTCCAAAAAAGACAGCCTCTTTTTATTTAACTAAGGCCAAAACACATTTTTTAACAAAGCACTATATTTAGATTCAAAAAATAGATTATTTTTGGACAACTGTTCCTGTATCCAAAAATTAAATCATGAAGAATTTCAAAATAGTATTTACTTTTCTATTACTTGTAACATTTTCTGGCTGTGGTAAAATGGGAATCAACCTGGCTCCTAGAAAAAATATCTGATGCTAAATTCAAAGACGGCAAACTCAAAATGTGGTTTGATAAAAACAAAATGTACACCTCAGGCAGTGTCATAGGCATTAAACACGAAAAAAATGTACACTAATTTAGTATTAATAGGAAGAGCGGCTTACATCCCAACAGTAAAAGGTTACCATTGAAAAATTGGAAAATAATGGATAAGGAAATTCAAAGATGCGGCTGGTGTTTATCCAGCGATTTATACAAAAAATACCATGATGAAGAATGGGGCGTACCCGTGTACGAGGACACCAAACTATTTGAATTCTTGTTACTGGAAACTTTCCAAGCTGGATTAAGCTGGATAACCATACTCAATAAAAGAGAAAATTTCAAAACCGCTTTTGATGCATTTGACTATAAAAAAATAGCAGCTTATTCTGAAGAAAAAATACAGGAATTATTACAGAATTCCGGCATCATCCGCAACCAGTTAAAAGTTCGTTCGGCAGTTTCCAATGCTGTAGCTTTTATGAAAGTCCAAGAAGAATTTGGCAGTTTTTCCAACTATATCTGGGGCTTTGTAGAGGGGAAACCCATTATAAACAGCCGAAAAAACCTAAGCGAAGTTCAAGCCACCACTCCGCTTTCCGACGCTATCAGCAAAGATTTAAAAAAACGCGGCTTCAAATTTGTTGGCTCAACCGTAGTCTATGCACACATGCAGGCCACAGGAATGGTCGATGACCACGTAGCCGATTGCTGGAAAAAAAGCGGTCAGTAATCAGTTTTCAATCTGCAAAAATCCAACAAAAAAACTTTAAACGTTTAAACTATTAAACCTTTAAACGACAAACTATTAAACTTTTTTAATTACATTTGCTTCACACTTTAGGGGTGTCTGCAAAATTGCAGGCTGAGACTTTACCCTCGAACCTGATCTAGTTCATACTAGCGTAGGAAAAAGTAAGATGACTTCTTATTGTACATTTGTGCGCAATTGTAGCCATTCCTAAAGTATAATTACATACTAAATTCAAAAGGAATGGAACTAAAAATCAACAATCAGACTAAACAATTTGCCACTGACAGCCTAACTGTTCAGGCACTTCTTGACTTGGAAATTCCCGTAAAACAAAACGGAATTGCCCTGGCCATCAATAATACCGTTATTCCAAAATCCGATTGGAATTCCCATCTCATCAAAGAAACCGACGACATTTTAATCATATCAGCAACACAAGGAGGTTAATTAGGCTGCTCGAGCGGGCTATTCATTACATGTCCGCAATCAAAACCTCAAAAACATAGTCATAGAAAAAGCTTCCTTTGGTCGCTTTTCTATTCCTTGTTTTTTCTCGGTTTTACCTTTACGGGCTTTTCATTACTATCCTTAGCAGAAGACAAATATTCAACAAAACATAAACTACTCAACAATGAACAACGAAGAAAAAATCTCGAGAACCCCGTTTCCAAATTCCAAAAAAGTATATATCGAAGGAGAAATCCACCCGATAAAAGTAGCCATGCGTGAAATTTTACTCGCAGACACTAAAATGTCAAATGGCAGAATCGAAAAAAATCCATCGGTAACTGTTTACGATACTTCTGGTCCATTCACGGATCCTAATATTGAAATTGATATCCGCAAAGGATTACCTCGCATTCGCGAACAATGGATTCTAGACCGCAATGATGTAGAAGAATTAACCGAAATCTCCTCCGAGTACGGAAAATCGCGTTTGAATGACGCAAAACTAAACGACTTGCGTTTTGAATATTTGCACAAACCAATGCGTGCTAAAAAAGGAGCCAATGTTTCTCAATTGTATTACGCAAAACAAGGCATCATCACTCCCGAAATGGAATACATTGCCATCCGTGAAAACCAACGCATCGAACAACTAAATGAGCAACCGGCAGCAATGCAATGCCAGCACACAGGTCATAATTTTGGAGCAAATACTCCAAAATCCAAAATCACAGCGGAATTTGTTCGTAGCGAAGTAGCCAGGGGTCGTGCAATTATTCCAAATAACATCAACCATCCTGAAAGCGAACCGATGATTGTGGGTCGTAACTTTTTGGTAAAAATCAATGCTAATATTGGAAATAGCACTGTAACATCAAGCATCGAAGAAGAAGTAGAAAAAGCAGTTTGGGCTTGCCGTTGGGGAGCTGACACCATTATGGATTTATCTACAGGAAAAAACATTCACGAAACCAGAGAATGGATCATCCGAAATTCTCCAGTGCCAATCGGAACTGTACCCATTTACCAAGCATTAGAAAAAGTAAACGGAATTGCCGAAGATTTAACTTGGGAAGTATTCCGCGACACCTTAATTGAACAAGCGGAACAAGGTGTTTCGTATTTCACTATTCACGCTGGAGTTTTATTGCGATATATTCATTTAACCGCCAACCGCGTTACCGGAATCGTTTCCCGTGGCGGTTCAATTATGGCAAAATGGTGTTTATTTCACCACAAAGAAAACTTCCTTTACACCCATTTCGAAGAGATTTGCGAAATTATGAAACAATACGACGTAGCCTTTTCATTAGGAGATGGATTACGTCCGGGTTCTATTGCCGATGCCAATGATGCTGCACAATTTGCCGAATTGGAAACTCTTGGCGAACTGACAAAAATAGCTTGGAAACACGATGTTCAGGTATTTATTGAAGGTCCTGGCCACGTTCCAATGCACATGATCAAAGAAAACATGGATAAACAATTGGAACATTGTGACGAAGCTCCATTTTATACTTTAGGTCCATTAACAACTGATATTGCACCAGGTTACGACCATATCACTTCTGCTATTGGCGCTGCGATGATTGGCTGGTATGGCTGTGCAATGCTGTGTTATGTAACGCCAAAAGAACACCTTGGTTTACCGAACAAAAAAGACGTAAAAGACGGAGTGATCACTTATAAGATAGCTGCACACGCTGCCGATTTAGCAAAAGGACACCCAGGGTCGCAATATCGTGATAATGCCTTGAGTAAAGCCCGTTTCGAATTCCGCTGGGAAGACCAATTCAACTTATCATTAGATCCGGACACTGCCCGTGAATTTCACGATGAAACCTTACCTGCAGATGGAGCAAAAGTAGCTCATTTCTGCTCTATGTGCGGACCAAAATTCTGTTCTATGAAAATTTCGCAGGAAATCCGTGATGTTGCCGAAGCAGAAAAAGGAATGGCAGCAAAATCAGAAGAATTTATTGAACAAGGAAAAGAAATCTATATTTAGAATTAAGATGAAAGTATTAAGTATCAAGACTAACATCTTAATACTTAAAACTCAAAACTTAATACTTCTCATTATGATCATAATTACAAATCCAATTCCGATAGCCAATGAAATCAGCACCATTCATTCTCTTTTTGAGAATGGATTGGAGTTGCTTCATATTCGAAAGCCTGATTTTTCGGAAGAAGAAATGAAATCTTTTCTGGGGAAAACGAAAGTGGTTTTGAGACAACAATTGGTTTTGCACAGCCACCATCAATTGGCGCAAGCATTTGGAATAAATCGAATTCATTTCACGGAAAAAACAAGAATAGAAACACCCGAAGAAAATTTAAAAAACTGGAAAGAAACTGGATTTACAGTCACTGCCTCTATTCATCAAATGATGGATTTTGAAAAATTGTCCAATGTTTTTGATTACGCTTTTTTCGGGCCTGTTTTCGAAAGTATTTCAAAACAAAATTACATTTCGAATCTTGACTTTAAAAAAGAACTGGAACAAAGGAAAAATAATAAAACTGCATTAGTAGCAGTTGGAGGAATCACATCTAATAACATCAAAACCGCATTAGAATATGGTTTCGATGATGTGGCGCTTTTAGGCAGTATTTGGAACAGCAGTAATCCAATAGAAAATTTTAAACTATGTCAGCAAATCGTCCTTTCGTATTAACAATTGCAGGCTTCGACCCTTCAGCAGGTGCAGGAGTTTTGGCTGATGTAAAAACCTTCGAACAGCATCGGGTGTATGGTTTTGCAATTAATACCGGCAATACCATTCAAACCGAAAACGAGTTTTTTGAAATGCAATGGACTGATTTGGCTTTTGTTTTGAAATCATTAGAAAAACTATTCGATAATTATACCATCAAAGCAGTGAAAATTGGAATTATACCTTCATTAGAATATTTGAAACAGGTAGTTTTTACCATAAAAAGGCTTTCCCCAGAAACAAAAATTGTCTGGGATACGATTTTGAAATCAACTACTGAATTTGATTTTTTAACTATTGAAAACCGTAATGATCTGACAGAAATCCTGAATCAAATTGATTTAATTACTCCAAATTATAATGAAATTAAAATCATTTTCCCAAACTTCACTCCGCTCTCTTGTTTTATCAATACATTATCATTCATGACGGGAGAAGTTAATTGTTCTGTTTTGCTGAAAGGAGGTCACAACCCTAATGAAATGGGAGTTGATTATCTCTATACCGAAAAGGATGTGCATCAGCTTTTGCCAAAAACAGGAGAATGCTATGAAAAACATGGCTCAGGCTGTGTGTTATCCGCTGCAATTACAGCAAATCTTGCATTGGAACAAAACCTAAAAATAGCTTGTAAAAATGCAAAAATATATACCGAAAACTATTTACTGTCTAACCCAACTAAACTAGGATTCCATCATGTATAATAAACTACAGTACATCTCACAGGGAGAAAGCATTGAAGAACAATTGCTCAATATTCATCAGGCCTTAGACAATGGCTGCGACTGGATACAAATGAGATTTAAACATCAAAAACAAAAAAAAATATTTGCTTTGGCGGAAGCCGTGAAATTTTTATGTGAAGAATATTTAGCTAATTTCATTGTCAACGATGACGTTCATTTAGCCAAACAATTTAATGCCGATGGTGTTCATCTGGGACTCACAGATATGGGAGTTGCTGAAGCGCGAGCCATTTTAGGCAAAACTAAAATCATCGGAGCCACGGCAAACACTTTTGAAGATATTGTACGACAAGTTAACAATAGCTGTGATTATATTGGATTAGGTCCTTTTCAATTCACAAAAACCAAAAAAAATCTGAGTCCGATACTGGGGATTGAAGGATATGAATCTATTATAAACAAAATGGAACAATCCAAAATTGAAATACCCATTTATGCCATTGGAGGAATTACATTGGAAAATGTTGATGCGCTCATACAAACAGGAATTCATGGTATTGCCGTTTCTGGTATTATCACCGAAAGCGAAAGAAAAAACATACTCATCACACAACTTAACGAAAAATTATATGGCAATGTCATTGTTTAAGATAGGAGACAAAACACTAGAATCAAGACTATTTCTAGGAACTGGAAAATTTGGTTCCAATATAGAAATGGAGAAAGCCATTTTGGCTTCCGAAAGCGAATTGGTAACTGTAGCACTAAAAAGAATCGATCTCGAAACCGATACCGATGCGATTTTAAATCACTTAAAGCATCCCAAAATCAATTTATTACCCAACACTTCTGGCGCACGAAACGCTAAAGAAGCCATTTTTGCGGCACAATTGGCTAGAGAAGCTTTAGAAACCAACTGGCTAAAACTAGAGATTCATCCTGACCCAAAATACTTAATGCCGGATCCCATTGAAACCCTGAAAGCGACTGAAGAACTGGCGAAATTGGGATTCATTGTTTTGCCCTACATCCATGCCGATCCAGTTTTATGCAAGCATTTGGAAAATGCAGGAACAGCTGCCGTTATGCCTTTGGGATCGCCTATTGGCAGTAACAAAGGATTAAAAACCATTGATTTTCTGGAAATAATCATCGAGCAAAGTAACGTTCCTGTCATTATCGACGCAGGCATTGGCTCACCATCTGACGCAGCCAAAGCAATGGAAATGGGAGCTGATGCAGTCTTGGTAAACACCGCCATTGCCGTAGCCGGAAATCCAAAATTAATGGCCGAAGCTTTTAAGGAGGCGGTAATAGCTGGACGAAAAGCATTTGAAGCAAAACTGGGGCAACAATACAAACACGCAGTTGCATCTAGTCCTTTGACGGCTTTTTTGTATGAGTAACAGAATTCATTATTAACCGCAAAGCGCGCAAAGATTTACGCAAAGTTCGCAAAGCTTTGCGGACTTAACTTTAGATTCGGAACATAAAACTTTGCGCACTTTGCGGTAAAAAACATAATACTATGAAAACATTCAAATCTGTTTTTGATGGTTATGATTGGGAAACCATTCAAACCAAAATATATCAAACGACCTCCAAGCAAGTGGAACAGGCATTGGCAAAAAGCAAAAGAGACCTAGAGGATTTCATCGCTTTGATTTCGCCTGTAGCCACAACTTATTTGGAGCAAATGGCACAAGAATGCCATGAATTGACAAAAAAACGTTTTGGAAAAACCATTCAAATGTATGCACCGCTTTATTTGAGCAATGAATGCCAAAATATCTGCACATATTGCGGATTCAGTCTGGACAACAAAATCAAACGCAAAACATTATCGGATTCCGAAATAAAACTGGAAGCAGAGGCCTTGAAAACAGCGGGTTTTGATCATGTATTATTGGTTACGGGAGAAGCCAATTACACTGTAAACATCAATTATTTTCTAAATGCAATTGAGCAGATAAAAGAGCAATTCTCAACCATATCAGTCGAAGTGCAGCCACTTTCGACCGAAGAATATCAAGAATTGCATAAAGCTGGAGTTTATTCGGTTTTGGTGTATCAGGAAACCTATCATCAGGAAGTGTACAAAAAGTATCATACCAAAGGTAAAAAGTCCAATTTTGATTTTCGGCTGGAAACTCCTGACCGAATTGGTAAAGCGGGAATTCACAAGATTGGACTGGGCGTTTTATTGGGTCTTGAAGATTGGCGAACGGACAGTTTTTTCAATGCTCTGCATTTGGATTATTTACAAAAAACGTATTGGCAGACAAAATATTCGGTTTCCTTTCCGAGGTTACGCCCCGCCGAAGGAATTATTGAACCCAACTTTATTATGGACGATAAAGATTTGACGCAATTAATCTGCGCCTATCGATTGTGGAATGAAGATTTGGAGATTTCAATTTCGACACGGGAAAACGAAAAGTTCAGAAATAATATCATCCCGATTGGAGTAACCAGCATGAGTGCGGGCTCCAAAACCAATCCAGGCGGTTACGTTGTTGATCCCCAATCTTTGGAGCAATTTGAGATTAGCGATGAGCGTTCCGCACAGGAAATTGCCAAAATAATCACCGATAAAGGATATGAAGCTGTATGGAAAGATTGGGACAGAACATTTAGTCAAAGGTCGAAAGCCGAAAGTCTAAAAGAAAATTCGATTCTTAATTAATACTTTCTTTCACTTTTACGACTATCAAACTTTTAAGACTTAACAAAAAATGAGTGTAATTCAAGATTATTTAAGATACAACCGCCAAATGATGTTGCCCGAAATAGGCGATGAAGGGCAAAAAAAACTAAAAAATGCCAAAGTCTTGGTAATTGGTGCTGGCGGATTGGGGTGTCCTATTTTACAATATATTACTACAGCAGGTGTTGGCACGATCGGGATTGTTGATTTTGATAAAATCGAAATTCATAACCTGCACCGCCAAATTTTATATACACAAAACCAAGTCGGCAAAAACAAAGCAACTACTGCCAAAGAAACGTTGAAAACATTAAATCCTTTAATTACTATCGTTGCTTTCGAAGAAAAATTAACCTCCGAAAATGCCTCAACAATTCTACGGGATTTTGATTTTATAGTGGACGGTTCCGATAATTTTACCACTCGTTATTTAGTAAATGACACTTGTGTGGCTTTGGGAAAAACATTGATTTACGGAAGTATTTTAGGTTTTGAAGGACAATTGGCTGTATTCAATCATAACGGAACAAAAAATCTTCGGGATTTATTTCCAGAACCGCCTAACCCAAAAGATGTTCCTAATTGCAGTTTGAATGGTGTGTTAGGCACTTTGCCTGGGATGATTGGAACTATGATGGCTCACGAAACCTTAAAACTGATAATGGATTTACCATCTCTAGAAAATGAATTGGTCTTATTCAGTACTTTAAATTGGAGTTTTACGAAGCTGAAGTTTTAGTTTTTGGGATTCCTTTACAACTACAGGTTAATAACCGCAAAGACACAAGGTCGCAAAGAAAGTTAGTCTCTCTTCAAAATTGCCATAAAAACTTCCCGCTCTATTTCCCTGCATCCCAAACTTTCGAGATGTTCGTTATAAACTTGGCAATCCAAAAGTCGATAATTATCTTTTTTAAGTTGGTTTGCCAAAGCAATAAAGGCCATTTTCGAAGCATTGGAAACTAACGAAAACATACTTTCTCCACAGAAAACATGTGCCAAATTGACACCGTACAATCCGCCGACAAGTTGGTCATTTTGCCAAACTTCGACTGATTTTGCCATTCCAAGTTCATTGAGTCTGCAGTAGGCATCAATCATATCATTCGTAATCCAAGTTCCGGATTGCCCGTCACGTTTTACCTGCTGGCAATTGGAAATAACATCCCTAAAATTTTGATTGAAAGTAACTTTGAAAATATTTCTGTTGAGAATGTTTCTCATGCTTTTGGAAACAACTAATTCGTCCAAGTACAATACCATTCTGGGATTTGGTGACCACCAAATAATGGGTTCTCCTTCATTGAACCAAGGAAAAATGCCACTGTTATAAGCTAACTGCAAACGCTCTGGAGACAAGTCGCCTCCAACGGCGAGAATCCCATCGCTATCGGCGTGAGAAACTGGCGGGAAAAATAAATCTTTGGATAAATAATACATTTTTCAATGGCAAATTTCAATGGCAAATTTCAATTCAATTTCAAAAAAAATCAGAAATTCAAGTAAACTCAAACTTCTGATTTCTTATCTTTAATTTCTATTTTTCTTAGAATGGCAAATCGTCTGCTTCTTCTTCGTTTAAATTAGTTGCTGGCGCAAAAGTTGCTGCAGCCGGCATTGGAGGCGCTTGCTGAGCTGGTGCTTCGGCAGCCAGTCTTTCGATTCTCCAGCCTTGAATACTGTTAAAATATCTTGTTTCTCCTTGTGGATTAACCCATTCTCTTCCTCTTAAATTGATAGAAACTTTTACAGCTTCACCAATATTATAACTGTTTAACAAATCACATTTATCTTGAGTAAATTCAATCAGAATGTGCTGTGGATACTGCTCATCTGTAGTAACAACCAATTCTCTTTTTTTGAATGCTGCACTCACTTGTTGCTCTGGATTAACAACTTTAATTTTTCCTAATACTTCCATCTTCTTTTTGTTTTATTATTGTTACTTTGAATTTATTTTTTGGCTAAAAGTACTTTCCAAGCTGAAAGAACATCATTTTCTAAAAGATATTTTTTGGCTTTCAAGTGCTGTTTTTCAAGGTCATCAGAACTCAAAACAGCCTTTATGGCAAAATTTTGCTTTACAAATATACTAACTTCTTTAATTGTAGGCAAGGCTTCAATATTCCCGAGCATCCCTAAATCGTTTCCGTCAAAAACTGGACTGTTTTTAATAAAATCAGGAATGGCATCTACTCCAACACCAAGCGTTGTAAGCGGTTTTGGCACTTCAAACAATCCTTGATTGGATCTGGAATACCAATTAGCTCCTAGCCTAGACACTAAATCTATTTTATGTTGGTCTATCGCTCCATCTTCATTGAGAATTGCTTCATTGATATGAATGCGAACCACTTCACAAAGGATTAAATTTCCTGCGCCTCCTTCTGTCCCTAACGGAATTATCTGAGTTACTTTGCACTCAAACTGAACAGGTGATTCTTTTACCCTATAAGGTTTTACAACCTCGGATGGAACTGGCGTAAATCCAGCTTTTAAAAACTCGTCAACGCCTTCGGCATATTCTGTGCTGGCCAGCGAAGTTTGCTGTACCATATCGTAATTTACTACGTTGATAACTACTTCTAAAGTAGCTTCGGCATTGATTAATGTGTGTTTAACCGAATTGTCCCGTACCCGCCTTGCAGGCGAAAAAATAAGGATGGGCGGATTGGCACTGAAAACATTAAAAAAACTGAAAGGCGACAAATTGGGAATCCCATTTTTACCGATAGTACTGGCAAAAGCAATAGGTCGAGGTCCAACTGCACTTTGCAAATACCCTTGTAATTTTGCGGTTTCAATGCTTTTCGGATCAATGCTAATCATAGACTTTTTATTTGAACAAAAATAACAAAATAGCAGTTAGATTCTAGGTATTTCAACAATTTTATTATGAAAACAATTGCCCAAGCCCTAATGGAAACGATATCCTTTTGTCTCGTCCTCAAACGAGACAAAAGGTATAGTGGACAGCAGGAAGCAGCTCTTAAAAAGAAAGATATTTGAATTTCTCAAAACAATGATTTTTGTCCCTACACAATCCGAAGTCCATTATTTCGTTATATTTATACCACAAATTTACTTTTATGAACTTTTCTGAAAATAGAAATCCCATACGCTGGATAATAATTTTTATTTCTTTTCTGATAATCGCTATTATCCTTTGGAATACATATACTTTTTTTCAAATTTTTAAAAATGAAGAGCGAGTAAAAATGAACCTTTGGGCTATTGCCGAAAAAACATTAATTAACGCAAAACCAAATACCGAAGTTGATTTACCGCTTCAAATTTTCAATAACAACACTACCATTCCATTAATTCTAACAGAAAATGACAGCATAATAAATGTCAAGAATATTGATGAAGCCATTATAAAAGACAAGGCAAAAGCTGAAGAATATCTGGATGAATTAAAAAGTGAAAACGAACCCATTACCATTATTTATGCACCTGGAAAATCACAAGAACTGTATTATGGAGATTCTTCCTTAATTGATAAACTCAAATATTACCCCATAGCCTTATCGCTAATTATTGTCCTCTGCGGTATCCTGATCTACAATTTTTACCTCAACCATAAAATAGCAAGCCAAAACAAATTATGGGCAGGAATGGCCAAAGAAACGGCTCATCAGATAGGCACGCCCCTTTCGTCATTAATAGGCTGGCTGGAAATTTTAAAACTGGATAATGTAGACGAATCTATTACTACGGAGATTGAAAAAGACATTGTGCGTCTGCAGACCATAACTGACCGGTTTTCGAAAATTGGTTCCGAACCCAAATTAGAACTAAAAGACATAGTCGAGGAAACAAAACAATCATATAATTATCTGATTTCCCGTTTTTCTAACCAAATTGAATTTTCTTTTAAAGGTCCGTCAAAACCCATAGAAATTCTTCTGAATCCAACGTTACACAGCTGGACAATAGAAAATCTGGTTAAAAATGCCATAGATGCAATGAAAGGCCGAGGGAAATTATCTTTGGAAATTGAAGAGGATCATCATCACATAAAAATAAATGTAACTGATACCGGCAGCGGGATACCTAAAAAAGAATTCCACCGTATTTTTGAAACCGGTTTCACTACCAAAAAAAGAGGATGGGGACTTGGACTTTCATTAACCCGAAGAATTGTAGAGGAATACCACAAAGGCGCTATTAAAGTACTTCATTCTGAAATAGGGAAAGGCACTACTATGCAGATTTCATTCTTAAAAAATAATCACGCCTGAAATAAAATTCATTTTTCCCGTATTAATTCAAAGGCACTCCGAACCAAGTTACCTTAGTAAACATCCCTTTTCGGGCTGATTTACTTTTGCTCAGATACTCATTGACAAATTTTTCCTGATCTTCTATCTGTTTCAAAACATCGATAATAGATTTTTTTAATGATTTTACATTTTCAAAATTATTATCATTGAACTTCCCAATTTTATAAATTCGATTTTGACAATCCAATATTTTTTGTTTTGGAGCCACAATCATTTCCTTAATAGCTTCATCTGGCAAAAGTGGTTTGAATTTATTATTTCTATACATTATAAAATCATTAAACTGTGCTATAGCCTGATTATAATCATCGCTAATACCTTGCATTTTTGACATTGCCTCGTTATTTTGCAAAGCATCGACTTCACTCTTTTTGAATTGAGCCATTTCCTGAATCAAACTATTTTTGATGCCATTATTCTGAATTCGAATCAAAGCAGTTCTTGCCTTATCCAGATCTGACATCTGGTCATATTCCTCTATTTCACGAACAAAATCAAATTTTGGTTTGGTCTTGTTTATTTGGCTTTTTCCATCAATAAATTCCTGATTGGCAACCGTATAATTCAAAAACTGCCATAAATAGTCAAAAGGCATGTGCGTCGCAATAAATTGATTTGGTAAAACTTTATAATTGAGATTGTTTAATTTTTTAAAAAACTTATTTTTATCAACATATCCAGACCCCCAAGTTGGATCAAAAAGCCACCA
Organism: Flavobacterium sp. 1; assembly: GCF_002797935.1. Lineage (NCBI taxonomy): Bacteria > Pseudomonadati > Bacteroidota > Flavobacteriia > Flavobacteriales > Flavobacteriaceae > Flavobacterium > Flavobacterium sp. 1. The sequence goes on from NZ_PGER01000001.1 coordinate 3,506,086, forward strand.
AGTATTATCAATTCTTGCAGCACACCAAGCATGCGAAAGTACGTCCACTTTACCATTTTGCTTGGTATATCCATAAATAATATAGGCTTTAATGTTTACTTTTTTGGCTATATCATTAAAAACTTCGGCATAATGAATACAAACCCCTTTCTTGGATAATACCGTATTTTTTATTTTATCTGGGGAGACTTCTTTGAAATCAATTGACGCAATATTCTCAATATCATAACTGATATTCGATGCTGTCCAATAAAACACAGCTCTGATTTTATCTTTTTCTAATTTAAGATTTTCATTGATATATTTAGCAATACCATCTGTTGAAGTGCTTAAATCAGCAGGAATTTTGTCTATTTTAGCATCTGTCAAAGCATAAGGATTCTTGACTTGGCCAAAACTGAAAACCGTAAACATTAAAAACACAAACACACTCTTCATACTGTCTTATTTTTGAACATAAAAAAACACGAAACTTTTAAATTAATTCTTAAAAGAGTCGTGTTTCTTGCCTTTATACTTTTTTATAAATTAGCCTGAATACTTTTTGCCAAAGCCTCAAAGTCATCTTTTGTCAAACTTACTTTATGTCTGAAAGTCATTTCGCCCATTTCATTTAACGGAATCAAGTGAACGTGTGCATGTGGCACTTCAAGACCTACTACAGCCATTCCTACCCGTAAACAGGGAACCGTTTTCTCAAGTGCAATAGCCACTTTTTTTGAAAATGCCATCAAACCAAGATACAAATCATCTTCAATATCAAAAAACTTATCAATTTCTTTCTTTGGAATACAAAGCGTATGCCCTTTAGCATTCGGATTTACATCCAAAAAAGCCAGAAAATTTTCATCCTCCGCTACTTTATAGCAGGGTATTTCTCCGTCAATTATTTTTTTGAAAATGGTACTCATAAAATTAGATATTAGAAGTTAGAAAAAAGAACATAGATTGTAGAAACTGCAATCTGATCGCTAAAAACTGACCACTGAATACTTATACTATTACTCTCTTGAAATTTCAAGGATTTCAAATTTCAAAATACCGTTAGGCACTGTGATCTCGGCAACTTCACCTACTTTCTTTCCTAAAAGTCCTTTTCCAATCGGAGAAGTAACCGATATCTTTCCTGTTTTCAAATCAGCTTCACTTTCGGCAACTAATGTATATTTCATCTCCATTCCGTTCGTTTGGTTTTTGATCTTGACATGAGACAAAACCAATACTTTAGACAAATCAAGATTAGACTCATCAATCAATCTAGCGTTAGAGTGTACCTCTTCAAGCTTTGCTATTCTCATTTCAAGCATTCCTTGGGCTTCTTTGGCCGCATCATATTCTGCATTTTCAGATAAATCTCCTTTATCCCTTGCTTCTGCTATATCTTGAGATGCCTTTGGACGCATCACGCTTTTTAAATAATCTAATTCTTCTCTTAATTTTTTTAATCCTTCCGCTGTGTAATACGATATTGCGCTCATAATTTCATCATTTATATAAAATAGAAAAAATCCCATCAGGACGGGATTTCTTTCCACAAAGATAGTGTATTTTTATTTTTAGATTACAATAATATGTTAATCATAATAATTTCAAAGTTAAATAAATTAAATTTGTTTCACTAATTCTTTAGCCTTAATTTTAAATAATGAAAAAACACATTCTGTTACTTATCATATCTCTATTTTTTCTGAGATGCAGCGACAATCAAAACTCGAATAAAAACCCATACATACCTAATTACAGTTTCTCTGTAGATCTCAATCTGAATTTACCACTCTATTCAAATCTTAAAAGCCCCGGTAATGGCATTTATTATTCAAATGCGGGTGCAAAAGGCATAATCGTTTTCAATACCGGCACAGGCTACAACGCTTTTGACGCTGCTTGCCCCAATCAGGAAATCAGCAGCTGTTCCACGATGACCATCAAAGGAATCAATGCGCTTTGTGTGTGTGACAACAAAGAATATAACCTTTTTACAGGTCAAGGAAGTACGGCCGTGACTTACCCAATGAAACAATACCGCGTGCAGGTAGTAAGCGATACCCAAATTCGTATTTACAATTAATACTATTGGGGCGTGCCACCATAAAAAAAGGGAGCTAATCATCGCAATAGTGATCCGCTCCCTTTTTTTTATGCTGTCGGGCTATCCGCGCTACTTCGGTAGCCAGCTATTATCCCTCACGCGTGACCCACAGCATTATTCTAAATCCAGAGAAATTCTAAAACTATTAAACTCTCACATTTAAAACTTCAATGTTAGTCCCGCCAAGAAATTAACTCCTGCCTGCGGAAAATAATAAACATAACCTCCTCCATAATCAGCTCCATTCGAAACATAATCAACATTAAATATATTGTTTACCAAAACATTGATTCCTATCGATTTGAAAACTGAATTCATTTTAATTTCATAAGCAGCATTTAAGTCATTTACAAAATAATCCTTTAGTTTACCACTCGCATCATCAATGTTGTTCAAATACTGCTCGCTGACAAATTTAGACAGCCAGCTTATTCTTAATGGCACTATTGGTGCAAATGTCAAAATATTTCCTGCAATAAAATCAGGAGAATAGGCAATATTAGTATTTCCCAGATTAACTAAACTACCACTGGCATCAGAAACAAAATCAACATTTTTATTACTGCTTAATGTGAAGTTTGGTGAAATTGACCATTGTTTTGCGAATTTAATGGTCGCATCAACTTCCAATCCTAATCTATAACTATCCCCACTATTCTTACGAATAGGTGAACCCACATCATCCAGCTCTCCTGTCAAAACTAACTGATCTTTGTATTTCATATAGTACAAATTAGAATTCACTTGAAATTTACTAGATTTGAATCTCCAACCCAATTCATAATCATTTAGTTTTTCAGGCTTTACATTACTTCCTCCCTCATAATCCGTTCTGTTAGGTTCTCGATTCGCTCTGGCGTATGAAAAATATATGACGTTTTGTTTATTAACATCAAACGTAAATCCAGCCTTAGGATTGAAAAAATTAAAATTATCATTTACCAAACCAGTTTCCCAGCTATTAGCTTTATAATGTACATTTCGATATTGCAGATCTCCGTAAACGCTTAATTTTTCTAACAATTGATAATTAGCTTTCGCAAAAACATTACCATCAGTCTTGATTGAAAAATCGTCATAATAATGATCTCCCAGTTCGCTTTGTGAAGCATATCTCGCCCAAATTACTTTACCAAAATGATCTCCCTCATATTTATTCCAGCCGCCACCTAAAATCACATCTAGTTTATCCGCTTTATAATTAGCAGAAAAAGTAGTTCCGTAAAAATCATTATCCAACCATTTTTGACGAATCAAATCAGTTGCAGCAACTACACCAACTGGCTGTAAACCATAATCAGACATAGCTGCATTTTCTTTATAATTTTCATAATACCCTTTCCCTTTCGTATAATGAAAAGCCAAATTAGTATTCCAATTTTCAGATACTTTTTCGTTCCAATGCAATTGATAATGATCTTGTTTATAATTATCTGTTTCGTTATTGTAGTAACGAGTTTTTCCAAACTCATCAGTAAATTCTCCAGCAGAGTTGTAGGTTCTATCTTCCGCCATTTTAACCGCATTAATTCCGTTCCAAGCCTGATAAGTTTTTTCGGTACCGCCAAAGGTTAAGGCTTTAATCAAAGTTGTTTTTCCCACATAAGTACCTTGAAGAAAATATGATTTCAAATCGCTGCTTGCTCTATCTATATAACCATCAGATTTTAAAGCTGATAGACGTCCAGCAATTTCAAAATGATCATTCATTAAACCCGTGCTGAATTTTACTGTATGTTTTTGAGTATTGAAGCTCCCAAAAGAATTCGAAATTTCTCCGGTGCTTTTCTTAGCATAATTATCTGTCAGCATATTCAAACTAGCTCCAAAAGCACCTGCTCCATTTGTAGAAGTTCCTACACCTCGCTGTAATTGTAAACTCTCTACCGAAGAAGCAAAATCAGGCATGTTTACCCAATACGTTCCATGGCTTTCCGAATCATTATAAGGAATTCCGTTAATCGTTACATTGACACGGGTAGCATCACTTCCGCGGACACGAATCCCAGTATAGCCTAAGCCATTACCTGCATCGGAAGTTGTGATTACAGAAGGCAAATAATTCATTAGCACAGGAATGTCTTGACCTAGATTTCGGACCGCTAATTCTTCCTTACTCATATTGGAAAAAGTTACTGGTGTTTTTGCAGTGACTCTTACTGCCGAAACCAAAACCTCATCGAGCTGGTTGACTTTTGTAGTATCTTTTACTTGTGAAAAAGAGAGAAAAGAAAAAAGAAAAAAGAGAAAAGAAAATAAAATCTTCGAAAATCTAAAACTTACTATGGTCGAAGATGTTCGTAATTCGTAATTGGTAATTGATAATTGATTAAAATGTTTCATCCGTAAATGATTTACGAATAAAAGGGGGAATTATTCTTTTGTTTAAATTAATAAATGATTGTTCTACGGCAAATAGATAGAAACACTATTTTTTTGTCGTTTTTTCCCTTGGCAGCATTACCTGCCCAGGTTCTTTGGGTATGATCTCAGCTCGTTATTTAGAGCACCCCTTTGAGACAATGCAAAAGTAGTATTAAAAATTACAAAAATCAATAACAATTTCAAAAATCAATGGCAATGGTAATGGCAAAATTCAATTACAAATTTAAAAAGGAAAATTTAAATAAGGCAACTAATCTAAGTTAGGCTTTCTGCGTGATTGTTTAATCTCAGAAATATTTTTTTTGTCTTTAATTCGTTTTCGAATGACAGCTTTTGGAATTTTGGTAGGCTTTCGTTCTTTTTGAACATACAACCCTTTTTTTATGATATCCAAAAACCGTTTAGTAACGATTTCTTTGTTTTTAAGCTGGCTTCGGTCTTCATCGCAATTCAGAATCAAAATTAAATCTGCAGTTAATCTGTTTTGCAAATTGGTCTCTAAAATCAGTTTTTCCTCATCTGACAATGCTTGGGAATTTTGCAGATCAAAAGTCAGCACCACCTTAGACGAAACCTTATTAACGTTTTGTCCTCCCGCACCACTGCTTCTTACTGCTTTATATTTTACCTCTGAAAGAATCGTATGAATTTCCATTTACAATGGCTGATGGGCTTTTTTTAACAAATCATTTACTGTTTTTACAGGATTAAAAGTAAACAGAGGCACTTCTACAAAAACGGTTAGCCAATTAGCCATAGCGCCATTCCACAAACCGGGAAGCTCATACGATTTTATATCAACTCCGCCATGGTTTTTATATACAATAAAACCGCTTTCTGGGTCTATAAACTGCTTTAAATCGAACTTTTGGTTTTGATAATTTTTTAACCCGCAAACTAAATCTACGGGATTAAAATGTGTTGCTTCCTCAAATAATTTCAATTGTTTACTGTTTTTCAAATCAATCTGCGAAGTCTCAACAATCTGCAAAGTTTGTTTACCGTCAATACCTCTGACCCAAAACGGTCCTCCGCCAGGTTCTCCTTCATTTTTTACCATTCCGCAAACGCGAACGGGCTTATTGAGCAAATCCTTCAATTTTCCAATTTGATTTTTAAGCTTGAATTTATAAAAATCGTTATCCAATTCAATATTCAATTTTTCTTTTATAAAAATCAAAATTTCCTTTATTGTTTCTTCACCTGTCTCGCCACTATCTAATGCTTTCAAATATTCAAAAGTTTGATACTGTAGCTCCAATAAAATTCCGGCTAAGCCTTTTTTATAAAAAGAAATGTGATGAATATCGTTTTGAATCACATTGTCTATATTTTTAATAAAGACAACATCTGCATCAATCTCATTTAAATTCTCTATCAAAGCACCATGCCCACCAGGTCTAAAAACCAACATTCCTTTTTCGTCCCGAAAAGGCTTATTTTCCAGATCTACTGCAATAGTATCGCTTTCTTTTTTTTGAAAAGAAAAGCTAACTTCTATTTTTGAATTTGATTTTATTTCAATTTTGCTTTTTATTTTTTTGATAATTGCTTCAAATTGCTCTTGATGGCTCTCAGAAACCGTCAAATGCAAACTAGAATGATTATTAGAAGTTGCATAAAAAGCACACTCATGCAAATGCTCTTCAATAGGAGTAACTATATTCGCAGGGTATTTATGAAACGGAAGAATTCCTTTGGGCTTATTAGCAAAATTAAAATATTCTGGTGACAAGAGTGTCTTTATGAAATAATAGTTTTTATAATCACTCGTCAGTTTATTAAAATCAGGATATATTTCATGCAGTTTTTCATCTACTTCTTTAAAAAAAGGAAACTTATCCATCCCTACAATAAATAAGGATAATTCAGCATCTTTTTTTCTGTTTATATAAGCATTAATAGTTTCATGCCCCAAATCAAAGTCATTCAAAAAAGCACTTAAAAACTTAAACATTCTTGTGGCTGCCCCAGAAGCAGGAACAAATTTTTTCAGTTTTAGGCTTGATTTATTAGCATCAAAAAAACTGGCTTTTTGCTCAAAATCAGCATCAGACAATTGTAAGATTCCGTGATTTATAGTTGCCGGATTAACCAATACAATTTTGTGTATTCCTTCCCTGAAAATATTAAGCTGTCTTTTTATATTTTCTACTGGAATGCCGTGATGGTAGATCTGTAGAAAATCCACCGAAGAAAATCCCATCTGTAAAGCCATCGTCAAATCCTCTACAATGGCAACAGTTTTTTTTAAACGAGTCTCTTTGTCGCCAGAAACAGTAATAAAAGGTTTTCTGTTATCAATCAGCGATTGCTTAAAAACTTCAAAAACACTTTCTCTTCCCTCTGGACTGTCCCGCAAACCATCATCTTCCCATGGCACATCAATATCTGTCAAAAAAAACAAATCATATTGATGGGTACGGGCTGCCTTATCCAGTAATGAATCACAAAAATTATAATACAACTCGGAAAACACCTTTGTCACTAATAAATTAGTATCACAAAAAAGATATCTGTTAGCAATTAATGCACTTTCATTTTCCAATTTTGTCTGCCCATAAGCAATGGGCAGCATATCATCAATATCGCAGATGCCGCGGCCACTATCTAATTTTTCCTGCAGATAATCGCGTGCAAATTCAGGAACCCAAACCGTTTTATAATAGTCGGCAAGTTGTGTTGCCAAAGTAGTTTTTCCTGTAGACTCTGGACCAAAAATGGCAATTTTTATGATTGGTGATGCTCCAGACTTTGCAAGCTGTTCAAGATTTTCTTCCATTCTAAAAAACCGTAAACGGCAATAATTGTGAATACTGTATATTGAAAACTGGTAAAGGTATAACCTTTTGCAAAATAAAGCGGAATAGAAAGTAAATCTCCTGCAATCCAAAAAATCCAGTTTTCAATTTTTCTTTTGGCCATTAACCACATTCCAACGAAAAAAATTGCGGTCAATAAGGTATCTAAATAAGAGTACCAATTCGTAAATTTATTAAAATAAAGATAAATAACAACCACAAAGACAATAGTTAATGTAAAAATAATAACAGCTATCACCCTCTCTTTACCATTCATCGTAGAAATTGGAAATTCATCGATATTATCCTTTTTTCGAGTCCAATGATACCATCCATAAATGCTCATTATGAAATAATATACATTAATCATAGAATCGCCCAACAAACTCCATTGCCAAAGCAAATATGCATATATTGAAGTACTGATTAATCCTGTTGGAAAAACTAAAATATTATCCTTCTTGGCATACCAAACACTGCATAGCCCAAAAAAGACAGCTATAAGCTCCAGATACACTTCATGGACAGGATAGCCTTTATATTGCGCAAATAAGTAATCAAACATAATCGTTTACTTTTTATCTGTATTAAAAAAATCGGCATCATTTTCAAATGCTGTTCCTATAACAACTAAATCAGCACCTGCTTTATAAGCGCTCTGAATACCCTGCAAATCTATAATTCCGCCACCAACTATCAGCGGAATTTCGATGTTCTTTGCAACTAACTGAATCATTTCTAACGGAACTGCATTTTTTGCACCGCTGCCTGCTTCAAGATATAATAATTTATTCCCCATCATCTCCCCCGCCTGCGCAGTTGCAAGCACTAAGTCGAGATTATACCTGTCCAAAGGCTTGGTTTTACTGATGCGTTCTACTGCAGTTTCGCCCCCGCTTTCTATGAGCATATAGCCTGTTGAGATAATTTCGAGCTGTGTTTTCTTTAAAATTGGCGCAGCGTTTACTTGATGCTCTATCAAATAATCAGGATTACGACCAGAAATTAAGGACAAAAACAAAATAGCGTCCGCCTGATCTGAAATCTGGGATGGATTCCCTGGAAAAAGAACAACAGGCAAACTCATTTTTTGTTTTAAAGCAATAATCAATTCGTCCAGAATATCATTTTGAACATGGCTTCCGCCAATAAAAATATGAGTTGCGGGTGACTGTTTGATTTTTTCGATTAAATATTCCACATTGTCCCAAATAATTTTGTCGGGATCCAGAAGAATAGCGAGTAACTTTTGGTTTACTTCTTTAGACTGAAGAATTTGTTTATATATTACCATAGAAATTTTACAGAAATGCGCAAAGTTAACGCAAAGATGAACAAAGATTAAAAACTATTTTTCGAAAGCGTAAACTAAAGTAAAGTTTTCTATTTCCAAATAATTTACTTCGAACATTTTTTCCAAATTATCAAAAAGAAGACAAGCTTGAGTTTGGTTTTCGGTTAAAGAAAAAGGCGCAACCTGAATGTGATCTTTAAAACTGATTCCTTTTTCGTTTCTAATTTTAAAAATAGCTTCTTTGGCTCCCCAAATAACTGTTAGTTTTTTTATGTATTCGTCTAAGGATTCCAGTTCTAAATAATCGAATTCGCAATCAACAAACTTATCGGCGATACGAAGAATTTTTTCACGCTGCAGTTCCATATCAATTCCTACAGTTTCTTCACTTATGATTATCGACGCAAAATTATGAGAATGAGTAATTGAAATGTAACGATGATCACTTAAATACGGTTTGCCGAATTCATCATAATGCAAATCAAAATCATTAATACCAGCTTCCTGCAATAACATACGCACACTCAAAAAGGCACGCTGATGCATTTCAGATTTCATTCCGTTTAACCTCTTTTCGGTTTTGGGTTTTAAAGTTACCTGCGAACGCAATTCATCAAATGATTCAGTTATTTTCCAAACTAAAATTTGAGTTGCGGGACTGACATGTATGGTTTTGTATAAAGACATTTTGAATTTAGATTTCAGATTTCAGATTTCAGATTTCAGATTTTGAATTCCAACAACATTTAAGGAATCCCATTTTTGTTTGGTTTTTCTTAAATCAAAAATCCTAAATCACTAATCTACAATCTAAAATACTTTCGATTACGGCATTAAACAATTCACAAATATTACTGAATGCTTTTTAAATAATAAGTTATTATGTAAATTTGCAAAAAATTTTACACCCGAGCCTGAAAGGCAAACGGACGAAGTAATACAAATATACTATAAAAAATGAGTACAACGACTACGCCTTATGTGGCTTTCAAAGTAAAAGACATTTCTCTAGCGGCTTGGGGAAGAAAAGAAATTGAATTGGCGGAAGCTGAAATGCCAGGTTTAATGGCGCTTCGTGCTGAATATAAAGACGAACAGCCACTGAAAGGTGCGCGTATCGCCGGATGTTTGCACATGACCATTCAAACTGCTGTTTTGATCGAAACTTTAATTGCTCTTGGTGCTGAAGTTACTTGGTCTTCTTGTAACATTTTCTCTACTCAAGATCAGGCTGCTGCCGCTATTGCTGCTGCAGGAATTTCAGTTTACGCTTGGAAAGGTCTTGATGAGCAATCATTTGACTGGTGTATTGAGCAGACTTTATTCTTTGGCGAAGACAGAAAACCATTGAACATGATTCTTGATGACGGCGGAGATTTAACTAATATGGTTATTGACCGTTTCCCAGAATTGGTTCCTGGAATCAAAGGATTGTCTGAAGAAACTACTACTGGCGTTCACAGATTGTATGAAAGAGTAAAAGCCGGAACGTTGCCAATGCCTGCAATCAACATTAATGACTCTGTTACTAAATCTAAATTTGACAACAAATACGGTTGTAAAGAATCTGCTGTTGATGCTGTTCGTCGTGCAACTGATTTGATGTTAGCCGGAAAAAGAGTAATTGTTTGCGGATATGGTGATGTTGGAAAAGGAACTGCTGCTTCTTTTAGAGGTGCAGGATCTATTGTAACTGTTACTGAAATTGACCCAATTTGTGCTTTACAAGCTGCAATGGACGGTTATGAAGTTAAAAAATTAAATACTGTAATTGCTAATGCTGATATCATCATTACAACTACTGGAAATAAAGATATCGTTCTTGGTTCTCATTTCGAACAAATGAAAGACAAAACTGTTGTTTGTAACATCGGACACTTTGATAACGAAATTGATATGGCTTGGCTGAACAAAAACCATGGCGCATCTAAAATCGAAATCAAACCTCAGGTTGATAAATATACAATCAACGGAAAAGATATCATCATTCTTGCTGAAGGCCGTTTGGTAAACCTTGGTTGTGCTACAGGTCACCCAAGTTTTGTAATGAGTAACTCATTTACAAACCAAACTTTGGCTCAAATCGAATTATGGAAAAACAGCGCTGCTTACAACAATGACGTTTACATGTTGCCAAAACACTTAGATGAAAAAGTTGCAGCTTTGCACTTGGCTAAATTAGGAGTTGAATTGGAAATTTTACGTGATGATCAGGCTGCTTACATTGGCGTTGAAGTTCAAGGTCCATTCAAACCAGAATATTACAGATATTAGTATTATTTTTTAATGCTAAGTATTAATACAAAACCCTCACATTGCTGTGAGGGTTTTTTGTTGAATTGAATTTTAGACAACTATTTATCAACAATAGCATCTTGTGTTATAGTCTTGACTACCAGTGGAATTTCTACGGGCGGCTGCTCTTCTTTTTTAATTGCTCAATTTTTTCCAGTTGCTTCCTCTTCCCTTTATCTTTGATAGTTATCGTAATAACTGAACTTGTCATAAATCCTCCAAATGTAGTAACAAGTAGATCTTCGGCACCAAAACCTTCCTTACCATGTTTAATATCATAAACCTCTTTTGCCGTACCAACTAAAAAAGCACAAGCAGTCGAATAAAGGAGCGACTTTGGAGCGTTTTTAGTATGCTTATAAATCACTGCATAAGACAATGAAGATACCAAAGCTCCTGCACCAAAATGTGCAAGTTTGTCTTGTTTAATATCAGTTTGAGAAACCAAAGAAACAGACCACAGAAAAATTAATACATTTATTTTCATATTCTTATTATTTTACTTAAAATTATAAAAATAATTTAAATATGATCATAAAAAATACCAATATTTTACACATATCGGATTAAAAGCAAGTAAAATAGATTAATTTAATAATTAAAAAAAAAATGTAAGTTTTTTTAAAATTTCTTTAATTGAAAAGAAAAAACTACCTAACTAATGTTAAAAAAATATTTATTTGTTAAAAAATCATAAATAAATATAGCATTCTGACAAAAAAAGGATAACCATTAAATTTAACAAAAGAAAAACTCAAACAACACCATAACATCTTATACTGGAATAAAAGTTCAAGATTCGTTCAAACCAAAATATTACAGACACTAGAAGATTTTAAATTGATGATTTTAGACTTAAAACCCTTGCAGTGATGCAAGGGCTTTTATTTCTGTAAATTAGTCCGAATAAAGGGCTGTGCCATTGTTTGTTTAAAATATTAATTTTATATGACTATCCGTAACTAATACCGAACAGATAGAATTAGCCACAGATTAAAAAGATTTACACAGATTTTTTCAAAAAGTGTAATGTAATCAGTGTAATCTGTGGCAAAAAAATATACATGGCACTCTTTGCGGACAGTCATATTATTTTAAAACAAAAAAAGCTATTACTGTAAGTTTTTCATCTTTTTATCAACCAATGGGTAAAATAGAATTTATGAAGAAAGTAAACAATCAATTATGAAAGATCAATTTACAGACGAAATATTCCCCCATCAGGCATTGATTCATAAGATTTGCCGAATGTATAGGGATACTCCCGAAGACCAGGAAGATCTTTTTCAGGAGATAATCTATCAACTTTGGAAATCCTATCCTAAATTTCAAGGCAAGTCTAAAGTATCGACCTGGATGTATCGTATAGGATTAAACACAGCCATGGCATCATTCAGAAAACCCAAAGTCAAACTACTGTATTCTGATGCTCTTCCCGAGAAAAATATCCTCCCGGAAGTCGCAGAACCTTGGCGAGAGGAACTTCTATTTTCGGCCATTCGCCAACTGAGTGAAGACGAAAGAGCACTTATTGCACTTTACCTAGACGATTTAAGCTATGTCGAAATTTCAGAAATCGTTGGAATTTCAGAAAACAACATAGGAGTTCGTTTGAGCAGAATTAAGAAAAAACTAAAAGTAATTTTAAATAGATAATTATGGAACTAGAAAACTTAAAATCAGAGTATCAAAATGCAGGGAAAGCACTATTGAGCAAAGAAAAAATTCAAAAAATGATTCTTGAAAACAACCATCCTGTATTAAAAGGCGTCAGAATACAGCTACTTACAGAAACCGTTCTTTGGGCTATTTTCCTAGCGGTATATTACAATATTTTTGATGGACACTTAAAATCCCCTCTTTGGAACGTCCTGCTTATCGTATCGGTTATTTTTATACTGGTGCACAATGTATTGGGATTCCAAATCATAAGCAATCCGATAAATGGAAAGACCATTCTTGAATCACTAAAAAATTACCAGATCAAAATCAAAAACTATGCTGTTATTTCTATAGCTACGCGAGTAGTTGCCATTGCTATACTCTTGGGCTACTTCATCTCAACCATAGCATTTACGAAAGAAAAACTGTTCTCCTTAGGATTTATTTCTCTTATTATTCCTGTTCAAATTTACTTATTGCATCGGGTTTGGGCAAAAAGAAAAAGCAGAATAAACAACATGCTTCAGAAACTGAAAGAATAAACAAATTAATTTTCGTACTAAAATATCAAAAAAACCCGTTTCTTTCGAAACGGGTTTTGCAATAATATCTAAACTTATGATTATGCTTCGAATGGAAGTATAGAAACATAAGATTTATTATCTCTTTTCTTTTGGAAGTGAACAACTCCATCTACTCTTGCGTGTAGAGTGTGATCTTTACTAATGTAAACGTTTTCACCTGGATTATGCTTTGAACCTCTTTGTCTTACGATGATGTTCCCAGCAATAGCAGCTTGACCACCAAAAATCTTAACGCCTAAACGTTTTGATTCTGATTCTCTACCATTCTTAGAACTACCGACACCTTTCTTGTGAGCCATGACGTATTAGTTTATTTTGTTATTATTCTTGTGTATCTTCTTTTTTAGCTTTTGGAGCTTTCTTTACTTTAGGAGCCGGAGCTTCTTCTGTAGTTGCTTCAACTACCGCTTTTTTTGGAGCTGCTGCTTTTTTAGCTGTCCCGCCTGCAGTAATACCTTCAATTACAATTTGAGTAAGATATTGTCTATGACCGTTTCTTTTTTTGTATCCTTTTCTTCTTTTCTTTTTGAAAACGATAACTTTATCACCTTTTAAGTGTTGTAACACTTTAGCTTCTACTGAAGCACCTTCTATAGCTGGGGCGCCTATTGTGATTGAACCGTTATCATCTACCAAATAAACTTTATCAAAAGAAACTTTTGATCCTTCTTCATTTGTTAAACGGTGAACGTAAACCTTTAGGTCTTTGCTAACTTTAAACTGTTGCCCTGCTATCTCTACGATTGCATACATACTGAATTGTTTTAATAATTTTTAAGGATGCAAATATACAATTAAATATTTACCTTGCAATCCTTTGCTGAAAAAATATTTGCAGCCATACTTTTGAACATTTCACACTGTATTTGAAACAGTTAACAAATTAAACAAAATCTGGGTAAATATATTGTTAATACCAAATTTACTAATGTTCCACACAATAAAAAAACTACTTTTGACCTAATAAAACCAAAACTATTAGCAATAGAAAATAAGTTTATCAATCTTTGCAAAAAAAACAGCGATAATGTTAAGTAACGCAATAACGTTAGGAGGAGTTGCTTCGGCTCAAAAAGTAGTATTCGAAGAATATGATTTAGACAATGGGCTGCATGTTATTTTACATCATGATGCTTCGGCTCCAGTTGTAATCACATCGGTTATGTATCATGTAGGCGCCAAAGATGAAAATCCGGATCGTACTGGTTTTGCTCATTTTTTTGAACATTTATTATTTGAAGGCACACAAAATATAAAAAGAGGCGAATGGTTTAAGATTGTCACTTCAAACGGAGGAACAAATAATGCCAACACTACAGATGACAGAACCTATTATTACGAAATATTTCCATCTAACAATCTGGAATTGGGACTTTGGATGGAATCTGAAAGATTAATGCATCCAATAATCAACAAAATTGGGGTCGATACCCAAAATGAAGTTGTTAAAGAAGAAAAAAGAACCAGTTATGACAACAGACCTTACGGAAACATTCTGGCCGCAGTAAAACAGCACATGTTCAAAAACCACCCTTACCGATGGACAACCATAGGTTCCATGGAACACATTGATGCTGCGACACTGGAGGAATTTCAAGCATTCAACAAAAAATTTTACTTGCCTAACAATGCCGTTTTAGTGGTTGCAGGTGATTTTGAAAAAAAACAAGCCAAAGAATGGATTCAAAAATATTTTGGACCAATAACTAAAGGAGAAGTAACTCCAAAGAAAACATATTCTGAAGAACCTATTACCCAAACCATCAAAGCGACGTATGAAGATCCAAACATTCAAATTCCAATGCTGATTGCAAGTTACCGAACTCCTTCAATGAAAAGCAGGGATGCAAGAGTACTGGATTTAATTTCTTCTTACCTTAGTGATGGTAAAAGTTCCAAACTGTACAAAAAAGTGGTAGATGATAAAAAAATGGCATTACAGATTGGAGCTGTAGGCTTTAGCCAGGAAGATTACGGAATGTACATTTTATACGGCTTACCAATGGGGAATTTCTCTACCGATGAACTATTGAAAGAAATTGATGAAGAGATTGTAAAAATTCAAACTGAGTTGATTTCTGAAAATGACTATCAAAAACTGCAAAACAAGTTTGACAATACCTTTGTAAATTCTAATTCGACCATAGAAGGAATTGCTAATAATCTTGCCACCTATTACTTACTATATAAGGACGTGAATCTAATCAATACCGAAATTGAATTATATCATTCTATTACCCGTGAGGAAATAAGAGCGGTTGCAAAAAAATACCTAAATCCAAATCAGCGCTTACTTTTGGATTATGTCCCCGCAAAAGCACATAATTAAAAGCTTAAAGAAAGCAATTAATAGTATTATTCATCATTTGTTATAAACAGGAATTATGCCAGCACAAGACCGCATACAGCCCAAATCCGGAAAACCACCAATTATAAACATCAAAAAACCGCAAACCTTTATTCTGTCCAATGGAATGAAAGTTATGGTAGTCGAAAATCATAAATTGCCTCGAGTTACTTTTAATTTAACTCTAGACAATCCCCTGTTTACTGAAGGAAACAAAAAAGGAGTAGATGAACTAACCAGCAATTTAATTGGGAACGGAAGCAAAAAAATATCAAAAACTGTTTTTCATGAAGAAATAGATTTTTTGGGAGCCGACATCAATTTTAGTTCTCATGGCGCAACAGCAAATTCTCTTTCGAAATTCAGCGGAAGGATTTTAGAATTATTAGCCGAAGGCGTACTACATCCAAATTTCACTCAAGAAGAATTTGACAAAGAAAAAGCCAAATTAATTGAAGGTATGAAAGCAGAGGAAAAAAGTGTTCCTGCAATTGCAAACCGTGTTGTTGATGCATTGGCTTTTGGGAAAAATCATCCTTCAGGCGAATTTATGACAGAAACAACATTAAACAACATTACTCTGACCGATATCGAAACCAATTATCACAATTATTTCGCTCCTAAAAATGCCTATTTAGTAATCGTAGGCGATGTAAAACACATCAATGTTAAAGCAGCTGTTGAAAAATTATTTGGCACTTGGGAAAAAAGAAGCATTCCGAACATATCATACAATATACCTAAAAATGTTTCGAATCTGCAGATCAACTTAGTAGATGTTCCTAATGCAGTTCAATCTGAAATCACTTTGGTAAACACCGTGAATCTAAAAATGAACGATCCAGATTTTTTTCCAGCTGTAATTGCCAACCAAATCCTAGGCGGCGATTTCAACAGTTACCTAAACATGAATCTGCGCGAAAAAAACGCTTGGACTTATGGGGCAAGATCCAGCATAGGAGCGGGAAAGCATACTACGAAGTTCTACGCTAAATCGGCCGTAAGAAACGCCGTTACCCATAGTGCCGTTGTAGAATTCATCAAAGAAATAAAAAGAATAAGAACCCAAAAAGTAACAAACGAAGTTCTCGCTACTGTAAAAGCAGGCTATATAGGCCGTTTTGTTATGCAGGTAGAAAAACCGCAAACAGTAGCCCGATACGCATTGAATACAGAAACCGAAAAACTTCCTGTTGATTTTTATGAAAAATACATTCAAACCATTAATGCAGTAACCACGGATGATGTTTTGCGTGTAGCCAACAAATACTTCCTGATAGACAATATCCGGATCGTAATTGTGGGGAAAGAATCTGAAATTGCACCAGAATTGGAAGAACTAAAAATTCCAATGTTTTATTTTGACAAGTATGGAACTCCTTTGGAAAAACCTGTCTTTAAAAACTAAATCAAACAGAGAACTGCCACATTTACATCTATTTCTTAGCCGATAAATAAACACCAATTAGAATAATAAAAGCGCCTATACACTGAACAAATGTCAGCACTTCATTGTCCAGTAATCCCCAAAAAATAGCCACTATAGGAATCAAATACGTAACCGATGTGGCAAAAACAGGCGATGAAATCTGGATTAGCTTAAAGAAAATAATATTTGCAATTCCAGTGCCTATAACCCCCAAAATCAATATAAACCAAAGAGAATGCTGTACTTTTTCGACATGTACAGCTTCAAAAAAATCAGTAAAAAACAAAATTCCCAAGGCTGGAAAAAGCAATATCAAAAAATTTCCAGTGGTAATACTCAAAGAAGTCAGATCTGACAAATATCGTTTTATTAAATTAACGTTTGTTGCATAACAAACAGAAGCAATCAAAACCAAAATTGCATAATAATAATTCTGCTCCGGATGATTAACCGCACCATTAAAAACTAAAAGAAGACAGCCAACAAGTCCAATAATTACACCCCATATTTGGCTTCTCCTGAAAGTAATTCCAAAAAATGCGGCTCCCAAAATCAATGTATTCAGCGGAGTCAATGAATTTAAAATCGCCGTAATCGAACTGTCAATCTGGGTTTCAGCTATCGCAAAAAGATAAGCCGGAATAAAAGTACCAAATAAAGAAGTTAATGCAATATATTTCCATTGATGACGGGGGATTTTAATCAAGCTTTTGAATCCTATTAAAAGCAAAAATAACGCTGCAAAAATAATGCGCAGTGACCCCAATTGAAAAGCTGTTAATCCGACTAACCCTTTTTTTATCAATATAAATGAGCTTCCCCAAATTAAGGACAGAACCAACAAATAAACCCACTTCAACTGCTTTAACATGATAAACACTATTTTGGTGCAAAATTGTAATAATTTTAGTAATTAGGGTTTCTTTTTTAATTATTTTTGCATAAAATCATAAAAATTTAAATCAATTAAAAATCTCATTATAATGAACTTCACAAAATCAATCACAATTATAGCACTTTCAGGATTGCTTTTTGCAAGCTGTAAAGACAATAAAGCAGAAGTAAAAACTGAAACTGCTTCAACAGAAACTGCAGCACCGAAAGTTAAAAAAGAAATCGCAATTGCTAATCTGCAGACAGCAAGCTTCACTATTGAAGGAATGACATGTGCTGTTGGATGTGCCAAAACAATACAGGAAGAATTAACTGAATTAGACGGTGTTCAAACTGCAAAAGTTGATTTTGATAAAAAACTGGCCACTGTAACATTTGACAAAACCGTTCAAACTCCAGAAACCTTAACTAAAATAGTTCAAGCAACAGGCGATGGAAAAACATACAAAGTTTCCAATATGAAGTCTTAAACAGACTGATTTACCCATAAAAAAAGCATTCATCGCTGGCGAATGCTTTTTTTTATGGAGTAATACGAGTAAAATCCGTTATAATCTGTTCAATCCGTATAATCAGTGTGCCATTTTCGGTTGCTAGATACTGTTTCCGGCAAACATTTTTTAGATTACTTCCATTTTAAAGTTTCCATCAGGCGCTGCATGTCATTTTTAATATAACTCGCTGCCGGCATAATAGAATCAAAATTAGGTTTAGCATAAAAATAAACCGAACCTGTAACAAAATGCTTAATACTGTCAGTAGCATAAAACTGAGAGTTGGTTGCCGCATTTCCATCTACCTGATAAAACATGCCGTACACTTTTTTATCTGGATTTATATATGGTTGCTCCAATATATCATCGGCCTTTATAACATGCTCATACGTTAATTTTTGAGCATCTCTAAGCAATATTTTTATATTTCCACTTACAGGCTTATAAGTTAGGTAAATCGTAGCCTTCATCTTTGGGTACGTAATTGAATAACCGCAACCTTTATCCTCCTTTACAATCGCTTTGGAATTCACATCAAATTCAAAAGGACACTCCCCTTTGAAACCAATATATTCCGCTTCGGGATAATCCAATCGCAAATAACTGGAAGGTTTAGGCAAAACATCATTTTTACACCCAACTATAGACAAGAAGAATGCGAAAAACACAACTAGAGCGGTAATTTTTTTAAGCATTTTGTATATTATTCAATCGTTACTTTAATTTGTTTGACACGTTTTTGATCTACAGATTCGATGACAAACGTACAGTTTTCAAAAACTATTTTCTGTCCTTTTTTAGGGAAATTACCCAATAACTCCAAAATAAATCCTGCCAAGGTTTCCGCTTCTCCTTTTTGTTCTTCGAATAAATCCTCATCAACATCAATAATTCTATAGAAATCCTTTAAATTTATTTTGCCTTCAAAAATATAATTTCTATCATCAATCTTAGAAAAATTAACAGGTGCATCGTCAAATTCATCACTGATATCGCCAACTATCTCTTCTATAACATCTTCTAACGAAACCAACCCCGATGTTCCACCGTATTCGTCCACCACAATTGCCAGATGGCTTTTCATGCTTTGAAAATCTTTGAGCAAATTATCCAGTTTTTTATTTTCTGGAACAAAAAATGGTTCTCGCAATAAAGTTGTCCAATCAAACTCGATGTCGTTGATATAAGGCAATAGATCTTTGACAAATAAGACGCCTTCAATTTGGTCAATATTGTCTCTATATACAGGAATTCTGGAGAATCCTTTTTCTATTATTTTTGGATAAATTGACGCAAATGACTCTGTGATTTCCAGAGCAAAAACATCAATTCTTGGACTCATTACTTGTCTGGTGTCCGTATTTCCGAAGGATACAATTCCTTCCAATAATTTTTGCTCTTCGGTTGAAGTTTCACCGCTATCTGTCAGTTCCAGTGCTTGCGAAAGCTGGTCAACAGAGAAATTTGTTTTTTGTTTTCCTAATTTATTTTGTAAAAATAAAGTAACTGAACGCATAGGTATGCTTACAGGCGATAAAATTTTATCTAATCCAGAAATGGGATATGCGATTAATTGAGCAAATTTCACATTGTTCCTGCTAGCATATACTTTAGGCAAAACCTCACCAAAAAGCAACAGCAAAAAGGTCACCAAAATTACTTCGATTATGAATTTTAAAACTGGGGAATGGATAGCGGTAAAAATATCTTTCCCGACAAAAGAAAACAAAATAACCACTCCGATATTAATAAAATTATTAGCTACGAGCAGTGTCGCTAAAAGTTTTTTTGGTTTTTCTAAAAGCCGAACAATAATTTTTCCTTTCGAACTATTTTCTTGGATAGAATCTTCCAAATCCTTTGGTGATAAGGAGAATAAAGCTACTTCGGCACCTGAAACTATTGCTGAGAAAAACAGCAAAATAATAATTCCGATAAAACCGAATATTAAAGTAAGATCAACTTGAGACGCAATCTCTAAACTGGGCTCTGGGTCCAAATTCGTATAAATTAGTTAAACAATTAAAACGGCAAGTCATTGATTGGCAAACCGTTATTTTGATCGTCAAAGTTAGTGTTTTTTGTGGATTCTGAAGAATTTAATGTTTTATTACTTTCTGTATCTTTTTTGGTTGTCAAAAAAGTAAACTCAGTTACTTGGATTTCCATAGTATGTTTGGTTGAACCATCTTCAGCTTGCCACTGTCTGGATTTAATACGCCCTTCCACATAAATCTTATCCCCTTTAGAAAGGTACTTTTCGCAAATTTCAGCAGCTTTGTTGCGTACTACCAAGTTATGCCATTCTGTAGAAACGATTTTTTCGTTTGTCGTTTTGTTGACATAAACTTCATTTGTAGCCAATTGAAATCTTCCGATGCAGTTTCCTCCGTCAAAATAATGCATTTTGACATTATCGCCAAGATGACCTATAAGCATCACTTTATTTAATGTTCCGTTCATGATTGAGTGGTATTTCTATCAAAGGTACATTATTTTTTGAAAACTGCTTTTATTGGCTTTTTAAATCATTGGCAGAAAAAATCTGTTCCAATGAAAGCAATTTATTATGTTACTTCCCACTTTTTTTAATTAATGCCCATACTCGATCATTAAAATTTACCTTATTGATTCCCGTTAATTTCTCCAATACTTTAAAATAATTATCATTGCCTTTTTCATATTTCCCGCAACTAAGCAATTCGATCACAGCTGGAAAACCTTTTTCTTTTTCGATTTTTTCAACAATCAAAGCGTTAATCAAATAACTCACTATTAGATGTTTTTCTTTGCTTTCGCCAAAATTATAAAATCCGTCATACAAGCTCAGCCAATCTGATTTTGGATTGGAAGCGACTTTTTCTTTGAAAATTTTCAGAATTTGTGGCCAACTAATTCCCCAACTTCCTCCGTAAAGATAAGCGCAGCCTTCATCAACTGGTTTATTGATAGTGTTTTTTGGAATAGCATTTCTGGTTCGTTCATGCCATAAATCGTGCGGATCAAAGCTATTGAAACTTGTATTGTAAGTTCCATTGACCAACAAAGTGGTTTTGTTTTCATTGGCGTTAAAAGTGCTAACGGAACGGCCATTGTATTCTGATTTATATAAAACTCCAATGTTTTTCAATAATTCAGGCATGTCATTGCAACCGTACCAAACGATATTGTCTTGCGGTGCATTTAATTTTTTGTCAAACAAAGCGACATCTTTTACATACTCCGTGGCGACTTTGGTGTTTAATTCTTTTTTGAAGTGAAAGGTCGTATTACCAATTTTTTTGGTTTGCCAAGAAAAGGTATTGCGTTGCAAGGGCGATAAAAAATAGAATTTATCGTCTATATATTTGGCTAGAATTTCAAAACTGGCGTTCAAAATCGGCGTGTTTTCGTTTATACCTAAATAAGAAAGCTGGATTATGAAATTGCTTTTATCAATTTGCACGATATTCGTCAAATAGCCTTTGTAAAAATTATCATCTTTGAATTTAACGCTTTTCTCTATTCCTTTCATTTCATCCAAAAGGATTGAAGTTTCGAGCAAGTCTTCTTTCAGGACAAAAACATTTTCTTTGTTGAGTCTTTCTTTCTGACTCAAAAAACCGTTTAAGGATTTCAAAAGATGATTAGCAATTAAAGTGTCTTTTGGTAAAACGACATTTGCAGGAACAATTAAAGGATTGGTTTGTGCAAATGCTGTCAATCCAAGATGCAGACTTAATAGAAGGATGATATTTTTCAAAGCGGGGTATTTTAATAGTCGAAAGTTAGAAATATCTTAATTAAGAAGCAAGATGGTATGGTTTTAATTTGGCTTTACAATTTTTCCTCAATGAAATTATGAATAACAATTGGGAACGGAAATGTTTTGGCAGTTTCGAGGTCAATGCCATTTTCGATGGTACCTTTTAAATTTGCTTTCCAAAATTTGATGTGCAAATGCTGGTGCGATAGTTTATGAACTATGCTTTCTTCATTATATTCCAACAGGCTCTCCATTTTGTTTTCCTGGAAAAAGTGTTGATTGATTTGCTTGACTACGGTTTCAAAATCTTCGACTTTGTCGGTTTCGATTAAAGGAAACTCATACAGATTGTGCCAAATTCCTTTGGCAGTGCGTTTCTGGATAATGGTGTTCTCCAAATCATCGACTGCTACTATGTAATTAAAGTAGCGATTTCGAACTTTAGTTTTCTTTGATTTTGCGGGAAGCTGATTGACTTTCTTTTTTTGCAGCGCAGCACAGCTATTATTAAAGACGCATTCGGTACAATTTGGATTTTTCGGAACACATTGTAGGGCGCCAAATTCCATTATGGCTTGATTGAATTGTGCAGGATTGTCTTTTGGCATCAGTTCGAAAGCCAAAGCAGCAAATTCTTTTTTGGCAGAAGCTTGGGCAATATCTGTTTCCAAGTCGAAATAACGCGAAAGCACTCGAAAAACGTTTCCATCAACCACGGGAACGCATTCATTATAGGAGAAGGAGGCAATTGCGGCGGCGGTATATTCGCCAATTCCTTTTAGTTTTAGCAAGTCGGCATAATTATCCGGAAAAACGCCATTCATTTCATGCGCTACTATTTGCGCTGTCTTATGCAGATTGCGGGCACGGGAATAATACCCTAATCCCTGCCAAAGTTTCAAGACCTGCTCTTCATGGGCGTTTGCCAAATCAAGAATAGTTGGAAAAGTGGCTGTAAAAGCAAAAAAATAAGGCATTCCCTGCGCTACTCTTGTTTGCTGCAGCATAATTTCGGAGAGCCAAATTGGGTATGGATTGGTTGTTTTTCGCCAAGGCAAATCCCGCTTGTTTTGCAAATACCACTTAATTAGCGTTTTAGAAAAAATCATTGTAAAAATTTAGAAAACAAAAGTAATTGTTTATGTAATTAAAATTTAACGAATTAGGTTGATTTATTGTTTTTTAAATTCATATATTTGCAAACTCAAAAAAATTATTACAACATAATAAAAAGGAAGAAAATGACGAAAGCAGATATCGTAGCGAAGATTTCAGAAAAATTAGGTCTTGAAAAAGGGGATGTACAAGCAACCGTAGAGACTTTTATGAACGAAGTAAAAAACTCACTAGAAACTGGTGACAATGTTTATCTAAGAGGTTTCGGTAGTTTTATCGTTAAAACAAGAGCTGAAAAAACTGGAAGAAATATTTCCAAAAATACCACTATCAAAATCCCAGCACACAACATTCCTGCATTCAAACCTGCGAAAGTTTTTGTTGAAGGTGTAAAAGTGAACAACGAAGCAAAATAACACTATTAATTAATTATAAAATCTATTAGATATGCCAAGTGGTAAAAAAAGAAAGAGACATAAGGTAGCAACGCACAAACGTAAAAAAAGAGCGAGAGCTAACCGTCACAAAAAGAAAAAGTAGTTTTAAACTACTTTTTTCTTTTTTAAGTTCATTGAAATTTGGGAAAATAGTAACGCAGAATTCAGTTATCAGTCGGCAGTATAAAACTGCAGTCTAAAATCTTAAATCTGCAGTCTAAAATCCCTTCCGGGTACAATACCTGTTAAATTATTGTTTAATCCATCTGTAAATAAGATTTCAGATTTTAGATTTTAGATTTTAGATTTTAAAAAATCTATACTCTTTTATCTATGCTCTTTTATCTAAAATACAGATAAAAATTTACAAATGAATAAAGAATTAATCATTCGATCTAGTTCTGACTATGTAGATTTTGCCTTATTAAAAGATGGAAAACTAATTGAATTACACAAGGAAGAAGAGAAAAGCAACTTTCAAGTAGGTGATATTTTTATTGCCAAAATAAGGAAACCCGTTGCTGGTCTTAACGCTGCTTTTGTAAATGTTGGCTTCGAGAAAGATGCCTTTTTACATTATCACGATTTAGGCCCTAACTTAGCTTCCCAACTGAAATTCATAAAACTTGTAAGCGCAGGTAAAATAAAAGATTTCTCCCTAAAAAACTTTCAGTTTGAAAAAGAAATAGATAAAGATGGTACAATTACAGATGTAATTAGTGCTAATCAATCTGTTTTGGTGCAAGTTGTCAAAGAACCAATATCGACCAAAGGCCCAAGATTAAGCGCAGAGCTTTCTCTGGCCGGAAGATTTATTGTTTTGGTTCCGTTTTCTGACCGCGTTTCTATTTCTCAAAAAATAGAAGACAAAAAAGAAAAGGACCGTTTGAAACGTCTTGTACAATCAGTCAAACCAAAAGGATTTGGCGTTATTGTTCGCACAGTAGCCGAAGGCAAAAGCACAGTAGAATTAGAAAAAGATTTGCAGAACCTGCTCAGCAGATGGAATGCAATGTGTAAAAAATTACCAACTGCTCATCATCCGTCCAAAATATTAGGAGAGCTCAACAGAGCTTCTTCGATATTAAGAGACGTATTTAATGATACCTTTAGCGGTATTCAGATTGATGATGAAGAGTTGTACCACCAAACAAAGGATTATCTGCAGGAAATTGCACCATCCAAACAATCAATTGTTAAGTTCTATCAGTCTAAAGACACTCCAATTTTTGAGAAATACAATATAGAAAGACAGATCAAGACTTCATTTGGAAAAACAGTTTCCATGAGTAAAGGGGCTTACCTTATTATAGAACACACCGAAGCGTTACACGTTATTGATGTAAACAGCGGTAACCGTTCTAACAAAGCTACCAACCAAGAGGATACAGCCATGGAAGTCAATATGATTGCAGCTGCCGAAATAGCGAGACAATTGCGTCTTCGTGATATGGGCGGAATCATCGTAGTTGATTTTATCGATATGTCGAATCCTGAAAATCGTAAAGTCTTGTTCGACTTCCTGAGGGAAGAAATGAGCGACGATAAAGCAAAACACAAAATCTTACCACCGAGTAAATTTGGGCTAGTCCAGATTACCAGACAACGCGTAAGACCAGAAGTTAACATAAAAACAAGAGAAGAAGATCCAAACAATGAGCACGGCGAAATAGAAGCGCCAATATTAATCATTGACAAAATCGCTTCCGACTTGGAAAGAGTTTTAAAAACCCACAATAAAGTTGTTCTTAATGTACATCCGTTTGTGGCTGCATACCTCAGTAAGGGGTTTCCATCATTGCGTTCAAAATGGTTTTTTGAACACAAAAAATGGGTGAAAATCATACCACGTGACGCTTACACGTATTTAGAATATCATTTCTACGACAAAAAAGGAAATGTTATCAAAGAATAAAAATTGAAACCGTCTCGTTTTTTAACGAGACGGTTTTTTTGTGCTTTTTTAAAAAATATTCATTCTGAAAATTGCTCCAAAACAAACTTTTTTATTACTTTCACTTAATCTAAAAGTAAATATTTTCTTTACTTATGGGGACGCAAATAAGATGAAACATACTATTAAGCTATTACGAATTCAAAAGAAGAGAACTCCACTTTTTGCATTTTTCTGTTTATTTATCTGTTATAATTCGTTTGCACAAAAAGACACCATTTACTTTGACGACTGTTGGAAAAATTGCTCTAAAGAATTGGCAATTTATTACCGAATCCAGCCCGAAAAAATTGAAACAAAAAAAGCAATTGGATATCAAATCAAGGATATTGATTCGGTCTATTCCATAAAAGACTATTATTCAAAAACCCATAAATTACAATTTCAAGGCTATTCCAAAGACAAAGAAGCGAAAAAATTAGTTGGAAATTCCAAATGGTTTGATGAAAATGAAACACTTTTGAATGCCCAAAACTATAATTACAAGGAAAAACCCGCTTCTAAACTCCTAGACTGGCAACCCATTTTTTACATCAATTATTCAATAACGGTCAAAAGTCAATTTACAGGCGGTTTGGAATTTTGCTTGGATTGCGAGGACAAAAGCAAACTGTTTTTCGGCTTAGGCTATGGAATAAGCAGTTATGACGGCAAGTATTTTGGACTGCCCGACGTTCATCTCTCTTTAAATACTGAAAACTTGTTATTTATTAAAGCAGGAGGTTCCAATCGAAACTTATATTCAGTCGCTGGATTTTCACTTTTAAATTTTATTGACCTTGGGTTTGGCTATTCCTATCCTTTAACACAAAATAAAACTCCAGAATTAAAAGGATTTACTTTTGGATTAACCTTTAGAGTCACTAATAACAAAAACGCTTACATTCCGCTTCGAATTGGTTTTTGAAAACGAAATTTTCTAATTAATCCGAAAGTTATTCTGAGCGTATAAGAGATAGAAACCAGCTACCAAAGTAACGCTGATGAGCCCGACAGCTTAATAGAAAGGGGCAACTAGCAAGTCATACTAATAAGCCCCTTTTTTTATTATGGTGTTATGCCCAAACTATTAATTTTTTAATCCTTCACAATCTCAATTTTTCTTCGGATTTCGTTTCCAAATTCATCAACCACTGTCACATAATGAAATCCTGTCGTAGTTGAAATAGGCATTTCATGAAAAGTTTTGGTACTGCCTTTGTACACATTATCCACATACCAAAACAGTTTGCTTTCGCGTTGTGAATGCGCCACTTTTAGAATCACAGGCTGCACTTCGCTGTTGAAATTTTTGGTGAGATAGATTTTACTGTTGGTTTTGGGATAAATAAAATCCATCGTTGCCGTTTGCGTTCCCATACAATCATTTCTAAAAGGTGGTAATGGCAAATATTCTATATGCTGACTTTTGTAATACCAAGCCATTACAGGAGGCAAAACAAACCAGTTTTTAGTCACTATATTTTCTATATTTTCACAACTGCTGTTCACTTGAAACTGCTGTGATTTATCCAAATGCACCGTTTTATGATACGGACAAATAGAAGTGTTTTTTCCTTTTTTCGGAATCCATTGTTTTATGCTTGAACAGCCTTCTTTAGCCAAATGACCACTCAAACTACAAACCTCAACTTCTTCTAAATCCTTGTAAGGCGTATCGAACCATCGCTGTCTTGGCAACAAATTAAAAACATCAAACAAAATGGGTGCTGCACTGGTAACTCCCGTCAATGTGGGTCTCCCCTCACCTGTTGCGTTCCCAACCCAAACACCCACGACGTATCTGGCGCTGGTTCCTATCGCCCACGCATCCCGATTCCCAAAGCTTGTACCCGTTTTCCATGCAATTTTGAGTGAACTATCGTAAAATTTCCAAGCTTCGTCTCCTTCGGGACGATTGACTTGCTCCATTGCGTTATAGGTAAGCCAAATTGAGCCTGCTCCCAAGATGTTTTTTTGTTTGGTCTCGTCTCCAAAATCGACTTGAAAATTATCATCATAATTTAATTCGGCAAATTCATTGGTTCTGTATTGTCCTTGATTTCTATTGAAATAATTCAAAGTTGAGGACAAACCGGCGTAAGTTCGGCATAGATCCCATAAATTGCTTTCGGCACCGCCCAAAATAAGCGACAAACCGTAATGGTCAGGCGGTTTTGAAATGTCCCGCAATTTGAATCGCTGTAATTCTTCATAAAATTTATTCACTCCAAAATCCTGTAACATCAATACGGCAGGAATATTCAAGGAACGCGATAATGCCCGATGTGCAGGGACTGCTCCGTCAAATGTCAAGTTAAAATTCTGGGGGGTATATCCTGAAATCTGTGTTGGAATATCTGCCACTAATGTATTCGGCAACAACTCCCCATCGTCGAGCATACCAGCATATAAAAGCGGTTTGAGAATACTTCCCGTACTTCTTGGCGCATCAATAATATCCACATCTTTTTGATGGTTGCCATCGGTAGGCGAATTCCCCACATAACTCAAAACTTTTCTATTGGACACATCTATCACCAAAATAGCCAAATTATGGACTTCGTTTTGCTTGTACTGACTGTAATAATACTTCGCAATTTGATTGACTCTGTTTTGTAAGCCAATTTCGATTGTCGTTTTCACCCGGTTTCCTTGTTGGTTCTTGGCAACTCGCTGTAATAAATGAGGTGCGATTTGCGGTAAATCATACGGTTTTTGTGGTAAAGGCTCATCGATCGAAAGTTCGTAAGTCTGCTTATCGATAATCCCCTCTTGATTGAGTTTCAACAAAAGCCGATTGCGTTTATTCAACAATTTGATTTGGTTTTTCCCTGGATAAATCAAGCTTGGAGCATTTGGCAAAACAGCCAAAGTAGCGCTCTCTGCCCAAGACAATTGATGGGATTGTACGCCAAAATACCGCCATGAAGCCATTTCAAGACCCACCACATTTCCGCCAAAAGGAGCGTGTGAAGCATACAATTCCAAAATTTCGTTTTTGGAATACCCCAACTCTAATCGGGTGGCGAGAATGAGTTCGATTATTTTTTCAAAATAAGTCCGGCCTTTGCCGTTTCTGGACAACCGAATGACTTGCTGGGTCAACGTACTTCCTCCACGAACGACTTTGCCCGCTTTCCTGTTTTGTTGAAATGCATTGACCATCGCCACAGGATTGAATCCGGGGTGTTTATAGAAATATTCATCTTCAAAATAGACGATACATTTTTTGAATTTATCTGGAACGCTGTCTTGCGCTGGAAATCGCCATTGTCCATCAAGCGCAATTTTGGCTCCAAGTAATTCTCCTTCCTTACTTTCAATCACCGTAGAATAAGGTTCTTGAAACAAAGTTCTTGGCAATGAAAAACAATAAACCACCAATAGCAAAAATACTATTGATGATTTAATTTTATTCTCTTTTATCCAATTGATTATGCGTTGCAGGAACGCTATTAGTTTATTTTTCAAAGTGAATTTTGTTTGTTTCATCCTAACAGGTTTCCAAAACCTGTTAGGTATTCTTCTACAATTCTAAAATAAAAATAGGATTAACATTGCCTAAATAAATACCTAACAGGTTTTGGAAACCTGTTAGGATAAGCAAATACCAATATAATTTAGTCATCCATTTTATCAATCGCATCAATTAACCCTTCATAAACCAATCTTCTTTCATCGTGATAAAACTTAAAATTATCAATACCTCCAAATAATTCTAGAATAAAACCTCTATCAATACTCGTTTCTTTATTCGAAATAAAAGAACGATACGACGAATGCAAATACGTTTCAAATGATTTCGTGAATTTATGTTTTACAGAATTTAAATGAACATATATTATTAATTGCTTCAAATACTCTTCATTTTCAATTCTATTTCGTTGCAGATGTTCTTGAAATAAACTCCCTGTTCTATTATAAGCCGTGTTTATGCTTTTGGCATACGAATTAAAAAAATTAGAAAAAGGCAAATGAATTTTCTCTTTAAATTTTTCTGGCAACTCTTCTTTGTCTTTAATTCTTAAAACAATATGAAAATGATTCTTGAGCAAACAGTACCCATAAACATCTACAACTGACAAAAGATATTTCTTCATTTTCTCTAGAAAATAATTATAATTCTTCTCTTCAATGAAAATAT
The DNA here is from genome assembly GCF_002797935.1 of Flavobacterium sp. 1. Classification (NCBI taxonomy): domain Bacteria; kingdom Pseudomonadati; phylum Bacteroidota; class Flavobacteriia; order Flavobacteriales; family Flavobacteriaceae; genus Flavobacterium; species Flavobacterium sp. 1. Next base: position 3,535,738 of record NZ_PGER01000001.1, read on the forward strand.
TTTCTTTGTTATTGCCTCTATTGTATATGTGATAATATTGACCTGATTCGAAAATATCTTTTTCCATATTTTATTTTTTTTATTCTAACAGGTTTCTACTTTCCTAACAGGTTTCCAAAACCAGTTAGGTATGATTTTCATCTCTAAAAGAAAAATTAGTCAATTCGTCCTAATTAAATACCTAACAGGTTTTGGAAACCTGTTAGGATACGTGCTACTTCACCACCTGAACCCAAAACCCTTTGGTTCTCGCCAAAAACGTATTATCATACATCGCTTCGCATTGCAGTCCCGGCAAATAATAGGTTCCCAAATAAGAAGCATTCAGTAATATTCTAAAAGTTTTTGTTTCTCCTGATTTCAATCCAAAATAGAAATTGGTTCTGTCATCACGAATGTCAATATAATCGGCAGTATTATTGGTAGCATCGCCATAATCCGTGAATCGGGTATTTACAATTTCGAAACCAGAAGGCAGAATTTGAGATAAGGCTACATTTTCTACTCGCTCATTTTTCTGATTTCTAACCGTTACCTCAGCAATAAACTCTGTTCCCTGATTAATTGTAGACACATTGATAACGCCTCCTTTTCTATCTTTGAAAACAATAGAAGCTGAAACATTACTTTGAATTGCTTTCTCTTGACCAATAGGAAGAATTCCTGTATTCAGTACACGGACAAACAATCTGTTTTTTCTATTATTTTTTAGAGCCAAACTATTTGAACCCATTTTGACAATCAAACTTCTGTCGGCAATTGTTTTCATCGTTTTAACAGTTTGCTTTTTTCCGTCTTTACTAAATTGAACATCGATTCCTTTGACACCGTTGCTTATCGAAAATTTAGTCATTGCATACAAACAATAAGCTGTAGTTTGGGTGCTCATCCATTGGTCGCTTGACATATCTTTAGCTAGTTTTATTGCCATTGCAAATGCTTTTTGCTTTTGCCCAAGCAATAGCATAGTTTCCAAAGCCATTGCGCGATTTCTATCGGCAGAACCATAATAGTAATAATTGTAATTCGAATTATCATCAATTGTAGTTTTTAGCAACAAGTTCAAACCTGCTGATTTTTGTCCTGCCAATACATAAGCCGAAGCCAAACGCAATTTACTTTCGTTCGAAATTCCTTTGGTTTCACGCAATCTGTTCATTGAAGACAAATCAGGCGCTCCTGCCAATGCCAAAGTATATAAGCGATAAGCTTGTGCCAAATCATTCCCATATCTGGATTCAAATCTCCATTGTTTGGCTTCTTTTTGTTGGTAGGAGATCCATTTTGATTTGAAATTAATAGGTAAAAAGTATCCTTTTTTCTCTGCTTCTATCATAAAATGGCCGGCATACGAAGAACCCCAATCATCGGATTCTGTTCCACCTTGCCAATACGATAATCCTCCATTTGATAATTGAAAACCTCCTAATCGATTGATTCCTGCCGTGATGTTTTTTTGAGTTAATTGCTGACGAGTAGCGTCCAAATCCATAATATCGCTCAAATACAACTGCGGAAAAACAGACGAAGTCGTTTGCTCTACACAGCCGTGAGGATATTGAATAAGATACTGCAATCTTCCATTTAAATTAATAGTTGGCATCGAAGAAATCTCCAATTTTGCCTTATTACTTCCTGAAACACCAAATGTTTTCCAAGAAATAGTTTTAGCACTGTTGGGTTCCAAAATCACATCGGTAAACGTATTGGTAACTGGATTTGGATTGGTCATATCTATCTCTACATCATAAACCGATTTCTCTTTACCCGAAGTTGCTACAATCTGCACTTTTCCAATTCCGGTAACAGAACCAACGGATAAATTGAAATAAGCCATTTTCTCGTCAGGCTGTGCAAATGATACTTTTTGGGAAGCACTTCCGATAACTTTTAATCCATTATTGGTTTTAATTTGGACTGTAACGTTTTTGATATTTTTTTCCATTGCAAAAACAGTGACAGGAATCGTCACTTTCTCCGATGGCGAAATTTTTCTCGGCAATGAAGCCAAGACCATCAAAGGACTGCGGACAGGAGTTGCTTTTTCGACACTACCATAAGCACTTGTAGTGGCATCGCCAGCCACAATCATCGTTTTTACAGAGCCAATGTATTTTGGCAATTTTACCTGATGAGTTTTCGTCTCACCTTTTTCCAATTTAAAAGGTCCCATATAAATTACAACTGGTTTGAATCGGTTCGCTTTTTTGGCTTTTCCACCACCTAAGTCCTGGTCACCACCAATACTGAAAATCTGATTCACTTTTCCGCCATACGCTCCAATCACATCATCGTAAATATCCCAAGTTTTTACGCCCAAAGCTTCACGGACATAAAAACTGTCCCAAGCATTTGGCACTTTAAAACGAGTTAAATCCAATAATCCTTCATCTACGATTGCAATAGTATAAGTCATTGCTTTTCCGGATTGTTCGCTCACTTTTACAGCGAATGATTGCTCCGGACGCAACACATCTGACATCACTAGTTTGGGTGCAAGGATCGTGTTTTTGTCAACAACCTCAATCGGCACAATTCCATACATTCGGATTGGCAAATCGTTCTTGGTTGACGCGTGCGGTTGTAAAAGTGTAATATTGAAATACACGTTCGGCGCCATAGAAGCCGTAATCGGAATGGTTACTTTAGTTTCTCCTTTTTGTGTCTTTGCCCAAAGCGTTTGTACTACTTTTGAGCCATTTTCGATAGAAATAAAAGCCCGTCCTCCTTCACTAGACGGAAACGAAATCTGGGCATTTTCACCCACGGCATACTTTTCTTTATCGGTCGAAAAAACCAACATGTTTGCTGTTGAAGCATCTGTGTTTTTAGTTTTTCCAGACCACATTGGCCAATCGATATTTACCGTCAATGCTGTTGCATGTCCGCCAACGGCATCAGAAACCCGAATCATATAACGCCCCCATTCTTCATCTGTCAACGCAAACCGCACATTCCCTTTTCCATTCGCATCGGTATTTATTCTAAAGGTTTTATACGAAGTTGTGGCATTATCCGAATTATAATTAGACAAATTATCACTTGAAGCATCCCACCACCAGTGCCATTCTACTTTATAAACTTTTACTTCCAGATTTCTAACTGACTTTGGTCTGCCGTTTTCATCAACCGTAACAATATCAAATTGGTTCACTTTACGGGTTTCCAGCATTCCATACTTGTTAGGTTCTGGCGATTTGACCCCAACATAAGTGTTATACGGAGAATAGGTAGTTGCCATAACATCGGTACTGAAATCACCTCCTTCTTCATACACTTTAGTAATAAATGACGCTTTCAGCATCCCTGGTGCTTCTCCTTGTATTTTTGGATCTATTGTTGTGTTCGCCTTTCCATTAGCATCTAATTTTCCTGAGAAAACAGTAACTTCTTCGGTGCTGAATTTTCGAACCAAATCATCAAAAACATACTTTTCATACTTCTTGAAAGTCGTTGTTTGTTGCGAAAATTTTGCCTGCATTTCTACATTCAAATTTTTAGCCACAGCTCCGTGAAGCCAGGTTACTTCCAGATTACTCGTATTTGGATAGGATGAAGAAAGCACCGCTCTTTTGAAACTATTTTTAATTTTTAAACGATTCGGCTTGATGGTTTCGATTTTGATGCTTTTATAAAACTTAGCACCACCAACACTGACCATCGCTTCCCAATTTCCGGTTGGAGCATCCGCATCTGTAGGGACAATAAAAGAATAATGATTCCAGTCATTTGATTTTTGAACGGTTTGATAGGTAATTTTCCCATTAGGATCGGCTAATCTAAATTTTATCGGATGCCCCAATGGAATTTTATTCGAGGCATCATTCAAAATAAAGGACAAATACAAATTATCGCCAGGTCTCCAAACGCCACGTTCTCCATAAATAAATCCTTTAAGTCCTTTTTGCAAAGTTTCACCAGCCACATTAAAATTACTGACCGATAACGAATTTCCGTCATCAAGTCGTACATAAGTTGATTGCGTCCCGTAAGTCACAATGGCAAAATAGGCAAAAGTATCCAGCTGAAAACTAGCAATCCCTTCACTGCTTGTGGCTCCGGTAGCCAATTTTTGCTGTTGAAAACTATACAGATCTACTCTGGCATTCGAAATTGGTTCGGTTGTAATGATATTGTTTACGGTAAATAAATACGATTTGTTTTCACCTCTTTTGGCAATTACCCCAACATCCGACGCTAAGATATTTGTCCCAATCTTGGCATTGTAATAATATGAACTGGAGCAAGGATCCTCACTTTCCCTCCAATCATAATCACCTTCATAGTAATCATCGTAATTGTTTTCACTATAATTCACGTCCTTTTCATCTACTTCTTCTGCTTCCTCATTTTCACTGTCATCGGCTGTTGAAGATTCACATTTGTATAGAGAATAGGCTTTTTTATACGAAAACTCCACTCTGTAAATGGCACCGGGTTCCGGCGTTATAATTTTGGACAAATCCAAAGCAAAAGTGTTCCATTTACTTGGATTGACTAAGTTCCCTTCATTAAGATTAAGCGTTGATTTGGCAATGGGCTGTCCCACTCTTTTCAAATTTCGGGTGCCATTCAGCTCATTGTCCTGCAAAAATTGAAGAATGTTGTTTTTGTAAATTTTGAATACTTTTACATCAACGGCACTTAAGTTTACAGCTTCAAAATTGAGTTTTAGATTGCTTGAACTTGGCAAAATCGTTCCGTTTTTAATAAAACGAACATTAGGTTTTATTTCATCAAATGAGATTTTCTCGGAGTAATTCTGATTTAACTTTTTACCGTATTCACTTTCAATTCCTTGAAAAACTTCCAATAATAAATCCCCCGTGAGTTTTTGAGAAAAAACACCTGCTTCAGGCTCGACTACTTCAACAACTTCTTCTGGTTCTTCAACCGAAGCAGTATCAACAGCAACAGCCGTTGAGTCAGAAACAACAGCAATTGCAACTGGTTCTGGAGCTACTTCAACTGGTTTCTCAACAGCTTTGTCATTATTAAAATAAACTTTCAAGACATTTCCCTGTGTAGAAAACTTTAAATTACTCGTGTTTTGAATCGCTACCAAACCTTTAAAATCCTGCCCTTTTTCTAATGGTTCGGAAAAATTAATGCTTAACGACTGATTATTCCCTTCCTGCATTTCGATTTTAATGACTTTGAATTCATTCAAGGCAGTGATCGGAAAATCGACAGACCCTTTTTGGTCCATATCATAATCATTCCCATCATATGCAATCTCAAGATTACTCTTAGAATCCAATCGCTGAATACTGTCAATTCTAAATTTAAACTCTTTTCCAACTGCATTCGATTTCTCGAAAATAATTTTCAAATCATTTCCGTCATGTTCTGCTTCCACCAATTTCTTAGCGGTTTCAAAATCGATATTGTCTGCTGTTTTCAGCACACAATTCAGATATTGATATTCTTTGCTATAAGATTGAACATCAAGAGTGTTAACAATAAAATCCTGCTTGATGGTTTTTACCGTGAAATTGAATTTGGAAAGTTCCTTGTTTTTCTCGGCTACTTTTGGATTTAGTTTATCCAAATGCAAAGTCACCTGATATTCGGTATTCGATTCGAGCTTTTTTTCGGGAATAAAAGCGATGGTATTGTTCGAAAGCGCAACCACTTTTCCGTTGACACTCGGAGAAATATCGAACAAATCATCATCCAAAACCTGATTGACTTTCCAATTGTTGTTATCGAAAGCCAAAACCACACGAATGTCAGATTGCGCCGAGACTATTCCCCCCGTAAAACTGACTATATACTCTTTAAATAATGAAAAATCGGAATTAAAATCGGAGGCTGATTTTCTGCTACAGGCCTGAAACAAAATACACACAACAAACACGTAAATTAATCCTTTTGTTTTCACTTTTATCTAGAGTTAATGGGTTACAAGTTATAATTTTAGCAACATTTCACAGTTAAGTCCATAACTGCAAAAGCGCACATTATATTGTAGTAAAAGTATAGTATTTAATTAATTATTTTAAGAAGAAAATTCTTTGAGGGCAAATTATTTTTTAAAGGTGTTTTTTAGGAGCTTTTTCCAGCTATCCGTTTCAATCTTTTTATTTTTAAAGGAAAAATAAAAAGGATTTTCACTGCTATCTGGGCTAGGGCATTCGGGTCAATAAGTTATTTTCTTCTCTCCACAAAAAACCGTTTCATCAGTTCCGAAGCTTCATTAGCCATAACTCCGCGAACAACAACTGTTTTAGGATGCAGTTGCGTACCCATTTTCATATAACCGCGATGTTCATCGGTGGCGCCATACACAATTTTAGTAATCTGACTCCAGTACAAAGCACCGGCACACATCTGGCAAGGTTCCACTGTTACATAAAGCGTGCATTCTTTAAGGTATTTTCCTCCAAGGAAATTGGCAGCAGCGGTAATGGCCTGCATTTCGGCATGGGCAGTAACGTCATTCAGCAATTCAGTTAAATTGTGGCTTCGGGCAATGACGGTATTATTGACCACAATAACGGCTCCCACAGGAATTTCACCTTTATCAAAAGCCATTTCGGCTTCCTGCAAAGCTTTCTTCATGAAGTACTCGTCGGTGAAAATGTTTTCCATTTGGCAAAAGTACGATTTTGAAATAATTTTTGTCAGCTTAAAAACTTGGCTTTTCGCAATTATCTGCTGTTACAGTAAATTCAAATCGTAACTTCTGCTTCTACCCTCTCCTCTTGGAGTCAAAATGCTTTTTTCGGCCAAATCCTGCAAATCTCTTGTAGCAGTTGCCCTAGAAGTTTTTGTGAGGGAGACATACTTTAAAGCCGTCATTCCTCCTTCAAAACCAGAAATGCCATTTTCAAATATTTTAAAAACAGCCTTCCTTTGTCTTTCATTCATCATATTTTTAAACTTGTCGATGAATTTAGTTTTGTTTAGTGTGAAAAGCACTGTTTGTTTGGCATTTTTTTGAGATTCTAAAGTCAATTTAGAAAAATAGAATATCCAATCAGTAATTTCAAGTGTTCTTTGAGCTTGTTTTAAGGATTGGTAGTACCGTTTTTTATCCTGTTCAATAGTACTTGAAATACTCATTAAGACAGGACGGTTTAAGGAATCCGAAAGACATTTTTCGGCAATTGCCCTGCCAATTCTGCCATTTCCATCTTCAAAAGGATGAATGCTCTCAAAATACAAATGTGAAATGGAAGTCTTTATTAATGCGTTTTTAATGTCTGTTTCTTTTATTTCAAAATCATTATACCATTTAATAAATTCTTTCATCTCATGAGGAACTTGGACTGATGGCGGAGCTTCAAAATGAATAATTTCTTTACCAAAAGAACCAGAAACAATTTGCATAGACTCTTTTCCTACCCTATACTCGCCTGGACTAACATATCTGGAATATTCCATAAGAATCGCATGCCATTGCTTTATTATAAACTCAGAAAGTTTTTCAGAATAGGAATTTCGAACCGTCACCATTAACTTTCCAATTCCTTGCGCATTTTTATCTCTAATATGCCCAGAAGAATCTTCAATGCCTAAGTTTTTCTTAATAGAAGACATTACATCTTGTCGGCTAAAAAATTCTCCCTCTATTTCTGAAGTCTTGATGGCTTCCGAAATCATAAACTGCAAAATTGTTTCCTGTTGAATCTCAGTTGACAAAGAATCGACAAGACCTTTCATCTCTCCTGTTTCTAATGCAAAATCAATACATAATGAGTCCAATATTGAATCATCAAATATGAATTTTGGCCAGTTTGGTAGTTGCCAGTTGTATTTCATGAGGCATTTAGCATTATTAATCGCCTCAAATATAGCTATTTTTTGAGGCGATTAACAAAAATAATCGCCTCATTTTTTAGACAAAGCTAATTTTTGACAGAAATCCAAGTTCAAAACACAATTTGTCGAACACATTCAAAAACAGATTTCAATTTAAAACCGTAAATTTGCTTTTTATCAAATAAATGAAAAGCAGTTTGCTCGAACATATCCATTCACCAGTCGATTTGCGCTTGCTTGATGAAGCAGAACTTCCTCAATTGGCACAGGAATTACGTGATTTTATCATCAATATTGTTGCCACAAAGGAAGGTCACCTTGGCGCCAGTCTTGGCGTGGTAGAACTCACTATTGCATTGCATTATGTTTTCAACACTCCCGAAGATTTATTGGTTTGGGATGTGGGTCATCAAGCCTATGGACATAAAATTTTGACCGAAAGAAGAACTGTTTTTCATACCAACCGTCAATTGGGCGGTATTTCGGGTTTTCCAAAAAGAAGCGAAAGCATTTATGACGCTTTTGGCGTAGGCCACTCCTCCACTTCTATTTCGGCAGCGCTGGGAATGGCGATTGCCTCTAATTTAAAAGGCGATTTCGAAAAACAGCATATTGCCGTAATTGGCGATGCTTCGATAGCCTCAGGAATGGCATTTGAGGGATTAAACCACGCCGGAGTTACCAATGCTAATTTATTGGTCATCCTAAATGATAATGCGATCGGAATTGACCCAAGCGTGGGCGCACTCAAAAAATATCTCACTTCTGTAAAAGAGGGAAAAAACCCAAAGCAGAATAATATGATTCGATCACTAAATTTCGATTATTCTGGACCTATTGACGGAAATGATATTTTTGCTGTAATCAAAGAATTGAAACGTCTAAAAAAAATTAAAGGTCCAAAGTTTCTGCACCTTATTACGACTAAAGGCAAAGGCCTTCAACAAGCTGAAGAAGATCAGGTAAAATATCATGCTCCTGGTAAATTTGATGCAATAACGGGCGAAATTATCCCAAAACAAGAAGAAAATTTACCCCCAAAATACCAAGATGTTTTTGGTTTAACTGTTTTAGATTTAGCCAAAAAGAACGAAAAAATTGTTGGAATCACTCCAGCAATGCCTTCTGGAAGTTCGTTGAAATTCATGATGGATGCCTTTCCGAAACGTGCTTTTGACGTGGGCATTGCAGAACAGCACGCCGTGACTTTGTCCGCTGGAATGGCTACGCAGGGAATGATTGTGTATTGCAATATATATTCCACTTTTTTACAGCGTGCTTACGACCAAGTAATTCATGATGTGGCTTTACAAAATTTGCCCGTCATTTTTTGTCTGGATCGAGCCGGTTTGGTTGGAGAAGATGGAGCGACACATCACGGTGTTTTTGATTTAGCTTATTTACGCTGCATTCCAAACATGATTATTTACGCTCCTTTGAATGAAATTGATCTGCAAAATATTTTATATACTGCCCAATTGGGATTAAACCAACCTATTGCGATTCGCTATCCACGCGGACGAGGCGTGATTAAAGATTGGCAGACATCACATTTTGGCAAATACAAAACAATCGAAATCGGAAAAGCAAAACTGCTCAAAAACGGATTCAAAACTGCTGTTTTATCTACCGGAGCAATTGGTAATAATGTAACATTGGCTCTAGCCAAAATACAACATCCGGAAAATTTTGCCCATTATGATTTTCCGTTTGTAAAACCGCTGGATGAAAAGGAACTGCACACTATTTTTAAACAATTTGAAGCTATAATTACTATTGAAGATGGCGTAATCAAAGGAGGATTCGGAGGCGCAATTTTAGAATTTGCCGCAATCAATAATTATACTTCCAAAATACAGCTTTTGGGAATTCCTGACACATTTATTGAACAGGGTTCTGTTGATGAATTACAACAATATTGTAAAATTTCCGTTGATTGTTTAAAAATAATTTTCTCAAGTTGTTGAAATTAATTATTTTGCGCTCCAAAATACCTCAAATCTATTATGACTTCTTTAGCCAAATTTTTTATAGTCTTTTTTTTATTGTTTTCCGTTTATGGTTTCTCACAAATTAAGATAATCACAAGTAAAGCAGACACAATTACTGCAAAAAAAACGGACAAACAGCCTTCTAATATTATTATAACTGCTAAGCCAGATACAATTACCTACTGGAAACATAAAAACGTTCTAGGCGTTGACGTTTCAGAAATCGCCTTTGTAAATTGGAGTGCTGGGGGAACAAGTGCAATAACAGGACTCGTTAGAGGAGATCTTAAATATGATTATAAAGATGATTATCAGGTTTGGTCAAACGAACTCATTATTAGATACGGTTTAAACAAACAAGAAGGCATTGAACTTAGAAAAACGGATGATGCTTTCAAAATCAACTCCACTTATGGCTTCAGAACAAATTCAACATCAAATTGGTATCATTCAGCTAAATTAAACTTCAATACCCAATTTACTAACGGATATAAATATCCTAACACCGAAAATCCTATTTCGAAACCTTTTGCTCCAGCATACATCTTTTTGGGGGTTGGATCGGAGTACATTTATAAACCTGCAAATTTTAATTTATACTTATCTCCCTTAACCCTAAAAAGTACAATGGTGCTCGATCAAACGCTAGCTGACTCAGGTGCTTATGGTGTAAAAAAAGCAGTTTATGACGCCGATGGAAATTTAATTTCTGAAGGTGAAAGGTCAAAAACGGAACTTGGTATATTAATTACTTCCAATATTGAAAAAGAAATATTCACTAATATTGTATTAAAAAACCGCTTAATTTTATACACCGACTATTTACATAATTTTGGCAACATTGATGTTGACTGGCAATGTTTTTCTTATTTGAAAGTCAATCAATATGTAAAGGCAAATGTTGGCTTCAATTTAGTTTATGATGAAGATATAGATGTCATCAAAGAAGAAAACGGAGTCAAAATTAATGAAGGTGCCAAAGTACAACTAAAACAAGTTTTGGGAGTTGGGGTTGAATATGCTTTTTAAAACATAAAAGAGAGCCTTTTTTTGCCCCTCTTTTATTATATTTTACTAAAAAATCACCATTGCAGAAGAAGAACTAATAAGCATTAATTGTTCTGTAAAACAGTAATGCATTACCATCTGTCAGCATGGAAACAAAATGACAAATATGAAGCAGCCTTTCATATAAATTGTCCTTTGCTAACTGATGTTTTTCTGGCAGCATTTTCAATATCAGCCCATCATAATTAGACATTTCTCCATCGTGTTTATTATTGAAAGCGGTTATGAATTTATCGAGTAAGGTTTGTATTATCTGATAGCCTACAATTTCTTTTTCCACCACTTCACGGCTTTGATAAATGTTATTCACACTAATCTTGATGATATCATCCATCTGAGCCTTGTATTTGCTTTTATCTGTTAAGGCAAAAGGAAATTCTCCTCTCATAATATCCTCTTCATTTTCAACAAAAACTTTTACAGCGTCATTGATTAAACTGCCAATAGCTAAAGCGCGCAAATAACTAATTCTGTCTTCTTTGGTTTCTAATGTCTTGTACTTAGAAGCATCGATACTGTCTTTCACCAATTTTATTAAATATTCCAAAGCAAAATCTTCAGAAACTAATCCTAAATTAATTCCGTCTTCAAAGTCTATAATCGTGTAACAAATATCATCTGCAGCTTCTACAAGATAAGCAAGAGGATGTCTTTCGAAACCAATATCATCTCCTGTTTTATTGGCAATCATTCCCATTTCGGAAGCGACTTCCTGAAAAAATGCCTTGTCGGTTTGAAAAAAACCATACTTTTTGTCGGCAATATTTTTTGTTGGTTTTTTAGGCAAACTTTCTTTGGGATACTTCATAAAAGCACCAAGAGTCGCATAGGAAAGCCTAATTCCTCCATCAACCCCAGGACGCGAACTGTTTAAAACCGAAAATCCATTTGCATTTCCTTCAAAATCTATTAAATCCTGCCATTCTTTGGCAGACAATTGTTCCTTATATTTCAATCCTTTTCCAATAGAAAAATATTCGCCTATCGCTTTTTCGCCAGAATGCCCAAAAGGCGGATTCCCAATATCATGAGCTAAAGATGCTGCGGCCACAATAGCTCCAAAATCGTTCATTTGATAACCATGAACTTCTTTTAAATGCGGATATTTTTCGATGATTTTTTTTCCTACCAATCTGCCCAATGAGCGTCCAACTACTGAAACCTCTAAACTATGCGTTAAACGGGTGTGCACAAAATCAGTTTTTGAGAGCGGAATCACCTGTGTTTTGTCCTGCAGACTTCTAAAAGCGGAGGAAAATATGATTCGGTCATAATCAACTTCAAAACCTAAACGTGTATCATCCTGCTCGATTCGCAATCTTTTCCCTTTGTCTCCTTGCCTTTTTAGTGATAATAATTGTTCCCAGTTCATTGTGATTTCTAATTGTAGATTGCTTCGCCAGTTCGCTATCGCTCGTGTAACGAATTATGATTTTAGATTTAAAACAACCAAAAATACATTTTATTTTAAGATTTTCATCTAATTAAATTACTTAACAAGGCTTGCAGTGGTTCGCGTGAGGGATAGGAATAAGCTACCGAAGTAGCATGGATAGCCCGACCCCATCTCAATAAAAGGGCGTATAACTGCAAAGAGAGTTAGCCCTTTTATTGAGATGGGGTCACGCCCAAATGATCAATCAAATCGCCAAAGCCGTACTGTGCTTGATTTCGCCCATAACAAAAACGCTTTGAGTATTCCCGATATTCTCGATAGTGGAGAGTTTGTTCATCACAAAGTCCTGATAACTGGACATATCTTCGACCAAAATTTTTAGCATAAAATCATAATCACCCGCAATGTTATAGCATTCAATAATTTCTGGAAGTGCCACGATATCTTTGACAAAATTGCTTCCAACATTTTTTGCATGTTCTTTCAGCCGGACATTGCAAAAAACAGTCATTCCAAGATTCAATTTTTTCTTGTCCAATAAAGCTACATACTTCATTATGTAACCATCGCGTTCCAGTCTTTTTATGCGCTCATAAACAGGAGTTACCGTGAGGAATAATTTACTGGCCAGCTCTTTTATATTGATATTGGAGTCTTCCTGCAAATGTTTTAAGATTTGTAAATCGATACTGTCAATATTGTCCATAGTTTTTTTTACGGTTAAAGTTGAAACATACAGCATGCTTCAAAACTAATTACTGAAATAACTCACTGATTTAAATTATTTCACTGAAATAAACTGCTAATTTAAGTTTAATTTTCTAATACAATAACTTTGCTCAGTAATAAATACTGATAAAAATGAAAACAAATAATTTAGGTTATCCAAGAATTGGCAGCAACAGAGAATTGAAAAAAGCGAATGAATTGTACTGGGCTGGAAAAATTTCTCCCGAAAATTTATTGGCCGCAGGTTCAACAATCAGGAAAGAAAATTGGCAATTACAAGCCGAAAATGGCATTGATTTGATTCCGTCAAATGACTTTTCGCTTTATGATCAAGTACTGGATTTGACTCTTACGCTTGGCGCAATTCCAGAACGCTACCAAGAATTTGCTAGAACAAACAACTCACTTGACTTGTATTTTGCTATGGCTCGCGGCGCTCAAAAAGACGGACAAGATGTTGTGGCGATGGAAATGACGAAATGGTTTGACACCAACTACCACTACATTGTTCCAGAATTTACCAAAAACCAAAAATTTGAACTGTTTTCGACCAAAATTATAGCTGAATTTATTGAAGCTAAAAACCTTGGAATCATAACAAAACCTGTTTTAATCGGACCTGTTTCTTATTTATTGCTTGGAAAAGAAAAAGAAGATGGTTTTCATAGAATTGATCTTATCGAAAAATTATTGCCTGTATATTTTGAAATTCTAAACGCATTACAAAAGGAAGGAGCAGAATATATTCAGTTAGACGAGCCGTTTTTAGCCTTGAATTTGACAGACAAAGAACGTAATGCAATTACTCATGTTTACAATGAAATCAGCAAAAAATTCTCCTCATTAAAAATAATTTTAGCCAATTATTTTGATTGTTTTGGCGAAAATCTGGAGACCGTTTTAGCTTTGCCGGTTCATACTTTACACTTGGATTTAGTACGATGTTCTTCTCAATTAGATGATATTTTAGAATCAGGAAAACTGGACAACAGCGTAAATCTTTCTCTTGGTGTAGTGGACGGAAGAAACATCTGGAAAAATGATTTTAAAAAATCGTTAGCACTAATCGAAAAAGCAGTTACTGCTTTGGGAGAAAATCGAATTTTAGTTGCTCCTTCCTGTTCTTTAATTCACTCGCCCTGTGATTTAGATTTGGAAACTAATGATGCAACATTAACTCCTGAAATCAAACAATGGCTGGCTTTTGCAAAGCAAAAAATTCAAGAAGTTTCTTTATTAAAAAACTTAGCTTCCGAAAATATTTCTGTTGCTGACGCTACTCAATTAGAAGCTAATATTGTTGCAAACAATAACCGTAAAACTTCTAAATTAATTCATAACGAAAAAGTAAAAAATAGAGTCGCTTCTATTGTTGAATCGGATTCTAAAAGAAACAATACTTTTGCAACGCGAAGACAAAAACAAGCCGAAGCTTTGCAACTGCCTTTGTTTCCAACCACAACAATTGGATCATTCCCCCAGACTGCAGAAGTAAGAAGCTGGAGAGCCAAATTCAAAAAAGGCGAATTAACTCAAGCGGAATACGATGCTTTACTTAAAAAGGAAACCGAAGAAACTATCCGTTTTCAGGAAGAATCAGGAATTGATGTTTTAGTTCACGGGGAATTTGAGCGCAACGATATGGTGGAATATTTTGGTGAGCAATTGGACGGATTTACCTTTACCAAAAATGGCTGGGTACAAAGCTACGGAAGCCGCTGTGTAAAACCTCCAGTTATTTATGGAGATGTTTCCCGTCCAAATCCAATGACTGTAAAATGGGCTGAATTTGCACAGTCGCTTACTCCAAAATGGGTAAAAGGAATGCTGACCGGACCAGTAACTATCTTACAATGGTCGTTTGTCCGCAATGATCAGCCACGTTCTGAAACTTGTACGCAGATTGCTTTGGCTATTCGTGATGAAGTTGTTGACTTAGAAAAAGCAGGAATCAAAATCATTCAAATTGACGAGCCAGCGATTCGCGAAGGATTACCATTACGCAAAGAAGAATGGGCAAATTATCTTGAGTGGGCGATAAAAGCTTTTAGAATTTCGGCCAGCGATGTTGCTGATGATACCCAAATCCACACACACATGTGCTACAGCGAATTCAACGATATCATTCAAAATATTGCAGACATGGATGCTGATGTAATTACTATCGAATGTTCTCGTTCGCAAATGGAATTGCTAGATGCTTTTGCTGATTTTAAATACCCGAACGAAATTGGCCCTGGAGTATACGACATTCATTCGCCACGTGTTCCTTCCAACGAAGAAATGGTTCACTTGCTGAAAAAAGCAGCCTCGGTGATTCCAGCCGATCAATTGTGGGTAAATCCTGATTGCGGTTTGAAAACACGCCATTGGGATGAAACCAAAAAAGCCTTAATCGAAATGGTGAATGCTGCTAAGAAAATGCGTGTTGCTGCCTCTCATTTGGAAACAATTTAATATTTATTTCAAAACCATTAAGGGAGTTTTGCAGTAAGAGTTCATCATTTATTTACAAACATTCCTTGATAGTTATTTATAAAAAAGGCTTCGTGATGAAGCCTTTTTGTATTTACATTGAATTAATAATTATAACGTCGCTGCTCCCCCATCCAATAACAGCTCTCCTCCTATCATAAACTTAGAATCATCGGAAGCCAGATAAAGGAATCCTGCAGCCATCTCTTCTGAAGTTCCCAAACGTTTGGCTGGAATTCCTGAAGCATAATACGCTTTTGTTCCGTTGGCTTCTTCTTCGGAAGCACCGCCTCTTGCAAATATTGGGGTATCAATAGGGCCAGGAGAAAGCACATTGACACGAATATTTCTGTCCAATAATTCAGCAGATAACGTTCTTGCCAACGAACGAACTGCAGCTTTCGAAGCTGAGTAAGCAGCCGTTGTCGCAAATCCTTTGTGAGCTACTGTAGATGCCGTAATAACAATCGAAGCGCCATCATTTAAATGTGGTAATGCTTTTTGAATCGTGAAGAAAACACCTTTGAAATTAATATCACTGGTTTGGTCGAACATTTCTTCGGTATAATCGGCTAAAGGCGCTGCGATAAATACGCCTGCATTCACTACCAATACATCAATTTTTCCAAAAGTATCTTTTACAGTTCCATAAGTAGTATCAATATTGTTTATATCCGAAACATCGCTCACCAAGCCAATCGAGGCATTCCCAATCTCGAAGACCGCTTCATCAATGGTCTTTTTGTTACGGCCAGTTATCGCCACTTTTGCACCTTGTTCTGCAAATAATTTAGCTGTTGCCAATCCTATTCCGCTGTTACCTCCTGTAATTACGGCTACTTTGTTTTGTAATTTTTTCATGAATTTATTTATAGTTTGATTATTTCAAGTATTCAAATATCTAAGTATTTCGATGTTTTTGATTAAAAAAAAGCTAAAGCACTAAACTGTTGATATAGTCCGCATAAGCAGTACAAACTTCTTTATTGACTACAAACTTCAGGTTACGACCTTCTTTATCGGCTATTAATAAATCGGCGTCTATCAGTTGTTTTATATGATGTGACATTGTAGATTGAGCCAGATTAAACTCAGCCGAGACATCACAGCATTGCACACAGCTTTCGCTACCGCTGACAATCTTCATAATCTTCAGACGATAAGGATCGCCCAAAGCTTTTGAGATTTTTTCGACTTGTTTTATGCTTAAACTCATAATCATGGGGCAAAGATAAAAATATATTTTCAATATATCGAAATACTTCGATATAATTTCTAAATTTGCACGAACAATATTTCAATGACTAATTACAGCTTGAATTATTTTCTTCAAAAACATCCTCTATGAAAATTTTATATACGTATCTCAAAACCCACAAAACGCTTTTATACATAGCGTTGCTTTTGGCCACAATAAATCAGTGTTTTTCCTTATATGATTCCATTATTATTGGTAAACTGCTTAACGAATGCGGTGTTGGTGTTGCCAATTTTAATCACAATCAGCTCAGTTTTACCAAAGCAGTTTTAGGCTGGCTGGCTATCTCTTTAGGTGCTGCGATGGTTTCCAGAATTGCCAAAAACTTTCAGGATTATTTCACCAATATCATCATTCAGCGGACAGGTGCACAAATGTATACCGAAGGGATTCAAAAAGCACTGCAATTGCCTTTTCAGGATTTTGAAGACCAGCGAAGCGGCGAAACCTTAGGCAAACTTCAAAAAGTAAAAATTGACTGCGAAAAATTCATCACACTGGCTATATCATTAATTTTTCAATCGATAGTCGGCATCGTATTTGTCGTGGTTTATGCAATAAGTATTCATTGGCTGTTGGGGCCAATATTTTTGGCAACCGTTCCTGTAATCGCTTTTATCAGTTCATTTTTAGGCAAAAGAATCAAGAAAGTTTCCAGAGAGATTTTAGGAGAAACTACAGCTTTAGCAGGAGCCACAACCGAATCCCTAAGAAATATCGAACTTGTAAAAAGTTTAGGATTAACCGAGCAAGAAGTCAATAGACTGAATGCTACAACCATTAGAATCCTTGGATTAGAACTCAAAAAGGTACGATTCATCCGTTCGCTGAGTTTTATACAAGGCACAACGGTTCATTTTATGAGAACTACTTTGGTTTTTGCACTCTATATGTTCATTTTTAAAGACATTATCAAACCGGGAGATTTGATTACTTTAATGTTCTTTTCTTTCTTTTTGTTTAATCCGCTGCAAGAACTTGGAAACGTAATTGCAACCTATAACGAAACGAAAGCTTCGATGGATAATTTTGCTGATTTAATGAATTCCAAAAGTGAAGAAACGCCTGTAAATCCAAAAACTATTGGTGCCATCAATCATCTGCGTTTTGAGAATATTTCATTTAAGCACCAAACTGCCAGTTCCTATGCTGTAAAAAATATTTCTTTTGAAGCGAAAGCTGGCGAAACCATTGCTTTTGTGGGGCCATCGGGAAGCGGTAAAACGACTTTGGTAAAAATGCTAGTCGGATTGTATAATCCCGCAGAAGGCGCTATTTTTTATAATGAAAAAAATGCCAAAGACATTGACCTTACCGAATTAAGACAGCAACTAGGTTTTGTAACCCAAGATGCTCAATTGTTTTCAGGAACGATAAAAGACAATTTACTATTTGTAAAACCAAATGCTACCGACGAAGAAATCAACGATGTTTTAAAAAAATCGGCATGTCAAAATTTATTAAAACGTGCCGAAAATGGAATCAATACAACGATTGGTGAAGGCGGTATAAAAGTATCCGGTGGCGAAAAACAGCGTTTGTCTATTGCCAGAGCTCTGCTTAGAAATCCGCACTTGTTACTTTTTGACGAAGCAACCTCAGCATTGGACTCGATTACCGAAGAAGAAATCACCAAAACCATCCGCAGCATATCATCTAAACAAGACCAAATTACAGTATTGATTGCACATCGTTTATCGACCATTATGCACGCTGATAAAATATTCGTTTTGGAGCAAGGAGAAATCATCGAACAAGGCAAACACCAAGATTTATTGGACGAAAAAGGCTTATATTATGCAATGTGGAGACAACAGATTGGAGAGAGGAAGTAACGGATTTATTCTGAACAGTTTGAATAATTTACAACTGAAAAAACCTAGCAAATTCTGAATTTGCTAGGTTTTGTTTTTATAATCCCAATCTTTTAGACCAATTTTTAGGAGAACGCGAGGTATGAAAAACGCCAATAACAATAATTTCGCTCTTTTCAAATCTATAATGAATTCCATAAGGGAACCGTGAAATAAACCTAACTTTTATGTTTTTATATCTTTTTTGAAACGCATCTGGATTTCTCAAAATAGTATCAATTCCAGCTTCTAGACAAAGTTCAAAATCATAAGAAAGTCCTATTCTTTGTTCTTCATACCAAAGAACAATATCTTCAATATCAAATAACGCTTCTTTTACGAAATGAATTTTGTACACTATCGAATACTTTTTAAATGGTTTTTAACCTCATCCCAAGTATACAATTCCGTTTTCCCTTCTTCTAAATTCTTTATTCGAATATCTAATTCTCTTTTCACATCATCAGAAATTTCTAAATCATTTTTAGAAACACTGTCCCATAATTGCTCGGCAAGAACAATTTTTTCTGCATTACTGTATTTAGACAAATTTTTAATTTCCATAACTCCCTGTATTAGTATTGAATACTACAAATTTAAACAAAATTAATTAGGAATCGAGAACCCTCTAGCCCCGATTGAAGTGAAAATTCTTTTTATTTTTCCTTTAAAAATAAAAAGATTACTTCACTAAACTTTTATTTTTATAGGAGTTCAGTGAATACATTTGAAACGAAAAGCGGGATTAGCTCCAAAAAAAACAGCTATCATTACAATAGCTGTTCCTCTTTTTTCTGTTTTCTCGATTAAGACCCACACATTTCGCAATCTTCCGGGCCAGCATTTTTAGCTAATTCAATCATTGCTCTGTATTCTTCAGGAGTCATTTGAGCTTGCACCTCAACGGCTTCAAGAACTCTTGCTTGTGGTTTAGAATCAGGAATAGCTTCCTCTTTTTTATCGTTGTTCAACGTAAACTTAATAGCATCAACCGCTGCTTTGGTTCTCAAGTAGTACATTCCGGTTTTCAATCCAGACTGCCAAGCATAGAAGTGCATAGATGTCAATTTAGAATAATTGGCGTCCTGCATGAACAAGTTCAGCGATTGTGACTGATCTACAAAATATCCTCTTTGACGAGACATATCGATGATATCTTTCATTGACATTTCCCAAACAGTTTTATACAACTCCTTCAAATCTTGCGGAATTATATCAATGTTCTGCACCGATCCGTTGTGACGCATGATTTCTTGTTTCAAGTTATCATTCCACAATCCAAGTCTTACTAAATCGTGTAATAAATGTTTGTTCACTACGATAAATTCTCCAGATAGTACACGTCTTGTGTAAATATTTGAAGTATAAGGTTCAAATGCTTCGTTGTTACCCAAAATTTGAGAAGTCGAAGCCGTTGGCATTGGCGCAACCAATAATGAGTTACGAACTCCGTTTTTCACCACTTCTTTTCTAAGCGAAGCCCAGTCCCATCTTCCTGATAACTCTTCGTCTTTCATTCCCCACAAATTGTGCTGGAATTCACCGTTTGACATTGGAGAACCTTTGAAAGTAGAATATGGACCTTCTTCTATTGCCATTTCCATAGATGCGGTACAGGCAGCAAAGTAAAGGGTTTCGAATATTTCTTGGTTTAATGTTTTAGCTTCGTCACTTGTAAAAGGCAAACGTAACATGATGAAAGCATCAGCAAGACCTTGTACTCCAAGACCGATTGGTCTGTGACGCATATTGGAATTTTCGGCTTCTTTTACAGGATAGTAGTTTCTGTCGATTACTCTGTTCAAGTTACGAGTCACTCGTTTAGTTACATCAAATAATAATTGATGATTAAAAGCTCCATTCTCGATAAACATCGGTAAAGAAATAGAAGCCAAATTACAAACCGCCACCTCATCACTTGAAGTGAATTCCATAATCTCGGTACACAAATTCGATGAACGAATAGTTCCTAGATTTTTTTGGTTTGATTTTCTGTTGGCTGCATCTTTATACAACATATAAGGCGTTCCAGTCTCAATTTGTGACTCAAGGATTTTCTCCCATAATTCACGTGCTTTGATGGTTTTTCTACCTTTTCCTCTAAATTCATAATCGGTATATAAAGCTTCGAATTCTTCGCCATACACATCATACAAACCTGGACATTCGTTAGGACACATCAAAGTCCAAGTAGAATCTTCCTGAACACGTTTCATGAATAAATCAGAAGTCCACATCGCGAAGAATAAATCTCTGGCACGCATCTCTTCTTTACCTGTATTCTTTTTCAAATCCAGAAAGTCGAAAATATCGGCATGCCAAGTTTCGATATAAATTGCAAAACTCCCTTTTCTTTTTCCTCCACCTTGATCTACATAACGAGCTGTATCGTTAAAAACTCTCAACATTGGCACAATTCCGTTTGAAGTACCGTTTGTACCACGAATATAAGAACCCGTTGCACGAACATTATGGATAGAAAGTCCAACTCCGCCAGCTGATTGCGAGATTTTTGCTGTTTGTTTTAAAGTATCATAAATACCATCAATACTGTCATCCTGCATTGCCAAAAGGAAGCAAGAAGACATTTGAGGTTTTGGAGTACCTGCGTTAAATAAAGTTGGAGTTGCGTGGGTAAAGAATTTTTTAGACATTAAGTCATAAGTTTCCAATACCGATTTTAAATCGTCAAGGTGAATCCCAACAGAAACACGCATCAGCATGTGTTGCGGACGCTCCACTATTTTTCCGTTTATTTTTAATAAATACGAACGTTCAAGCGTTTTAAAACCAAAATAATCGTAGTTAAAATCTCTATTGTAAATGATATGCGAATCCAAAAATTCGGCATTTTCCATAATCACTTTATGAACCTCTTCAGCCAATAATGGCGACTCTTGATTAGTTCTTGGATTGATATAGTGATACATTTCATTCATCGTTTCCGAGAATGATTTTTTGGTGTTTGAATGTAAATTTGATATCGCAATACGAGCGGCCAATTGTGCATAATCTGGGTGAGCAATTGTCATAGAAGCAGCAGTTTCTGCAGCAAGATTATCCAGTTCGGATGTAGAAACCCCATCATACAAACCTTCAATAACACGCATAGCAACTTTAACTGGATCAACCAATTCGTTCAAGCCATAACATAACTTTTTAATTCTCTCTGTAATTTTATCAAACATTACAGGCTCTTTGTGGCCGTCTCTTTTTACAACGTACATACTCTCTAATTTATTTAGTGAATGAATTGTGACTTACGAACAGTAGGAATTCATAATTCATTTTTTTACTCTGCGTTAATCCATAACACACTTCGATATTTCGTTTCATCGCATAAAAATGAAATGAAACAAAACGCCGTTGTATGTCCCGAAAATAACGGGACTGAATTAACTTAGCTTTCAGATTTGGGGATCTTAAAAAACTATTTAATTATAATTGTTCTTTTATTATTTTTTTAAACTGCGTTAAATACTATAACGTATTTTACATCAAAATTGTATTTTAAAAATCAGCGTCGAAGCTTATTTTTTGGGAATCACCGCCTTCAGTAACTTTAACGCCTGATTTTTGATATTCAGCAACTTTTTTCTCGAAGAAATTAGTTTTCCCTTGTAGTGAAATCATATCCATAAAATCGAATGGATTAGAAACATTGTATTCTCTGTCACAACCCAACTCTACCAATAGCCTGTCGGCTACAAATTCCAGATATTGAGTCATTAAACCAGCATTCATCCCGATTAAGCTCACAGGAAGCGATTCGGTAATAAATTCTCTTTCTATATTCAAAGCATCAACGATAATACTTCTAATTCTTTCTTTTGGCACTTTATTTACCAAATGGTGGTTATGCAAATGAACTGCAAAATCACAGTGAACACCTTCGTCACGGGAAATCAGCTCATTTGAAAAGGTCAAACCTGGCATTAATCCCCGTTTTTTCAACCAATAAATAGAACAAAATGCTCCTGAAAAGAAAATCCCTTCTACTGCTGCAAAAGCAATCAGCCTTTCGGCAAAAGAATCCGATTCAATCCATTTTAATGCCCAGTCTGCTTTTTTTCTGATAGCAGGAAAAACATCCAAAGCATTGAATAAATCCGATTTTTCGGTTTCGTCTTTTACATAGGTGTCAATCAAAAGAGAATACGTTTCACTATGGATATTTTCCATCATGATCTGGAAACCATAGAAAAATTTAGCTTCAGCATATTGCACTTCATTCACAAAATTCTCAGCAAGATTTTCATTAACAATTCCGTCTGAGGCTGCAAAAAAAGCTAAAATGTGTTTTATAAAATAACGTTCATCATCATTTAACTTATTATTCCAATCATTTAAATCCTGTGACAAATCAATCTCTTCAGCAGTCCAAAAACTAGCTTCCATCATTTTGTATCTTTCCCAAATATCATGATGCTTAATTGGAAAAATTACGAAACGATTTTTATTTTCTTGTAAAATTGGTTCTATTTTAGACATTGGATTATGTTGTTTATTTTGATTTTTTTTTATGAAAATGAATACGAAAACCGAATTACAAAGATTGTGAAATAATGCGGTTATTAAAAGTCAAACTTATTCACAATAGCTCATAGTTTTTAACAAAAAATACAAATGGGAATACTTTTCATACAAATTATATTTATTTGATTTTCAATAATTTACACCTAATAAAACGATGCAAACTCCCATAAAATAACGAATTTAAAAGAAAAAAATAAGAATTTCAGAGTTGGTTTCTACAAACCTTTTTTTAAGTCTTCGGCAACTTTTTCAAGTTCCAAATACCAGTCGTTTCCAAAGCGGCGTACAAGGGCTTCTTTGACAAATTTATACACTGGAACTTCGAGTTCCTGTCCTAAAGAACAGGCTGCGTCACAAATATCCCATTTGTCATAATTAACAGCTGCAAACTCGGTGAAATCTTTAACTCGTATAGGATACAAATGACAGGAAACCGGTTTTTTCCAGTCAATTATTCCTTGATTGTAAGCTTGTTCTATTCCGCAAAGTGCAGTTTTCCCGTCAAAAATGACATAAGCACAATCTTTATTGTCAATCAGCGGTGTTTCCAGATCGCCATCTGTTCCATTTACCCAGGTACCCTGAGCTTCAATCGCCTCAATTCCCTGTTTTCTTAAAAATGGTTTCACCTTTGGATATATTTCCTCCAATATTTTTGTTTCTGCCAAACTTAATGGAGCACCCGCATCGCCATCGACACAGCAAGCCCCTTTGCAGGCTGACAAATTACAAACAAATTCTTTTTCGAGTATATCCTCCGAGACGATGGTTTTTCCTAGCTGAAACATTTTGCAAAGGTAACCAAAGATTCAGGAAATAAAAATCCACTTTTAAACTTACACATCAAATTAACACATTGCAACTATTTTACTTACATAAATCATTAGCCTTTTTTATTTTCAGCCTCAACAACCTATTAATTATCTGTTCATTAATATAAAAAACAAATTATTTGACTCCATTATCAATTAACACTAGAATTCCTGTAATGAAAAAATATACGTATTTTTGAAACCTTAATGCTCCCAAGCAATTATTCATTAAAATTAATATTTATGATGGATTTCAATATAAAAGAAATAATAACGGTAGGAATGGTTCTTTTTGCTGTAATTGATATCGTAGGATCCATTCCAATCATAGTAGGATTAAGAGCCAAACACGGCCATATTGAATCCGAGAAAGCAGCATTGGTTGCAGGACTCATTATGGTACTGTTTTTATTTATAGGAGAAGAATTTTTGAGTCTCATAGGTATTGACGTACATTCATTTGCAGTAGCAGGATCTTTTGTATTATTTTTTTTAGCATTAGAAATGATTTTGGGAATTCGAATTTATCGAGATGAAGAAGCAGGCTCCGCCTCTATCGTTCCATTAGCTTTCCCACTCATTGCAGGTGCTGGAACAATGACTACTTTACTTTCATTGCGGTCACAATTTCACACTCTAAATATTGTTATCGCCATAGTACTAAACATTATATTAGTTTATATTGTTTTAAAATCTTCTGGAAAAATCGAAAAAATGCTGGGTCAAAATGGACTTGGGGTAATTCGTAAGACATTTGGTGTAGTCCTTTTGGCAATAGCTGTTAAATTATTTGCCGCTAATGTTAAAGGTTTGTTTCTCTAAAAAAAAAAATTATAAATTTATCCCCTAAAATCTTTTCTGGTAAAGATTACTTGTATTTGAACGATTTAACGATAGTCTATGAATAAAACTTTACCGGTTAAAAAAAAATATAACTTATGAAAATTTTCACTAACATCTTAGTGTTTTTAGCCGTTTCGCTTCTTGTTTTCAATATTACCTTAATTGATTTTCAAAATCCGTTTAAAGGAGACAGTGTAATCGCGCTTGTTGGTGTAGTCGCTTCATTTTGTGCAGTATTAATTCTTCTGATTTTTAGAATGTCTAAAAAAATAGTTGAAAAAATGAACGATAACGCATAACTGTGTTTGATGTATTGATTATAGGCGGAGGTGTTTCAGGAATGTCATGCGCAATGGTATTGGGCTCAGCCAAAAAGAAAGCGTTTGTTGCTAATAAGAAAATTGGGATCTTTACCCACCAGAAGACTTCTGCTCTACAAGAAGCACTTTTCAACAATGCCTATGGAATTGCTCCAGGAAAATTAGGATCTGAATTATTAATCGAAAGTATAGAGCATTTATCCGAAACTTATCCTCATATCACTCAAATCCCCGAAGAAAAAGTATTAAAAATTAAAGGACACTATCCTGAATTTACTGTAATTACTAACAAAAATACGTACCAAACCCAAAATATTGTCATTGGTATAGGCTCTGCCAATACATTTGCTATTGAAGGCTTGATGCAATTTGTAGAACCACACAAAAAAACCTTACCCGAAAAACAAAGAATCCAACTTAAAAACACAGATCATAAAGTAGCTGACGGCATTTATGTGACAGGAACTCTTGCAGGGTGGAGAAGCCAGCTGGCTATTGCCGCAGGAAGCGGTGCCGCTGTTGCTACCGATTTGCTTACTTTATGGAACGGAGGCACACAAAGTCATTCTCACGACAGTATTCGATAAATTAATTTCATTTACTTAACCGAAACAATCTCTTTTACTTTGATATGATTTTCGGTTTCAGTTTTCCAGATTTCTCCTTTTACTGTAACTTCCTCACCTTCTTTGAGCTTTTTGTAATTTTGAGGACCGCCAAGATTCACTATACTAATTAACGCGAAATAAACCTCGTTTTTATCCGTGCCAATTCTAGCAGTATAGCCGTCTTTTCCAAACTCAACAGACACAACTTTTCCTGAAATTGTATTTTTATCTTTCATACAGGCACAAGAAACGGTAAAAACCAAAAGCATTAAAACTGCCGAAAATCGAAGCGTATTTTTCATTTTTATTTTGTTTACTGTTTTGGATTCAAAACTGCTTTAATCATAGCATCTTCTTTCAGAACCATTTTATAATAATAGCTGTCGCCATACAATTGTCGGGCAAATTCAGCATTAACATATCTTTTTACCAAAGCTTTATAGTTAATCAAATTGATCTGCAATCCGTTTTGGGCAAGATACTTTTCAAAGGCATTAAAATATAAATCGGTTGTATTGATTTTAGTTTGAAACTGATCGAAAGTCATTTTTGCAAACATATTTCTGTTTTTATCCAATTGCTCAAAAACAAAATGCCCTACAATTCCTGACTGTAATAAATACGAAACATTTTCAGTTCCATGTTCTGCTTCCAAAGGCACAAAAACATCAGGAACAATACCGCCTCCACCATAAACAATTTTTCCTTTTTTAGTCTTAAACTTCAAGGAATCCACCACTTTTATACTGTCTTTTTTATACAATTCTCCGTGTAAAAAACGCGAATCCGATTCTTTAAAATATTCTTCATTCCCTTTGGAATAAGGCTTTTGAATAGATCTTCCTGTTGGCGTATAATATCTGGCAATTGTAAGCCGAACCGCCGAACCATCATTAAAATCCATTTCCCGCTGCACCAACCCTTTACCAAAAGAGCGCCTTCCTACGATTGTCCCGCGGTCATTATCCTGTATCGCTCCTGCTAAAATCTCACTGGCCGAAGCACTGTTTTCATTAATTAAAACAAATACATTGCCCGTTTCAAAACTGCCTTTTTCTGTAGCAAACATTTTCTCAGTTGGTTCTTTTGTGCTTTTGGTAAACACAATCAGTGTTTTGTCTTTCAAAAACTCATCGGCAATGGCGATTGCTTCTTCCATATATCCTCCGCCATTATCGCGAACATCAATTACAAGAGATTTTACGCCTTGCTTTTTTAAGCTGGCCATAGCTTTTATAAATTCGGCATAAGTAGTTTCGGCAAAACGATTTATCTTGATATAGCCAGTAGTGGCATTTAACCGCAGGGCAACATCAACACTTTTCAAAGGAATCACATCACGTTTGATGGTGATCTTCATTTTTTTATGTTCAGATTTGCGGTAAACTGTCAATTCTATTTTAGAACCAACTTCTCCCTTTAAAGTAGCAAACAAACTGTCATTAGGTAATTTCCGGCCAAATAATTTGATTTTATCCGCAAACAGAATACGATCTCCAGCCAAGATACCCGCTCTAGCAGAAGGACCATTTTTTACGGGAGCTATAACTGCAACAGAATCTTTAAACATGTAAAAATTAATTCCAATTCCCACAAAATCTCCTTTCATGGTCTCCGCTATTTCTGCTTGCTGCTGTGCTGGAATATACACCGAATGCGGGTCTAACTTTGCCAAAATATTATCAACAGTTAAGCTTACAATAGAATCTGTATTCACATCATCAACATATTCATTATCGATGAAATCAATCAGCTTATTAAGTTTTTCTTTAGTGTTTTGTTTAGCAATAAAAGATTTGGATGATGGCGAGCCAGACAAACTGCCAATAAAAATGCCTAAGGCAAAAATGCCTCCAATTAATATGGGCAAATACTTGTTATCAAATTTCATTTTGTTAATCTTCTAAAACGGGGATATGTTCTACTTCTATACCCGCCTTTATTAAAAACTGCAATCCAGAATCATCTCGGTAACCATTATGATAAACCACTCTTTTTATCCCAGACTGATGAATAAGCTTACTGCATTCCTTACAAGGCGAAAGCGTTATATACAAAGTAGCTCCTTCACAAGACTGTGTAGATCTCGCCACTTTCAATATGGCATTAGCTTCGGCATGCAGAACATCCCAGCGTGTTAATCCGTCTTCGTCTTCACAGCAGTTTTCAAACCCTGATGGCGTTCCATTGTACCCATCAGATATAATCATTCGGTCTTTTACAATAATGGCCCCTACTTGTTTTCTTTTGCAATAGGACAACAAACCCCATTCTGTAGCAATCCTAAGATAGGCCTTGTCGTATTTGTTTAATTTTATTTTTTCCATAAATGTCTATCTCTTCCAGATTTCATTTTCCAAAATCATTGGCAAAACTACCCCAATTATAAATGCTGACATCACCAATGCCCAATCCCGTTTTGAAAAACGAAAGACTGTCTGTACAATATAAGACAAAATCAAAACTACAATGACAACTGTAATTTGAGCCGCTTCTATTCCTAATGCAAATTCACACATTGGCAATAATTTTGAAGTGGCACTGCCTCCCAATAGTGTTTTAAAATAATTTGAAAACCCCAACCCGTGGATGATCCCAAAAAACAATGTTACTATAAAAACTAAATTGACGCTTCCGTTTTTACTGGTTTTCCCTGCCGTAAATAAATTATAGAAAGCAGTTATTAAAATCGTAATTGGTATCAGCAATTCGACCACATTAACTTTGACAGCTATAATTTCAAAAACCGAAAGAAAAAGTGCCGCAGTATGTCCCAAGGTAAATACAGTTACTAAAAGCAAAATTCTTTTCCAGTCATTAAAAGAGAAAGGAACAGACAATGCAATTAAAAACAAAACATGATCATAAGCATGTATATTCAATACATGTTTTAAACCTATCTGAAAGTATATTAGAAATTCTGACATTACTAAATGAATTAAATGATATGGGGACGTAAACTTACGATTAATTTTGAAAATGAAATATTTGATTAAAAAATCATTAACTAAAAAAATAAAAACGTCCCTCAATCCTACAAAAAAACGATCAAAAAATAAAATCAATACTAAAAAATAACTAACTTTATATCAAACCTTAAACACAAACATTATGCCTTTTTCAGACTTATTCAACAGTGAAAACATACAAAAGAACCGAGGTCATTTTTCAGCCATTGTCCGTGTAGCCCATGCCGATGGTAATATTACTGAGCAAGAGCAAAATTTTTTGGATAAATTAGCTGTAGCGCTTCAAATTTCTAAGGAAGAATACGACGAGATTTTAGAAGATCCTTCTAAATACCCAATCAACGCACCTTATTTATATATCGAAAGACTGGAAGCTCTCTATAAACTGGCCAGAATTGTACACCGTGATCATCAATTGGGAGACTTACAGGAACACCTATTGGTTAAGTTTGCTCTTGCCTTAGGTTTTACCCCTGGCAATGTAAATTACATAGTAAACAAAGCACTAAAATTAGTAGACTTACAAGTAGATGAAGAAACTTTTTTGTATGAAATGAAAAACATGTATAAATAACAACAGCTCCCGAAAATGGGAG
Organism: Flavobacterium sp. 1; assembly: GCF_002797935.1. NCBI lineage: Bacteria > Pseudomonadati > Bacteroidota > Flavobacteriia > Flavobacteriales > Flavobacteriaceae > Flavobacterium > Flavobacterium sp. 1. Next base: position 3,564,959 of record NZ_PGER01000001.1, read on the forward strand.
CTGTTTTTTTGGTTTATTCTTTGGTTTGTTTTGGTTTACTATTTAATATTTGCTCAGTTTTGCTTTATGCATAAACTCTTCGGCTTTTTTAACCATGTTTAAGCTTCCGCAAAAGAAAGGCACTCTTTCATGAAGTTCTGCAGGCTGAATTTCCATTATCCGGTCAAAACCATCCGAAGCTTTTCCGCCGGCTTGTTCTACGATAAAAGCCATCGGATTGCATTCGTACAGCAAACGCAGTTTTCCTCTTGGAGCTTTAGAGCTTGTTGGATAAATATAAATTCCTCCTTTAATCATGTTTCTGTGAATATCCGAAACTAAACTTCCAATATAACGGGAAGTATAAGGGCGATCTTCTTCTTCGAGCTGACAGTACTTGATATAGTCTTTTACCCCTTGCGGAAAATGAACATAATTCCCTTCGTTAATCGAATATATATTTCCATCCTCAGAAAATTTCATATTAGGATGCGAGAGATAAAAAGTTCCGATAGCAGGATTCAAAGTAAATCCGTTCACTCCATGTCCTGTAGTATAGACAAGCATAGTCGAAGTTCCATAAATTACGTAACCTGCAGCTACTTGATTAATACCAGGCTGCAGAAAATCTTCTAGTGTTACGGGAGTTCCGATAGGCGTAATTCTTCTATACACCGAAAAAATAGTTCCTACAGAAACATTTACATCAATATTAGAAGAGCCGTCTAACGGATCCATCAAAACAACATACTTATTATTATGACTGTTATCACTTCCTTCGACTGTAATAAAATCATCATTCTCCTCTGAAGCGATCCCGCAGACAATTTCCCGATTAATTAAAGTCTGAATAAAAACTTCATTGGCATAAACATCCAATTTTTGCTGATCTTCGCCTTGAATATTCTGCTCGCCGGCAGCACCGACAATGTCTACTAATCCTGCTTTGTTTACTTTGTAATTGACAACTTTGGCAGCCAACCGAATTGAATTAATAATCCTGGATAATTCACCCGATGAGTATTGAAAAGCTTTTTGATTTTCAATGATAAATTCGCCTAATGTTTTGTTTCTTTCTTTCATTACGAAATCGATGTAGTTAGTTTGAAGTCACAAATATCGTTTTTTTTGTGAAAATGAAAAGAATAATACTTAGATAGTTTATCTGTATTGTATATTTGCTACATATTTCATAAAAACAAGTTCCTAATTGACTGTTTTTTAATAGAATTCAAGAATAAAAACACGAAATCATGAAAATACGCAAAGGAAGAAAAGAGGACATGCATGGTGTTTTAGCATTAATTCAGGAACTGGCAGTATTCGAAAAAGAGCCAGATGCAGTTTTAATAACGGTTGATGATCTTATTGGCGATGGTTTTGGAGACAAACCCCTCTTTCAAGTTTTTGTTGCCGAAGCTGCCAATAACCCAAACGAAATTGTAGGCATAGCATTGTATTACTACCGCTACTCTACTTGGAAAGGAAAGACAATCCATCTGGAAGATTTAGTTGTAAAAGAAAACATGCGCGGAACAGGATTAGGCTACGCTTTGTATTCTGAAATTATCAAACAGGGGAAAAAGGACAAAGTAAGAAGAATTGAATGGAATGTATTGGACTGGAACACACCAGCAATGGAGTTTTACAAAAAATCGGGAGCCAATATTCTTGAAGACTGGAGAGTAGTTCAAATGGATGAAGCTGCAATTGATTTATTTTTAGAAAAAAATAAATCCGAATAAAAAAATCACATCAAATTCCAGTTCAAAATTGATGTTTGGAATTTGAAATTTAAATATTTTGAAATTTAATTTTATACTATGAGGGTATTCAAATTTGGTGGTGCTTCTGTAAAAGATGCAGCCGGTATCAAAAACGTATATGACGTTTTACAACAAGTGGGCTATGAAGATGTGCTGGTTATCGTTTCGGCTATGGGAAAGACAACTAATGCACTTGAAGACGTAATCAAAAATTATTTTGACAAATCACCCGAATTAAATTCATCGGTACAAGAAGTAAAAAAATACCACAATCAAATCCTATTAGATTTATTTGAAGACGATAAAAATGAAGCTTTTACTGCTGTAAATACTCAATTTGCTGATTTAGAATATTTTTTAGCGCATAATAAATCGCCAAATTATAACTTTGTTTACGATCAAATTGTAAGCTACGGAGAATTGATTTCGACTACTATTCTGAGTCATTTTATGGCTTTCAAAGGCATACAGACACAATGGTTGGATGTTAGAAATTTTGTTAAGACAGATTCTACTTACCGTGATGCTGAAGTAGATTGGGAATTGACGCAAAAAAATATTGCCAACAACGTTAAACGTAAAATATTAAACATTACCCAAGGATTTTTGGGATCAGACGAAAACAATTTCACAACTACTTTAGGGCGCGAAGGATCCGATTATAGTGCCGCTATATTTGCATATTGCCTGAATGCCGAAAGCGTAACTATCTGGAAAGACGTTCCCGGAGTAATGAATGCCGATCCAAGGTATTTTGAAAATGCAAGCCTGCTGAACCAAATTTCCTATCGTGAAGCTATCGAATTGGCTTTTTACGGAGCATCGGTTATCCACCCAAAAACATTACAGCCTTTACAGAAAAAAGAAATTCCATTGTATGTAAAATCTTTTATCAATCCGTTGCTAAAAGGGACAGCTGTTTCCAAAGGCGTAGATCTTGAACCGTATTTGCCTTGTTTTATTGTAAAAAGAAATCAATTGCTGATTTCATTGTCTTCAATAGATTTCTCTTTCATCATGGAAGAAAACATCAGCGAAATCTTTGGTTTGTTTCACCAATTTAAGCTAAAAGTAAACTTAATCCAGAATTCTGCGATTAGTTTCTCAGTATGTGTGGAAGATAAATTTGGGAATTTCAATGAATTGAATGCAATCCTTTCCAAAAAGTTCAAAGTAGATTTCACCGAAAATGTGACCTTATATACCATCAGACATTTTAATGAAAATGCTGCTCAAACCGTGGAAGAAAACAAAACGGTTCTTTTAAAACAAGTGAGCAGAGAAACGATGCAGATTGTGACTAAAGAGAATTAAATCTTAGAAAAAAACATTAGTTAATTTAAAAAATGGAAGCCGAATTAACGACTTCCATTTTTTGTTTATTGAAATTAGCCAGCCATTGCCTGACTCGATTGTTTATCTTTTAAAAAATAATCGATCGTAACATCAAACTCTTGACAAACCTTAACCATCATCAGAAAATCTATTTTTTACATTTATCACTTTCAATATTACACAAAGTCGTTTGCGATATTCCTAAACGGCAGGCTAATTCAGGTTGAGAAAAATTAAATGACACTCTAAGTCTCTTTATTCTAGCACCAATACTCATTATATATTTTTTTATAAATATCTCGCATTAAAGCAACAATAACAATACCTACTTTTGGTGATATTTACACAATCCATAAAATTTAACATAATTACAAGATCCATCAACAAAATTATTCATTTTCGAATAGGAAACTGATTTCAGTTTATTAATCTTTGCCTCCTTAAAAGTTAAATTATAAAATAATAATCCGATGAAAAAATTATTACTATCAATTGCATTCTTGTTAATAGCACAAATAACAATAGCGCAAGATGCCAGTTTTAAAGCAGATGTATTAAAACTAATCTCTATTAGTGGCGCCGATGCTCAAATAAAACTTGTAAAACCGCAAATTTTGAATATGGTTCCGGAGAATAAAAAAGAAAATTTTTCAAAAGAATTTGATGCTTCTATTCCAAGTTTGCTTGACAAAATGTCTAATGTTTATATGGAAATTTATACCCCTGCTGACATAAAAGCAATGATTGTATTTTATGAAAGTCCCGTAGGAAAAAAAATGAGTGAAAAAGCTGGCGAACTTGGACAAAAATCAATGCAGGCAGGACAGGAATGGAGTCAAGAATTGCAAGGGATAATCGCAAAATATAAAGAAGATGTTCCTGCGCAAAATACATATTCGGTAACGAAACCAAAATAAAGAGTTGCCTTATCCTTACTTTTGACGATTTGCAAAAAATTTTATTCTTATTTTAATCAACGTCGTTTTCTTGTCTATAAAATGCAAGCGTGAAAATTTGGTCATAATTTTACAAAAATTAATGGAATAATATGTTATAAAAAAAATTGACGATTCTTTTTTATAAGCAACTCTATATTAACCTATTATAACTTATGAAATAATTTTTATTCAAGAGGCATTCTCCTAAGTATTTAAACAGAAAATTTTCATAGTGAGTATTGGCTAATAGATTAAAATAGCATCAATGCCTTTCTAATCCAGAAAGGCATTTTTATTATTCAAATGGATATTCTAAAAAACATCGCAGATACAATTTATATTCTTGAAAATAAGACGATTTCCACATCTGGAAATCATTCGGAATTAATGAAAACCGAAAACTTTTATAGTGACTATTGGGAAGCTGTTTAGTTCTTTTAAAAACAATTCTCAATTGACTTCTCCTCTATTCCCTAATTAACACATTATAAAATAATAAACACTAATTTTGGCACTTTGGAGTTATACTGTTTATGCTAAAAAAAGTATTATTTTGGATTGTCATTTTTTGTTTTTCTGCGCTTCACGCACAAGAAACAGACTTGGGGTACACCACCAAAAAAATAGCTTTCACAACAGATACCATACATCTGGAAAATGTGAGCATCAATTCCAATTTTTTTAAAATTTTCGACCATAAAAACCAAGTCATTGACAGCACTTCATACGAAGTAAATTTTCCAAAAGGCATTCTCTTATTCAAAAACCAAAACCTATCGTCTGCTGATTCCCTTACGGTTCATTATCAAAAACTGCCCGATATTTTAACCAAAGAATATACTGTTTACGACAGCAGTAAAATTATTGATAACGAAGCCACGAATCAAAAATTATATCGGATAGAAAACCCATCGACACCCAAAAATATTCCGTTTGATGGACTTGTTGCTGTGGGCAGTCTTTCCAGAAGTGTCATTGTAGGCAACAATCAAAACGCAGTAGTCAATTCGAATTTAGATTTTAAAATCACAGGAAAAATATCTGAGAAAGTCAGTATCCGAGCCTCGATTCAGGACACCAACATTCCAGTTCAGGAAGGCAGTTATTCCCAACGGCTGAACCAGTATGACAACATATTCATGGAACTGTTTACCGACAGCTGGAATGTTCGTGCCGGCGATGTATTCATAGGAAACAATACTACACGTTTCCTGACTTTCAACAAGAAAACACAAGGACTGTTAGCAACCGTCAACTTTGGAACCGAAGACAAAAAGACAACCGTTTTTGCATCCGGCGGACTGGTGACTGGAAATTACGCCAGCAGTAATTTCAAAGGACAGGAAGGCAATCAGGGACCTTATAAATTAGTTGGAAAAAACGGCGAATTATATGTGCTGGTCATCATTGGCTCTGAACGGGTTTATGTCAATGGCAATTTAGTCAAGAGAGGTCAGGAGAACGATTATATTATTGATTATAATTCGGGGGAAATTGTTTTTACGCCACAATTCCCGATTACATCTGAAATGCGGATTGTGGTCGAATACCAATATTCCGAAAACAATTATTCCCGATTCATCACCTACGACGGCGGAAGTTTTACCGACAAAAAATGGAGTTTTGGCGCTGCGGTATATTCTGAAAACGATTTAAAAAATCAGCCGGTTCAGCAGAATCTTTCACAGGAACAAGCTCAAATTTTGGCAGAAGCAGGCGATAATACCAGTTTAATGGTTGCTCCATCGGCAGTTCCTGACACTTATGACGAAAAGAAAATACAGTACAAAAAAACCATTCTCGGCGCAGAAACCATTTATGAATATTCCACAGACTCTAATGATGAATTGTACAATGTTCAGTTTACCTTGGTTGGTCAAGCCAAAGGAAATTATATTTTAACCAACCCAACCAGCGTTGATAAAATATTTGAATATGTCGCGCCAGCAAACGGAATTCCACAAGGAAACTATCAGCCTATTATTCAATTAATCGCTCCTATAAAATCTCAGGTAGCCACTTTCTTTGGAAAATACAATCCTTCTGAGAAAACAGCCGTATCATTTGAATTGGCCGTCAGCAACAGTGACCAAAATTTATTCTCATCCATAGACGACAGCAACAATCAAGGATTATCGGGCGAAATCAACGCAAAACAGCGGCTGTATTCAAAAAAATGGAACATAGATGCTTTTGCCAATTTTCAAGCTGTACAAGCCGATTTTAAACCCGTAGAGCGAATCAACAGCATTGAGTTTTACCGCGATTGGAATGTCAACTCTGTTACTGCAACTGGAAATCAAAGCTTATTGGAAACTGGAATCAATTTTAATTTAGTTCCCAAAAAAAAGGATTCTACAACTGTTGCAAACATTACGTATGCTTTTGAGAAATTAGCGCTTTCCAATATGTATTCGGGGATAAAAAACAACCTCAATACAAATTTTGAATTCAAAAAATGGAGTATAAAAAACGATGGAAGTTATCTAAAAAGTGATGATTTAGAAAATAATTCAACTTTTTTGAGAAATCTTTCGCAGATACGCTATCATCACAAAAGGAATTGGGTTGGAACTAGCGTTCACTTTGAAGACAATCAGGAAAAGAACAAAGCAACCCAACAGTTTTCTTTGCTCAGCCAGCGATTTTCGGAATACGGAATATACGCTGGTCATGGCGACAGCACCAAAGTATATTTTCAATTGGGTTATGCAAGAAGAATAAACGACAGTGTTCAAAATGGATTACTGCAAAGAGTAAACACTTCAAACAGTTATAATTTTCAATCCAAATTACTCAAAACGGAGAGCCGTGATATTTCCTTATTTGTGAACTACAGACAATTAGATTATACTGATCCTAATTTGAAAAACACACCTTCTCTTAACTCAAGAATAGTGTATAACGATCAGTATTTTAAAAAACTAGTTCAAAGCAATACCCGTTACGAAACTAATTCTGGCACCATGCCTTTTCAGGATTACACGTATGTTGAAGTTCCAGCTGGTCAGGGAAAATATACTTGGAATGATTACAATGGCGATGGAATTAAGGATTTGGAAGAATTTGAGATTGCTCCTTTTTTGGATTTAGCGACTTATACCAGAATCTTTTTACCCAATCAAATTTATATCAAAACGAACCAAAACAGATTCTCACAATCGTTTATCATCAATCCTATTATTTGGCAAAACAGCAAACCGTTCAAGAAAGCGCTGTCCCACTTTTATATGCAGACTTCCTTTATTATGGACCGAAAAATCAAGAATGACGGAGAACACTTGGCTCTGAATCCATTTGAATCTTCAGCATCAGATATTTTGGGGCTTATCAAAACTTTCACCAATAGTCTGTCGTACAATAGAGGAAAAAGAGACCATTCAGTTACCTATACTTTTACGAAGAATGAGACCCAAAATTTATTATCCATTGGCACCATTAAAAATGACAACAGCTTTCATCAATTGGAATACCAGCATTTATTGCAAAAAAGCTGGTTGTTTGACATAGTCGCAAAAACGTTGCAAAACGCAACAGAATCCAAAACATTTGCCGAAAAAAACTATACTATTGAAGGCTATTTATGGATTCCAAAGATTAGCTATCTGTTCTCTAAAAATGTGAGTTTGGATCTTTTTTATGAATACATCAGTAAAGAAAATCAAATTGGCAGTTTGGATACTTTAACACAAAACCGATTTGGAACCGCATTTAGCTACACAGGCACTTCCAAGTTTAACATCAACAGTGAAATTTCATTGTATAAAAATGACTTTACTGGCAATGAATATTCTTCGGCAGGATATCAAATGCTGGAAGGGCTGCAAAAAGGACAAAACATCACTTGGAGAACATTGTTTCAAGTAAATCTGACTAAGTTTTTAGACTTGAATTTCGTTTATCAAGGCCGAAAAAGCGAAACCAGCAATGCCATTCACACAGGAAGCGTTGAATTAAGGGCTTATTTTTAAACAATTAGCATACAATTTTAAAAAAAATCAGTAAATTTAAATCTAATTTAAAATCTAAATAGCTATGAAATCACAGATTGCTTCGCCTATTCGCCTTTTAGGCTCGGGTCACGAAAACAAAAAAAACAAACTGCTAAGATTGAGTAAAAAATTATTTTTATTAAGTTTCATCTTTATTGCTTCGAATGCTTTTTACGGACAAACAACCAAAACTAAAGAGCAGGCAACTGTTGAAAAAACAACAAAAATCACCAAAAAAAAGGCAGATAAAGCGACTAAAGATTCTAAAGCAACTGCCGATAAAACTAAGAAAGAGGCAAAAAAATCAGCAGATAAAGCTACCAAGGATTCTAAAGCTACTGTTGACAAAACGGTAAAAGAAACCAAAAAAACGGCAGACAAGGCTACTAAAGATTCTAAAACTACAGCCGATAAAAAAACAAAAGAAGTAAAAAAAGAAATTGCTAAATCTTCGGACAAATCAAAATCTGCAGCAAAAACTGCTGATAAAGTGACTGGAGAATACAATGGCAAAAAAGTATATACCGGTCCACAAGGAGGTAAATATTACATCAATTCAAACGGAAACAAAACTTATATCAAGCAATAAACCGATTTCATAATATAACTGCAAGAGGCTTTCCATGTTGGTTAGCCTTTTTTGTTTACAATCCCAAAACTCACAATATTGTCAATCATGACAAATTTACGAGTCATTGGCAACCTAGCCTAGCATCTTATCCCGACTACGCTCGATATGACATAAAAATAGTTTGAATTATCTTTCCAAAAGATATTACTTTAGCATAGAAATCCCGAGTTATCACATTAAATAATCTTTTAGTAATACATTGCAAACATTAAAAGGCAACACAAAAAGTATCTTTAGACTTACAATTAAACTGTAAGACTGACACATGAATTTAAACTCTGAAAATAAAACAATTTTGATCGCGCCCTTAAATTGGGGACTGGGACACGCGACCCGATGCATTCCTATTATTAAAGCGCTGCAGGAAAATAATTTTACCCCAATAATTGCTTCAGACGGAGTTGCTCTGGAATTACTCCGCAAAGAGTTTCCGTATTTAAAAACTCTGGAACTCCCTTCCTATCAGATTGAGTATGCCAAAAACGGCAAAAACTTTAAATGGAAACTGATAAAAAGCCTGCCCAAAATGCTGGAAGCTATCAGTGAAGAGAAAAACATTGTAAAAAAATGGGTGAAAAAATATAAAATAGACGGAATCATATCGGATAATCGATTGGGAGTTTTCAGCAAAAAAATTCCGTCTGTCTTTATCACCCATCAGTTGAATGTCATGACTGGAAACACCACTTGGATTACGAGTAAAATTCACCAAAAAATCATAAAAAAATACACTGCCTGCTGGATTCCAGATGTAAATTCCGAATTAAATCTTACTGGAAAACTGGGGCATTTGGAGAACAATTCTCTAACACTAAACTATTTGGGACCATTGAGCCGAATGCACAAAATGGCATTGCCAATTCAGTATGACCTGATGATTATTTTATCTGGACCCGAACCTCAGCGGGGATTATTGGAAGCGCACCTGACCGAAGAAGTAAAGCGTTTTGACGGAAAAGTGGTTTTTATAAAAGGAATAATCGAAGCACAACAAAAGAAAGAGCAGATAGGAGATGTAACCTATTACAATTTCATGAAAACGCGCCAGCTGGAATACACCTTCAATGAAAGCGAAAAAGTACTCTGCAGATCCGGCTATACCACGATTATGGATTTAGTCAAACTGAATAAAAAAGCTTTTTTCATCCCCACTCCCGGGCAGTACGAACAGGTTTATCTGGCCGAAAAATTACAAGAAGAAGGTATGGTGCCGTATGCAACCCAAGACAGCTTTAGAATTGAAAATCTTTCGCAAATAGACCAATTCAAAGGGCTTCCTGAATTGAGCAGTACGGCAGACTGGGAAGAGTTATTCAAAGTATTTTAAATGGATTTCGATTATTAGTGTTTGCTTTTCCACATTTTGTAATAATATATTCCAAATAAAATTTGCCCGATTAGAAAAAGTATATTGATTACAATTCTATTTAGATTTGCAATTAAATTGAATGAATTAATTGTTGTGTGCTAACCTGGAATTATTGAAGCTGCGAAATCAAATTCAAAAAACATAACAGAATAAGGGATTAAAATCACAAACAAAAATGTGAAAATAATTAATGATTTTTTTGTTTTCATTTAGAAATATATTGCAAAAATCCGTTGTAGTGCCTGTTAGCGGTTCGTTGTTTTATTTCAATTATTATTTTTTAAAATCGACTAAAGTTTTATCAATCAAATTTTCAATTTCTAAAAAGTTGTTTGCAAGTTGTAAAATTTTTTCTTGCACTTTTTCATTTTCCAATTCTACCCATCCTTCCATTAATGTTAGCGGTCCAAAATCTGTTCTTACATTTTCCCATTTATGCGAATAATTTTTAAATTTTTCTCTAAAAGAGTTTGCAAATTTTCTACTTTCTATATTGTAACCATTTAATTTTCGAAGTTTAAAAGCATGGATATTATAATATATTTTTTTCTCTTGCAAAGTTGTTTCATTAACCCAAATTGAAAAAAAAATTCTAGTTTCGGCTGTCAATGGATTCTCTGTTGAATTTGTCCAAGATATTTTATAAAGCTTTAAAAAAATGGAATTTAAAACTTTCCCAACAGCAATTTCAAGTTTTTTTTCAGTTAATCCCTGCTTTTCAATTTGGATTGCTACTTTCTGAAATAAATTTATATACTCATCAAATTCCATTTACTTAAATTTTAATTAATATGTCAATCTTTAACATAATGCGCTACAATCATGGTCAACGTTTCGTGGCTTTAAGAAGTTGGGGATTTGTAAGCCCAAAACTTTCGATTAAGCACTGAAAATCAAAAGTACAAAACAAACTTTAAATTAAGCCCTAAACCCCCAATTTCTTAAAACCGCTGTTGTATGTTCACCCTTCGTCTTAGTACTGTAAAGTTTAGTCTGTGTCAACCTTGGTAGGGTTTGTCTCGGAAGTGTATAAACCTTTTTAATATTTAGTCCACCGAACCAACAACACAAATCTATAGGAAACTCGTCAAGAATAGTGTTGTTAGTATGAGCTTATAGATGAAGTTTTCTTTGATTGGAAAATCAACAATTAAAGGCAAGGGAGATAACTTATTCGGTCTTCACGGGTGGCGATAATTTGGGTAACAGAAATTCTGTTTTCATATTGTTGGAGTACCCTCTTGCCAGCAGTCTCTTTTTATTCATATTCCATAACTCAAACTGCACATTAATTATCTGTTGACCTAACTTGATTATTTTTGTCCTACCAGTAACCACTTCGTCCAATTTAGCAGGTGCCATGTAATCAATAACATTGTTAATAGTAACATACAAATTTGCCTTTCCTAAGCATAGAATAGTAGCGCCTACCATATCATCCATCATAGCGGAAATAACTCCACCATGCAAGGTACCCCCAGGGTTAATCATAATAGGAGAGACGGTAAAATCAAAAATCAGACTACCTTCACCTATCTCCTTCACCACTGGTCGTAGCCAAATCATAAAAGCAGACGGTGATTCTGTGACAACTTGGTTGATTTGATTTAGTAATATTTCTTTGTACGGGTTTGGTGTTTTCATAGATGATTGTACTAAATTATTAATATTTTGTTTCGACTCATTTTGATTTTTCAAATTGAGTTATTTCATTAATTCAAGAACTGATTTCTATATTCAGTTGGAGTAATCCCAATAGTTTTTTTAAATAATCGCGAAAAATAAGGAGGATTTTCAAAGCCAAGTTGAAATGCAGTTTCCGCTATAGTATTGTCTGTACTCATCAGTACGTTTTTTGCTTCAATAATTAAAGCTGTATGAATATGGTCTATCGCAGTCTTACCAGTTTCCTGTTTCAATAAGTCGCTAAGATATCCTGCCGATAACGATAACTTAGACGCCATATATTTTACTGTTGGCAATCCATCCTTTTGGAGTGTTCCGCTTTCAAAATATTCCTTCAGGATTTCTGTAAACTTAGAAATTATTGTACCTGACAAAACAGTCCGATTCAAGAACTGCCGATTGTAAAATCTTGACGAATATTTCAGAATGGACTCAATATAGCCTATAATTATCTCTTTAGTGAGATTATCTTGGTTGTTGTAATATTCCTCACGTATTTTATTAAAGAGATTCCAAATGGTTTCTTCTTCTTTAGGAGATAGATGCAGTGCTTCATTTGCCTCATAATCGAAGTAGCTGTATTTTTTAATTGTAGCATGAAGTGGGTGATTGACTAAATAATCTTCATCTATAAAGATTATAAATCCATTTTCTTCTAATTCAAGGTCGTTCATCCGTATGATTTGATTGGGCTTCATAAAAAACATAGAACCAGTATCGCTATCATATTTGGTCTTGCCATACAAGAGTGTGCCAAATTTTACCTTTTTTAAAGCAATCTTGTAAAAACCCATTGTAAATTCCGAATAAACAAAATTGCAGTCTTTTATGTCTTCAAATGTCAACACTCCAAGCAATGGATTTTCTTGCGGAGGAAGTCCGTTTGTTTTGTACACATCGGTTATAGTCTTAAAATGTTTCATGTCTAAATATACTAAAAGTTACAATTATTTTTCAATATTAAATTACCCAATGATAAATAGACAATGGATTTTTATTGAAAACCATTGTCTATTTATATCTTTTTGTTTTCCTAATTATTCTGACTTATCCATTGGTCAAATGTTACAAATTCACTGGTGGCAATTTCTTTTGCCAATTCAATCTGTAACGTAGAATCTGGTCCCATATAGGTGTACTTTTCCCAAAATCCACACATTTCTGCCATTTCCTTTGCTCCTTCAAAAAAAGTTGAAAATACTTCACTTAGCAATGTGTAGAATGTAATACGATTTTGTTATAGTAACAACATAACGCAAATTTTGATTAAAAAACCAATATAATCCAAGCAAATCTACAGCAGTTTTTCTGTAGAATTTATATTATGCTAAAGATTGAAGACAGCTTTAAGATGAAGCGGATATCTTTCCAAATCACTTTTTACATTCCCATCTTTAAATATATCAAAACAATTATAATCGACCACAACTTCAGCACCACAAAATCTGTAATTGGCTGTAATAGCTATTAGCACGTCAGCAGTACTTCTGCCTTCAAAAAGAAACTGAGCGGGGTCATCAAAACTAGCCTTTGGAGCATTCCACGTAGCAGATACCATAAACTTCTTCTGCTGCAAGTTTCCACCAGTTCCATATTGCTTTGTTAAATCCTCTCTGGTTCTTCCGTCTCCACTCAAAAATCTAAAATTTTCTCTGCCACTGTTAAAGACATCGTCGACATATTTTTTGTAAATCCAAGGAGCCCCAAACCAGTTGATAGGGGTCTGCAAAATGATAATGTCTGCATCTAAATGCTTTTCAACCTCTTCGTTTGCGTCATAACCATCTTCTACTTTAGTTTCCAAAACTTCAAACACATTAGCCACAAAAAATTCCTTGGCAATAGCCTGAAGGGATTCATTAAGTACTCCTTCACTAAAATTAGGATAATTTAGATGCGTATTGATAAGCAGTACTTTTTTTTTCTGATTCATTTTAAATATCAATTATTGTTTACTGACAGATTTCTTGTTTTCCTACTCATTCTGACTTATCCATTCGTCAAATGATACATATTCACTGGTGGCAATTTCTTTTGCCAATTCAATCTGTAACGTAGAATCTGGTCCCATATAGGTGTATTTTTCCCAAAATCCACACATTTCTGCCATTTCCTTTGCTCCTTCAAAAAAAGTTGAAAATACTTCACCTGGGACTTGTGTAAAGCTGTACTCTTTTCCGTGCTTTTTATAGGCTTCGAGTACGTCGTTGAAACTATTCAGTTCTGTTGCCAATGCAAGGTAATTGCTATTACCAGCTTTTTCAGGCTGCAAAAATGCACCTGCCACTACTTTTCCCATATCATTGATGTCCGACCAATGAATTACTTTCTTTGTCGGATCTAACGGAAATGTCCAGCCTGTTGTGCCGTCTTGTTTTTCTTGTGGAGCAAGACGTCCGATAAGATTTTGAAAATAGAATGGAGCTTCTACAAATGTTGAGAATTTAAACCCTGCATTTTTCACCAAGTTATCTACCTTTGATTTGTTTGTAAAATGAGGAACGTCAAATTCACCATTACTTATTGATTCAACATCAGGCAGTGTTGACCAAACAAAGTGCTGTATCCCTGTTGCTTTTGCTGCTTCAATGGCATTTCTTCCTTGGGTGATTTCGTCTGCACCTGCCCAGAAGTCGGTTACCACAAATACGCCATAAGCATCCTTAAACGCTTCCTTTAATGACTGCAAATCGGTTAAATCTGCATAAACGGCCTCATGTGCCTTGCCTGAATATTTTTCAGGATTACGGGTTGTTGCTTTTACATTGAAAGAACCTTCATTTACCAAGGTATTTACCACACCCTTTCCTTGTGAGCCTGTTGCTCCAATTACTATTATTGTTTTTTTCATTTTGTTCATTATTTTTTGTCGTTAAATATTGAAACAAAATTAGATTATGAGTTTGGTATCAAATTATACAAAACAAGAAAGATGTGATACATTTTAAGGACAAACCTTTTTGAAGTTTTCAATTAAGAATATGTGCTTATTGCAAACTATGAGCATAAAAGGAAACTGCATTGTTTTTTTCAGCTCTTTGCGAGGTTTGATTTGTATCCGAGTTTTTTGAGCTTTGCTATGTGCTAAAAATTTAATTTGGACAGGTGGCAAAGTCATGTTAGTTTGAATTCCCCGATGCCGTTTAGGGTGACATACTACGTCAGTCTGTAAAAAAACTAAAATCTGCCTACTGAGAATCTCATATTTGAGTTTTTTCTTTGGTAGCCCTCCGGATACTTTCTAAATTTGAGGAGGTTTTTTCACAGACTGTACTACGTTTTGGTACTACAGCGGGTTTGGGACTAAATTAAGCCCATTCTTCGGATTTGCCAAATCATTCAAATACAAAACCAACTTTCCCTTAAGCCTATTGCCCAAATCCATTGTAGCTGTTATAGGTGGTTTCTTTTGATCCCTTAAAGTTTAATTGATAGTTCCAAATGCCCACCCAAACCAAGCTCAACAATTTTTTGCAGAGTTGAAAATCTAGCTTCTTTAATGTTGTTTTCTATCTTAGAGATATAGGATTTTGTAGTTCCTGCTTTTTCAGCAAGTTCTTCCTGTGTTAAACCTTTTTGAAGTCTAGCTTCGTGAATCATTGCACCAATCTTAAAGCTCTCATATCCAGCATCAAGTTCGTCCCTTTCTACAGTTCCAATTTTTCCGTAATGTTTATCTTTAAACTGGTCAAGTGTTTTTATATTATTATTTTTCGTTTTCATAGTCTTGTTTGATTTTAAGTGCCTTTTCAATTTCTTTTTTTGGAGTCTTCTGCGTTTTCTTTTGAAATCCGTTTGTTAGAATTATTAATTGTCCTTGATCAAAAAAGCAAAAGATTCTAAAGATATAGCTTCCTTGTTGAATTCTAATTTCAAAAAGCCCGTCCGTATTTTCAATATGTTTAAGATACGTTTCAGGAATTCTGTCCAATTCTTGAATTAATTCTAACGTCCAGATAATTTTCGCCTTGACTTTTTCTCGTTGTTTTTCAAAGAATTCTTCAAAGTAATCTTTGTAAAAAATGATTGTTCGTTGCTTATCCATAATACAAATATACGTAAGTTGTACTAAAGTGAAACTTATTATTTGTGAATTTTTTGTTTTGGTAGTGAAATCACCTATAACGTCAGTCTGTAAAAAAACTAAAATCAGCCTCCTGAGAATCTCATATTCGAGATTTTTCTTTGTAGCCCTCCGAATACTTTCTAAATTTGAGGAGGTTTTTTCACAGACTGACGTTCTGGGACTACAGCGGGTTTGGGACTAAATTAACCCCATTATTCAGATTAGCCACCCGAGCGATAGCGAATAGGCGAAGCAAATCATCCCAAATACAAAACCAATTTTTCATTAAGCCTATTGCCCAAATCCGTTGTACCTGTTAGCGGTTCGTTGTTTTATCTAAATGATTCTAAATAATCTTTTGCAAATTGCTCAACTGTAATTAATTTCTTAGCTAATATGTCCTCTCCAACTGTATTTACAAAATCGGCTTTCCCATTTCTCTGTCCTTCTGCAATGGCTATAAAAGTATTTATCATCATTGGTGGCATACCTTTTTCAGTCATTCTCTGTTTCGCTTCTTCACTTGTCATTGAAACGTATTCAATTTTTTCGCCAATGGCTTTGCTGATAGCTTCTGTAACTTGTCCATAATTTACCGCAACTCCACCAGTAAGCAAATGAGTTTTGTTGATATGGTTTTTGGGATGTGTCAAAATCGTAAATGAAATTTCGGCAATATCTCTTGTGTCAATAAAAGGTTTTTTGCCTTCGCCTGTCGCTTCATAAATTTTTCGTTCTCTTTGAATAGTTTCTGAAAAATAGCCCAGCCAATTTTGCATAAATGAGTTGGGTTGAATGATGGTAAAGTTTACGCCTGATGCTTTTAAAAATTCTTCAACCTCTCCATTTGGTCTTGCTATAAAGTTTTGTGAATTTTTATCGGCACCAGGTGAAGATAATTTTACGATGTGTTGTACACCGCATCGCTTTGCACTTTCAATAACATTGTTTTGTTCGGTGGCAAAATTTTGATTAACACTTGATGCGAGAAAAACTGATTTGCTGTTTTTCATTGTTTGCTCAAGTGTTTCTTTGTTACCCATGTCTGCCTCTATCCACTCTACATTGGGTAGGGTTTTCACTTTGCTTTTGTCTCTGGTTACAGCAATTGTTGGAATGTTGACTTGTGATAAAAAGGTCAAGAGTTCCTTGCCTATTTTTCCTGTTGCACCGAATACGGTGATGTTGTTTAGATTATTCATTTGATTTTGATTTTATTTTCAGTTATTAATTTATTTAGTCGACTAAGTATTTGTGTAATTTTTTTTAACTCAAATTTTTAAGCACCTTTTCTAATAATATTCGTAAAGAATTTTCTTGTGTGTCTGTTAATCCCTTTGTTACAATAGTTTCCATTGTTTTCCAAATTTCTGCAATGTGCTTGTAAGCGTCCGTTCCTTTTTTTGTTAGATACACTCTTGATGTTCTTTTGTCATTAGCATCTTTTTCTTTTTTTATCATTCCATTTGCTTCCATACGGTTAATCATGTTAGAAATGGTCGCATGCTGAATACACATTTTCTCTACCAATGCAGAAACTGTTTGTCCGTCTTCAATACTTAGGTAATACAAAAGAATGTCTTGCCCTCCGTGAATGTTTGCTTCGGCTAACAAAATATTACTTTTGTTTCTGCGATGTTTGCATATCTGAACAAGCAGTTGGCTGATTGAATTTTGTTGGCTTTTTGATTTCATAGGGGCAAAGATAAATAAATTTAGTTAGCCGGCTAACTAAATTTAAAAAAGTTTATCAGATTATTTTTTTGTCAAGATTTTTAAGTTGGATTGTATCAGTTTGGGTGACGCTATGCAGTTACCACTAACATTTTGCATTGGCGAAGTACAAGGAGTTCGTTGCTGGTTCTGCCCTACCAATGAGATTAAATTGAGAACGAAAATTTAGAATTAAGACTAAAGCTCAATTGGAGAGGTCTATCCCCAAACCAAAGTTGATAGTGAACTACAGCTGATGTTTGCTGGTCTTGCCCCGTTTTTTGGCAATGCATTGTTAGCGGTTCGTTGTTTTTGCTGACGTTATACTTGTTTCTTCATTTCTTAGCCTCTACAACTGCAAGATTATTGATAAGCTTCCATTCGTTGTCAATGTCTAACACCAACGAGTTAAACGATACGAAATAATTCTCGGAACTCTCTAAACGCAGTTTGACCATTGCGATAGTTTCACAATCGTCAATGCTTTCAATTTTCATTATTCTTCGCAGTCCACCAAAAATGCCCTCTTTGATGTTTGATAAATATTTTTTTTGTCAATTATTGTAATGCCTGAAGACCCCATAAACCCATTATTTGTGACTCTGAAATCATTATGTAATACTTTGTCTAATAGAACTAAATCACTGTTGTCGCCACCTTTTACAAAATTTGTTATTACTCGCTCTATTTTTTCTGTTGTTGTCATAAGTTTTTTTGTTTGAATATTTTTGTCAGGTTGTAAATGATTAAGTGTCTCACCACAATGACCGCTAACGTCAGTCTGTGAAAAAACTAAAATCAGCCTCTTGAGAATCTCATATTTGAGATTTTTCTTTGGCAACCCTCCGAATACTTTCTAAATTTAAAGTAGTTTTTTCACAGCCTGACGCTCTCGCGCTACAAGCAGTTTGGGACTAAATTAATCCCTATTTTAGGATTTGCCAAATCTTCCAAATACAAGACCAATTTTAAATTAAGCCAAATGCCCAGCTTGCTTGTAGCGTGTGTTGGCAGTCGTATTTTTACGAAATCCAAGTTCCTTCTGTTTTGTCAATTATCCATTTGTTATTTACTTTCTTAATAAAGATTCTGAATCCTTGTCTGCAAAGTCTTCCGCAATAAAATCCAGCATCAAGAATTCCAAATGTTTTTTGTTTGTCAAATTGTATTCTTGAAAAGTAAACAACCCCAGAAAATAAAAAGTTGTATTTAGTTTCCCAAATTACACCTCTATCTTTTGGAAATTGAGATACGTTTTTAATTTCAAAATTATTATTCAGTTTGATATTTTTAAAATCTAAAATATATTCAGTTTCATTTTCTTTTGGGATAAAAAGCTTAGAATTTGGAAAATGTTTTTCAAAATCATTCTTTAAATCTTCTCTACTATTTTTTATTTTTGGATCAAAAGCAATGATAATTTTGGACGTATCGTTCTTTATTTCTAAAGTTCTTTTTTTCCATTCTAATAATTTTAATTTTTCTTCTTTAGTTGCTTTTGTAGAATCAACTCCAATGTAGTGTCCTGTTTTATCGTATATCGATTCTCCATATTTTGGCGGAAAATTTGTCATTAATCTAATATCAATACAAGTTGAATCAATCAAACTTGGAAAAATTTCTGTCATTACATTTTTCTCAAATTCTATTTCTGTAACTTTCTTTTCGCAACTTGCAAAGAAAATTATTAATAAGACAAATATCGTTTTGTTTAGGTTTCTCATAATATGACTGCCAACTTGTATATAGGTCTGACAAAACTAGACTCATCAACCCTCATTTGGGTGGATAAGTCTGACGGACGCCTCTTTATACCTTTTTTTCAAATATAGGAAATAATAGTCACAAACCTACAAAATGAAAATTCCGCATGCTTTTACTGTTTTTATGTTCCTCCCTGCAAAATGGGGCATTCGAAGGAAAAAAGCCCTGAACAGCAAATCGAACTCAGTTTGTTAGATAACTTCACAGGCTTTATCATTCTGTTTTTTTGCATACGCCTTTGCGAGTCCAATTCCACGCAAAGGAGCTGAGACACAAAGTACACCGTATTTAAAACCAATAAAAAAAGCCAGAACCGTTTATCAGTTCCGACTTCTTGCAATCTATGAGTTTCGAATTCTTAAAGAAAAATTATTCCTTAGGCAGTATATCATCCATTTTATCATGCTTAATAATTTTGGCATTGACCATAAAATAAACATACTCGGCTATATTAGTGCAATGTTCAGAAATACGTTCTAAATGCTTTAAAACAATAACAAGATTCGTTCCCGAAACCACTGCTTTGGAGTTCACTTTCATTTCGTTGATAATATCATGAACAGCTTCATCGGTTTTATTTTTAATTTCTTTGTTCAAAACAAATATTTCACCAATTGTGCTTTCCTCACGGGTTATGAAACAATGGTTGGTCTTAACCGTAATCAATTCAACTAATTTAGAAATAGCAGCAATATTGAACTTTACGACCAAATCGTGTTTTTCCTTTATGTTTTTGGCTTTCTTTACAATGCTGACAGATAAATCGCCTATGCGTTCAATCTCATTGCTAATTTGCATTGCCGACATAATAAAACGCAAATCGGAAGCTACTGGTTGCTGCAAAGCAAAAATCCTTTGACAGATTTCGTCTATCTTGACATCCAGTTTATCAATTCTACTTTCCGTTTTTTTATAATTTTCTGCTCAGCCGTTTCTGGCTCCTGCAAAAGTATTTTAATGGCTTCGCTTACCTGACCCTCGGCCAAGTGTCCAATTTTTTCAATAATGCCTTTTAATTTTTCTAATTCTATTTCGAAATGTGTTGCCATCTTTTTTTATTTAAAATTTAATGATTTAAAAATTAAAAGATTCAAGAATTATGAAATTTTTCAATCTTTAAATCTTTTAATAATCACTTTTTATCCAAATCTTCCCGTTATATAATCTTCAGTTTGTTTTTGGACAGGATTTGTAAATATAGAATTTGTTTTACCCATTTCTATTAAATTCCCCATATAAAAGAAAGCAGTCTGGTCACTCGTTCTAGCCGCTTGCTGCATATTGTGAGTGACAATGATTATCGTATACTGCTCTTTTAACTGATGTATTAATTCCTCAATTTTCGAAGTAGAAATAGGATCTAATGCACTGGCTGGCTCATCCATTAAAATAATATCCGGGCTTACCGCCAATGTTCTTCCGATACACAAACGCTGCTGCTGTCCACCCGAAAGCCCAAGCGCAGAATCGTCCAAACGGTCTTTCAGCTCATCCCAAATAGCAGCTTGGCGCAAAGAAGTTTCCACAATTTCGTCCAATTGCGTTTTATCTTTTATTCCGTTGATGCGGGGACCATAGGCAATATTTTCATAAATGGATTTTGGAAAAGGATTCGATTTTTGAAAAACCATTCCAATCTTTTTTCGAATATTAACTACATCAACATTTTTATTATAAATGTCAACACCTTCTACAAGCATCTCTCCTGTAATAGAAACACTCGGAATCAAGTCATTCATTCTGTTAATGCATCTCAAAAAAGTTGATTTCCCGCAACCTGAAGGTCCAATCAGAGCTGTCACTTTATTGGCTGGAATTTCCATTGTGATTTCATTCAGTGCCTTTTTTTCACCATAATATAGTGACAAATCATTAACTTTTATTTTTATGTCTTTCATATTTTTTATAGGTTAAGTCTACTGTCGTTAAAAAGAATAAAAATTTATTTTTTTATTCTTAAATAATACCTTTCAAAACATCAACTTCTTAATACTTAATACTTATTTTGCTTTTCTTCTGATTCTTGCTCTAATGATTACTGCTACTACATTTAATGATAATGTCAAGATTAACAGTACTAATGTTGTAGCAAACTGTATCGGCATTGTTTTCTCCACATCAGAAGATTGGGTGGACATAATATAAATATGGTATCCCAAATTCATAAACTGATCACTCAAAGAACCTGGCAATGTAGCCAAATAATAAGCAGCTCCTGTAAACAGAATTGGTGCAACTTCGCCAGCTCCCCTGCTTACTGCAAGAATAGTTCCGGTCATAATTCCAGATACTGATTCCGGCAGAATCACTTTGCGGATAGTCTGCCATTTAGTTGCGCCAAGTGCCAAACTTGCTTCTCTCAATTCTCTTGGAATTGTTTTCAAAGCTTCTTCGACAGAAACAATAATAACAGGCAATGTCAATAAAGACATCGTTAAACTTGCCCAAAGAATATTAGGCTGTCCCCAGCGCAATTGACCATCGTTGAGAACGGTATCAGCGCCAGCTCCAATAAACTGTATAAAAAAACCAAGACCAAAAAGACCAAAAATAATAGAAGGAACAACAGCCAAAGTACGAACAGAGAATCGAACCGCTGCAGCAAATTTAGAGTTTTCACCAGCATATTCCGTTAAATAAAGAGCTGTTATTGTACCAAAAGGAACCGCTGCAATTGACATTACGATTACTAAAATAAAAGTTCCGATTATGGCTGGGAAAATTCCGCCTTCTGTCATTCCGTTAGTAGGAAAAGAAGAAATAAATTCCCAAGAAAATTTACTTCGCCCCTGATATACAATAATTCCCAAAATAATAAAAAGAATAGCAATGATAAGGATTACAGCCAATTGGGTCAACCCAATGAAAAATTTACCTTTTGCTTCCGAACCTCTTTTTTTACTGGAAAAAAAATGATTTTCTGTTTGATTTATAACTGTATCCATAATTATTTACCTTGGAATTTTTTCAATAATTTACCTTTAACATAAAACTCAGCCACCGCATTTAATGCAAAAGAGAAAATGAAAAGCAAAGAGCCAATAAAGAACAAAACACTGTAATGAGTTTCTCCAAAAACAGTTTCTGCCATTTCAGAACCAATAGTCGCTGCAAACGTACGCACGCTTTCAAAAGGATTGGCAGATACTAAAGCCGCATTTCCAGTTGCCATCAAAGCAATCATGGTTTCTCCAAAAACTCTTCCGATTCCTAATAACAGTGCTGCAAAAATACCTGGTGTTGCCGCTGGCAAGATCACAAAAAAAGCAGTTTGCCATTTACTGGCTCCTAAAGCCAAACTTGCTTCGGTATATGTTTTTGGCACAGCCGCCAATGCATCTTCCGAAATTGTATAAATAATTGGAATTGCTGCCAAAGCCATGGCTACTCCGCCAATAAAAGCATTCAGCCTGGAATCATATCCAAAAACATCCTGGAAGAAACTGGCCAATACCATCAGAGCAAAAAAACCAATAACTACTGATGGAAAAGCAGCAAGCATTTCGATAACAGGCTTAATTATTTCTTTAACTCTTTTTGATGCAAAACAGGAAGTGTATAAGGCCGCTAAAACTGCCAACGGACCAGCGATAAGCATAGCAATAATAGTCACTTTCAAAGTTCCGATTAACAGCCCTAACAACCCGAATCGAGGATTATCGGATACTGGAACCCATTCCGTAGTAAAAAATGTACTCCATGTTTTATCTTCACCCTCCTGATTTTGAGAAACAGCATCCATTGTTTCATCAGTTGACGGAACTGTTAAATCTTCTTTTGGGGCATCACCATACGATTCAGGTTTCAAATCATCATTGGAAACAGATTCTGAACCATAGGTTTCTGGCTTTAACTCTTCAGTTTCTGCGCCATACGTTTCCGGCTTCAGCTCTTCAGCAGTAGCTCCGTAAGATTCTGGTTTGTTAGTTTTAGCTTCAGCCTCAGTTAATGCTTTAGAATCTGCTCCAGAACTAAATAATGGCAATGATTCTTTAAAGACAAAAATGAAAATTAAAAAGATAACTGCTATGGATAAAAACGCAACTGATGAAATAATCTTTTCAGCAAGAAACTCAGAAATCCTGAATTGTTTCTTTAGGCTTTCTTCCGTAAAAGTCTTTGTTTTTGGAAATAATTTGGAATCCATTTTATTTATTTAGGAATTCATATGTAGACACTGTCTGCTTTTATTTTGTTTACGGGCAATTTACGGTTACGCTCATTTCGTATTTGGCAGACATAAATATCCCTCACTTCAATATATATAAAATGAGGGATCTTTTACTATTATTATTTTAACGGATAATATCCAACCTCAGCAATAAGAGTCTGACCTTCAGAACTCAAAATCCAGTCGATAAAAGCTTTAGCTTCTCCTGTTGGTTTTGATTTCAAATACATATACAAATATCTAGAAATTGGGTAAGTATGATTTTTAATTGTTGCTGCAGTTGGCAAAATGCCTGGGCTTTTGTCATCTTTCTTAACAGCACAATCTTTTACTCCTTCAGCATAAGCAGCACCACCGTATCCAATAGAAAATTTATCTTTTTTAACAGCATTTACAATAGCGGCAGTTCCTGGCAACGTTTGACAAGATGGAGAAAAATCAGTTCTAACCACATTGTCCTTAAAGAAACCAAAAGTTCCCGAACTGCTTTCTCTGCCATACAATTTGATTGGAGCATCAGGACCGCCAACTTCATTCCAGTTAGTAATTTTACCTGCGAAAATTTGGCCAATCTGTTTCAATGTAAGGGATGTAACCGGATTTGCTTTATTCAAATAAACAGACAAACCGTCTTTGGCACAAGGAATTTCAACTCCCATTGAATTGTATCTCGCTTTTAATTTTTCAATTTCAGATGCTTTGATAGGACGGCTGGAATTAGCGATATCCGTCGATCCGTTGATTAATGCTGCCAAACCTACTCCAGATCCTCCTCCTGTTACCTGAATAGAAGCTCCTGGGTTTTTCTTCATATATACTTCGGCCCATTTTTGAGACAAAATAACCATCGTATCAGAACCTTTAACTGTTACCTTATTTATAGTAGTGAATGAAAATCCAATAGTCATTACCGCTATTAAAAGAACTGCTATTTTAAATTTAGTTGTATTCATTTTAAGTGTCTTTTTTATTTTGGTACAAAAGTAAAACCGCTACGTTAAGTCTATGTTAAGTAAGCATTATTCAATCTTTACCATTTCATTCTTTTTACAATAATTTTACAATAAATAAAAAGTAGCTTAACTATTGAAAGTTTATTAGTACTGAATATCAATGATATAAAAAAATCATGCCTATAAAAACCAAAAGAGGCTATTTCACGAATTGTAAAATAGCCTCTTTTGTATAAATATTTTCAATGAAATCATTTTAGAAATTAACCTGAAATCTCAAAGTTGCTGTATTATTTCGAATATCATCATTATATATTCCTCCAATTGCAGTACTCGTTTCATTAATTGGCATTGTATATCCTAAACCTATTTTTGTATTGGTCGTAAAAAAGTAATGAAATGCAAATCCCCAAGTTTGAACTCTTAAATCATTTGCAACAGTCACATCATTTCCAGACAATTTTTTATTTGGATCGAATGAATCGTAACGGATTCCTCCTTGAAATTTTGTTCCAAAGTTTTTCTCTAATGTCACATAATAACCAATAAAATCTCTTTCTCCGCTAAAATTAAAAGAAGGATTATTGTTAATAATAGCACTTCCTGCAGTACCAGAAATAATCCCCGTATTAAACTCTGACTTCAAAGCAATACCGCCCAGAATATCATAGTACAATTGAAGTTCGCCACCAAACCATTGTTTTCTTAATTTGTCTCCAACAGCAGCTTGAAACGGTTTATTATCAGTATCACTGTAAGTACCAGCTGCAAAAACAGTATTTTTACCATAAAAAGCACTTCCTCCAAAATCAATTCCTAAACCTGTATTAGGGAATTTCAACGAATATGTCGCTCTTGCAACAAAATCTTTTTCGCTGTCAACATCGGCAACTTGATTAGCAATAGGACCCTCACCAAAGTTTCCATTGAATGCGGCGATTTGAATTTTTAAGGGAATTTCATATTGAGTAATGAAATTAGCTTCAACTTTTGCTCCCAAATCTCTTTCCTGCGGATACAAAATACCCGACATTCTGCTTCTTTCCAATAGAATTCTGTCTCTTGAAGAAAACTCAACTTCGTAATCCGGGCGGTTAAACTGTCCAACCCATAATTGAAACGTATTGATCCATGTATCATTCAATTGAACATACGCATCTTTGAGTGTTACTGCGCTGAAAGTAAAGTTAGGCTGCAAAACAAATGTCACACCTTCAATAGGCTGATAGGTGAATTTAACTCTGGCTCTTCTAATAACAAATGAATTATTTACATCAACTGTATTGGTTGATAATGGTACACTTGTTTCAGATGTTCCAGGTTTAAATTGAAAAAGACCTGTAGAGGTTGGTACATCCTGATAATTATACATATCAAACTGTACCTGCATATATCCTGATATTTTCAATTTGGACATTTTATCTACTTGCTCCTGCAATGGAGATAACTGCTCATTTAAAGCATCAAATTTTAATTGATGTTCATTAATAGACTGCTGCAATGAGTCAAGACTAATGGAGCTGATGGGTTTAATAGAATCATTTTCAACTTCTTGCGCATTAGCTATACCAAAACCAGACAACATTAATGCAACTATAACTTTTTTCATTTCTTTCTGATAAGAATGTTAATTTTGCAGCAAAGGTGATACTGCAATGTTAAGTTAAAGTTAACACAATGTTATTTAGATGATAATTTAATGTTAATGCGCTTTTTATGGAGAAATTTTAATTAAAAAATAAAAGTTATTTGCTTGAAAATCAGTTTTTTATATTTTATTTTAAATTTACTTTAAACGTTACCAAATCTTTAATTTAATTTCTTTTTTAAGCCAAATTGATCTGTAATGTAAGTCTTTTCTAAGGTAAAAGAAAAATCAGATCCTATTCCAAACTCACTTTCGACATATATTTTTTCTTTATGAGCTTCGATAATATGCTTCACTATAGAAAGCCCTAATCCTGAACCTCCTTCGGTTCTCGAACCGCTTTTATCTACTCTGTAAAACCTTTCAAAAAGGCGCGGTATGTTATGTGCTTCTATCCCTTCGCCATTATCAGAAATGCGTACCAAAACTTTTTTATTGGTTAAATTAACAATAGAAACTTCGGTCAAACCACCTTCTTTTCCGTATTTTATTGAATTCACAATTAAATTCTCAACCACTTGCTGAATTTTGTCTTTATCACCATTTACAAAAATGGGCTGAATATTATCATTTTCAAATGCCAAGGTAACATTCTTTTTATCGGCTTTCATTTCCAGTAAATCGAAAACATTTTGAATTAATTTCACAATATCAAATTTTGTAAAATCAAGATTTAAATCCCCAGATTCTAATTTGGTAATCATATCCAGATCTTCCACTATATAAATTAATCGCTCTACTCCTTTTTCGGCTCTTTTCAGGTATTTTTTACGAATGGATTTATCATCCATAGCGCCATCAATAAGTGTTGACAGATAACCTTGAACGGTAAATAATGGTGTTTTAAGCTCATGCGAAACGTTTCCTAAAAACTCTCTTCGATACACTTCGCGTATTTGAAGCATTTCGATTTCCAGCTTTTTGTCGGTAGCAAATTTCTTTACTTCCCGAGTTAATGTTTCCATATCAGTTGTAATGGGCTGATTGATAAAGGTACTTGACTCTAATAAGGAGACGTCATCGTAAATTTTCTTTACTCTTCGGTAAATAAACCGCTCCACTCGGTATTGCAAAACAAAAAATGTAAATACATAAACAAAAAAAAGGCTGATAAAACCAAACAGCAACATGCTCGAGAAAGAGGATTTGAACAGTATTACAGAAAAAATCATGCAAAACCCCGACACAAATAAACTGATATATAAAGCCGATTTTATAGCAAACTTGTAGCTTTTTTTGAAATTGATTTTCATTATTGATTTAGTGCGCGCATTATGGGTTGTTTGAAAAGAATTGAAACTTTGATTTCAGAAATATTTAAAATTCAAAGACGA
Organism: Flavobacterium sp. 1; assembly: GCF_002797935.1. NCBI lineage: Bacteria > Pseudomonadati > Bacteroidota > Flavobacteriia > Flavobacteriales > Flavobacteriaceae > Flavobacterium > Flavobacterium sp. 1. The sequence continues at coordinate 3,592,304 of NZ_PGER01000001.1, forward strand.
AGATTCAAAGTTAAAAAATAGTTTTATAGTCTTTCCTAAACAATAGTATATTAATTCTCAATTTTGAGGCTTATTAATTTTTAAGCAGTTTTTAAAAACTTAGCATCTAAAAATTTAAACTTCAAACTTATACCCTACTCCTTTTATGGTTTTGAAAAGATCGTCGCCTATTTTTTCACGAAGTTTTCGGATGTGAACATCAATAGTCCTGCCGCCAACGACAACATCATTACCCCAAACTTTGTCTAAGATTTCTTCCCGCTTGAAAACTTTACCCGGCTTGGAAGCCAAAAGATAAAACAGCTCAAATTCCTTTCTTGGCAACGCAATTTCAAGGTTATCCTTTACGATTTTATACTCTTCACGGTTAATTTCTATACCTCCCACATTAAGTGTTTCGGCATTTTGATCCTGTTCTTTTAATCTTCTTAAAAGAGCTTTTACCTTAATAACCAGCAGTTTTGGTTTTATTGGCTTAGTAATATAATCATCAGCACCAGCATCAAAACCAGCTACTTGAGAATAATCCTCGCTTCTTGCTGTTAAAAAAGTAATGATGACATTATTCAGTTCAGGAATTTTTCTGATATGCTCACAGGCTTCCATTCCGTCCATTTCGGGCATCATGACATCCATTATAATAAGGCTTGGCAATTCTTTTTTGGCTTTTTCGATAGCTTCTTTACCATTAGCGGCCGTAACAATTTGGTATCCCTCCTGCGCTAAATTATAGCTTACAATTTCTAAAATATCCGGTTCATCATCAACCAGAAGGATCTTGGTGTTTCTTTTCTTCATATTTATTTAATGGCAAAAATTAAGTTTTTCAATTGTATTTACAAATCAGTAACATACAAAGACTTTTTATTGCAATGTAAAAGTACTAATAAACCACTTAGTATCAATGCCAAAAAAAGCGGACTTAACTATAATTTAATATGATAACAATTTCATAATAATTATGACATTCATTGATAACCTCATGTTAACACAAAGACTAGAATCCTGCCATTTATTTGCAGAAAATTAAATACTACTTAAAATGAAATTAAAATTTCTATTCTTTACACTATTTATTTGTGTTATAGGTTTCGCACAAAATACCGGAACTATAACAGGTGTTTTATTAGACAAAGACTCCAATAATCAGCCATTGCCATTTGCCAATGTTCTAATAAAAGGAACAAAAATCGGTGCTAATACTGATATTGACGGAAAATATTCTATTTCAGCCGCTCCAGGAAATTACACTATTCAATTTAGCTTTTTGGGCTATGAATCTGTAGAAATTCCTGTAACTGTAACCGCTAACGAAACTGTCACAGCGAACAGCTCTTTGGGATCCGGAAGCTATAAACTGAAAGACGTAGTCATCAAATCTAATGGTGGCGGAAGAGAAAAAGAAACGGCTTTATTATTGGAACAAAAAAATGCAATTGAAATGAAACAAGTTATTGGCGCTCAAGAGCTATCAAGAAAAGGAGTTTCTGATGCAGCTGCAGCAGTTGTAAAAACTTCAGGTGTAGCAAAATCTGAAGGAGTAAATAACGTTTTTGTGCGTGGACTAGGTGATCGTTATAATTCAACTTCCCTAAACGGTTTACCGCTTCCGTCTGAAGATCCTTTATACAAAAATATTTCTTTGGATTTCTTTCAATCAAACATCATTAAAAACATCAACATCAACAAAACATTTGGAGCTAATCTAAGTGGTGATAATTCTGGAGCAAATATTGATATTTCTTCAAAAGAATTAAATGAATCAAAATTACTAATTGTTTCTGCTGGTGGGGGATTTAACACTAACGCTACTTCGGCGAAAACCTTTTCTGTAGCCGATGGAGCATACAACTATTTTGGATTTCTTGAAAACGGAAGAAACCTTCCAATTACTGATTTAACTCGATACACATTTAATTCAAGTTTGAAAACAAACAGTGTTTCAACACCAATTAACGAAAACTTTAACATTGTTGCAGGCGGAAAATTCAATGTGGGAAAAAACAATAATACACTTTCGCTTTTTGGAGTAGCAAGCAACACGAATGACTATACTTACAAAACAGGTTTCGTAGGGCAAGCTACAAATACAGGTGATTACCAACAAAGAATGAACATGGAGCGTGCTGATTACAAAACCACGCAAACAATACTTGGAAATGTAAAATATAAGTATAAAAAAGGATATATTTCTGCAAATTCACTCTTCATACATAATAATTCACAATATGTTGGAAAATATTTAGGATATCATAAAGACATCAATGATAATCTTGGGGCTGAATCTGCTGAAAACTCACTAATAGTACGTCAGCAAAACAACAACAACAACCTGCTTTCTAACCAATTATTGTCAGAATATAAATTTAACGATAAAATCAGCATTAATGCAGGAGCGGTTTACAGTACTGTTCGCGGAACAGAACCAGACCGAAAAACAAATGCATACGCAATGAACACATCTGGAAACTACATTCTAAGTTCAAATTCACCTGGAGACAACAATCGTTATTTTTCTACATTAGACGAAAATGACTTTGGTGCAAACGCAGAAGCAGTTTACACAATTAATCCAAATGCAGATAAACAAATACAAATTGTCTTTGGTGGGAATTATAGAAAAACAGACCGTACCTTCAATTTTACTGAAATAGATTTCCAACAAGGTGGGTTAGCTATCGATCCTAACAATCCAGATGCAGTACTGAATCAAGCAAACCTTAATGCTGGTACATTCAATCTTATTACTTTATGGAACAATTCTAACTTAAACCCAATGTATTACATTGGTAATCGTAATATCGCAGCAGGTTACGCGCAGGTAGTTTACCCTGTTAACGAAAAACTTACCTTGCAGTTTGGTTTAAGAAACGAAAATATAAAACAAACAATTAACTGGGACACCAACATTACCAGTACAGTAACAGATCTAACTACAGCACCATCAATTATCGATAAAAATTATGTATTACCAAGTGCAAACCTAAAATACAGTTTTAACGAGAAAAATGCAATACGTATTTCTGCAAGTAAAACATACACAATGCCACAGTTTAAAGAAATGGCAAACTTCCTGTACAGCGATGTAAACTTTAACGAACGTGGAAACCCTTATTTAACTCCTTCTACAGTATATAATGGAGATATTAAATATGACTACTACCTATCTAAAAAAGAAATTATTTCGGTAGGAGCTTACTACAAATTTATCCAGGATCCAATCTTAAGAATGATTATGAATACACCCGGACTTGATTATTCTTATGTTAACACCAACAAAGCTTATGTTGCAGGTGCTGAAATTGAAGTACGTAAAACATTATATAGTATTGAAAGTGAAAAACATAAAAACGAATTCAATTTCGGATTAAATGCTTCATATTTATATAGTAAAGAAGATCAAACGGATGTAACAACAGGTCTTGTATCTGCCACTTTTACCCATAATACAGGTAAAATGCAAGGAGCTGCACCATTACTAGTAAACTCAGACATTAGCTTTAGCACAGATTCAGAAAACACTACCTTTTTATCTACCCTGGTATTTAATTATTTCTATGATAAAGTATATTCAGTAGGAACAACAGGTCGTGAAAATCTTATTGAAAGATCAGTTCCAACGTTGGATTTCATTAACCGCTTTGAATTTAAAAAAAGCAAGATGACCTTAAGCCTTGGCGCTCGCAACATACTTAATCCAAAATTCAGACTTACCCAACAAGCTACATCTAACCTAACTGGCTTAACTCAAGATGTACTAATCAGTAGCTATCGCAAAGGAGCAATTATTTCGATGGGACTTAACTGGCAATTATAATTTTTAAATCAAAAAATCAATTTAAATAACTAATCGCTGTTTTACAGATAAAAAAAGACAACCTAGAGTAAGGAAAATAATTTCAATATTAGATTTCGTAAACAAATTTGAATTTTAAAAAAAAATCTTAATCCTAATTTAAATTGAACTAAAATACATACATAATTTGTCGAAGCTAATAGTTTATTAATTAAAAAAAATCTATACAAACAACGGAGTTTATTGAAGCTATATAAAAATTACAATATCATAACCAGCCTTTAACTTCTTAATAACATTGGGTAAATATATTTGCAAAGGATTTAAAAAACGATTCAAAAATCAAAAAATGAAAAAAATGAAAAAATTTCTTATGCTTGCTATTGCAGCATCAATGGTAGCTTCTTGTAGTAGCGACGACAATAGTTCTGATACTAATACTGAAACAAAAGACGGTTACATATCATCACTAAAAGATCCTGATTATGATGTATCAAACCTAAAAGGAAAAATAAATGCAGATATTATATTACCTGCTGGAAACTATACATTAACAGGTCGTTTAATTGTAGTTGATGGTGCAACACTAACGGTTAGCCCAGGTGCTAAATTTATTGCAACTGCTACTGCAGGAACTGCTGCAACAAGTATATCTGTAGAAGTATTACGTGGAGGTAAAATTAATGCTGTAGGTACTGTTGCTGCTCCAATCGTTTTCACTTCTGCAAACAAAAAACCAGGTGACTGGATGGGTGTTTTCCTTTGTGGAAAAGCAACACTTGTAAATGCAGCTACAGGAACACGTGACGGGTCATTCACACAAACAACAGAACTAGGAGACGAGCTTTACGGCGGTAATGATGATGCTGATTCATCAGGACATTTAGAGTATGTAGAAATTGCTTATGCTGGTGCTCGTGTTAACGCTACAAAAGAAGGTAACAACCTTTCTCTTTATGCACAAGGTACAGGAACTATTCTTAAAAACCTTTTCTTACACGATGGTTCTGACGATAATATCGAATTCTTCGGAGGTCGTGTAAATGTTGAAAATGCACTTGTTGTAAACTCTGCTGATGACACGTTTGACTGGTGTTTAGGTTGGACTGGTACTGCTAAAAACATTATTGAGGTGCGTGAAGCAGCATTTACTGACATCACTAATGGTTCTGGTATGATGGAAGGTGACGGTGGATTTGCTGACCTTGCTTCTACTCCAGCTGTAACAACTAACTTATCTAACCCGACATTTACTAACCTTTCTGTAGGTGTGTATAACGCAAACGGTGTTGATTCAGGTTCTACAAGCGGTGCAGCTTATGCACTTCGTGCTGGTTTTACTTTCCGTACAGGTTGTAAAATTACTATTCAAAATGCAAAAGTTATTTGGGGTGCAGCAGCTGCTAACCCAGTAAATGGATTAATTAAATTTAACGATGGTACAGGATCAGCTCTTGCTGCAAATGTTAACATCAGTATAAACTATTCTGGAATCGATTTCAGAGGTTTATCAGGTGTAACTACAACAGCAGACAGTCCAAATCCTGGTGCTAACTACAACTTAAATGGTGCGTATCCAGCTTATTTAATTGGTGACTTCCAAAAACTAGTTTTCAACGCAACTGCTAATACAGGTGCTGATAAATCAGTTTTTGCTTGGACAAATTACGACTTCGCTACTAAAGCTCCTGGTCTATTTTAATAAGTTCTTAAAACAATATTTAGTATTAAATCCTTCGAAAATATTTTCGAAGGATTTTTTTTGTTTAGTATAATGCTAAAAAAAAATCTCTTAAAGCGTTAATCAATACATAATCAATTCAAATATAAATAGTTAGAAATTTACGATGTTTTTTTGGCGTAATTTTTGAGATCTTTAGTTTACTTGCTACAATGAAATCATGCGACGAAGAGAAACTAATTTAACTGGACTTGTATTATCAGAAACGATAACTGGATCAAGTATTTCATTAACAGCTGGAGCATGGGCTACAGTTGATGGAGTTAGTTTAATAAAATTAGAGTTAAATAAACATTAAAAACATCCTAATTCGTTAGGATGTTTTTTTTCTATTAAACTTTTTTATATCTTTACTACAACAAACTTAAGCTGATGGTAAAAAACTACTTTTATATTACTCTCTTAGCGGCTATTTTTTTTACTACTGATGCTTTAGCACAAGACAATAAACAGCCGAAAACACAAGAAGATTCTTCAATTGAAGGGTTAAGTTTGTACCCAAATCCTGTGGCTACCGGTAAAGTTTACATTACTTCAAAAAAAGACTCAGAAAAAGAGATTATTATTTTTGATGTGTTAGGCAAAAAGGTATTGCAAACCATAATTAGCACTAAAGAACTAAACATCTCAAATCTATCCCCAGGGATTTATATCATAAAAATAACAGAAGAAGGCGCCACTAGCAGCAGAAAACTAATAGTCCAATAATTCATCATAACAAAATTATAAAAGTTCCAAAAGTCTTTGGAACTTTTTTTATGCCCTCTTTTTAAAAACATAAATATCAAAAACTAAAAAAGGTCCAAAAAATAATATCTTTGCCCTCAAAAAAAAACTTGATTACAGCCAGCGACATATTTACCATTTCGAACCAGAAGCAATTTGAAAAAATAGCCCTAAAAGTGTTCCGCTTTCAATATGAAAATAATTTGGTGTATCAAGAGTTTTGCGATTTGCTAAAAACGAATCCGCAAAAAGTAAAATCGCTGCATCAAATACCGTTTTTACCTATTCAGTTTTTCAAAAGCCATAACGTTGTCTCAAACAACGATCCTATTCAGGCAACTTTTACCAGTAGTGGAACAACAGGAACCATAACGAGCAGACATTTGGTTACCGATGTTTCCATTTATGAAGAAAGCTATCGTAAAGGTTTTTCGCAATTTTACGGAAACATTGAGGATTATGTTGTCTTGGCTTTACTTCCTTCCTATCTTGAGAGAGAAGGTTCTTCATTGATTTATATGGTTGAAGATTTAATACAGTTAACCAACAACAGCGATAGCGGGTTTTACCTGAACAATCATGAGGAATTAATTCAAAAACTGGTTGATTTAGACCAAGCGGGGCAAAATGTAATTCTGATTGGGGTTACCTATGCTTTATTAGATTTAATCGAAAAAAGAACTTTCCAACTTCAGCACACCATTATCATGGAAACTGGCGGAATGAAAGGCAAACGCAAAGAAATGATTCGGGAAGAATTGCATGAACAGCTTTGCAATGGATTTGGCGTTACTGCCATCCATTCTGAATACGGAATGACCGAATTACTATCCCAGGCTTATTCGTTAGGGAACGGCGTATTTGAATGCCCTTCTTGGATGCAAATACACATTCGCGACACTGAAGATGCTTTAACTTATATAAACGACGGAAAAACCGGTGGAATTAACGTTATTGACTTGGCGAATATCAACTCTTGCTCATTCATTGCCACACAGGATTTGGGCAAAAAATATCCCAATACCACTTTCGAAGTATTGGGACGTTTTGATAATTCTGATATTCGGGGATGTAATTTGATGGTGATCTAAAACCAATTCAAACTTTCTCTCTTATTTAATTTCTAAAGAACTGGCTTCCAAATTTCTTCCTGAAACCTTTATCTTTATTGGGCTTTTCAAATTTTTTGTTTTAAGAACAATAGTCGCAATTCCCGCTTCGGCTTTTACTGGATTCTCTCCAATTAATGCTGCGTTTCCTTCCGTTAAAGCAAAAGTAACTTCGTCTGTTGCCGTTGGGATAATCGTTCCGTTGCTGTCTGTAATTTTTGCATAAACAAAAACCACATCTGGAGAATCTGGATTGATTGGCTTTGAAGAAACATCATAACTCAATTCTATTTTTGTACTGTTTCCAGGTGTTTTCACAACATCAGAAACTACTTTTTCGCCTTTGACAAATCCTTCAGCCCGCAAAGTGCCTGCGATAAACTTATCCATTTTGAAAACAAATGGAGGATGCTGCAATTTGTTGCTGTTATCGTTTATCAGGGGTTTTTCTTTGGCAACCAAAACATCATTCAAATACAAGGCCACTTCATCGCAATTACTGTAAACCGTCACATTCAAAGGTGAACTTTCTGTCCAATAACTGGCAATATTTACCATTGGGCCTGAAACTAATTTGGAATCCAAAACCACAGTGGCATCCCGTTGGCTTTGATAAAAATAGTACGCAAATTTGGGTATTCTAAAAATATCGCTTATTCCAGAACTTTCTAAATCATTGCTGTATCCGCGATTGTAATCGAACATTACCCAATTGGCTTCTCCAATGGTTTGTGCTCCTTTTCTATTCGAATTGGAGGCTTCCTGAAAATTATAGGCTTGCTGCAGTAATCGTTTTTCGCCAAAACCACGCAACTGTCGTGAGGTTCTCTCATCTTCCTTCAAATTGGCAAATTCGGTTTGATTGAATCCTGCATTTTGCGCATAATATTCCCAATCGCCGTATTCAGCTATGAAAATTTTTCGGTTTCCTTTGTTGTATTTAGTCCAATAATCGGGTGCTTTTCCATGTTGTCTGGCTGGAATAAAAATGTCGTAATTAGGATTATCAATCCAGCAAGCGGTATAATTATATGAAAAAGGTAATTCTTCTCTCAACGTTTTCGAGGCTTCTTTCATAAAGCTTTCGCTCATTTGGGTTTCGTTCAAAGAGGCTTCCCAAAAAATAATACTCGGATGATTGCGATCTCTTCTTGCCATTTCCCTAATGTCTTGAATAGCGTTTTTCTGAAAGGTTTCATTGCCAAAAAACTGCCAACCCGTTAAACTGTTCATCACCAAAATTCCCAATTCATCACAAGCATCCAAAAAAGCTTCGGCGTGTGGATAATGGGACATTCGTACAAAATCAAATCCTGCGTTTTTTATTTTTACGGCATCACGGTACTGCGCTTCGTCTGAAATGGCATAGCCCACATACGGATATTCCTGATGCTCATTGGTTCCTGTAATATATAATTTCTCGTCATTGAGATAATAGCCATCTTCTTTAATTTCGGATTTTCGAATACCTACTTTTTCTGAATAGCTGTCAACTATTTTGTTATTTACCAGCAACTGAACTTCAAGATGATATAAATTGGGTTTAGAAATTGACCACAATTTAGGGTTATCCACGACAATATTTTGCGTAATTGCTTTGTCCGAATTGGCATTTACGGTAAATTTTTCCGACTTGAATTCCAGTTTTTCTCCCTCATTATTGGTCAGGACACATTTTAACAAAGCGGTCTTTTCGACAGAAAATTCATTTTTTAAATGGACTTGAACCGCTCCTGAAGCTTTAATTTTGTTGATGTTTTCGAAATTTACATAAATTCCGCCACTGGCTTTTTTGTCGGCCTGAATCGCATTGGTAATGTATAATTTATTGGTTGTAACCAAATATACATTCCTGTAAATTCCGCCATAATAATTAAAATCCAAATCCTTTAACGGTTTCCCGGGAAGAAACTCTGGATTGTCTTCATTATTAACCTTGACCTTTATTATATTGTCTTTATTGGATTCCAAAAAGGGAGTGACATCTACCGTAAATGGCAAATAACCGCCTTTGTGATTGCTCACTTTGGTGTCGTTTATCCAAACATCGGCTTCCTGCATTACGCCTTCAAAATAAAGAAATACTTTCTGGTCTTTTGAATTGGATACCTGAAACTTTTTTTGATACCAACAGTTTCCTTGAAACTGATTATTAACCACCAAAGGTTCTATGTTTGCCGTATGCGGAATTGTGATTTTTTCCCAATCTGGATTTGTCTTATCTTCTTTTCTGAATTGCCAATCCATTCCAAAATTGACTTTGGTTCTGGTTTGTGCCTTTGTATCTCCAATAGAAAAAAGCAATACTAAAAGCAGTATGTTTTTAAAAATATATTTCATTAATGATTTTAATTAGTTTTTAAACGCATCTAAAGCTGTCGATGGTTTTCCGTTTGATTGCCAAGCATTCAATTGATAACCGCTCCAACTTTTTTCGCCCTCTGGCTCCCAATAAATCACGCCAAGACCTTTGTTGTTTGGAACCGCTTTTACTGCATTTATAACTGCCGTCAACATATCTTTGGTGTTTTGTGCCAAAGTATAATCACCGCCAACTTCTACAACCATCACTTCTTTACCATATCTTGAAACCATGTCGTTTAGGTTGTTTTGCAAGTCGGCAATCGTAACTTTATAATCACTGCCCAACCAATACGGGTAATAAGACATTCCAATTACGTCGTATTTCACATTGTTGGCTTTTGCATTATCAAAAAACCATCTGAATCTTGCATTGTCATTTCCTTTATCAATATGAACAATTACTTTGATGGCAGCATTCACTGCTTTTGTGGCATCATAACCTTTGTTCAAAAGCTGTGCAAGCTGACCGAAATTGGATGATTTTCCTTCTGGCCACAACATTCCATCAGGAATTTCATTGCCAATTTGCACCCATTCTGGCGTTACTCCAGCCGTTTTCAAGGAAGTCAACACATCAAAAGTATGGTTATACACATCGTTTAACAAGTCCGAAAAGGAATGGTTTGCCCAAGCTGCGGGCTTAGTTTGCTTCCCAGGATCGGCCCACGAATCACTGTAATGAAAATCAATCATAATGCGCATTCCTAATTTTTGGGCGCGAACAGCCATCGTAACGGTTTCGGCTGGACTGCAATGTCCGCTGGCTTTGTCATTGGATGGATTTACCCAAACACGAAGACGAATGGTATTAATTCCCCTGTCTTTCAGAATTTGCAAACAATCTTTTTCTGAATTATCCGTATCATAAAATTTGTATCCTGTAGTTTCCATTTGTGGCAGCCAGCTTACATCTGCCCCTTTAGAAAATGTGGATACTACCGGAGGTATTGGCGTTGGATCAGCGTCAGCATTTTGTGCATTGCTACAAGAAAAAACTGTTAACATTGCAAATGCTATCCAAACGAATCGGAATTGTGTTGGTATATTTTTCATTTTTTTAGACCTTTAATAACAGATAGATTTATTATTTTGACAATTGGTACTTCACGCTTACAAAAAACGAATGCCTTTCCAAAATTATGATATTCTTTAAATTTATTGATTTAGAATTATTGGGGATAATTAGTTTTTAGACCATTATCCCCAACATTTCATTAATTAGCCATTTTGATTGTTTTATCAATAGCGTTAATCGTTATGGTGTATGATCCTGGCGTACCTACAAATTTAAAATTGGCGTCGTTGCTTCCGTCATTTTGAAGTTTGGCATCAATTGTATAACCTAAATCAGCATAATGCTTATAGTTATTATTGGTGTCCCATACGCCTTGTGATTCAAAAAATCGAAATACTCCAGCAGAGAAAACAAATGTTGCCTGCCAAATATCTGGTGTTTTTTCAGTGATTTTTGTTTCACCACCGCTAAAATTCCAAGCCCCCGGAGTAGCATCACCTACTACCCATAATGGACCCGAAGGATTTAGTGTAATTGTTTTTTTAACGCTGTCTATTACTAATCCATAGATTCCTGCTGTACCAATAAATACGAAATTAAAATCACCTGACCCTTCGTTTTCAAAACGAGCATCAATAGCGTATCCTTTGTCTTTATAGTATTTGTAGCTTAATCCGGTTGCCCAATCGTTCTCGGCTGAGAACAATCGAAATTTACCTGCCTTAAAAGCTAATTTCACAGTCTGAACATCAGAAGCGCAATTTGTGGGAGCTGTAAAATTCCATCCTACATTTTCTATTGCATCACCAACAACCCAAAGTGGATTGCAAGCGGTTGAAGTAGCCGCTTTTTCAATCAGTGTAATATTTATCATTTGAACTGTAGAAGTAATTTCTTGAGTACCTGCGCCACCGTTACCAATTTTAGACTTTACTCTAAAATAGACAATTCCCGTGTTATTTGGTTTTCCGGCACTGTTGGTAGTTTTGGGATCTTCATCTAAACCCAATTGATCAGCTAAATCCAATAATTGGCTTACCAAAACCGACATATTGGTTTGTTTTGAAACTCCTATTGAAAGAGGTTTTTTAAACGACTCATCTATTGCCGCTTGAACTTCATAATCGCTATTTACGCCTGAAATTGGGGCATTCCAAATAAATCGATCGGCAATATTACTTTTTGTTTCTTTCGACAATAAATATTCGCTGGCAAAATTATTTGTAAAAGCAATTTGTTCTGATCCCAAATCAGCTATAAAAATTGGTTTGTCTTCCTCTGAACAACTAGTAAATAAGAGCGCATTACTAATAAGAAATATAGAATAAATTAATTTTTTCATCTTTGTTTCGTTTTATATTTTAATACCCAGGGTTTTGTTTTAAGTTAGGATTGGATAAAATTTCCGACACCGGAATTGGGAACAAGTTGTATTTGCTGTCCACTCCTTTTCCGTTCAAGACACCACCTTTCCAAGCCCATAAATAATCTGCTGAAGTGAATTTTTTATAGCGGATAAGATCGGTTCTTCTGTATCCTTCCCACATCATTTCTCTAGCTCTTTCGTCTAGAATAAACTGTAAATTCAAATCTTTTGAAGCAATATTTCCCGAAGTGCTGTTGGGGTCATTGGCATAAGCTCTTCCTCTTATTTTGTTGATATTGCTTAGCGCCAATTGTAAATCTCCTCCTGTTCCGCCTCTTAAAACTGCTTCTGCATAAATCAAATACATTTCAGGCAAACGGAAAACCGGAAAATCAATATCGCTCAAATTATTATAGGTGTTTTTTTGCGGAATTTTAACCCCTGCTCTATCTACATTTCGGTATTTATAAATCGAATAACCACTTAGTGAATTGGATAACGACACCACTTCCAAGGTGCGTTTTGCCTCATCTTTTTCTGTCCAAAACACTGCTCTTTTATCAACACTTGTGTCGTGTGTTGGAAACAAAGACACAATAGACGGTGTTACACGATAAAGATTCCAACTGGCGCTCATGCCATTAATTTCTGCAGGAACACCTGATGCGCCTAATGCAAAAACATTTGTGGTTCCCCAAGAAGTTACATATTCATTATTATAGTTGAAGGTGAAAATAAATTCGCTGGTGTTTTTATTGTTATCCCCGAGCATCAGCCATTGATGATTCGAAACTAATGAATAACCTGCATCAATTACTTTTTTGCTATAAGTAATGGCTTCCGTATAATGTGCTTCGCCGGAATATACCTCAGCATTCAGATAGAGTCTAGCCAAAAGCGACCAAACTGCAGCTTTATCGGCACGTCCGTATTCGTTGGCTTTTGGAGCGGCCATAGATGCATCAATCGCTTTCAATTCCGATTCAATAAAACGGTACAAATCGGCTTGTTTTATTTGTTTTGGAATTTCGCCATTGGCCAATGTTGCTTCCGTTGCAAACGAAGGGTTTCCAAACAAATCCAAAAGCATCCAATAGGCATAAGCTCTAACAAAACGCACTTCGGAATAGTACTTTGCAATCTCTGCTTTATCAGCTTCAGAAAAACCTCTTTTGCTTACCATTTCTGGCGATGCTTCGATAATAAAATTATTGCAAAGCGTAATCAGGTACAAGCCACTTTTATATACATCGGCAGATTCAGTATGATCAGCCGACCAGTCTAACTCAGTAGTTTTATGGCTATCCCAGGTATTTACAGCTTCGTCACTAGAGACTTCCTGCAATTCCCAATAACCTCTGTAGAAGAAATTATTAGCACCCGATAATTGAATATATGTAGAAACAAGCCCTTGTTTATACCCATCAAGCGTGCTAAATTGGACATCATTGGTCAATGCATTTGTAGGGAATCGGTCCAAATCATTTGTGCAGGATGTAACCATCAAAGCCACCAAAAGGATTCCAATATATTTGATTTTAAATAAACTTTTTTTCATTTTTATAATTTTAATAAATTAAGTTTTCCTTAGAAATTTAAATTCAAAGAAAGCGAATAGGTTCTTGGTGCAGTATAGATAGCTCCATTGTTGCTCCCCCAATTATAGGATGCTTCAGGATCACCTCCTGTAAAATCGGTGATTACGAATACGTTTTGAACAGAAGCAGATAAAATAACTTTGTTATTGTCTTTTTTAGGATTGATTAAATTTCCAAAATCATAACTTAAATTAATGTTATCCATTTTTAAGAAAGAAGCGTCTTGTAAATAATAATCACTGTATTGCTGATTAACATTTCCTGCCTGCGTAAAACCAGTTTCGAAATAAGATTGGTCAATATTATTGCGTGTTAAACCGCTGTAAATAGCCGATAAATTGTCGTTTGGTTTGTAAAACACATATTGTCCAAGATTAGAATGAAAGGCCATACCCAAGGCTAATTTTTTATAATTAAAAGCGGTATTGAAGCCAATAATATGTTTTGGCGAAGAACTTTCGGTTCTGTATCTGTCTTTTTCATTGATAAGTCCATCGTTATTTAAATCCACCATTTGATCTTCGATAGGTTTTCCTTGAGCATTGTAAACTTGATGATAAACAAAGAAAGTATTTCTAGAATACCCAACAGAATTTACTAATATATTGCCGCTCAATAAACCTACTCCCGAATCATCTCCTACAGAAAGTTTGGTGATTTTATTTTCGTTGTAGCTATAATTAACGCCTAGATTCCAATCGAAATCTCCCTTTTTGACAAGTAAGGCATTAACATTTACTTCTAAGCCCCTGTTTTCTAAACTACCAATATTTTTAACAATGTTATTGGCAAAATCTGTCCCAGAAGGAATGGTAACATCGTTTAGCAAGTCATCTGTAACTCTATGATAAACATCAAAACTTCCATAAATTCTATTGCTGAATAAACCCCAATCTAATCCAATATTCGAAGTTGTTGATTGTTCCCATTTTCTGTTACGGTCGGTTGCACTAGGATCTACTCCTTGAATGAAATTATTCCCTATTGGGTATTTAATGTTAGATGCGCCTAAGTTGTAAATTGGGATATAACCATAATTACCAATTCCTTCTTGTTGTCCTGTTACTCCCCATCCAATTCTAAATTTAAGATTAGAGATAACTTTCGAATCGACTAAAAACTTTTCGTCATTTATTTTCCAAGCCCCAGATACTGATGGAAAAGAACCCCATCTTGTTTTTGGAGAAAAACGAGATGAACCATCGGTTCTATAGGTGCCTGTCAGCACATATTTATCTTTAAATGTGTAAATTAATCTACCAAAATACGATATTAAGGTGTTTTGCGGAATGTCAAAATTGAAATTTGGTTTTGAACCCGGTTGCACATTCCCATCAACATCGTAGGATGGATAAAAATAGTTGGTCGTTTTGAAATCATTATACGAATAACCTGCCAAAGCTTCGATACGGCTGTCGATAGATTTGATTTCTTTTGAATAATTCAATGTCGTTTCTGAAAATACATTTTCGGTTTTATATCCTAGATCTCCTTTAGAAACATATCCATTAGAAATGCTTACTGGAAAATAATTGGCTGGTGCATAATAATCCCAAGTGCCATTAGCAACATCATAACCTGAATTTATTTTAATGCTTAAATCAGGAAAGGAATGTACCTTATAATCCAATTGAAGATTTCCAATACTTCTAAGACTTGAAGTCCTGTCTTGAACTTGTTCGAGAATGGAAACCGGATTATTATGTCCGTGTAGGACTGCCGGATTTGATGCAAATTCAGAATATTGCCAATATCCTCCATAAATCGAATTAGGATCTTTAACAGATTGCGTAGGATCGAATGTCACGGCGGTATAAATGGCACTTTCGTCCGCTCTTCTCTCTTTTTGGCTTATTCCTTTAACATTCAAATTCACTTTAAGATGATCATCAAAAAAAGTAGGATTGATATTAAGTGTAACTGTATTTCTCTTAAAATTTCCTGTTTTCAACGTTCCATCTTGGTCTAAAAAACCATAAGAAAAACGGTATGGCAATGCTTTTATGCCTCCAGTAAAACTTATTGAATTGTCATAGGTCAAAGCAGTTTGATAGATTTCATCTTGCCAATCCGTGTTGGCTGTACCTAATTTAAAATCAGAAATAGGCACTCCAGCAACTATTGACGCTTGCTTGGCAACCTCCCTGTACTGATCTCCCGACAAAAGATCTTGTTTGTAGATATTGCTAGATGCGGAAAATTTTGATACAAATGAAACTTTCAGATCTCCTTTTCCTCCTGCTTTAGTAGTAATAATTATAACTCCATTCGATCCTCTTGAGCCATAAATTGCAGCAGCAGAAGCATCTTTAAGAATACTAAAAGAAGCAATATCATCTGGATTCAAAGCGCTTATCACACCAGGTCCATCGGATAAACCAATTGGCACCCCATCAATCACGAATAATGGATTATTGGAAGCACTCAATGAGGCTCCTCCTCTTAACAAAAAAGAACTGCCGGCACCTGGTTTTCCGCTTACGGGTGTTATTTGCAAACCAGGAACTTTATTGGCAATAAGCTGCTCGGCATTGGTTACAAATCCTTTTTGGAATTCTTTAGCATTTACTTGGGTTACGGAACCAGTAAGATCTTTTTTCTTGGTTGAACCATATCCAATAACCACTACTTCATTTAGTGTTTTAGACGTTTCTTGAAGGGATATATTCAAGATATTTCCTGTAATTTTTTTCTCGACAGTTGCATATCCTAAAAATGAAAATACTGCAATATCTCCAGTTGCTGCTTTAATTTGGTAATTCCCACTGTAGTCGGAAATCGCACCATCAGTACTGTTTTTTATTGTTATCGTTACACCGGGCAGACTTGCCTTGGTTACTCCGTCTATTATAGTACCTCTAACATCTATTTTTTGTCCAAAAAATAAAAGAGGTATTAAAAAAATAATCAATGAACAGGATAGCTTGTATGCTATGGAAGTTCTTTTTCGCTTTGGTTTCGTATTCATATTAGGTTTTGATTGTAATAGTTATTTTTTTTTTGTTTTAGGATTGGTTACTGTTCATTTCTTTTTTTCATCATTCAATTTTGGTTTGTTTTTTAAGTTAGTATGGTTTGTTTAAAACTCATTTTCAATCTAAGTGTCCAATCAAAAAAAAGACACTGATCGAATGGTAAAATTATACTTGGAGTTATAAACAAAAGGGGCACGAAATCGTTTTTTTAGGGGCACGAAATCGTTTTATTTCAGAAAATAATCAGCGCAAAAGCCCTGAAAAACAGTATGGTGAAGGAATTTTATTGTGCCATTTGGAAATATAAAATAGTTTTCCCACATCCCAGCCCTCTCCAAAAAGGAGGGAGATAGAGTCGGATTATTTTATGCTTCTAAAAGGTATTATTTGTGGTATCCAGTTTGCGTTCGAATACTTAAAAAACAAAATGAAGGGTTTTATTTTTCCTTCATATAAAAAGTTGGAGGATTGCCAAAACGTTCCTTGAATAGCTTACTAAAATATTTTCGGTCGGAATAACCTACTTGATAGCAAACTTCGTTTAGGGTATATTGTTTTGTTTTAAGAAGTTGTTTGGCTTTTTTTAATCTATAATCCCGCATATACTCAACAAGCGACAAGCCTGTTAAGGTTTTTAGTTTTTTATAAAGCACGGAGTGGCTCATTCCAAGTTCTTTGGCTACTAGATTTGCGCTAAGATTATCCGAATCAATGTTTTTTTCGATAAAGAGTCCTAAATTTTCAAGAAATTCTTGGTCTTTTTTATTTTTTACAAATTCAGAGACATCGGTTGTGTCTTCTGAATGAAATTTTTGGTGTAATAAACTTCTGTTTTTAAGAATATTTTTAATTCTGGCACGAAGAAGCGACTCATTAAATGGTTTGGTAACATAGTCATCGGCCCCCATTTCAAATCCCTCTAATTTATGCATAAAAGAATCTCTGGCGGTCAACAATATAATGGGAATATGACTTGTGCTAACATTTGATTTCAAATTATGGGTAAGCTCAATACCGTCCATAATAGGCATCATAACATCGCTTATGATAAGATCCGGTAATTTATCCAAAGCCATTTCCAGTCCTTCTTTCCCATTGGGTGCTTGTAAAATAGTAAACTCGTCCGAAAGAAGTTCGACTATATAGTTGCAGATATCAATATTGTCTTCAACAATAAGCAGGGTTTGTTCTTTTGCGGGAACTGGAGTATCGATGCCTTGCGTTAGCACTTCAACTTTATTCGGTTTAGTGGTAAAATAACTTTCAATAAATTCATCATTAGCTTCATTGGCTCCAATTTCGGCATCATTATAAAAAGAATTTCCTTTTTTTAACAGAATTGTAAACGTGCTGCCGGCTCCTTTTTTACTTTTAACCTTTATTTCTCCTTTGTGCAGTTTTATAATTTCATTCGAAATGGTTAATCCTAATCCAAATCCTGCTCCATTGATGTTGTTGGCTTCATTGGCCTGATAAAACCGATTGAATATTTTGGAGAGGTGTTTTTTTGAAATTCCAATTCCTTCATCGACCAATTCCAATTGTACTTCCGCATCGGTTTCTGTAATAGACAGTTTTATGGAGCCTCCCGTGTTTGTAAATTTCAAGGCATTGGAAAACAAGTTATAAAGCACTTTTTCCATTTGCTTTTTGTCAAACCATAGTTCCATAATTGGACTTGAGGATTCAAATTCAAACTTAATATCCTTTTGATAGGCAAATTCTTTGAAGGAGAGGTATATCTCTTTGCTAAACTTGACCCAATCCGCTTTTACGACCTTTAACTTGATTTGACGATGCTCCAGCTTTCGATAATCAAGAAGTTCATTGACTAGATTAAGCAGGTATTCTCCATTTTTTTTGATGGCACCAAAAGGATTTTGTTGGTGTTCTTCAGGATATTCATTGCTTTTCAATAATTTATTTATGGCACTCAAAATAAGTGTAACCGGAGTTCGTATTTCATGGGAAATATTAGTGAAGAAATCCTGTTTCAAATTATGAAGCTCCACTTCCTTTTCACGAGAAAACTTTTCAAATCTTAAATCCGCTTTCATTTTTTCCCACGAAATGATGTACTTTATAGAAATTCGCAACATTAAAATTCCTAAAATCGCATAAATCAAAAAAGCCCACCATTCTAACCAAAAAGGCTTTAGTATTTTAATATTCAAAGCACTATACTCATTCCCCCATTCACTTCCCAATTCCCTGCTTCTTACTTTAAAAACATATTGCCCAGGAGAAAGATTGGTATAGGTAGCCGATCCATCTTTACCTATAGACCTCCAATTCCTGTCGAAATTATCCATTTTTATCTGGTATTCGCAACCGGCAGATGACGGAAACAGCATTGCCGCAAATTCGAAAGTGATTACATCCTGATCGTGTTTTAAAGTAATATTTTCGGAAAAAGAAATGTCCTTTTTTAATACCTCGTCTTCGCCAATTAGGACTTCTTTGTTGAAAAGTTTAAAACTTGTAAATTTTACTTCAGGAGTTATATTTTTGACCTTAATGGTTTCGGGATTAAATTTGACAACTCCTTTGGAACAGCCAAAATACAGCATTCCTTCTTCATCTTTGAAGCAGGAATTTATGTGATAATCTCCTTTGAGATTGGAAAAGCTTTTAAACGCTTTTGTGGCATAATCATAATTAAAAATCCCTTGCTTGGTGCTAAACCAAATCAGTCCTTTATTGTCTTCTATAATTGCCGTTACGGTTTGATAACGAACGTTTTTGAAATTATCAAACCGATTGATTTTTTGAGTTTTTTTATCCAATAAATCGATTCCTTCACCAGCTGTTCCTATCCAAATATTTCCTTTTGTATCTTTTAAAATGCTGTAAACATAATCACTGCTTATTGAATTTTTATTCCCATCCACACTTTTATAAACCTTAAAACGGTCGGTTTTTGTATCGAAAAGATTCACGCCTCCGCCAAAAGTTGCCAGCCAAATTAAATCACCATCTTTTTGAAGTGATATTACATTGTCGCTGCTTATGGAATTTTTATCCCCTGTTTTCTTTTTAAAACTTTTAAACTCTTTTGCAGTAACATCAAAATAATTAAGTCCACCCCCCCAAGTTGCGACCCAAATATTATTTTCATCATCTTCAACAACGTAACGAACGTCATTAAAACTCAAAGATTTTGGGTCGCCTATCTCCTGTTTGAATTGAGTAAAACTTCCCGTTTTATAGTTAAAATTAACAAGTCCATTTACAAAAGTGCCTATCCAGAGAGTCCCATTGCGGGCTTTATTGATGTATTGAATATAATCATCCCCAATTGAATTTTTATTGGCGCTGTTGTAACGCTTTGCTGCATGGCCATTTGGCTGTAAAACGGTCAATCCTTTTCCGTCTAATCCCATAAAAAAGGCATCCTTGTTTTTATAGACCGACAGTACCGAAATAGGTGATTCGCCCTTGCTTGCACTAGGTAAAAAAGTATAATCTTTATTAAGACGCAACACATCGACACCATTCCAAGCTGTTCCCAACCAAATATTGGAATTCTCATCTTCCATTAAAGCATAAATAGCATTGCTGGAAATAGACGACTCCGATTGGGAATCATTGGTATAACTAGTGACTATCGGATGTGTGCTCTTTATGTTTTGTATTTTAAAAAGTCCAATTCCATCCGTACCAATCCAAATTGCTCCATTTCGACTCCTTTTAATACAGCGTACAATATGGATTTCTTTGTCTATTCCATACGATTTTTTCTGGAAACCCAAGTTATTCACATCAAAGGTTAGTAATCCTTTTCCGCTGGTTCCTATCAAGATTTCATTCTTGTTCAATCCAATTATCGAATGGATATAATCGGGAGAAATACCGCTTGAAGACTTGATTCGGATAAACTTCCCCGTTTTTGGATTAAATTTATTCAATCCTCCTCCGAAGGTGCCAATCCAAAAATTTTTATTTCCATCTTCATAAATGCTTCTAACGTCATTATGGCTAATCGAATAATTGTTTTTGCTTTCGAATTTATAGGTTTTAAATGTTTGTTCTTTTTCATTGAAAAAGGACATTCCATTTTTTGTCCCTAGCCAAATCGTTCCTTTGGAATCTTCAAAAAGGCTATTCAATTCATTGGAAGGAATCGATCGATTATCGTTGGGAATGTTTTTGTAGGTTACAAATTTATCATTTGAAGGATTATATAAATTCAATCCGCCCCCGAGTGTCGCTATCCAAATTTTCCCTTTATGGTCTATCAGCAAATCGGAAATACTATTGGTACTTAAAGCGCTGTTTTGTTTGTTGTATATTTTAATTTTATTGCCATCATACCGATTTAGTCCATTTTGGGTAGCAATCCAAACAAAACCGTTTTTCTCCTTTACAATACTGCTTACCCTGTCATTAGACAATCCATTAGTTTGGTTTATTTTACTAAACATCACTTGAGACTGGCAAAAACAAGGCGTAAAAACAGAATATATTGAAAGGAAAAAAAATGTAAAAACAGCGTTTTTTAGTTTTGTTTTCAAAGCAAAATTCAAATTAAGAGGATTCCGACAGTAGATTATTGAAAAAATTTTAGCACAAATAAACTATTTAAAATTTTGTTCTAAACGACAAATATAAATAATTGAAATTTATTTGATTGTTTTTTTTAATTATAATGAATTTAAAAACAACTATTCTAATGAATGTTTAAAAACACTGTTAATGCCATTTGTAATCTGAAAATGTCATATAAAGAAAGATTGTCTTTTTTGTAGTTCAATTTAAAATCTAAATAGCTTAAAACATATCGAATAGCAATTGATTCCAAGCAAAAAAAATCCCAATAACTCTTTTCGAGCTATTGGGACGTTTTGATAATTCTGATATTCGGGGTTGTAATTTGATGATAATTAAAAAAGTTAGTTTATTGAATCGTTAAATCGGCTATACATCCCGATTAAACAGTTAAACCACTCTAATCACAAAATAATTTTTCTTACCGCTTTGCAAAAGCACAAATTGGTTATTGATTAAATCTTTGCTCGAAAGCGCAAATTCTTCAGTTACTTTTTCCTTGTTCACCGAAATAGAATTGGCAGTCAAAGCTCTTCTTGCCTCACCATTTGATTTAAAGAAACCAGTTTTTTCGTTCAGAACTTTAATAATATCAAGACCTGTTTCTATATCGCTTTTTGAAATCTCAGCTTGTGGAACTCCATCAATTACTTCTAAAAAGGTTTTAGCATCTAATTTGATTAAACCATCCATTTTAGGATTAAAAAAGGCTGCTGTGGCTTCAATTGCTTTTTCCAACTCTTCTTTTGAATGTACAAAAACTGTCAACTCTTCGGCCAATTTTCTTTGTAAAACTCTTAAATGTGGCGCAACTTTATGCTCTTCGATTAAAGCGTCTATTTCTTCTTTTCCTAAGAAAGTGAAAATTTTAATATATTTCTCTGCATCTACATCAGTCGTGTTCAACCAAAATTGGTAAAATTTATAAACCGAAGTTTTATCCGCTGTCAGCCAAACGTTTCCGCCTTCGGATTTTCCAAATTTAGAACCATCGGCTTTGGTAATTAACGGACAGGTCATTGCAAAAGCTTTGGCTTCTTCTCCAACGTTCATTCTGCGAACCAATTCAGTTCCTGTTGTGATATTTCCCCATTGGTCCGAACCGCCCATCTGCAGTAAACAATTGTATTCTTTATGCAAATGATAAAAATCGTATCCTTGAATTAATTGATAGGTAAACTCCGTGAAAGACATTCCCTCGCCTTCGCCAGACAAACGTTTCTTAACAGAATCTTTGGCCATCATATAATTTACCGTGATACGCTTACCAACATCACGGGCAAAATTGATGAATGACAAGCCCTTCATCCAATCATAGTTATTCACCAAAACCGGAGCATTTGGCGTTGTTTCATTGAAGTCTAAGAATCGTGACAAAACTCCTTTTATTCCTTCAACATTGTGATTTAAAGTGGCTTCGTCCAATAAATTTCTTTCATCAGATTTTCCGGAAGGATCTCCAATCATTCCAGTTGCGCCACCTACCAAAGCAATAGGTTTGTGACCAAAATTTTTAAGGTGAACCAATAAAATAATCGGCACCAAACTACCAATGTGCAAAGAATCTGACGTAGGATCAAATCCAATATAAGTAGTTGTCATTTCTTTTAAAAGCTGTTCTTCAGTTCCTGGCATGATATCGTGAACTAAACCACGCCATTGTAATTCGGAAATAATATTTTTCATTATGTACTAATCAATTTTGGGCAAAGGTAGGAAATTCAATGGCAAAATTCAATTTCAATTTCAATGGCAATGGAAAACTCAATTCAATGTTTTAAAATTGATTTTTGATTTTGAAATTGTCATTGAAATTGATTTTCCTATATTTGTAAATATGGTATTAGTCACAGGAGGAACAGGTTTAGTCGGCGCACATCTATTAATTCACCTAACAGAAAAAGGAGAACAAGTTCGTGCTATTTATAGAAATTTAGATAACATCCAAAAGACAAGATCACTCTTTTCTTTGTACAAAAAAGATGTTTTTTTTGAGTTAATTGAATGGACTCAAGCTGATATTCTGGATATTCCTTCTTTAGAGAATGCTTTTCAAGGAATTGACAAAGTGTATCACTGTGCCGCTATGATTTCTTTTGATCCAAAAGACGAAAATCTGGTCCGGAAAACAAATATCGAAGGCACGGCAAACATTGTGAATTTTTGTTTAGCATATAACATCCAAAAACTTTGTCATGTAAGCACAATTGCAGCTCTTGGAGACTTAGTTGCACACGAATCTATTATTACTGAAGAAACCGAATGGAATCCCGAAAAACTGCATAGCGATTATGCAATTTCAAAGTATGGTGCAGAAATGGAAATTTGGCGCGGTCAGCAGGAAGGCCTTAAAGTTGCAATTATAAATCCCGGTGTTATCATAGGATCTGGATTTTGGAATCAGGGAAGCGGTGAGATTTTCAAGAAAGTAAAAAATGGACTGCCTTTCTACACCAAAGGGTCAACTGGTTTTGTCACAGTCACTGATGTTGTAAATATACTGTATCAATTAATGGAAAGCTCTATTCATGGAGAACGATACACACTAATTGGCCAAAATATCAATTTTCAAGATTTTTTATTCTCAGTTGCTGATGCTTTAAAAGTCAAAAGACCCAAGTATCATGCAACCCCTTATATGATGAATTCCTTGTCTAAATTGAGCTGGATCGCTTCTACTGTTTTTGGTCAAAAAAGACAGCTCAGCAAAGCTTCTGCCAAATCTTCTTATTCATCGGATTTATATTCTAATGAAAAAATAAAAAACGCCTTGAACATAACATTCACAGACGTTTCTGATTATATAAAAAAAATTGTTGTTTTGTAGTTAGTCTATTTTTTAAGCTTTAAATTCTTTCCTTTTTTAGCTTTCTTTATAGAATCTATCTTTTTAATCTTCAGCTCTTTCCTTTTTTTAGATTTACTTATAGAATCTTTCTCTTTTTTTATTTTTAATTCTTTGGCTTTCTTAACTTTATTTATAGAATCCAGTATTTTTTTTCCTTTTGCTTTTTTAAGTGCTGCTTCCTTTTTTTCGGCCTTTTTATTAATCAAATCCACTACATCTTTCTCCTTTTTTAATCGGTCGTTTACGGCATCAAACATCTTTTTATATTCTCTATAATCAGAGGCATAATATGCATTGCTCTTAGCAAACTGAATACTGTCAATTTTATATTTTTTGAAAATATATGTTTTTGGGTTTACCCCATTTTTATATAAAGAATTTGGATCTTGGTATCTTATAGCTTCCAAAAGCGAGATGTCATAAAATATAGCTGCCATCACCTTTTTATCAATAAGATTGTCTGGTCTTTCAACCAAATCCTTATTACAGCTAAAAAATGAAGCAACTAAAATAAAAAGAGATATTACTTTTTTCATATTCTATAATTATCGGTCAAATAACATTCTTTGTCCAGCACGAATGTCTTTTACTTTAAAACCCGAATAAACTAACTTCCCATTAACGAAAGTATGCGTGATTCTAGATTTAAAAGTAAATCCTTCAAAAGGAGACCAACCGCATTTTGAAAGTATATTTTCTTTCTTAACACTCCAAGGCAAACCTGAATTAATAATTACCAAATCAGCATAATAACCTTCTTTAATGAAACCTCTTTTTTCAATTTTGAAAATCTTAGCCGGATTATGACACATCTTTTCAACGATTTTCTCCACACTAATTTTTCCTTGATGATAGGCTTCAAACATCGCTACAAGTGCATGCTGCACTAATGGCCCTCCTGAAGGAGCCTGTAAATATTTTTGTTTTTTCTCTTCCAGTGTATGAGGCGCGTGATCGGTAGCAATTACATCAATCCGTCCGTCATTAAGCGCTTCCCAAAGCACTTTTCTGTCATTAGCGGTTTTTACAGCTGGATTCCATTTAATAAAATTCCCTTTTGTTTCATAATCATCATTAGTAAACCACAAATGATGCACACAGACTTCGGCTGTAATCTTTTTTTCTTCCAGTGGAATTTTATTGGTAAACAACTCCATTTCTTTAGCAGTCGAAAGATGGAAGACATGCAGTCTTGCACCCGTTTTTTTGGCCAAAGCAATTGCTTTTGAAGAAGACAGATAACAAGCCTCTTCACTGCGGATAAGATGATGAGCCGTTACAGGAACATCTTCGCCAAACTCTTCTTTATATTTTTCCAGATTATTTTTGATAGTCATCTCGTCTTCACAATGAACTGCAATCAGCATGGAAGTACACGAAAATATTTTCTCTAATACCGCTTCATTATCCACCAGCATATTTCCTGTAGAAGATCCCAAAAATATTTTAATCCCGGCAACATTCTTAGGATTTGTTTTTAGAACTTCTTCCAAATTATCATTAGTAGCGCCCATCATAAACGAATAATTGGCAAATGACTTTTCAGAAGCTATTTGGTATTTTTCTTCCAGAATTTCTTGAGTAACGGCATTTGGAACTGTATTGGGCTGTTCTATGAATGAAGTTATGCCTCCAGCAACTGCCGCTCTTGACTCGGATTCGATATCCCCTTTATGAGTAAGACCCGGCTCTCTAAAATGCACCTGATCATCAATAACTCCAGGGATAAGATAATTCCCTTCGGCATCGATAATCATACAGTCAGATGATTTCAAGCTGATATTATCCGAAATCTCAACAATAAGATCATTCTCTACAAGAACGTCTCCTTCAAAAATAACTCCTTCATTTACTATTTTAGCATTCTTAATTAAATATCTATTCATAGCATTCTCTTTTACAAACTGTTAAATAACTTTTTTAAACGCAGCATAATAACTCCAAATACAGCTTCAACTATTATGGAATTACTCATTTTGGATTGCCCCTTAGTCCTGTCGGTAAAAATAATCGGCACTTCCGAAATGGCTAATTTATTACAATAAGTACGGTATTTCATTTCAATCTGAAAAGCATAACCAACAAATCTAATCTTATCCAGATTAATCGATTCGAGGACTATTCTTTTATAACAAACAAAACCAGCTGTTGCATCGTGAATTTTCATCCCAGTTATCATGCGGACATAAACGGACGCAAAATAAGACAGCAAAACACGGCTTAAAGGCCAGTTAACAACATTAACTCCGGTAACATAACGTGAACCAATAGCTAAATCGGCATCACCAAAATGACAGGCATCGTATAATTTCTCTAAATCACTAGGGTTATGAGAGAAATCTGCATCCATTTCAAAAATAAAATCATAATTATTTTTCAATGCCCATTTAAAACCATGGACATACGCGGTTCCCAAGCCAGATTTCTGGGCTCTTTTCTCCAAAAACAATCTATCCCTATACTCTTCCTGAAGCATAACTACCTTATCAGCAGTATGATCCGGAGAGTTATCATCAATAACCAAGACATGGAAAGATTTGTGTTGAGAGAGCACCGCTCTGACAATGCTTTCGATGTTTTCAATTTCGTTATAAGTAGGAATTATAACAATGCAATTGTTCATATTTCGCGTAATTTCGTTGCAAAAGTAACCTTTTTATGCCATTTGATTATTATAAAATTATAATAAATAATGTTATAAAAATTAGTAATTTTGCTCTAATTATGACTGAACACATACTTCATCCAAGAATAACTGATACTAGCGATTGGGTAACTATAATTTTCATTATGGCTTTTGGCATTATTGCATTGACCAAATCTGTTTATGAAAACCGTTTTGAAGATTTTTCCAAATTAATTTTCTCCGACAAATACACTAGAATATACAGAGACAGCAGCCATTTGATGGATATGTTTTCAATTCCCTTATTCTTTGTTCAGATAATTTCCTTTTCTTTTTTTATTCAAATTGTACTAAGCCAATTTGGTTATGGAACAAAAACAGACTGGATATTGTTTATTCAGATTTTTACTTTTGTGACTTACTTTATTTTCTCAAAATTCCTGATTGAAAAAATCATCGCAACGTCGTTTAAGATAGAAGAAATTGCCGAACAGTTTAATTTACAAAAGATTAGCTACAGAACTTATGTAGGTTTATTATTACTCCCAATTGACATCATTTTATTTTATTATGATTCTGCTTTAAAGAATATCCCCCTGCTAATCCTATACAGCATAATAGTTTTAAATATTTTTCTGTACCTGTTTTCAATAAAAAATTACAGAAAAGAAATTTTCAGCAAGTTGTTTTATTTTATTTTATATCTTTGCACTCTCGAAATAGCACCCTATTATTTTATGTATTATTGGTTTACAAAAGATAGCGTTTAGAAATTATTTAAAATATGAAAGTGAAAACAATTTTGGTATCGCAGCCAGAACCTAAAGTGGAAAATTCTCCATACTTTGAGCTACAGCAAAAGCATAAAGTAAAAATTGATTTCAGACCTTTTATTCATGTAGAAGGAGTAAGCGCGAAAGAAATTAGACTTCAAAAAATTGATCTAAATAATTATACCGCTATTATATTGACAAGTAAAAATGGCGTGGATCATTTTTTTAGAGTGGCAGAAGAAATGCGTTATAAGATTCCTGAAGGATTAAAATACTTTTGCCAGTCTGAAGCGATTGCATTTTACCTGCAAAAATATGTAGTGTACAGAAAGCGTAAAATATATGTCGGGCCAAAAGACTTTGCCGATTTGTCGCCTTTGATCAAAAAATACAAAGACGAAAAATTCCTGCTTCCAGCTTCAGACCAATTAAATGCGGACATTCCTGTCACATTAAACACTTTAAAAGTAGATTGGACTCCAGCTACTTTTTACAAAACAGTAATGAGTGACTTATCTGATTTAGCAGATGTTTATTATGATGTTTTGGCTTTCTTTAGTCCTACCGGAATTAAATCTTTATATAAAAATTTTCCCGACTTTGAACAAAACGATACTCGAATAGCCGTTTTTGGCAGTACTACTCAAAAAGAAGCTCTTGATCACGGATTACGTGTAGACATAATGGCTCCAACACCAGGAACTCCATCGATGACAATGGCTTTAGAAAAATATATAATAGAGGTTAACAAAGCAAAATAGTCATATCCAAAACTACTATTTTTAAAATCCAAATTCCAATTTACGTTAATTGGGATTTGGATTTTTATTTTTAAATCATTTCAGTTATTTTTGATTACAGATTAAACCAAAATTACTTTTTTAATTCAAACAAACAGTCATGGATATCTTTTTTTTAGCGACACAAAGTTTTCAAACAAAAGCTATTCGAAACTCTTTAGACAAACAAATCTAACTTTATCTAACCAAAAGAACTTTATGAAAAAAGCCCGATTAAGCCCTCATAATCCCATTATCCATGCTAATTGCCAATTGTAGCTCTGCAAAAAAAGGAAAATCAGATTATGTTGAAGTTAAAAAAATCAGCTATAAAACTGATATCGAACCTATAATTGCAAACAGCTGTACTCCTTGCCATATACCGCCTCAAGGAAGAAAAGAACCACTGGAAAGCTACGATCATGTAAAAACAAATATTGGCGCTATACTGGAACGCGTTCAGCTGCCACAGGACAATCGTAAATTTATGCCTCCAGTAAACAAAAAACCGGCGCTAACTGCTGACCAACTTGCAGTTTTAATAAAATGGCAACAACAAGGTATGACTGAATAATACTTTTATAAAAATCCGTCTCAATTTTACATTGAGGCGGATTTTATTTTTTAAATCGCTATGAAATTACCTTCTATTATTAAAAATTGAAATGTAATACAACAAGGTAGCAATAGAACCCAATGCTGCAACTACATAAGTTCTGGCTGCCCATTTCAAAGAATCCTTTGCTCCTGCATGCTCTTCACGAGTTAACATGTTTTTATTTTCCAGCCAAGCCAGAGCCCTGTTGCTCGCATCATATTCTACAGGTAAAGTCACAATAGAAAACAAAGTTGTTGCCGCAAAAATCACGATTCCAATCAACAAAAGTGCTGGAAAGGTTCTAATCATCAAGATTCCTGCTAACAAAATCCACTGCATGTAGGATGAAGCCACATTCACAACTGGCACCAACTGGGAACGCAAAGTCAGCATACTATAAGCCGTAGCGTGCTGTACGGCATGACCGCATTCATGCGCCGCAACTGCCGCTGCTGCCGCGTTTCTTTGGTTATAAACGGCCTCGCTTAAATTAACCGTTTTATCCGTTGGGTTGTAATGGTCGGTCAATTGTCCTTCAACCGAAATTACTCTTACGTCGTAAATTCCGTGATCAGCAAGCATTTTCTCAGCTATTTCACGTCCAGACATTCCGTTTTGCAAATGCAGTTTCGAATAAAATTCAAATTTACTCTTTAGTGTAGAACTCACTAACCAACTTGCCAGCATAATACCGCCCGCAAGAATTAAATAACTCATTCCCATATTTTTGTTTTTTATAGTTTAGTTTCAAAATAAACATCAAATTCTGAACCAAATTATAGTTGTGTCATTTTGGCATTTACAAAATTATCTGCAGATCGTAATAAAGGCTATCAATTCTGTAGCTTCATAATACGTAAAAGAGACATTTATAATCTCATACCCTTCTGAAGACTTAGCATTCAAGAAAACTTCTACTTCTCTTGACAATTCATCTTTCATACTGGAAAAACCAGCCTTTTTTTTCAAAATGTGAATTTCGTGTTTTTTCATTTTTATGTTTTTTATATTGGTTGTAAAAAAGCGAAAAATGTTACACAAAAAAATCCCAAACCCCAATCGTAAAATTGGAATTTGGAATTCATATATTTTGCAGATTCGAACGTAGAGACGCACTGCAGTGCGTCTCTACAATATTCGTCTCTACAATATCGTCGTTACAATGTGCGTTCTGTAATTACCCCACCAAATTGATGATTTTCCCCGGAACAATAATCACCTTATTCGGTGTTTTACCATCCAGTTGTTTGATGGTTCTTTCGTCTTTCATTACGATTTCCTCGATTTGTTCTTTGGTTAAATCCAAAGGTAAATTGATAGTAAAACGCATTTTTCCGTTGAAAGAAACCGGATATTCTTTATCGCTTTCCACCAAATGAGCAGGCTCAAATACTGGGAACGGAACAGTTGCAATAGAACCTGTATTTCCTAGCAATGACCATAATTCTTCTGCAATGTGTGGCGCATAAGGCGAAATCACAATCGCCAATGGTTCTAGAATAGCACGAGAATGACAGTTTTGCGTTGACAATTCATTCACACAAATCATAAACTGAGAAACCGAAGTATTGAAAGAGAAACTCTCGATATCCTCAGCTACTTTCTTAATTGTTTTGTGCAATGATTTCAAGTTGTCTTTTGTTGGTTCATCATTGGTAACAATCAAACCATTTTCGTCAAAATACAAACGACACAGTTTTTTCAAGAATCCAAAAACTCCCGAAATTCCTGCCGTGTTCCAAGGTTTCGCTTGTTCCAATGGCCCCAAGAACATTTCGTACAAACGCAACGTATCGGCTCCGTATTCGTTACAAATATCATCTGGAGTAACTACATTGTATTTGGATTTTGACATTTTTTCGACTTCGCGACCAACGATGTATTTTCCGTTTTCTTCAGTAATAAATTCTGCATCAGCATAATCCTCTCTCCACGCTTTAAATTTTTCAACATCCAATTCATCAGAGGAATTTACAAAATTGACATCTACATGTAACTTATTAAAAGAATCTTCGTAAAGTCTAATAGAATCAACATTCGATTTTAAATACTTAAATATTTTTTTACCTAAATCATCAAGAATGATGTTATCAATTTTATGAGTGTTATAATAAACACCATCACGTCTAATATCTATAAAAATATCATTTCCATAATCGATATTAGCAAAAAATTTGTTTAATTCTTTTATATAAAATTGTGAAATATAAACATTTTTCACATCTCCAATCTCATCCAAATTATTATATCCCGACACACTTGTAATTGCTAGTCTATAAACAAACGCACTCATCCCCAAAATCATTCCCTGATTAATCAGCTTTTTGAATGGTTCTTCAGTAGGTGCAAAACCTTTGTCTTTTAAGAATTTGTTCCAAAAACGGGAATACAATAAGTGACCAGTTGCGTGTTCGCTTCCGCCAATGTATAAATCCACGCTTTCCCAATAAGCCAATGCTTCTTTGCTAGCAAATTCTCCTTCATTTTTTACATCCATATAACGCATCCAATACCAAGAACTTCCCGCCCAACCCGGCATCGTGTTCAATTCTAAAGGAAAAACAGTCACCTCCCCTAACCCCTCCGAAGGAGGGGAAAGAAGCTCGTTCGAAACAACTTTGTTATTTACACTATCCCAAGCCCAAACTGTTGCATTTCCCAATGGAGGTAATCCGTCTTCGGTTGGCAAGTATTTTTCAACTTCCGGCAAGATGATAGGTAAATGTTGCGCATCAATCATTTGTGGCAAGCCATTCACATAATACACAGGGAAAGGCTCTCCCCAATATCTTTGACGAGAGAAAACCGCATCACGCAAACGGTAATTGATTTTCCCTTTTCCTTGACCTATTTTTTCAAGCTCCTCAATTATCTTTTTGGTTGCTTCCTTGTAATTCAGTCCGTTTAAGAAATCCGAATTGGCAATCTCCACATTGTCTTTAGAACCAAAAGCCTCTTTGGAAATATCCACATTTGCAAAAATGTTCTTGATTTCCTGCATTCCTTTTTGCCCTTTGAAGAAATTAGCAAAAGCATAATCTCTTTCGTCACCACAAGGAACCGCCATCACAGCACCTGTTCCGTAGCCAGCCAAAACATAATCCCCAATCCAAACCGGAATCGGTTCTTTAGTGAACGGATGCTCAGCAAACGCTCCCGTGAAAACTCCAGAAATAGTTTTCACATCCGCCATACGCTCTCTTTCGGAACGCTTGGCTGTTTTTTCTATGTAAGCCTCAACTTCCGCTTTTTGTTCTGGAGTTGTAATTTGTGCAACCAATTCGTGTTCCGGCGCAAGAGTCATGAATGTAACTCCGAAGATGGTGTCGGGACGAGTTGTGAATACCTGAATCCCCCTAGCCCCCGAAGGGGGAACAATGGCGTTATTCAGTTCATGTTTTATAATATTTAAAACACTATCAATATTATTTAAAATCTCCTTATTATTGAATCGAATTACTTTAAATCCTTTTTCATTAAGAACTTTTGTGCGTTCGGCATCTGCTTCTTGTTGAGAATCATGAATTCCTCCATCAACTTCAATTACCAATTTCTTTGAAAGGCAAACAAAATCAACAATATAATCATCAATCAAATGTTGTTGTCTAAATTTAAAATCTAAAGCTTTCGATTTTAAATTTAACCACAATATTTTTTCAGCTTCTGTTGGATTGTTTCTCATTTCTTTTGCTCTCTCAAGCAATAAATGAGAATTATTTCCTCCCGTCATATAACCTAAAGTTTTTTCAGACTCCAAGTTCTCTTCCCCTTCGGGGAAGGATAGGATGGGGAAAGAAACCATCGCTCCAACCGATTTCCCAATCCAATTCCTCTGACTTTCTTTTATAGACTCACTCCAGTCAATATCATTCAAACCTTGCAGTAAACGCTCCGCATAAGCCGAAATTCGCATACTCCATTGAGTCATTTTTTTACGAATCACAGGATAACCGCCACGCTCCGAAACACCGTTTACGATTTCGTCATTCGCCAAAACCGTTCCCAATCCCGGACACCAGTTCACTTCAGTCTCTGCCAAATACGTCAATCGGTATTGCAGCAAAATTTTCTCCTGCTGTTCTTTTGCGAAAGCGTTCCATTCATTTGCCGAAAACACTTCAATATTATCGTCGCAAACCGCATTTACATTCGCATTTCCTTCCGCAGAAAAAACTGAAACCAAAGTTGAAATATCCTCTGCCTTATCTGTATTTTTATTGTACCAAGAATTAAACAATTGGATAAAAATCCATTGCGTATGCTTGTAATAATCAGGATTCGAAGTACGCACTTCACGATCCCAATCAAATGAAAATCCTATTTTGTCCAACTGCTTTCTGTACCCGGCAATCACTTTTCCTTCCTTGTCTACGCCACCATCAATATTTACGCGAGTCGTGTCCTCTGGACGTTGTCCGGTCTGAATCGCATATTGCTCTGCCGGCAACCCAAAACTGTCGTACCCCATCGGGTGCAACACGTTAAAACCTTGGTGTCTTTTGTATCTTGAGTACACATCCGATGCGATGTACCCCAGCGGATGCCCCACGTGCAATCCCGCTCCAGACGGATAAGGAAACATATCCAACACATAATGTTTTGGTTTGTCTGAATCGTTTTTGGCCGCAAAAGTTTTATGCTCTGCCCAGTATTTTTGCCATTTGGCTTCTATTTCGTTCGGATTGTATTTCATTCCTTTTATCTATATTTTTTTTATCGGAGTCATGCTTTCGCACACTCAAGTTCTTTTTTGAGTTGCTGAGTTACTTAGAAACTGAGTTGCTAAGTTTTAATACGCTGAATTATAAGTTTGCAAATTTACATTTATTGTATGGGGTATGAAAATAATTTATTTCTCTAAATTTTAAAATAATTTGGGCGTGACCCTCCGTAAAAAACTACGGGTCGGGCTTTACGTTCCCGCTTTTTTTCTTCATCAATTACTTCGGTTTAAACCCGAAGTAATTGATGAAGAAAAAAGAGCTCCACTTTAATCCCTCACGCAAAACACCAAGCCAGAAACAATCACATTTCCGTTTATTTTATAATGAAAGATGATTTTTTTTACAATAAAAAAATAGAATGTACTGGTTTTTTATAAGTAAAAATACTTATGTTTGCAGTATGTTTTAAAAAACACACCTATGTATTCCACTAAAAAATACAAAATTGAAGTTCGTCTTTGGATTGAAGAAGCCGAAGGTCCCTTTTTGGGAATTGGAAAAATCTGGCTCTTAGAAAATATTCAAAAAACAGGTTCAATAACCAATGCGGCTAAAGAAATGAAAATGGCGTACCGACAAGCGTGGCAATTAGTCGAAGAAATGAACCAGCGTGCCGAAAGTCCTTTGGTCGAAAAATTATTAGGCGGTAAAGGCGGCGGTGGCGCGCGATTAACCGAAGCCGGTGAAAGAGCCATTGCTGTATTTTACGAAATCGAAAAACGGATTAAGGATTTTGCACAAAAGGAAACGGAGAATCTAAAATTTTAGCATTTATAACATCAGTAACCCATTGGTTGTAATCATTTTAAACACATAGAAACATAGATTTTATAAGTTCAAAAGTAGGCGTTTCACTTATTTTAAGTACCCATAGCCTCTATGTGAAAGAAATGTATTTCTTTTTTGCATTCTTTTTTTAATAAAGTCTATGTTTCTATGTGTTAAATATTTTTTTTGAATGCCTCCAACAGGTTATCAGTATTCATTTGTAAACACAACAATAAAACACTATAAGCACAACTAACTCCATATTAATGAAACCAAAAAACCATTTATTATACCTAACAATTACTTTTATAGCTTTTCTTTTTAGCCAAAATCTATCAGCTCAAATCGACAGTAACATTACCAATTTATTAGTTCAAAAAAATATCATCACACAGCGCGAAGCAGATTCGTTATTGGTTATCGAAAGCTTTAATAAAAAAGTAAATTCAGAAAATAAAATATTTACTGTCGGATTGGAGTTCAGACCTAGAGGCGAGTATCGCGATGGCTACCGACAGTTGCCAAACGACACCACCAAAGCCGCTTTTTTTGCCTCACAAAGAAGCCGTTTAAACATCAGCTACGAACAGCCAAAGTTTAAATTCCTGACTTCAATACAAGACATTCGGGTTTGGGGACAATACGGACAAGCTTCAGTAACGGGGTCTTTAAATGTTTATGAAGCCTTCGCAGAAGTTGAAATTGTTGAGAATTTCTCTGCCAGATTAGGACGTCAAAAAGTGGAACTAGACAATGGCCGATTGTTCTCGGCAGCCAACTGGAGTCAGACAGGGCGCGCACATGACGGAGTTGATCTTATCTAT
Organism: Flavobacterium sp. 1; assembly: GCF_002797935.1. Lineage (NCBI taxonomy): Bacteria > Pseudomonadati > Bacteroidota > Flavobacteriia > Flavobacteriales > Flavobacteriaceae > Flavobacterium > Flavobacterium sp. 1. The sequence continues at coordinate 3,627,482 of NZ_PGER01000001.1, forward strand.
AAAAATGATAAAATCGAAACGGAATTATTTACTGCTTTCAATCAAAGTTCAGAACGCATTTTTGAAACGTCATATTCGCCGACGACTTTTAATAATTACAAACTTTTGAACCTGCATTATTTAAAAGCTAAACTAAACCCGAATTTCACTTTAACAACAATAAACACTGCCGATAGTTTTGAGAGCAAAACCAATTCGCAGACATTATACACAAGAGCAACTTCAGGAGGGCGTTTGGAATTTGAGAAAGATAATCTGTATTTAACTTTTAGCGGCTATTACCAATACGGACAGCTTCAGTCTGGCACCAACATTTCAGCTTATTATTTCCAGCCCGAAATACAATACAGACTGCAAAAATGGACAGCTCGTTTAGGAGCGGAGATTATGAGTGGAGACGATGCTCCCCAGCCGTCTGAAATATCCAAATCATTTGTACCGCTGTATGGTGTGGCTTGGAAGTTTATGGGAAACATGGATTATTTTACCACTTTTCCAAAAGATGTACAAAACGGCGGATTGGTAAATCCATATTTCTTTTTCAATTATGATTGGAACAAAAATCTTTCTATACGATCCGATTTTCATTTATTTTACTTAGAAAATAAAATCTTAGATAAACAAAAAAACGTAGTTGAACCCTATTTGGGTTTTGAAAATGATTTAATTCTGAGATACAAATACAACACTTTCACAAGCATTGATTTGGGATTCTCTTATCTGTTTGCCGACAAAAGCATGGAAGTTTTAAAGGGTGGAAACAGCAATTCGACCCCGCTCTGGAGTTATGTAATGATTACCTTTAAACCCGAATTATTTAGTTCTAAAAAATAGAAACATCATGAAAAATAAGATCAAATTATTACCGCTGTCTTTAATCCTTTTTGTTTCAATCACAATTTTCGGACAGCAAAAAGCGACTGTTGTTGTCGCAGCAAACTTGAAAACAGCAATGGATTCCATTTTGAAAGTATATAAACTAAAAAATCCGAACGATGTAATTCAAGTTACTTATGGAGCTTCTGGGAAATTTTACGAGCAAATTTCGAATGGAGCGCCTTTTGATTTGTTTTTTTCAGCTGATATGAATTTTCCAAAACAGCTAAAAAATTATGGTTTTACCGTTTCTCCGATAAAATTATATGCGATAGGAAGATTAGCGATTTGGAGTAAAAAATTAGATCCAAATACCGAGAAAATGAATTCGCTGTTAAATGAAAAAGTAAAAAAAATCTCCATCGGGAATCCAAAAACAGCTCCTTATGGTGCTAAAACAATAGAAAGCTTAAAACATTTCAAACTGTACGACAAAGTAAAAAGTAATCTGGTGTTTGGCGAAAACATTGCTCAAGCAGCCCAGTTTACCGCTTTTGGCGCATCCGATATTGGAATAATCGCTTTATCCGATGCGATGTCTCCAGCGATGAAAAAAGAATGCGGAAAATATTATGTGATTCCGCAAGAAAGCCATTCACCGTTAGAACAAGGTTGCGTAATTTTGAAACACGGCAAAGGAAATGCTGTAGCAAAGCAATTTTATGACTATATTTCGTCTGAAAAAGCAATTCAGATTCTGAATTATTACGGTTATTCACAAAACAAAAAATGAACACACTTTTAGGAAATATTACCGAAATCACTACCGAAGGCTCTTTGTCATTGGTTAAAATAAAAGTGCAGGATACTGTATTAACTTCGATAGTAATTGACACACCCGAAACGGCTCATTATCTAAAAACAGGAAACAGCATAAAAATACTTTTTAAAGAAACTGAAGTCATTCTTGCCAAAAAATTTGCAGGAACAATAAGTGTTCAGAATAAAATGGACTGCATTGTAAATTCATTCGAAAAGGGAACATTGCTCTGCAAAATAATATTGCGTTTTGGCAGGTATACCATTGCCTCCGTAATTACAAGAACGGCGTTTGACCAACTCGGCATAGAAGAAAATGATGAAATTACCGCGATGATAAAAACCAACGAAATAAGTTTATCCCATGATTGATTTCGAGCCTATATATCTCACGCTAAAACTAGCTTTTACCACGACAGTAATTCTGCTTATTGTGGGACTGCCACTGGCGTATTGGCTGGCGTACAGCAAAATAAAATCGAAAGTAATTATCGAAGCAGTTGTAAGTCTGCCATTGGTTTTACCGCCATCGGTTTTGGGTTTTTATTTGTTGATTGCCTTTAGTCCCGAAAATGCATTTGGCAAATTTCTTGATAATTATTTTGATATCCGACTGGTGTTTACCTTCACGGGGTTGGTAATTTCATCGGTTTTGTACAGTCTGCCTTTTATGGTTCAGCCCGCTCAAAGCGGTTTCAAATCGATATCCAAAAACTTAATTGACGCTTCCTATACGCTAGGGAAAAGTAAATGGCAAACGGTTTTTCATGTACTGCTTCCAAACATGAAAATGGCGCTGCTGACAGGAATTGTGCTGAGTTTTGCACATACAATTGGAGAATTTGGAGTTGTATTAATGGTTGGCGGAAGCATTCCGAATGAAACTAAAGTGGTTTCCATAGCGGTATTTGACGAAGTAACTGCAATGAATTATCACGATGCCAATGTGTATTCGGCAATTTTACTGATTTTTTCTTTTGTTGTTTTATTGAGTGTTTATAGTATTAACCACCGCTTTAGCAAAATAAGCCCCTTGCCATGATTGAATTTAAAATCAGCAAAAAACTGCAGTCCGCATCGGGAGAAATGATTTTGGATCTTGATTTTCAAGTGAAGGAAAATGACTTTGTGACTTTGTATGGCGCTTCGGGTTCTGGAAAAACAACTACTTTGCAGCTATTGTCCGGCTTGATGAATCCTGAAGCAGGAATTATAAAAGTCAAAGATTTCCTTTGGCTGGACACGCATTCTAAAATAAATCTCCCACCGCAAAAACGCAAAATTGGCTATGTTTTTCAGGATTATGCATTGTTCCCGAATATGAGCGTTCGAGAAAATCTGGATTTTGCTTTAGAAAAAGGACAAGATAAAACCATTGTTGACGAACTGCTGCAGACAATGGAACTCGTTTCTTTACAGCATCAAAAACCAAATCAATTATCAGGCGGACAGCAACAGCGTGTAGCTTTGGCGAGAGCCTTGGTTCGGCAGCCGGATATTCTGCTTTTGGATGAACCTTTATCGGCAATTGATACCGAAATGCGTTTGAAATTGCAGGATTATCTTTTGGAAGCGCATAGAAAATATAAACTGACCACCATTTTAGTCAGTCACGATATTTCCGAAATTTATAAACTTTCAGACCAAGTACTGGTTATTGAAAATGGCACAATCACAAAACAAGGAACACCTTCTGAGATATTTTCAAGCCATTCAAATAGCGGGAAATTTCAATTTATAGGGGAGATTTTAAAAATCGAAAAAGAAAACTTCATTTACATAGTCTCAGTTTTAATTGGCACCAATATTGTAAAAGTTGTTGCGATGGAAGAAGAAACAGAGGCGCTGCGCATAGGCGAAAAAATAGTAGTTTCTTCGAAAGCATTTAATCCGATTTTGAGTAAATTGGCTTAATTTCATTCAGAAAGGCATCTTTCTGCACTAAAGTTAAAACTTTGGCTGCCTTTAACTTCAAATTAAAGAATATGTTTATTATTTTTACCCCATAATTACAAAAAACTATGGCATCATCCTTTGATAAATTCCAAAAACGCAGATTACTTTCCTCTTATTTCTCGGTAGTTCTGAGTATATTTTTAGTATTATTTCTTTTAGGGGTACTAGGCTTTTTTATTATAAATTCTAAAAAACTGGCAGACGATTTCAAAGAAGAAATTGCGATGACAGTATTTTTTAAGAATGATGCTAATGACAGTATTGTAAAAGCTTTTGGCACTGAATTAAAATCCGCCCGTTTTGCAAAATCGTATGTGTATGTTTCCAAAGAAGCTGCCGCAAAACAGCATTCGGATATTATTGGTGAAGATTTCATGACCTTTTTAGGCGAAAATCCTTTACAGAATTCTTATGACATTCACTTAAAAGCCAATTTTGTGGTTAGAGACAGTATCGCAAAAATAGAAGCCCGTTTACGCAAAAATGCTATGGTTTCGGATATTGTTTATGACAAACAGCTGGTAAATTTAGTTAATGACAACATCAAGAAAGTGAGTATGTGGATATTAATCGCCAGCGGATTATTGACGGTTATCGCTGTACTGTTAATCAACAGTTCATTGCGTTTGTCCATTTATTCAAACCGATTCATCATTAAAACCATGCAGATGGTGGGCGCTACTAAATCTTTTATTAGAAAACCTTTTGTAATGCGTAGCATAAAACTGGGAATGATTGGAGCTGGTCTTGCTGTTCTTGCTTTATTAGCACTGCTCATTTATCTTGCTAATACTTACCCGGGTCTGGGAATCTTAGATGACAAATTAGTAATTGCCCTTGTCCTAATTGCCATATTTGGAATTGGCATTTTGATTACTTGGTTAAGCACTTATTTTGCGACACAGCGATTCTTAAACTTAAGAACTGACGATTTATACTAAATTAAAAATATAGGAATGAAACTGCTTCGTTCCTCACAATGACAAAATGAAAAACAACGAACAAAATAAACACGAATTCCTTTTTGAAAAAGTAAATTATAAAATTCTATTAATTGGAATTGGTGTAATTGTATTAGGTTTTATACTAATGTCTGGCGGCGGCAGCGATGACCCTAATGTATTTAACGATTCTGTTTTTGATTTCCGAAGAATTCGTTTGGCGCCAGCAACAGTTCTAATTGGTTTTGGAATTACTATTTATGCTATCCTTAAAAATTCTAAAAAAGCATAAATGAATACATTACAAGCTATTATCCTTGCTATTATCGAGGGGATTACTGAGTTTTTGCCTGTTTCTTCTACAGGACACATGATTATCGCTTCCTCTTTTTTTGGAATAGCACACGATGATTTTACCAAACTTTTTACTATTGTAATTCAATTGGGAGCCATCTTATCGGTTGTGATTTTATATTTCAAGCGTTTTTTTCAATCCTTTGATTTTTATTTCAAATTAGTAGTAGCTTTTATTCCCGCTGTTGTTTTTGGTTTGCTTTTCAGCAAAAAAATTGACGCCTTGCTCGAGAATCCTGTAACAGTTGCCGTTTCATTATTGATAGGCGGTATTATTTTATTAAAAGTAGATCAATGGTTCAATAACCCAAATACCTCCGAAACTTCACAAGAAACCACTTATTTACAGGCTTTAAAAATTGGTTTGTTCCAATGTCTTGCCATGATTCCAGGTGTTTCCAGAAGCGGCGCATCGATTGTTGGAGGAATGTCGCAAAAACTTTCACGAACTTCTGCTGCAGAATTCTCTTTCTTTCTAGCTGTCCCTACAATGCTGGGAGCTACGGCAAAAAAATGCTATGATTATTATAAAGACGGATTTGTATTGTCTGACGATCAAATTAATTTACTTATTATAGGAAATGTGATTGCATTTATTGTTGCTCTTTTGGCAATTAAAAGCTTCATCGGATTTTTGACAAAAAACGGATTTAAAGTTTTTGGTTATTACCGAATTATTGCTGGAATTGTACTGCTGGCAATTCATTATTTCATCCACCCTCTGACCGTAATTTAATGACAGCCGAAGATTTTTTAAATGGTCAGGTTCTCTTAATTGACAAACCTTTGCATTTTACTTCTTTCCAAGCGGTAAACAAGCTCAAATATGCGTTAATCAATAAAGCAGGATTGCCAAAAAAATTTAAGATTGGGCATGCGGGCACTTTAGATCCGTTAGCTTCTGGCCTATTATTGGTCTGTACTGGGAAATTCACTAAAAGAATATCTGAATTACAGGGTCAAGCCAAAGAATATACTGGAACTTTTTATATTGGAGCCACAACACCTTCCTATGATTTGGAAACCGAAATCGATCAAACTTTCCCAACAGATCATATCGATGAAACTTTGATTCACGAAACGGTAAAACAGTTTTTAGGCGAAATTGATCAAAAACCGCCTGTTTTTTCGGCCATAAAAAAAGACGGCGTTCGCCTATACGAACACGCTCGTGCTGGCGAAACGGTAGAAATTGCTTCGAGAAAAACTACTATTCATGAATTTGAAATCACCCGAATTGCACTTCCTGAAATTGATTTTAGAGTAGTCTGCAGTAAGGGAACTTATATTCGTTCTCTCGCTTTCGATTTTGGAAAAGCACTGAATTCTGGGTCGCACTTAACTGTTTTGAGGCGCACAAAAATTGGCGATTACAATGTAGAAGATGCAATAAATGTAAATTTATTCGAACAGAGTCTAATCCAAAAAATGTAATCCAAAAAAAAACACATAACAAATACAAAATTGGATTTGTGATGTGTTTTTTATTAAAGCAGTGTCTTTACACTCTTTTTTCAGTTTGCCATCACTATTGATTAATAGTGAGTAGCGCTTTCATTTCCAAATAGAAAATGAGAGAAATAGTCGTAAAACTTTTCAAATAGCTTTTTCATACGATGTCTTTTAAATTGTTAAACAATATTTAAAACGCCAATAAAAAAAAGTAAATCAAAACAATAGACTTGGTTAGCAAATACTAAATTACATTTTTTTTGTTAAAAAAAAATAATTTCAAAAAAAATATCCTCATAAACAAACACATTCTTTTATAGAATACATCATGGCTGTAACTTCATTTTGTACAGACAATCCTTTATCATGCAAATACCACAACTGCAATTGCGCTTTGCCCTCTTCATCAATCATCCCAAATTGTTCTTTATAATTCACAATTAAATCAGCAGCTCCTTTGGGTCTTGGTCCCCAATGACAGCACACTTTTCCAAATTCTTTGTCAATAACCAAAAGTTTTGGAACGGCCCTTGCTCCATTAGTCAGATATTGATTCATCAAATCATCATTCGAATCTCTGAAAATGATTTTCAATTTTATTTTATTTGATTCGAGAGCCATTTTATTCAATATTGGCAAAACTTGAGCTGCGTCGCCACACCAGCCTTCAGCAATAACTAACCAAATATATTCTTTGTTTAATGTTTTTAGTTTAGACTTGATTTCTTCAGTAACAACAATTGTTTTGTCCAAACGTTTCAGTCTTGTTTCGTTCAAAGCAGTATAATTCAATAATTCTGGAGATTGCTCATTCCCTGTTGACCTGCCTTCTGCCAGCAAATCGCTCACAACTTTCTTATACTCTAAATAGGAATAACTGTTAAATAATGCTTTTGCTACCGAACTTTTCATTTATCTTTAATTTAATTCTCATCAAAAGAAACTTACATATTGTTATTGATTAGCCGGCAGTTTATTTTATCATTTTTTCGTGATTACTCTATGCTGCCTCAACAACAATATGCTCATTTCATATACAAGTTTATCTGATACAAATTTAGGGATATGATTATATTTAAAATGTGATAAAAATCATCTCAGAACAAACAAAAAGCATAAATTTATTAAATGAACAAAAACACAAAATCAATAGGCTTAATACTTTCTGGAGGAGGATCAAAAGGTATCGCTCATGCAGGCGTGTTACAATTTCTGGAAGAAAAAAACATTCATCCCCTGCAGATTGCTGGTTCAAGTGCAGGCTCCATTGTTGCTGCCTTATATGGCAGCGGGAAATCTCCTGCAGCCATTTTGGATTTCTTTAAATCAATTTATTTTTTTCATTGGAAACATTTCACCTTTTCAAAAGCGGGTTTAATAGATTCCGAATCATTCAAAGAGTATTTTTATGACATTTTTAAGGACACGACTTTGTCTGAACTCAAAATTCCAGTATACATCACGGCAACTGATATGATTAAAGGGAAATCAAAAATATTTGGACCAGAAACAAAAACGATAGATGCAATTTTGGCATCATCATCATTCCCTGGAATAATGTCCCCTTATGAGATTGATGGCCAATTATACAGCGACGGAGGAATACTCAATCATTTTCCAACTGACATTTTAAAAGAAAAATGCGAAACTTTAATTGGCGTTTATGTTAGCCCGATTCAAAAAATTGAAGCTGGTGATTTAAATTCAATCAAATCAGTAACGGCAAGAGCTTTTGATTTGCTATCGGCAAATTCAAGCACACAAAAGTTTGATCATTGCAATTGGCTGATTGAACCCGAAGCCTTATCTCAATACAGCACATTCGAAACCAGTAAAATTAAGATGGAAGCTATATTTAATATCGGGTATGAATCTGCCAAAAAATCTTACGAAAAACTTAATTTAAATATTTAAGGAACACTATTTTCAAAAAAAACAGAATATGTCTATATTTGCACAAATTTCGTGAGATTGAACTCAATAACTGACGCAATTTACTTTCGACAAACGAAGGGAGACCTTAAAAAAACAAAACTGACTGATGAAATACAAAAGAATCCTTCTGAAATTAAGCGGTGAAGCTTTAATGGGTGATTTACAATATGGTATTGACCCAAAACGATTGGCCGAATATGCCGATGAAATCAAGCAAATTCATGCCAAAGGTGTAGAAATCGCTATCGTAATTGGAGGAGGAAACATTTTTAGAGGTGTGGCTGGAGCCAGTAAGGGAATGGACAGAGTACAAGGAGATTATATGGGAATGCTTGCTACTGTTATTAACGGAATGGCGCTGCAGGGAGCTCTTGAAGACAAAGGGATGAAAACCCGCCTGCAGACAGCTTTAAAAATGGAATCCATTGCAGAACCTTATATCAAAAGAAGAGCGGACCGCCACTTAGAAAAAGGAAGAATTGTAATTTTTGGAGCAGGAACCGGAAACCCTTATTTCACTACTGATACCGCAGCCGTTTTGCGCGGTATCGAAATCAATGCTGATGTTATTTTAAAAGGAACCCGTGTTGATGGTGTTTATGACTGTGATCCTGAAAAAAATGCTTCTGCTGTAAAATTTGACTTCATCACTTTCGATGATGTATTGAAAAAAGGATTGAATGTAATGGATACCACAGCATTTACTTTAAGCCAGGAAAACAAATTGCCAATAGTTGTATTCGACATGAACAAAGCAGGCAATCTATTGAAAATTTGTACAGGAGACAATATAGGAACAGTAGTAAATATATAGACATCTTGGATTAATTAGATTGTTGGATTATTAGATAAGAATAGAAAAATTCTAAAAAAAATCCAAAAATCTGAAAATCCAAAAATCTGAAAATCTAAATTATGACCGAAGAAATTGAATTTATATTAGACAGCACAGAAGAATCAATGACAGGTTCGATTGAGCATTTGGAAAAAGCTTTTTTAAATATCCGCGCCGGAAAAGCATCGCCAGCGATGTTGGGAAGTGTTTTTGTTGATTATTACGGGTCAGCATCACCGCTGTCACAAGTCTCCAAAATCAGTGTCCCTGATGCCAGAACAATTACACTGCAGCCTTTTGAAAAAAACATGCTGCATCCTATAGAAAAAGCAATTATGATTGCTAATCTTGGTTTCAATCCAATGAATAACGGCGACATGATTATCATCAGCGTTCCGCCACTTACCGAAGACCGAAGACGCGAATTGGCAAAACAAGCCAAATCAGAAGCAGAAGATGCCAAAATCGGGATTAGAAATGCCCGAAAAGATGCTAATACTGATATCAAAAAATTAGAAAAAGAAGGAACTTCGGAAGACATTTGCAAAAGCGCCGAAGAAGAAGTGCAAAACTTGACTAATTCTTATATTAAAAAAATTGATGAGCTTCTGGCAGTAAAAGAAGCCGAAATCATGAAAGTTTAATATTCAAACTAAAAATAAAAATCTGTCAAGTTCATTTGGAACGAGACAGATTTTTTTATAGTTATTTTTGTAGCAACAAAACGCCTAAAAAAACGTTTTGCATTAAATCGTTTATATGAAGCACTTTATTATTTTGTTCTTCTTTTTTACGTTTTCGCTTCAAGCACAATTTCAAATAACCGGAATTGTAAAAGATGCTTCAACCCAAAAAGCACTCCCTTTCGCCTCTATTACTTCAAATGATGGCTCCAGCACCATATCTGATGTGGACGGAAAGTTCCGTTTATTATCCAAAAACCAAATAACGGCAATAACGATTTCCTACATTGGATACGTAAAAAAAAACATTGCCGTAACAGACAGCCAGCTGTTTTACAAAATAACCTTGCTTCAAAAAACAGATCCTCTCAATGAAGTTATTATTTCTAATGAAAACCCTGCATTGGCCATTATAAAGAAAGCCATTCAGAATAAAGAGCAAAACAATCCGCAGAAAAAACTAAAAAGCTTCGAGTTCAAATCCTACAACAAACTCATTGTTACTGCCAATCCTGATTCCATAAATGGAACTATAGACTCCGTATTTGTAACCGACACTTATGGAACTTATCTAAAAAAACTCGATTCTACCGATTATAAATTCAAACAGCTCATCAAGAAACAGCATTTGTTTCAAACGGAAAAAGTGTCAAAATACCAATTTGACGGCAAGAGATTAAAAGAAACGATTTTAGGCACAAAAATGGCAGGATTCAAACAGCCAGTTTACGAAATCCTAACTTTTAATCTTCAGTCCTACTCCATTTACGACCCAAAATACGAGCTTTTCGAAACCAAATACAACAGCCCGATTGACAATGACGCTCTAAAGGATTACAACTTCAAACTACTGGACACTGTGGCTATAGATGGACGGGACACCTATATGATTTACTTTAAAAACAAGAAAGAAAAAAGAGCTGCAGGACTGGAAGGAATCTTATATATCGATGAAATAAATTTTGCAGTTGCAAAAGCGATTATGCGCATCAAAGGCATACTGGACATTAGCGGGATTCATGAATTTCAGTTCATTCCAGAAAAATACTTGTGGTTTCCTACCTCGACAACTTTTAAAATTGTCAAAGGAATCAATGATGACGATATAAAAATATTGGGAGGAACAATTCAATTTGACGGCGATGTTGAAGAAGACTTAACGCCAAGAAAAAGAAATGAATCTGATTATATTTATCTGCTTTCCCAAACCACAAATTTCGACATTCAATACACTACTCCTGTATCAATCAAAAAACCGATAGTTCAAGTTGAAATCAAAGAGAATGCCATAAACAAACCTGAAAGCTTTTGGACTGAATTCCGAAAAGACAGTCTGGATAGCCGCAGCGAGAAAACCTATTTATCCCTTGACAGCATTTCGATAAAAAAGAGAATTGAAAACAGGCTGAATTTAGGGCGAAAAATTCTAACCGGTTACCTCCCCCTTGGCTTTTGGGATTTCGATCTGCGCAGAATACTGAGCTATAACAATTATGAAGGTCTTCGGTTAGGTATTGGAGGCACAACAAATGATTATTTCTCAAAAAAATACCGCCTCGAAGGCTATTCAGCTTATGGACTGAGGGATCATAACTTCAAATACAATTCAGGAATCAGTGTCCGAGTGAATAAATTCTCTAATAGCTGGGTTGGCGTAAGCTATACCGATGATCTGCGGGACATTGCCAGTACCGATTATGCTGTTGAAAAAAAGGCATTCAAGATTTATGACCCGCGTTCGATAAACTTCAATACTTTTTACCGATATGAGCGCTGGAGAATTGCTTTGGAAAGTAAAATTATTCCAAAAACAGAAAGTGTTTTGGCGTTGGCCAATACTTTTATAACGCCTCAATTCGATTACACTTATGTTCTAAATGGCACTTCGTATCACACCTACACGATGACTACGGCGACACTTTCTTTAAAATGGAATCCCTACAGTGATTATATGCAAACCCCAAACGGGAGATTTGAAGCCGAAAAACGGTTTCCAAAATTCACATTACAGCTAACGCAGTCCATTCCGAATGTTTGGAATAATGACTTTGTCTATACCAAAATTGATTTTAAAGCCGATTATCAAATCAAATATTTAAATGGTCAAAGAACTTATTTACTGCTCGAAGCCGGAACCGCTTTTGGAGATATTCCGCTGCCTCAATTGTACAGCAACTCACCTAACAACCTTAACCAGGAAACGATTTTTAAGAGAATTACATTTGCCGGCAGAAACAGTTTTGAGACCATGTACTTCAATGAATTTTTTTCCAGCGAATTCCTGTCTTTTCAGTTCAAACACGGTTTTAACCGAATTCACATTTTCAATAAAATAAAACCCTCCCTCGATTTTGTGACCAGAATGGCTTGGGGTTCCATGAAAAATTCTGACAACCATATCGGAATCGATTTTAAGACCTTGAACAAAGGATTTTTTGAATCCGGTATCGAACTCAATAAAATCTTCAACGGATTGGGTCTCGGCGGCTATTACCGTTATGGACCAAATCATCTAAGTAACTTCAAAGATAATATTGCTATAAAACTGACTTTTATTTTGGATTTAAGTTTTTAAAAAAGACTCCAACTTTTTTTTTCCAAAATCATTAGAGTCTTTTTAATCAAAAATTAAGATTTAATAATCAGTACCGAAGGCGTATTATTTAACCAAGTGCTATGCGAATCAATAAGTTTTTTCCAGCTTTCTAAACTAATAATCATTAAATCCTGTTGTTCCAAAAATTCTTTTTTGATGGTTCTTTCCTGCGTCATCATGATATGATTAGGCGCTATCTGTTCGATGGAACGGACAACTTCTTGAATTTCCCTATTTTTTCTGGCTTCGCTCATAGAATCCAAAACTGTAATTTGAGAACCATTATTGTGTATCAGTTTTTGGGCAAATTCCATCAGGAAACCGTCTTCAACAGAGAAAATGGGTATAAAAACCCGATTGATTTCTTCCAGTTCTTTATCGACAAGGATTCCAACAGGCATTTTGCTGTTAGCGATAATTTGTCTGGTTCTTTCATCAAAAGGAGAGTTTTCGAACAAACCTTCTTTCCCGGTAATTTTATCAATAAAACGGTCTGGATTGATAATTCGTGTTGTAAAACCCAGCACTTTTCCAAGTAATGTCCCTTCAAAAATAGATTGTCCCAAACCAACCAGTAACAAATCATAATCACCATGATTGGCCGTTTCGGTAATATCAGAATCAATGTCATTGGACACTTTAAACAGCGTAACAATTTTTTGTCCCAAATTTTCGGACTCGGAAATAACCGGCAAAAAGACTTCCTTTTCATGATCTTTGACATCAAACGAATGCAGTTCTGAACTCAACGACAAGTGCATTGCTGTCACGATGGTGTTTCCGCCTTGTTTTTTAACCAGACTGTTAGCTACTTTCAGCAACAGTTTGCCCTTATCGGCAGTGGCAAAAGAAATAAGTATTTTATATTTGCTCTTTTTACTGATTTCTTCAGGAATAACGGTCGGTTTATCTCTAAAAATATAGTTGATTAAATCCAAAGCCGGCCCAGTCATAAAGGTTGTTACCAAAGCCATAATTACCATCATCGTAAAAATCTGGGTGGACAAAACACCTAAATCATACCCAATGTTCAGTACGACCAATTCCATTAAACCTCTTGTATTCATTAAGGTCCCAATAGACAAACTGTCTTTCCAGCTGTGACCTACAAACTTTGCGGCAAGTGCGCTTCCAAAAAATTTACCAGCCACCGCAACCATAATAATAACTCCCGTAATTTTCCATAAATGCGGATCATCAATCAATCCGATTTGGGTTCTCAAACCTGTAAAAACGAAGAACAAAGGAAGCAAAACAACCACCGACACGTCTTCGATTTTTTCGATAAAAATAGAACGGAATTTATTATTTTCGGGCATGATAGCACCAGCCAGAAAAGCTCCGAACAAAGCATGAATCCCTATTAATTCTGTAACATAAGAAGACAGTAATAAAGTTAAAAAGAAAATAGCGACAACAGGTTTACTCAGACTTTCTCTTGTCGAATTCAAATCACCCACTTTTTTTAGAAAAGGACGAACGACTTTTAGCATCAGCATTACATATAATACAGCCAATACTATAACATACAGCGAACTGGTAAACGAACCCGCTTTTACAATAGCAATTACAGCTGCCAAAATACACCAGGCCGTAATATCATCGGCTGCGGCACAAGTGATTACAATTGCCCCTAATTTAGTTTTATGTATCCCGCGTTCCCGAACGATTCCGGCCAAAACCGGAAAAGCAGTAATACTCATAGCAATTCCCAAGAACAGCCCAAAAGAAAGAAACTCAACTCCTTCCGGAGCAAAAGAATAATAAATATAATAAGCCAAGCCCAAACCTAGAGCAAACGGAATTATAATACTGGCATGGCTGATTACTACGGCATCATGCGCTTTGTTTTTGAGTGCTTTCAAATCAAGTTCCATTCCTACCACAAACATGAAAAGGATTAACCCAATTTGGCTTAAAAACTGCAAGTTGCCTAATGAATCTTTTGGAAACAGCATTCCCGAAAATTCCGGAAAATACATCCCAATTAAAGAAGGTCCTAAAACAATACCGGCAATCATTTCGCCAATTACTGTTGGCTGTCCAATTTTTCTGCAAACCCAGCCAAAAAAACGGGCAACCAAAATTATAGTTACAATTTGTGCCAAAAGAATAGCCAAAGGGTGCTGTAAATTTTGAGTCATTGATGTCAAAAAATCATTCCAATGCCCATTTTCTATGTGGTGAGGAACAATATCCCTCCCAAATTCCAATGTTTTTCCCTTTAGAATAATCCAATAAATCAAAACAGAAAATCCGCCTATAATGCTCAAATAGAAAAAAGAATTTTTAATATTCTTCATACGACACTCTTTTAAAATTAATTTAAATTTTCATGCAAATATGAGAACAGATTTTTGAGGCAAAAAATGAATTGCAATCTAATTTTTAGGCGATGTAATAAGACCGTAAAACTTTGTAATAAGTTAAGTTATTAAGTGTAATTTCACAAATAAAAAAAATAAACTAACATTTAACAGACAAAATTCTTTTTAAGATTTGTAAACATTTAGTTACCTAAAAGTCTTTTTCATGATTTGTAAACTTTTATTTATATATTCGCTAGATAAACACCTGCACTTTTTATAACAGAAAGCCAAGCAAAACTAGGTGGATTGAAGGCGTTTTGTGGCTGGTGTACACAAGTTAAGCACAAGCTTAGTGTAGCGAAACAAATTTAATATATGATAGAAGCTAAATTAAAAGAAACTACTTTAATTATATTTGAGTTAGAATATCTAAAATCTGATTTAATCTCAATTATGAATCCAGATTCAGTGTATTTTAAAACTATAATTGAAAATTCACCTTCATTCTATCGTATATATCGAAATTCGTATAAACTTTTTGTGATTGAGCTTGCTAAAATTCTTGACTCAAAAGAAGATTTTAGTATAATCTCATCCGTTAATTTTTTAATTACAAACAGAAAAAAAATAGTATGGAAAAATAGCGAAATACAATTAGAAAGATTGAATTTTATCAGAGACGAAATTAAAAGTATAGAAAATTTACATTTAAAAAGTATAAAAATTCTACGTGATAAGTTTTATGCACATACTGATAAAAATAGACACGAAATTGAGTTAAGTTTTAATTTGCAACTAGGTTGGGAAATACTAAAACAATTAAGAGCCTTTTTTGAAGAAATTGTGCTAAAAGTAAATAATCAGCATATAATGTTTTCTGTACTATCAAATTTAACAAATGAAATGGTTTTACTTCAACGGTATAAATTAATTCAAAATATGATTCAACTAAAATTAAAGGAACAACCAAATATTGGTGAATTACAAAAAGTCCGTGATATAATGCAAGGAAAACTAACATAATTCCAAACCCGCTCTAGAATTACAATATTCATGATAAGCATAAAAAAAACAGTTGACGATTAACTAATAAAAATATCTGAAAAAATGGCTGAAAAATCTTTAAATGACTCAATAAATATGACTGGCACTCTTGTACAATTTCAAACAGACATGCGCAGAGGTTATGCAAATGGTTCCTTAGGCATAATTGTTTCAGGACTTTCTTGGCTCATTTCTGCAATTGTAGCCTATCAATATTCAGCTAGCCAGGCAGTTTGGACGCTTTTAATTGGAGGAATGCTTATCCATCCTGTAAGTATACTGCTCTACAAGACAATTGGACTAAGCGGAAATCATACAAAGGGAAATCCATTAGGAAATCTGGGGATGGAAGGGACAATATTTATGATTATGTGCATACCTATTGCTTTTGGGCTTTCATTACAGCATACACAATGGTTTTTTCAAGGCATGCTTCTGATTATTGGCGGAAGATATTTGACATTTTCTTCTATATACGGAATTAAGCTTTATTGGATTTTAGGAGCTGTTTTAGGAATTGCGGCATGTTTATTATTTAAAAATAATGTGCAGCCTTTTGGCACTTTATTAACTGGTGCGCTTATTGAAATTTTGTTTGGGCTTTTTATGTTTTTATCTTTTCAAAGAAACAATAAAAATATTTAGAGTTGCTGCGAGAAGTAAAATAGCTCATTAAGCTCTTTTCTAATACTATGTAGTTAAAGATCACGACCAACGAAGTTAAGTTATAATTTCACTTTATCCAAAAAATCATTTTTATACGTTTCGCTCAAAACTAATACAGCTGGTTTTCCTTTTCCCTCCTGTAGTGTAAGCGTAATTTCATTGTGATTAAAAAACTGAACTGCAGTCAAAGCAATGATTTCTTTTTTATTCACTCTGCAGAATTCAGCTTTAGGAAGCTGATTCAATAATGAACCAAAATTGATGTTTTTCAGAATTAAAATACTGCCGTCAGCCAAATACACTTCCTTATCCCTGCTGTCAACCGGTGCTGTTTTGATGTATTGAATCTGGTCGAAGTACAATAACGACTTACCTTTATCAGTATTCAGATGAATAAATTTTTTGGAAACATCCAGTTTTTGGAATCGTTCCAATGCTTTAGCAACGGCTTTTTCCAGACGCTCTTTGGTAACTGGTTTGGTGATGTAATCTACAGCGTTAATGTCGAAAGCTTCGGCAGCGTAATTTTTGTAGGCGGTGGTAAAAATTATCAGTTTATTTTGAAGCAGATTCGCTAAAGTCAAACCATCAATTCCCGGCATTTCGATATCTGAAATACACAAATCAAAATCAAGTTTGGGAACTTCGTCCAATAATTTTTGAGGATCGTTGAATGCTTTTATAACTTCTAATTCCGGAATTTGTTCACAGAGCATTTTCAGGTAAGTCAAACCCGGCAATTCATCGTCAAGCAGTAAGCATTTGATTTTTGTATTCAAGAAGATTGATTTTTAAATGCGCAATATAAATGTCGTTTTCGACAAATTTATCCAATTTGAACTGATTTTTGTATATAATTTTTAATCGTTGTTCCAATGTTGCTGCGCCAATACCGCTTCGTTCTTTTTTTAAGGCTTTTTTCTCGGAAATTTTATTGGAAACCGTAAGAGAGAAACAATTGTCCTTGAATTCAAACAAAATTGAAATAAAAGCATCGGCACTTTGTAAATCAGCGTGCTTAAAGGCATTTTCAATCAGATCAATCGAAATTAAAGGTGCCAAAAGATTTTGCTCATACAGCTTTTCTCCTTCATTAATCTTGGTTTTCACTTTCAATTCAAAAAGCGGACTCACTTTAATTTTATTAATTTCAATCAGATTCAAGGCAAATTGGATTTCTTCTTTTGGGGAAACAAATTTCTTCTGGCTTTCGTACAAAATATAATCCAAAACATTAGCCAATTTATCCAAAGCAAAATACGTTTGGTACGCATGCGACTGAATTGAATTGAGAATGTTTTTGAAAAGATGCGGATTGAGTTTGGATTCTAATGTTTCCAATTGCAGATTGTTGACTTTCATTTCAAGCAGACCAAATTTCTCTTCAACGCTTTTTTTGGCTTTGCCAGATTCAATCAATCGATAAACAAGATAGCAAAGCACCACAACGAATACCAGAATAATTACCAGTAATACATATAAGAGAGTGTTGTTTTCTTGTGTGTTATTCATTTTATATGAATTAGTGAGACGACACGAATTTCAGCCCAATTATAGACGATATCAAAGTAAACAAAAAGAAAAGTCTCCAGAAAGTTGCCGGTTCTTTGAATACAAAAATACCAATTAAGACAGTTCCTACCGCACCTATTCCTGTCCAGACTGCATAAGCAGTTCCGATTGGCAAAGTTTGAGAAGCTTTGTACAAAAGCGTCATGCTAATCGAAAGCGCTATAAAAAAACCAACCATCCACAGAGTCGATGTCACCCCCGAAGTTTCTTTGGCTTTGCCCAAACAAGCAGCAAAACCTACTTCAAATAAACCTGCTATGATGAGTAAAATCCAGTTCATGATTATGGCTTTATAATCAATACCGAAGGCACGCCGCTTAGCCAAGTGCTGCGGGAATCCAACAAGTCTTTCCAGCTGTCCAAACTTACAATCATTAAATCTTGCTTCATCAAAAATTCATCATAAAGAATAGATTCGTTATTCAGAATTACATTCTTGTGAAATTTTTGCTTTAAAGAACCGATGGCGCTTGCAATAACAAAATTAGACTCCATGTGTCCTTTCATGTCCAAAAAGGTAACCGAAGTATTATTGTTATAAATTAATTTTTGGGCATAATCAATCAAAAACGAATCTTCAGGGCAATAAATAGGCACAAAAACATGATTTACTTCTTTCAATTCTTTATCAATCAAAACTCCCAATGGCATTTTAACTTTCAATACAATCTGTCTGGTTCTTTCATCAAATGGAGAATTGACAAACAAACCTTCTTTACCTGTAAATTTATCCAGTAATCGTTCGGGATTAATTATTCGGGAAGTAAAACCAATTACTTTGCCCAACAGAGTACCTTCAAAAATGGATTTCCCTAAACCAACGATTAATAAATCATAATCTCCTTGATTAGCAATATCAATTATTTCTGATTCAACATCCAGTGTTGCCTTGAAAACAGTTGTAATTTCCTGTTTCAATATAACCGCTTCTTTCACAATTGGACTAAAACTGCTTTTCTCTTTATCTTCCATATTAAAGGAATGCATTTCATCGCTCAAAGACAAATGCAGCGCAGTAATACTGGTAGATTCATTTTGTTTTTTAACCAAGCTATGAGCTAAACGCAGCAACGATTTCCCTTTTTCATTGTTCCCAAAAGAAATCAGAATTCTATACTTGCTTTGATCGATTTCTTCTTCATGATCAGAAATATCGGTAGTCTTAAAAATATAATTGATTAAATCCAGCGCAGGTCCGGTCATAAAAGTAGTCACCAAAGCCATAATTACCATCATTGTAAAAACTTGAGTCGTAAGAACTCCAAGTCCCAATCCAATATTCAAAACAATTAATTCCATCAAACCTCTGGTATTCATCAAAGCCCCAATGATAAGGCTGTTTCTCCAGCTTTGTCCCACGAATTTTGCTGCTAAAGCACTTCCTAAAAATTTACCCGCAACAGCAACAAGTATGATAAAACCGGTCACTTTCCACAAATAAGGCTCGTTTAATGAACCTATTTCGGTACGCAAACCCGTGAATACAAAAAACAAAGGCAACAACAGTATTACTGATACATCTTCAACTTTCGCAATAAATACAGTTCTGAATTTAGGAACATCGGGCATAATGGCTCCCATCATAAAAGCACCAAACAGCGCATGAATACCAATCAGTTCAGTAGCATAGGAAGATATGATTAACAATAAAAAAAGATAGCAACAACGGGTTTACTCAAGCTGTCTTTGGATCCGTACAAATCACCAATTCTTTTCAAAAAAGGCTTTACCAGATAAATCATTGTCAGTACATAAATTGCTGCTAATGAAATTATATACATCGAACTCTCAAAAGTTCCTGCTTTTACAATAGCAATTACAACAGCCAATAAACACCAAGCGGTAATATCATCGGCGGCTGCACAGGTAATGGCTATAGCTCCCAACTTGGTTTTATGCATGCCTCTTTCCTGAACAATACGCGCCAGAACTGGAAATGCGGTAATACTCATAGCAATACCCATAAACAGACTAAAAGAAAGAAACTTAACCCCTTCCGGGGCAAAACGATTATAAACAAAATAAGCCAGTCCAATACCTAATGCAAACGGAATAACGATACTTGCATGGCTAATAACAACAGCTTCTTTTGCCCTGTTCTTCAACACTTTGATATCGAGCTCCATTCCAATTACAAACATAAAAAGTATCAGTCCAATCTGGCTCAAAAATTTTAAGTTTTCTAATGAATTGGCTGGAAAAAGGGCATGAAAAAAATCAGGAAAATACAGTCCCAAAAGAGATGGCCCAAGTGCAATTCCGGCAATAATTTCACCAATTACTGATGGCTGTCCAATTTTTTTGAAAAACCATCCAAAAAAACGGGCCACAAGGATAATCATTATAATTTGTGCCAATAAAATAGCCAATGGATCCTGTATGTTGTGAAGCATTGAAATCAGAAAATCATTCCAGGAATCACTGCTGCCCAATGGATGAACGATGGTCTCTTTGTGCTCCAGAAGTTTTCCTTTATTTATAATCCAATACATTAATGCGGTAAAACCGCCTGTAACTCCCAAATAAAACAATGTATTTCTGTACTTTTTCATAAGACACCCTTCAATAAATTCGTATCAACCTAAAAAAATCAAATATATATAAATTAGAAGCTACAACGTCACTTTGATTCAAAATAAAAATAAAAAATTAACAATTAAATTAACAAAAAGCATTCTTGAAAACACAAGCGTTATAGCTGTTTTAACTACCTTTGTAAATTTTAAAAAATTGACATGATCAAATGGTTTAGCTTGGGGTTTTGGGAATTAATAGCCAGAGTCGTACTTCGAAATAGAATTTTAATGTTATCGATTGTTGCAGCGATAACGGCTTTATTGGCAATGCAATGGAAAAACATCCATTTTACGCATACAGAAGCCAATATGTTACCCGATGACAATATTGTAAATATAGAATACAAAGCCTTTTTAGACAAGTTTGGCGAAGAAGGAAATTTGGTCATTATTGGTGTAAAGGACAAAACATTTTTCACCCCAAAAGCTTACGCAGCATGGGCAAAATTAATGAACAGCCTAAAAGAAGACAAAGCAGTTGATTTAGTTATTTCGATAAATGATCTAAAGAAATTACAAAAAAACGAACCTCTTCAAAAATTCGAATTAGTTCCTTTTGTTGATCAAAGCAAAACCACAGACAAAGCATATCTTGAAAAAATAAAAAAAGAGCTTTTTAATGATATGCCTTTTTACGAAGGACTGCTCTTCAATAAAAGATCAGGAACAATACGTTCAGCCATTTATTTGGACAAAAAAATTGTAAATACTCCAGCCAGAAAGGATTTTATTACAGACCGATTAGTTCCTGCCGTAGAAGCATTTGAAAAAGAAACCAAAATAGACCTTCGTGTTTCTGGAATGCCTTACATCCGAACACTTAATTCGCAGACTATTATAAGTGAAATAAGTCTTTTCATAGGAGCCTCATTACTAGTAACTTCATTGCTTTTCTTTTTCTTTTTCAGAAGTTTTAGAGCCACTTTAATTTCAATAGTTATTGTGATTATTGGGGTAATGTGGTCTTTTGGTTTCTTAGGATTGTTAAATTATGAAATCACTGTTTTAACGGCTTTAGTTCCTTCTTTAATAATTGTAATTGGAATTCCGAACTGTATTTTCCTTACCAATAAATACCATCAGGAGTACAAAATCCACCGAAATAAAGCCAAAGCACTGCAGCGTGTTACTACCAAAGTAGGAATGGCAACTCTTATGACTAATGTAACTACCGCAATTGGTTTTTTCACTTTTATAACTTCAAATAACAAACTGCTTATTGAGTTTGGAAACGTAACTTCGATTAACATTCTGGCATTGTTCTTTTTGTGTATTATAGTGATTCCAATATTTCATAGTTACATTCCTGCACCAAAAGACCGTCATATTGAACACCTTGACAGAGGTTATGTAAAATCATTTATGGACTGGATTTTGCGGAATGTAAAAGAAAGCCGTTTTTCTATTTATGTGGTTGCTGTTTCATTGCTTGTAATCAGTATTATCGGAATTTACAAAATGCGCATCTCTGGCAGTATAATAGAAGATATGCCTAAAAAAGCGCCTTTTTTTAAGGATATACTCTTCTTCGAAAAAGAATTTGACGGAGTAATGCCTTTGGAAATCATGATTGACACCAAACATAAAAAAGGAGTCATGAAACTTTCTACACTCAAGCGAATGGAAGAACTGGAAACTGCAATTGATGAAATTCCTGAACTATCAAAACCTATTTCGATTGTAAATCTGGTAAAATATTCCAAACAGGCTTACTATAACGGAAACCCGGAATATTACGAATTGCCGACTTCACAGGAACAGGCTTTCATTTTGTCGTATGCCAAAAATTCCACCAAAAAAGGCAAAGGTGACTTGATGAAAAGCTACGTAGATTCGACAGGTCAATTTGCCCGAATTACCACTTTCATGCGTGATGATAACGGAGGCGTAATGCCTATAATTGAAGCTGAAATCCGCAAAAAAGCCGATAAAATTTTTCCTCCGGACAGATATCATGTAACTATTACGGGAAAAGCATTGGTCTTCCAGAAAGGAACAGGCTACTTGCTGAACAATCTGCTTTCATCATTGGTTTTTGCCTTTTTCCTAACCGCACTTTTAATTGGATTTATGTTCCGTTCCTTTAAAATGATTTTGGTTTCTATTATTCCAAATTTATTGCCGTTACTGTTAACCGCCGGAATTATGGGCTTTTTTGATATTCCGCTGAAACCTTCAACGATATTGGTTTTCGGGATTGCCTTTGGTCTTTCGGTAGATGATACCGTCCGATTCTTGGCGCAATACCGAGAAGAATTAAAGAAAAACGACTGGAAAATCCGAAAATCAGTATATGCTACTTTTAACGATGCCGGTTTGAGCATGTTCTATACTTCTATTGTATTGTTCTTTGGATTTTCGGTGTTTATGCTGTCTAGTTTTGGCGGTACTATTGCACTTGGCGGGTTAGTTTCGCTGACTTTATTGTTCGGAATGCTGTCTAATTTAATGTTATTGCCTGCTTTGGTTTTAACCCTGAACAAAACATTGGCAAACGAACAGGAATTTATCGAGCCAAAAATTGAAATCCTGGAATTCACGGACGAAGAGATTGATGATTTTGAGAAAAAGTAGAAATCACTATATCGCTTTATGTCCTTTACGACAAATATTTCTCGCAAAGAGCAGAGACACAAAAAACCGCAAAGTAACAATTTGCTTTGCGGTTTTTTTATTTAAATTATATTGAGTTTACTAATTAAACATGACTTTTCGATTATTCATTGTGTATGCTAAAAAATAATTGTGACACCCACTTTGATTTTTCACAAAGAAGAAAGCCGCCAATGCATGGCAGCTTTCAAACAGGTAATTAATTAGAGTTTACGAAATTTCGATCATCCTTGGAGGTTTTTGTTTAGCCTCTTCACGTTTTGGAATAGACAACAATAAAAGTCCGTTTTCATAATGAGCTATTATTTTATCCTCATCCACTACGTTTTTAGGTAATTCGAAACTTCTCTGAAATGATTGGTAACTAAACTCTCTACGGCTGAAATTTTCGTCATCAGTAGCTAGTTCATGCTCCTTCATCGAAGAAATAACCAAGTGGTTACCGTCAAGTGTAATCTTGAAGTCATTTTTGTTCATACCTGGAGCGGCGACTTCAACCTCGTAGCTGTCTTTAGTCTCTTTGATGTTTACAGAAGGCAGCGTAGTATTTGTTGTTGAAAAATTGTTATTTTCCAAATTGAAAAAATCACGGCCAAAGATATCATCAAAAAACAAACGATGTAAAGCAGGAGCTTGACCCCCATTGCTTTTAATAAAATTCATAACTGTTTACTTTTAAAATTGTTAAACAAATATTTTTTTAAACTTGCACAAGTTTAAGAATAGAAAAACAAAATATATGCCATTTGAAAGAACTGCCATTTTTTCAGAACAGGATTGAAAAATTGTCATACACCTATATATCAATGCTATACATTAAATATATAGAATTAAATATTTGATTTTTTCATTAACTTTAAATTTCAAATTCCAAAATCTTCCAAAAACTCAGCTACAATTTTGTGTTTAATTTCTATTTTCAGGAATTAACAATTGTGTTCAAAACATTATTCTTTTCCTTTTTCCTATAAAAAACAAAAGATATAGCGGATAGGAGAAAATTGCTCCTTAATACACTATATCCCACAATGGCAATTACAAACAAATGATTTATATTTGCATTTAGATTAAAACACCGATTTTCCTTTAATCAAAATTAGAACTCTAAAATCTAAAATTAAAATGAGACACACAAAAGTTAAAGACTTATTAAACAGTACAACAACTTTACAGGAAATTAATGCCAAAGGCTGGGTTAGAACTTTTAGAAATAATCAGTTTATTGCCTTAAATGATGGTTCAACTATCAATAATATACAATGTGTTGTCGATTTTGAAAATACTCCTGATGAAACTTTAAAGAGAATTACAACTGGCGCTGCAGTTTCGGTTACAGGAACTTTGATCGAGAGCAAAGGTGCTGGACAGAAATATGAGATTCAGGTTGCTAAACTTGAAATATTGGGAGACTCCGATCCAGAGAAATTCCCGATGCAGCCTAAAAAACATTCACTGGAATTCCTGCGTGAAAATGCGCATTTAAGAGTTCGAACAAATGCTTTTGGAGCGATTATGCGTGTGCGTTCGGTTTTATCGTATGCAGTTCACAGCTATTTTCAGCAAAAAGGCTTTGTATATGTAAATACGCCAATCATCACAGGAGCAGATGCAGAAGGTGCTGGGGAAATGTTCCAAGTGACTTCGCTGCCATTGGATAATTTACCTAAAAACGAAGAAGGCGCTATTGATTATAAAAAAGATTTCTTCGGAAAGCACACTAACTTAACGGTTTCTGGACAATTGGAAGGCGAAACTTTTGCAATGGCTTTGGGACAGATTTATACTTTTGGACCAACATTCAGAGCAGAAAACTCGAACACTTCACGCCATTTGGCTGAATTTTGGATGATTGAACCAGAAGTGGCTTTCAATAATTTGGATGACAATATGGATTTGGCAGAAGATTTTATCCAATATGTAATTAAATACACAATGGAAAAATGTGCCGATGATTTAAAGTTTCTGGAAGGAAGACTTTTGGAAGAAGAAAAATCAAAACCACAGGCTGAAAGAAGTGAAATGGCTTTGCTGGAAAAATTAAATTTTGTTTTAGAAAACAACTTCAAACGCGTTTCTTATACTGAAGCGATTGATATTTTAAGAGATTCGACTCCAAACAAAAAGAAAAAATTTCAATACATCATCAACGAATGGGGAGCTGATTTACAATCGGAACACGAGCGTTATTTGGTAGAAAAACACTTTAAATGTCCTGTAATCTTATTTGATTATCCAGCGAACATCAAAGCTTTCTACATGCGCTTGAACGAAGACGGAAAAACGGTCCGTGCGATGGATATTCTTTTCCCTGGAATTGGAGAAATCGTAGGAGGCTCGCAAAGAGAAGAACGTTTTGATGTTTTGGTCGAAAAAATGAAAGCCTTAGGAATCGACGAAGAAGAATTATGGTGGTACTTGGATACTAGAAGATTTGGTTCGGCTGTTCACTCCGGTTTTGGACTTGGATTTGAAAGACTGGTACTTTTTGTAACCGGAATGACAAACATACGTGACGTAATTGCGTTCCCGAGAACACCTCAAAATGCGGAATTTTAGAAAATAGTTTACATGGTTTAAAAGTTTAATATTGTTTAAAAGTTTAATCCGGTTTGGATTCTTTAGTGTTGCTTAAAATCCAACTGCGTTAAACCCTTAAACCTTTACCTTTAAACAATATTAAACTTTTAAAACCTTAAACCGTTAAACAATACATAATGCTAAAGCAATTTTTAAATTTAAAAATATCCCAGAAATTATCTCCGCAGCAAATCCAGTTGATGAAGTTAATTCAATTGCCTACGCAAGCATTTGAACAGCGATTGCTGGAAGAAATGAATGAAAATCCTGCTCTGGAGTCTGGAAAAGAGGAGGACGATTATGAAAAAGACGAGTTTGACACTGAAGAATACGATGATTATGAAGATTCAGAATCTGACAGAATGGATGCTGAAGATATTAACATAGACGAGTATTTAAGCAGCGATGACACTCCCGACTATAAAACGCAAGCCAATAATTACAGCGATGATGACGACACTAAAGAAACGCCATTTGCTGCAGCAATAAGTTTTCACCAAGACCTCATCAATCAATTAAACACTTTTATCCTTAACGACGAAGAGCGTGATATTGCCGAATTTTTGGTAGGAAGCATAGACGACACAGGATATATCCGAAGAAGCACTGCTGATTTGGTAGATGACATGGCATTTACCCAAGGTATTTACACTACTGAAAAGCAAGTGGAAACAATCTTGAATATCATTCACGCTCTGGAACCGACTGGTGTTGGAGCACGCGATTTACAGGAATGTTTATTACTGCAGCTCAAACACAAAACACCAACAGAATCTGTCGATCTAGCAACAGCCATAATCGATCAGCATTTTGACGCTTTTGTGAGAAAACATTACGACAAACTGATTCAAAAATTCGGCATCTCTAACGAACAGCTTAAAAATGCGATCCACGAAATTGAAAGACTCAATCCAAAACCAGGAGGATCATTTTCCGGAAATAGTAAAATTACCGAAAATATAGTACCTGATTTCGCAATCCGTATTGTTGACGGCGAACTGGAGCTCACCTTAAATGGAAGAAATGCACCTTCACTGCATATTTCCAAAGATTATCAGGAAATGATGCAAACGTATAAAGAGTCGAAAGATAAATCAAGCTCACAAAAAGATGCCGTACAGTTTATTAAACAAAAGCTAGACTCGGCAAAATGGTTTATTGATGCTATAAAACAACGTCAGGACACTTTGTTTGTCACGATGAATGCCATTATGCATTATCAAAAAGACTATTTATTGGATGGTGACGAAACGCGTTTAAAGCCAATGATTCTAAAAGATATTGCCGATATGATCGGACTGGACATATCGACCGTTTCAAGAGTTGCAAACAGTAAATATGTTGAGACTCCCTATGGAACAAAGCTGATAAAAGAATTCTTCTCGGAAGCCATGAAAAATGATCAGGGTGAAGACGTATCTACTCTCGAAATCAAAAGAATTTTACAGAATACTATTGAAGAAGAAGACAAAAAAAACCCTTTGCCAGATGATCTTTTGGCCGAAATACTCAAAGAAAAAGGATATCCAATTGCTAGAAGAACCATAGCTAAATATCGCGAACAACTGGAAATTCCTGTGGCCCGAATGAGAAAAAAACTCTAATTATACCTCTCTAAAACTAATTTCTTCAAATCTGCTTTTTAAAATTGAAAAAGATACTCCCCATATTTTCCTATATATTTCATCCGCTTTTCACTCCTGTACAAGCCTGCATTTTTTATTTTTTATTCCACAACGCTGATTTCAAAATTGATCAGATTACTACGTTTTTTTGGCAGATTTCTATTGTAACCATAATGATTCCAATGGCATTATACTACTTGCTTCGTTTTACAGGCAAAGCGGACAGCATAATGATTGCCGACTTGGAACAACGCAAAATACCGCTAGTATTTCAGAGCTTTTTAATCATTTTATTGTTGCGGAAAATCGTCCTGCTAGAATATTATCCAGAATTGCATTTTTTTTTCATAGGAGCATTATTTAGCACCTTATTTGCTCTTGGCCTGCTCTATGTCAAATTCAAAGCCAGCCTGCACATGCTTGCCATTTCAGCTTTAACTGTTTTTGTTTTCGGGCTTAATATTCATTTACAGACAGGAAGCGTATATCTTGTTCCTTTTTTATTGCTAATGAATGGGTTTGTAGCTTCCTCCCGTTTAGTAATGCAGGCGCATACACCTAATGAGTTAATTATTGGAGTATTCTTGGGCAGTATTCCTCAAATAATATTTCTTTTTTTATGGCTATAAAATATAAAAAACCACACCCACACTTAAAGTATTCATAGTAATTGATATCGAATCAATTTGAGCCGTGGATTTAAAAAAAGAATTCAATCCATAATACACCTGCAGGTTAAAAGCGCTATATCCCATTGAAAGATATACACCGTAAAGCAACTCTTCAAAATCTTTATTGTTTTTTATGACAATCTTCTCATTGCCATCATCATAAACAGATTTATCATACAATAAATAACTGACTTTGAAACCGCCGTATATTCTAAAAAACTGAAAAGATTCCGGAGTCGAATTACGCCATCTCAATTCAATTGGCAATTCTACCCGCAATTGTTCGAATCTGTTTTTATCATGATTAACGGTGGAGGGGATTATACTATAGATTGGATTATTATTAGTGCCCACAATAGACATATTTTGAATGTAATTATTAAATGACAAACCAATCCCTGGAGCAACTGCAAAAGTCCTGCTCTTATTAAGCGGGAAATCTCTAAGGAATCCTGCAGTAAAACCAAACGATATTTTTTCTTGCGAAAGACCTTCCGGTTTTTTTACAATTGAATTGTAATTAAGTCCAGCATAAAACTGATCTTCTCTGTAAAGGCTGTCAATCTTGACATTTAATGTATCAATTGAAAACGCTGCCTCCTGAGAAAACCCTTTAAAAAATGACAAAAAAAGAAAACAGCCAAGAAATAATCGCATCATTAGTCTGAGAGTTTAGTGGGTAGCAATGGATTTAATATTCTTCAAAACGTAATGCTTATGAATAGCTGTTACAAATATCATAAAAAAAACGCTCAACCCATTTAAGATTGAACGTTTTTCTTTCGCAGAGAGAAAGGGATTCGAACCATTGCCAAAAAACCCCGTGTTAATAATACTTTCTGAAATTTTAAACTTCGTGTGCCACGAATGTGCCACAAAATCATTTTAATATCCAAAAACACTCCTCAGTATCTTAAAGTGCTTTCTACAAGAAAACAACCTTTCTTTTAAAGAACAAAATTCAACTTAATATGCTTCAAATATAATAAAAGATTGTTAGTTTCTATCAAATTTAATTTCTTTTTCCGATCACTTTTCCCTATTCCCTCATCTGGATTACTTGAATTGCAAATGCTACGATTTACCTTTTAATTTAAGCAGATACTTGTGTCAAACACCCCCCTTTGGGAGATTAAACCAATCCCAAAAAACTACGTACTATCAAATTCTCCTAAGAAATTTTTTGGCTGTCTTAGTCTCAAAGAAATAATTGGAAACAGTAATAAAAACAAAGGCACTCCCTCCTTTATCGGGAAAGCCTTCATTTTTTTAAAAATGGTACAGCCAATTTGATGAATCACTCCTCTGTCGTGAATCATCAAAAAGGCCGGCGATTAAATTGATAGTATGTACTATCTTTTTTGCGTCTGGCTTTCTTTTTCATTTGGTTGGCTAATAATTCTTCATCATAATCTTCTGCTTTTGCATTGGATAATAACCCTCCAAAGACTTCGATAAGGTTGTTTTCTTCGTGGCTATAGGACATATTTTCTTTAACCAAAAAGTCAAACGGATTGTATGGTTGTTTGATCTCTTCATTTATAGCACCATTATTCTTTGAAGTAATATATCCCTTTGCAGGCTGATCCATTTTATTGTCATTATTCCACAAATCATTGAAAACGTTAGCCGAAAGGTTTTTGCCTAATTGCGAACCATTCCACACGGATTTCGAACTATGGTCAACAAAGGTTATTCCATAAACTCTGCCTTCGGTATTTCGTCTTACAACGGTATTAATACCTCGTTCCAACAACCGTTTTTTAAATTCCTTTTCATCCGATGCTGCCTGTAAAGACATCTCAATGCTAGTCTTGAGCAAAGCTTTGGATGGCTCATTTTTCAACAATTCCTTGGACTGGCCATAGTGTTGTTGAAGTTGAACATATCCTGCCTGTTTACCGAATAGCGAAGCCTTAAAGGGATTGCTCGCTTTTTCTCCCTTATCATTTAATGCGAAATATGCCAATCCCTGCCTTGGAATTCCGTTATATTCGCCCTTAACTTCTTCGGCGGTTATATTGAAAAGGGAAAGCAGGGCATTGTATGCTCCGAAACCCTCAAATTTATAGTGTCTTGGCAAATGACGGATTACAGAAGCCATCTGACTCTTTATGCTCCCAGCCTTATAATCAACAGGTTTGAATATTTGATTCTGTGGGTTCTGTTTTTTCTCCACAGCTGATATCAGGCAGAATTCTTTTTCTAATTCTCGACAGACATCCATTGAACGCCTTTTTTCAAATTTATCGGATATTTTTCTTCCCTCTTCATCCACGCAAACCGATACGATATGGATATGGGTACGGTCTATATCAGTATGCTTGAATACCACAAAAGGCTGTTCAGCGTAACCCATTTTCTGCATATACTTTTGCGCCAGCTGTTCAAACTGTCCATCACTTACTTTATCCTTCGGATCAGGATTCAGCGATATATGCAATATTGGTTTTTCAGTCTTTCGATTGGCCAGCAGATACGGTTCAAAAGAACGCAACAGGTGGCTGATGGCATAACTGCCATCGGTGGTTTCAATTATCTTATTAGTATACAAAACCTCTCCGTTTTCCTTTTCCACTTTGAGCTGATTGTATGCCAATGCACCATACAGATTGCTCCCTCTTCCGATTTTCGCTATCATTTTTTCAGGTATTTTGCTTCAAACTCCTCAGTTAGCAGAATGATTTTTTGGCACAATACCGCCATTTCTGCTGTCTGCTTTTCCAATTTATAGAGATAGGCTGCCGCTTTCTTTTCGGAAAAATTGCGGTACAGTATTTTTATCAGCTGGTTATAATTTGTTCCTACAGCCCTGAACTGGCCGAATAAAGTGGTCAGGCGCATATAGTAATCCATGGTTGCCTTGTCAACCGTTACGGTCGTAATACCTTTTTGGAAAATACATGCCGTAATAAAATGCGCCTTTACATTCATCCGTGAAGCTTCATAGAAGCAAAGGAAACGTGCATTTTCTTCAGCCGTAAGGCTTATGGAATAGCGGTGAACGGCGGGATCTTTCTTGGGATGCCTGCCTCCTTTATGTGGGACTGTTTTGCCGTTGTTTTCCATAACTATTATTACTGGTTTCGTTTAAAAGAATTTTAAAACCAATATATTTTATCATTAGTGATGGCATCTGGATATTGCAGGATGTGGAAGCATTTGGCTTATTATTTCCACATGTGAATTTTCGCCCTAAGGACAACCTCCGTCAAATAAAGCCACTACAGGACAGTATGCAAGAATGCCCCGCTTTCGGGATTAATTTCATGAAAAACGTGAAATTATGCTCTACAAAGAAACAGTTACCAAAGAGATGTGGGAACTTCTTCAAAGACTCATGAAAGATGAAAAATTGAAAGATTTTAACCTTGTAGGAGGAACAGCTCTCAGCCTAATGATTGGCCATAGATTAAGTATCGATTTGGATCTGTTCACCACGGAAGATTTTGACGAGCAAGCCATACTTACCCATTTAGGAAATCAGCATTCGGTAAAGATCAGGCAGATTCTTGAAAATACAATGCTTTTGGATATAGGCAGTGTCAAGGTAGACATTCTCGCCCACAAATATCCATGGCAGGAACCTGTTCAGAATGAAGAAGGAATACGGCTGGTCTCTTTATATGACATCGGTGCCATGAAGCTTCATGCAATATTTCAAAACGGAACAAGAATCAAAGACTTTGTTGACATGTATTTTCTTTTGGAACACCATCCCCTTAAGACCTATTTAGAAGCTTACCAAAACAAATATAATAGAAATCCGAGACTGGCTGCTCTTGCATTACTGGATCATAGGAATATAGACAAAGAAGAAAAAGTCAAACTCATCAAAGGAAAAGAAACCAATTGGAACAAAATAACCCAGCGACTAAAAAAAGCAGTTTTCAATCCTTCCATTTTATTTTCTGAATCAAAAAATCAAATTCCTCCACCCAATAAAGGACGTGGATTTAGACGCTAAGCGTTTGAATAAGAAGTTAAAAAATCGTATATTTACTATATGGCACGAGTTAAAAAAATAAGGCAATCCCAAATCTAAACCCAGTATTTTTTTGGGATTTCGACATAGATGCTATGGACTTTGAGAGAGCCTATAAAACTATTATAGCCCGTATCGTAGAGCGTGGAGGACAGGAAGAAATCGACGAAATTGTTCGTTTCTACGGCCTTGAAAAGGTGGTAAAAGCGATTCGTGACGAAATTTATTTTCTTCCTAATTATGCCATTGACAAGGCTTTAAAATTGTTTCCTGAACTTAAAAAGGAAGAGATGTACTGCTATCTTAACCGTAAGGATAAAACCTACCACTGGATCTAGTTTTTAGACTATAAGCCATTCTTACGAACAAATAAATAAAAAGAAAACGAAGTTAGGTCAGGCATTAAACTTAGCAAAAGACTACGGCATAATGTCTTGCTCGTTCCTCGCAAGCCACCCTCACGGGACTTATTCCGTTTCCTTTTGCTAAGCTTACTGCCAGCCCTGTGAAATTGCTTTCTTTTTCTTTTTTACGGTTTTTCTGTTTTCTTTTGAAATTATATTTATGGCTTTAAATATGCCCGTACAGCAATATTTGAAAACTTAAATATTTACATACAAATATGTGCCTGTGTTCAAATATGTATTCTTGCCTATGCGTAAAAGCATATTCAAATAAAAGCATTTGCATATAAAAGCGTATTCATGTAAAAGCATATGTATGTAAAAACAGCCTTACTGCTTTTATAGTTTTACAGATACCTTACACAATTCAATAGCTAACAAACTGCAAAAACAAACGATACTGCGTGTATTGGTAAGGTATTTTTAACAACCTTAAACAAAAGGAATTTATTATCATCCTCGAAACTATTTGTAACCTTAAGCGTGTTTGAGGGTGAATCACTTTTTAAATTACCGAAAAAACAAAAAAAAGGGCATCAAGCCCTTTCAATTAAAAACCATATCAAATAATATTTTCGCAGGAAAACAGCAAGTTGTGTTTTGAGATGCTTGAAATACTTTCTGCATCTCAAAACAACTTGCCCTTGCAGGGGGCTGGAAAACGTCTCCAAAGTCGGCCTTTTATTAGTATTATAAATGGAGATTGAGGATTAAAAATAAAAGATGATTGCAGTTATTTATTTCCATACCATTTGATTTCATACCAATTCCTCATTATAATTAGCTTCTATATTTTCTTTCACTTCCAGAAATAGTCGATGCATTATATTTAATAGTTCAACTATATTAATTGGAAAAAATTACGCTATTGTCCCTAAAAAAACTTACAAGATGCAGACTTAGATATTTAATGTTTCCGCATTTTTTCAGTGCCCCGCTATATAGAAAACTGAATCAGCTTCTAAAATTCCAATCCTCCCAGTATCGTAAATGATTATTAATAGATATGAGAATCATCCTCAGGGTAATAATCAAGAAAATTACTCCCGATTTTAAGCAATCAAAGAATGAATGCCTGTTTAAAGGAATTTCAAATCTAGAATATTAGGAATCCATCAGCGAGAGCGAATGATAATTCCAATTTATCAAAATCACAATGATAAAATAGAAAACCTTATCGGCAATGGGTATGCTTATGGCACATTGGAACGCTTCAAAATATCTTTGAAACACTTGAAAGAATACATTTTGTGGAAGTATAATTTTGAAGACATAAGCATTAACAAAATTGATTACGCCTTTGTAACTGAATTTGAATTCTATTTGAGAAGCGTTAAAAAATGTAACAACAATACAGCCGTGAAATATGTTAGAAATTTCAGAAAAATAATCAAGATTTGTCTTGATAACGATTGGTTAGATAAAAATCCGTGTAGCCGATACGAAGGAAAAATGAAAGAAGTCGAAAGAGAATTTCTTACTGAAGAAGAATTAAACAGAATTTATATCAAACGATTTTCATCAGAGCGATTAAATTTAGTAAAGGATATTTTTATTTTTTCCTGTTATACCGGTTTGGCTTATGTTGATGTAAAAGGATTAAAGAAGGACCACATAGCAATAGGCATCGATGGTGAAAAATGGATTTTTAAAAATCGCCAAAAAACAGATACCAAGTCAAAAATTCCAGTACTACCAATTGCACAAGAAATCATTAAAAAATATGCCGACCATCCAAAGTGTTTAAATGAAGATAGCATCTTGCCTATTTTGACTAACCAAAAAATGAATGCTTATCTTAAAGAAGTTGGAGATTTATGTGATATTTCAAAAGAAATTACTTTTCATATGGCTCGACACACTTTTGCAACATCTGTAACACTTACTAATGGCGTTCCTATTGAAACTGTAAGCAAAATGCTTGGTCATAAAAACATACAAACAACTCAACATTACGCTAAAATTTTAGACCAAAAAGTAAGTGAGGATATGCAGATTTTAAGAAATAAGTTTACAGCAACTGATAATAAATTCAATAAAGCCAATTGATTAAAAACTAAAAATAAATTTCACAATAAATTATTTAAAGAGTAAAATGATGTTTTTACTCTTTAATAATTTCTTTTCTATATGCCGTACCCCAAATAGCAAGTTGTTTAATTGAGTCTTTTAATTTTATTCCGTGTTCGGTAAGCTCATATTCTACCGTTATTGGCTGTGTTTCTAAAACAGTTCTTTTTAATAGATGATTCAATTCCATATCCTTTAATTCTTTGCTTAACATTTTTCCTGATATTCCTTTAATTTCTTTTAAAAGATCAGAATATCTTTTTTTACTAAAACAAAGTACAGCAATAATTGGAATCTTCCATTTGCCATTCAGTACGTCCATTGCATCGTGTGCTGCTCTAATGATTAAAGCGCACTCTGATTCTTCATTTTGATTTGCTTCCATAAGTTACTTTGTTACCTTATTGTTACCGTTACTTTTTGTTACTATATTACAAAAGTAAACTAATTTGATTTAGTTTTGTTGACTACAAAAGCAAATAAAACAGTAAATTTATATGAAATATCTAGATTAAACATTTATAATTTTAGAAGCTATGAAACATACCTCAATTATAAAAAATTGAAAATTCACAAATACAAAATGACAATAACAAATAATGAGTAAACTAATTTATATAATGGATCCATTTTGTGGTTGGTGTTATGGAAACAGTACCAATACACAAAAACTATATGAAAAATACAAAGATCAACTTGATTTTGAAATTTTCCCAGCTGGAATGTGGACTGGTGCCAATGCTAGAAAACAATCCAAACAAATGGCACAATTTATCAAAAAGCACGATCCACAAGTACAGCAAACTACAGGAACTGAATTTGGAAAGGACTATTTTGAATTTATAGAAAATGAAAATGTAGTTTTAGACAGCGAAGTACCATCAAGAGCTATCGTTACTGTGAAAAAACTATGGGCTTCACAAGCTGTCCCTTTTGCAATTGAAGTCCAAAAAGCTAGGTATCTGCACGGAAAAGACTTGAATGAAGATATTACCTATTTAAGTATTTGTGAAAATTTAAAATTGGATAAAAACCAATTTTTGGAAGTTTTTCATTCGCAATCAATCAAAAAAGAAATAGAAGAAACCTTTGCTTTGGCACAAAAATATGCCAGTTCCTACCCAACGCTTTTGGCAGAAAAAGAAGGTAATCTGTATGTTTTAGAACAAGGATATGCCCCATTTGGAGCAATTCAAGAACAGATTGAGACACTTTTTTTAACTAATTTAAAATTGAACAATGAAAGAAATTATCTCAACAGCATTTTTAACAATCTTAATTTTATTTAATATGGAATCACAAGCGCAGAGTTTTAAAACAATTGAAACCAAAGATTTGAAACTTCAAGTTTACAACGCATCCGAAAACAGTTTTGGTGTAGCATCGGTAATTGTATCTGGAAAAACAGATGCAGTTTTGATTGACGCACAATTTACTTTGGCGGATGCCGAAAAAGTAGCACAGGAAATCAAAGCAAGTGGCAAAAAACTAACCACTATTTATGTTTCTCACGCAGATCCTGATTATTATTTTGGATTGGAAATATTCAAAAAATATTTTCCAGATGTAGTTGCTTATGCTTCGCCAGCATCAGTAGAAGCTATTAAGGCTACTGCTCAAAAGAAATTAGAAGTTTGGGGCGAAAGATTGGGTAAAAACATTACGTCAAACGTTATTTTACCTCAGGTTTTAAAAGGAAACAGTATTGAATTGGAAGGTCAGAAATTAGAAATAATTGGTTTGGAAGAGTTCCCGAATAAAACTTTTGTATGGATTCCTTCTATAAAAGCAGCTGTTGGCGGAATCAATGTTTTTGGAACTACTTTTCATCTTTGGATGGCAGATGCACAAACTGCTGATGCCCGCAAAAGCTGGATTTCAGTTTTAGATAAAATTACAGCTTTGAAACCAGAAATTGTAATTCCGGCACACGCCAATTCCAATTCTCCATTTGATATAACTACTGTAAATCATACCAAAAGTTATATTAAATTCTACGAAGAAGCGTTGAAAACCAATAAAACTTCAGAGGATTTAATCAAAGCTATAAAAGCAAAATATCCAACACTTACTTTTGATACTGCTTTGATGATAGGTGCAAAAGTAAATACTGGAGAAATGAAATGGTAAAATCAATTATTTACAGCCTGACAGCACTTTTTGTATTGTCAGGCTGTTCTTTAAATAAAAAAGCAATGACAAATCTTGACATTATAAAAAGTACTTACGAAGGAAAAACTTCGGAAGAAAACGGTAAAAATTTGGCTAAATATGTAGCCGATGATATTTCCTGGACAGAAGCCAAAGGATTTCCTTATGCAGGGACTTATATTGGATTGGACAACGTAACAAAAAACGTTTTTAGCCGATTAGGAAGCGAATGGATTGATTATAAATTTACTCCAGAAGATTATGTTACTAGTGATGATAAAGTGGTTGCTTACGGAACTTACACAGGAACTTACAAAATTACAGGAAAACCATTCACCGCCAGAGTAGCTCACGTTTGGAAATTGAAAGATAGCAAAATTGTAAGTTTCGAACAGTTTGTAGATAGCCAACCTGTAATTGATGTAATGAAATAAAAATTATAACGGATAAATTCGATAGGACAATTCCAGCAGACGCAGTAAAATATTTTCGCAGTTGTATTGCAAATGGGAATTTAAAAGGAGCGTTAAGTTGTTTTGATAAAGATGCGATATACATTGAGAGAGACGGGGAAGAAATTATAGGCATAGACAATATTGAAAAATCAATGGAACATCTTTGTACTTGGAAACCTAAAATAACAGGAAGTAACTACAAAGTAACAATTGTAGAAAACCTTGCTATTTGGGTTGACAAATATTCATTAAAAGCAATAATGCCCGACGGAAACCCAGTTGAAATGAATGGTGTAACAAGTTGTATGATGAAGAAAAACAACGAAGGAATTTGGTTATGGTTAGTGGACAATCCTTTTGCATCAGCAGTTTTTGAAAATTAACCACTTACGTTTATTGAAACAAATGGAATTGCATTGAAGAAAAGCACGAACCGCCAACCGCCGTTTGATTTTACTTTAAATTGTATCATTTTTTCTTATTTCAATAAATAAATTACAATAATGATAGAAATGTTGAATAGTTTCATAGGAACTTTGAATAGTGATTAAGTACCAAATCCGTTCTTTTTATTAGCTTGCCATCTTATAATTTAATCAAAAATCAATGCATCAAAATCTGTTATCTTACATAAACCGATATGCTTCTTTACCTCTTACTAACGAAGAAGAAGCTTTAATCGTAGCGACTTTTCAACCCAAAAAGTTCAGAAAAAAACAATACTTTTTGCAAGAAGGAGATATATGCAAATACGCTGGTTTTATTGTAAAAGGGGCTATGCGCCAATACAGTGTTGATGATAAAGGAGGAGAACATATTGTACAGCTATTCATTGA
The DNA here is from genome assembly GCF_002797935.1 of Flavobacterium sp. 1. NCBI lineage: Bacteria > Pseudomonadati > Bacteroidota > Flavobacteriia > Flavobacteriales > Flavobacteriaceae > Flavobacterium > Flavobacterium sp. 1. Next base: position 3,665,423 of record NZ_PGER01000001.1, read on the forward strand.
AAACTACTGGGCAAATGACCGTGAAAGCTCTACTATGCTTACACCATCTGTTTATAATATTGATGCTTGGGAAGATACAGATATACTTCTTATAACCAGAGCCGATATGCTGGATTTAATGGCAAAAATACCTGCAATGGCGGAAATGATACGCTTAATGGATGAAAGAAATGCTATTGCTAACCAACGAAGATTAAATTCTACTATCAGCAATACTGCAGAAAAACGCTATGAAGAATTTGCCAAAAATCACGCTCAATTTATTCAACGATTTCCGCAACACCTTATTGCTTCTTTTTTAGGCATAACCAAAGAAACGTTGAGCCGAATTAGAAAGCAAGCCATAAAGTAAAGACTTGATTTAAAATTTCACAAAAACCGTTGACAAATGTCAACGGTTTTTTTTATCATATCTCATTGTGGCAAGCTGTGTCTTTGATACAACTTTGCCTTATCAAAATGAATTAAAATTTTAAAAAATAAAACAATGAGTGATTTATCAAAAATGTCTAAAACAGTAGTTTTCCACGAAGCTGGGAAACCAGAAGTATTGAAAGTTGAACAAGTTGAAGTTGCTTTTCCAGCAGCACAAGAAGTACGAATTCAGGTTAAATCAATCGGAATTAACAGAGCCGATGCAATGTACCGTCAAGGAATGTATATCGAAAACCCTATTTTTCCAGCACAATTAGGCTATGAAGCCGCAGGAATTATTGAAGCTGTAGGTAACGAAGTTTCGCATTTGGCAGTGGGGGATGTAGTAAATGTGGTTCCGGGTTTTTCTTTACACAACTATGCTTCTTATGGCGAATATATTAATATGCCAGCGTATGCAGTGCACAAATATCCATCTAATTTGTCTTTTGACGAAGCGGCATCTGTTTGGACAAGTTACTTAACAATATATGGTATAGTTGTGCATTCGGGTCAATTAAAAGCGGGACAATTTGTGGTAATTAATGCTGCTTCTAGTAGTGCAGGATTGGCAGCCATTCAAATTACAAACTACGTTGGAGGAATTGCAATTGCTCTAACTACTTCATCAAAGAAAAAAGAGGCATTATTAAAAGCGGGTGCAGCTCACGTAATTGTAACTTCCGAACAAGATATTGCAGCCGAAGTTTTAAAAATTACAGAAAATGTAGGTGCTCATTTAATTTTAGATCCTGTAGTAGGAGCAAAATTCAGCAATCTATTAAGTTCAGTTGCCGAAAACGGAAAAGTGTTTGTTTACGGTGCATTAAGTCACGAACCTGCCAGTTTTCCAGCATTTGATGTTTTGATGAAAACCCCAACTATTAGAGGCTATTCAGCTATTGAAGTAATGGGGAATATGGAAGTTTTAATACAAGCCATCACTTTTATTGATAAAGGATTAGCGGAAGAAAAATTGAAACCAGTTATCGATAAAGTTTTTAGTATTGATGATATTGTTGCTTCTCATAACTATTTAGAATCCAATCAACAATTTGGAAAAATAGTAGTGAATATATAATTGCATTTTAGCTATATCAATAAAAACCGTTGACAAATGTCAACGGTTTTTTTAGTATTTCAATCTATTTTTGAAAAATTAAATAACTTAAAAATTTATTATGAAAATTAAAACAACTTTAGAGGAAAGACGTTCTGTTAATTTTTTTGACACCTCAAAAAAAATAGAAAAATCAACATTGTCTGATATTATTAATTTAGCAGTATTAGCACCTTCAGCCTTTAATCTTCAACCTTGGAGGATAATTGTAGCTGAAAGTACAGAGGCAAAACAAAAATTAAAAACATTATCAAATGATCAACCAAAAGTTTTGGAAGCATCTGCTTGCTTAATACTTATTGGAAATAAAAATGGCTGGGATAATACGAATCCTGTCTGGGATGAAATGCTTGTAAGTGTAGGTGGTAATCAAGAAATGGTTGATGGAGCCAAACAAGCAGCATCTTATTTATACGGTTCAACAGAAGATAACAAACTTAAATTTGCTGAAAGCAATGTTGGGTTATTGGCAATGTCAATAATGACGGCAGCAAAAGAATTTGGAGTAGATACGCATCCAATGAGCGGAATTAACTTTGAAGGAGTTCACAAAGAATTTGAATTACAGGAGCAAGAAACCGTAGTGATGACGATTTGTATGGGCTATTTTGACCAAACTAAAACATTATACCCGCGTCGTCCTCGACTTGGTTTTGACCAAATTGTAACTATTTTATAATTAGCTGCTTTCAATTTAAAAGCTAAAACCGTTGATAAATGTCAACGGTTTTTTTATGAAATATTAGGTACTGCAATAGCTTTTAAACTAACATTCCATTGTCAATTGATTATGAACTTTACCCCACTCTGCCATAGCTTCTAAAACAGGTAGTAATGTTTTTCCCTTTTCAGACAAATAATATTCTACGTGTGGCGGAACAATTTCTTTTGCATCTCTCACAACCAAGCCATCAAGTTCTAACTGTTTTAGTTGTTGCGCCAGCATTTTCTCTGTAGTGAATGTCAATATTTTTTTCAATTGCCCAAATCGCAATGGTTCATTTCGAAGTTGATATAGAATAATAGTTTTCCATCTTCCACCAATCATTTCAATGGTAAAGGACATTGGACATTTAGTAAGGACATTATTGTTTAAGCTATTGGTTGAATTCTCTTTTCTCTTTGCCATTTTTACGCTTACTTTTTAGGTAGTACTTGTTTTTATAATAGTGCAAATATACCTTTGTATTATTAAAAATCAAATAAAAATAAAAAACTATGAAAGTATTATTAATTGGAGGAACGGGCAACATTGGTCAGCGAATATTAAAAGAAGCTCTGGATAAAGAGTATGAAGTAACCGCAGTACAACGCAAACCAGAGGCATTAGAATTGAAACACCCAAATTTAACAGTAATCAAAGGCGACTTGTTGAACGAGGCAGAATTACCGTCTTTAATAGCTGGTAAAGATGTTGTTGTATCTGCAATATCACTTTATGCAGGACTATCACCTGAACAGTTTAAAAAAGCACACCAAAACCTTATTGATGCTTTAAAAAAACAACCGCAAACAAGAATTATTGCCGTGGGAGGAGGTACCAATAATGAGGTTGCACCAGGCGTAAGAATGTTGGATGTTGAAGATATTATGAAAAATATTCCAGAAGAATACAAGCCTTCGATTTTTGCACACGGTGAAGTGCAGAAATTATATGAAGCTTCAGGACTGGAAAACTGGACATATTTTAACCCCGCAGCAATGATACAAGCAGGCGAACGCACAGGTAAATTCAGGTTAGGAACTACTAATCTGGTTGCTGACGAAAACGGTGCAAGCTCTATTTCATTCGAAGATTATGCAGTTGCATTAGTGGATGAAATCAAAAATAAGCAATTTGTAGGCAAACCATTTACCATTGGTTATTAAATCAAATCATTATAAAATAAAATGGAAAATAAATTAGAACAATTACTGGTTCATCATTTAAACGAAATTTGGAATCAGCGTGACGAAACACTTCGGCTTACAGCTATTGAAAAATTTTATACGAAGGACTTTACGTTATTTGAAGAAGGCGAAAACGTAACAGGTTATGATGCTATAAATCATAAAGTAAGTACACTTTTAAATAGTTTTCCTCCCATTTTTTCTATAAAGCAATTAAAACCAATTGGTATTAATAACAATATAGGAAAATTAGATTGGGGTGTTGGTCCAGAGGGTGCTCCTCCAGTAGCAACAGGTACAGACATCGTAATTTTTGAAAACGGAAAAATAAAATCATTATATGTATTTCTAAATAAATAAAATAAAATGGAAAAAATCGTAAATTTAAGTGATGTTAAGGCTGTTCGCAATATGAACAACATCATCAACCTTCACGAAATGATGATTAACCAAAGAAAGCCAGACGAAGCTGTAGCAGAATTTTTAGATCCTGAATATATCCAACACGACCCTTTATTGGAAACAGGTGCAGCAGGTTTAGCAAAATTCTTCAAACAAGTAATAGATGAACATCCTACTGCTAGTTGGACGGGACAACGAATTATAGCTGCTGACGATTTTGTGTGGGTTCATTCTAACTTCCGAAACATCTTTAATGATGACCCAAATGATACAGGTATTGCCGGGGTAGATATTTTTAAAATGAACGATGAAGGAAAAGCCATTGAACATTGGGAAGTGCTGCAACTTGTTGGCACACCAGATAATGCAGCACCGTGGGTGTCACCCAATCTGAAAGCCTCCAATACAAATGGTATATTTTAAATTGTGCAAAAGTACTCTAATTTTCATTTTGTAAATTCAACAACTTAATCTAAACCGTTGACAAAATGTCAACGGTTTTTTATCAAATAACATAGTTTTGGCTAGGAGTTTTTAAAGGTTTTAGCAACATTAGTATTAATTCTTCCAATGAGTCCTGCTAAAATTAAATGCTTGAGTTAGTTATTTATTTTTGCAGTCCCTTGCTTGAGCGTCTCTTTATGTTTTTTGCCCCAGTCATTAAGCATTAGTATTATATCTACAAGCGATTCACAATACTTTGTAATAGAATATTCAACAGTAATAGGTTTAGTATTTTTAGCTTCTCTGACTATTAGCATATTAATTTCAAGTTCTGCCAATTCTTTAGATAATATACGGGGAGAAATTCCTAATAAACGAGACAGTTGATTAAACTGCATTTTCCCGTCTTTAAGCAAAACGGTTATTAAAGGTAATTTCCATTTCCCACCAATGACAGTAAGTGTATCATTCAATGCTACGCGTATTTTTTGGCACTCTTCAAAATCATCTGATAGGTTACTCATTTTTATAAGTTTATAAGTTTCATTACTATTTTAACAATAAACAAACTTACCTTATAATATTAAATAAACGAAATACTATTGTAAAGAGAAGTACTATTCTTTTTGTAACCCATAGAATTAACAGATAATATTCTATCTAAATTCGAACTTTATTAATCACAACTATAAATTTAAATTATGAAAAAAATAAGTGTTTTAATAGCTATTATGTTTATCATAAGTAGTAGAGCACAGTCACCACAACCTTTTATAGGTGCGGATATGATTGTATTTAATGCCAAAATAACTACGGGAAGTCTTTCACTACCCGAAGCTTCTGCACTAGCGGTCAAAAGAGGCAGGATTTATGCAGTAGGTACAGACGCTGAAATTCTCATTCTAAAAGACAACAGTACAAAATTAATAGATGCCGGCGGGAAGCGTTTGATACCTGGTATAAACGATGCACATACCCACGTACTGAACGAAAGAAGCTATAACTATACCTTAAGATGGGATGGCGTACCAACCTTAAAACGGGCATTGGAAATGCTGACCGAGCAAGCAGCAAGAACGCCCGAAGGGCAATGGGTAAAAGTAATTGGCGGATGGTCGCCCTACCAGTTTAAGGAAAACCGATTTCCAACGATAGAAGAGATTAAAAAAGCAGTTCCAAACAGACCAACGATTGTGCAATACGCATACAACAGGGCGTATTTAAATGATTTGGCGATGAAAGCCCTTGGAGTGGGAACCAGCCGTCTTCCTTCCGTGCCGGGAACGGAGCTTGAAAAAGATAAAAAAGGCAATTACACTGGCGTGATACGAGGCAATACTTTTTTCTTCGTTTCACTGGAATTTATGGAACCGCAAGCTAATGCAGAAGAACAGCTGAATTCACTTATTTATGTAATAAACGATATGAATCGCTTTGGTGTTACTTCTGCCGTAGATGCTGCCAGTATGATTTCATATCCGCAAGGGCACACCGAGATAGATTTATTAGCCCGTGAAAATAAGCTGAACATCAGGTTTCCTTTTATCGACCTCCAATTTGGAGATGTTAGCAGTCCATCTTTGATCGATGCAGAAATTAATGCGATTACAAAAAAATCGCCCGTAAGTCCGGGAGAGAACCTGCATCCCACAATGGCACACGGGCACGAATATGAAGGTACGGGCGAAGTGTTGAGGCTGGAACTACACGACCACGAAAATTTTGATAAGCCTGCTATTATTATTGATAAGGACACGATGCGTTATTACATCGAGAAAGATATAACCAAACTTGTACAGAGAAGAATCCCTTTTCGTATGCACATCAGTTACAACGAAAACATTACGCCTTTTTTAGATGCCTTGGAAAATATTAATAGAAAGATACCATTGGACGGTTTGCGTTGGAGCATAGAACACGCAGAAACAATAACACCTGAAAATATTGCCAGAGTGAAAAAATTAGGCGGTGGTATTTCGCTTGATACAAAAATGGCACTACACGGTGAAGGATTTATTAAGACTTATGGGCTTGAAAAAGCTTTGTATACACCTAGATTGAGAGAGCTTGTAAACAGTGGCATACCGCTAACAATGACCACCGACGCATTCAGGGCATCTACTTACAATCCGTGGGTTGGCATCAGCTGGATGATTACCGGAAAATCGGTTTCAGGAACTGAAATACTGGCAAAAGACAACCGTTTAACAAGAGAAGAAGCCCTTAAATTGTTTACTTATGGACCAACTTGGTTTGAGCAAACTGAAAATGAAATGGGTAAAATTGTTCCGGGCAATCTGGCAGATTTTGTACTGCTAAACAAAGACTATTTTACAATACCGGAAGATGAAATAAAAACGATTTCTTCTGCATTAACGGTTGTTGACGGCAGAGTAGTCTTTGGTACAGGAAATTACAGTAACCTAGCTCCAAAATTACCAGCGATACTTCCGGCTTGGTCACCACTAAAATATTTTGGAGGCTATTAACAACTAACATTGCAAGCAGAGAAATCCTGCGATGTTGAAGCATTTTTTAGAATCAATACATAAAAATCAAAGAATTTAATTATGAAAAAGTTATTGTCAATTTTAATAGTTGCTTTATTAAGCACGCAGGTTTTTGCACAAAACACTTGGAAGGTAGATCCGTATCACGCAAAATTAACCTTTAGCGTTACGCACCTTGGCATCTCCGATGTAGCAGGTTTATTCAAGAAATTTGATGTAACCATCACTACGGGAAAGGCAGATTTTAGCGATGCGGTTTTTGAACTTTCCACAGACGTTGCCAGCATTAACACAGAAGTGGAAATGAGAGATGATGATTTAAGGTCTGCTAACTTTTTTGAAGTAGAAAAATATCCAAAAATGACTTTTAAAAGCACCTCCATAAAGAAAATCAGCAAAAATAAATACAAGCTTGCAGGGAATCTAACCCTTCACGGCATTACAAAGCCTGTAACAATGGATTTATGGTTTAGAGGTACGGCTGAAAACCCACTGAACAAAGTAACATCTGCAGGTTTTCAATTAATGGGAAGTTTAAAACGTTCCGACTTTGGCATCGGACCCAAATTTCTTCCGTCTTTTATAGGAGATAAAGTAAATATAAGAGTGGATAGTGAGTTTATTAAAAAATAAAATTGCGAAGAATCTGTTGATGAAAATCAACAGATTTAATTATCATTTATCATCATTTTAAGCAAGTCTTTGGTGGTAATTTTAATTTTTAAATAAATGTAATATGATTGAAACAGTTATAGAAGCCCGACAGGCAATAATAAGCCCCGGATTTTCCGTCAAACGAATTCTTCCTTTTCGATTAAAGAGAATGCTTGGGCCTTTCATTTTTATGGACCACGGTGGCCCAATTAGCGTGCCAGCAACTCCAAATTTAGATGTTTTGCCACACCCTCATATTGGCCTATCAACCGTAAGTTATTTACTTGGGGGCAATGTTAATCTAACACACAGGGATAGCCTTGGTGTGGAGCAATTGATAAAGCCCGGAGAGGTAAACTGGATGACTGCAGGGAAAGGCATAGCCCATAGCGAACGTTTTGAAGACCCGGCAATACTGGCTGGTGGCGGGCTAGAAATGATTCAAACCTGGGTAGCACTTCCTGAAAAAGACGAGGAAGCAGATCCCTCATTCAAAAACTACATGGCAGAAGAATTACCGATTTTTACCGATAAGGGGATTTGGATGCGCTTGATAGCTGGTGACGCTTATGGTCTAACAAGCCACGTTAAAACCAGTTCGCCCTTGTTTTACCTGCACGTTGTTCTTGACCAAGGTACCAAGTTTGCAATGCCGAAGGAACATAGTGAAAGAGGTGCGTATATTGTTAAAGGTAGCGTTGAAGTTCAAGGTGTTACTTATCACGAAGGGCAGTTATTGGTATTTACCAAGGGGGCTGATACTTTGCTCATTGCAAAACAAAATACCACTTTAATGTTGTTGGGCGGTGAGCACATTGGCGACCGCTACATCTGGTGGAACTTTGTATCAAGCCGTAAAGAACGAATCGAGCAAGCCAAGGAAGACTGGAAACAAGGTAGAATTCTTTTGCCTCCCACAGATAATAAAGAGTTTGTGCCGCTGCCCGAAGATAATTCAAAACCAGCCGGAGGCCCGCCTCCCGGAGCACTTTCCTGATAAAGCTAAAGCAATTTCAATTTCTATAGTTTACACTAAATTTTCGGATAATTTAAATTATAGTATCGTCTAATTTCAAAAAACGTTGACATATATCAATGTTTTTTTTTATCATATCGCATCGCTTTAAGGGTTAGTTCTATCGCAATTTTACATTATAAAACAAACAACAAATTAACCTTAAAAATTAGAAAAAATGAACAAGAACAAAATTATTTACTGGGCTACAACTGGAATTATTTGTGCTATGATGGTATTTAGTGCTTACGGATATTTTTCAAATCCAGATATGAAAGCGGCATTCGTCCATTTAGGTTTTCCCGATTATTTCAGAATTGAACTTGGAGTTCTCAAAATTTTAGGAGCTTTAGCATTAATTCTTCCAATGGTTCCAGCTAAAATCAAATCCTTCGCTTATTTCGGATTTGCATTGACCTTTGTTTCTGCATTTATTGCGCATACAGCAAGTGGTGATCCAATGTCTGTGGCAGTTGCACCGATTATCTTTTTAGTGATTTTGGGAGTATCTAATTACTATCAGGATAAAATTTAAGAAATAAAATATCCACTAACAAAAAGTTTACGTAAGCAAAAAGCAACAGCTAAAAAGACAACTCAAATTAGCGATGAATATTCAAATAAGGTCGCTCAAAAAACAAATCCTATACCTATGAAAAAGGAAACCAGTTTCTCGACAAAAGGTAACAAAACCGATCTCGGTCCTTTGACTATCAATAGAATGTTACCTAATCAATATGCAAAAAAAGTGGGCCCTTTTGTATTTCTTGATTATGTTGCTCCTGCCATTAAAGAAGTGATCAATACAAAAGGAATGGGGGCTCATCCACATCGGGGGATTGCTACATTAACGTATATTCTTCAAGGCGAAGTAGAACATTTTGACAGCGCTGGACATACTGGAAAAATTTATTCTGGCGGTATGCAATGGATGAAAGCAGGAAATGGAATCGTACACGACGAAAATTTTAACTACGACTCCCAAACGGATAGTAAAATGATTCAAGGCTTTCAGTTTTGGATTAATCTTCCTGCCAAAAACAAAGCCGAAAGTCCAGACCATATAGCCATTCAAGCGGATGATGTACCTAGAAAAGCATTGCCTAATGATACAGGTTGGATAAAAGTAATTGTGGGCAATTATGAAGAATTGAGTTCTAAAATACCAAATTATTCCGAGCAGTTTTTATATCACATTCATTTGGAAGCGGGAAAACAGTTTTCCATAAGTTTGGCTGATAAAATAGAGGCTGCCGCTTTTTTGACCACACAAAATGCAATACTTAACGATACCGAATTTCAAGCTGGAGAGTTTGTAGAATTTGGAAGAAAAGCAGGAGAAATCGAAATAAAAAACATTTCCCAAACCAGTATCGATGTGTTATTGTTTGGTGGCGAAGAATATACAGAACCTATCGTGTCCGAAGGTCCGTTTGTGATGAATACACTAGCCGAAATATGTGACGCATACCGTGATTTTTATGATGGAAAATACGGGGAAATTAATCTAAATAAATAAGAAAAAATGAAATTATTACAATCAAATAAAATAGGGAATTTAACCCTAAATAACAGTATAGCAATGGCGCCTATGACACGTGCTCGTGGCGAAGGAAACGGAGTAGCAAATGATTTGACCGTTTTATATTACACCCAAAGAGCAACTGCGGGGTTGATAATTACGGAAGGCATCAATATCTCGGAACAAGCATTGGGAAGCCCTTTTACATTAGGAATTTATACAGAAGCCCAAATTGAAGGCTGGAAAAAAGTAACTAATGCAGTACACCAAAATGGAGGGAAAATTTTTGCCCAGCTTTGGCATACAGGTAGAGTAGCTCATTCGGCAGATAAAAATGGTGTATTGCCAGTTGCACCATCTGCAATTGCTATTGCCGGTCAACAACATTTTTCGTCGCAAGGACTTGTAGATTATGAAATCCCAAGAGCATTGAGCACGATAGAAGTAAAACTAGTGATACAAGACTACAAACAAGCTGCTATTAATGCCATTGAAGCAGGTTTTGATGGTGTAGAACTTCACGCCGCTACAGGTTACTTGCCTAATCAATTTTTAGCCGAAAGTGCTAATACTCGCAAAGATGAATATGGTGGAAGCATCGAAAATCGCAGCCGTTTTATTCTAGAAGTAATGCAAGCAATGGGAGCAGGAATTGGAGCAGATAAAGTAGGAATCAAATTATCACCAAGTATTCCTTACAACAGTATTCTTGAAAGCGATCCACTAGCAACTTACACCTATTTAATAACACAACTAGATAAGCTACCATTGGCATACATTCATTTAATGAATCCCTTATTTCTTCCCGAAGAAGGTTTCGACCAATATGCAAAAGATGTAATGGGAACTTTCGGTACACTAACCAAACATACGGTAATTGCTAATGCAGGATATAATCGTGAAACTGCCGAAGCTGAACTAAACAAAGGAATAGCCAAAATCATTTCCTTCGGAGTTCCGTTTATTGCCAATCCCGATTTGGTAAAACGTTTTGAACTTAATGCCGAACTTAATGAAGCCGACCATACTACGTTTTACGGAGGTAATGAAAAAGGCTATACCGATTATTCGGGTTTAGCATAGTCAAGAATAAATTATGTGATGTAATTTTTACCAAGTCATAAAAACTTCTTTACTTAAAAAATAATTAACAACTCATACTATGGAAATAGGAATTGACAGTTTTGCATCTGGTACAATTAAAAATGCCGTTGATGGAGCAGATATACTCGAAGATTTATTAACACGAATAGAACAGGCGGATCAGGCTGGTCTATCCAGTTTTGGTATTGGAGAACACCATCGTCGGGAGTTTTTTGATTCGGCACCAGCCATAATTTTGGCAGCCGCAGCCGCTAGAACAAAACAAATTAGATTAACCAGTGCAGTAACTGTTTTGAGTGCTGCCGATCCAGTGAGAGTTTTTCAGGAATTTGCGACTCTTGATCTTATTTCAAGAGGAAGAATAGAATTAGTAGTAGGACGGGGTTCGTTTACAGAATCATTTCCTTTATTCGGATTCAATCTTCAGGATTACGATGCCCTTTTCTTGGAAAAATTGGAATTGTTAATCCAAATTCAAAATAATGAAAAACTAACTTGGTCAGGTAAGTTCAGAGCTCCTTTACACAATCAGCCTATATATCCAAGACCGTTTCAAGATACATTGCCTTTATGGATTGGTGTTGGCGGTACTCCTGCATCCTTTGTAAGAGCAGGTACATTAGGATTGCCACTAATGATTGCCATCATTGGTGGTGAAACAAGACGATTTCGAGGATTAGTTGATATGTATCGAGAAGCGGGAAGACAAGCAGGACACTCTCCTGAACAATTAAAAGTAGGCATTCATTCTTTAGGTTATGTTGCTAATGACAGAGAAAAAGCTTTTGCTAATTATTATCCTGGCTACGCCGAAACGGTTACCCGAATAGGAAGAGAAAGAGGCTGGCCACCAATGACAGCGGGTCATTTTGAAGCTCAAGTGGGTAAGAATGGTGCATTATTAGTGGGCGAACCAGAAGAGGTTGCTGATAAAATTATTCGATTTAGTGAAGATTTGGGAGGCGTTTCCAGATTTACTTTCCAGATGGATAATGCAGGTTTAACACATTCACAATTAATGAAATCCATTGAATTGATTGGTAGCAAAATGATTCCATTAGTAAATAATTATAACAACTAAAAATGAAAAACAGATTAGAAAATAAGGTGTGTATTATCACAGGAACTGGGGGTAGTATTGGACGTGCCGCGGCAATTCGTTTTGCGGCAGAAGGAGCTTTGGTGGTTGGTTGTGATTATAATAGTGATGCTGGTCAGAAAACATTAGATTTAATCTTGGCATCCGGAGGCAGTATGATTTCCCTTCACCCAGTCGATTTGACAAAGATAGAAGAGTGTAAAAAGTTAGTAGAACTAGCCATAAAAACATACGGACGTATCGATGTACTTTTCAACAATGCTGCAATGGCGCACTTCAACTGGATTGAAGATATTAGTGAAAACGAATGGCATATGAACACCCGTGAAGAGGTTGATTTGGTGTTTTTCTTAACTCAAGCGGCGTGGCTATATTTAAAACAAAGTCACGGCACAATTGTAAATACGGCTTCACTTTCGGGACACAGAACATTTAAAACGTTAGGAGCCCTTGCTCATGCAACCGCCAAGATGGGAATTATTGGTATGACAAAGCAATTGGCTATGGAAGGTCGTGAACACGGAATGAGAGCCAATTCGATTTCGCCAGGTGTAATAGAAACTAACCAAACGCAGGAACAACTTAAAGATAAAGAATGGGCAGATTATATGATAGGAAAAACGTTAGTTAGCCGTCTTGGTAAGCCTGAAGAGGTTGCAAATGCTGCCTTATTTCTGGCTTCAGATGAAAGTTCTTTCATAACAGGTGTTGATATTAAAGTTGACGGAGGAATGTCTATTTGGTAAAAAGTAATTCAAAAATAATAAGAGCAAAGCAAACAATTGCTTTTAAATTAATTAAAAAAAATTACTATGAAAAATCATTTCAAAAAAACAATCCAAATACTGATAGCTTCTTTATTTGTAACCACGTCTTTACTGGGACAATCATCTATTTTTAAAAAACGGGATGCTTATCAAACACTTTCACAGATTTGGGAATTAGACCCTGAAACAACTCGGGAAGGCTTTATTTTAACTACCTATAAACCCGTTTATGTTTTACCGTTCCGGTTTTCGAGTCATAGGCGTGAGATTCCTTTTGAAGTGCCAGTTGACGAAGTTCAGGTGGATAAACCAATGGAATTAGACAATGTAGAAGCTACGATACAATTAAGTTTAAAAACCAAAATAGCTCAAAATATTTTAGGAAAAGGTACTTTATGGCTGGCTTACACTCAAAAATCATTTTGGCAGGTTTATAATGTCGAATTTTCAAGACCTTTTAGAGAAACCAATTATGAGCCTGAATTGATATTTAACTATCCTATAAAATATAATTTTTTAGGATTAAATACTAAAATGGTCGGTTTTTCATTTAATCATCAATCCAATGGAAGAGAAGGCAAACAATTTTCTCGTAGCTGGAACCGATTTATTATGCACGCAGGTTTTGAAGACAAAGATTGGAGTTTGGTATTAAGAACCTGGGTAACCGCTGAAATTAGTGAAAACCCCGATATTAAAAATTATATGGGCAGAGGTGACGCTACCTTCAATTACAGATTAAACAAACATTTATTAACATTACGTGGTCAGCATTCTTTAAGAGGCGGTTCTAATAATCACGGTAGTATTGAACTCGACTGGGCTTTTCCTATATATGGAAATCTAACTGGCTACGGTCAGTTTTTTCACGGTTACGGAGACGCGATGATCGATTACAATCAAATACACACTATTGCTGGAATTGGGATGGTATTTTCAGGAACACTATAAATCCTAATAAAAAGTTTTTTTAATATTTAATGGCTATGATTCAAAATTATAAATACATAAGTCCTTTCAAAATCCTGATTTCTTTTCATAAATTGATTGAGGGATTAGAACAAATAGCACTATCCGATATTGACTATAGATCCAACTATGCCAAGGGTTTATTGGATCAGATAAAAGACAAACCTGAATTTATAAGTGGTATAGATAATCTGAATATAATCGAAAATAATCAGGAACAAATAAAGAATTTATTAGCCGATTTATTCCCCACAGCATTAACTCATAATGAAATAAAAGCAGTAACATTACCTTTTTATGATATTACTTTTAATTATTCTGAACGCTTTAAAAAAATTTTAGATGATGTTGGAGCAACATTTGATATGAGCATTCGAGATATAGATGAACATCAGTTTTATATAATGAACTGCACCCTGATATTAAATGGATATTATGGTCAAAATGTTGATTTTGGGAAACCCTTATTTTATGATATTCCAGACAAAAATGGCATCATTAAACATTATAAAATATTGTATAATGCAGACTTTTTGGAAATATACCCAACAGGCAATACTCGATTTTTAACCCAAACAGAAATTGAAGAATTAATCGATAATTATGATGACATCGATTTATGGAAAAGAGCATTCCCTGAAAATTCTTGGTTTCTAAAAGGATTTTCTATAATATCATTGGTAGATGTAACGGTTGAAAGTGCTGTTTCCAATCTGAAATCAAACCTATTAAAAACGGATGCAGAAAAATCAAAACTGAATGATAGTTTCGAATCTATTTTTAGATCTGTGCTAAAGATTCCAGATTTAAGAATTGGTGTAACTTTTTATGATGAAGAAGAAGCCAGTTTTGTAACACCGCCTTTCAATGAAGGTAAATCAAAAAGCTTTTTATTATTGGATGTTCAGGGCGCCGATTGTAAAAATGCACTTTGCGGATGTTCTTATGAAAGTTTGATTGAAAATAACAAACCCTTCATCATTCCCGATGTTTTAGAATTTGCTAAAACCAAAGAGAATTACCAGTTTGGCGAACATTTATTGAGCCAAGACATTCAGAGTTTTTTATTAGCACCAGTTATCAAAGACAATAAATTATTGGGATTATTTGAGTTGGCATCTTCAACCGTTAGAGCTTTAAACTCGGTTAATGCTAATAAGCTGAAGTTGATTTTGCCTTATATATCCGACACTATCGAAAAGACTAATGACGATATGATTAATCAATTGGAAGCTATTATCCAAAAGGAATACACAGCAATTCATCCAAGTGTGTATTGGAAATTCAAGAAAGAAGCCAAGAATTATTTCCATTCCAATATTTCGATTAAGGACTATACTTTCAAAGAAATTGTCTTCAAAGACGTTTATCCTTTATATGGACAAATAGATATTAAAGGCTCATCGGAAAATAGAAATAACGCCATTGTTAATGATTTGAAAGAACAAATCAACCAAATTATTGACATAATTGATCTCTTGAATTTGGATAAAAAAATGGGCGTTATTGAACAAAAAAAGTTTGAATTGCAAAGCTTTTTATTAGAATTAGAGCTACCGTTTCAAAACAATCTGGAACAAATTATTCATCATTATATCGAAACTGAAATTCATTCCTTTTTAAAAAATACAGCTTCTAATAAAAAAACGGAAACTCTGATAAATGATTATTTCAACAAATTAGACCCTAAAACAGGAATGTTTTATCAGACCCGAAAAGATTTTGATGATACCATAATGAGTATCAACAAAAGACTTTCTTCCATATTGGATGACAAACAACAACAAGCACAGGAAATTTTCCCGCATTATTATGAGCGTTTCAAAACCGATGGAGTGGAGCACAATTTATACATCGGAGCTTCGATAGAACCAAACAAAACTTTCGACACTATGTATCTGCACAACCTGCGATTATGGCAGTTGGAAACACTTTGTGAAATGGAATTGGAACACCATAAACTAAAAACAACCTTGCCCTACACTCTAGATGTTACTTCGTTAATACTCGCGTTCAGTTCTCCTATTTCTATCCGTTTCAGGATGGACGAAAAACGGTTTGATGTCGATGGTTCCTATAATGCACGCTACGAAGTCGTTAAAAAAAGAATTGATAAAGCTTTTGTGAAAAATTCAGCAGAACGCATAACGCAAAAAGAGAAAATTACCATTGTATATTCTAATTCATCTGAAGAAAAAGAATATACCAAATACATTAAATATTTGCAACACAAAGGTTTATTAGAAGACAAAATAGAGAAACTAGAAGTCGAAGATTTACAAGCTGTTTCGGGCTTAAAAGCACTTCGAGTGAAAGTGAAACACAACGACAATAGTTTATTGATAGAAGCTTCAGTATTCATTACTAACCTTTTCAAAGAAAGATTGGATTCAAAATATTCCTATCATAATCTGGAACATACAAAAGGGGTTGTTATAGGCATTGAAACCCTATGCAAAGCTGAAAAAATAAATCAAGAAACGACCGATATACTCCTTTTGGCTGGCTGGTTTCACGATGCGGGTTATATAGACGGTGGCGAGAATCACGAAAAAAGAAGTGTCAAAATTGCTTTAGATTTTTTACAGGATGCAACTGTTTCTGACAACGTTCAGCAAAAAGTAAGCGACTTAATTTTGGCAACTACATTCAATTATATTCCTAAAAATAGATTGGAAAAAATAATAAAAGATGCTGACAATGCTCATTTAGCCAATGAAAATTATCCTGATTCATTAGAAAAATTAAGAACCGAATGGGAAAACTCCATCAACAAAACCTATTGTAATACTGATTGGTTCACGCTGAATATTGAATTTCTTAAAAAACATCAATATTATACAAAATTTGCGCAAAAAGAATGGCAAAATTCTAAAGAAGCAAATCTGAAATTAATTGAAAAAAAACTATTAAACATATAATATTATGGAAGAAAATATCCTGGAAAACGACAAATTAGAAAAATCATTTCTAACAGAGAACGACAAAAAAAGAAAAAAAATAAAGGGCTGAAAGCAGAGAAACCAGACAAAGCTATTGATACAATGTTTAAGACTACCTTAAGCAACCACAAAAATTTAAGTCGTTTTGTTGATAATAAAGCTCACATTTTATTATCCGTGAATGCCATAATTATTTCAATTTCGCTCTCAAAGATTATTCCAAAATTGGATAGTCCAGCAAACACACATTTAATTATACCAACATTAATTTTGATTGTATCTAGTGTGGCTTCAATGATATTTGCTATTCTAGCCACAAGACCCAATGTAACTAAAGGTAATTTTTCTCGAAAAGAAGTAGAAGAAAAAAAGGTCAATCTTCTGTTTTTTGGCAATTTTTACAAAATGCCTTACGAAGATTATAATTGGGCAATGAATGAATTAATGAAAGATAGTGAGTATATATACAATTCTATGATTAAAGATTTGTATCATCTGGGAATAGTTTTAGAAAAAAAATACCGATTATTAAGAACGACATACAACATTTTTATGTTCGGAATTATTATTTCTGTTCTGGCTTTTCTAATTGCTTTTAAATTTCAATAAAAGACATCCATATGAAAAAAGCATTCCAATATCTCTTGATAGTAACATTCCTGATACAATCTTGTGCCACTTTCAAACCACAATATAGTTCTGATGCTAAACAGGAAATCTATCCAAACGACAAGAAAGTGGTGCATACTTTTTTTCTTGTTGGCGATGCTGGGAATGGTGTGTTTAAGGATACTGTAAACAATCCAAATTCATTGGTAAATTCTATAAATTCGGCTACTAAAAACAGCACTTTACTTTTTTTGGGAGACAATATTTATCCGGCTGGAATGCCAAAAACAGATGATAGCAATCGAAAGGATGCCGAAAAAAAACTGCAAAATCAAATCGATGTTGCGAGTACATTCAAAGGGAAAACTATTTTTATTCCAGGCAATCACGATTGGTATAGCGACGGTGTTCAGGGACTAAAAAGTCAGCAGGAATTTGTAGAAAAACAGTTAGGCAAAAAGTCATTTTTACCTAAAAACAGCTGTGCAATAGAAACTGTAAATATTAGCAATGATATTGTACTTATCATTGTTGACTCGCAATGGTACATTACCAATTGGGACAAGGAACCCACCATAAATGAAGATTGCGATATAAAAACAAGAACCGCTTTTTTAGACGAATTCAGAAGCGAAATTAAAAAAGCCAGAGGTAAAACGACTCTTGTAGCCATTCATCATCCTATGTTTAGCAATGGTTCTCATGGCGGACAATATTCTTTTAAAAGTCATTTACAGCCTTTGCCAGTTTTAGGAAGTTTAAAGAACTTAATTCGGGAAACCAGTGGTATTTCCAATGCCGATTTGCAAAATGATAAATACAATGAGTTAAAGAAAAACCTGGTTGCTTCTGCACAGCAAAACGATAAAGTAATTTTTATTTCAGGACACGATCACAATTTGCAGTATATTATTGAAGACAATTTGCACCAAATCATTAGTGGCTCGGCTTCTAAAATATCAGAAACCCGAAATACAAAAGGAGGTCAGTTTTCCTATGGCGTAAATGGTTATGCCATTGTCGATGTTTTTGAGGATGGCTCTTCTTTTGTCCGTTTTATAAATAGTAATGACAACAAAGTAGTTTATCAATCCAATGTGCTGTCGCCTGATACTAAAAAGCAAAATTTCACCTTTGATGCCAATTTTCCATCCGAAATAAAAAGTAGTATCTATGATATAAAAGCCACCACTAAATCCAATTTTTATAATTTTTTATGGGGCAAAAAATATAGGAATACCTACAGCATTCCTGTAACGGCAAAAACTGTAAATCTCGACACTTTATTTGGTGGACTAACACCTGTTAGAAAAGGCGGTGGAAATCAATCGAAGACATTGCGGTTAAAAACGAAAGACGGAAAACAATATGTCATAAGAGCAATGAAAAAAAATGCGAGCCAATACATTCAATCCGCTGTTTTCAAAGATCAATATGTCGAAAGTAAATTTAGGAATACTGCTTCCGAAAGTTTGGTAATGGATGTTTTTACGGGTTCGTATCCGTATGCACCATTCATAATACCCGATCTTTCAGAAGCTATTGGAGTGTATCATCTGAATCCAAAATTGTATTATATCCCAAAACAAAAAGCATTAGGCGATTTCAATAATGAATTTGGAGATGAATTATATCTTTTTGAAGAGCAGGCTTCAGAGGATAATTTTGAACTTGATGTTCCGAATTTTACAGGAAATGTAATCAGTACTGAAGATCTTATACTCGAATTGCATTCAGACGAAAGCAAGACGGTAGATGAATCAGCCTATATTAGAGCACGGTTATTTGATATGCTAATCAATGATTGGGACAGGCATCAAGATCAATGGCGTTGGCTGGAATTTAAAGAAAACGGAAAAACTATTTTCAGACCATTGCCAAGAGACCGAGATCAGGCGTTTTCTAAAATGTCAGATGGATTTATTTTGGGAACTGCTATAAGATTAATTCCTCCTGCAAAATTATTACGAAAATATAGTGATGATCTCAAAGATGTGAAAGGTTTCAATATAGAACCTTATCCGCTTGATATTGCCTTTATAAAATCGGCAGATAAAACCATTTGGGATGAGCAGGTTCGTTTGATACAAAACAACCTGACCAATGAAATAATCGAAAAGTCGTTTCAAAATATTCCGAAAGAAGTAAATGACGAAACGATTACATTCATCAAGCAAACACTTCAGGCAAGAAAGAATAATTTACAGCAAATTTCAGACAGGTATTTCAAATTAATCAATAAATATGCAGTTATAACAGCAACAAACAAAGATGATTTAATTAAAATTGAATGTGATGAAAAAGTAACAGTTTCGCTATTTCGAAAAAAGAAAAACAATACCAAAGAGTTATTTTTTTACAAAATATACGACCCAAAACTAACTAAAGAACTCTGGATTTATGGACTCGATGACAAGGATGATTTTGAAATTACAGGTAAGAGCAAGAAAATCAAAATTCGTCTTATTGGTGGGCAAAACAATGACGAATACAGCGTCCAAAATGGCAAAAACATATTCATCTACGACTATAAAACCAAAAAGAATACGATTGAAAACACAGATAATGCGACCATAAAATTGAGAGATGATTACGATGTGAACACCTATGATTACAAGAAATTAAAAACAAATACCAATCAAATTATCCCAATCGTTGGGGCTAATCCAGATGATGGATTGAAAATTGGAGTAAACAATATTTATACGCAATATGGTTTTGAAAGAAATCCTTTTTCAGCAAGACACCAGTTTAAGGGAGCTTATTATTTTGCAACCAATGGCTATGAATTGAATTATAACGGAGAATTTGCCAATGTAATTGGAAAACTAAACCTCTTAGTACAATCCAATTTTCAAAGTGCTAATTTCAGTCAGAACTTTTTCGGATATGGAAATGAAACTGTAAATAACGATGACATTTATGGAATGGATTACAATCGGGTCAAAGTCCGTGATTTTGGTATTGCACCATCGCTCGTCTGGAGAGCAAATGGAGGCAGTAATGTATCTTTCGGTGGATTCTACAAATCAGTAGAAGTCGAAGAAACCCGAGGCAGATTTGTTGATAATAACAGCGAATTATCTCCATCTATTTTTGAAGCCAACCAATTTGCAGGAGTACGTTCTAAATTTCAATTCGAAAATTATGACAATAAAGCCTATCCTACTATCGGAATGAAAACAGCTGTAGAAGTAGGATTTACAACTAGTCTGGAAGATTCCAAAAGAAATTTCGTTTATATTATTCCAGAAGTGAGCTTTAACCATAAACTGATTCCGTCGGGGAAATTGGTTTTAGCCACCCAGATAAAAAGCCGTATTATTTTCAATGATAATTTCGAATTTTATCAGGCATCTTCTATTGGAGGAAATGATGGATTAAGAGGATTCAGGAACCAGCGTTTTACAGGACAACAATCTTTATTTCAAAATACCGATATCCGATATACCTTCAATAGTTTAAAAACGGCTCTTCTTCCAATACGAATAGGTATTTACGGAGGATTTGATTATGGACGAGTTTGGATAAAAGACGATAATTCTAACAAATGGAACAACTCTTACGGAGGTGGATTTTTCATTAACGGAGTCGAATTATTAACAGCAAATCTTGGATTATTCAATTCTATTGATGGTTTAAGAGTTGCTTTTTCATTGGGATTTCAATTTTAAAAAGTATTAAAAATGATAAAAGTATTTACATTAGTCGCCATAATTTCTTTGTTTTCTTGTGAGAGCAAAAATCAAACAACTCCTTTAAAACAAATAGCTGAATTGCCAAAAGAGTTAAAAGAAGTTTCTGGGATAGCCTATTCCAACAATTTGATTTACAGTATTGAAGATAGCGGAAACGAAAACCAAGTGACTGTTTTAGATACTTTAGGAACAATCACAAAAAAATTACGATCAACAATACGGAAAATATCGATTGGGAAGATGTAATCTTTGATACCAAAGGCAATTTGTACATAGGAGATTTTGGCAACAACGACAATACCCGAAAAGATTTAGCCATTTACAAAATTGATCAATCGAATCTGCAAGGAGAAAGTGCTAATGTTGCCTATACAATTTCTTTCGATTATCCAGAACAAACGGAATTTCCACCCAAGAAAAAAGATTTAATGTTCGACGTTGAAGCTTTTTTGAGTACAATAATCATTTCTATTTGTTCACCAAAAACAGAAGCAAAGGTTTTGATGGTACGAGTTACATTTACAAAATCCCCAATACAGCAGGGCATCATCACGCCCAATTAATAAAAACCATTACTACTTGTACCGATTATCAAAACTGTGCTATAACCAGTGCCACAATTAGTCCTGATGGTTCCAAATTTGTATTGTTGTCGCATTCTAAAATTTGGCTTTTCGAAAACTATTCTAAAGACAATATTACCGATGGAAAAATGAGCGAATTAGATTTAGATCACTTTTCTCAAAAGGAAGCCGTTTGTTTCAAAACTAATGAGACTTTACTTATTGCTGACGAAAGAGTCAAAAAAACAGGCGGAAATTTATACCAAGTACCCCTGCAATCTTTAAAGAAATAAAATTCACTTTTCATCTTATATAAAAATTATGGAGCTAAATTGTACAATTCCATCGGAGATTTCTTGGCTTTCTTTTAACAGTTGCATTCTGGATGAAGCCAATGATAAAAGTAACCCATTATATGAGCGTATTAAATTTTTAGCCATTCATTCGTCTAATTTAGATGAATTTTTTAGAGTAAAAATCAATACATTATTACTGGGAAATTCAGAGAAAAAGCACACTTTATTAAATCAAATTTTAGCAGAAGTAAACCGCCAGCAAAATGAATTTGGTGTAATTTGGAAAAACACAATCGTACCAGAATTAGCCGATAATAAAATTGTTTTGTATGAAAATCAAGAAATCACAAAGGAACATTTAAACGAAATAGAATATTATTTTAAGAGCATAATCCTTTCTTATATTCAGGTAGTTTACATTTCAGAGAACAATCCTAAACCTTATTTTTTGAATAATCGAGGATTGTATTTATTGGTAAAATTAAAAGATGTTGCAGGTAATTTCAATTATGCATATCTAAATATTCCTTCCGACAAACTCAATCGTTACAAGCAATTGCAAAGCCAAAATGACACGAACTACATTATTTCTATTGACACCATCATCAAGAAATGTTTGTCCTTTATATTCCCTTTAGAAGAAGTTATTTCTTGTAATGCAATAAAATTAAATCGGGATGAAAACTATAAAATTACCGATGAAACTTCAGGAAATTTAATAGCGAAGATAGAAGCCAAAATTGACGAACGAAAATCAGGTTCAGCAACACGATTTTTGTATGATGCCAGTATGGAATCGGAAACTATTTTGGTTTGTAAAAAAGCCTTTCGATTGCACGATAACGAAATGATTGAAGGAGGAAGCCATCATAATCTTTTTGATCTATTCCAATTTCCAAATCCAATAAAGCCAAAACTTCAAGGTCAAAATTATCCGCCATTAAAGCATTATCCTTTTGAAAACAACACTTCTATTTTTGAAATTATTGACAATCAAAATCAATTAATTCATTTTCCTTACCAATCCTATCATTATGTTTTACAGTTTTTCAATCAAGCAGCAATTCATAAAAATGTTACTGAAATAAAAATTACGTTATACCGAATCTCATCACAATCACTAATTGCTAATGCTTTGATAAGTGCTGCAAAAAACGGCAAAAAAGTAACTGTTTTTGTAGAAGTCAAAGCCCGATTTGATGAGAATAACAATTTATTTTGGTCTAAAGAAATGAAAAAAGCAGGCATCAAAATTATTTACAGTATGCCTAATTTAAAAGTACACGCCAAAGTCGCTCTTGTTACGATGAAAAATGAAGCAGGCAAAAACAAATTTTACAGTTATTTATCCACAGGGAATTTTAACGAAAGTACCGCCAGTATTTATTCTGATTTTGGCTTTTTCACTTCTGAAAAAAAATACACAACCGATTTGAAAAAGGTATTTGCATTTTTAAAAACCAAGGAAAAAACAGCAACAATAAAAAACCTTTTGGTTGCTGGTTTTAATATGAAAGACAAACTAATCGAATTAATAAACACTGAAATTACGAACAAAAAAGCGGGGAAAGAAGCATCTATTTTAATAAAAGTAAACGGAGTTGATGAAAAAGAGATTGTCGAAAAACTTATAGAAGCAAGCCAAGCTGGTGTTCAAGTAACGCTTTTGGTACGTGGAATTTGCACTTTATTACCTGAAATTAAAAACACCACCGAAAACATAAAAATCTATCGTATTGTGGATATGTTTTTAGAACACGGCAGAATTTACAAATTTGCCAATGCTGGCAAAGAGAAAATCTACTTATCATCTGCCGATATGTTAAGCAGAAATTTAAACCGGAGAATCGAAGTTGCTTTCCCAATAAAAGATGAAAATCATATAGCCGAAATCAACACCATAATTCGATTGCAATTAGAAGACAACACCAAAAAAAGAACTATAAATGATAAAGGGTTGAATGATTCAATTATAGAAAATAAAGATAATCCAAGACGCTCTCAAACAGAAATTTATGACTGGATTGCACAGAAAAATAAAATTTCCCAAACAGCCAATATAATATGAGAATTTCAAGAAGAATAAGTACCCTAATACTTTTGATGGCATTGCTACAACTCAATGCCCAAAATAGTATAAAAACCGATACACTAAAAACCGAAAACAAATTTAAAATCAAACAATTCATTATTCCAACCGTATTAATTGCATACGGAACCATAAGCCTAAATAGTAGTATGCTGCATAAAGTTGATGAAGAAATTAAAGAAGATGTGCAAAAAAACAATAAATACAGATTTGACACTTATATGCTATTTGTGCCTGCAGCATCAGTATATGCACTTAATGCTATGGGCATCAAAGGAAAACATAATTTACGGGATAGAAGTATCATTTTAGGAACATCCTATTTAATTATGTTAAGTACAACAATGGGGTTAAAATCGATAACCAAAATCGAAAGACCAGATGGCAACGATACTAATTCATTTCCATCAGGACATACTGCGGGTGCTTTTGCAGGAGCTGAATTTTTGTGGCAAGAATACAAAGACAAATCAATTTGGTATGGCGTTTCAGGATATTTTGTAGCATCGGCAACAGGATTTTCTCGAATCCACAACAATAGGCATTGGTTTTCGGATGTGGCAATGGGAGCAGGAATTGGAATTTTAAGTACAAAATTAGCCTATCTCGCTTTTCCATACATCAACAACAAATTATTAAAATCAAATAAAAATGAGGGTTCAACAATGATAGCTCCTTTTTATAACGGAAAAGAAGTAGGAGTTGGAATGATTATGAACTTAAAATAGAAACAAAAAAATAAAACAATGCTTGCCTTTTTACTATACCCAATTTCACTAATTCCGTTAAGGATTTTATATCTTTTTTCTGATTTATGTGCTTATTTACTTTATTATGTATTTAAGTATCGCCGTAAAGTAGTAACCGAAAACATACATAAATCATTCCCGAATCTAACTGATATTGAAAGAATTAATATTGAGAAAAAATTCTACAATAATTTTTGCGACAATTTTATTGAAACTATAAAATTGCTTTCAATTTCAGAAAAAAAATTACAATCTCACATAACGGCAGACTACTCTGAACTAGAAAGAATACTTGCCCAAAATCAAAATTGCCATATCTATTTAGGACATCAATTCAATTGGGAATGGGCAAATGCACATATTGCATCAGTACTTAAAAAAACAAATGTTGTAGTGGCTTATAAACCTTTAAGAAGTCGTTTAGCAAATGATTTGATGCTGAAAATAAGGAGTCGTTTTGGCTCAAAAATGGTAGCTTCAAAAAATATGAAAAAAGAAATGCTGGCGTTTTTAGATAAACAACATATTTTAATATTGGTTGCAGATCAAAACCCAAAAGTTCCACAAAAAAGTTTTTGGACTTCATTTTTATCCCAAAGAACAGCTTTTTTGAGCGGTACCGAATTAAATACAGCACATTATAAAACCCCAAGCCTTTTTGCAAATATTATCCGTGAAGAAAGAGGACATTATAAATTTGTTTTAGAACCACTTTTTTACTTTTCAGAACCTTATAAAACTGGAATTATAACTAGTGCTTTTACAAAAAAACTGAAAAATGCAATTATGACAAATCCCGAAAATTATCTCTGGAGTCATAAGCGTTGGAAACATACCTACAAAAATGAGTACAAAAAAAGGTGGATTGATTCCTAATTCTACTTTTCAAAGAATCTAAAAAAAATCTATAAATATATTTCAAAATGAAAAAAAATATTTTCTTAATTATTGTATGTCTTTGTACTAATATAAAAGCACAAGGACAAGATAGTTTTTTAGGATTTTGGGCAAATGAAGATACAACACAAATCATTAAAATTTACAAAAGTGAAAAGTCCTATTATGGCAAAATGGTATATCTCAAAAATAAAGACGCGAAAGAGTTTAAATACGAAATTGTACTCATTCAAGTAAAAAAGAAGAACAAAAAACTTTACACCGGAAGATACTATGATAATAGTTTAAATCAAGAGTATGAGGTAAAACTCGAATTAGAAAATGATAAAACAATAAATTTCACTGGATTTTATGGTATTTCAAATATTTTTAGCGTTTGGCATAGGATGCTGTAAATTAAATACATACTAATTTGAACACAAAAACAAACAAATTACTATCGGAATTAAACGAGCAACTAAACTTTATTGATTTAGAGATTGACGACACCATTAAACGATATGCGAAAGCCATAGAAATTACAATCAAATCTGTGCAGAAACTAAAAATTCTATTCATTAAAGAAAACATCAAAAACCAAGAACAGGAAATTGATTTTTTCAAAAATATAAAACCAAAGTTTACTTCAAAATTCATCTTTTACGACATAATCTATAAAATCGAAACCAAAAAACCGTATGGTGGCGAACGGGTTGTGAAAAAATACCTCAATAACGAACTCGACAAACTAAAACGCTATTTCGACAATAATTTAGAATTTTACTTGACCGAACAAGTAAAAAAACACTTCATTGACATTGAGCTTCCCCAAATAGCTTCTAACTTTTTGGGGTAGTGCTTTTTTGTCGATTTTTTCGCCATTAGAAAATCAGAGAAAGTTTTTTTTTAAAAGAATCGGTTTATTATCTCTTCATTCATACTGCAAAAGCAAAAATTCTTTAATATATTAATTTCCTACGCATGAACTTTTAGTGCCTAAAAGCGACCCAAAGCGCCACTTTTAAGCAACGAAAAAGATTGCACCATAGCTTAGCTCACAACTTAACAATTAAAAATGAGAGGTGCGATGATGAACGACAATATAAATAAAGATGATTTAAGGCAATTTGGTCTATTGCTTGTAGACCAGTTCAAACAAATTATAAAGAACAACCAGAATAAAGACGATGACCACCTAAATCCAGAATGGATTAAAAGCCGTGTTGTCAAGAAACTGATGGATATGTCAGCAGCATCGTTACAGAATCTCCGGATTACGGGAAAAGTGCGCTTCAAAAAAGTTTTAGGATCTTACTATTACAACAAATCAGATTTAATAAATCTGTTCAACGATACAAAATAATATGAAACCGAAAAAGGTTTTAAAGTCCCTTTCAATTTTGGAAGCGGACCACAAACTTAATGTTTGGCACTTTGCGCTCTTAAGTGCAATTCTTTGTCTCGCTTATAAGCAAGGACAGACTAGGATCATTAAAGTGAGTCGTAGCAAGATAATGTCACTATCACATATTAGCACAATCCCAACCTATCATAAATACTTTAAGGAGTTGCAGCAAATGGGCTATATTAATTACAGACCATCCTATCATCCAGGATATCGAAGCGAAGTGGAAATAACAATAAAGCCTCACGATTTATCTTAAGTGTTCCTTGGTAATATTAAAATGCTTTTATCATACATTAAAAACCTTACGTAACTTTACCATCTGTAAATCTATATCCAGAAGTTCTTCAGCATTATGTACAATACTCTGCGCACTATCAGCAGTAGCAAATTGCTGCTTCAATTCTTGAATTTCCCTTTCCATTCTTTCGAGAACAGAAAGCCCCTCACCTCGGGTAATAATTTTTTCCCTATCCAATCTATTCTTTAATACTTGCATCTCCCTACCAATTGTCACTTGTTCTGTTAATGCGTATTCCTCAGTCTGCTTAACAGATTGATGACCAAGCATTTCTTTTACTACATGAATCGGCACACCATTGTTCAGCGTAACTGTACTGCCAAAAGTACGTCTCGCTTTATGTGTGTTCAATGTGAAATTGAAACCGCATAAATCACCGATTTCCTTCAAGTAGGCATTCATCTTCTGATTTGACAAAACAGGCAAGACAGTACCACGTTTCAGGCATAAAGGATGTTTTTTGTATTTCTCCATAATTTCAACAGCTTTTGGGAGCAATGGAATATTAGTTTCGGAATCCGTTTTCTGCCTCGCGGACATAATCCATTGTCCCCCATCAATACCGATTTTAATATTTGCCAGCTTCAGTTGGAAAACATCTATATAAGCTAATCCCGTATAACATTGGAAAATAAAAACATCTCTAACTACTTCGAGTCTCTCTATGGCAAAATCGCGATCCTCCAATATAAAAAGCTCTTCTGCCGTCATAGGTTTTTTATTCGTTTTGGTCTTTTTACCCTTGAACAGCTTAAAAGGATCAGTTGTAATAATCTCTTTAGCGATGGCTCTGAGCACAATTTTCTTAAAATTAGATATATACTTTAAAGAAGTGTTATTGCTGCATCCTTGTACTGTTTTAAGGTAAAACTCGTAATCTTTTATAAATTCATAATTCAGCTCCCTGAATTCAAGATCATCTACGTTATATTTAAACCTTATAAAATCACTAACATGAGATTTGGCTGTTACATAACGCTCAAGCGTGCCTGGAGCATACTCTTTCGGTACCAACGCTTTTACTTCATCATTATGGTTTTGAAACTCTTCTAAAACTTTTGCTTTTGAAGCTACCTTCCCTTTAACGTAATCAATGAGTTTTTGCGCAGTGATCGTTTGGTCATTGTAAAGCAAATCTGTTTTTCTTTTTTTTACTTTCAATTCCAGCGAATTCAAAAATTCATTTAATACTCTAGAATCTTCCTTACTTCCGGTAGCTCTTTCCAATTTCTGATCCCACCGGCTCACATTCCAAGTGTACTTCGTAGATGTTTCTTTAGGAATCCCATCAACTGTAATTCTTAAATAAATAGATCTGACATTAGTTTTTTTTCGCGGACTCTTCAAAAAGAAAGTTAATCCAAAACTGTTCTCTAACATAATTCAACATTTTAAGTTAATAAAGGTCGAACTATAGTTCTTTAAAATCAAGTCGTTAAAGCAATTTACATGTTGTAAATCAGTTAGTTACAACGATTTTGTGGCACACTTTTTTTCCCAGCCCGTTGCGCCACGAATGTGCCACAAAAAATAGGAGCATTTTTGAAAATTATGAAGGTACAGGGTATAAAAAAAGAAAACCTGCAAGTTAATAACTTGCAGGTTTTTAGTACTTTAAGACACTTTAAGCAAAAAACATCACTTGTTTTTGCAGAGAGAAAGGGATTCGAACCCTCGATACAGTTACCCATATACTAGCTTTCCAGGCTAGCTCCTTCAACCACTCGGACACCTCTCTATTTATTAAGGAGTGCAAAGAACACTAAAAAAAATGACTTTCGAAAATAAAAAATCAATATTATTGCATTTCTCCTCTTAACGAAGTTTCGAAAACATTTTTGAAGTCTTTTTGCGGTATATTTTGTCCTAATAAATACATTAATTTGGTAACGGCGGCTTCAGTTGTAATATCTTTTCCCGAAATAATTCCCAACTTTTTCATTGTGGTGCTTGTTTCATAATGTCCCATACTCACGCTTCCAATAGAACATTGCGTAACATTGACAATGAATAATCCTCTATTAACAGCATTTTGCAAAAGCGACAAAAACCATTCTTCTGTCGGCGCATTTCCTGCTCCATAGGTTTCCAGCACAATCCCTTTCAAACTTTCAATGTTTAAAATCGCTGACAGTACCGTCTCGCTGATTCCCGGAAACATTTTGATGATGGCTACATTATTATCCAAATGTGTATGGACTTTTAACGAACCTCCTTCGTTTGCAGGTAAAAACAATTCCGAATTTATTTTTAAATGCACACCTGATTCGACCAAGAAAGGATAATTAGGAGAAATAAACGCTCTGAAATGTTCGGCATTTATCTTAGTCGTTCTATTGCCACGGTATAATTTGTATTCGAAATAAAGACAAACCTCTTTGATTAACGGTTTTTCATTTTCCTGCAAAGAAGCGATCTGAATCGCCGTAATTAAATTTTCTTTGGCATCAGTCCGTAAATCACCAATAGGAAGTTGTGAACCCGTAAAAATGACAGGTTTGGAAAGATTTTCGAGCATAAAACTCAATGCCGAAGCCGAATACGACATCGTATCCGAACCGTGAAGCACCACAAAACCATCAAAATCGTCGTAATGGCTCTCGATAGTCTGGGCAATTTCGGCCCAATGTTCAGGATTCATATTCGATGAATCTATTGGATTTTCAAAAGAAAATGTATCTATATCACAATCCAATAATTTTAATTCGGGAATATTATGAAGAAGCTTACTGAAGTTGAAAGCCTTAAGAGCTCCCGTTTCTAAATCCTTGCTCATACCAATGGTTCCTCCGGTATAAATCAAAAGAATCTTTGGCTTAGAGTGCAAGTGCATCAACATATTTTAATTTATTAACAACTGGATTAGCATACATATCCAAAAATCCTTGTTTGGCAACTGGATGTTCATGATCGATTCTCATTTCCAATCGTCTCTCAAATAGTAATTTTTCGTTTTCAGTATATAAATGAGAAAATCGGTTCGAGCAGTTCAAAATATCATAAGCAATAAAATTGGTCGTCCATAATTTGTAATTGGATAAAATAGAATCATCAATTACTTGTGCCAATGCTTGTACTTGCTTGTTAGTAGTGTCTATATTTTTGATAATGTCATCGATTTCAGTATCGAGCACGCCACCTATATGGATGTGAATTCTTTTCTTTTGCCCAATAATTCCGCTCAATAAAGTCTTGAAGTCTTCATTTTTCTCTTTGATATAAATCTCATTATTTGCTTCGGCCAACAGTTGTGGCATTTTCAAAGCATCTGTAGGATCATACTCATAGGAAATAGAAACAGGCACAATTTTAATCTTCTTAAAATAGTCCATAATATTAGGCTCGTCAGATCCCATGGCTATCATTTTCAAAACTCCTGGATTGGTTTCATCATTTCCGTCTTTGGTTCTTCCCTCGCGTTGCGCAATCCAAACCGAACGATTTTCATGCAACAGCAGCTGCGCCATATATTCGGACAACAGTTTAGAACTAACCAATAATTCTCTTGGTGACAATCCGCGCTGCACCAAAAAATTTCTATTTAATTTTGATAATGTTTTTAAAAACGATTTTTTGACCAAATTATCACCAATGGCTGATGAAGTCATGTCCAAACCATGCTCAAATAAACAAGCATTCAGCAATGATGTATCCAAAACAATATCTCTATGATTGGACACAAACAGATAAGCTGTATTTTTTTCCAGTTTCTCAAAACCCGAAGTAGTTAACCCCTCCGAACTTTTTTCCAAAACCTGCTGCACTCCATGATAAATAAAGTTGCATTGAAAATCACGAATAGAGTGTGTTTTACGAAGCTGTTCTTTCCAAATTTCATCTTCTACTCCTGGAAAACAAAAGTTCATCAAAGCCTTCATCATCGGATGATCAATTACTTTTATTATTCCTTCGTTTATTTCGGAATCATAAAAAGACCGGATCGCATCAAATTTATTCATTTTTGTTTTCAATTTAGTTGGACAAAAGAACAAAAAAAATATTAAAGTTACAGAATATCTACATTAAATACCGAATATTTCAATCGAATTATTGGTTGTTACAGCTGCAATCTCATTTGTAGAAACATCATATATTTGAGCTAATTTATCGGCAATATTTATCAAATAGCTGCTCTCATTACGTTTGCCTCGATAAGGAATCGGAGCCAAATAAGGAGAAT
The DNA here is from genome assembly GCF_002797935.1 of Flavobacterium sp. 1. Lineage (NCBI taxonomy): Bacteria > Pseudomonadati > Bacteroidota > Flavobacteriia > Flavobacteriales > Flavobacteriaceae > Flavobacterium > Flavobacterium sp. 1. Next base: position 3,697,041 of record NZ_PGER01000001.1, read on the forward strand.
CGGTCTCCAAAACGATATGCTTTAAATCGATTTTATTTAAAAACTGATCTATTTTACCGTTTTTAAAAGTAACTACACCTCCTATTCCTAACTTCATATTATAAGATATCGCCTGCAAAGCCTGTTCGCAGGTTCCAGAAAAGCAGTGAAAAATTCCAAATAATTCAGGTGATTTCTCTTCTTCCAGAATTTCAAATATTTCATCAAAAGCTTCCCTGCAATGAATCACTATTGGAAGTTTATACTGTTTGGCTAACTGAATTTGTTTTCTAAAAGCGTTTTGCTGTTCTGCTAAGTGCGTTTTATCCCAATACAAATCAATGCCTATTTCACCAATAGCCACAAACTTTCTTTTGGCTAACTCATTTTCGACATGCTGCAGTTCCTCCAGATAATTATCCTTTACGTAAGTAGGATGCAAACCCATCATCAGGAACACATTATTGGGATAATCGCGTTCCAAATCGTACATACTTTGTGTGCATGACGAATCTATTGCAGGGACAAAAAAGCGAGTAACGCCATTATCCATGGCACGTTGCATCATTTCGCTTCTGTCCAAATCAAACTCTTCTGAATATAAATGGGTGTGGGTATCGGTAAGTATCGTTTTTGTTTCCAAGTGTAAAATTTAATGCTGCAAAATTACTCGAAAAAACGGGTATTTGCAAAAAAGGAAATACAGAAGCTATTTCGCAAAGATTCACAAAGAAAAAAAAGATTCGCAAAGACTTTAATATCTCTACGAATCTTTAAAATAATCTATCTCTGCGAATCTTCGTGTACCCTTTTCGAATCTTCGCGAAACTCTAATCCAGCTCTTCCAGCAAAGCATCAACCTGATCATTGCCTTCGTAATCTTCAGGAATAGTTAACAGCAGTTCTTTACACGATTTATAGTCTTTTTGTTTTAATTTACTCAAAGCTAAACTCCAAACCGCCTTATTTTTATAAATAGAATTTCCAGCTTTCAAAGTATTAAAAACTGCTTCAGCCTCCGGTAATTTATTGCCTTCAAGTAAAGAAAGCCCGTAAAAATACTGAATCTCGGCACTTTTATCCGTTTTCAAAATAGTTTCAAAAAGCGGAATCGCCGTTTTATATTGTTTTGCATTAAAAGCATCCTGAGCCAATTTCAAATTAGCAGCCACTTCTCCTCTCTCCGTAAAAAAAGCAGTTTCGGGCTGATTGTAATCCTCAAACAATGGATCTGAATTTTGATTCAAAAAAAACAGCCCAACCAAAACCGCCACCGAAGCCACAACTCCATAATGCCAAGGTTTGAAAACAATCACTTTTGGTTTGGAGTTTTTAAAATGATCTTTAGAAATCCCTTTCAAATTTTTCTTGAACATTTTTAATTCATTGGCTTGCCTAAATTTATTTTCCAAATGAAGATGCAGTTCCTTATACGTTTCAAAGGCCATAGCTAATTCAGGCTGATCCTTTAACTGCTGCTCAAAAGCCAATGTATCGGCAGTGGACATCTCGCCTTGAATATATTCGTCAAATTCCAAAAAATGATCTTCGTTCATGGCTAGGTATTTTTTATAGATTTAAAGCGGTTCGTTTCTTGAATCCACTGCGTCAATTGACCAATGCAAAGCGATTTTTTCTTGCGGGCATAACCATAGGTTACTGCCAGTTTTTCGGCCACTTGTTCCATCGATGGGAGCGTAAAACTTAGTTGCAGTAATTCTTGGCATTTCTCACCGAGTTTTTGAAACATCACATCATACAGTTGCTGTTTCTCGTCAAAATGTTCGGTCTGCAAAACCATCTCATCAGCAGATTCATGTATAGATGTCAATTCTTCTTTAATTGTTACCCCTTTATTCGAATGTTTTTTCAGTTCATTAAGCCATTTCCTTTTGCAAAGCAAAAAAAAGTATGCATCAAAGGGACATGTCAATCGAAGCTGTCCTGTTTTCGCCTGATTAAAAAGCAAAATCAGCACTTCCTGAATCACATCCTGAGCCTTATCGGCATCGCCCGAATTGTTCTTTATATAATGAATAACCTTTGGCACAAACTTTTTATAAATAACATGAATAACCGCCGAATCATTATTCGCCAATCCTTCAATATACATTTGGTCGGGATGCACAGTCGCTGAAACCATAAAAAACTTTTTACCGAAAATACTAAAAAAGATCGAAAAACACCCATATCACCTTTTATGAATTCCAACAATTATCTGGGCGTAACCCCATTATGAAAAGAGGCCTGCTCAGCTTTGCGGGTATTCGGCCTCTTTCCATAATGCGGTCGGGCTATCCGTTCCGCAGCGGCGGATTACTCCTATCCCTTACGCACATCACATAAAACGAACTATTTAGCATTTAAAAAACAACTTCAATTGCAAAAATCATATTGATTCCTATTTCCTGCAAGGAATCTCAAACAACAAAATCAAATAAAAAAATATTAAAACAAGGGTAACAATTCTAAAACCAAATGGATATAATGCTATAAATCGATAATTAAGAACTTTTTAAGACTTTTAGATTATGGAAAACATTAAAAAAATTGGAGTCAGTTTCTTAAGCAAACTTTGGGCATTAATTACCCGATAAAAAAAAATTAAAATTAATAGGGTAACAAATCAAAACTAAAGTTGATATAAGAATGAAATTAGAAATTAAAAAAATCCAATTCCAGCTCCCTCTACTCTGAAGAGGGTTGGAGTGAGAAAAAAAAAGAAATTTCAAAAACAAGGGTAACAATATCAAACCTTAATTGATATACAACAAAAGAAACAATAATTAACAACCAGAATCAAAAAACAAACTCTTGAACATTTCAAGACTGATTCAAAAAAAATTAGAAATCATGAACAGAAATTTAAAATCAATCGCATTTTTATTTTTAGCCACAATGGCAATGGTGAGCTGTACAAACGATGAAACTCCAAATACAGACATCCCAAACGTTCCAGCAACTGCCACCGAATTCAAAGCCATCAGAACCGAAGCGCTAACCAAACTAAAACAAACCTTCACAATTACCGAAGCTTCTGGTACAGTGACACTAACTTCAGCCAAAGGTGTAAAACTCATGATCAACAGGGATTATCTCAGAAAAAACGGAAATCCGGTTACTGGAACCATCAATATCGAATATATAGAATTGTTCGACAAAGGGCACATGCTTGTGGCAAACAAGCCTACAATGGGATTAACAACAGACGGAAAGAAAAATTTATTAATCTCGGGCGGAGAATTTTATATCAAAGCTACACAAGACGGCGTTGCTCTAGAATCGACAGCCAATATGACCCTTCTTGTCCCAGCAAGCTTAACCGATGGATTAAAAACAGGAATGCAGCTTTGGATAGGCAATGTTGAAGATCCTGAAAACTTAGTTTGGAGAAATGTAGCCGATCCTGGAACTGCAGGAGGAAAAGGCGGTGTTCAAGGAGAAGGGAATAATTACTATGTTTCTTTTGGAAACTTTGGATGGACAAACGTAGATAAATTCTATAGTGACCCAAGACCAAAAACAACCATTCTTGCTGATGCTCCCGAAGGTTATGACAACACCAACAGCGCTATTTATTTATCTTATGACGGTGAAGGTCAAAACGCCCTTGCTAAGTTGGATACTTATACCGCAGCAGGCTTATTCAGCGAACATTACGGTCAAATTCCGATTGGTCTAGCTTGTCACGTAATTTTTGCCACCGAGGAAAACGGACAATGGAAATATGCCATCAAAGCCGTTACTACAACTGCAAATGCTGTTTATACCTTCACATTGGCAGAAACGACTGTAGGCACCGAAGCGCAATTAATAGCAGCAATCAATGCCATTCAATAAGTTATAAATCCAAATTAATAAGAAAAAGTGGTGATTTGCTCACCGCTTTTTTTTACTTTTAAAAATTATTTGAATTTCAAAAAATCCAAAAAAACTATATTGACCGACCAAAATAACCAAATATGAACAAATCGCTATTCGTTTTTTTTCTAATTGCAGCTTTCCCGGTTTACGCGCAAGTAAAAGTAAAAGACACTATTACCAGAAGAGCCAATATTGGATACGATCAAAAAGGAAATTTAGTTAGTTTCAAACCCGAAACACCGCCATTGATTCCTATCGCAGGCGCGCCAAAACCGAGTTATTCTTATTTATGGGAATTGGGCGATGGTCATTACAGTAAAGAAGCCGAGCCGAAACATGTTTACAAAAACAAAGGAACATATACCGCCAGACTTACCGTAACCAATAATTACGACAATGGAAAACCTCCGGCTACCCGACCTAAAAAAGTTGTAATTAACGATATTGAAGACCCCAATTACAAAAATATTGCCTCTATTGTCAATCAAAATGGATTATCTATTCAAAAAAATTGCGACCCCATTCCCGAGCAGGAAATGCAGGTGATTGTGAGTTATGAAAACATGGAAAACTATGTAACCAACGGAAAACTCTATCTTTTTTACAACGAAAAACAATTCAAAAACAACAATTTCGATTTACAGGAAGTGCGTCCTTATGCCGGTGAAAGAACCGTAAAAGAAAACAACATCGTTTCAGCCGACGATATTGATAACTCAAATCGTTATTTGGCATCTGCCGAGACTTTGGCTTTTGCCAAAAAATATAAAGAAACCACTAGCGAAACCGATTTGGATTCGACTTTGTTAGCAGCCAAAAACAGCTATAAAGATGTCGCCATTTTAGAAATAGACGATCACAACCCCGGAGAGACCCGAAATGTTTTTTACACTTTCAAAACCACTCCCGAAATGATTAAAGACACTAGTGCCACCATAACCATGCGTTCTATTTATGTCCCAAACCGAAGTTTTAAAAACCATAAAATAAAAAACCTGGAAATGGAAATCGTCACTTCCCACGATCCAAACAAAATGGGCTCTAACGGAAGTTTCATGAATTACAGATTCGTGCGCTACAAAAGGGTCAAATTCAAAACCAGCTTTCAAAACAACGGTGAAGGACCTGCCCGAAAAATTCAGCTTGAAACTGATATTCCAGATATGTTTGACAAAAGCACCTTGAAAATTGAAAGCATGTATCCCGAATGCCCCATTTGTCCAAAAGGCGAAGCTCCAACAGTAAGCTGTCTCGATACCATTGTGAGAAACACGCAGATATTTTTTGTATTTAGAAACATCTATTTACCAGGAAGCAATCAAAAAAACGTGAAAGAAATTGACAGCACCAAAGGCTTTGTAAAATACTCCATGAAATTCAATGAGGATTTTCACAAAATAAAAACCAAAAGCAGAACTGCAATTATATTTGACAAAAACGAACCTATTATCACCAATTATGCCACCACCCGATTCACTCCTGGCATATCCATTGGAGCCAAAGCCGGCTATAACATATACTCAAACTTAGACAATTCCAAAAGCTATTTTGTTGGAGCTACAATCTCTCCTTTTAAATCCTACCGCTATTACATGCAGGCCGAATTTTTAAACAGTGTCACTTCCTATGACGGCGCTACAACTCTCACCCAAAAAATCAATCAAGATACAGGAGCAGTACAATTAAACCGCATCACCACATCTATTGAAAACAAAAACATTAATTGGGAAATCCCGGTATTGTTTCGATATAATATTTCAACGTATTTTGGTGTGGGCGCAGGTGTTCAAATCAATATGAATGTTTCCGAAAAGCAAACTCAACACATAGAAACCAAAGTATATGAAGGAACATCAGATAAATTATTATTACGTACAGATTACTCAACCGTTACCACCACAAACTCATTTCCAGAATTAAAATCAGGACTATTATTTGATTTTACAGCCGGGTTTGCAAGAATTGGCCCCACTTTTGGAGCGCGTTATGTGCTTAACTTTGACAATAATTTCAATTATTATCAGTTATATGCTCTCTGGAAATTTTAGAATTTTGACACCAGAAAACAAAGTTTCATTAGCTAAATATTTAATTTTTTAAAATATCAGACAATCGAAATGTTATGATAAAAAAAAGTATACTGCTTTGCCTTTTTACAGCTCTGAGCCTTTATGGGCAAAAACAGCTCCAAGAAGACATAACTTATGATGCCATCGATTATTTTGTAGCCAATCCGTCATTGGAAGGCATTAAAAACCTCAATACTGTTGAAACACTTTTTTGGAAAAGCCAAGACAAAAAAACAAAAGAAGGACTGCTGTCTATTGTCGTTCTCAACTGCAATAAAGGGTATTTTGAGAATAAATTCGGAAAAACAAATCAAGCCATTGGCAGTTACGAAAAAGCGTGGAAAACATATCAAGCCTATCAGCTCACCGATTATGATATAATTGAATATTGTCTGAAACCGCTTGGGAATTTATACACCATAATAGGAGATTATAATAATGCCGAAAACATCATTAAACACTATTATTTTATTGCGAATAAGCAAAATAATGAATCGCAGAAAATCGCTGCAATTCTTAATTTATCAAATGTGTATCAAAACTCAGGCAGAATTAATGAAGCAATCGATTTAATTAAAAAGACAATCCATACCGAAAAAATAACCACAACTCAAAAAGGGCTTTTATTAAATAATTTAGGCGCAAATTACCTTTTGAGATCGATAAATGAAGATTCATATAATGCTGAAGTGGCTTTTTTAAAAGCAATTCCATTATTAAAAAAAGACAAAACACAAGCGGAACCTTTATTTAACACCTATATCAATCTGTATAGGATTAAAATTAACATCCAAAAAAATGAAGCTTTAAATTATTTTGCAGAAGCCAAAACTATTTTTAAAAAATTACCAGATCAGGAACCTAGAAAAAAAGCCCAATTTTATTTGGAAGAAGCTTCTCTATTGCTAAAACAGAATAATTTAACCAAAGCTCAGACAGTTCTCCAAACCATTTTCAAAACATTAATTTCCAGTTACTCCAGAGAAAAAGACATACTGCCAAAAGAAAATTCTCTTTATGCCGAAACCGTTTTACTCGATGCTCTAGACCTCCAAGCTGATTTGTTTACAGCACAAAAACAGCCCGAGAAAGCATTAAAAAGCTATGATCTTGCTTTTTGTATCGAAAAATTATTTCAAACACTCATCGTGTATGAAAATTCTAAAATCATTACCCAAATTAAAAACAGAAAACGCATCGAAAAATGCATCCTCATTTACCAGTCATTATTTGAAAAAGATGCAAATTCAGTTTATATAGAAAAAGCTTTTCAATTAGTAGAACATACCAAATCGTGTGTTTTAAAAAATGAGATTTACAGAAACCGAACTGCTTCAAAAAAGGAAAAACAAAAAATAGAAGAATTGCGATTTTGGAACAATGAAATCCTGAAAGAACAGCAAAAAGGGGAATTGGCCAATATTAACAAAATAAACGAAGACATAAAAGAGCAGAACCAGACAATGCTTATACTAAAAGAATACCAACCAGTCCGAGCAAAACAAAATGAAACAACTATTAATATCAAGGCATTATATTCTAAACTGGAATCAGATAATTCCATTATGGTCGAGTATTTTTGGGGTTCGGAAACGGTGTATGTATTCACGATACAAAACAATCAAATTTCCCTGCAATCCTTTTGTACGGGACAAATGTGCGGCGATCCAATACCAAATTATATAAGCCTTTTTTATAACCCAGACAGTATCGTAAACGACATTGGCTTATACCAAAAAAAAGCTCATTTAGCTTACAAAAACCTGTTGTTACCTGCCAAATCAAGCTATCAAAACCTCATCATCATTCCTGATGGAATTTTAAATTTCCTGCCGTTTGAAGCCTTGATTACCAAAGAATCCAATACGGCAAATTTTGAAAAAATGCATTATTTACTGCATGATTTCAATATTGCATACAACAATTCGGCTAGTTTTTATTTGGATGCAAAACCGTTTTGCCCAAAAGAAAAAACCGTTTTGGGTATTTTCCCTGTTTTTGAAAAAACAAATTACACACTCACTTATTCTAAAAAAGAACTGCAGTCCATCAGAGACAGCTTTAAAGGACGCTTTTTTGAAAACAATAATGCAACTTTTCAAAATTTTAAAAATAACGCTGCTAATTATTCTATATTACATTTATCAACTCATGCAGATGCCGGCGATATTGAAACACCTGCCAGCATTAAATTTTATGACCGGGAAGTCTTGTATTCCGAATTATATCATCTGAATATCAATCCGAATCTGGTCGTTTTGAGTGCCTGTGAAACGGGGATTGGCAAACTCTTCAAATCCGAAGGAGCAATGAGTATTGCGAGAGGTTTTCAGTTTGCAGGAGCGCAGAATTTATTATTCTCTCTATGGAAAGTAAATGATTATACCACCTCTATATTTATGGGTGACTTCTATAAAAATATTAAAAAAAACAATTCCTATTTTGAAGCTAATCATCAGGCTAAACTTGATTTTTTGAATAACAAAAACATTTCAAATGCTAAAAAATCACCCTATTATTGGGCTTCATTTGTATATTATGGCGATATCGAAAACAAAGATAAAAACAACTACTTACTGCTAGGGATTATCATTGCAGCCATACTTATTGGAGGTTTTGTATTATTCAAACTTATTACAAGACGCATTCAAAAAGAAAAAACAACATTTAAAAAGGAAAAATAACGTTAGGAATGCTATTTTTACTTCTCACAATAGTCACCAAGTATGAAAAACTTACACGAAAAACTGAAGAAAGCAAATTATAAAAAAGTTAAGTTTAAAATCACCAAAACACAGCATCTTCTAATTAAGGTCAAAATCAATGGCGTGAAAGGAAATTTCATACTCGATACTGGCGCTTCAAACAGTTGTGTGGGATTTGAAAGCATCGAACATTTTGCATTGGAAGCCAAAAATTCCAAAACCAAAGCTTCGGGTGCCGGAGCAACAGGAATGCTGACGCAGATATCTTCCAACAACAAACTCCAATTGAACAACTGGAAACATAACAAGTTTGATCTTGTTATCTTCGATTTATCGCATGTAAATGAAGCTTTAAATCATTATAAGGTAAAACCTGTACACGGTATTATTGGAGCCGATGTTTTAATGAAAGGAAAAGGAATCATTGACTACTTTAATCATTGCTTGTATTTGAAGTAATTCGGGGTTTACTGTCAATAAAAAATCCCAAATTCCATTTTTATAAAGGAGTTTGGGATTTTTAGTATTGAAAATTAAATGAATTACAATTTCACCGTTTTTGTGTTATCATTCAAATCTATTGAGAAAATTTCTTTCCCTTTGACCCCATAATTACCGTTTGCATCCAGTATTATCTGATCATAAATACAAGGAAGTGTTTCAGTTTTAGTCAGCAAATTGTATGCTCCAATTTTTCCTTTTTGTTTTACGAGCAAAATATTATTGTTCTCTCCAACAATTTCCTCGTAGTTAGATTCCATTACCTGCTGTCCCATCATATCCAAAAGACCTGCTTTATTATTGTTTTGACACATCAAATAACTAAATTTTGATTCATCATAATAAGAGCCGCTTTTATTCAAAAAAGTAACTGGAGAGATATTAGAATATGCAATTGCTGAGATTTGCTGTGCGTTTTTGTCCAGCAAAACAAATTTCTTGTTCTTTTTGGCAATAAAAACAAAATTACTGGAATAATTGTTGTTCTTGCTTACAACCTTGTCTATGGATTCATATTCGCAGGGAGCGATTAATTTCCCAAAAGAATCCAACATTCCAAACAGATTGTTTTTTTCTACAATAAATGTTTCGTTTTCAATGTTGATATTATCGTATTCACAAGTAACAATTTCCGTAGGAGTACCGCTGTTTACTTGTATCAAACCGCATTTATTGTTTTTGGTAGTTTTCAAACTATTGGAATAACTGGTATTAATCTGGTCGTATTCAAATGGCAGAGAAACTTTTCCGTTGATTAAAACACAACCGTATTTACCGTCTTTATTGACAGCCAAAAATGAACCGTCATTATACGGATAAGTTTTAATATCCTTGTATTCTATTGGCAAAACAATGTTTTCATTTTCATCTATAATCCCCATTCTGTCGTTCAGTTTTACGATAAAATTTTTACTGTTGCTAACGCTGTTTATTTGAGTATACCATTTTTTAAATTTTGGCTTATTGTCGATCGTAACCAAATTAGATCCTTTTTCATTTTCAACTTTAAAATAATTACTATTATCAACAGTTTGAACGTATTGATATTCACAAGGAATCATAAATTTACCATTCAAAAGACTATACAACCCTCTCAAATTGGTTTTTTTATCCTGCAGAATAAAATAGTTCTCCACTCCGGAAACAGTACTGATTTCTCCCCATTTGAAAGGAATTAACACTTTATTGTCTCTGCTTAATACTCCATAATAACCATTCTTTGTACGTGCCGAAAAGATATCGTTCCCAATATGATTCAAAGAGTAGTAAATCATAGGAATTTCCCAAACTTCTTTTTCAACATTATAAAGCCCGTAATTATTCCCAATTCCAATTGGAAAAGAATTACCGTCGCTTACAGCTGGATATGTCTTTCTCTCGAATAATGCAGGTAAAAGAACTTGGTCTCTTTTTTTGATTCCAAATTTATAATTGCTGTTGTATTTATCATAAAACCAAATCGATTCGTCGTTTATTTTTTCTGTAGCATAGCGTCCATAATTTCCATCTGAACGAAGCTCTCTTATCTGAGGAGCCTCTTCAGCCATGACTGGCGCATCACTCACAAGCATTACATCTTCAACAGGCTGCGGATCGCCTTTTATTGTTTCAGTTTTAGGTTTACTTTTTTGTTTTGGTTTTTTCTTTTGCGAAAAGCTGTTTTGAAAAAATAAAACCATTGCAGAAAGCAACAATACTTTGACTTGATTTTTCATATTTTTGAGTAGATTTTTTGAAATGCAAGTATAAATAAAAACTTGCTTAAAAAGAAAGTTTTATACTGCTAAAATATATATTATCCTACTTACCATTTATTAGAGCGAATGACCTGATAAAAGACAAAGCAATAATTGATTACTTTAATCACTGTTTGTATTTGAAACAGCATACTTTTTTAATGAAAAATAGGAAACAATACCACTAATCATCATCAATAAACCGCCAAGAATAAATGGCATTCCTGCAAATTCAAATGGTGCTCCTTTATGTGTAAAATAATAAAAAAGACCTGACATTACTGGTGGTCCAACAATGGTTGCCGCACTCATTAAACTCGCAATTGTTCCTTGAATTTCGCCTTGTTCGGTTGGCAAAACATGATTTGTAATAATAGCTCGCAATGATGGACCAGCAATCCCAGCAAGACAATATGGAATTAGAAAGAGAAACATCATCCAGCCTTCTGAAGCAAAAGCAAACAAAAACATTCCGATAGTATATAATGTCATTCCCGCATAAATACTTTTTTCATTTCCTAATTTTCGACTGGTCCAGCGTATCAGTCCTCCCTGGACCAGACTTACTAAAACGCCGACAACACCCAGCGAAATTCCAACCATTTTTTCGTCCCAGCTGAATTTGTACATCGTAAAATAACTCCAGTTGCTTTCGACCGCATGTGATGCAACAAAAATCAAAAACAAAGCAATTAATAATCCATAAAGCGATGGGTATTTTTTTAAATTCAAAAAGGCACCTATTGGATTGGCTCTTTTCAAATTCACTGGCCTTCTGTTTTCTTTTGATAATGATTCGGGCAAAATAAAATAACCGTACAAGAAATTCAGCATGCATAAAACTGCGGCAGCATAAAACGGAATTCTGGAACCATAATGCCCCAAAACACCTCCAATAACCGGCCCAATTATAAATCCAAGGCCAAAAGCCACGCCAATCATCCCAAAGTTTTTGGCTCTATTTTCTGCCGTGCTCACATCGGCTATATACGCCGAAGCTGTTGAAATACTTGCTCCGGTCAATCCGGCAATTATTCTTCCTACAAACAACCATGTAATCGTTGGAGCAAATGCCAGCAAGATATAATCCAGCGAAAAGGCAAAAAGCGAAATTAAGATTATGGGTCTTCGCCCAAATTTATCACTCAAATTGCCTATTAATGGAGCGAACATAAATTGAGTTATCGCATAAGCAAATGTTAACCAGCCACCGTATTTTGCCGCTTCACTAACATCACCATGTATTAATTCTTTAATCAGTTTTGGAATAACCGGAATGATAATTCCCCAACCCGTAATATCGATTAACATTGTGATGAAGATAAAGCCGATAGCCGCTTGTTTTTTATTTGATGCCATAAATAGTATTTGGTTATAAACAGAGAACTAATTCAGTATTATAAAAAACTAAATCTTAAATGTTCCGAGATATAAAGTTTTATACTCATCTGAATAAACCTGAATTTCATAGCCGTCCCAAAGATTTCTAGCCCAAACTAATTTGTTTACTGAGATAAAATAATTGTACCATTTTCTTTCTCCTAATTTTTGAGGATTAAGTTTATTGGTTTCTAAAGCTTTTAGAATTTTAGTCTCTATATTCATAATACTAATTTACAAAATCTAAAAAAAGATGAGATAATTCTTTCTCATTATGATTAGAAAAATGACTGCCATTTACTGATGATAGAGGAGATAATATAGTTTCTTTTTCTCTTTTATCCATTATCAGCAATTTATTAATTCCTATTACACAATTATCAACTGTTCCTTCAAGAATATATCCAACAAGAAATCCTTCACAGTCAAAATATTTTCCACCCATTAAAAAATTATCAATACCTGTAGTAATATATCTTCTTTTTAGACCAGAATCATTTACTTTAATATTTTTTGCCTCAACAAAATACTTGTACTCTTCGCCTTTCCAAAAAGTAGCATATCTCATATCAATTCTTGAAAATTTAGCAGCAAACCCTTTATTATAAGTCACATCATTGTCAAAAATATAATTTTCCAGATTTGTTGAAATTCCCCAAACTTTCCTTTTAGGATTTTCATCGATATAATTATGAAGATTAGCAGTTATATCATTTTCATCAAAATCTAAACCAATAGATTTATTTGAAATAGAAGTATAATACGCTTCAATAAACAAACTTGTACATCTTTCTTTGAATTTGCCTTGAAACTTTAGAAATATTTAAGTAGTTAAAGTTCCTGCCATTATTCTTTCATATTAAGAATTTCAACTAACAAAGATTTACTATCTTCCATAGCGGCAGTTTGACTCCAAAAACGTCTTTGATTTGGCTTTATGATGTAAACATCATCACCATCATAATAATTTAGTTTTTTTCTAAAATATAAATTTTGACTTTCTTCTTCCCAAAGTTTTCTATCTAATGTTTTTAACTCTTTATATATATCCTCTTTTGATTCGAAAACTGGCTTTTGTTCATTTCCAAATGATATTTTAACCAAATACAATGGGCAATTTCCTTTGATATCATAAATTGTTGCAGACGCTTTTAAATCAACATCATCCAACCAATTATTTAGTTCTTTTGTTAATCTTTTGGAATAAACATCTATTTCATTAACAGGTAAAACGGCTTTAGAATTCTCTTGTTTTTCAAACAAATCCAAACTATAATCAAGTGTATCTTTAATTATTACCTGCTCGTCTTCTGTTATTTTTAAAATATCGTTGAAAATAATTTTGTCTATTTCTTTTTCTAAATGAGAAATATTTTGATCTACTTCGTCTGACTTTTTTATCGAAATTATTTCATCTGCAAGTTTTGATAGATTAACTAAATCTATTTCATTTATTGCATCTAAAATTGACGGTATTGTAAGTAACTCATTTAAATTTATCCTTTCTCTTTCAATACCCCAAGTAGATGTTGAAAGCGCTAAAAAATAATTAGCAAATGTTGAATTTAGAAATAAACACAATACTTTAGAATTTCTAAAATCACCACTATTATAAAAACCATACAATGAATTAGTAAAATATTCTTCATAATCTATTATTGAAGCACAATACTTTTTGTCTGTCTGTCCTTCTTTAAAAACTAAAAATGGTGATTTTACAAACTTAAAATCAATCTTTCTATAAAACTTATCATTTAATATTAATGCCGTCTTCGGAGTTGTATATCTTTTAACAAATTTTGGAGAAATAATTTTTTCAGGAATAAATTCAGGCTTAGAACTATCTGACATTATACCTTTTGCACAGTCCCATACATCGCTGTTTGATTTAATAAAATCACCTAAACTTATATATGCTTTATTCAATTTTTCAAGCAACTCAAAATCAAAATAACTTCCCCACATTGCTATTTTCCAAATCTTAGAATCTTTCTTTTCACATTCAATTCTTGGTAAAAACTTTTCATCTGATGAATCAATTACAATTCCTTCTAAAACATCATTTTTAATATAGGTTTTTGGAGCATAATAAGTAATTGTATCCTTTGGATTGTCTGGGTTTTCTTTCTGATAAAAGACAATACTTATTGGACCAACTGCCGAACCAAAAAGCTGACCTCCAAAATTCTTTTTTGCTTTTCTTAAAATGGAAAAATTATATATTTTTTCAACATAATTTTTATTGAATAGCCATTCTCTAAAATTTTGATAAGTTCCGCCAGTATTGGTTAAAACTTTAGTATTAAAAATTAAAGCGATTTGACCCTTTGGAGCTAAAAATGAAGCCTTGTGCATAAAAGGCAAAACCATTTCTTGTGCAAAGTTTTCTTTTTTGCAATAACTAATTATTGTTGGTAATAAATTTTTTGTTCCAAAAGGTGGGTTCCCAACAATTAAATCAAAATTTTGCAATTCTTTAATTCCAGACAGATCAGAAATTGTATCTTTTCTAAAAAGATTATTTCCTTGTTCTTTTAATGTTTTATCATCTAAATCATTAACTAAGTAAGGGAACTTTATAACACCATTCCACCACCCTGTCTTAGGATCAAGATTGTCCAACAATGCTAAATACAAACTGAATGCAGCTACTTTTATAGATTTTGCATCAAGTTCGATTCCAAAAATATTAGTTTTTAAAAGATTGATTAATACATCAAAATCATTTAGTTTACTATTGTGTTTGTTTTCATAACGTTTTACTAATCTTTTAAAACTTTGCAACAAAAAAATTCCTGAACCACAACTTGGGTCTAAGGTTTTTATATTGTAATTTGTTTCTTCATTTTTGGTAGATAATTTTTCATTAAGAATTAATTCAACCAATGATGGTGGTGTATAAAAAGTACCTGAATCTTTTTTTCCTTTCTTATCTAATTCAGACAAAAAGTTTTCGTAAATCTCACTTAATAATTCGATTCTGATAATACTAAAATCGAATAATTTCCAACTGAATAATCGTTGTTGATATTCGTCAATATTTCCGTCAAAAAAACATTTTTTAATTAAAGATAAATGCTCTTTTGTGACAGAATCTTTTTCATTTTCTTCAAAATTGAATAAACTACCGTTAAAATCATCTGCTAGTTTTTCAAATAAATTATAAGTTGCTTCTGTACTTTCGAGAATGTCAAAATAAGAAGTAGCACCACGTAAAAAGATTCATATAAATCAATTGATGTCGCTTTTTTATCTTCTAAATAAAACAAAAACAAAGAACGCATAATTAACTTATGGATAATTAACTTATTATTTAATCCATTATCATCTAATGCTCTCGCAACCTTAATAAGGCTCTGAATTAAAAATTTATCAACTCTATTTTGAAGATTTATTTTTTTCTTTATCTCATTTGCTTCTAAAGAAGACCAAATAAAACCAGTGTCAATAGCAATCCTAGAAAAAAGATTATTTAATGTTTTAAGTTTTGATTGATCCGTTTCTACACAAGAAAAAAGTTCAAGATTTTGAAGTTCTTTTTCTAAATTAATTTTTTCGTCATTTACATTATATCCAAATGGCTTTTCAGAACAATTATAAATTCTGATTTCAGTTTTGGTATAAACATAGAGAAATAATACTTTTTGAAAATTCCAACAAGTGTGCTGAATTTCAGAAATCAATTTTAATGTTTGAAAATCGAAAGATTCTACTTCTTTTAAGAAAAGAGCTGGTTGCCCCTCATTTTCATAAACTTTAATAATTCCGAATTTTTCAACACTAAAAATTTCAATATCAATTTCCTTGCAATCTTTTGCAAAGTCATTAAAATCGAGTTGTTGAAAAATGGAATTTGACATTATTTGGGTTTTAAACAAAAATATATTAAAAATCAATATTGCGTATAATTACGCAATATATTTATAAACAAAAAACCCAAACTCCTTAATTGGAATTTGGGTTTTTAATATTGAAAGTTATTTAATTACAATTCCAATGCTTTTTTAGCATTCCCACCCATCAATAATTCTAATGGGTTTTCCAACGCTTCTTTTACAGCAACCAAGAAACCAACAGACTCACGACCGTCGATAATTCTGTGGTCATAAGAAAGAGCAACATACATCATTGGGTGAATTTCCACTTTACCATTTACAGCAATAGGACGCTCGATAATGTTGTGCATTCCAAGGATTCCAGATTGAGGAGGGTTGATAATTGGAGTAGATAACATAGAACCAAAAACACCACCATTAGTGATTGTGAAAGTTCCTCCAGTCATGTCGTCAACAGTGATTTGACCGTCACGGGCTCTAAGTGCCAATCTTTTAATTTCAGCTTCAACTCCACGGAAAGTCAAGTTTTCAGCATTACGAACTACAGGAACCATAAGTCCTTTTGGTCCTGAAACTGCGATTGAAATATCAGCAAAATCATAAGCTATTTTATAATCTCCATCCATCATAGAGTTTACGTCTGGATACAATTCTAAAGCTCTTGTAACGGCTTTAGTAAAGAAAGACATATATCCTAAACCGAGTCCGCCGTGTTTTGCTTTGAAAGCATCTTTGTATTCGTTACGAATCTGGTTGATTGGCGTCATGTTAACTTCGTTGAAAGTAGTTAACATTGCTGTTTCGTTTTTAGCAGCTACTAATCTCTCAGCAACTTTACGACGCAGCATTGATAATTTTGTACGCTCAGAACCACGGTTGCCACCAGTTGGAGTTCCCATTGAAGGCACTGCATTTACAGCGTCGTCTTTAGTTATTCTTCCGCCTTTACCAGTTCCTGATATTGTTGCTGGAGCGATATTTTTTTCTTCTAATATTTTTTTAGCTGCTGGAGATGGAGTCCCTGCTGCATAAGATGCTGCTGGTGCAGGTGCTGCGGCTACCGGAGCCGGAGCCACTGGTGCAGGTGTTGCTTTTGGCGCTTCAGCTGCAGGAGCTGAACCTGATGGTTTTGCACCGTCAGTATCAATAAGACAAACTACTGCCCCAACCGCTACTGTGTCACCTTCTTCTGCTTTTAACGTGATAATTCCGCTCATTTCAGCTGGCAATTCAAGTGTTGCTTTGTCAGAATCAACCTCAGCAATAGCTTGGTCTTTTTCTACATAATCTCCGTCCTTAACTAACCATGTTGCAATTTCTACTTCTTTGATTGATTCCCCTGGTGATGGGACTTTCATTTCTAAAATCATGTCTTATTATTTTAAATTATGAATTTTATATTCTAAAATTGTCCTTAAAAGAACACTTGTTCATTGTACTTTCTAGCCCTGATGGAAACGGCATCCTTTTTATTTTTCCTTTAAAAATAAAAAGATACAGTGTACAGCAGGAAATAGCTCCTTATTATTATCTGAATAAATTTTTGTCAAATACCATTCTGATAGCATCAGCATGACGGCGTTTTGCTCTTGTATAACTTCCAGAAGCTGGTGCAGCATACGCTTTTAATGAAGCCAATCTCCATTTGATAAAGTCAAAATTCATCAGCATAAAGCTGTAAGCACCCATGTTTTTAGGCTCTTCCTGTGCCCAAACATAATCGTCAGCATTTGGATATTTAGCGATAATTGCTTTAATCTGTTCTGCCGGGAAAGGAAATAATTGCTCGACACGAACAACTGCAACATCATTTCTTCCGCTGTTTTCTCTTTCGGCAACAATATCATAATAGAATTTACCTGTACAGAAAACCAATGTTTTTACGTCCTTTTTATTTACTGTTTCGTCATCAATAGTTTCTTGGAAACTTCCTTTTGCTAATTCTTCCACTGAAGACACGCATCTTGGGTCACGCAATAAACTTTTTGGAGAGAAAACAACAAGCGGTTTACGGAAAGTTGTTTTCATTTGTCTTCTCAACAAGTGGAAAAAGTTGGCTGGCGTTGTACAATCGGCAACATACATATTGTGTCTGGCACAAAGCTGTAAGTAACGCTCCATTCTTGCAGATGAGTGCTCTGCTCCCTGTCCTTCGTATCCGTGAGGCAATAATAAAACAATACCGTTTTGATTGTTCCATTTGTCTTCACCGCAAGAAATATATTGATCAATCATAATTTGGGCTCCATTGCTGAAATCTCCAAATTGTGCTTCCCAAATAGTTAATGCATTTGGATTTGCTAAGGCGTAACCGTAATCAAAACCAAGAACACCATATTCAGATAAATGTGAATTGAAAATACCGAAGTTTCCTTTTTTGTTTTCGATAGCGTTCAATAAGATTACTTCTTCTTCAGAATCTTCTACTTTAACTACGGCATGACGGTGAGAGAATGTCCCACGCTCTACGTCTTGCCCTGAAATTCGAATATCAAATCCTTCATTCAAAAGCGAACCGTAGGCTAATGTTTCGGCAGTTCCCCAATCGATAGTATTGTTATCGTATCCTGCTTTTCTGTCAGAAACAATTTTGGTTATTTTGTTAATGAATTTTTTATCAGATGGTAAAGTCGATACCGTTTTGATAATAGAATCCAAAGATTTTTTAGCAAAAGATGTATCTACATTTTGAAGCATCACATCATCAGAAACCTGTTTGAATCCTTTCCATTCATTCTGCATAAATGGAGTAATGATTGTCAGGTCTTTTTTGCGGGAAGCTTCTAAATTTTCTTCAAGATCTGCTTTGTATTCTTTTTCTAATGCATTTACAAAAGAAGCATCGATAACGCCTTCTGCCAATAATTTCTCGGCATAAATGTCTCTAGGGTTTTGATGTTTTGCAATGATTTTATATAAAACTGGTTGTGTAAAACGAGGTTCATCACCTTCGTTATGACCGTATTTTCTGTATCCTAATAAATCGATAAAGACGTCGCGGCCATACTCCATTCTGTAATCCAACGCAAAGGATACTGCATGTACAACAGCCTCTGCATCATCAGCATTTACGTGCAATACTGGCGAAAGCGTCACTTTGGCAACATCTGTACAATAAGTAGAGGAACGAGCATCTAAATAGTTTGTTGTAAAACCAACCTGGTTATTGATTACAATGTGAATCGTACCGCCTGTTTTGTATCCGTCAAGCAATGACATTTGAATGATTTCATACAAAATCCCCTGCCCTGCAATTGCAGCATCACCGTGAACGGCAATTGGCAAAACTTTAGAGAAATCATCTGCAAAATATTTATCTTGTTTGGCTCTTGTAATTCCTTCGATTACTGCACCTACTGTTTCAAGATGCGAAGGATTTGGAGCTAAATTGATGTTTATTTTTTTACCAGATTTAGTTACTTTATCAGCAGTAAGACCTAAGTGGTATTTTACATCCCCGTCAAAGTATTCCTGATCGTAATCTTTTCCGTCAAATTCACCGAAGATATCCTGAGTTGATTTTCCGAAAATGTTAGCCAAGACATTCAAGCGCCCGCGGTGAGCCATTCCCATCACAAACTGCTCTACTCCTTTTTCGGCCGCTTTTTCGATCAAAGCATCAAGAGCTGGAATTACAGATTCTCCTCCTTCTAATGAGAAACGTTTTTGCCCTACATATTTGGTATGCAAAAAATTCTCGAAAGAAACTGCTTGATTTAATTTATTTAAGATTGTTTTCTTTTCCTCAACAGAGAAATTAGGCTGATTATTATTTACTCCCAATTTGTCTTGAATCCATTTTACAACACTAGGATTCCTAATATACATATATTCAACCCCAATATACTGACAGTAAATAGCTTTAAGGCGATCTACAATATCCTGCAAAGAACACGGTGGAACACCAATTACCTGAGCTGCATCAAAAACAGTTGAAAGATCAGCAGTTGTTAATCCGAAATTTTCAATATCCAAAGTCGGGCTATATGTTCTGCGATCTCGAACCGGATTTGTTTTTGTGAATAAATGTCCACGGGTGCGGTATCCATCAATTAATTTTAAAACATTGAATTCTTTTTGCAGTTTATCCGAAACCAAACTGTAGTCAGCATTGCTTTCTACATATTCAACAATTCGCTGAACTGGATTTTCATCATTATAAGTAGTCATTCCAAAATCGAAACCTTGAAAAAAACTTCTCCAGCTAGGTTCTACGCTATCTGGGTTTTCTAAATATTGATCGTATAATTGAGCAAAAAATTCTGTGTGTGCTGCGTTTAAAAATGAAAACCTATCCATATCTTATTGAATATACTTTTGTTAAATAGTTCGGCAAAAATACAATAAAGCAATTTATTTAAATCTATTTTTTTACGTACTTTTACGTAAAAATTTGTTAAAAAAAGCCAGAAGTATGAAAAAATCAACCTTTCCCCCCCTAACAAAGCACCTTTTCATCTTTTTTACCTTGTTCTTCTACGAAAACGTAATAGCTCAATACCAGCAAATGCCTCAGCCAAGAAATCCTTTTTGGGAAAAAGTACAATTTGGAGGTGGATTAGGATTGAGTTTTGGCAGCGGTTACACGGATATTTCTGTTGCTCCCAGTGCAATTTATAATATAAATCCTTATTTGGCAACGGGTTTAGGTCTTCAGGCGAGTTATGTTTCTTCCAAAGGATATTACGATTCCGGAATTTATGGAGTGAGCTTCCTAACTTACATCAATCCGATTCCTGAGATTCAGCTTTCGATAAACTTAAATGAGTCGTATGTCAATAATCATTACGAAGCCTATAATGGTTATAGTAGTTATACCGATAATTTCTGGAATACAGCTTTGTTTCTTGGAGCAGGTTACCGAACTGGAAACGTAACCGTAGGGCTTGCCTATAATGTATTGTTTAACGAAAATGACAATGTGTACAGCGATGCACTTATGCCTTTTGTAAGAGCATATTTTTGATTTTTTGGAGTTGCTAAGATTCTAAGTTCCTGAGATTCTAAGATAGAATTATTCTTAAACTCTTAGATTATCAAACTCTTAGAAACTTAGAATCTTTACTTATATTTATTCCTAAACCAAACTTTTTAAATATATTTTAAAAACATTATATAATTAATATACAGATACTTAGATAAATTTTATTTTGTTAAAAAAATAGTCAAACGACACAAAAACGACACCACCTTTTTTATTTGAATGTAAATTTGTATAAATTTGAATTATAAAACATATTCAAATGACTAAATCCATCATATTACATCAAATAAATTCAGAAAACAAAGGAACTCTATTCATTAGATTTTTTGATGGACATGGCAACAAAAAACTTATATCTCTAAAATTTAAAATGTTTAAGAAAGACTTTGAAAAGTCCTACATTAAAGATTTATTATTGTTTGGGAAAAATCAGAACTTTAATCATATTGAAATCAACAATAAAGTTAGAGAGTACGAAAACCACAACCCCTTTTCAGAAACTCAATCTGTAAACTTTACTTCTTTTACTGATTTTTTCAAAAGAGAAGTAGATAATACAACCAAACAATCTACAAAACACACAAATCAATATGTCCTAAATTCATTAAATGATTTTAGAAAAACAATACACTTTGAAGACTTAAATCGAGATTTAATGAAGTCTTACATGAATTTCCTCATCAAAAGAAGAGAAGCAAAACCAATAAGAAAATCAACAATAAGAAAGTATTTTCAAGTCATAAAAACAGTTTGCAACATTGCCAAAAGAGAAGGACATATAATAAATGAAAACACATTTGACATCGTAATAGGTAAAGACGAAAACATTAACAATAAAGTATTAACCAAAAATGACATTGAAATACTAAACAACATACAAAAGGATCAAAGATATTTTTACGAAAGGAATGTATTTCTATTTTCATTATACACCCAAGGTTTAAGGGTTTCAGATGCATTGTTTATTAGAGTAGAGAATTTCAAACAATCACATATTGAAATAGGAATGACAAAAACTAAAAATACATTACAAATTCAATATTCAGACAAAATAATGGACATATTAATGGATGTGTTAGACATTCCAAATCCAATAAAAAGATTCAAAATGCAAAATGCCCAAATTTACATAAAACAACAAGCTAATGAAACACTAATAGATAGACATACCGTTGAAGGAAGAAAAAAAAGAAGAGTCCAAAAAGAAATCCTTTCAAATCTTTTAAAGAGTAAATATCAAGAATTCAACATAAAAGAAACAATACTAAAGAAATTTAAAGAAAAATATAAACCTAACGATTTTCTTTTTAAGGATTTGTTAAATGACCACTATTTTAAGAATTCAATGAAAGTTGATATTGACAATAAAGTATGGAGAGGTTCTCAAATTTCTGTTCAAAATTACAATCAGAAACTAAAAATCATGTCAAGAATATATGACTTATCAGTAGGTCAGAATATTAGTTCTCATTCCGCAAGATATACATTCGTAAATCTATTATTAGAAAAAAACACCAATGTTTATCTCATATCTAAAGCCCTAGGTCATTCAAACCTCTCAATCACTGAAAAATATATCAGACGAAATTTTGGAGCCGAAAGACTAAATATAACGGAAACATTATCTAATATTTTTGATTAACACAAAAAACTTAAATATCATCGTTGTACAAGCTGTTACCAGCAGTAGTTGCTTTTTATTAATGATTTTCAAACGTGTTATTTATTGGATAAGTTCCCAATTTAAAAGCAAGATATGGTTCAAACATTGTCTGCAAAATATCATTTTCTACAGCGATACATCTGAATTCTATATTTGTTAAATTTAATTTATGCTTTCTGAAAATTTCTATAAATTCTTCAATTTGCATTAGTTGCTTTCTTTGCAATGTTATTTCACTCTTCTTTGCATATTCCATTTTCGCAAGGTTAAATGCAAAACTTGCGCTTTCACTTCCTGAACTTTCTCTGGTATGCCATTGAATTCTTTTGCGGATATTATTTGCACGTCCAACGTATATTGGTTTTCCGTTTTCGTAGAAAGCATAAATGCCACGATATTTTGGTAATTCGTTTCTTTTCAATAAATCAGATATTTCAAATTCTTCAAATAATTCTTGAAATAATGAATCCATTTCTGTAATGTAAGGCTTCAATTGTTCTAATTTATCCATATAGTAGTTTTATTCGAAGTTGTTATACATTATGCGTATCTATTGCTAGTAACTAACAGATAAGACCTATTAAACTCAGTCGTTTTAAAAAATTAAAATTTACCTTGATACTGTATATACAAATATATACAACTGCTCCTACTATATCGAAAATCTCTTTAAAAAATCCATCATTTAAAAAATACACTCCAATTCTTTCATATATAATACATGGATTGAAACGATTTGTTTTAATTCAGAGAAAAAAGAAATTATATTATGAAAAAGAAAACACACTTACACACCAACTTTGTTAAGTTTATTGTTGAGAAATACAATAAAGAAAATCAAGAACTCAAAGACGAAGAAACAATAGAACCAAATGAAAATGAATTTGATGAATTTGATAAAATTATAAATAATGACAATGAGGTTCAAGATGAAAAGGATGAAGACGAAGATGAGAATGTGGATGACCTTTTAATTGAATACAAAAAGGAATTAGAAAAAAAATATTGGAGAAAGAAAAATGATAAAATTTATAAAAGACGATAAAATACTATACGATATAGAAACTATCAAACAAATCTTAAGAGTTCCTCGTTCAAAAGTTCAAAGAGAAATAAAAAAACAACAAACCGAAATTATTAAATATAAGAACTTGTATTTATATCCAGAAACGACATTGTTTAAATTAATGGAAATCGTCCTTATTGAAAAATTAAATAAGTCAAATGATAGATTGGAATAAAATTAGAAAATATCAAGTTTCCATCAAAAAGACCAAAGAGAAGTTACAAGCTGAAACGGATTTTAAGAAAAAAGAAAAGTTAAAACTTAAAATACAAATTGATGAATTAAAGGTAAAAATTGAAAAACTGAATTAAAATATAATGAGTTCTCACACTCTGGAATAAAAGTGAATAGACGGCAATAAAAAGCAAACAGATTAACAAATTCAACTGTATAGATATTTTATTTATCTGTATTGGTTGAATTATATAAAAATATTAAGTGATGAATGACATTGATAAAAAAGAAAAACACTTTCAAAACACCCCAAATGATTGTTGATGACATAAGATATGGTTTTCACAGAATAACCTCCCAAAACAATCCCATTTATTCAATAACAATAACCAATACGGGTTGTAAAACAACCGAAGAACTAAGATTTTTTCTAACCAATAAACTTTTCAATCAAATCAATAAAGATTATAAGAACTCATTTGAAAAATTAAATTATCTTTTTGTTATAGAATATCCTACCAAGGTTTCAATGGGAAATCAAATTCCTGATAGTTGCGATGTTCATACTCATATTGTTTTAGAAACCACTATTTCACCTCAACATTTAGAATACTACATTCAAACAACCTTTAAGAACCCTAATATTCACATTGAAGATATTACAAAGAGGGATGATAAAAATGAGTACGTTAATTACTTAATCAAACAAAAGGATTTACTCACCAATGACAATTATAATTATAAAATAAGTATATGAAAAATAACAAAATTTGACTTTATGAGAGAACTACATTATACACATTACTACACCCAAAAAAAGTTAGTTCTTTATCCGTGATTTTCTATTATTTTTATTCTGCATTCTAATGTTTTCTGATTTCCATAAATGATAATTAAACTTATAAAACCACTTAAAAGCTATTTCTAGCTCATTAATTATTGTTTGCATATCTTTTGATTGATTCCATATTGCTTGAAAGTTTCCAAACGAAATATTTTCTCTTTCTTGTTTTGGTAATAACATTCCACTCACATAATTGTGCATAAGATTAATAATGTTGCTTTTGTATTTTGCATTAAATTCTGGAGTAATATCTTTTTCGTAATATGGGCCATTATGAAAAAATAAAAATCCATTTTTAGTGCATATATCAAAAAACTCCGTCATAAACTCATCTTTTAGATTACGTATATTTTCCCAATGTCCAATATCTGTATCAAAGTATAATTCTCTTTTAAAAAAATCTAACCCAATCATAAAATGACAGCCTGTTTTAATAGATTTTGCAGTAACACTAATTACAATGCCAGGCGACCAATAAAACTCAAAATCATCTTTAAAACTTGTTTTGCTTATTAAATAATCCCAAACTAAATATGTAGTATCAACAAAATCCTTGTAACCCTCAGACTTTGGATCCTCCCATAGTTTATTAATGCAGTTGCAATAGTCACTTATTAGTTTATCATTTTTTTTCATGCTATTATCTAATTAACTACTACAGTTGATAATGGGATTATATAAAAATCATCATCATTAAGATCCTCAAGATAATCATCATCAAAATAATTATCGAGAGTTTCTATCGAATTTTTATCTTTTAAAATTGATTTAAGAGTTTTAATTTTTTCAATAACATCCTCACTTCTAATAACCATATACATATTATGCTCACCGTCAATTATATTGCTTTCTGAATAACAAGAAAGATTATCATTATTGAATCTTTTAATATATTGCTCAAGAAAATTAATGGATTTGCTAAATAATTCAGATTCAAAAATATCTTCCTCCAATTCATAGCAAATCTCATCTAATATAACCTCAACATCTTCAATATCTTCTACTGACATATCTAATTGGTCAAAAGTATCATTAAGTGTTAAACCGCTATACAGAGTAAATTTATTAATATCATCAATTTTAAGTTGAATTTCTCCATCTGAAATATCATCAGTTATTCTATAAACTTGGTCTTGTGTCAATTCAAATTGTTTCATGTTTTTTTAATAGTTGGTTTAAAATTTTGTTGTTTTTTAATTGTAAATCTGAATTAATTAAGTTTCCAATATGTCCCGTGATTTTTGTCAGTCCCTACTCTAAATTGTACTGTTAATTTTCCAGTCATAATTAAATCCTCTACAAACTGATTTGTGATAAAATTACATTTTACATTTTTAACATCCAATACTTTGGTAATAGATTTTAATTCCCAACAGTCAATATCTAAAGAGTTGTTTCCATCACCTACAACCAATGAAACCACATCTTTTTTTACAGTTAAACTCAAATAATATCCATTGTATATTACACCCTTGTTTCCAGAAATATATGGAGTTTTGAATGTTGGAATTCCATCCACTTTTATTCCTAAATTGTTTTTTAAAGAATTGATAGAACCACTAAAGAATTTTTTGTCTGTAACCAAACAAAACTTTTTAATTGTAAGTAATGCCATATTTAAAACAGGTTTTACTTTTTTGAAAATTTTTGGGTAAGTAGTGAATCCTCCGTCGAAAATAGATAATGTTCTCATAATTTTTATATTTAATGATTAGTAATTTTTAAGCAATAAAATCCCTGCTCACCAAAGGCAAGTTTTTTTAATTTTAATTTATAATCTTTTGAAAATTAACCTCTAATAGAAATATTTAGAGATGTGTTTTTGATTTCTTTGACAAAAGTAATATGAAAATAATTCATTTTTTTAAAAAAATTAGAGGCAAAAAATTTGGAAAATTCGAACCCGTGATGAATACTGAAATTATAAAAAAAGTTGTTTTTAATTTTAATTCACTCCAAATAAACAAAATCGGTTTTACTGGGTTTGAAGGATTTTTTTAATTTTATCGTTCCTAACGATAGATTTTAATAAATTGAACACCGTAACATATTCATCGATAGAAAACGTAAGGACAGAACTAAAAACAACAAAATAATACATAACCTCCCAATCTTTCAATAAGTAATTTTCAATTTTATTGGTTTCAAAATCTTTTATTATTTTTTCAGTATCAAAACAAAGTAATATTTTGTGTAGTTGTTGAGGTCTTATTGTTTTACCTCTACCAATTATTATAATTTCATTGTCTTTAAGGTGGTATTGTTTCAATTTCAATATTGTATATATAAAGAAAGGGGTCAACTGTTGTTGACCCCTTTCTTTATTTTATTTTTTCCAATAATCAAACTTTGGTAATTCTTTTTTTAGACTATTAAGGCCATTATCAATTGTCTTTTCATCAGGATGACTAAAAAAATAGTTTGGTTTTTCCATCTGTAAGAACAATATTTTTTTAAATCCTGATATGGCTTTTGATTTTGATAAATCATAATTATTAGTTCCGATTAACATTCCTTTATCTGTTTCTTCAAAAAATTCGGAATTTTCATCATATCCTTGATTTATAGTAATATAATCATCGATAAGAATAAAAATATCCCATTCGTATTTCTCCTTACCATTTTGGTAATTTATAAGGGCTGAGGTATATTCTATTTTAGGTTTCTTTTCTTCTATAATTATTTTATAACCATTCATTATTTTTCCACTATCAAAAGTTAAATCTGAAAGAGTTATATACTTATTGTCTTTTTTAATTCTATGTGTATATCTTATTAACCATCCATTTTTTACTTCTACTTTATTTAATATACTGTCATTTTGATCTTTTTCAATTCCTACACCGCTGAAATTTTCTTTTTCATCATTTCTTTTTATATTTTGAGTTGTATAGGGATTTTGATCACTATTATAATTTAGTTCGTTTGTTGGTCCTTTAATATGGAGTTGGTCGAGAGGACATTCATTTTCTTTTTTTGTAATTTCATCTGTATTAACAACGTCTTTTTTGTCATTCTTACCTCCGCAAGAAATTAGTAATATCCCGCTAATCATAATTAGCATAAAATTGATTTTCTTCATCTTAGTTATTTTTTTATAAATTTATTGATTACAATATTTTTCTTTAAAACCTTTGCCTTTTTCATCACCATTACTCTGAGCTTCATTGAAATAAAAGCAGGCATTGTTTTTGTCTCCAATTTGAATATATGCTAATCCTAAACAAAGCACTAAATTTTTTGCATTCTCTTCATCTTGTTTGTAATTTAATTTGACAAGATTCCACCCTTCTTCGTAATCTTCAACAGCACCTTTCCAATCGTTTAACCTACCTTTTATCGCTCCTCTCAGATAAAATCCATTATAATCTTCCGGAGCAAGTTTGATATAAGAATTGATTTCTTTAATAGCACCTTCGTTATCTTTTGCATTAAATTTATCAACACCGTTATTATAATAATTTTTGATATCTAGCGAATTATCTTCTTTAACACATCTTATATAAATACCCCATTTCCACCTGTCTCCCCAATCTTTATTATCTTCCCAGATACTTTTGTTTCCATCCGAATATCTATTAAATGAAACATCATTATCACTATTGTCAAAATCTATATATTTATATTTTCTATTTTGTTCATCATAATACCAAAAAGATGTTGTTAATCCAATAGAATCAAATCCTCCAAAATTCCCCATTGCTCTACTATCGAATCTCATTCCTGCCGCTAATAAATTGAATCCTGTTTTATTTGCTTTTTGTGCATTGACTTTATTGTATGTCCAACTATCTGAAACCTTTAAATAGTCGATATCCCCATTAACGGCATTCAATAAATTTACCCAATTTTCAAAAGTTGCGATTTTCCATCCTTTAGGTACTAAAACTCTGGAATCTGTTACCGCATAATAGTTATACATTTTGCCATATTTCCCACTTTGAGGATTGCCGTATTTTACTTTATCTGACTCACTTAATTTATAGTAACACCAAGCAGGTTTTTTATTGTTTAGTGCATTTGTCCATTCGTCAGCTGTTTTTGCTTCTGGAATTGGGTCTCCATTTCTGAAATGACTGACATTTAGATTTTTTGTCATCCACTTCGCATCCCCTATATCTATAAATTGATATTCTTTTTCAATGGTTGCTTTTACTGATCCAGTTGTTATTGCTTTTTTTACAGCTGGTTTCTTTGTTTGTCCTATTCCATTTGTTGATAAAAATAGAAGTCCAAACATTACTGATAAAAATACTTTTTTGGTTTTCATTGGTTTGTTAAAATTTTATGATAATGAAATTAATGTTTTTACTGCAAATATCTTACTCGGTGTTTCTTTGTTAATAATCAAGAGACAATAAATATTTTTTGTAAATATATCTACATTATAGCAAATATGCTATAATATTTTTGTCTTTATTATCTTCTTTTTGATAGATGGAAAAGAATGATAATTTATCCCGAAAATTTATCTTTGATGAGGAAGGATTGAGATTGTTGGCCAAACGAATAAAAGAAATACGTTCAAATAAAGGGATAACCCAAGAGGAATTGTCTTATCGGTCGGAATTGACACTTTCTCAAATTGCAAGAATTGAAACTGTTAAAACAAATCCAACTATCAGTACAGTTTTTAAAATTATTCAATCATTAGAAGTTTCTCTGAATGAATTTTTTAGTTTTGATTTACCTCCAAATAAGGAAAACTGAGGTTTGAGGATATAAACTTTTATTGTTCTAAAAGTTTTTTAATCTTTTGAACTGTACCACTACTTTTGTCGGTTAGTTTCATTGTTTTTCTAGCGGAATAACCTTGTTTTAATAGTTTTACAACTTCTTTATGTTCGGTTAAAAGACTTTGTGCATCCTTTTTAAATCCGTCTTTTCTTAATTGTTCAGAGTTGACCAAATAGACCCAAATAAAAAAGTGATATTCGTGTTTCACTTTTTCTTTTAATCACTCCAAAACCACCCATTTTAAGTAAGGGAATGATTTAAGAAATAATTTTACTTTTAATATTTTCGATTGCAATTCTATCCCATTCTTTATGAATATTAATATGACATTCTTTGCACACAGAAACTAAGTCTTCCATATTTTCATTGAATAAATTATCATACGTTTTATGATGTACTTCGACTGCAGGATTTGTACTACATTCTTGGCAAAGATTTTCATCTCGTTTTAAAACTTCATTTCTTATCGTTTTCCATTTGTCTGACTGAATATAATTTGAATATTTTCCAAATCTTGAACTTGTATAATTATCATCCTTTACACTTTCCCACAAATTTTTTAATTCTTCGTTTCTTTCATCATTCCAGTTTGAGTAATTATTGTGACTAAACTCGAATCTTATTTTTGAAGAATGTTGTTTGTGACTTAACGGTCTCGTTCTATCCAAGCACCCCCCACAACTTTGACATTGTCGGTGAAGTCTAAGTCGTTCTTGATTTTTATTATCGATTGTCACATTTAAAAAAGGATTTCTGCAACAATCTTCTATTTTAATTGGCATTAAATAGCTACAAGATATACATCTGAAAATGGTATGAAATTTATGTTCGCTAACAATAACGAAGGTTTCACTGCCACATCTTATACATTTTTCCGACATTGATATAGTTCTTAATAATTAGTAATTCATTTTTTTTTCAAATCACTTACTTTCCAAAGCTTATAGTTCAACTGATACATTATTTTGAATGCAGTACTGAACTCTCTAATTATTTCTTCTACATCTGTATCAAAAGGTAAAAATATTTTAAGTTCTCCAACGCTACTTGAACCTTCTCTAAAGTCTGGGTCAGTTTGGTCAAATATGTACTTTCTCATTATTCGATATATCATACTTTTATTCGCAGAAAATAGTTGAGGAAACTCTCTTGTTCGATCAGTTCGGGTAAATTCATTTTCTTCATAAATAAAACCCTTATATTCTGATAAATCTAATAGAGATTTCCAAAAATCATCTCCCATATATCTGATGTTATCGTTATGACTTATATAAGTGCAGATATATATACCGTCATTATCTATTCCCAATCTGTACTTACAATTAGTTTTTAATGATTTGATAATTAATTCGGGACCAGAGAAATTTTGATAAAAATTAGAATATTCCCAATTATCTTTGAAATTACCATAAGCAAAACAAGCTTCAGCAATTTTAGCTAATGAATTAACACATTCAATAGTCGTTTTCCATGTCTCGTCCATGTCTCTCTGACTACTATCTCTCCACATAATTAGATAGTTATTTATACTGTCAACTATTAAGTCAAAGTCAATGGAGAATTTTTCTATAGTTTTATTAAGTTTTAAATCCAAGTGAAACTTTTTTATTAATTATTTTTTTGGTTTAGTTATTTTATTAGTTTTCGGGTTGTAAATAAATAGCGTTTCTAGCTTTCGAGTTTGTTTATTTTCAGTTACATAAAACTCGCTAACTTCATCATCTCTTATTATCATTTCACTTTCCAAATTATCTTCTATTTTTACGTTTATTGTATTCGCTTTGACAATTCCATTTTTATCTTTCAATGTTCTTCCTGAAATCATTTGTGGGTAGATAAATCCAAATTTCACTAAAACATCAAATGTACCATTGAGTAATGTAATATGCTCATTGTTTAATCCTAGGATGTAAGAATTTGAAAACTGTAATCCAAAGTTTACAGGGAATGTGATTTCTTCATTATTCTTATTATCCATTTTCATCCATTCAAATAAGGCTAACCCAAAAATTTCTCTTCGATATTTGATGATTGCGTCATTGAGAATAATATTTATGTTAGTGACTGAATTGTCTATTTCGTTGTAAATCTCACCTTTGAATATTTTTTGAATCTCTTTTAAGTTATCTTCCGATGAATCAAAATGTAAAATCGAATTATTGATAATCGGTAAAATTTCGGGTTTTAATTGTCTTATTGGAAGAATATTTTCTAAATAATCACGACTTAATTCCGTCGCAGTTAATAGCTCTATTCCATAATATCTAGCTGAGTTAATAGCGTCGGACTGAAACCCATTTGAACTTATAAATATCTTTTTGTTAATCTGTTTAATCCTATCACATTTTGATTGGAATGCTTCAATTTTTTCAACCGGTATTTTTTTGCTGTAATCTTTACATTCGATAGCAATATAGATTTCAAAATCATTAACTTTTGAGATTATAAGAATATCAATTTCACGATTATTACCACTTTCGTTTGGGATTTTATAATTACTCAGGATCTGAGTAGTTACAGAATCCTTGAATGCTTCTTGAATTAATCTTATTGTTCTTTCAAATTGTGAACCTTTCTCTTTCATACAGGGTTATTAGTTTCTTTTCTAAAAAATATTGTTTCTTCATCAAGATAGTTTCTCCATTTTATTCTTCCGTTTTGAATAAATCCAACTTTACCCAAATTAAATTGAATGACTCCATCTTTAATATCAGATACTTTAAATTTTAAAACCTTTTCAAATTTTAAGTTTTCAATTACGGAGTTGGGATGAAATGCCATATTGCATAATTTTGTATCAGTAAGAACACTTGGATAGATTATAAAATCTCTATGTAAATCACCGTATAGCATTTCATTACTTAGCATTGATGTTAGGGGATAAGGATTCTTTTCAGAAATGAATTTGTGGCTTATAAATTTATAAAGTGCCATGAAATGCTTGAATTTATCTTTACTCTGATAAGGTAAAGATTTAATGAGATATTCAAAAGAATCCTTTGCAATGATGTTCCATTCGTTTTCATCTGGTAAATCATAAGGAAGACAAATACCCGCTTTAACAGGTCGAGAAGCATTACCATTCCAAAAACTCAAATAACCTTCGTCTCCAATTTTCGGTTTACACTCTAATATCGCCGCATTTGGATTGTTTGAACAGTAAAAAACACTTTTCCCATTTAGATTTGCTCGACCTTTATCTTTACAAACTGAACTGGGAGGATAAGAATAAGTGTGTATTAAAGATATATCCTCTTTTTCTCTATCAATGTTTAATCGAACTCTGAAAAAAATATGTTGATTAAATTTTTGAGGATTGAATATTCCGTATGAATAGGGAAGAATTTTTGCATAGTCATAGAATGTGTCATAAATCTCCCGATTAGATAAATTTGAGAAATCGTAATCATCAAGGGTTTTTAGTCCATTGAAATATATCTCAAAATCTGGGAATTCGTTTAAATCCTCTGTAGTTAAGTCACTCATAAGTTGCTGGATAAAAAAATATGCTTAGTCACGATAAAAACAAATGTGAGTATTTTGTTCGAAGGACTTTGCATAAGTCATCAAGAACATGAAATTCTTTAATTTTTTGGTTTTCATCTCTTTCTACCCAAATCAAATCTACTTTCTCAAGATAATTTATTCTTGTCCAAATTTTATAACGGAAATCACTATTTATATCTTTATTATCATAAAAAACTTTTGATAATATTTCTGTTTTATTATTTGATTCAGCAATTATAATGAGCGTTTCTAGATGAGGTTCATCAAGTTCATTCCAGAAATTCCTTTCCAGAGCTAAATTCATTCTTTTATACTTTTGTTCTTTAGTTAAAGGTGGTTTTTTAATAACTTCTTTTTCGACTTTAAGTTTTGTGATTTGTTGATTTTTATAATCTTCAAGACAAACTTTACATAAAAAAAATTCTAACGACAATAATTCATCAGGATGGAAATCCTTTCTCATTCTATAAACATTTAATTCTTGAGAACATTTTACACATTTGGTTATTAAAGCAGAATTGCTACTAGCAATTTCTGTGACTTTTAGAAGTGAAATATCAAAACGAATCGCTATATCTCTAACATGATATGTATATTTCATTTTTTTATTAATATCCCAATAACGTTCGCAAATTGCAATTAATGATATATCATCTGTATTTAAAACTATCGTAAATAAATTATCCATGAATAATTAAGGTTTATCGCTGGTAAATTTAATAATTATAATTTTTTAAAAACTTTTATTGAGAAATTTAACTCATTTTATAATAATCTTTTAAATAAAAACGAAATATTATAGCTGAACCAAAATATTAAATATGACTGAATTAACTGTCTCAGAAGATGAAATTTATAGACTAGCTTTTGGAACTTATAATAATGAAGATTTTTTTGACAGACAACCACTTAGCAGAATGAAGCGGGATATACTATTGGAGTTGGGAATTATTAAATAATTAGTTTTTTTATTTTCTGTACTGTTCCGCTACTCTTTTCAGTCAATTTCATTGTCTTTCTAACTGAGTATCCTTGTTTTAATAATTTTACAACATCTTTATGTTCGGTTAGTAATGCTTCATTGTCTTTTTTGAAACCTATTTTTCTTCCAACTACACCACCATTTTTTCTAAAACTTTCATACCCTGATTTTATTCTTTGTCTGATTTGAGTTTTTTCCATCTCACTAACGGAAGTTAAGATTTGAATTAAAAACTGCGACATAGGGTTTATTTCGCATTTATCATTTAAGGTTTCAATATTGTGGTTTTTGATATAAAGAGAAATACAAT
Source organism: Flavobacterium sp. 1 (assembly GCF_002797935.1). NCBI lineage: Bacteria > Pseudomonadati > Bacteroidota > Flavobacteriia > Flavobacteriales > Flavobacteriaceae > Flavobacterium > Flavobacterium sp. 1. Next base: position 3,731,378 of record NZ_PGER01000001.1, read on the forward strand.
TTTCATTTAGCAATTGAATAGTTTTTAAAACCTCAATTGTGTTCCTCCCAATACGGGATAATTCCCAACAAAGAACTTTATCAATTTTGTTAATTTTGACAAAATTTATCATTTCCATAAGTTGTGGTCTTTCTTCATTCGTTTTACCTCCAGAAATCTTTTCTTCAAAAATATTCACAATCTCATAATTATTCTTTTTTGAGAACTCCATTAGTTCTTCTGTCTGTCTTTTGAAATCCTGACTATTTGTTGAAACCCTTGAATATATAACTACTTTCATTATGTATCATTTTAATATTTTATATTACAAAGATACGAAAATTGTATCGCACCACCTCGCCATAAAAGATTAAAATGATACACTTTTAGGTTTGGTACAAAAATAAAATTATTATGAGGTTTGAATTGATAAAAGTTATCAATAAAGAGAATTGAATTTTGCAACTTAAAAACAATTAGTAAATGAGCTTGTGCGATATTTATGAGTATCAGAAATGAGTGTATAGAACAGATACTATTAACTTAAAACGACACAAAAAACGACACAATTAAAACAAAATCAATATTACGTACTAAATATCAATACTTTATGAAGAATACTTATTTCTAAACCAAACCTTCTGCCATTCTCTTTTTAAGACTAAAAAAGAAACATCTTCAGCTAGAATTACTAAATCAGAACCATCTAATTTTTTTATTTGATCTTCTGAAACATCAATAATGTAAAGCAGGTTTAGATATTCGGCAAATTTGTACTGAATCATTCTATATATTTTCTCGTGCAATTGTATTTTTAATTCTTCGGGCGAAATACTCAGCGGAAAATCAACGCCTTCATTGGCCAAATTAAAATCCTTATTGATTTGCTCAATTAATTTCAGATACAATGTTTCGGCTTGCGCTTCAACAAGTAATGACTCAGTATTTTTTGGTGCTGTAAACATATTTTTAATTTCAAAATTCAATGGCAATGGCAATGATAAAATCTATACCAAAATTCAATAGAAAAGTAAAATTAAATTTCCTAAATTGTTATTGCCATTGAATTTTGCCATTGTCATTGCAATTACTAAACTTTTCTTCCCATCAGGTTTGCACCAAAAGTTTTTAGAATATTCTTTTTCTCTTCTGAAATTGTCATTTTTTCTAAAGTTTCAAAAGCCTTGAAAGTATACATTTCTATAGCTTCCTGAGTAGCTTTTGATGCTCCGGATTGGTTAAAAACAGTTTTTGCAGTTTCAATTTTTTCTGAATTATCTTCCATCTGTAAACTAAATAATTTTTCTAATTCTGAAGCTTTTTTCGGGGTCGAAAATTCGATTGCTTTCAAATACAAATATGTTTTTTTATTTTCGATTATATCACCGCCTACTTGTTTTCCAAAAGTTTCAGGATCACCAAAAGCATCTAAATAATCATCCTGCAATTGGAAAGCTAATCCTAAATTGAGTCCGAAATCATAAATCAAATTAGCATTATCTACAGAGGTATTAGCAATAATCGCTCCCATTTTCATGGCTGCTGCAACTAAAACTGCCGTTTTATATTCGATCATTTTTAGATATTCCGGAATCGTAACATCGGTACGGGTTTCAAAGTCAACGTCCCATTGCTGTCCTTCACAAACTTCGATAGCCGTTTTACTAAACAGTTTTGCCAAATCTCTAAAGACGATTGGCTCATATTGTTCAAAATATTGATAGGCTAAAATCAGCATCGCATCACCCGAAAGGATTCCGGCATTGATATCCCATTTTTCATGAACTGTCTGTTTTCCTCTTCTTAAGGGAGCATCATCCATAATATCATCGTGAACCAGCGAAAAATTATGAAAAACTTCAACAGCCATGGCGGCAGGAAGTGCTTTTTTATAATCGGCATCAAATACTTCCGCTGACAATAAAGTCAATACAGGCCTCATTCTTTTTCCTCCTAAGCTCAATATGTAATCTATCGGTTCATATAGATTCTTTGGAGCTTTATTGATTTTTTGATTTTCTAAATATGTAATAAAAAATTCTTGATACTGATGAATCGCGTGCATAAAATGAGATATGGTTTACTCTTAGGAGTTTTCTTTTAGAATATATAAGGCTTCAAAGATACAATTCAAATGTGAATTATTGAATTGTAAATTACTGTAAAAATGGAACTATAGTTTTTTCTTATAATAGATATCGAAAAAAAACATCGGAAACTTTGTTGGTTTTTAAAGTTTCCTTCTTACATTTGCAAAACACAAGAAACTTTACCAGTATCTAAAGTTTCCGAAATACATTTTAAAAAATTAAAAAACCAAACATTTAGGAAACACTATTACTAAAATTAATCATTATGGAAAATGCATGGGCTATTGATTCTAATGAATCAGACGTTATCATAAAATCTAGACATTCTCTAATAGGCTACTTGCCCGGAAACAAAAACAATTTAAAAGGGCATGTTGCCATACAGAATAATGAAGTTGAAGATGCTTCAATAGAATTTTCATTGAATGTAAATGATAAAAAAAACATTTCAATCGAAAAAAACAAAGAAGCCAAATTCACTGATCTCTTTGATAAAGATGAGGCGCCTTTGATAAAATTCAAATCAACTTCTTTTGAAAAAATAAACAAGAATATTAATTTTTTGAAAGGTTTTCTGACCATCAAAAACATCACAAAAGCGGTCGAATTCGATACCGAGTTTATAGGATTCAATAATTATAATGGTGTGCAAAAAGCATCTTTTGAAATTACTGGAAACATCAACCGCAAAGATTTTGGTCTTAATTACAATGTGCTTAGACAAAATAAAAATGTGCCGATAAGTAAAGACATTAAGCTAATTGCCAATTTAGAATTCACACATTAAGAATAACCAGCTCTTAAAAACCCAAAACTCATTTAATAACTAACTTTTACTGTATCAATAAATTTTAAGTTTTAATTACAATAAGTTACCATAAAAATGAAAGAAAAAATTATAGCAAAAGCAGGCGAAATGTTTTTAAAACTAGGTTTTAAAAGCATTACTATGGATGACATCGCTGGCGAAATGTGTATTTCTAAAAAAACAATTTACAAATATTTCTGCAACAAAGAAATACTGATTGAAGAGAGTGTACATTTAATTCATAAAGAAGTTCATCAACTTATAGGTGATGCAATTTCTAAAAACTACAATGCAATTGAAGAAAATTTTGAAATCAGACGCATGTTTGCCGAGCTATTTAAATCTTCTGATACGTCTCCAATCTTCCAATTAAAAAAACATTATCCTGAAATTTACAAAAATACTTTAAAATTTCAAATTGATGAATGTGAATTTTGTTTTAGACAAAATATTGAAAAAGGAATTGAACAAAAACTATATCGCAATAATTTGAATGTAGAAACTTATGTCAAATTCTATTACTATTTGATTTTTAGCATCAATGAAAATACTCGCTCTGAAAGTGAGGCAAAAAAATTAGAATGTGAAGCTTTAGAATATCATACCAGAGCCATGGCAACACCAGAGGGAATCATCGAACTGGAAAAACAATTACAAAACGTTAATATATAAACATAAATGAAAAAAACAATTCTCATACTTTTGTGTACAGCTGGTTTGACTTCCAATGCACAAGTAAAAGTTTTAACCTTAAAAGACGCCATAACTTATGCTTTAGAAAATAAAGCCGAGGCAAGAAAATCAAGGTTAGAAATAGAAAACAGCGAATACAAAATTCAAGAAATCCGTTCTAGAGCCTTACCTCAAATTACGGCAAATGGAAGTTTAACCTATAATCCTATTTTACAAACCAATGTAATTGACGGTTCCGCTTTTGGTGCGCCAGGAACTACCATTCAAGCATCATTTGGACAAAAATGGACTTCAGGTGCAGGAGTTTCGTTAAATCAGGCAATTTTTGACCAATCCGTTTTTACAGGATTGAGAGCTGCAAATTCTACTCGTGAATTTTACAAAATCAACAATCAGCTGACAGAAGAACAAGTTATCGAAAGAGTTGCCAACAATTATTATTCTGTATATGTACAGCGTGAAAAATTAATTTTATTAGACAGCAATTATGTTAATACTTCAAAAGTCCGCAACATTGTGAAAGGGCAATTTGATAATGGATTAGCAAAAAAAACTGACTTAGACCGTATTATCGTAAAAATGTCAAACATTGACACAGAACGCCAGCAGGTTAAAAATCAAATAGAACTTCAGGAAAACGCATTGAAATTTTACATGGGAATGCCTATTGAAGCTAAATTTGATATCCCGCAGACTGAATTTGAAATAACACCGGAATTGTTTGCAGAAACTCCTAATACGGCTAACAGAACCGAATATCTTCTTTTGAAAAAACAAGAGGAATTATTAGAATTTCAAAAAACAGCTGTTAAAGCAGAATATTACCCAACGCTTTCATTAGTAGCAGGATATAACTATATAGGACAAGGACCAGAAATGCCTTGGTTTGCAAAACCTTCTGATGGCGTGTACTGGTCTGATTACTCAGCAATCGGACTAAACTTAAAAATCCCAATTTTTAATGGTTTTGGAACCCGTGCCAGAGTAAGACAAGCCGATGTAGACATCAAATCGCTTCAAGAAGACATCAAAAACACACAGCTTTCACTTGATTTGGATTATAGAAATGCAAAAGCTCAGATTGAAAACAACTATGTAACAATCACCAATCAAAAAGAAAACATGCGATTGGCCGAAGAGATCCTGAAAAATACTAAAAACAATTATCTTCAGGGATTAGCTTCATTAACCGATTTATTGGACGCACAAAATGCATCACTCGAAGCACAAAACAATTATACCAGAGCAATCTTAAATTATAAAATAGCTGAAGTAGCATTAATCAAATCAAAAGGACAACTTAAAACACTAATAAATAATTAAAATGAAAAAGACAATACTTACAATAATCGCAATAGTTGCTTCCTTAGGAGTAATTGGTTATGTTTTATCTAAAAACAAGGCAGAAAATAAAGCTAAAACAGATATTGTTGCCGAAAAAAACGCAGCCGTTTCTGTAAAGACAGCACAAGTAAAAACAGAAAATATTTCATTAGATTTTGTTGCTAACGGAAACTTTGCTCCTACTCAGGAACTGACTTTCTCTGCTGAAAAATCAGGAAAAGTAATTAAAGTTTTAGTTGATGAAGGAGATTATGTGAATGTTGGACAAACCTTGGTAATTGTGAGAAGCGACGTAATTAATGTAAATGCAAATACTGCAAAAGCAGCTTACGACAATGCTAAAAGCGATTACGCAAGATATGAGAATGCTTACCAAACTGGTGGTGTTACTAAACAGCAATTGGATCAGGCAAAACTGCAATTAACAAATGCGCAGGCAAACTTAACTCAAGCCAACATCAATGTAGGCGACACTAAGGTAAAAGCACCTATCAAAGGATTCATTAACAAAAGATTCATTGAACCAGGAACTATTCTAGCAGGAATGCCTCCAACACAAATGTTTGACATCGTTGATGTTTCTAAATTAAAATTAAAAGTCAGCGTAAACGAAAGTCAGGTAGCTGGTCTAAAAATTGGGAATAGTGTACCTGTAACTTCAAGTGTTTTTCCTGATAAGGTTGTTACTGGTAAAATTATTTTTATCGCTCCAAAAGCAGATGAAAGCCTAAACTTCCCTATTGAAATTGAAATCACAAATAATGCTAACAGCAGTATTAAAGCGGGTATGTACGGTACGGCTAACTTTGGAACAAAACAAAAACAAGAATTAAAAGTGGTTCCTAGAAATGCTTTCGTAGGAAGTGTGAGCAGCAATCAGATTTTTGTGGTTGAAAATGGAATCGCTAAACTGAAAAAAGTAACAGCGGGCAGAATTTTAGGTGACCAAGTTGAAATAATTAACGGATTATCTGATGGTGATACTGTAATTATAACAGGGCAGATCAACTTACAAGATGGTAACGCTGTAGAAATTATTAAATAAAAGTAATTAGTGACTAGTAATTAGTGATTAGCTATGAACTGTACTCAAGGCTAATCACCAGTCACTAATTACTCTTTACTATCCATATCACTATTTAAAAGAAAAACATGAAATTAGCAGAAATATCCATAAAACGTCCTTCGTTAGTAATCGTTCTTTTTACGATACTAACTCTTGGAGGACTGTTCAGCTACAGCCAATTGGGCTATGAACTGATTCCTAAATTCGAGCAGAATGTAATTACGATTTCTACAATTTATCCTGGAGCTTCTCCAAGTGAGGTAGAAAATACCGTAACCAAAAAGATTGAAGACGGAATTGCTTCTTTAGAAAACATCAAAAAAATCGATTCTAAATCATACGAAAGTTTATCAATCGTATCGGTTACATTGACATCAAATGCCAAAATTGACATTTCGATGAATGATGCGCAGCGTAAAATCAATGCACTGGTGAGCGACTTGCCGGATGATGCCGAAACGCCGGCTTTAACCAAATTCTCCTTGAGTGATTTACCAATTATGACTATTGGTGCCAATGGCAAAATGGACGAAGCCACTTTTTATGATTTAATTGACAAAAAGATTGCACCAATCTTATCGCGTGTGCAGGGTGTGGCTCAGGTAAATATCATCGGTGGTCAGGAACGTGAAATTCAGGTAAACCTTGATGCAGTAAAAATGCAGGGTTACGGACTTTCGATTCCGCAGGTACAACAAATTATTTTGACATCAAACTTGGATTTCCCAACGGGTAACATTCAAACCAGAAATCAAAAAATATTAATTCGTTTAGCGGGTAAATATAAAAGCGTAGACGAATTAAGAAACCTCGTAGTATCGTCTAAAAACGGAATCGAAGTTCGTTTAAATGATATTGCCGATGTTCAGGATACTCAAAAAATAGCTGAGAAAATCTCAAGAGTAGATCAAAAAAGCGCGATTATTTTACAGGTTATCAAACAGTCGGATGCAAATGCGGTGGCAGTAAGCGCTGATTTAAAAAGAACCATCACTAAATTGGAGAACGATTATAAAACATCGCAACTGGCTTTAGAAATTGCAAAAGACAGTACCGATTACACGCTTGAAGCAGCAGATTCTGTAATACACGATTTATTGATCGCAGTAATCTTGGTAGCATTTGTAATGTTATTCTTCCTGCACAGTATTCGTAACTCGCTGATCGTAATGGTTTCGATTCCTGCTTCATTGATTGCCACTTTTATCGGAATTTACCTTTTGGGTTATACTTTAAACTTAATGAGTTTATTAGGACTTTCTCTAGTAGTTGGTATTCTGGTCGATGATGCGATTGTAGTATTGGAAAATATTTACAGGCACATGGAAATGGGCAAAAGCCGTATCCGTGCCTCTTATGACGGTACTGCCGAAATTGGAGGAACAGTAACTTCGATTACATTGGTAATTGTGGTGGTATTTTTACCAATTGCGATGAGTTCAGGATTGGTGTCAAACATTATTACACAATTCTGTGTTACCGTAATTATATCTACTTTATTGTCATTATTGGCTTCGTTTACAATTATTCCGTGGCTGTCTTCCCGTTTTGGAAAACTGGAACATATTGAAGGCAAAAACTTATTTGGAAGAACCATTCTAGGTTTCGAAAGTTATTTAACAAGTTTTACTAACTGGGTTTCAAATTTATTAAACTGGTGTTTGGATCATTATATCAAAACCATTGTTGTTGTTTTAGTCTTATTCTTTGGTTCGACTATCGGATTAATGGGTGGTGGTTTTATCGGTGGGGAATTCTTTGCCTCTTCAGACAGTGGTGAGTTCTTAGTTCAAATCGAAATGCCAAAAGATGCTTCATTGGAACAATCAAACTTTATGACTCAAAAAGCAGAAGCCTTTTTGAAAAATGAAGAATATGTAAAAAGCCAAATTACTACAGTAGGCCAAACTTCAGAAGGTCTGGGAGGTTCACAAGCCACTGCATATAAAGCAGAGATTGATGTAAAAATGATTGACCAGTCAGAACGTTCAGATGATGCTTCAGTATATGCAGCAAAAATCAAACGTAAACTGGAAAAAGTTTTAGTGGGGGCTAAAGTAAAAACAGTGCCTGTTGGTATTCTAGGTACTGCAGAAAATGCAAAACTTGGATTGATCGTTACAGGACCTTCTACTGAAGCGGCTATGGCTTTTGCTAAATTAGCCGAAGCGGAATTACGCAGCATTCCAGGAACAACGGAAATTAAATTAACCGTTGAAGATGGAAATCCTGAAATAAACATACAAGTGGATCGTGATAAAATGGCTGCATTAGGACTTACGCTGCAAACAGTAGGTCTGACGATGCAGACTGCATACAGCGGAAACACTGACGGGAAGTTTAGAGCTGGTGAATATGAGTACGACATCAACATCAAATACAATGCTTTTGACAGAAAAAACATTACCGATGTGAGTAATCTGATTTTCGTTAACAGTGCAGGACAGCAAATTAAACTGTCTCAATTTGCAGCTATTACCGAAGGTTCTGGCCCGAGCCAATTGGAACGCCGTGACAAATCGGCTTCGGTTACTGTTCAAGGACAAAACGTTGGGGTTCCAACAGGAACAATTGTAACACAATGGCAAGCTAAATTAGACAAGCTCAAAAAACCAGTTGGTGTAAACTACATCTGGGGAGGTGACCAAGAAAACCAAAGCGAAGGTTTTGGTACTTTAGGAATTGCTTTATTAGCAGCTATCATCTTGGTTTACTTGGTAATGGTTGGTTTGTATGACAGTTTTATGCACCCGTTTGTGGTATTGTTTGCTATTCCGCTTTCGTTCATTGGAGCGATGCTGGCTTTGGCTTTGACTAATAATACGCTGAATATATTTACCATTTTGGGTATCATCATGTTGATTGGTCTGGTGTGTAAGAATGCGATTATGCTTGTGGATTACACCAACCAGCGAAGAGCTGCAGGCGAAAGCATAAGAAGAGCATTAATCCAAGCGAATCATGCCCGTCTGCGTCCGATCTTGATGACAACAATTGCGATGGTTTTTGGTATGTTCCCTATCGCATTAGCTTCTGGAGCTGGTGCCGAATGGAAAAACGGTTTGGCTTGGGTAATTATTGGCGGATTGATTTCATCATTATTCCTTACCCTGATTATTGTTCCAGTGATTTATGAAATCATGGAGAAAATCAAAGCCAAATTAACTAAAGATGAAAAATCGATTATGAAGCCGAAATGGTTGCCGATTATGATCATAAAGAACTAAGTGAAGACGGTTTTAACCCGAAGCATACAGTATAATACCTGAATTAATTGTGATAAAGAAACCGCCAGAAATCTGATTTTTGGCGGTTTCTTTTTTTTAGCGGGAATGGAATGAGTATATTTGGAAGATAATACACTAACAAAATAATACATCTCCAAACTCAAACAGGCGAGCTTGTAAAAATTTGTTTAGTATATAAGTTGTGCATCACTTTATCCAATAATAAATTAAAAAAGAATGCAAAAGAGGACAATAATTATTTATTCATCTGTAGACGGTCAGACGAAAAAAATTTGTTGTCATATAAAGAATATTTTAATCCTAAATAATCATTTGGTCGATGTCTTTTCAGTAAATGATTTAACTCAAGAAATTACAGCGTTTGATAAAATAATTATTGCTTCCAGTATAAGGTACGGAAAACATAACGAACAAATAGAAAAACTTATAAAAGAAAATTCGGAGTTTTTAAATTCTAAAAAAACGGCATTTATTTCTGTGAATTTGGTCGCACGCAAAGCTGAGAAAAGCAAACCTGATACAAACCCGTATGTAATAAAATTTTTTAATTCCATAGAATGGAAGCCAACACTTGCAGCTGTTTTTCCTGGAAAATTAGATTATAAACTTTACAGTTTCAGAGATAGACTTTTAATAAAATTAATAATGATGATGACCAAAGGACCAATTAATTCAAAAACGGTTATAGAATATACTAATTGGACTGAAGTAGATGAATTTGCAAAGAAATTTGCTGCAATATAAAAAGGAAAACTATCTGCGCTTACTTAAATTTATGGATACTATCCTAAATTAAATCCTGTTTTCATATTTGCCACTCGAGATAGCGAATAGACGAAGTAAAACATCCCAAATACAAAACCAAATTCCCATTAAACCAATTGCACAAATTCGTTGTAGCTGTTGTGTGTAGCTTTTATTCAGTTTTGGTGATAACGCAAACACCGTTAATTCCTAATATTCCATAATTTTCATATGCTTTTAAACCTCGAATGTTTTCAATTTTATAATTTGGGTTCTCGACATTTTTCATTAGAAACTTAGTGATTTTTTTATTTTCTTTGGGCATTTTTTCAATTAAACCATAACTATTTGTAATTCCTCTGTCAATTATTATTTTTTCGTTATCTATAATTGTGATTGATTTTCTTCTTATATAATTTTTGTTGAGAATTTTTTGTTCAACATATACAGTTTCATTGGTTTTGTCAATAAGTTCATTCTTGTTTTTACTTAGAGTTATTTTTCTGTTTTCTAAGTAATCCAATTTGTAAATTTTCAAATTGTTTTTTTCTACTTCACTTAGGTTTTTAATTTCAATTATTACAGTTTCATTTTCTTTAAAATACTCAATTTTAAAACTGAAATTTATGCTTCCGTGAGTTGGAATATTTTGAAATTCAACTATTGAATCATTCAAAAATTTCATTCTGTATTCTTTCAGGTTTCCTGAAGAAAATGAATTGTAAAAAACATTCAAATTCTGTGAGTAAGAATTCAAGTTTGTTACAAGAATAAGAAATAGTATTTTCTTCATTTATGAGGATTCTTATACACAACGTTCCAGCGCTAGACGCAGTTTGGGACTAAATTAAGCCCATTATTCGGATTTGCCAAATCATCCCAAATACAAAACCAACTTCTCATTAAGCCAATTGCCCAAATCAGTTGTAGCTGTTATGCGTTGTTTTTCTTTCACTAACTATGTCTAATAAAGCTTTAGCATGTCTAAGTGAGTCGTTCTCGTCAAAATCTAAATCCACTTCGTGACCTAAGTCAATAAGTTTATTATTTCTATCTATTGAATAAAATTTATAGAAATTCTGTCCTGAAAGCACAAAGCTTTCTACTAATTTATTCACAGTGTCAACTTCCGGATTTCCTATTTCTTCAAAACCTTTAACATAATTCAACATCTTAGTTTTGGTATTTACAAGATATAGATGAAAACCATGATTTTCACGAGGGTCACTGCCTCTTGGTATTAATATGTCCTTTACACCATCAAAATTATAGTCTTTAAATTCAATCTCTAGTTCTGGTTCAGCCATTCTAGAATTTCTACAAAACAACGAATCGTTTATTAAAGTATCTATGATGTTTAAATGAATATGGTAAAGATTAATAACAGCAGTTGGCTTGTCAATGTCGTAAGAATCAGTCGTGTCAATAGTCGTCAAAGTAAAAATATAACTTGAGTCATTAAATAGTGTTACCTTTTTAAAATACTTGTCTAATTTTTTACTTCTTAGTTTTGTAACTGCCTCGCTTGCCTGATTATGTTGTTGTGAGCAGGTTATAAAAGCAAAAGTTAAAAATATGATTAATGTTGTCTTCATATAAAATAACGCATAACTTATATATACACGAAACAAAGCTGCTATATGCATCTACTAGTTGGGCAGATTGTCGAAGGATTGTTTCGTTTTATGTTTTTTCAAATATAGAAAATAATAGTCACAAACCTACAAAGTGTAATTTTTGTTTATTTCTTTCATTTTAGGAAAATAAGGTGTTTTAAGGACATCCATATTAGTGAAGAAGGTTAACAAAATTTAAAAATGGTATTTTATGCTTAAACCAACTGCAATATTATAGTTCAATCCTATTTCTTTGAAAAAGCGAGTAGTCATGGTTCCCGACTGCGTTATTTTGTTCGTTGTAAAGGCAAAAAATACGAGACAAATAGTACCGTTTATTTTGAAAAAATTTCCTGACCTAAAAAAAATTAAAAAAAAAGCCATTTCCGTAAAATATTTATCGCGTTCATTTGTCTACATAAATAGAGGCTCATTAAAATGAATTTAAAAACAAATAAAATATAACATGAAAAGAAAAGGTTTTAAAATAGCGGGAATGGTATTGCTTGGCATTGGAGCAGGTGCAGGATTTACTTTGGCAGTAATGCTGTTGTGGAATGCACTTATACCGAGCATATTCGGATTAGGAATTATCAGTTTTTGGCAGGCATTGGGATTACTCGTGCTTTCACGTCTTTTGTTCGGTGGTTTCGGGCATCATGGCGGTTCTGGATTTGGAGGCATGCGTCATAAAAATGGTATCCGCGAAAAATGGATGAGCATGACTCCCGAACAGCAAAAAGAATTTATAGATAAACGCAAAGAACACATGTGCGGCGGAAGATTCGGCCGCAGACGTTTCTTTGGAGATAGGGATTTTGATTTTGACAGTACTGACATCGACAAAAAAGATAATGAGTAATAAAAAACAGCAAGATGTCGGATCGCTGGTAACAGCTTATAAACCTAGGTTGAACGCGTTTATCCGTAAACGCGTTTCAAACAAGGAAGATGCCGAAGACATTTTGCAGGACGTTTTTTATCAACTGGCAAAAGTGGATACTGCGATGAATCCGATAGAGCAGGTAGCTGCTTGGCTGTATCGGGTGGCCCGCAACATGATAATCAATAAACAAATTAAGAAGCATGAAGAAGAATTACCTTCCTACCAAAACGACGACGACGAGGTGATCAAAGATATTTCGGAAATGCTTTTCAGCACACAAACGGCACCATCTCCCGAAACGGAATACTTACGTTCTCTAATGTGGGTTGAACTAGAAAACGCATTATCTGAATTACCACTGGTGCAAAGAGAAGTTTTTGAAAAAAACGAATTGGATGGTTTGTCATTCAAAGAAATATCGAATGAAACGGGTGTTCCTGTCAAAACATTACTTTCGCGAAAGCATTATGCTGTTTTGCATCTACGAAAAAGATTATCCGAATTGTATGAAGAAATCATTTACTCCTAATTTTTTCAGCTATTACAATTAACAATTCGGGCAAAAATCACAATATAATTATCTAATTTTTAATAGAATACAATTAAAGAAACGGAAACTTTATTTGTTTTTAAAGTTTCCGTTGCTATATTTGCATTACAAAAATATTACAAAACTGTAGAAATCATGGAAAACGAATGGAAAATTGATTCGGAAGAATCAGACGTATTGATAAAAACGAGACATTCTTTGATTGACTATATGTCTGGTTCCAAAAATAATTTTAAAGGTCACGTTGCCATACAAAATCACGAAGTTGAAAATGCTTCTATCGAATTTTCATTGAAAGCAAACGACAAGAGCAGAAATTCTGATTTGAAATTGATTGACTTTTTTGATTATGACGAAACCCCTGTTATTCAGTTCAAATCGACTTCTTTCGAAAAAATAAACAAAAACATCAATTTCCTGAAAGGGCATCTCACCATCAAAAACATTACAAAAGAAGTGGAATTAGACACCGAATTTATTGGTTACAACAACTACAACGGCGTTCAAAAAGCATCATTTGAAATTACGGGAAACATCAGCCGTAAGGATTTTGGTCTGAATTATAATCCCTATCATGGAGGATACGCAGTAGGTTCTGACATTAAGCTGATAGCTAATTTAGAATTTGTTCATCATTAAAAACAGTGGGAAACGATTTGAAAGTCATAATCCCCTATTTATATTAAAAAACCACTAACAAACAAAAAGTTACAACCGACAATGAAAGACAAAATTGTATCCAAAGCTAGTGATCTGTTTTTAAAACTAGGTTTTAAAAGCGTCACTATGGATGATATTGCTGGCGAAATGTGCATATCCAAAAAAACCATTTACAAATACTTTTGCAATAAAGAAGTATTGATTGAGGAAAGCACAGAGCTCGTTCATAAAACCGTTCATGAAGTCATTGATACCATTGTCGCCAAAAATCACAACGCAATTGAAGAGAATTTTGAAATCAGAAAAATGTTCAAAGAGATGTTTCAAGCAACAGACACTTCGCCTTTATATCAATTAAAAAAGCATTATCCCGAAATCTATCAAAAAGTAATGTCTCGGGAAATTGATGAATGTAATTTGTGTTTTAAACAAAATATAGAAAAAGGAATTGAACAAGATTTATATCGAAAAGAGCTTGATGTAGATATCTATGTTAAATTCTATTATTTATTAATTTTTAGCATTAAAGAAAATACCATTTCTGAAAAGGATTCTGTAAAACTAGAATTAGAAGCATTGGAATATCACACTAGAGCCATGGCAACACCAAAAGGAATAGTCGAACTCGAAAAGCAATTACTTAAAACTAATATATAATGAAGAATCTATTTATATTAACCCTTACTCTATTTACAATGAGTGGTTTTGCTCAAGACACGAGCACTAGTGAACAAAAGAAAAACTATTCATTTACCTTACAGCAAGCTATAGATCATGCTCTTGAAAACAACTATTCAGCGATCAATTCAGGACGTGATATAGAAGCCGCCAAAGAGAAAAAGTGGGAGACAACAGCAATGGGACTTCCTCAACTTAACGCAGGAGTCGATTTTACTAATAATTTTGTATTACAAAAATCAGTAGTTCCTGCAGAATTCTTTGGAGGAAATCCGGGTGAATATGCCGAAGTTGCTTTTGGAACCAAATACAATATGGTCGCGAAATCGACTTTAAGCCAGCTTATTTTTGACGGATCTTATATTGTAGCGCTGCAAGCTTCAAAAACGTATTTGAAATATTATGAAAATGCAAAACGAAGAACGGATATTGACGTCAAAGAAATGGTTGTTAACTCCTATGGAAATGTTTTGTTGGCCAAAGAAAACATTGCTATTCTAGAAAAAAATATTGCTTCATTACAAAAAACATTGAACGATACGAGAGCTACCTATAAAAACGGTTTAATCGAAGAAGAAAACGTAGAGCAATTGGAAATTACTTTGGCTTCCTTAGAAAGCACTTTAAATTACAACAACCGTTTACTGGATATTACCTATAAAATGCTAAAAATTAATCTTGGCATTGACATCAACGCTGCAATTACTTTGAAGGACAACTTAGATGATTTGACCACCCAAAACATGGATCTTGCTTTTTCCAAAACAGAATTTGATGTCAATAACAACATCAGTTATAAAATAGCCACCAATTTTGAAGAGCAGAGAACATTAGAATACAAACTTCAAAGAAGTAAAGCACTGCCTTCTTTATCGGCGAATTTTAATTTTGGATATACCGCTTTTAAGGACCATTTCGAATTTTTTTCCAAAAATCAAAACTGGTTCAATTATTCCAATCTTGGTCTTAGTTTAAATGTGCCGATATTTAGCAGTTTGGCCAGAAGTTCCAGAACACAGCAGGCTAAAATTGCTTTGGATCAGGCCAAAACGCAATTGAATGAAACCGAACAAAAACTGAAACTGCAGTATGCTGCCGCAAAAACCGAATACGAATACAGCATCGCCGATTATGAAACTGCCAAAAGCAATCTGAATCTGGCAGAAAGAAT
This sequence comes from Flavobacterium sp. 1, assembly GCF_002797935.1. Classification (NCBI taxonomy): domain Bacteria; kingdom Pseudomonadati; phylum Bacteroidota; class Flavobacteriia; order Flavobacteriales; family Flavobacteriaceae; genus Flavobacterium; species Flavobacterium sp. 1. The sequence continues at coordinate 3,746,911 of NZ_PGER01000001.1, forward strand.
TGAGAAAAAACAGCAAATCAAATTCACCGAAGGACTTTCAACAAGCTTTGACTTTAATGATGCGCAACGCCAATTGTACACCGCTCAACAGAAATACCTGCAGACAATGGTAAACATAATCAATAAAAAAGCCAGTTTAGAAAAAATCATCACTCAATAACGACACCAATAAAATTTAAAAATATGAAAAAGATACTAATCCTGATCACACTTTCAATTGTATTGATTTCCTGTAATTCATCAGAAAAAAACCAAACAATCGACAGCATTATTGCATCCAAAGACGTAAAAGCAATAACTGCCAAAAAAGCCGAATTACAGCTGCAGCTTACCCAAATCGACGAAGCATTGGCTGCTTTGGACGTAAACAAAGAAATCGAAGCATTGGTTACTGCCGTAAAACTGAAAGACACTTTATTCAACCATTATCTTGAGGTTCAGGGAAGCATTAACACCAATGAAAATGTATTAGTTCAGCCTGAATTCCCAGGAAACTTAGTGGAATTGAATGTGAAAGCCGGACAAAAGGTAAGCAAAGGACAAGTTTTGGGACGCACAGATGATGGCGGTATGAGCCAGCAGTTAGCCAGTGCCGAAAACCAATATGCCTTAGCCAAAACTACATTTGAACGCCAAAAAAATCTTTGGAGCCAAAAAATCGGTTCCGAAATACAATACCTCCAAGCACAAACGCAAATGATTTCAGCGCAAAAAGGAGTGGCTCAAATCAAAGCACAAATTGCAAAAACGGTAATCAGAGCCCCTTTTTCAGGAACTATTGACGAAGTTTTTGTAGAGAAAGGCGAAGTAGTTGCCGCAAGTCCAAAAGGATTAATGCGAATCGTGAATTTAGGAAATATGTATGTTTCCACTTCCATTCCCGAAACCTATATCGGAAAATTGAACATTGGCACTGAAGTGGATGTTTACTTAACTTCATTAGACAAAACTTACAAAGGTAAAGTCCGCCAAATAGGTAATTTTATAAATCCAAACAATAGAAGTTTCGGAATCGAAGTTAGCGTTCCCAATCCGGAAAACTTATTGCGTCCTAACCAAGTTGCAAAAATGAAAGTGATTGATTATGTGAGCAAAAACGCCGTAGTTGTTCCTACTAATGTAATTCAGCAGGATTCCAAGAAAAACAGTTTTGTGTACACTGTGGCTAATTCTAACGGAAAATCAGGCATTGCTAAAAAAGTAATTGTTAAAACTGGCCAGTCATCAGATAATGTAACCGAAATTTTAAGCGGATTGGATTCGGATGCCATAATAGTTACCGAAGGGATGAACACTATTTCGGACGGGATGAAATTGAATTTTTAAAAAGTTTAAAATTGTTTAACTGTTTAAGGTTGTTTAAAACACAACCCTATTTAAACTTTTAAACAACATTAAACCACCTTAAACCAAAAATATATGTCACATCAAAATAAAGAATTCGGAATATCAAGTTGGGCTGTCGAAAACCGCGTTACAGTCTATATCCTGACTTTACTGATTGTAATCACAGGAACCATTGCCTATGTTACGATGCCTCGCGAGGACTTTCCGGAAATTATAGAAAACAAGGTTTACATTTCGTCTGTTTTCCCTGGGAATTCAGCCGAAGATGTGGAGAAATTAATCATCAAACCTCTTGAAAAGGAAATCAAGAACATTAGCGGAGTCGATAAAATTACATCAAGCTCTTTTCAGGATTATGGAATGATAATCGTTGAGTTTGAAGATAAAGTTACCATTTTGGATGCCAAAACCAAAATTAAGGACAAAGTAGATATCGTAAAAGCTGATACCGATTGGCCTAATCTTGACAACGGAAGCAAAGTGGAACCCAGCGTATTTGAATTGAACATTTCGGAAGAAGTGCCGATTCTCAACATCAATCTGCAGGGAAACTACACGACGCAGCAACTTAAAAAATATGGAGAACTGCTTCAGGACGATATTGAAGAAATCCCTGAAGTGAAAAAAGTGGACATTCTGGGCGTTGATGATAAAGAGGTGGAAATTGCCGTTGATATTTTCAAAATGACGGCCGCCCAAGTTTCTTTTGACGATATTCAAAGTGCTGTCAAATATGAGAATATGACGCTTTCGGGAGGTAATTTAATTTCTCAGGGCTCTCGAAACAACATCAGAATCGTTGGTGAAATAAAAGATCCTAAGGAACTCGAAAACATCATCGTAAAACACAATGGCGGAACCGTTTACCTGAAAGATATTGCAGTGGTTAGTTTCAAAGAAAAAGAAAAAACCACTTATGCCCGTGAGAAAGGAACCGAAGTAGTGATGCTGAACGTAAAGAAACGTTCCAATCAAAATATGATTTCGGCTATTGAACAGGTAAAAGAAAAAATTGAGGAGGCCAAAGCTTCCTATCTGCCTTCAAATCTTAAAATTGAATTAACAAACGACCAATCTTCCCGTGTAGAACATCAGGTTGATGAACTTTCGAACCATATCATTTTCGGGATTGTGCTGGTAATGATTGTACTGATGTTTACAATGGGACTTCGAAACTCGTTGTTTGTGGGTGCAGCCATTCCATTATCGATGCTGATGGCTTTTAGTATACTATCGGCATTTGGACTTACGCTGAACACTATGGTGCTTTTCGGATTAGTAATGGGACTGGGAATGCTCGTGGATGACGGAATTGTCGTAGTCGATAATGTATTTGCCAATATGAAAAAAGGAATGCCAAGAATACAAGCATCAAAAACAGGAATTGGTGAAATCGCCTGGCCGGTAATTTCCTCTACCGCTACAACCTTGATGGCATTCTTACCTTTTGCATTATGGCCTGGAACTATGGGTAAATTCATGAAATATTTCCCAATGACATTAACGGTAACATTATCAGCATCTTTGTTTGTCGCAATGGTCGTCAATGCAGCAATGACAGGAGGCTCAATGGATATTGAAGACCGAAATGTGACTAAAAAATCGGCCAAGACCTACTCAATAATTTTTACTATTATCGCTGTTATTTTTGTGCTTCTCGGAAATATTTATGATTCTAAATTTGCAAAAGCCATTGGACACTTAGCCATTATTTCTCTTGGACTGATGTGGCTGTACAAATTGAAATTGTACCAATGGACACAAGATTTTCAGCACAGCTTTTTCCCTAGAATGGAAGACAGATACAAAACCTTTTTGGCAAAAATTTTGACCAAAAGAAGAGCTTGGTATGCTTTGGCGGGAATTATTGGTCTGTTATTTTTCTCTTTTATCCTTTTGGGAATATTCCCTAGAAAAGTGCTCTTCTTTCCTGACAATATCCCGAATCAGGTAATCACTTATATCGAATACCCGCAAGGAACCGATATTGAAAAAACCAATAAGGCTACCCTATTTGTGGAAAAACAGGTTATCGAAGTTTTAAAAAAATATATTGATCCAAAAACAGATAAAAACTATCTGGCCGAATCCATCGTGTCGCAAGTGGGTGTTGGAGCCGGTAACCCGAATGTTGATGCTGGATCAGCTTCGGAAACGCCTTTTAAAGGAAAAGTGACCGTAAATTTCTCCGAATTTAAATTCAGAAGAGGCATCAACACCGCTGATATTTTGGAAGAAATCAGAGGAAAAGTAAAAGGAATTGCCGGAGCTACGGTTACGGTCGAAAAAGACGCCAACGGACCACCGGCAGGTTACCCGATCAGTATTCAGCTGACAGGTATCGATTATGACGAAATGCTGAAAGAAGCAGACAAGATGATTACTTTTATCAATTCCAAAAACATTCCCGGAATTGAGCGTTTGAGTATTGATGTTAATAAAGAAAGCCCGGAACTTGAGGTAAAAGTAGACCGTGTAAGTGCGGGAAGTTTAGGGGTTTCGACAGGGCAGCTGGGATTCAATTTGCGCCGTTCGGTATATGGTCAGGAAATCTCGACTTACAAAGAAGGTGATGACGACTACAACATCACGATGCGTATGCAGGATGATCAGCGTAAAAACGAAAACATATTATTCAATCAGGCACTGACTTTTAGAAATCCTGCTAACGGACAAATGATGCAGGTGCCAATTTCGGCGGTTTCCGAAACAGAGAAAACCACAACCTATAATCAAATCAAGAGAAAAAACCAAAAACGTATTATGACGGTTTACTCTAATGTTTTGACGGGTTACAATGGAGATGAAATCACCAAACAAATTGCCACCGATTTAAAAGGATATGAATTGCCAAAAACAATTACCTATTCCTTCTCGGGAGTACAGGAAGAGCAAGGCAAAAACCAAAGTTTCCTGATGTATGCGCTCTTTTTGGCTTTGGCCGGAATTACGATTATTATTGTATTGCAGTTTAATTCGGTTTCCAAAACGATGGTGATCCTGTTTACGGTAATCCTGAGTTTTAGCGGGGTCTTTTATGGATACGTCATTGCCAACATGGATTTTGTAATCCTGATGACGATGATGGGAATCATTTCGCTGGCGGGTATTGTGGTGAAAAATGGTATCGTATTAATGGACTTCTTTGTTCTCTTATTAGACAAAAAAGTTGCCGATAATCATCTGGAAAGCCATGACGATTTAACGATAGAAGAAATCAAAGAAGTGATAATCGAATCGGGTAAATCAAGGCTGCGTCCTGTATTACTGACTGCTTTGACAGCCGTTTTGGGATTAATCCCGCTGGCCATCGGACTGAATTTTGACTTTTTCTCTTTGATAACCAACTTGAATCCACATATTTTCATGGGTGGGGACAACGTGATTTTCTGGGGTCCTTTGGCCTGGACCATCATCTTCGGGTTGACTTATGCCACGGTATTGACCTTGGTAATGGTACCGGTAATGTTCTATCTCGTTAAAAGAACGAAGTATTGGTTGAGAGATCGAAGACAAATTCAAGCCGATAAAATATAGATTTTTAAAATCTTTCTAAAAACCCACCTGAAATTTGATTTTGGGTGGGTTTTTGTTTTCTAATCAAGTTTTCCAAAAATTACCTTTACCGGCTGTTAGCCCTGATGGAAGTGACATCCCGTCCCGTCTTTTTTGACAGGACGGAATATAGCGGACAGCAGGAACCCATATTTCCCAATAAAGCCAATTGTTTCGCTCCTTATTATTATTTTTAATTTTAGAGTTTTGTGCTTTACCTTTGCCAGAATTAAAAAATCCATTAAAGTCCCAAATTCAAGATGAAGAGAGAGCATTATATCCCATTTGATAAGGAATTCTTACTCGAAGAGCAACTGGCTGAATTTGCCGGTGATAAAAAGCAGACCGAAAATTTCAAAAAGCTGTTTGACATCATTGAACATTATTTTCACTATGAAGCGTTTAATCTGATTCGGAATATAAAACAGCATTACGCTTTTTTTGATCCTGATTTGCATCCAAAAGAAAGAGAGACTTTTAAGGGCAAAAGTGATTTTGCGCTTTTCAAAGAAAATCTGCTTAAAGTTCTGGATTTAAGCAATTATAGTCGTGTAAGTCAGGAAACTTTGGATCAGGCTTTCCAAGATTCAGATTTGATAGGCTTAAAACTGGCTATTGACTTGGATGTTTATAAGGATTATGAAATTTATGTGAGAGGTCAGCATACTGCCAAAGAAAAGGTTAGCCGATACGTTTTTTGGAAGAAAAAAATTGAGGTCGAATATTATGACCGCGTGATGATTTACCTTAGCTATCATGATGCTGATTATTACAAAAAAAACAAACTCAAAAAAAACAAATCACTAATCGAACCTGGAACTGTAGTTTTAAAAATCTTTAAACGCGTTCCCAAAAACGATCTCGAAACGATTTTTCCAAATGCCATTCCCAAAATGTCGTTAACCGACAAACTATTATTATGGGTTCCAGGTGTTGTGGGGGGGATTTCATTGTTGATCACCAAGGTAATTCCAGCATTGATTACAATGCAATCGGCATACGAATCTGGGGAAACTATAGATTTGTTGAACAGCAAAACGTCGTTGAACCAAGGATTAATTGCGCTTGGAATTTTGGGTGCGTACTTGTTCCGCCAATACAACAACTTTGTAAACAAGAAAATCAGATATTCCAAAATGCTTTCGGACAGTTTGTATTTTAAGAATCTTGGAAACAACAGCGGTGCGTTTTATTCTTTGCTGAATTCTTCAGAAGAAGAAGTCCTAAAGGAAACCATATTGGCGTATTCTTTTTTGAGCAAAAGCGGAACTCCGTTGACCGAAGATGAACTCGATTATCAAATTGAATCCTGGTTTAAAACCAAACACAATACAGACCTTGATTTTGATGTAAAAGAAGCATTGCTTAAATTAAAAAACAGCGGTCTTGCATTTGAAACCAATGGAAAATGGGAAGTGATTTCCATAGGGAAAGCACTAGTAAGAATGGACGAAATTTGGGACGGGGTTTTTGAGTATAATCAATTCGTTAGGGATTAGACAATCGAGAATTCAAGCTATACTAAACTCTGCTTATTCCACAAATCAAAATACTTCCCTTTTTGTTCTAACAAATCAGTATGATTACCCGATTCTACAATCATTCCATTTTCCATAACGAGAATGGTATTTGCATTGGCTATGGTACTCAAACGATGGGCAATTACGATAACCGTTTTACCTTGTGCCTTAAAATTGTCAATCACTTCTTTTACAATTCGTTCTGAGTTGGTGTCCAAGGATGACGTCGCTTCATCCATCAATAAAACCTCTGGATTTTTATATAAGGCTCTGGCAATGGCAATACGCTGTTTTTGCCCACCTGAAAGCATCGCTCCGTTTTCGCCTATTTGGGTTTCAAATCCATTAGGCAATTTTTCGACAAATTCCGTAATTGCTAATTGTTTGGACAAATCCAATACCCGTTGAATGTTTGGAAACGAATCGCCTAAAGCAATATTTTCAATAATATTTCCAGAAAATAAATTGAGCTGCTGCGGAATCACCCCAATGCAGTTGCGTAAACTTTGGTAATGAACAAACTGCGTATCATAATCTCCTATGTAGATTTTGCCCTCTTTTATGGGATACAAATTTTGCAAAAGTGAAATCAAAGTTGTTTTCCCGCTCCCGCTTTCTCCCACAATAGCAGTAGTTTCATTTTTCTTAAATACCGCATTGAAATTTTTGAATACTTCTGTTCTCGAACCATATCGAAAAGACACATTTTCAAATTTTATATCGCCAATACTTTCTCTTTGCAGTTCCACTTTGTTTTCAGTTTCCTCTCTTTCCAAATCCATAATTTCAAAAAGCCGGTCGGCAGCAATCAAGGCATTTTGTGCCGTTTTGTTCATCCCGATTAAGGAAGCAACTGGTGAAGTAAAATAACCAATCAAAGCATAAAACGAAAATAATTCTCCAGGCGTAATCGCTCTGTCTATCACATAACCCGAACCTATCCACATTAAAACAACCGTAAATATTGAAGCCAGAAATTGAGTAGAAGTTCCTGCGAAAATTCCATTCAACCCCGATTTATAAGTAGTAAACAATAATTTCACAAACTTATTTTCAGTTTTCAAATTTGAGAATTCTTCAATGCCAAATTCCTTTACCGTACGAACATGGGTAACACTTTCGACCAATTGAGTCTGCAATTCGGCTGCGTTTTCCATAATGGTTCGTTCTACTTTTTTATTGAATTTGTTCAAAATAAAATAAATCAAAGTATAAAACGGAATTACAAGCAAAATTACCAAAGCCAATTTCCAGTAATAAGTAAACATCAAGGTAAATGAAAAAATCACAATAAACACATTGACAATCATCTCTATCGCAACTTCATTGATAAACGAACGTATTTTGACGGCATCATTAATTCTCGAAGTAATTTCCCCGATTTGCATTGTATCAAAAAAACGTTGTGGTAAGTGAAGTAAATGCTTATAGTAGCCCAAAATCAATTTGGCATCTATCAATTGTCCAGTTTTCATGACAAAAACACTCTTTTTGGACCCGATGTAAGCTTGAAGCAAAATAATGACAATCATGGAAACACTCAATAAATTGAGCAAGTTTCTATTGCCTTCAACCAAAACATAATCCGTAATTTTTTGGATATAAATAGACATCGCCAATCCCAAAACAGTAAAAAGAATGGCACCAACCAATGCCTGAATCAAAATGGTTTTGTGGGGCTGTACCAAATGCCAGAATCGTTTTATGGGAGAAACTTTCTCATTATAAGTTCTAAAATCATCATTTGGAGCAAAAAGAACCAAAACACCTGTCCATATTTTTTGAAATTCTTCAAAAGTGTAGGTTTCCATTTTGCCAAAAGCAGGATCCATAACTTCAATTTTTCCTTTCCCTACAGAATAAATCACCACATAATGATGCAGTTGTTCTTTGACCACTACATGAGCAATAGCAGGAAGCGGAATTTTATCTATGGCATCCATTCCTCCTTTTACGCCCTTGGCTGTAAAATCCATTTTTTCGGCAGCTTCAATTATTCCCAGTACATTCGTACCGCGTTTATCAGTATTGGCATATTGACGAATTCTCGCTATTGGGAGATTAACTTGGTAATGATTTCCAATAGAAGCGAGACAAGCAGCCCCACAATCTTTAATATCATGTTGTTTTATTTTTATGGAGGCCATTAAAGAGTATAGATAATAGAAGAAAGATTTTAGACTTTCCCTGAATTAAAATATTATTTTACAATTATTTCCAAACTTAAGATTTTGGGGCAATTTGTTTCGGGTTCAACCAATCATCCATTTTGTCAAACAACAAATCATAAAGACTTCTTCTTGTTATCATATAACGGGTCGTGAGAGTCATTCCTTTTGAAATTTGGGTTTTATACCCTGATTGCAATTGCATAGCGGTACTATTCAAAGCGCAACGTACTTTAAAAAAAGTTTGATTTTCCTGAATCGTAATATTACGGTCAATGTCAATTACTTTCCCTTCCAGTAATCCCCATTGATTGTAATTAAACGCATCGAGTTGAAATTTTACTTTTTGATTATTATGTATTAATCCAATATCATTAGGCGAAACCGTGCTTTCCACAATAAGCTGATCTGTAGCCGAAATTGTGGCAATAGGTTGTGACGCATTTAAAAATGAACCTACTTGAATTCCAGAAAAGCCCTCTACTGTCCCAGATAAAGGAGCAATTATGACATAATTTTTAGCTTCTACATTTATTTTTTGCAATGTCCCATTTAGATTTTGCAATTGCTCCTCGAGTTCTCTCTTTTTGTTTTGCCATTCAGATCGCTGATTTTTTTCCAATCCGGATAATGCCTGTTGTGCATAAGTAAATTCAAAACTGTATTTTTCGAACTCAGCTTTCGCAATTACGCCTTTGTCATACAATTGTTTGTTTCGGTCGAATCCTGTTTTAGCTTGAGCAATTTTACTAAGCAGCTCCTCGCGTTTGCTGGAATAACTAAACCATTCCTGCTGCAATTCTGGTGTTTTTAGTAAATTACTTTTACCCAAAATAACCAATGACAAATCCTGAATCTGGTTTTGAATAGTAGCCGAAAGTGTTTGATTGGTTGCTTTCTCAGTATCCAGATTATCCAGAGTGAGCTGCACAAGAGTATCGCCTTTTTGCACCATCCTATTGTTCTTGAGATTTACAAAAGTTACTTTGCCATTGACCAAACTAGTGAGTGGCACATTATCGGTAGTCGAGCGTACCATACCACGACTTTGACTACTGATATCTACTTTAATAACGGGCAATAATGCCAGAAAAGCTAAAATTCCTAAAACCACCACCAAGTATATGGAAATGCTCTTGGTTTTGTTTTTGGCGATAAGATTCTCTAGGGTATTTATGGGGTCTGAACTGAAGTTCATTCTTGTTTTATTTTAAAATACGCCTTTACAAATATGAATGTCAATAGAATCTCATAAGCTCTATAAATCCAAATATTTGTATCAAAGCTACAAACATCATACGTTAACTTTGGTTTTATTACAGATTTAATTAAATCAATAATAGCAACTGCGGAGAATACAAGCAATAATATTTTAATTGTTTTCGTTTTCAATTTAAGACTTATTAATTATTAACCTCTTTTAATAGAATGAAGAGTTATTTTTTTTACTATAAAAGCAAGAAAAATAACTCTTTTTCATTTATTTAAAAGAATCTAAGTTATAGTGCAAAAATTGCAACAAGACCAAACAAAGTAGCAGTTTGTTTAACAGTCGTTGCTAATGCTCTTCCCATTCTGTACCCCCATTCTTCAGAAGTACCACCTTCAATATTCAATAATTCAAATTCGTTTAATTCAATTAAATTTTCCATTTTTTTATTTTTTATTAGTTAAAGATTCTCTAAAAAGCCATTGACAAACCCATACGCAAACATACCAAATTCTCTTGAAGCATGCCACGCTGCATAAGGAGATAAAAGATTTATTCCCCCGTCAACTTCTTGTACTTCCAGAGCATTAAGCTCTACTAATTTTAAATTATCTAAATTCATTTTTATGTTTTTTAAATATTAATTAATCGTTTGTAACAAAATCCTTTTCTCACGAACATTTGTTTTTCACAGACTTTATTCAGGCACTTGTGTTCCCTTTGCTCTGTTTTTTTATAGGGTTACATAACAGCTGTAGCAATCCCTCATAATTGACCTAATTACAATTGCAGAAAATGATTTAACTTTCAGAGTAACGTCTTACCAAAAAACTGTTTCACTATCCTGATGCCAAAACTAGTCGAAACTTCCTATCTAAAGCAAACTATTGCTGTCGGGATTCGGGAATTCAGACATGATTTTTAAAAATATTCAGCTCATAAAACAAGTAGACTGCTAATGTCTAATTTAATAACCGTCAATAGTGGCAGAAAAAACAAAACTGCAATAAGAAATACTAAATAGAAGGAGATACTCTTGATTTTGTTTCTGGCAAAAAGATTTTCTAGGGTGTTTATGGGGTCTGAACTGAAGTTCATAGATTTTAAATTGTTTTTTTAGATAAGATCTTTTATTTCAAGTTAATTTTTTTGAGTCTAAGCTTTTTTGATGAAAATATAATTTGATGAATGCAATTGCAATTAAAAATCGATAACTCCTATAAATCCAAATATTGACATCCCAACAGAATAATTCATGCGTGTCACGTTTATCAAATAGTGAATAAAAAAAATCTATTGTAAACAACACACCTATTAGAAGATAAAAGTTTTTTGAAAATTTCATTAAAATTTTAATTTAAAGCTTATGAAAAGCTAGTTTTTACTTGTAAAGAATAGCTGTTGCTACGAAATCAGGAGAATTCGCAGAGCAGGATATCTTTTTTAATGTGTTTTTATATAAGATCAATAATATGAGTTTTTGTCTTGTTGCAAACATATTAGCCATAGTAGATATAGATGAGATTTTGATTGTTAAAAAAATAAATTATTTAATTAGTAAATCTTTTACAAAATGTTTAAATGCTGGGTAAAAACTTATCAAATAGTTAATTAAAAAAATTAGAAAAAAAATTATTGAAACTTTAATAACCTTTGACAAAAAAAACTTTAATTTTTGTAATATATTCATAGTTGTAAAATTAAAAAAAGGGAAATGATTCCCTTTTTAGAGTTAAATGATTAAATGATTATGCAAATGGAATTCCATAAACGAAATTCATTTTATATTTCCAAGTAAGATAATAAGCAGCATCATACCAAAAACTTGTTTCAGTGGTGATCTGTCCTCCTGAAATAGTAATAATTTCTTTGGTATTTAATTCTATCAAAAATTCAGTAGTTATATTTGTCATAAGAATATTTTATTAAAATTATAATGTATGCCATGCATCTCTAGCACCTCTTTTGATATCAGACCAATTGTTAATTATACCCGCTCCAACAAAGGCTATTGCAGCATAAGCTACATCATCTATCCCAAACACCCCCCGTCAACTTCTTGCACTTCCTGAGCATTAAGCTCTACTAATTTTAAATTATCTAAATTCATTTTTACGTTTTTTTAAATGTTAATTAATCGTTTGTAACAAAATCGTTTTCTCGAGAACATTTATTTTTCACAGACTTTATTCAGGCACTTGTGTTCCCTTTGCTCTGTTTTTTATAGGGTTACAGTACAGCTGAAACAATCCCACATAATTGGCCAAATTACAATTGCAGAAAATGATTTAACTTTCAGAGTAACGTCTTACCAAAAAACTGTTTCACTATCCTGATGCCAAAACTAGTCGAAACTTCCTATCTAAAGCAAACTATTGCTGTCGGGATTCGGGAATTCAGACACGATTTTCAGGAATTAAGGGATTGGCGTTTTTATAAACGCCTCAATATCAAAGTTATAATACACTTATAAGAAAATCATTATTTTTATTAAAAATAGTATTGTTTGCTGTATTTTTGTGAAAAACCAAACCCAATGACCTACTTAAACTGGAAGAAAATACTTTTTTTACTCTTAATTCCATTTACTTTATTTGGACAGGTATCAAAAAAAGAACTTTCAAGGCTTCCTTATGATACCTTAAAAAAAATATTTATCAAAAATGATAGGGATACTAAATTACAAAAAGAGATTGCAAATGCCTATTTAATAAAAGCGAAAAACGAGCAAAATCCTATTAGAATAGCAAAAGGGTATTATATGTATTCTGTGTTAAATACAGGAAACAAATCAATTTATTTTTTAGATAGTGTAATTAAATATTCCATAAAAACTAACGATATCGATTTTCCCGCAGTTGCTTATACAGAAAAAGGGTACGAATTAAAATCTCAATTTAAATATAATGAAGCAATTGATAATTTTATTTTGGCTGAAAAATATGCTTTAAAGAACAACATTGACTATTACTTTGAGATAAAATATTCTATTGCAGTATTACGATCTGAAGAGTTGGGCGAAACAATTGAAGCATTAAATTTATATAGAGAATGCTTGAAATACTATAAAAAAAAGGAGTTAAGAACTCCTAAATATTCTATAATGTATCAAAATACACTATTCGCTCTTGCAGATGCATTTAAAACATTAAATCAAACCGACTCTGCAACTTATTATAATAGACTAGGATATACAGAGTCCAAAATGACTAAAAATGAGATATACAATTCCCTTTTCATTTTAAATGAAGGTGCTAATTTAGTCTTGAAAAAAAAATACAAAACAGCTCTTGACAGTATTAAAAAAGCATTGCCAAAAATAATAGTCTATAAAGATGAAGGAAACACTTTGGCTGCCTATTACTATTTAGGAAAGGCCTATGAGGGACTTGGAAATAAACACTTGGCAATAAAAAACTTCATTAAAGTAGATTCCCTTTATAACAAAACAAAAAGAATTACTCCAGAATTCACAAGTGGTTATTCTTTTCTAATCTCTTATTTCAAAGAAAAGGGTGACAAAGGGAATCAATTAAAATATCTCACAAAATATATGTACATAGACAGTACTTTGCAAAAAAATTATAAAGAATTAACAAAAAAATTACAAAAAGAATATGACACACCCCATTTGATTTCCGATAAAGAAAGCTTGATTCAATCTCTTGAAAGTGAAAGAACAACATCATACTGGGGAATTGGAGGTTTGTTTTTAATTACCATTTCCGTTACTAGTTTAGGTATTTATCAACACAATCTGAAAAAAAAGTATAAATCCAGTTTTGAAAAAATCATAAACCAAACGGAGCAATCCAAAAACAACATAACAAATATACCCAACGATGAAATCGAAATTGAAGCCAATAATTCCAATGTAGACATTGGTATTGCTGAAGAACTGGTAAAACAAATTCTTGAAAAACTCAAACGATTTGAATCCAAAAAAGAATACTTACAATCTAATATTACAGTACAAACCCTTTCAAATACATTTGAAACAAACAGCAAATACATTTCAAAAATTGTAAATACCCATAAAGGAAAAACATTTATTCAATACATCAATGATTTAAGAATTGAGTATGCCATTATTCAATTACAAAAAGACAATAAGCTTCGTAAATACACTATTCATGCTCTCTCTTTAGAGTACGGATTTAATAATGCTGAATCCTTTTCAACCGCTTTTTACAAAAAAACAGGCATAAAACCCACTTATTTCATCAAAGAATTAGAGACTCAAACAAAAAACATAATCAAATCAAAATCAATCATTTGAATAATATTTGCTTATCGAAATTCCTGAATTTCGATAAGCAAACCAAAGTATTTTAATTTTAAAAATAAAAGTTACTATAAATTTGCAGTAATTAATAACAACCAAAATATTAAAAATTATGAAAACGGACAAAGAGAAAAAAGCTAACAAAAAATTTGATTTAGAAAAAATGAATGTAGCAAAATTAAAAAACATCCATTTGATCAATGGAGGATTCGGTAAAGATGAAGATGTTGTAACTGTTACAGAAACAAAAACAATTATTGTTAAAGTTACTCGATAGACATTTAAAACTCTAACACTTTATGAAGTCCAGTTATAATCTATTTTTATTTGTATTATTGTTGTTTTCTGGATGCAAATCTGCAAAACAACCGATTTTAATTTCTGATATTTCACAAAATTCAAAAAAAATATTACAATATTGGTATCAAAAAGATTATGACCAAGATGGAAATCCTGGTATTTCTTTAGACAAATGGTATGCCCAAAATAAAAACAAACCCAAAAGCAAAAATATTACAGTTGCGGTAATTGACACTCAAATTGATAAAAACCATGAAGATTTAAAAGACAACATCTGGATCAATCCAAAAGAAATTGTTAATAACGGCATCGATGACGACCATAATGGTTACATTGATGATATAAATGGATGGAATTTTACAGGAACCAAAAATGGAGGTTATATAGTATGGGGAAATTTTGAATATGTTCGCTTTGTGAGAATGTGGAATCCATTATTTAAAAACAAAATTGAAAATGAAATTCCAGTTAAAGACTTACCAAACTATAAAGAATACTTAAGAGCAGAAAAAATACTGAAAGAAAAAACTATTTACTACAAAAATTTACTTAAAATCACAAAACATTGCATGGTCACTTATTCGTTGGCAAAAGATAGTTTAAAACATTATTTTCCAAAAGAAGACTATACTTATCAGGAATTGGATAGCATGTATAAAAAACACAAGATAAACAACAAAACATTCGGTCAAAGGAGCGATGATAAGGATACAGATTTTGGCACACTAATAGACGGCATGATGGTTAATTTTGAAGTTAATCAAAAAGACTTCAAACAGATTAATGAAAACGCCACACAGTCAGATTCTGTCGTCAATAAAAATCTTAACCTGAATTATAATGAACGTATTTCTATAGGAGACAATCCTGACTTTCTTGAAAAGGGTTATGGCACAAACAATATTAGCATAAACAAAGAAGGGTATAGAAATATACAAAATCATAGTACTGAAGTCTCAGGTATTATAGCAGCCAACAGAAACAATAATATTGGCATAAAAGGAATTGCTGAAAATGCAAAAATAATGCCTTTGTGTATTTCCTTTTCTGGTGATGAGCACGATAAAGATATTACTATGGCGATACGTTATGCGGTGGATAATGGGGCCAAAATAATCAATATGTCTTTTGGGAAAGAATTCTCATTGCACAAAGAATGGGTATTCGAAGCTTTTAAGTACGCTGAAGAGCACAATGTTCTACTGGTTCATTGCGCTGGAAATAATGGATTTAATGTTGATGAAAATCCGTATTACCCGAGTGATAATAGTTTTAATGGAACTAAAGAAGTATGCAATAATTTCATCAATGTAGGATCCATTTCTTCTAGACTAGACAGTACATTTGTATCCACTTTTTCTAATTATGGAAAGCAAAACGTAGATTTATTTGCCCCTGGCGAAGAAATCTATACTACTTCCACAGGAAACAACACCTATGTCTCAGATTCAGGAACCTCGCTTGCAGGCCCAATGGTTTCCGGAACCGCTGCATTAATCTGGTCGTACTATCCAAACCTTACAGCAACTGAAGTCAAACAGATCATTCTGGATTCGGGTACTGCTTATGATTTAGAAGTTATTGTTCCTGACACAACTGACAAAAAAGTCCCATTCTCGGAATTATCCAAATCAGGAAAAGTTTTAAATGTATATAATGCCATGCAAATGGCTGAGAAAGTGAGTAAACATAAATCTTAATGAAATCTATTTATACTTTTCTTTTCTTTTTAATTTTTTTCATAAGTTGCAAAACAACAATAGATCCTACATCTATTCCTTTGAAGTCTACCTTTACAAAGGAGCTTAATCCTTTGAACATGCAAACATGGCATCAAAAAGACTACCAGCAAGATACTATCCCAGGAATTTCTCTGGATAAATGGTATAGTCTAAACAAAAAGAAACCCAAAAGTAAAAGCATCATTGTTGCAGTAATCGACACTCAAATCGATTTGAATCACGAAGATTTACAAGGCCAAATATGGACAAACCCCAATGAAATTCCAAACAATGGTATTGATGATGACAAAAACGGCTATATAGACGACATCAATGGCTGGAGTTTTACAGGAACAAAAAGTGGTGGCTATGTTGTATGGAATAGATATGAATACGTGCGAATCGTAAAAGATTGGGAATCATTATTTAAGAATAAAACAGAATCTCAGATCGGCACTCAAGACTTGTATAAATATAAAGAATACCAAAGGGCATTAAAAACACTGGAAGAAAAAGACAAGTATTATCAAAATTGGTTAAAATCCTTAAAGCACAGTGTAGCCATCTATCCCTTGGTAAAAGATACCTTAAAACATTTTTTTCCTAAAGAAGATTATACCTATGAACAACTGGATAGTATGTATAAAAAATATAAAATAAATGATAAAAGGTACAGACAGAGACGTGATGACAATGATAAAGATCTTGGAGCATTAATCGATTATATGATGGGTAATCTTGAAGTTAATGAAAAAACTTTAGAGGATATAAAAGACAAAGAAATTCAACTAGACTCTGTTGTCAATAAAAATTTGAATTTAAATTATAACGAACGACTCTCTATTGGTGATAATCCAACAATCCTAGAAAAAGGATATGGTAATAACAAAGTTAGCAATACGATAAAAGGTGTAAGAACTATTCAAGATCATAACACAATGGTATCTGGTATTATTGCTGCGAACAGGAATAATAGCAAAGGAATAAAAGGGATTGCACAGAATGTAAAAGTCATGCCCTTGAACATTTCTCCATCGGGAGACGAACATGACAAAGACATCACTATGGCGATTCGCTATGCTGTGGATAATGGTGCAAAAATAATCAATATGTCCTTTGGTAAAGAATTCACAATGCACAAAGAATGGGTTTATGAGGCTTTTAAATATGCTGAAAAACACAATGTACTACTCGTTCACAGTGCAGGAAATGATAGTCAAAGTGTAGATGAAAACCCCTCTTATCCTAGTGATATTAGCTATGATGGTTCTAAAGAAATGTGTAACAATTTCATCAATGTAGGTTCTATAACCCACAAACTAAGCAGTACATTTGTGTCAGATTTTACTAATTATGGAAAGCAAAATGTAGATTTATTTGCCCCTGGAGATAAAATTTACACCACAGGAGCAGGCAATATTTATAAAACGGAGTCTGGCACTTCACTTGCGGCTCCAATGGTTTCTGGAACCGCTGCATTAATCTGGTCGTACTATCCAAACCTTACAGCGACTGAAGTCAAACAAATCATTCTGGATTCGGGTACTGCTTATGATTTAGAAGTTCTAGTTCCGGGGATAAAAGACAAAAAAGTTCCTTTCTCGGAATTATCCAAATCCGGAAAAGTATTAAATGTATATAATGCTATGCAAATGGCTGAGAAAGTGAGTAAACATAAAAAGTAATGAACAAATACAAAGTTCTGCCTTTCCAACACTATGTTTTAAGAACTCCATTATTTCCAATTTCTTTCTACAGCAATTTAGCAGCCAATTATTCATTCGAAAACCTTTTGCTACAGTTAGAAAATGACTATGTTCGAGAAGCTATTCACTTAGCTTCTCCTGAACTGCTCTCAGCTTTAGGCAAATGTAAATCAAACCCATCAACCGTATCTGATAAAAAAAAGCTAGCTTTAGAACTCAGCTTTCTTAAATATTTATCCAGAATGTCTGCTCGCTGTACTCCTTTCGGAATATTTGCAGGTTGTACAGTGGGAAAAATAACTCCAGAGACAAACATTACACTTGAATCTCAAGAAAACCACTCTCGGCATACACAATTTGACATGCAGTTTTGGGTAGCCTTATTGCAAGACTTTTCGAGACGAAAAGAGGTCATCCCACATTTAAAATATTATCCTAATACTTCAATTTATGAATTAGGTAACTTTTATCGATTTGTAGAATACAAATACATAAAAACAAAAAGAGAACACCATATTTCGGCAATACGTAAATCCGATTTACTAGCTCTTTTATTGGCCAAAACCAAATCAGGCATAACTGTTCCTGAAATGATTTGTTTATTAGCTGATGATGGTTCCGAAACTGAAGAAGCATTAGAATATATCAATCAACTCATCGATTTTCAATTTCTAGTAAGCGAATTGGATGCAACGGTAACAGGAGATGACGATTGGGGCAGCGTTTTTACTATTCTGAATAAAATTCCAGCTTTAAAAGAGGAATGCGAACTTTTGCAAAAAATAAAAGAACAGTTTTCAGCATTAGACGCAAGTCTAAATCCTTTCGAAAATAAGTACGAGAAAATAAAAACTGAAATTCAAAAATTAGGTATTGAATATGACAACAAATATCTTTTTCAAACAGATTTAAACACAACTGATTTTGTAAATACATTAAGCGACAACGTATCTAGAAAAGTACTTCAAGCCATTCGATTTTTAAATGGAATTCAGAAACAAAAAGAATCTGTGAATCAAATCCATTTCATTAAGGCATTTACCAAAAGATATGAATCAAGAGAAATGCCTTTGACCACAGTCTTAGACACGGAGACTGGTATTGGCTATCTTCAAAATCAAGAGATGAACGACACTCATGATCTTTTAGAACAATTCTCATTTGCAACTAAAATTTCAGACGAAAAAAATCAAAATTGGACTGATTTTGACTTTATTTTGGAAACAAAACTGCAGGAATCTCTTTTAAAAAAAGAAAACATCATAACCCTCTCTGAAAAAGATTTTCCTGAATTTGACCATAATTGGAATAATGCTCCTGCAACCTTTTCGGTCATGATAGAATGTTTAAGAAAGGATGAACGTGAAATTATTGCAATAGAGTCTTCGGGCAGTATAAGTGCCGCAAAATTACTTGCCCGTTTTTGTAATGGCAATAAAGCAATTCACAACTTAAGTTCAGAAATCATACAAAAGGAAACGATCTATCATAAAGATAAAATTCTAGCCGAAATCGTTCATATTCCAGAATCGAGAACTGGAAATATTTTAAGAAGACCCGTTTTAAGAGAATTTGAAATTCCTTATTTATCAAATTCAGGAGTACCCGCAGAATATCAAATTGGGCTGGATGATTTAATGGTCTCCATTAAAAATGACACTATTGTATTACGTTCTAAAAAACACAATAAAGAAATCATTCCATGCTTGTCAAACGCACATAATTATTCCAATAAATCATTGCCCATTTATCACTTTTTGGCTGATTTACAGTCCCAAAATGTAAAACCAATTTATAGTTTCTCATGGGGAGTCTTAGAAAGCCATTATAACTATTTCCCAAGGGTCGTATACAGAGATATCATTCTTAGCAAAGCAAGATGGAGCGTAACCAAAAAAGAAATGGAATCTTTTTATAAACAAAACAGCTCTTCTCTAGTGGAAATCTTTACAATTTGGCGAACTATGCGTAACATTCCCCAATATGTAAATTGGATACATTTTGACAATACTCTTTTAATCGATTTTAAGAATGAAATTGGAATTCAGCTATTCTTAAAATCAATACAAAGTCAAAATATAATCGACTTAGAAGAATTTTTATTTACAGAAGAATCAGTTGTTAAAGATAAAAACGGAGAAAACTTCGCCAATCAAATTATACTTTCATTTTATAAAGAACAAACTTAGAATATGAAGAGAGATTTTTGCTTAGGAAGCGAATGGTTATACTATAAAATCTATACTGGCGTTAAAACTGCCGATATCATTTTACTTGAAAAACTAAATCCAGTAATACAAGAATTAAGAGACGAAAATAAAATCCAAAAATGGTTTTTCATTAGATACAAAGACCCTGAGGAGCATCTTAGAATTCGAATTTATTGTGCAAATTCAGAAAACACATCCCTTATTATTGCGCAATTGTACCCTGTTTTAAACACATTACTCCAAGATAATATTGTTTGGAAAGTTCAAACAGATACTTATCAAAGAGAAATGGAACGATATGGAAAAAACACTATTGAAGATTCCGAAACTTTATTCTGGCAGGATAGCGAAATGATATTAAATTATCTATCTCTAAAATTAAATTTTACAAAAAATAAGATGGAATTAATTTTTAGTTTTCTTTCGATTGACAGTTTTTTAAATTCATTTTCGTTAAGTAATATTCAGAAATTGACTTTAATGGATGAATTACAAGCTTCTTTCAAAAAGGAATTTGATGCAGATAAAACTCTTAAAAAAGAAATGGCTAACCATTATAAAGAATTGTCTCAGGAAGTACAGTTTTTCTTGTCGGGAACAGCTTTAAATGATTTTCCTAAAATTTATGTAGCGATACAAGAAAAACAAAATCAAACTAATAAAACAATCTTGTTAATAAAAGATAAATTAACAATTCCATTATCTGATTTTCTAATGAGTCATATTCACATGATGATGAATCGTCAATACACATCAAAACAAAGAATGTATGAGTTATTAATCTATGATCATTTATTCAGATACTACAAAAGCATTGAGCACTTTAAAACCAATAAATAATTAAGGAGAAAATCGTTTTTATTTTCTCCTTTTCTAAAATAAGCCATAAATACTATTCCGCAGTAACTGGATCAATTATTTCAGAAACTAGGCTGATTTTATTAGCGGGAAACCCACCTTGACTTGCATGTTCCCGAATCATTTCTTCATTTGGGGCAATGTAAACACAATAAATCTTATCATCAGTCACATAACTGTGTTTCCATTGTATTTCCGGTCCCATTTTTCTTAAGACATCGCAAGACGCATTCGAAATCTCCTTTAATTGTTCTGGTGTCAAATTCCCTGCGTTAGGAATTTCTCTTTCAATAACATACTTTGGCATACTAATTAGATTAAAAAAGTTAGAATAAAATAATTATAGAAAACCTCTTTTGGTTTTGCTTTGACCATTAATTAAAGAAATTAAGAAAGATTCATGCAGAAAGGGGCAGTTATACGATTATATTTCAAATGCATAAAAAGTGAAACGCATTGAAACAATCAAAATCGGCTAATACAGTAACCCATAAAAGCCGATTTCTTAACAAACACAAACTTTATAATTTAGAGTTCTGACAAATAGATATTTAAACTAACTGATTCTCTATTTCACCCCTAAACCATGCGCCATATTTGTTTAATAAAGATACAATAAATTCAGTTAAACATGTTTTGCCTTAACAAAGTTATAACATTGAAAATCAGAATAAAAAAAGGAGAAAATCAACAAAGACTTTCTCCTTTTCTTAAATTAACTATGTATTATGCTATTCGTTTGAAGTTGCAAAAGCATCTTGTCTCCAATTTTTAACTTTTTCAATCTTATTATTAGAAAAATCTACTTCACAAAGACTATTTTTTCCGGTTTTTTGTGACCAAAAAAACCATTTTCCTGTTTTTACTCCAGCAACATATTCACCTGAGGCAATTTTATCTCCAGCTTCGTTATAAGAAACCCAAATTCCTTCTAATTTTCCGTTTTCAAAATATCCTTCCTGTTGCACTTGCCCATTTTCATAAAAATAAGTCGCTTTTAATTTTTTACCAAAAGGCTCCAAAACCGGTTTCGCATCTTGGGCAAAAATTGCTCCTGAAAATAATACCGCGGCCAAAATCATAATCTTTTTCATATCGTTAGTTTTTAATTGTTTGTATCTTACTGTATCAAAATTAGGAACAAATTTTACATTAAAAAAACTTTTACTTAACAATTTAGTAACATAGACAAAAGCTTAACATTGGAAATCAAAAAGAAAGAAATACACTGCAAAATAATCACAAAACTTACTGTTCTTTAAAATTAAAAGCCTATTTGAAGAAATTAAAAAAGTAATAAATGTAAAAAATAAACTTTGACAATCTAATATTGAGAATTAGTCCTAAATTTGCAGTCGCGCTAAAAAGCAAAAACTAAAATTTATATCATGTACAGAAGTCATAATTGCGGCGAATTAAATGCCTCACATATCAATACAGAAGTTACGCTTGCCGGTTGGGTTCAAAAATCTAGAGATAAAGGATTTATGAATTGGGTTGATTTACGCGACCGTTACGGAATTACTCAATTGATTTTTGACGAAAGCCGTTCTATAAAAGAAGTTTTTGAAACTGCCAAAACATTGGGACGCGAATATGTGATTCAGGTAAAAGGAACTGTTATTGAGCGTGAAGCCAAAAACAAAAACATTCCAACTGGTGAAATTGAAATATTAGTTACCGAACTTAATATATTAAACGCCGCTTTAACCCCTCCGTTTACTATTGAAGATGAAACTGACGGCGGTGAAGACATCCGAATGAAATACCGTTACTTGGACATTCGTAGAAATCCAGTAAAAAACAGTTTGCTTTTCCGCCACAAGGTAGCAATGGAAGTGCGTAAATACCTTTCGGATCTTGATTTCTGCGAAGTGGAAACTCCATACTTAATCAAATCAACTCCAGAAGGAGCAAGAGATTTTGTCGTTCCTTCCCGTATGAACGAAGGACAGTTTTATGCTTTACCGCAATCACCGCAAACTTTCAAACAATTATTGATGGTGGGCGGAATGGATAAATATTTTCAGATTGTAAAATGTTTCCGTGACGAGGATTTGCGTGCAGACCGTCAGCCAGAGTTTACGCAAATTGACTGCGAAATGGCTTTTGTGGAGCAAGAAGACATTTTGAATGTTTTTGAAGGTTTGACCCGTCATTTATTAAAAGAAATAAAAGGTGTAGATGTAGATAAATTCCCGAGAATTACCTACGATTACGCTATGAAAACCTACGGAAATGACAAACCGGACATTCGTTTCGGAATGAAATTTGGTGAATTAAATGAATTTGCACAGCACAAAGATTTCCCAGTTTTCAATACTGCCGAATTAGTTGTGGGAATAGCAGTTCCTGAAGCGGGAAATTATACCCGTAAGGAAATTGATGCTTTAATTGACTGGGTAAAACGTCCGCAAGTTGGCGCTAGCGGAATGGTTTATGTAAAATGTAACGAAGACGGCACTTTCAAATCATCAGTAGATAAGTTCTACGATCAGGAAGATTTAACCAATTGGGCAAAAACTACTGGAGCAAAACCGGGAGATATGATTTTTGTTCTTTCTGGATCTGCCGATAAAACAAGAGCACAATTAAGCGCACTACGTATGGAATTAGCTACTCGTTTGGGGTTAAGAAATCCAGCTGAATTTGCGCCTCTTTGGGTTATTGATTTTCCATTATTGGAATTTGATGAAGAAAGTGGACGTTATCATGCAATGCACCATCCATTTACATCTCCAAAACCGGAAGACATGCACTTATTAGAAACCAATCCCGGAAAAGTTCGTGCCAATGCCTACGATATGGTTTTAAACGGAAATGAAATTGGCGGTGGATCAATCCGTATTCATGATAAAGCGACACAACAGTTAATGTTTAAATATTTAGGTTTTACAGAAGAAGAAGCCAAAGCACAATTTGGATTCTTAATGGATGCCTTTCAATTTGGAGCACCTCCTCACGGTGGTTTGGCTTTTGGATTGGATCGTTTGGTTGCTATTTTAGGGGGGCAGGAAACAATTCGTGATTTTATTGCTTTTCCAAAAAACAACTCTGGGAGAGATGTAATGATTGATGCTCCATCTGTTATAGATGAATCTCAATTAAAGGAATTACATATTAAATTAGATTCAAACAATTAGGTAAAAACACTTGAATATCAATAATTTTAGAAAAAAAAAATAGCATAATGATTTTCGTATTATATTAAAGGTTACATTTGTGATATTATAAATTATTATTACTATTACAATGCGTACAGGTACAGTTAAATTTTTCAATGAATCTAAAGGTTACGGATTCATTACAGACGAAGAAACAGGAAAAGACATTTTTGTTCATGCTTCAGGCATCAACGCGGAAGAATTACGCGAAGGTGACAGAGTTAGCTATGAAGAAGAAGAAGGAAGAAAAGGTAAAGTTGCTGCTAAAGTAGCAGTACTTTAAGCATAAAAATCGCTTACTGTTTTATTGCAAAAAACGTCTAAAAAACGTTCCGATACATCGGAACGTTTTTTTTTGTGCCATGCTAAAAAACCAGCACCAATAACCTTATTTATAATGAATAAAAATTATGATTGTATTAAGTTAATGTTTCCACTAAATCCGTTACAAAACTTGTGTTTTAATAACACTAAAGCTATCTTTGTAACTTAATTTAAAGTAAAAATTAATAATTATGCAATCCGAACAATTAAACTATATCCCAGTCTTTATGCAGCTTGTTCTAGCTGTAGGATTTGTTGTAGGTATGATCATTATTTCAGGTAAATTAGGACCAAAAAGACTATCTGAAAATAAAGATAAAAACTTCGAATGCGGAATTGAATCAGTTGGAAATGCAAGAATACCTTTTTCGGTAAAATATTTCATAGTAGCTATCTTATTTGTTCTTTTTGATGTCGAGGTAATATTTTTATATCCTTGGGCAGTGAATTTCAAAGAGTTAGGCATCGAAGGAATGATAAAAATGGTTATCTTTATGATGTTGCTTTTAGTTGGCTTTTTCTACATCATCAAGAAGAAAGCCTTAGAATGGGAATAAAATTATTTTAAATTATAAATGTTGAATTACAAACTAATTGAAACATTCAAAAAATTTAAAATTCAACATTCAAAATAAAAAAACAAAATGAGTGATTCAAAAATAAATATGGTTGCCCCGCCAGAAGGTGTTGTTGGAGAAGGATTCTTTGCCACAAAACTGAATGACGTTGTTGGATTAGCACGTGCCAATTCGCTTTGGCCATTACCATTTGCAACATCTTGTTGCGGAATCGAATTTATGGCAACAATGGCTTCACATTATGATTTAGCGCGTTTTGGGTCTGAAAGAGTGAGTTTCTCTCCTCGCCAAGCCGACATGCTATTGGTAATGGGAACTATTTCAAAAAAAATGGCTCCTATTTTACGTCAAGTATACGAACAAATGGCCGAACCTAGATGGGTAATCGCTGTCGGTGCCTGCGCATCATCAGGAGGAATTTTCGATACTTACTCCGTATTGCAGGGAATTGACAAAGTAATACCTGTTGATGTATATGTTCCTGGCTGTCCTCCGCGTCCTGAACAAATTGTAGATGGCGTTATGAAATTACAAGAATTAGTAAAAAGCGAATCTGTAAGAAGAAGAAGCTCACCTGAATACAAAGAATTATTGGCATCTTACAACATTCAATAAGAAAATGGCATTAGAGACAACAGAAATTCAAGAGAAGTTAATCGAAAATTTTGGTTCAAAGGTTTTACAATTTAACCAGGAGAAAGATATTTTTACATTTGAAGTGGATTCGGATATCATTACAGCCGTTATCCTTTTTTTAAAGAATGATTCCACTTTACGTTTTCATTTTTTAACCGATTTATGCGCAGTACATTATCCCGAAAATGACGAAAACAGACAATTTGCTGTTGTTTATCATTTACACAATTGGTACGAAAATAAACGCATTAGAATTAAATCTTTCTTAAACGGCACCAATCCAGAAATTAAAAGTTTATCAAATATTTTTTTATGTTCCAATTGGATGGAAAGAGAAACGTATGATTTTTACGGAATAAACTTCATAGGACATCCTCAATTGAAGCGTATCTTGAATATGGACGAAATGATTTCTTTCCCAATGCGCAAAGAATTCCCTATGGAAGACAGTGGAAGAACGGATAAAGACGACAGGTATTTTGGTAGAACAATAATCAACCAAGAACTAAAAAAATAAATATAATTTTTCACATTAGATAAATGTCAGAACTATTATTACCACCAGAGCATCGCTATGCTAAAATAATCAAAGAGCGACACAATGAAGACGGAAGCGAGCTTTCTATTCTGAATTTAGGTCCAACGCATCCTGCAACGCATGGTATTTTCCAAAATATCCTGTTGATGGATGGTGAAAAAATTCTTGAAGCTGAGCCAACTATTGGTTACATTCACAGAGCTTTTGAAAAAATTGCCGAAAACCGTCCCTTTTACCAAATCACGCCTCTTACCGATAGAATGAACTACTGTTCATCTCCTATCAACAATATGGGATGGTGGATGACATTAGAAAAATTATTGGATATTGAAGTTCCTAAAAGAGCTCAATACCTGAGAGTTATTATAATGGAATTGGCTCGTATTACCGATCACTTGATTTGTAATTCCATTCTAGGTGTTGATACCGGAGCTTACACTGGATTCCTTTATGTATTTCAATTTAGAGAAAAAGTATACGAAATTTACGAAGAAATTTGCGGAGCCCGTCTTACTACTAATATGGGAAGAATTGGCGGTTTCGAAAGAGACTGGTCACCAGAAGCTTTTAGAAAACTAGATGACTTTTTAAGAGATTTCCCAATTGCTTGGAAAGAATTTGAAAACTTATTCGAAAGAAACAGAATATTTATCGATAGAACTGTAAATGTTGGAGCTATCTCTGCTGAAAAAGCAATGGCTTATGGAT
This sequence comes from Flavobacterium sp. 1, assembly GCF_002797935.1. Lineage (NCBI taxonomy): Bacteria > Pseudomonadati > Bacteroidota > Flavobacteriia > Flavobacteriales > Flavobacteriaceae > Flavobacterium > Flavobacterium sp. 1. The sequence goes on from NZ_PGER01000001.1 coordinate 3,773,739, forward strand.
TTACAGGACCAAATTTACGTGCTGCAGGTGTCGATTACGATGTACGTGTAGCACAGCCTTACAGTTCTTATGAAGATTTTGATTTTATAGTTCCAGTAGGAAAATCTGGAGACACTTACGACCGTTTCTGCGTTAGAAACGCTGAAGTTTGGGAAAGTTTAAGCATTATCCGTCAAGCATTAGATAAAATGCCAGAAGGAAATGAATACCATGCCGAAGTTCCAGAATATTACCTTCCTCCAAAAGAAGACGTTTATACCAATATGGAATCATTGATATACCATTTCAAAATTGTGATGGGTGAAATTCCTGTTCCAGTTGCCGAAATTTACCATCCCGTAGAAGGAGGAAATGGAGAATTAGGATTTTATTTAGTGACAGACGGAAGCAGAACCCCTTATAGATTGCATTTTAGAAGACCTTGCTTTATTTTTTATCAAGCTTATCCGGAAATGATTAAAGGATCAATGTTATCTGATGCGATTGTTATTTTATCGAGTTTAAATGTTATTGCAGGAGAATTAGACGCATAAATTATGGTACACACACATTACAAACAAGAAATAAACATGACTGAAGGATTGATGTCCCGCATCAATGAATTAATCAGCCATTACCCAGAAGATAAAAGAAAATCAGCTTTACTTCCCGTTTTACATGAAGTTCAAGACGCACACGACAATTGGCTGAGTATTGAACTGCAAGATAAAGTTGCCGAAATTTTACATATCAAACCTATAGAAGTGTATGAAGTAGTTACTTTTTACACGATGTATAACCAAAGACCAATTGGCAAATACATGTTTGAATTTTGTCAAACTTCTCCTTGCTGTTTAAACGGTGTAGAGGATTTGATGGATTATACCTGCGGAAAATTAGGTGTTCCTGTTGGAGAACCAACAGCTGACGGTCTTTTTGAAGTTAGAGGAGTTGAATGTTTAGGTGCTTGCGGATATGCTCCAATGATGCAATTGGGAGATTTTTACAAAGAACATTTGAACAAAGAAAAAATCGACCAGTTAATTGCCGATTGTAAAGACGATAAAATAATATTACACGATAAATAATATGTCACAAAAAATATTATTAGACAAAATCAATATTCCAGGGATTAAAACCTATGAAGTGTATCGCCAAAACGGTGGTTACGCTTCTGTAGAAAAAGCATTGAAAACCTTAACTCCAGACGAAGTTGTTGAAGAAGTAAAAACTTCGGGATTACGTGGTCGTGGTGGTGCTGGTTTCCCAGCTGGAATGAAATGGAGTTTTATTGATAAAAAATCAGGAAAACCAAGACATTTGGTTTGCAATGCCGATGAATCTGAACCAGGAACTTTCAAAGATCGTTATCTGATGGAATATATTCCTCACTTATTGATTGAGGGAATGATTACTTCCAGTTATGCATTGGGTGCTAATCTTTCGTATATCTATATTCGTGGAGAATACATGTGGGTTTTCAAAATATTAGAAAGAGCCATTGCCGAAGCAAAAGCAGCTGGCTTTTTAGGAAAAAACATATTGGGTTCTGGATATGATTTAGAATTACACGTTCATTGTGGTGCCGGAGCTTATATCTGTGGCGAAGAAACGGCGCTGATCGAATCATTAGAAGGAAAAAGAGGAAACCCTCGTATTAAACCGCCATTTCCAGCAGTTTCAGGACTTTGGGCAAATCCAACTGTAGTAAATAATGTAGAAACTATCGCAGCTGTGCCGTGGATTATAAACAATTCGGGGGCGGATTATGCCAAAATTGGTATCGGAAGATCTACAGGAACCAAATTAATCTCTGCTTCGGGACATATCAAAAACCCTGGTGTTTATGAAATTGAATTAGGACTAAGCGTCTATGAATTCATGAATTCTGACGAATATCTTGGCGGAATGAGTTCTGACCGTCCATTAAAAGCATTTGTGCCTGGAGGAAGTTCTGTTCCTGTTTTACCAGCACATTTAATTTATAAAACTGCAGCAGGCGAAGATCGTTTGATGTCTTACGAATCCCTAAGCGATGGTGGTTTTGCCACAGGATCTATGTTGGGTTCTGGAGGATTTATTGTTTATAACGACACTTCTTGCATTGTTCGCAATACTTGGAATTTCTCCCGTTTTTATCACCATGAAAGCTGTGGTCAATGTACTCCATGCAGAGAAGGAACAGGATGGATGGAAAAAGTATTGCACAGAATTGAAAACGGACACGGACGTGAAGAAGATATCGATTTGCTACTGAGTATTCAAAGTAAAATTGAAGGAAACACGATTTGTCCTCTTGGAGACGCAGCAGCTTGGCCGGTAGCGGCAGCTATTCGTCACTTTAGAGATGAATTCGAATATCACATTCGTTTCCCTGAAAAAATAAAAAACAGAGACCATTTTGTTGCAGAGCCTTTTGAAAAAGTAAAGCACTTAGTTTCTAAAGAAATAGTATAAAGAAAGAATTTCAGACAATGAAAGTAACCATAGACGGTCAAGAAATTGAAGTAGAAGCAGGGACAACGATCTTGCAGGCTGCGCGCATGATTGGTGGAGAAGTTGTTCCGCCAGCGATGTGCTATTATTCTAAATTAAAAGGAAGCGGTGGAAAATGCCGTTGTTGTTTGGTCGATGTGACTAAAGGCAGTGACGCTGATCCAAGACCTATGCCAAAATTGATGGCATCTTGCGTAACAGGCTGTCAGGACGGAATGGAAATCGCCAGTAAAGCATCTCCAAGAGTTCAGGAAGCAAGAAAATCGGTGACAGAATTTTTGTTAATCAATCACCCGCTGGATTGTCCTATTTGCGACCAAGCCGGAGAATGTGATTTGCAAAACTTAAGTTTTGAACACGGAAAATCAGAATCCCGTTTTATTGAAGAAAAAAGAACTTTTGAACCTGAAGATATTGGCCCGAACATTCAGCTGCACATGAATCGCTGTATTTTATGTCAAAGATGTGTACAAGTTGCGGATCAATTGACAGACGATCGTGTTCATGGTGTAATGGATCGCGGTGATCATGCTAATATCTCGACTTGTATTTCAAAAGCCATAACTAATGAGTTTTCTGGAAATATGATTGATGTGTGTCCGGTTGGCGCTTTGACTGATAAAACTTTTAGATTTAAATCTAGAGTTTGGTTTAACAAGCCTTATAATGCGCATAGAGAATGTACAACACCAGGCTGCTGTGGGAAAACAACTGTTTGGATGTTTGGAAACGAAATTCAACGTGTTACTGGCCGTAAAGATGAATTCCACGAAGTAGAAGAATTCATTTGTAACAGTTGTCGTTTTGACCACAAAGATGTTGCAGACTGGGTAATTGAAGGACCGCGTGAATTTGAAAAAGATTCGGTTATCAATCAAAATAATTATACTCAAAAATTAGAAAAAGTAGAAATAGCTACTGAGAAAAACATACTTTTGGGTAGAGACCAAGATCGTAAAAAAATAAGTATGGCTTCAAATCCATTGGACACTAACACTAATAAATCTTAAAAATGGACAGTACATTTGTTATAGAAAAAGGTGTGTTTATAGTTGTTATTTTTGCTCTTACTATGCTGATGGCTATGTATTCTACATGGGCAGAACGCAAAGTGGCCGCTTGGCTGCAGGATAGAATTGGACCTAACAGAGCAGGACCTTGGGGATTGCTTCAGCCACTTGCTGATGGAGGTAAATTATTTGCAAAAGAAGAATTTATTCCAAACACTCCTAATAAATTTTTATTTGTTGTTGGACCAGCGATTGCAATGAGTACGGCTTTGATGACTAGTGCGGTTATTCCATGGGGAGATAAATTACACTTGTTCGGAAGAGATATTCTGCTACAGGCAACAGACGTAAATATTGCTATCTTATATGTTTTTGGAGTGGTTTCGTTAGGAGTTTACGGCATCATGATTGGTGGTTGGGCTTCGAATAACAAGTTCTCTTTGATGGGAGCTATTAGAGCGGCATCACAAATGGTTTCTTATGAAGTAGCCATGGGATTATCCATAATCGCTTTGACTATGATGACTGGAACTTTAAGTTTAAAAGAAATTTCAATACAACAGTCCGAATGGCATTGGAATGTTTTGTATCAGCCGTTAACTTTCCTAATTTTCTTGATTTGTTCTTTTGCGGAGCTAAACAGAACTCCTTTTGACTTAGCAGAATGTGAATCGGAATTAATTGGCGGTTATCATACAGAATATTCTTCAATGAAAATGGGATTCTATTTATTTGCTGAATATGCAAATATGTTTATTTCCTCTACTATTATGGCTGTGTTATTTTTTGGTGGCTATAATTATCCAGGAATGGCATGGGCGGTAGAAAACTTGGGAGTAAATATTGCGAACGTAATTGGAATGATGGCGCTGTTTGCTAAATTATGCGGTTTTATTTTCTTTATCATGTGGGTTCGCTGGACGATTCCAAGATTTAGATATGACCAATTGATGCACTTGGGATGGAGAATTTTGATTCCGCTTGCGATTGTAAATATTATGATAACCGGAGTTGTGCTTTTAAGAAGTGAAATTGCTGTTTATTTAGGATTTTAGTCTTTTATAGACAAGAGGTGGTCATAATTTTGCAAGAACAAACACAAAAACGCAACTTAAGTTGCTAAAAACAATATAGTAAGGCAGTCACAAATTGTGACCGCCTCATAAAACAAAAATTGAATTAACTGATTTATGAGTGAAGAATTAATCATAACCGAAGAATTTATAATGAGCAAAATATTGCTGATTAGAGATACGAAAGTGATGATTGATTCAGATTTAGCTGTCCTTTATGGAGTAGAAACTAAACAACTCAAAAGACAAGTCAGAAGAAATATAGAACGATTCCCTGAAGATTTCATGTTTGAATTAAACAAAAATGAAGTAGAAATCTTAAGGAGCCAATTTGGTACCTTAAAACAAGGAGCACATTCAAAATATACTCCGATGGTGTTTACAGAACAAGGAGTCGCAATGTTGTCGAGTGTATTAAATAGCGCTACGGCTATAAAGGTAAACATTCAAATTATAAGGGTTTTTACTAAAATTAGAGTTATGTTATCCGATACAATGACAATGAAATTAGATATTGAGGAGATAAAAAACAAACTCACTAACCAAAGCAGAAACATAGAATTGGTTTTCACCTATTTAGATGAGTTGATGGAGAAACAGGATAATAAGATTGAAAGAAATAAAATTGGGTATAAAAAATAAAGTTAATTAGTTCACGAATGCCTTAGCCCTGATAGAAGCGGCATCCTTTTATTTTTTTCTTTAAAAAATAAAAGATACAGCGGATAGCAGGATTAGCTACAAATAAAAAATATAAAATGTCAATAGAAACTATATCCTTATCGGGAAGAAAAAAAATGGTCTCCAATAAAGAGATGACTTTTTTGGAACGCATGTATCTGATTGCGATTGTAAAAGGGTTGGCCATTACTATAAAACACCTTTTTAAAAGAAAAGCGACGATTCAATATCCTGAGCAAGTTCGTGAGATGAGTCCTGTTTATCGTGGTCAACATATGTTGAAACGTGATGAACAAGGCAGAGAAAACTGTACTGCGTGCGGATTATGCGCCTTATCTTGCCCTGCTGAAGCGATTACAATGAAAGCTGGTGAGCGCAAGGCTAATGAAATGCATTTGTATAGAGAGGAAAAATATGCCGAGATATATGAAATCAATATGCTGAGATGTATTTTTTGCGGGCTTTGCGAAGAAGCTTGTCCAAAAGATGCTATTTATTTGACTATTTCTAAAGAATTAGTTCCTTCTAGCTATGAAAGAGAAGATTTTATTTTTGGAAAAGACAAACTGGTTATGCCACTAGAAATGGCGATGAAAAACACTCAACTTAAAAACGCTAACTAATGTCAACAGTACTTGTTTTATTTTGTGTATTGTCTGCAATCACGCTGCTAACTGCATTTTTAACTATTTTTAGCAGAAACCCAATACATAGCGCTATTTACTTAGTGATTTGTTTTTTCTCTATAGCAGGACATTATTTATTATTGAACGCCCAGTTTTTGGCCATTGTACATATCATTGTCTATTCGGGAGCGATTATGATTTTATTGCTCTTCACCATAATGCTTATGAATCTTAATGAAGCTGATGAAGTTCATAAACCAAGGTTCACGAGATTGGGAGCTATTGTTTCCTTTTGTTTGGTTTGTTTGGTTTTGATAAAAATCTTTATTGACTCGAAACCTATTGTAGAATATGATTATACGGGTGAAGATTACCAATCGATAAAAGTACTCGGAAAAGCATTATTGAATGAATATATGGTTCCGTTTGAATTTGCTTCTATCTTGTTATTGGTCGCAATGATTGGAACTGTGTTATTGTCTAAAAAAGAAAAATTAGAAAAATAATGAACAATATTTTAACTCAAATTGGTATAGAGAACTATATCTTCCTGTGTGTAACGCTTTTTTGCATTGGTATTTTTGGAGTTTTATACAGACGAAATGCAATTATCGTATTCATGTCTATCGAAATCATGCTGAATGCTGTTAACTTATTGTTCGTGGCTTTCTCTACGTACCACCAAGACACACAAGGGCAGGTATTCGTATTTTTCTCCATGGCTGTAGCGGCTGCCGAGGTTGCGGTTGGACTGGCTATATTAGTTTCGATATTTAGAAATATTGGATCAATTAGCATCGATAATTTAAAAAACTTAAAAGGATAAATGGCAATGGATACCAATTTAGCTTTAGTCTTACTATTAACTCCTTTTTTAGGATTTTTAATTAATATTTTCTTTGGAAAAAGTTTAGGAAAATCTGTTTCAGGAATCATTGGAACGCTTTCGGTAGTAATTTCCTTTGTTGTTGCGATTTCCTTTTTTCTTCAAATCAGTCAAACAAAACAAGCTATAAACATTCAATTATTTGATTGGATTCAGATTAGCAATTTCAATGTGAGTTTTGGTTTTTTACTGGATCAATTATCAATTTTATGGTTGCTTTTTGTAACAGGAATTGGATCATTGATACATTTATATTCTATCAGCTACATGCATGATGACGAGAATATGCACAAGTTTTTTGCTTATTTGAATTTGTTTATCTTTTTCATGATTTCATTAGTAGTTGGAAGCAACTTATTGGTGATGTTCATTGGTTGGGAAGGAGTTGGACTTTGTTCTTACTTATTGATTGGATTTTGGTATAAAAACCAAGACTACAATGATGCCGCCAAAAAAGCTTTTATCATGAACCGTATTGGGGATTTAGGATTGCTAATTGGAATCTTTATCTTGGGAAGCATGTTCTCTACATTGGATTTTGCCACTTTGAAAACTGCTATTGCTGGAGCCAGTAATGTAGATACATTTTGGTTAAGCATTGCAACTTTGGCTTTGTTTATTGGAGCTTGCGGAAAATCGGCACAAATTCCATTATACACTTGGCTGCCAGATGCGATGGCAGGACCTACTCCTGTTTCAGCATTGATTCACGCTGCTACGATGGTAACAGCTGGTATTTTTATGATAACCAGAATGCATTTCTTATTTGACTTAACACCCGAAATACAAACAATAATTGCCGTAGTTGGAGGTGTAACTTCATTAGTTGCTGCAACTATTGGTTTAGTTCAAACTGATATTAAAAAAGTACTGGCCTACTCTACTGTTTCTCAATTGGGATTAATGTTTTTGGCTTTAGGTTTTGGCGCTTATGAAGTAGCAGTATTTCACGTAATCACTCACGCTTTCTTCAAAGCTTGTTTATTCTTGGGTTCAGGATCTGTGATTCACGGATTACATGGAGAACAGGATATGCGAAAAATGGGCGGATTGAGAAAGGCGATGCCAATCACTTTTTGGACAATGCTTATTTCTTCATTAGCAATTTCGGGAGTTCCTGTATTTTCAGGTTTCTTTTCTAAAGATGAAATTTTGATGACAGCTTTCCATCATAACATCCCGCTTTGGGTTATTGCATCTGTAGCTTCTATAATGACTGCTTTCTATATGTTTAGATTAATGTTCTTGACCTTCTTTAATGATTTTAGAGGAACTGAAGAACAAAAACATCATTTGCATGAAAGCCCAGCTTTAATTACTTTCCCTTTGATTGTATTGGCTATTTTGGCTGCTGTTGGAGGTTTGATCAGTTTGCCTGGAAATAGCTGGCTGAATCATTATTTAGCTCCTTTATTTTCAAATGCAGCGCATGAAGAACATACACTAGGAACTACCGAATATATCCTTATGGCAATTGCCGTTGTTGGCGGATTAGTTGGAATTGGGATTGCTTATGCTAAATATTTCAAGCAAAATGAAGTACCAAGTGAAGATGCTGAAATAACAGGAGTTGCAAAAGTGCTTTACAACAAATACTATATTGACGAACTATACGATTCTTTATTTGTAGCACCAATTAATGGTCTATCAAAATTCTTTAGAGACTATGTAGAAACCGGAATTTCTTTCGTAGTCTTTGGATTAGGAAAAGTAACCAGCGAACTTAGTTACCAAGGTAAAAAAATCCAGAATGGAAGTGTTGGACTATACCTATTTGCTTTTGTTTTAGGCATGTGTGCCATTATTTCTTATTTATTTCTAGCTCAATAATTATATACTATGAACGTATCTCTAATATTAATCATCCTTTTAGTTGGCGCATTTGCAACTTATTTAGCTGGTGACAAGCTCGCTTCAAAAGTGGCATTATTTTTTGGGTTGGCTTCTTTGGGTTGCTCAATTGTTTTGTTAAATCATTTTAATTTAGGAGAAAACATTAGCTATATAAGCCAATGGATTACTTTACCTAAAGTTTCATTTGCATTACAAGCAGACGGATTATCGATAGCAATGGTTTTATTGACAACTGCCTTGACTCCTATTATAATCTTATCTTCTTTTTTGGTAATGATTTCAAAAATGCAAAAGCAATTTATGCTTTAATATTATTCATGTCTTTTGCAATGACAGGAACTTTCTTGGCAAGCGACGGACTTTTATATTATATCTTCTGGGAATTATCTTTGATTCCAATTTACTTTATCGCCTTGATTTGGGGTAACGGAGATGCTGAAGAACGCAAAAAAGCAGTGGTTAAATTTTTTATCTATACGCTTGCGGGCTCCTTATTCATGCTGGTTGCATTTATTTATATGTACCAAAAAGCAGGAAGCTTCCTAATCGAAGATTTATATAAACTGAACTTAACTGTTGACGAACAAAAATGGATTTTTACAGCTTTCTTCTTAGCTTATGCTATTAAGATTCCTTTGATTCCTTTCCATACTTGGCAGGCGAATGTTTACCAAAAAGCACCAACTCTTGGAACAATGCTTTTGTCTGGGATTATGTTAAAAATGGGATTGTACAGTCTTATCCGCTGGCAACTGCCTTTGGCTCCGTTAGCTGCCAAAGAATACATGTTCATATTTATTGGAGTGGGTATTGCTGGAGTAATTTATGGTTCAATAGTTGCATTGAGACAAAAAGACCTTAAAAAATTATTAGCTTATTCATCTCTTGCTCACGTTGGTCTAATCGCTGCCGGAACTTACACTTTAACCCTTGATGGTTTTAGAGGAGCTGTTTTACAAATGATTGCTCACGGATTTGTGGTAGTTGGATTGTTTTTTGCTGCTGAAATCATTTTTAGAAGATACGAAACCAGAGCAATTGCAGAGTTGGGTGGCATTCGCTCTCAATCTCCAAAATTCACTTCTATGTTTTTAATTTTGGTATTGGCTTCTGTGGCTTTGCCAACAACTTTTAACTTTATTGGTGAATTTACCGTATTGTATAGTCTTTATCAAATCAATATTTGGTTTGCGATTTTGGGCGGAACGACTATCATTTTAGGAGCTTATTATATGCTAAAAATGTTTCAACACTCTATGTTAGGAGAAACTAATACAAAAGTATTTGCTGATGTTACTTTCTCTGAAGGCTTGACAATGGTGCTAATTATTGCAGTATTGTTTTTCTTCGGAATGTATCCAAAACCAATCAATGATTTAATAACGCCTAGTCTTGAAATCATTTTAAAGGTGATAAATAAGGCATAGAAGTTTGATTTTAGAATGAAGATTAACGATTTTTTATTTCAGACATTAAATCTAAAAAAGAAATCTTTCAAGTATAAAAAATAAAGAATAATAAAATAAATTAGGTCAAACCAGATTACCATTGTTACCATTTATCAATGCTAAATCTAAAATCCTAAATTAAAAAATAAAAAATGACAACATTAATAGCTGTAATAGGATTAGGTGTTTTATGCCTCATATTTGAAATCTTTGATTTTAGAAAAGCAATTGTTCCAATAACAGTAATTGGATTATTAGCTATTCTAGGGCTGACTGTTTCCGAATTTAATTCACCTGGAAGTTACTATAACAATATGATTGTTGTGAGTAAATTTTCGGTTGCATTTTCTAGTCTATTTATTGTCTTAACCATATTTTTGGTGACCTTAGGACATAATTTTTATGAAAATCATCAAAGCAAAATTTCCGATTTTATTGCTATAAAAGTATTTCTTTTAGCTGGAGCTGTTGCTATGGTTTCTTTTGGAAATCTTGCGATGTTCTTTTTAGGAATCGAAATACTATCTATTTCTCTTTATATACTTGCTGCGAGCAATAGAACCAAAGTTAAAAGTAATGAAGCAGGTATGAAGTACTTCTTGATGGGGTCATTTGCATCAGGAATTATTTTATTTGGTATCTGTATGATTTATGGAGCTATGGGTTCATTTGATATTGTTGAAATTAGTGACATGTCTCAATCAGCAGAATTACCAATTTGGTTCCCAATCGGGATCGTTTTGCTAACTATTGGAATGCTGTTTAAAATCGCAGCAGTTCCATTCCACTTTTGGGCTCCTGACGTTTATGAGGGTTCTCCAACTCTAACAACTGCCTTAATGAGCACTTTGGCAAAAGTAGTAGCCATTGCGACACTTTATAAATTGTTGTCCAGTATGCATGCTGATGTCAATTACTCATTTCAAATTGTTATAGTTGTTATTTCGATTCTTTCTATGACTGTAGGTAATATCATGGCATTAAGACAAGCCAATGTAAAACGTATGCTGGCTTTCTCTGGTATTTCACACGCAGGTTTCATGTTGATGACATTATTGAGCATCTCTAATTCAGCGGGAAGTTTACTATATTACACTTCGGCTTATTCTCTAGCGGGAATTGCTGCTTTCAGCGTTATCCTATATGTGTGCAAGAACAAAGAAAATGAAGATATTGTGAACTTTCACGGCTTAGGCAAGACTAATCCTTTATTGGCAGCTATTTTAACCGGATCATTACTTTCTATGGCTGGAATTCCAATCTTTGCAGGTTTCTTTGCCAAATTGGTTTTATTTGGTCAAACCATTCAAGCAGGCTATTTAGTGGTGGTTATATTTGCCGTGATCAACTCTATTATAAGTGTTGGTTACTACTTTAAATTAATTTTGGCAATGTACACTAAAGAGCCTAACGAAGCCCGCACTGGAAAACCATTCTTGTATTATGCTGTTGCTGTTATTGCTATTGCATTAAATATTATCATAGGATTGTTTCCTTCACTAGTTTTAGATTTATTAGCATAAAACGACATTTATAACAATATGTAAGAGCCAGCTAAATTTAGCTGGCTCTTTTTTTATATAAAAAAAGCCATCAATTAAAAAATTGATGGCTATTCCCCCTAATCTAATCAAACTCAAAACTATTGTTCAAATATTTATAACCTATCTATATTTACTATCTAAATAGATTATAAAAACTGTTTACAAAAATCACTTCTAACTTGTTTAATTTTATCAAATATATCAAATACAAAACTCATATTTTTACGTATTTATACCTGATTTTTCAATGTGAATTTTCTAATTTTCAGAAAATTATAGAAAAAGCTAAACTATATTTATTTTAGTTCACAGCATAGGAATATGCTAAAGAAATACAAACAATAGCTTATATATCGAATATAATCGCTAAATTACGATATGAAATAAATAACGCTATGGGAACAACCAAAAAACAAGATTTCGATCAAGAAACAAATGCAATAGCAGAAATCTGCAAAGCATTGGGACACCCAACCCGAATGCAGATAATGACACTATTATGGAACCAAAACAACAGAACCTGCGGTGAAATTGTCTCTCTAATTCCATTAGCGCAATCCACAATATCTAAACATTTATTAGAATTAAAAAAAGCTGACTTATTAAATGTAAAGAATGTCGGAAAAAAAACGATTTACTCCATTGAAGTAGAAAAAATACAAATTCTGAAAAAATACTTAACCAATTATTTATCCAACAAATTACTTTCAAAAGAAGCAGAAATTGCGATACTTCCCCACAAACCACAAATCAAGAAAAGAGATAAATTACATTTAAAGGAATTTAACTATCAATTTCCAGTTAAAAAAAGTGATCCAAATCAAAGCAATATTAAGTAGTCTTATAATAAAAACTTAAATAACAAAAGTCCGAAATTCAATTTCTTTAATTTTGAACTTTAAATTATTTGGCAGTGCCAAGAAAAATATCAAAATGAAAAATCAATTAAAAATACAAATCTGGTCAGATGTAATGTGTCCGTTTTGTTATATAGGAAAAAGAAAAATAGAAGAAGCCATAACACAATTTGAAAACAAAAATTCCATTGAAATAGAATGGAAAAGCTTTGAATTGGATCCCTCATTTGCAGCTACTCCCAATGAAAGCATCGCAGATCATTTGGCTGACAAATATGGCAGAGATAAAGATTGGGCTCAGTCTATGTTAGAAAACACAACTCAAACTGCTAAAAGTAACGGCTTGGATTTCCATTTTGAAAAAGCAATCTTGGCAAATTCATTAAACGCTCACCGATTACTGCATTTGGCGAAAAGGTACAATCACTCTAACGAGTTAGAAGAACTGCTTTTTAAGGCATATTTTACCGAAGGAAAAAATGTCGACGATTGGAATACACTACAAGAAATTGGGCAAAAAGCAGGTTTGCACATTGAGGAAATCAAACAGCTTATAGATACTGATGCATACACAAAAGAGGTCAGACAAGACCAGCAAGAAGCACAAGATCTTGGAGTAACAGGAGTTCCATTCTTTGTATTCGATAATAAATACGCAGTATCTGGAGCACAGCCAACAGATGTCTTTTTGAAAACCCTTGAAAAAACTTGGAAAGAAGGCAATTTTAACACTCCAATACAAATCCAAAATCCAGACGAAACCAACAGTTGCACAATTGATGGCTGTGAATAATATTAAAGATATGAACGAAATAACAAAAACCCTACGATGGGGAATAATTGGCTGCGGTAACGTTACCGAACTAAAAAGCGGTCCAGCCTATCAAAAAACTGAAGGTTTTACAATAGGAGCAGTAATGCGCAGAGATCCGGAAAAAGTGGCAGATTACGCCAAAAGACATGGTATACCCAAATTTTATACAGATGCTGATGCCTTAATAAATGATCCCGAAATTGATGCTGTTTATATTGCCACACCGCCAGACACCCATAAATATTACGGATTAAAAGTTGCCAAAGCAGGAAAACCATGCTGTATTGAAAAACCATTGGCTCCAACCTATCAAGACTGCTTAGCCATTGTAGAAGCCTTTGAAGCAAAAAAGATACCTGTATTTGTTGCTTATTACAGAAGGACTCTTCCAAAATTTGAGCAGGTCAAAAAATGGATTGATTCAAAAACCATTGGTGACGTGAGACATATCAGATGGCATTTAAGCAAGCCTACGAGCAATCAAGACCGTTCTGATGAATACAATTGGAGAACCGACATAAAAATCGCCACAGGAGGCTATTTTGACGATTTAGCCAGCCATGGACTGGATTTGTTCATTCATTATCTTGGTGATATAAAAGAAGTCTCTGGTCATAGCCTTAATCAGCAGGGACTGTACTCTTCAAAAGATGCAGTTGTTGCCAATTGGCTTCACGAATCAGGAATTACAGGAAGCGGCAGCTGGAATTTTGGTGCTTTCGAACGCGAAGATATTGTTGAAATTTATGGGAGTGAAGGAAAAATCACGTTCTCTGTTTTTGAAAATATTCCTTTAACCCTAAAGACTGCTACAGGCGAATCCACACACGACATACCTCATCCCGAAAATATTCAGCTGCATCATGTGGAGCAAATGCGTGATCATCTGTTAGGAAACTCCAAACATCCTTCCAACGCATTCACAGCGGCGCACACTAGCTGGGTGATGGATCAAATTATTGGAAACTAAATTGATTTAGAAGAATAACTCTATTGATTTAGAAGCAAAAGCATCAATCTTTTTTGTGATTATTTACAATTGCAATCGAGCTCAGATTACAAGATAAAAACAGAGGCAGTTAAAAATAACTGCCTCTGTTTTTATTTAAAGTAATGATTAAAAATCACCAAGTCAAATCAACTTTTTGACCTTTCTTCAAAGTAATACTTTTCTTTTTCTCTCCGCTAATGAGCGTTGTTTTTCCACCAGTTTTAGATAAAACCGTTACTTTTTGAAGTGTCTTATTGTTCCATTCCATTGAAATTTCAAAACCTCCTCTGGCACAAATCCCTTTTACAGATCCGCTTCCCCAAGCATCTGGCAAAGCAGGCAATAATCGAATTTCATTTTCATCAGATTGTACTAGCATTTCGGCAACGGCGGCGGCACCTCCAAAATTACCATCAATTTGAAACGGCGGGTGCGCATCGAATAAATTTGGGTACGTTCCTCCTCCTCTTCTTGGTTTTTCCGTTTTCTTTCCATCAGGGTCAACATATCGAAGTAATTCTCTATACATTTTATAGGCGTGGTTTCCGTCCCAAAGTCTTGCCCAAAGATTAATACGCCAGCCTTTTGACCAGCCTGTGGTTTCATCACCTTTTATTTCTAAAGTTTGTCTTGAAGCATCTGCTAACTCTGGTGTTTTTTCTGGAGTAATGTGATTCCCTGGAAAAAGCCCAAACAAATGCGATTGATGACGATGTCTTGGATCTTTATCTTCCCAATCATGATACCATTCCTGCAAATTGCCTTTTTTACCAATTTGATAGGGATGCAATTTCGAAAGTGCTGTTTCTAATTTTGCTCTGAAATCAACATCAATATTTAGGACTTTTGATGCTTTTATCGTCTTATCGAAACATTCTCTAATCATTGCCAAATCTGCTGTTCCTCCGTAAAGAGTCGCACCAATAAAACCATCAGACAGAATATATTGATTTTCGGGTGAAGTAGATGGTGAAGTGATTAGATTTCCATTTTTATCAGTAACCAACCAGTCCAAACAAAATTCAGCTGCCCCTCTCATCAACGGATAACCTTCGTTTTTTAAGTAATTTTTGTCTTGAGTAAAAACATAATGTTCCCAAATATGCGTGCTTAACCAAGCACCTGCAATTGGCCAGCAAGCCCACATGGGTTCTTCTTTACCAAATTGCCCAACCGGATTGGTCATCGCCCAAATATCTGAATTATGTCCTCCCGCCCAACCTTTATCAACTCCATAAAAAGTCTTCGCTGTTACTTTTCCGGTAACCGAAAGATTTTTTATAAAACTCAAAAGAGGCAAATGCATTTCAGAAAGATTGGTGTTTTCTGCCAGCCAGTAATTTTCTTCTACATTAATATTCATTGTGTAATTACTACTCCATGGCGGATTTAAATACGGATTCCAAATACCTTGCAAATTAGCAGGAACACCCAGAGTTCTTGAACTGCTTATCAATAAATAACGGCCATAATTAAAATAGAGAGTTTCCAGATTCTTATCTTCTTTTCCTTCAGAGTAACGCAACAAGCGTTCATCTGTTGGTAAATCAGGTGCTGTGGTTTTTCCTAAATCTAAAGTTACCCGATTATAGAATTTTTGATAATCGGCAATGTGGGATTGTTTTAATTTATCAAATGATTTTGCAAATGCTTTGTTTAAATTCTCTGAAGCAATTGCTTGATCATTTAAACCTTCGGTTGCAGGATTTTTGTCAAAACCATTAAAGCTTGTAGCAACAGAAACATAAATCAATGCTTCGGTAGCATCTTTTAAACCTAGAGTGGTGTTCGAACTCGTAACTGTTCCGTCCGTATTTTTAATCTGGATTAAAGTTGTAAATCGGGTTCCTCTTTCTTTTACATCCAAATATTCTGGAAGAACTGTATATCCTGAATTTTCATGAATTGGCGCATAACCATTCATTTTCAGTATATTATTTTTTACTTCAACATTTGACTTTAATAAGCTGCTTGAATTAATATCAAAATTCAATGCTCCTTTTTGACTGCTTTTCAATTTAATTACCATGATTTGGTCCGGCGCCGAAACAAAGTATTCGCGGGTAAATTTTACGCCGTCTATTTCGTAAGTTACTTTTGATATTGCATTCGAAATATCCAGTCCTCTGTAATAATTGCTAGCTTTTGCAGTATTTGGACTTGTTATTTCCATCGTACCAAGTGGAGAATACGATTCTGAATTTTTGCCTTGAATTTTTTTATTCAATTCTTCAGCTAATTTATAATTTTCGTTTTTGAGTGCTTCACGGATAGCGGGAATATTTTTATAAGCCTCAGGACTCATGTTTGCATTTACAGGTTCTCCAGACCAAAGCGTGGCATCATTCAGATAAATTTTGTCTAAATCCACTCCGCCAAAAACGGTTGCCCCCATTTTTCCGTTTCCTAAAACGAGACTTTCTTCAAAAAATTCAGCTGGTTTATCATACCAAAGAACATGATTTGATTGCGCATTAATTTCTCCGCAAACAAAAGAGATGATAAAAACTAAAAGTAGTTTATGAAATAAATTTGACTGCATAATTAGATGTTTTTTAATTTTCTTTTTTAACGCAAAACTTTACAGCTATTGTTTGTCCGCGTGAGGGATTACTTCACTATACTTTTATTTTCATAGGAGTTCAGTGAACTTCGTTTGAAACTGGCTGCCGAAGTAGCGTGGATAGCCCGACCGCATTTACAAAAGGCGCGCAATATGCGGCTTGTTGAATAGCGCCTTTTGTAAATGCGGTCACGCCCAAAGTTATTATTTATTTTGGACTATAAACAAAATTCTTGAACGTTACAGAGCCTTCCCCAACAGCAGAAAGACCGAGTTTTAAACTCATAAAACCACCCAATACATTATGATTGAATGATGATACCTCTGCAGAATTTTCAATTTTTAACCAATCTTTGCCGTTAATACTGTAAAACATATTAACGATTTGCTCTTTCTTTTCTAAACGAAGAAATAAATGGTTTTTATTTACTCCTTTTTGAGTTGGAAACTGCCACGATCTAAGGATAGCAGAAATATTTTCTTTATCAGCTGCAATACCTGTATAAATTTTGGTGTCATAAAACAAAATAAGCCCTGCAGATGCATTTCCTTCGATTTCTACTTCAACTTCAGCAGAATAAGAATGATCGGGAGGAGTACATAATAATGGAGAACTTTCACCAATATTACTTCCTTTTCCGTTTATTTTTAATCCATTTTTAGAAAATTGAATCCTGTCAGCTTCATATTGATTATAAAACTGCCATTGAGGCTGCAGTTCCGTAGCTGCAAAAGTATCCGAAAGTGTGAAATTGCTTTTTACAAATTGTCCAGCAGGTTTTTGGATTAAATCGTCGGTTTTAACACCTTCTTTCATTTTAAACCAGCCATCGGCAGTCCATTCAATAGGCTGTAAAAGTGTCTGGCGTCCCATATTGTAATTGTCCTTTTCATAGCCGTGAAAAACCATCCACCAATTTCCTTTCGCATCGTCAATGATGGATGCATGACCTTTTGACCACCATTTTTCGGAGCTGGCATTTGTTCTAATGATAGGATTATTAGGGGAGTTTTCCCAAGGTCCGAAAGGAGATTTTGATCGGGCTGAAATTACCATGTGGCTTGTCGCTGGCCCCGCTGTTCCGCCTTCGGCAACCGTAAGATAATAATATTGTCCTTTTTTTATCACTTTTGGCCCTTCCAAGCAAAAACATTCAATCGACCAGTCTCTTGGTATTTTCCAACCATCATAAGCATGTGTTGCTTTTCCTGATACCGAAAGTCCGTCTTTGGAAAGAGGCACATAACTTCCATCGCTGAAATAAAGAAAACGATTGTCCTTATCATCTGCAAAATGTCCTGGATCTATACTTCCTATCTTCAGATCAACAGGATCACTCCATGACCCATTTATAGTATCTGCCCAAACCACATAATTAGTGTTATTAGCTGGAAAATAGATGTAAAATTTGTTATTGTATTTAACTAAATCAGGTGCCCACACCGAACCTACACTTTTCTTTAATGCATGGGTAACAGGTTTCCAATTAATTAAATCCTTAGAAGTCCAAATTAACAACCCAGGATAATAATTGAACGAGGAATGAACAATATAGTAATCCTCGCCATCCCTAATTATTGAAGGATCTGGATAGTCTCCTGCAAAGATTGGATTGCTGTAAGATTGAGTGTTTTGATCTTTTTTTTGTTGCTGTGCATTGCTGACAAACGACATAAAAAATGTAACTAATAAAATTAACTTTTTCATCTTGCTTTTTACTGGTTACTATTATTTGCTAACACTATATTTCTCGTTTGCAGTAATCATTTCCCAATTATCAGTTCTAAAAGGAGACGCAGGGAAATTTTCTTTATTGAAAAGATTTATTTCTGTATCGTCGTCTGCCCATCCATAATGAACGGCAACTGGATTTGGCACGCTTTCGCTAAAAAGAATTACTTTATTGTCTTTGATTGAAGCCTTGGCTGGATAAAAAACTTTATCTGCACCAGCAATTTCAAAACCTTTTAAGTTTCCATTTGGATCAGTTGTTGACAACCCGCTGCCAATAGAAGCAAAGATTACTATAATTTGGTTTCCTTTAATTTCCATTGCTTTGTACATTGGACCACTGCAAACTTGTTTTTTACCATACACATCATTCAAGGCAATAGATGCTAAACGTTTTGCGACATCTTGCTTGTTAGTTGGGTGAATATCTTTTGCATTTCCAATATCCGTGCTTACTGCCATTCCAGTGTTTGGTACTTTCAGCGTTTCGGTTTGTGCTTCGCGAAGTTCGGCCCAACGGCTTCCTTTTGTACTGTTTCCGCCAAATTCATCAAAGGTTGACAATTGTACAAAGTAAAAAGGAAAATTACCTTGATTCCATTTGGTTCTCCAATCGGTAATCATTAAACGAAATGCTTTCTTGTATTGATTGGCTCTCCAAACATTGGCTTCACCCTGATACCACAAAACGCCTTCAAAAGCATACGGAATCAACGGATTTACCATTGCGTTATATAATAGCGAGGGATAGCTGTTTGGAGAAACTGAAACTTTTACTTGTACGACATTAAATTTCCATAGTCCATCAAGTGCGACAACTGAATCCTTAAAATCAATTTTCAAATCGGCAGGATCTCCATAAATACCTCCTCCTCCGGAATAATCTGTAATTTTAACAGCAATTACATTTGTTCCTTCTTTTAAAACACCAGCCGGAATTTTGTAAACTCTTTTTGTTTCCCAAATATTATTGGTTCCAACTTGTACCCCGTTAACATACGTCTGGTCTTCATCATCAACTTTAGACAAATACAAAACGGCTTCTTTTTTGGCTTGTTCAGCAGACAAAACAATGGTTTTTCGCATCCACACTATCCCATCAATATTTCCAATTTGTTGATTTTCCCAAAGGGAAGGCACTTTTATTTCAGGCCAATTGGCATCCTTAAAATCCATTTCCTTAAATTGATTTTCATTGGCCATAGTAACTTCAAAACCCTGTATTTTTTGTATGTTCTCTAAAAGTGATTTTTTGTATGTTTCAAAAATCGCATCCATATTTACCGAAGGTACATTGGCAATCATATCCTTGAATTCATCGCTTTTTTGAAATCCTTCACGACTAGTCCAAGTTTCTACATTGGTTCCGCCCCAAGAAGTATTGATAATCCCGATAGGAATCTTTAATTCGGCATATAATTTTTTAGCAAAAAAATAGCCAATGGCAGTAAAATTCCCAACAGTTTCTTTGTTGCTAACTTCCCATTTTCCAGCTTTTAAATCTTCTTTTGGAGTACCGCTTAAATCCTGGGCTACTCCAAAATGACGAATCATTGGATAATTAGAATCGTTGATTTCTTTTTCGGAATTCATTGTTTTATACACCTGAAACTCCATGTTCGATTGCCCCGAGCAAATCCAAACTTCGCCAACTAAAACATCTTTAATGACAATTTTGTTGTTTCCCGTTATCGTCAATTCAAAAGGGCCTCCGGCTTTTTCGGCATTTAAACCAATCATCCATTTCCCGTTTTTATCGGCTGTGATGGTTTTGGTTTGTTTATTAAAGTGAACTTCGACTTTTTCATTGGCGTCAGCCCAACCCCAAATAGGAATTATTTTGTTGCGCTGCAAAACCATTCCATCAGAAAACAATAGAGGCATTCGGACATTGGCATTTGCCAAAAAAGAAAAAAATACAATGAAAATTAATATTTGTTTTTTCATTTTAAAAAATTGTTATGAATAGCAATATATCTTACAATTAAAGAACATTAATTGTAAGATATATTTTTGCTGATTAAATTTATTATATAAAAAATAGGACTTTCTTACTTTCGGCAAGATTACAAATTTATACTAAATCTGGCTTAACGAATTGACTTTATCCAATTTTTTAATCTCTGTTTGTTAGAACAGATGTTAGTTTAAACCACTTATCAAAGCTGTAAGAGCCTGAGTATCAAAAACTGTATTATTGCTTCTGTTAAAAATTCCAAAACCATTATTAGTCATACTACCTTCATCCCAATAAAAAGGCACCAACCCATTAGCTTTAGCTTGTTGTACCACATATTTTAAATAATAAGCACGTGATGCTAAATGTTTAGTCAGATTATCTCCTGTTAATGAAGAACGCCTCATTGCGCCAAATTCTCCTAAAATTACAGGAATTCCTTTATCAACAAACTGAGTTTTCATCAATTTAAAATCAGCTGATACTCCAGCCTCTTCACCCCAGGTAGCATTTCTTCCGGTATCTGTTGTAGATTTAAATCCATTTCCCCAATAATAAAACATTTTGCCCCAACTTTCATCCTGAGTCAAACCGCAAAATTGCCAAGGTGCATAATAATGTACTTCTACCATCATACGACCCGCTAATTTATCAGTAGGCAAAGAAGTCATCAATTGGTTTGTTTTAGTAATATCAGTTCTCGGTCCTTGAATTATTAATGTTCTGTAGGCATTTTTACCTCCTGTTGAGCGAACTGCATCAATAAATGTCTGGTGGTACGATTTAAGTACAGCCATTTGTTCTGCATTGTCAACATTAGGCTCATTGGCACTAGCAAAAAGTAACAGTCCGTTAAAATCTCTAAGACTGGTAGCTATTTGCTCCCAAAATGCTTTTTGTTTTTCATTGTTTTCAGCTTGTTTTGCTACTGTAACATTGTTTTCCAGCCATCCGCCGTCCCAATGAACATTTACAATACAATACATTCCATTATCATTACAGTATTTTACTACTTCTTTAACCCTGCTAAGCCAGTCTGCTTTTATTTGTGCAGTAGTAGAATTAGCTAAATATTGATTCCATGAACATGGAATACGTACAGCATTAAAGCCTTTAGCTTTTACTAAATCTATTAACGCTTTAGTCACTTTTGGATTTCCCCAGCCGGTTTCACTTCCGGTGGCTTCCAAAGTGTTACCAATATTCCAACCTATTTTAATTTTGGACGCAATAGTTTTGGCATCACTTCCCATACCTGCGGGATCAGCCGGCAATGGATTGGTGTTATAACTGGGAAATAATCTTGCTGTCAAACTGGTCTTTTTGACCACAACCACTTGTTCTGTTGTGGCTTGCTGAATACTATTCACATCAATAGGAGAATCGCTGCTACAAGCAATATTTCCAAATGAAGCCAAACATAGAATAGCGAAAATTTTGTAATTTCTAAATGGTTTTTTCAAAATAAATAGTTTTTGGTTAAAATGATTGGTTAATAAAATAATTAAAATATTCAGTTCTCCATTCTTTGGACTTGATCACTTTGACAAAAATGGACGCTCTCGAAACTACAAACCAAATTTAACATAACAAATAGCAGGCTGAATGATTATAAATAATTTAAAATATGTGGTTCTACTTTTAAAAATTTCAATCAAAGAAAGTATCAATTTAAAACTCAATCTATATTAAAATACTATGCAGATTGCGAATTATATTATTTCAATCCGTCTTGCAATGCAGTCAAGGCTTGTGAATCATAAATTGTATTATTGGTTCTATTAAACAAAGACATTGTATTTACGCCAAAATCTCCGCCAGCATCCCAATAAAATGGAATTATACCATTAGCTTTAGCTTGTTTTACAACATATTTGTAAAAATCAGCTCTTGATTTTAAATGCAGCGTTAATGCATCACCTGTTAAATTTGAACGTCTTATTGCTCCAAATTCTCCTAAAATAACAGGAATCCCTTTGTCAACAAATTTTGTTTTCATTGACAGAAAAAATTTATCTACATCAGCTTCTTCTCCCCAAGTTGGATTTCGTGCAGTATCAGTAGTCGAATGATTTCCTGCTCCCCAATAGTAAAACATTTTACCCCAATCAGCATCTTTGTCCATCAAACAAAATTGATAAGGATAAAAGTGAACTTCAGCCATCATTCTATTAGGTACTTTATCTGTAGGTAAAGTAGTCATTAGTAAATTTGTTTTCTCAATATCTGTTGATGGTCCTTGAACGATTAAATTACGATATGCATTTTTACCTCCCGTAGACCGAACAGCGTCTATAAATGTTTGATGATAAGAATTCAAAACTGCCATTTGAGCTGCATCGGCAACGTTTGGTTCATTCGCACTTGCAAAAAGTAAATGTTCATCAAAACCACGTAATTGTGTTGCTATTTGTTCCCAAAACGCTTTTTGTTTGGCATTGTTAGCCTCTTTTTTAGCATCGGTGCAATTATTTTCTAACCATCCGCCGTCCCAGTGAATGTTTACAATTACATACATATCATTGTCAACGCAATATTGCACTACCTCTTTTACTCTGGCTAACCATGTTGCATTAATTTGAGCTGTTGTAGCATTTGCATACTGATTCCAAGAACAAGGTATTCTAATAGCATTAAAACCATTTGCCTTAACCAAATCAATCAATGCTTTAGTAACTTTAGGATTTCCCCAAGCTGTTTCACTTCCACTTGCTTCCAATGTATTACCAATATTCCAGCCCAATTTTATTTTGGCAGCCAGTTGCGCAGCCGTACTTCCCATTCCTGTCGCATCATCTGCAATCGGATTGGTATTATAGCTCGGGTATAAACCCGTAACAACGACACCTCCAACTTGTGAAACTGTAATTTGTACAGATGCAGTTTCGCTGGAACTTATAGTAACTGTAGCTGTTCTTGTGACAGTAGTTGTGTTTTCTAAAGCCGTAATTGCTACTAAACCAGTTCCTTTTATTCCTGAATTTTTGCTCAATTGAATCCAAGTGGCATTTGAAGAAATAGTCCATGTCTTAGCATCAGTTGTAACGGTAACACTGGCAGCACTTCCTTTAGCTTCAAAATCTATCTTAGAAACATCTGCTGTAAGTGTTTTTGTTTCTGTTTTTACTTCCTCTGGAGTACCATTATCTGAGCTGCATGCCACAACACATAAAAAAACAAAGCATAGAGAAAAAATAAATCCATGTTTTTTAATCTTGTTATTCATAATATTATTGATTTTAGGTTGGTTATTAGCAAATATTATTTTATTATAACATCAATTTTGTGTTTAATATCGCGGGAAGAATTTCCAATATTCAAAGTGTATTTACCTGGCTCAACAGTCCAACTTTTGGTTTCAACATTGTAATATGCCAATTCTTTTACAGGAACTTGAATCGTTATTGTTGCAGCTTTTCCAGCACCAACGAGTACTTTTTGGAATCCTTTTAATTCTTGAGCTGCGCGTTCGATTTTTGAATCTGATTTAGCAGTATACAATTGCACTACTTCTTTACCGTCTGCTTTTCCAGTATTTTTAACGGTTACTGAAACTATGATTGTTTCACCAACTCCGTACGAAGCTTTATCTGCTTTAGCATCACTGAAAGCAAAAGTCGTGTATGATAATCCGTATCCAAAAGGATATAAAGGAGCAATGTTTTTAGTATCAAACCATCTGTAACCTACCAAAATTCCTTCTTTATACTCAACTGCTTTATCTCCAGGGAAACTATTGGTTGCATGAGCAGGAGAATCCATTAATTTTTTAGGCATTGTCCAAGGCAATTTTCCAGAAGGATTTGTTTTCCCCAGTAAAACATCTGCTAAAGCATTTCCTCCCTCAGATCCATTGAACCAGCTCCAAACTAAAGCATTTGTTTTTTTGCTTAAATCATCAATTTCGAAAGGAGCTCCAGCAATCAATACCACAATTGTTCTTGGATTCACTTCCAACACTTTTTTAATCAATTCTTCTTGAGCAAATGGTAAATTTAGTGTTCTGCGATCTGAAGATTCTGTTTCGTAATCACGGTTTGAACCTGCAAAAACAATAGCAACATCTGAATTTTTAGCAGCTTCAATAGCTTCCTGCAGTTTAGCTGGATCTAATTGATCTATAGTAACCGGTCCTGTAGAAGTTATATTCCCTAAGTTTCCTTTGTTTTTTTCTTCATAACGCTCTAAATACCCTTCAGCATAATTAATTTTGATAGAAGCCGGCAGTCTGTTTTTCAAACCATCTAATGGAGTAATCTCTCTTTTGGTTTTTACACCAGCTCCAAATCCGCCCAAAGCATTTTTCTTTGTTGCATTATTACCAATAACTGCAATTGATTTTACGCCGTCTAATTTTAAAGGCAATGCATTATTTTCATTTTTCAATAATACTATCGCTTCTGAAGCAATTTTGTAAGCATCTTGATAATGTGCTTCGGTAGCGATGCTTCCAATAGCGCGTTTTTTACCGCCCATCGCTTTTACTTGGTATAAAGTATGCAAAATACGTCTCACATGCTTATCAATTTCTTTTTCAGAAACTTCCCCATTTTTGGCAGCAGCACGTAATTTATCGGCTAAGAAAAATTCGCTGAATTTTTTTGGAGTTCCCATTTCAACATCTAATCCGTTCTCTAAAGATTTTACAGTAGAATGAACCGCAGCCCAATCAGACACTACAATACCTTTAAAATTCCATTCGTCGCGTAAAATTTTATTTAGCATATAATCATTCTCACATAAATATTCACCTCTGAATTTGTTGTAAGCTCCCATGATACTATATGCTTTTGCCTCTTTAACAGATGCTTCGAAAGCTGGTAAATAAATTTCACGAAGTGCACGCTCATCAATTTGCACATCAACAAAATCACGATTCGTTTCTTGATTATTGGCAGCGAAATGTTTTACGCAAGCCATTACATCATTATCCTGCAGACCAACAATTAAAGGCACAGCAATTTTTTTGTTCAAAAATGGATCCTCGCTCATGTATTCATACGTTCTCCCTCCAAGCGGAGTTCTTACAATATTAATAGCTGGCGAAAGCAGCATGTCTTTATCTCTGGCACGCATTTCTTGTCCTAAGCTATTCCCAAAAGTATAGCCCATTTCTGCATTCCAAGTAGCTGATAATGCTCCGCCCGCAGGATAGTAAGTTGCAAAATCATTAGTTAATCCAGCAGGAGACCAATTATCACGAGAAATTTCTTCGCGAACACCAAGTGGCCCGTCTGCCATTTTTAATTCTGGAATACCTAAACGTTTCACACCGCCCGAAGTAAACATACTGTTACCGTGTAGCATTCCTATTTTTTCCTCAAGGGTCAATTGCGAAATTAACTTCTCTATAGCATCATCATTCTCGTTTGTAATCTCTTTACCAACATACACGTTTTGTTGTTTTTTTGATTTTGTTGTTTGTGCATTACAGTCTGCAAATGCTATTATAGACACAGCCATTGCAACATATTTGATTGTATTTTTCATTATCCTACTATTATTATAATTATTGATTGGTTATTAGCAACTATTGCTTTATAAAATTAAAAAAGACAACATCATTCTCATTTATCTTGTAACTTCTGCTATACTTTCCTGTGCCGTCAATGCTTATTTTCTCAATTGCTATTGGTTCGCCATTGTTATTTTTCTTGATTGATTTTTCTTGTTCAAGAGTTAGCTGACTTGGTTTGCCCATCGCTAAATAATCAGCATAAGCGTCATTAACTTTATAACCCACTTTATAAATCTCCAGATTGTATTTTCCTTTCTGCAGACCTTCCACTTCAATTTTTACCTCGCCTTTTGATTTTGATGGTAAATCCTTTATGTAATACGCTTGATTATTGACATCCTTTTCAGGTAATGTGTAGGTAGAATTCCAAAATAAAAGCTGCACATCACCTTTAGCATTTTTAGTTGCCCATGATGAAGTGTCCGTATTTTTTAGTTCGATTTCACCCAATTTATTCATTAGATAATAAGAGAAATAAGCTGGTTTTTTGATTCCTTGCGTGTTCAATAAACCAAATCCTCCATGAAAAGGAGTGAATCTAGGTCCCGGCTCTTCGAAAATATCCGTAAAAACCCAATAGGACATTGAGTTTGGAGTATTCCCTACCTGCTTTAGTTTTTGAAGGATATAAGCAGCCGAATGGTAACTGTCATGAATTGCGTCTGCAGGAGTGTAAGAAGAACTCCATTCTGTATAATGCAATTCGAGGTTTGGCTTAGCTGAATTTGTGATTTGTTTTCTAGAATTGATAACATCACCACTAATACTTGATTCATCTTTACTTAAAACCGTACCTGTAGAACCATATTCATCTAAATATCCTTGATTTACACCATACGTATGTGTCGAAATAAAATCTATTGGCACATTGTTTTTAGTGCAAAAATCAATTGTTTCCGGAACCCAGCCAGCACCAGCAGTTGCAGGACCACCTACTTTATAAGTTGGATTTACGCTTTTGATAGCTTTTGCCGCAAATTCATATAATTTAAAATATTCGGCTTGTTTACCAGTCCAAAAACCGGGTGTCAGGTTAGGTTCATTCCAAACTTCAAAATACCAGGTTTTTACTTCTTCAGCTCCGTAGCGTTCTGTAAAATGCTGCGTTAAATTTTTAATTAGATCTCCCCATTTATTATAGTCTTTTGGAGGCGTGACATTTCCTTTCCACCAAAAAATTGTTGCACTTCCACTCGCTAAAGCATTAGGCATAAACCCTAATTCTACAAATGGTTTTATCTTAATACTTAAAAGAAAATCATACAGTGCATCAATGTACTGGTAGTTGTATTCTGGATTTCCTTTACTGTCTTCGCGATAAACTGCCATATCATCGGTCAATAAACCATGCATACGGATGTATTTGAAATCGCATTCTTTTTTGACCAAAGCCAGTTGCTGCTGCCAATCGGCACGCAATCCTTCATTGGCACGACCGGCACCAATACATTCTTTGAACATGGTATTCATTTTCCCATTAACATCATTATAATTTACTTTTATAATTCTGTTATTGGCAACTTGCCCAAACATTGAAACATGGTTTAGACAGCATAAAACAATCAGTATCAATAAATTTTTCCTCATATATTATTATTTTACATTTATTTTTTTGCTTAAATAAATTGCATCCGAAGCTGATCCTATCTGCAATTCAATTGTATTATTTTCCAATTCAAATTGTTGTTTTGCAACATTCCAATATTGTAAATCTTTGGCTCTAACAGTTAATAAAACGTCTTTCGTTTCTCCCGCTTTGAAAAAAACTCTTTGAAACGCCTTCAGCTCTTTTTCAGGACGATCTACTTTTGAATCCAAATGTTTTGCATACAACTGAACCACTTCGTCGCCTTCTCTATTCCCTGAATTTGTGATTGAAACCGTAACTTTTAATTCGCCGTTATTGGTAATGGTTTCTGAATTGGTTTTAATAGAATTGTACTTAAAAGTCGTGTAGCTCAATCCGTAGCCAAAAGCATATAAAGGTTTCCCTTTAAAATACTGATAAGTTCTTCCGTTGCGAATATTATAATCTAATAAATCAGGCAAATCAGTAATATCTTTCACCCATGTCTGCGTTAAACGCCCCGCTGGATTGTAATAGCCAAACAAAACATCGGCAAGTGCTGTTCCTAATTCCTGACTGTTTTGTGCCATGTGCACAATAGCCGGAATGTGTTCTTGTGTCCAATTGATGGCATAAGGAAAACTGCTGATTAAGGCAACAACCGTTTTAGGATTCGCCTGATAAGCAATCTTAATTAAATCTTCCTGTTCCAATGTCAATGACTGGCGGTCAACCGATTCTTTTCCTTCACTCGGAACTGGGCAATCGTTCCAACCGGCATTGCAAACTGGATGATTTCCTACTATAACAATAACTACATCTGCTTTTTTAGCAATTGCTGCTGCTTTACCGTCGGCGTTATTTTTGGCATATAAAATCTCGACGTTGGTGCCTAATTTATTTTTGATTCCCTGCAAAGGCGTTACCACATAAGGAGGTGTTCCGCTATACCAATCTAAAAGCACCTGATCCGCACGAGTTCCAATTATGGCGAGCGTTTTTATTTTTTCTTTTTGTAAAGGCAAAAATTTGGAATCATTTTTAAGCAGTACAATTGATTTTTGAGTTGCTTCTAAAGCGATTTTTTTATGTCCCTCCGTTTTCCAAGGATCTATTGTGTCTTTACCAATGCCAATTTTTGCATACGGATTTTCATCGGGAGCATCGAGCATTCCTAATTTTATCATTACTCGAAAATTACCTCTGATTTCTGCATCAATATCTTTCTCTGTTAAATATCCTTTGGCAACTGCTCCGTTTATACCTTCTTTATAATCGTCTAAAAACTGATTAATTCCAGCTTTTACAGCCGCAACGGCACCCAAATATTGATCGGCATAATATTTATGATCTGAGAGCAACAACTTGAAAGCGCCTCCGTCAGTACAGATAATTCCGTATTGTCCCCATTCTTTTTGAGTAATCTCTTTCAGCATTGGGTGCACCATGGCTGGAATTCCGTTTACTTTATTGTAAGAAGCCATATAAGCACGCGAACCACCCTCGACAACTCCCATTCTAAAAGGAACGGAATAATATTCTCTCCAAAGCCGTTCATCAAAATCGGATGATGTGTAGGTTCTTCCGTCCTCATTGCTGTTCGCCAAGAAGTGTTTCATCAATGAAGCCGACTGCCAATATTTTGGATTATTTCCTTGAAGCCCTTTTACAAAAGCTACGGTCATTGTTCCGTTAAAAAAAGCATCTTCTCCATAACTCTCTTCGGTACGTCCCCAGCGCGGATCTCTGGCAATATCTGCATTTGGAGCTCGGATTACCAAGCCTCCACGATGGTATTTTTGAAAAGCAAAACGTGCTTCATAGCCTTCAACATGAGCTACTTTTTGAATTAAATCTATATCCCAAGTTTCTCCTAAACCATAAGCTTGCGGAAAAATGGTTGTGGTTAAGGGTTCTTTTCCTTTTCCTCCCCATTCGCCTGGACCGCCAAGTGCTAATCCGTGTAATCCTTCGACATGACCCGTTCCGACTACTCCCAATCTGGGAACGGAAGGATTAGTACTTAATACCGCTACTTTTTCTTCAAGAGTCATTAATGACAACAGATTATCAATCCTTTTTTCGGTTTCCAAATTGGGATTCTGAAAAGGATATTGCTGTTTTTTTTGCGCCAAAACTGGTACAATGAACAATAGAAGAATTATATATAGGGTGTGTTTTTTCATTTTTTTAATTGTGATGCGGTAAATGTATTGCCGTAGAGATGCATTGCAGTGCATCTCTACAATTCAACGTGTGTCTCTACATACGTCTTACCGCAAACAATATCAAATAATTTTTAATCCGACAATAAATATTAAACCTAACAGGTTTTAAAAACCTGTTAGGTTTCTGAAATTATAATTTTTTAAATCTGATCGCTGTTCCTCCAGCTCCGCCTAAATGCAATTTCAATACATCCGAAGCTTTAACGGTTTTCTTAGAAATCGCTACAGCTGATGGATTGTGTGTTTCATCCGTACCTTCGGCATCAGTATAAATCTGAGCTTCGTAAGTTGCATTTTTATCTAAGAATGACAATGAAACTTCTACATCACGAGCTTTTTCATTAGTAATAGTTCCTAAAAACCAATCAGCACTATTTCTGTCTTTACGAGCTGTAGTGATGTATTCACCAATTTTTCCTTCTAATACTTTTGTATCTTCCCAATCAGTTGGAACGTCTTTCAAGAATTGCAAAGCTGGTTTTCCTTCGTAATTTTCTGGAAGGTCGGCCATCATTTGAATTGGAGCATAAATGGTTACATACAATGCCAATTGCTGCGCCGTTGTTCCGTGAACTCTTTTTCCTGGGTAACCTTGTTTTACCTCAACATCAAAAATCCCCGGAGTGAAATCCATTGGTCCTGAAAGCAGTCTGGTAAAAGGAATAATTGTTAAGTGATTTGGCGGATTTCCTTCGCTCCAAGCGTTGTACTCTTGTCCCCTTGCTGCTTCTCTTGAAACCATGTTTGGAAAAGTACGGCGTTCTCCTGTGTCTTTTATCGACTCATGGTACAAAACTGCCAAATCATATTGTGCTGCTTTTTCCAACACATATCTGAAATAATTCACACCAAATTGTCCGAAGTGCCATTCTTTCATATTCAATTTTGAACCTACGTGACCAATTTTAACTGAGTGCATTCCCAGTTTTTTGTAAAGTGCAAAAGCATCGTCGATTTCTTTTAAGTAATTAATCAGGTTTGAACCTGTTTCATGATACCCAATTAGCGCAACACCTTTTTTATTTCCATAATCCACTACTTTTTCTAAATCAAAATTGTCTGCACTTTTTGTAAAACTGAACATGTGCATTTTGTTTTCATACCAAGCTGGTGTCCAACCTTTGTTCCAGCCTTCAATCAATAAATGATGAAAACCTTCTCTAGCTGTAAAATCCATATATTCTTCCGCACGTTTGGTTGTTGCTCCCTGAATTGGGCTTTCCCAAAATGAATATTTACCAATGTGCATTCCCCACCAGATTCCGAAATATTTGTATGGTTTAAAGTAATTTACATTCCCTAATTTATTTGGATCATTTAGATTTAAAATTAAATAAGAAGTAATCAAATCTCCTGATTTTTCTCCAATTTGAAGCGTTCTCCAAGAAGAAGTAAACGTATCCTTTACACGAACTTTTACACCATCAGACCAAGGCACCAAATCAGATTTTAATTGTGTTCCGGTAGTATTTACCAAAGTCATACTGGCAAAATCTTTTAGGTTTGCTTCATGAAAACTCAATTTCAGTCCGCTTTTGCTTTCTATAGTAAGCGGTGTCAAAACAGTGTCAAGAGTACTTACTGGCGCATCTTTAAACAAATATTCATCACGATTTTCTCTGTTAGCCGGAATCCACCATGCTTTTCCATCTTCTTTTAGGTTGAAAGTTGTTTTTTCATCCATGATAAAGATGCTGTCTTTTGTCTCTTGTTTTGGATACACATATCTAAAAGCAATTCCATCATCATAAGCACGGAATTGAATTTCCAATTTACGTTTGTTCTTGTCTTTTTGTTGCAATTGAACCACTAACTGATTATAATGATTTCGAATGTTTTTCTTTTCTCCCCAAATTTGTTCCCAAGTTTCATCAAAAGCCGAATTTTTTACGTTTGTTATTTCGAAATTAGAACTGAAATCCTCATTGTTTTTTAGCAAAAACCCCATATCCGATGGTGTAATCACTTGGATTTTTCCGTGTGATACAGCATATTTCGGTGCATTATTTACTAATTCGAATTTTATCTTGTTTCGACCTTCTGGAGAAGCCAGTTCATAAGATTTGCTTTTTTGAGCCTGTGCAGTACCAACAACTGTCAGTGCTGCTAAAAATGCTGGAAGTATTATTTTTTTTAACATGGTATTTTTTTAATTGTAATTTTTTTAAAATCGGGGGAAAACCTAACCTAACCCCCGATTTTCAATCTAAACAAAACTCAAATAATTATTTTACCCACTCTGTTTTGAAAGTGGTTTTTCCAGTTAATGGATTTGATGTTGTTTCAAAATTATTTCCTTTTTTGGAAACTGTAATTGTTTGTACGGCATCACTTTCTGGCAAGAAAACTTTGGCAGTAGCCGTTGTTGTAGCATCTGATGCATATACTTTTAAAGTCAATTTGCTCCAATCCATATCTTTGGTAGACTGAGCCAGTCCAATATGAGGAAGTGCTGTTCCGTCTTTTACTAAAACTACAATTGGCACTTCGCCTGCCTGTATTTTATGCCATCCACCTTTATACACTTTTTTGGTTTGGTAATCAATCCAAGTTCCTTCTGGAAGATAAACGTCTCTTTCGGTAACTTCTTCAAAAAGTGGTGCCACCAAAATACTTGAACCAAATAAATACTCGTTATCTACTAACCAAGCCCCTGGATCATTAGGATATTCCAAAAATAATGCACGCATCATTGGCAATCCATTTAGAGAACTTTCTTTAGCCTGAGCATAGATGTATGGCATTAATTCGTAACGCATATTATCTGCTTTTCTAAATCCTTCCAAGAAATCTTTGCTGTACAGCCAAGGCTCGCGCGGAGGCTCACCGTGGCTTCTTACGTGTGAAGTAAACATCCCGAACGGAGCCCATCTTCTGTATAAATTCTCTGGAGATTTAGTTGCAAATCCTCCAACATCATGACTCCAGAAACTAAAACCGCTTAATCCTAATGAAAGTCCGCCTCTTAGTTCGGCTGACATCGCTCCGTTGCTTGTTTCGGCATCACCACCCCAATGCAATGGGTAACGCTGACTACCTGCCCAAGTGCTTCTGGCCCAGATTAAAGTATAACCTTTTTCTTTTTGAGTAATTTCGGCAACGGCTTTGTTGTAACGTAATGGGTATAAATTATGCTCGTAAAAACCTGTACGTCCTGAATGATAAATTCCTTCCGGCGGTGCAGCTTCTCCAAAATCTACTTTGAAAACAGAAACTCCCTGATCAAATAATCTTTTCAGCTTTGCCTGATACCAAGTTACTGTTTCAGGATTTGAGAAATCCAATACAGCATCTTCATAAGGAAGATTTCCTTTGCGGTCTCTTACTGCCAAATTTTTGTCCATGATTTCATTGAACAATGTATTTTTTGGAGTGAAGTAAGGCAATTGCCATAAACACACGTGATATCCGTCGTCTTTCAAATCTGACATCATTTTTTGAGCATCAGGGAAACGAGATTTTGCAAACTCATAGTTATTTCTCCAATCTACATCAAACCAGCCTGTATCGAAGTGAATTACATCAGTTGGGATTTTGTAAGCACGCAAATCTTTTGCTACTTGACGGCCTTCTTTTTCAGAAAAATAAGTAATACGGCTCATCCAGAAACCAAATGACCAAAGCGGAGGCATTGCTGCTTTTCCAGTTAAATTGGTATATTCATCCAAAATTTCTTTTGGTTCTCCGATAAAGAAAAACAAATCGGCTTCATCATCTCCAATGTACATTTCATTGGCACTTCCAAAATATCTTCCAAAGTCAACTGTAATAGGTGTTGAATGGTGCATGAAAACTCCATAACCACGGCTGCTCATATAAAACGGAACTGGTTTGTACATGGTTTCGTTTTGAATACCATTGGCATCATCAGTCCATAAAACTACTTTTTGACCTCTTTTGTTAAATTGAGTGAATGATTCACCACAACCAAATATTTTTTCATCTGGTTCTAAACTGAAAGCAGCTCCCATACTTCTAGAATAATCACTGTTTCTGCGCACAAACGAAAACGGAAGTGATGGTGTATATCCGTTTGCGAAATCAGAATTATGAAGCGTACTCGTTAGTAATTTTCCTTTTTCATCAAAAATTTTCACATGCCATGGTTTTGACAAAATTTCAATAGAACCATGCTTGCTCGTGTATTTATATCCTCCTTCGATTTTAGAAGATTTCCATAATTCCGGGTGATTCGGAGCAACTCCGTTAATCAACATCAAAGATTCTTTTTGTGGACGAAATTGTGGTCCAGAAGTAGTTTTGATACGAATGGAACGATCCGATACAAACTGAATTTCAAAAGGCAATTCAGGAGAAACTTCATACTCCGTTGTTGGAAATTCATTGGCAGGAACCACACCCGGCTTCATCATCATATTGTTGAAAGCCTGACGTGTTTGATAATTGTAACGCAAATATTTTATAGTTCCTTTTCCTGTTGCAGGATCAAAACTAGCTAACTCATCAGCAAAATAAAAGGTGTTCAAATAATTCTGAAAATCTTTGCTGATATCTATTGGTGCGTTTAACACATCCGCATTTTGAATTTGTGCCGAAGCTTTTGGCGAAAGCAACAAACCAAAACCCATAAAGAGCGATAAGGAAGCTAACTGTATTTTCTTCATTGTGTTTATTTTAGATTATTTAGTTAAATATTTATTTTGCTATAATTACAATTGTCCTTTGTTTTAGTCCGTTTGCTTGAGCTGTTAATTCTATCTTACCGCTTTTAGTTCCAGATTGAACAACAACTAAACATTTTCCGTTAAGCGCAGTGTGTTTTGAACCTTTATACGATTCATGACTTACTGGATCTCCGCTGCAGACTCCCACGATTTTTCCATTTCCTTTCAAAGAAAACTGAATTTCGTTATTGGCATTTGGCGAAAGCACTCCTTTGGCATCAGTAATATCAACAGTTACGAAAGACAAATCAATTCCGTCAGCTTTGATTGTGCTTCTGTCTGCTGACAATTTAAAAGTCGCTGGAGCTCCAGCTGTTTTGATTTCGGATTCTAAAACTGTTTTTCCGTTTTTACGGGATATAGCTTTTAAAGTTCCCGGCTGAAAAGGAATTCTCCACATTACATGCAAATCGTCTCCTTTTTTGCTTTGAATGCCAACTGATTTTCCGTTTAAGAATAATTCTACCTCATCAGCATTATTGTAATAAGCCCAAACATCTACGTTTTGTCCTGCTGTCCAATTCCAATGCGGAAAAATATGTAAGACCGTTTTGTTTGTCCATTCACTTTGGTACATATAGTAAACGTCTTTTGGGAAACCGGCTAAATCTACAATTCCAAAATACGAACTAATAGACGGCCATTCGTAAGGAGTTGGTTCTCCAATATAATCGAATCCAGTCCAGATATACATTCCTGCAAGAAAATCGTGTTTTTTCATCACTTTCCAAGTCGCTTCGTGGGTTGAACCCCAAGGCGCCTGCACCTGATCGTAAGCAGATACTGTATTACCTAGATTTCCATCCGTAAATTTAAGATCCCATCTTACCGGCCATTTCTTAATCTGATCTGAAACCGCATCGTAATGACCGCGTGTTTCCAGAGCCGAAGTGGTTTCGGTCGCTATGAAAGGGACATTAGGAAAGTTTTTTTGATGGTGTTCAAAAGTCTGATGCGCATAATTGTAGCCTATAATATCCAAAGCTCCCGAAGTTGCCAATTTATTGAAATAGGTTTTAGATTTTTCAAATTGCAGCGTTACGTCATCAATATTCATATTAACGGCAGGATTCATTGCAGCAGTTACTAATCTCGTGGTATCCAGCTTTTTCACGATTGCCGATAATTCATTGGCAATTACTGGACCTTCATCACTCCATTGTTCCGGAATTTCGTTTCCGATACTCCACATAAATATGCTCGTATGATTACGGTCTCTAAGGATTTGATCCTGTAAATCTTTGACATGCCATTGATCCCAGTCAAGGCTGTAATCGTATTTGGTTTTAGCTTTTTTCCACATGTCAAATGCTTCGTCCATAACGATGAAACCCATTTTGTCGCAAAGATCTAAAAGCTCTGGGGCTGGCGGATTATGAGAAGTTCTAATTCCGTTTACACCCATTTCTTTCAGAATTTCCAACTGGCGTTCGATGGCTCTTGTATTAATTGCCGAACCCAATGGGCCTAAATCATGGTGCATACAAACCCCTTTGATTTTGACTTGTTTTCCGTTTAAAAGAAAACCTCTGTTAAGATCAAATTTGAAATATCTAATTCCAAAATCGGTTTTGTATTCGTCAACTATCTTATTATCTATGCTAATTGTTGTAACCGAAGTGTATTGTTCCGGTTTTTCATCAGACCATAAAACAGGATTATTAACTAAGACATCTTGATTGAGAACTTGACTTGCATTTGCTGCAAGAGTTATATTTTGGGTAACCGAAGTTACTTTTGTGTCTTTTTTTAAAATAGTAGTAGTTACTATTGCATTTTTAGAAACTGAATTTTGATTTTTAATCGTAGCTTCAATATTTACCGAAGCTTTGTCGACAGTAACTTTTGGGGTAGTAATATAAGTTCCCCATTGATCAACATGTAATTTATCAGTTGTTTCCAACCATACATTCCTAAATATTCCTGAACCGGAATACCAACGTGAATTAGGCTGTTTTGAATTGTCAACCTTAACAATAATTTCATTGTCTTTATCTCCATAATTCAGATAGGGAGAAAGGTTGTAGTGAAAACCAATATATCCATTTGGACGTTTACCAAGATAATGTCCATTTAACCAGACTTGGCTGTTTCTATAAACTCCATCAAAAACTATTGATGTAATTTTTTCTTTATTATCAAGAGCAATTTTAAATGTCTTTTTGTACCATCCTAAGCCTCCGTTAAGAGCGCCACCACCATAACCCGCAGGGCTTTTTTCATCAAACTTTCCTTCGATACTCCAATCGTGCGGCAAATTTAATGTTCTCCAAACTGTAGAGCTGTTAATAGTATCTTTATCTTTTATACTGTCGTTCAAATGAAAACTCCAATCTGAATTGAAAGAAATTTTTCTATTGCAAAAAGCTTCTCCTTTTATGTTGAAAGAACCAAATAATATGATTCCTGCTAACATCAATAATGATAACCCGCTGTTAAAACATTTTCTTTTATTCATCTGTATTATACTTTTTTTGAAAATTAAGTTAGAGATAAAATTACAATTTCTCCCCCTACTTAAAACAATTAATAAGTCTCAGTTTAAAAAACAATGAATGTTTTAAAAGCTGAGACTTAAATAAATTAAACTATTATTGTTTTACTACTAAATGGTAAATCAAATTATCGCCGTCTGCTCTAATAGCTATAAAAGCCAAAGTTGTTTCTGTAAGTTCTACAATCTGAACATTAGTAAAACTAAATGCGGAACTAAAATAGCTCGGTACGCTTGGATGTAACATTTCTGTTCCTCCATTAAAACCAAGTCTGTCATTTGTTGAACCTGTTGTAAGGCTAAAATTGAAAGTTCCTGTTTTAGTTTGCTGTGCAGTACTTCCTAGCGTTGAATCGGTTTGTTTTACCGAAACATTATAACCTCCGTTAAGATCAAAAGTAACTTCTCCCCAATCTTTATTTTCCAGACCTGCCCAAGAAATATCAGATAAATTTGGCCACCAGCCATGACCGCTTACGGCAATATTTTGATAAGATGCTGGTTTCCCGATAAACTCAAGTGGTGCGGTCATGTATAAAATCCATGTTTTGCCTTTAACTCCGTTAGTTAGTAAATTCCATCTTGGATCACTAAATAAACTAGTGTCATTTTGCGCAACGGTTACTGTTTTTGTCGAACTTACTGAACCACCTTGTCCAAAGGCAGTAAGACTAATGTTATAAGTGCCTGAGAATGGCAGTGAAATATTAGTTTCATTCAAATTACTATGTCCTAACGCATTGCCTTTGCTATCCGTATAACTCCAATAAGGAATAATGCCCGAAGTTAAGTTTTTTAGTTTTATTACATTTCCACCTGGATTTGCTACAAGATCCTGAGTAACTTCAAATTTTATATCCGATTTATCCATCGTACTATCCAAAGAATAGGATTCGGGCGAACAAGATGGTACTAGTAATAGTACCACTAACATCAAAAATGATGTAATTAATAATTTAGTCTTTTTCATTTTTTTTAATTTTTAGTTAAAATTACCAACCTGCATTTTGCTTTAAAACACCGCCAGACAATGTGATTTGTGTATTAGGGATTTGCTGCAGTCCTTTAGTTGCCTGAATTTTAGCAACAGTAATTGTTTTTGTTACTGGAACACCTCCACTTAATAAAGTAGTCGTTTCTGCAATAGTTGAAGAAGCTGTACCAATACCCTGACGTAATAAATCCCAATATCTAATACCTTCAAGAGCAAATTCTAAATTTCTTTCTTTAATGATGTTTTCCTTATTTACTGCTAGTGGTACAAAACTAGTTTTATAAGCTCTTTGTCTAACTTGATCAAAATAAGCCTGAGCATTTGCACTTCCTAATTCAGCGGCCATTAATAATACATCAGAATATCTTATTGCAACATAATCTTGAAATTGACTTATATCCCAGAACGCACTACCCATTTTAATAGGAAGTTCTAGTCCATTTTTATCAATCATTGGAGAATATTTTTTATTATAATATCCTGTATACTCTCTTTGATTGTTCAATTTGTTAAATGGAATATTTTCTTCAGCGATTCCAATTATGCTTGCAACTCGTCTTGTATCATTTGCATCGTATGCATTCCATAGTTTTGAGTTTACTGTAACTCCCCATCCATGAGCATAAGGGTAAGAAGAAAACTCCCTCATTCCGAACATTATCATCCAGCCGTTACCATCAGTATTTCCAGCATAATCACTTGTATATGTATACTTTATTGAATATACAAATTCTTTATTACTTTCTCCCGCATATTTATCAATTGATGCTGCCGGCCATAGAGTAGAAAAATCATTAACTAAACCATGACCACTTCCTGCGATAACATCTTCCAAATGTCCTAAAGCCTGAGCTTTTGTTACAACTCCTGCTAAATCAGTTTTTCCATAATATCCTGTGTAATATAAATAAACACGTCCTAATAAAGATTTTGCAGCCCATTTGGTAACACGTCCGCTAGTTGTAGAGCTGTACGCTACTGCAGGCAAATTATTTGAAGCAAATACTAAATCTTCTGCTATAACTTTATAGACATCGTCAGAATTTGCCTGTGGAATATTTTCAAAAGACGGTGCTGTTAATAATGGGATATTACCCCATAAACGTACCATTTCGAAATAAAGATAAGCTCTGATAAATTTAGTTTCAGATTCATAAGTATTTCTTAGAGTTGTGTCACCTTTCCAGTCAATCTGATCCATTTTAGACAAGAAAATATTACAACGATAAAGAGCTTTATAATAAGCAATCCAGTTACTGTTAAGCAAATCTACATCTGCAGGAGAACGGGTAATATCGAACTCGTCTAGAGCCGCAAAACCGTAACCATCTGAAGCACCGGTTCCTCCAAAACAGTCATCAGACATCACTTCGCTCAATACTGGAATACCAATACCGCCAGCACCTGTTGCAACTTGTAATCCATCATAACAACCTACTAATGCTGAATAGGCATCATCCGTAGATTTATAAAAATTTGTGTCTGTCAGCTGCGTTAGAGGTTCTGTTTCTAAACTGCAAGAGCCAAGAGACAATAAACTCAAACAGAAAATATATAAATAAGTATTTTTCATCGTTTTAATTATTAAAGTTTAATATTTAACCCCATCATAAATGTTCTTGGTCTTGGGTAGTATCCTACGTCAACACCTGATGAAAATTTCTGATCATTATTTGAAGAACCAAATCCAATTTCGGGATCCATACCATTGTACTTCGTAAAAGTGTACAGATTTAATGCTGAAAAATAAAGTCTGAACTGGCTTGCAAAAAATGGTTTAAGTTGTTTCATTTTTGCAAAATCGTATCCTAATGTAACTGTGCTGATTCTTAAGAAATCTCCGTCCTGAAGATATAAATCTGAAAACTGTGAAAAGTTTCTGTTATCTTCTGTTACTTTTGGAGTAGTGTTTGAAGTACCCTCTCCGTGCCAACGACCTAAGATAGAAGAATTATAATTACCATAAGTACCAGATTGATCTCTATAAGATTGTACAATTTGATTTCCTGCTACGCCATTTGTCTGCAATGAAAAATCAAAGGCTTTATAATTTGCAGATAAAGAGAATCCATAAGTAAAGTCAGGATTTGGATTACCAATTTTTGTTTTATCAGCAACATCAATTTTATCATCTCCATTAGTATTTATATAAATAACATCTCCTGGAGTTGCATTAGGTTGTAATACTACACCACCTGCTGATTTGTAGTTGTCAATTTGAGCCTGATTTTGAAATACGCCACCTGTTTTATAACCCCAGAAATAACCTAATGGCTGTCCGTTTTCTGCTCTGTAAAATTCACCCGCATTAGCATAAAGTTCATTAGTTATTCCGTGAATAAGTCCATCTGAGGTAGGAATTTGACCCACAGTATTTTTATTATAAGCCCCGTTTGCACTAACGCTATAATTAAAGTCACCAATTTTATTTTGATATTGTAATGATAACTCTAATCCTTTGTTAACTACATTACCGCCATTAATATATGGTGCATCAGCACCATAGGTTGCTAATCCCGGCGCTAAAATCAACCAGTCTTTGTTTGTTTTTTTGTAAGCATCAAAAGTAACACTCAGTGCATTGTCTAAAAATCTAGCATCGAAACCAAGGTCAATTTGCTCTGATGTTTCCCATTTTAAATTCAGATTAGATAATCTGTCAGGATAAGCTCCAGGCGTAAGAGTACCTTCTGTATTACCAAAAATATAATTGGTAGTATTTGATTTTATCGTTGATAAATACTGGAAAGCTCTAGCATTCTGATTTCCAACTTGTCCCCAGCTTCCTCTTAATTTAAGAAAATTTATTGCTTTTGAATCTTTCAAGAATTCTTCATTTGATACAACCCAACCTGCAGATACTGATGGGAAATAACCCCATTGATTCTCTTTAGAAAAAACAGAAGATCCATCCACTCTAAAAGTTGCATTTAACAAATACGTTTCTTTATAATCGTAATTTAATCTTCCATAATAAGACATTCTTTTAGTTTCTTGCTTACTACCATTTAATGATATTTGAGCACCAACTTTATTAATCGTATTGTCTAACCAAGCATGCCCTAAATCATTAAAAATTACATCTGCATTGGTCGCACCAATTGAAGTTCCATCATAATTGATAGAAGATGTACCAACCATAGTTTCAAAATGATTATTGCCAGCCACATTAAACTTGTATGTCAATAAGTTATCCCAAGTAAGAGTTTTTCCTTTGTTCATACTCTGGTTAACTTTATCAACGGTATTATTTGCGTAAGTTGACAAATGATATATAGGAGAATAAGAATGTCCTTCACCTGCATAATAATCAAGACCTAAAGTCGTTTTGAATGTTAAGTTTTTTATAGGCTCAATTTGTAAATAAACATTCCCTAATAATTTCTGATTATTACTTTCATTTTGATTATTGTAATACATCACAGCATAAGGATTTGCCTGACCTGCTAACCAAGGTTCTGTATTATTGGTAGTATTATAATAATTACCATTGGCATCATACATTGGCAAAAATGGCGATACCTGAAATGCACTTCTTAAAGAGTTGTTATATTGATTTCCAACTCCAATACCGTTTTTATTGATGTAGGCAAAACTTAAATTTTCACCAAAAGTAACCACATCTTTGTATAATTTATGCTCTGAATTGAATCTAAAATTATAACGTTCGTAGTTTGATAAATCTGGACCGCCTACAACTCCTCCTTGTTGTAAATAAGATAGTGAGGTAGAATAAACAGAAGTGTCTGAACCACCAGAAGCACCAAGGGAATAATTTTTAGTTGCCACATTATCAACCAACATTTCATCCATCCAATTTGTTCCTTTACCAAATGTAGAAATTTGCGCATTTGTGAAGTATGGAGCTTTTCCTGAATTTACGGCTGCCTCATTTAAGATAGTAGCATATTCTGTCGCATTTAATAAATCAGCTTTTCTAGCTACTGATTGTACACCGTAGTATTGATCAAAAGTTATTTGTCCCGCAGCCCCTCTTTTACCTTTTTTAGTAGTTACCAGAATAACTCCATTTGAAGCTTGAGAACCATAAATAGCAGCAGAAGCAGCATCTTTTAAAACGGAAATAGATTCAATATCTGAATTGTTTAAATAGGAGATGTCGCCTGTTAAGATTCCATCCACAACATAAAGCGGATTGCTTCCTGCTGTTGAACCTATACCTCTAATCACCACATTTAAACCTTCTCCTGGTTGTCCAGATGTAGAAGTAATCTTAAGCCCAGCCGCTTGTCCTTGAAGTGCCTGAAGCGCATTTGTAGTGTTTGTTTTGGCAAGATTATCTCCACTAACCTGAGTAACAGCATTTGTTACCAGTTTTTTCTTCATTGAACCATACCCAATAACTACAACTTCTTTAAGGTCTGCCACATCAGTCTGCAAGGAAACATTAATTGTATTTTGGGTTCCTACAGTTATATGTTGGCTTTTAAATCCCATAAAACTAATTGTCAATACGTCTCCCGTTTTTGCCTCTACCTTAAAGTTCCCATCAAAATCTGTTGATGTTGCTGTTTTGGTTCTATCATTTGTAATAGTAGCACCAGGAATTGCCATGCCATCTCCTGTCGATTTTACATTTCCACTTACAGCTCTGGATTGCTCTTGTGCAAAACCAGACTGCATCGTAAATACAGTAAGCAACAGCGCCATGCAAAACTGGAGCATTGTTGGTTTAATACAGTAATTGCTTTTCATAATAATTAATAATTTGGTTAAATTGTTGTTAGTGTTTGTTTTAATCTAATTAATACGCATTCGAAATAATTTGTTCAAATAATTCTTGTTTTCCGCTTATTGCTTGAGGCTCACCGTTTGCACGGGCAATAGCGCTAAGATCTTCCAGAGTTAATTCTCCTTTTTCATATTTAGCTCCATTCTCCACGTCAAACGAACCGTAACGTTGTTGGCGTAATTCTTTATAGTTTGTGTTTTTCAAAATATGATCTGCGCAGATAAGACCTCTGGCAAAAACATCCATTCCTGCAATGTGTGCAATGAATTTATCTTCGATATCGATTGAGTTTCTTCTCGCTTTTGCATCAAAGTTTATTCCTCCGCCTTGAATTCCGCCACCTTCTAAAATAACCAGCATAGATTGAGCAATTTCAAAAACATCAACAGGAAATTGATCAGTATCCCAGCCGTTTTGGTAATCCCCGCGATTGGCATCAATGCTTCCTAACATTCCAGCATCAACAGCCACTTGTAGCTCATGCTCAAAAGAGTGTCCAGCAAGTGTTGCGTGATTTACTTCTAAATTCAATTTGAAATCGTTTTGAAGCCCATGCTTATGAAGAAATCCTAAAGTTGTTGCCGCATCAAAATCATACTGATGTTTCATAGGTTCCATCGGTTTTGGCTCAATAAGGAAAGTACCTTTGAATCCTTGCTTGCGGGCATAATCTCTACAAATAGTCAAGAAACGGCCCATGTGTTCCTGTTCTCTTTTCATATCAGTATTCAAAAGACTCATATATCCCTCTCTGCCTCCCCAAAACACATAATTTTCACCACCTAAAGCTATTGTTGCATCAATTGCAATTTTAGCTTGAGCTGCGGCATAAGCCACTACATCAAAATTTGGATTAGTAGAAGCTCCGTTCATATAGCGGGGATTGCTAAATAAGTTTGAAGTTCCCCATAATAATTTGATTCCAGTCTCTTCTTGCTTAATTTTAGCATAAGCAACTAAAGCCTGTACACGTTGCTCAAATTCTTCCAAAGTAGGAGCATCATCTACCATATCAATATCATGAAAACAGTAATACGGTATTCCCAGCTTAGTCATAAACTCAAAAGCTGCATCCATTTTATCTTTGGCACGCTGAATAACATCTTCACTTTTATCCCACTCAAATGTTTCAGTTCCAGCTCCAAAAGGATCTCCGCCTTTATTACATAACGTATGCCAGTAAGCCATAGAAAAACGCAAATGTTCTTTTAAAGTTTTACCAGCTACTACGCGATTCGCATCATACCATTTAAAAGCCAATGGATTAGAACTATCCTTGCCTTCAAATTTTATGGTATCAATATTTTTAAAATACGATTGTGTTGTTGTTGTACTCATATTATTATAATTCTATTTTAATATTATTTTTCCATTCTTGATATATATCCTGATACTGAGAAGTCAATATAGGATTTGGCTCAACTCTTTCTATGCATTTTAAACCTTCAAAAGCCTGCTCCAATGAAT
This sequence comes from Flavobacterium sp. 1, assembly GCF_002797935.1. Taxonomy (NCBI): domain Bacteria; kingdom Pseudomonadati; phylum Bacteroidota; class Flavobacteriia; order Flavobacteriales; family Flavobacteriaceae; genus Flavobacterium; species Flavobacterium sp. 1. The sequence continues at coordinate 3,817,956 of NZ_PGER01000001.1, forward strand.
CATAGTAACCAAAACCGTAAGCGGCTCCTCGCGCGGCTCCTTCAGAACCGGAGGTGTTATACAATTCTAATGTGGTTTGTGTAGTATTGGTAAATATTTCTCTGAAAACAGGACTCAAAAAAAGATTGGCATTCCCTGCTCTAACTATTTCTCCAGATGCCCCAACCGATTTCATGACATCAAAACCATAATTCATAGCAAACACAATTCCTTCACAAGCCGAACGGATAAGATGACCCGATTGATGAATATTAAAGTTTAGATTTTGAATCCCAGAATTGACATTTTTATTATTAAAAATGCGCTCAACACCATTGCCGAAAGGATAAAAACGTAACCCATTGCTTCCTGCCGCTACTTTTGCCGCTTCGGCATTAAGAGAATCGTAAGCTATTAAATTGGTTCTGTCTACAGACATAATTTTACGCAGCCATTGATATAAAATTCCAGAACCATTGATGCACAACATCACTCCGTTATTTTTTTGGGTTTCAGTATTATTGACATGCAAAAAGGTATTGATACGATTTTCTTTGTCATAAACATCCTGATTGCTTACTGCATAAACCACCGCAGATGTACCTGCTGTAGTTGCAATTTCTCCCGGTTTCAAAACATTCAGTGACATAGCATTATTAGGCTGATCACCACCGCGATATGTAATTTTAACATCCGAATTCAACCCTAACTCTGATGCGATATCTGAATGAACTGTAGCTTGATATCCAAAATTAGAAACGATTTCAGGAATCATGTCAATAGGTAATTCCATGGCTTGTAACACTTCGGTTGCCAAAGTACCTTTTGAGAAATTCCATAAAGCGGCTTCCGATAAGCCCGAAGTGCTTATTTGTGCTTTTCCAGATAGTCTTGCAGCTATGAAATCCCCTGGAAGCATCATGTAGACCGCTTTTTGAAAAATCTCCGGTTCAGTGGTTTGAACCCATTTTAATTTGGAAGCCGTAAAATTTCCGGGACTTCCAAGAATTTGTTTATGACAGGATTCATGCCCCATCCTGTCATAAACTTCATTTCCAATACTCGCTGCCCTGCTATCACACCAAATGATAGACGGACGGACAGGATTTAAATTTTCATCGGTCAGAACCAAGCCATGCATTTGATAGGCGATTCCAATTCCAGCAATTTTTTTTAAGTCAATATGATGTTTTGCCCCAAGAGACTGAATACCATTTTTTACATATTCCCACCATTTATTTGGATCTTGTTCTGCCCATCCAAATTTAACAGCAGTAATTTCCATTTCAAATTCAGGAGCTGTTACTGAGGCAACAGTAATTCCTTTATCGGCATCAAATACTGATAATTTTACAGACGAACTTCCTAAATCGATTCCTAAAAAAAACATAATCTTACTATTATTTGAGTAACTTAATATTGTTTTTGTACTTTTGGTCAAATAAACCATAACGTTATGGTTAATTTGACTACAAGTGTACAACGTATTTTTGATATTAACAAAAATTTGCGATTAAATATTTGTTATTGATAAAAAAAACAATCAATATTTATTGATTTAATACACTGGGAAAGCTTTTTTTAACATCATTTATATTAACTTTGAGCACATATTAAGACTGATTATTAACTATTTAATAATAAACAAGCTCAAAAGACACTAAAAAAATAAGTTAATGCCTAATCATAATTATTTCATAATAATTATTGAAGCAATCCAAATAACTTTTAAAAAAAAAATTAATTTAGTGCCAAATTCGCAATGCAATGAGAGAGGAAAATAAGGATCAGGTTTTAATACAAATGACAGAGCATTCTTCTATGAATGCCATTTCTATTGACTGTGTTATATTTGGTTTTGACAACGGAATTTTAGAAGTTCTCTTAGTACAGCACGGAGAAGGTATCAGTAAAGGAAAATGGGGATTGCCTGGTGGCTGGATAAATAAAAAAGAGAGTACCGATGCTGCTGCTCACAGATTATTAGCTGATTTAACTGGAATGGATAACATTTATCTGGAGCAGTTAAAAGCTTTTGGCGAGCCCGAACGTTTCCCTGTGAGAAGAGTTATTACAATAGGATATTATGCTTTAGTAAAAAGAGAAGATTACGACATTAAGGCAGGTTTTACGGCTTCGGATGCCAAATGGTACAAGATAAATGAGATACCCAAACTAATATACGACCATAATGAAATTCTGGACTACAGTATAAAAAACCTGCGCAACAGAGTCCGCCAAGCACCAATCGGTTTTAATCTGCTGCCCGAAAAATTTACATTATTACAGCTCATGCATCTGTATGAAGAAATACTGGGAATAGAGATGGATAAATCCAATTTCAGAAGAAAAATCCTACACATGAAATTACTGGTTGCTTTGGACGAAAAACAAAAAGACGTATCACATCGCGCGGCTCAGCTGTATAAATTTGACTTCGAAATTTATGAGAAGCTGACTCAGAAAGGATTTAATTTTGAATTTTAAATCTTGCTTTTAAAAGCAAAAAATGACATTTTTACATTCTAAAAAAAATCAAAATTGACAACTGAAGCACAAACAGAAATTAAGAATACAGCGATAGACGGCATCACAATTGATTGTGTCATATTTAGCTTTAACAAAGAGAGTCTTGAGGTCCTTTTGGTACAGCATGCCGAAGGTGAGAGCATCGGGAAATGGGGGCTTCTTGGCGGATGGATGAAAAAAGAAGAAAGTGCCGATAACGCTGCACAAAGAATATTGCACGAGCTTACGAGCATGGACAATATCTATTTGGAACAATTGAAAGCTTTTACCAACCCAAAACGTGTAATCGAACGAAGAGTGGTTACCATTGGCTACTACACTCTGATAAATCGTGAAGATTACAACATAAAAGCCAGTTTAACAGTAAGAGAAGCCAAATGGCACAAAATAAATGACATTCCTGATTTAATTTTCGACCACAATGAAATTTTAGATTTTAGCTTGATGCACCTGCAAAATCGGGTTCGACAAGCCCCCATTGGCTTTAATCTCCTGCCCGAAAAATTTACTTTACTGCAGTTAATGCATCTTTACGAAGAAATATTAGGCATCGAATTGGACAAATCTAATTTCCGAAGAAAAATTCTGCACATGAAATTGTTAGTTGCCTTGGACGAAAAACAAAAAGACGTTTCGCATAGAGCCGCAAAACTATACAAATTCGATTCAGAAATTTACGAAAAGCTGACTCAAAAAGGCTTTAACTTTGAGTTTTGATTATTAATTAAGACAAATCTCAAAAGAAAGAATGCTGTAAAATCCAAATCATACTACTTATCAACAGTACCCCTAAATTAACTCTCAATAGCTGAATCCATACGCAAGTATTCTGTAATTTTGCATCATGTATGCTTTAGTCGATTGCAATAATTTTTATGCTTCCTGCGAACGTGTTTTTCAGCCGAAATTCAACGGAAAACCTATTGCCATATTATCAAACAATGATGGCTGCGTAATTTCGAGAAGCAATGAAGCCAAAGCAGCAGGAGTTCCTATGGGTGCGCCAGCATTTAAGATTAAAGAGCTAGTTAAAGAGAAAAATATTCAACTTTTTTCTTCCAATTATCCGCTGTATGGTGATTTGAGCAATCGGGTGATGTCAATTTTAGGGCAGTTTACTCCAAATGTCGAAATTTACAGCATTGATGAAGCTTTTCTAAATTTTGATGGTTTAGACATTTTAGACTATCATGATTATGGCCTCCAAATGAAAAAACGGATTCATAAATGGGTAGGTCTTCCGGTATGCATTGGCTTTGCCGAAACCAAAGCATTATCTAAAATTGCTAATAAAATTGCTAAAGAATTTCAACAGAGAACCCAAGGCGTGTATATAATTGACAGCGAAGAAAAACGTCTCAAAGCCTTGAAGTGGACTAAAATTGAAGATGTTTGGGGTATTGGCTACCGCATGAAGAAAAAGGCAAAACTCCGAAACATACAAACCGCTCTCGATTTTATCCAACCGCAGCACGAAGCTTGGGTTAAGAGAGAAATGGGTGTTGTTGGTCTGCGTCTAAAATGTGAACTAGAAGGAAAATCAGTTTTAGACTTAGAACCTATTAAAGAACAAAAGAAAAGCATTGCCACGACAAGAAGCTTTCCTAAACAAATAGCCAAATTTGATCTGCTTCGGGAACGGGTAACTACTTTTGCTGCCGTTTGTGCCGAAAAATTACGCAAACAGCATACCTGCTGTCACACTATTATTGTCATGCTGGTAGTCGATAAACATACTGTCCAAACATCAAAATATTATTTCAATATGGCGGTGACACTGCCTTATGCAACCCATTCGACCTTAACCATTACAAATGCCGCCGTAGCAATGTTGAAAAAATTACACCTAGGCAATGAAGGCATCAAGTTCAAAAAAGCAGGGGTTATTGTTACCGAACTCATAGACGAAAATAAAAAACAACTGCAGTTATTTGAGGAAGAAAATCCCAAACATTTGGCTTTAATGAAAGCAATGGATCAGCTGAATCATAAAATCGGCGATACTAAAGTAAAATTGGCCAGCCAAAATTTAAGCCTGACTTGGAATATGAATCAGAATCATCTTTCTCCAAAATACACCACCAAGTTTAAAGATATACTGGAAATACAATGTCTATAAAAAAAGAACAAAAATTAGCTTTCTTTCGTCCTGATTTTGAAAGCGAAATACAGATTCCGTATATAACTGAAGGTGTTTCTGCGGGTTTCCCCTCGCCTGCAGCTGATTTTATGGAAACCAATATTGATTTGAATAAAGAGTTAAGCGAAAATCCTTTGGCGACATTTTACATCAAAGTCAAAGGCAATTCTATGATTGATGCCGGTATCAATGACAAAGATGTGCTAGTAGTTGACCGAAGTCTGGAACCTCAAAACAACAAAATTGCCATTTGCTGTATTGATGGGGAATTTACCGTAAAACGCATTCAGGTCGAAAAAGACTGTTTGTATCTAATGCCCGAAAACTCTAGTTATGAACCCATAAAAGTAACCGAAGAAAACCAGCTTATTATTTGGGGAATGGTGACTTATGTGATAAAGAAAATATAAAATAAGTTTTTAAATTTAGAAAATATTGCATCAGCTTTTTCCACTTTAGGTTATTCCTAAATTATTCAAATTCAAAACAAAGAAAACCCATGTAATTTAGACTTTCAATTATATTTATACAATCTATTTTATCGGCTTCTACTCTCAAAATTTTATCGCAATCTTCTAAATCAAAATTAACTTTATAATCAGGAAATAGACTTTTTAAAAAAGTGATAATATAATTTGTATCGGCTTTTCTCCTAACATTCGTTTTAAAAATTTCTACCATAATTTTTAATTCTAAATACTACTTATTTTCTGTTTTCTAAAAAGGATTATAAGAGATTCCGATTCTAAAATACCCTTGAGCATCCTCGTTTTGATCGTATATATAGTCGCTCGTTTTTTCTCCTTTTTTAGTAATACGAATACTGATTATATTTGAAACTCCAGCTTTTGCCATTGCAAATATTTTTGGTGTAATGCGGTGTTCATAGGTTATTCCAGATTTTAAATCCAACTGATTCAACTCATAAATTCCTTTTAAATTAGGCGATCTCATATTTATATAAAAATTCTCAGAATTCAATTCGGTTCCAAACGAAACACGCCCGTTTTCAAACAACTGATGTCTAAACAAAAGACGTTGAGGAAGCACAAAATCAACATCCCATTTAGAATCTTCAAATTTATGATTATACGTAAAAAGTGGCGTAAACGGAATAATCGAAGAAGGATCAACCATTGCCAAAGCTCCAATTGTAATTGTGGTGCTTGCCGTTTTTTTAAGGACTAAACTTGCCGATACAAATCCTTTAACACGTTGAAAATTTTCCTGATTAGCATCTACTGTAGCCGAAGCATTATAAATAATTGGCTTATTAAATAATGTCGAAATATAAGTAGCACTTAATGCCCCAGCAAAATAATGAATCTCTTGATTTTCTCTTGTATAATAGTCATTCAAATCGACGTTATAAATATTTCCAAAATCATACGTTTCATACTTATAACGCAAAGAAGCTGTTAAAACAAAACGTCTGGATTTTGATGCATAAAAAGGCATATTAAAAGCAACTTTTATCCTATTATGATTTTCAATTCTCCCACTTTCAAAAGGCTTTCCGAACAGTTTTGAATCAAAATTAGAAGGACCAAGATTGTCAAACTGTACATCAAAAGTTCTTGTTGTCGGAAATTTATCGGTAATCGCTTTACCAAAGGTTTTCATGTCAGTTTTTTCCTGAGCTATGGATGTCAAAAAAGTCATTAGAAATAAAAAAGTGAGTTTTGCTCTCATAAGTCATTAATACGTTTAAAAAATCATTTATAATTTTAAACAAATGTACTTGTGACGAATCTATTATAATAACATAATTATACCAACGGCTTATCATTTATACAAATGGCGTTCGTATAATTTTATCTGATAACCAATTGTAATTTATAATATTCCTTTAATTTTGTCGTTATGAAAGTCCTTAAAATTTATCAGAACTTCTTTCTTAGAAATCTCATCATAAACGTTATTGTATTTGGAATTATCTTTGTCTGCGTATATGATGAAATAAAATTTGACGGACATGATTGGATATATATTTTAGGCAAAATTGCTTTAGGCTATTTTCCTTGTATTGTTTGGATTACTTTCTTCAATCTTTTTATTATCAAACCTTTTTTATTTGAAAAAAAAATTAAAATTTTTATTTCTCTTCTTTTAGTTTATTGGTCAGCTTTTTATTTTTTTATGAACTGGTATTTTCCCTTTGTGGATTTAGGAAAATTTAGAACTTTATCTATATTATCGCTTGTATTTAACGGTACTCTTTTCTATTTCATGCATATCGTAATCTCTAAAAAAATCTCTCAGACAGATAAAAAAATAATTAATTTCCAATCGGAGCTTTCTTTTTTAAAACAGCAGCTCAATCCTCATTTTTTGCTGAATGCAATGAATAATTTATATGGAGAATCGTTAACAGAACCCCATAAATTGCCTGATAGAATATTGAATCTTTCGGATATGCTCCGCTATCAAATTGAAGCTACCAAAAAAGATCACGTTCTTTTAAATGAAGAAATAGACTTTGTGAAAAAATACACTGAATATCATACCTTTAGAAATGAACGCCTTGACTTTAAACAAAACTATGATGGAACTTTTGATAAAATTGAAATTCCGCCTTTGTTCTTTTTGCCTTTGGTCGAAAATGCAATTAAATTTTCAGGAGAAACAGCTGAACCATATATTCTTCTTGATTTAAAATTAAAATGCCGAAATTTATCTTTTAGTTTAAAAAACAATTGTTTAGAAGATGAATCTAAACTTTCGAGTACTGGAATTGGAATAGAAAATCTAAAAAGACGCCTTGAAGTTCACGGATTAAAACACGAACTTAAATTCAAAAAAGAGAAAAACACTTTTAGCATAACTCTAAATATATGGAACTTACCTACCGCTGTCTCATAATTGATGATGAAACGCCTGCTCACAAAGCTTTAAAATCACATATTTCAAAATATGGTGGCTTAGAGCATTCTGGAAGCGCTTTTAACGGTATGGAAGCGCTGAAAATGCTCAATGAAAACAGCTATGATATTATTTTTTTAGATATTAATATGCCCGTTATTTCTGGAGTTGAACTGATGGAAATGCAACCTAATCGACCAATTACAATTGTTACTACCGCTTATTCTGATTTTGCGCTTTCGGCTTATCAAAATGATGCTGTAGATTATTTACTAAAGCCAATTTCATTTGAAAAATTCTCAAAAGCTATTGAAAAAGCGAAAACCTATTATTCTGGAATTAATTTAAAAAAAGAAGAAAACACAAAAGGAGAAACACTTTCTTATCGCGTGAATGGTCAATTAATGGAAACGTCTTTACAAGATATAATTTATTTAGAAAGTTTAGGGAATTACATAAAACTTTACAGTACAAAAGAAAATTTACCTATCATCATTTACGGTTCTTTGTCGAGTATTACAACTGAATTAGACAAAAATCAATTTCTTCAAGTCCATCGTTCCTATATTGTTAATACAAAAAAAATCAAAACTACAACACCAAAATCAGTAACAATGAGCAACGATGAAATAATTCCTGTTGGAAGAAAATATCAAATCTTATTGGATCCTCTCTTTTAATTTAAACTTAATACCTAATCGACGAAGGCACTAAAAACAAAAATTGCCTTGTCAAAACACAAAACCCTCCCTGTCAATACAAAAGCCACTTCAACTCTTTGATTTATAAAAAATAGTGGGTAAGTATACAAAGTAAAGCTTTCCTAGAAGCTATGCAATAACAACTTTAATTTCTATCAATAGCTTTTTTATGAAATTTAAAAACCTCCTTATCCTTCCTTTATTGCTGTTTGTCAATAATTTATCTTATGCACAAAAAGAATCCACAAATTGGAATGGTAAAAAATGTGCTGTAGTTTTAACCTATGACGATGCTTTGAATATTCATCTGGACAAAGTAATCCCAGCACTTAATTCTTTCAGCTTTCAAGGCACTTTTTATCTTATTGCTTCATCCTCTGTCGTTACAGACAGAAAGGAAGAATGGCGAACGGCATCCAAAAAAGGCCATGAATTGGGAAACCACACATTATATCATCCATGCGACGGCAGTTTGCCGGGACGTGGCTTTGTAACCAAAGACAATGATCTTTCCCGTTATACAGTAGCCAGAGCGATCAAAGAAATAAGAACGGCGAACCAGCTCCTAAAAGATATTGACGGCAAATCAGAGCGTACTTTTGCATATCCCTGCGGTGATCTAAAAATTGGAGACACACTTTATTATGATTATCTGAAAAAAGATTTTGTAGCCGCAAGAGGAGTGCAACCAGGATTCCTTCCGGCAAAAACTGTAGATTTGGCCAATGTGAATTCATTTGTGGAAAACAGAACTACAGCAGCACAAATGATTGCTCAAATTGAAGAAGCCGAAAAGGCTGGATCGTTTATCGTTTTCTTATTCCATGGTGTTGGCGGTGAACATGCACTAAATATAGATTGGGAAGAGCATCAAAAATTACTCCTCTACTTAAAAAACAGAGAAAAAGACATTTGGGTTACGACAATGGTGGATTTGGGTAGATATATTCAAAAACAGCAGTCTTATTAGTTAGTTAGCGGTAATTTAACCACAAAATTGGAAATAACAAATAAATCATGGGAGTTTGTAAACTATGTGGTGCTGAAAATAAATTGGTAAAATCTCACATTATACCAAAATTTATGTTCAAGAAAATGAAAGATGATGACAATGTATTTTATGAAGTTATATATAATTTAGATACAAGTAAATTAAAGTCTAAAAAAACACAAATAGAAGATTACGATAAAAACATATTATGTGAAACTTGTGATAACAAAATTTTAGGAGGCATTTATGAATCCTATGCTCAAAAAGCAATTTATGGAGGCGAACTACCCAAAGAGGTTTCTCCGAAGTGTAAAAATTACCAAAACCCTAATGATGGGGCTGAATATAGTATTTGTAAAAATTTTGATTATCAAAAATTAAAAAAATTTTATTTATCAATTTTATGGAGAGCAAGTATAACCGACAGACCTTTCTTTAGCCATGTTAATTTAGGTCAAAAACATGAAGAGAAAATTAGGAACATATTGCTAAACAATGAAAAAGTTTCAAAAGATGAATATCCAATTGTTATAACTTCATTTATGAGAACTAACAATACTCTAGAGAACTTAATAGCAGAGCCAAGAAGAATAAAAACAAAATCAGGATTAAACGGATATATTTTTCTTATGGATAGTTTACAATTGATCATTTATGTAAATTCATCAGAACATAAAATTTCTGATGTGATACAACGACTTTCAATGAAAGAGGATGAAATGATTACAATGCATCTTCCAAATGGAAAAGAAATTGAATTTTTAAAAACAATGCTTAATAAATAAACTACCGCTAACATAGATGCTACAACGGATTTGGGCAATTGCCATAAAAAAGTTGTTTTTACATTTGACAGATTTAAACAAATACATTCAAAAACAACTGTCGTCTTACAATCCCCACAAAACCATTTTTCTCCAAAAAAAAAGTGTGAAACTAAACGAATTTAGCTTCACACTTTTTATATAACTAACTTATATTATTATTTTACCAAAACTTAGCGTACAGAGCAAAAATAACCAATAATGTGATTACGATCATTACTGTAGTTTGTGGTTTCAATTTGAACATTTCAGTATCCAATTCGAATGCTTTTGGATTCACTTTTGGTCCAGCCATACTGATAGCAATCATTAAAAGCATTGTAAAAGCAAATGATAATCCCATACAAATGTGGAATGGAATTTCGAAAGCTCCTTTTCCGTTATTGTAAGCAGTATATAATAATGTTTCATTTCCGAATAATGCAGGTGCAAATTCATTGAATAAAACAGATAATAAGAAACCTGCAATTACACCAACAATAGCTGCTGTACCAGTTGTTCTTTTCCAGAACATACCAAGGAAGAACATTGCGAAAACCCCTGGACTAATAAATCCAGTATATTTTTGGATATAAGTAAATCCACCTACACCGCCAATTCCTAACAAGTCATTCCAAGTAAATAAAACAGCCAAAAGCATTGCAGCAAAAACGGCATATCTTCCGATGTTTACTTGATGATTATCTGAAGCATCTTTTTGAATGTATTTTTTATGTACGTCTAATGTATAGATAGTAGAGATACTGTTTACTTTACCAGCCAAAGAAGCCACAATCGCCGCAGTCAAAGCCGCAACAGACAATCCTTTTAAACCTGTAGGAAGGAACGTTAACATTGCTGAGTAAGCTCCGTCTTTTCCGCCAACTAATTGTGGTAAATGTCCATTTTGGTATAATACATAAGCAGCAATACCAGGTAACATTACGATAAGCGGCATTAATAATTTCAAGAATCCAGCGAATAAAATCCCTGTACGTGCAGTTTGCAGATCAGCTCCCAAAGCTCTTTGAGTGATGTATTGATTACAGCCCCAATAGTTAAGGTTGATAATCCAGATACCAGCCAAATAAGACATTAATCCAGGAAAAGTAAGGTATTTGTCAATCTCTAATTGAGAAGATGTCGCTGAAGGTTTTGGTATAATCATTTTGAAATGCTCAGGCGCTTTTTCCATTAAAACTTGGAAACCAGCAATGGCATCGTGTCCAAAACCAAAATATTGTCCAACTGTTGTCAAAGCAATGTAAGAAGTAACCAAACCTCCAATAATCAAAACGGCAACCTGAATTACATCGGTATAAGCAACAACTTTCATACCTCCCAAAGAGATAATTAAAGCAAAAACTGCTAATCCTATCATAATAACATGCAGGTATTCACCTCCAGCTAATCCGTTAATAGCAACAGCTCCTAAATAAAGAATAGAAGTCAAGTTCACAAAAACATATAAAAACAGCCAAAAAACAGCCATAATCAAAGCCGTTGATTCGTTATATCTTGTTTTCAAAAATTGAGGCATCGTATAAATCTTGTTTTTCAAATAAACAGGAATAAACCAAACTGCCACAATAATCAATGCAATAGCGGCAAGCCACTCATAAGCAGCAACTGCTATTCCTAAAAAGAATCCTTCCCCGCTCATTCCGATAAATTGTTCCGCTGAAATGTTTGAAGCAATTAATGAAGCTCCAATTGCCCACCACGTCAAAGTTCCTTCTGCAAGGAAATAAGCTTTGGCGTCGTGTTCATTTCTTTCACGCTTGCGATAAATAGTGTATCCGTAGACGGATACCGCTATAAAATAAATAATAAATACTGCGTAATCTGCAAAAGCTAAGTTATTGCTCATTAGTAAATAATTTTTTAAAAGTTAATATAAGGTTATTTGTTTTTCTTTTTAATAATTTGTAATCTAATTCCATTTTGGGGTGCCAAGATAGCACATCTTTTCAATAAAATAGAGCAATTTCTCACTCAAATTAAACATAAAATAAAAAATATGTTTTAATTCTATTGTTTTATTATGAATTATTGAAGCCAAATGTAAAATAAAAAAATTTATTAGCAATGCTTATAAATGTATTTTTTACATTTATTTTGTTTTTTTAATAGTAATCATGATATGATTAGCTTTTTAACTACAAATTTTCAGGCTTAAATTCAGGGCTTGTTCTAATCTTTTGTTCCCATTTCCAAGCACTTGCCATAGCTTCTTCCAGAGTCGAGACGGTTTTCCATCCCAAAACAGTATTAGCTTTATCAGTATTTGCGTATGCCTCAGTTACGTCACCTTCTCTTCTTTCTACTATTTTATAAGGCAATTTTGTTCCGCTTACTTTCTCAAAAGCCGCAATTACTTCCAAAACTGAGCTTCCTGTTCCTGTCCCAAGATTAAAAATCTCTAATGGTTCTGCATTTTTTTTGTTCAATAACCGCTGCAGTGCAATTACGTGTGCTTTGGCCAGATCGACTACATGAATATAATCACGTACACAAGTTCCGTCCACAGTTGGGTAATCATTCCCATAAACAGATAGTTCAGCACGCAATCCCATTCCGGCTTGTGTAATAAATGGAACTAAATTTTGCGGTACTCCAATAGGCAATTCTCCGATTTCGGCAGAAGGATGTGCTCCAATAGGATTAAAATAACGAAGCAGAATAGCATTGATTTTACTCACCTTCACCACATCTTGAATAATCTCTTCCCCTATTTGTTTGGTATTCCCATAAGGAGACAAAGCAGGCTGAATAGGAGTTGTCTCAGCAATAGGCATCACTTCGGCCTGACCGTAAACCGTACAAGACGAACTGAAAATAAAGTGAGCTTCTTTCTTTTTCTCTAATTCCTGCAAAATATAAACCAAAGCACCTAGGTTATTTTCATAATACAGTAAAGGATTTTTTACGCTTTCGCCAACTGCTTTCGAAGCTGCAAAATGAATTACTCCAGCCACATCATCATGCTCTTCAAAGAAACGATGCACTTCTTTTTTTTCTCTTAAATCAATTCCGGAAAAAATTGGTTTTTTCCCTGTAATTCGTTCAATACCATCCAAAACTTCGATAGAAGAATTAGAGAGATTATCGATTACTACTACCTCAAAACCTTGGTTTTGCAATTCAACAACAGTATGAGATCCTATAAAACCCAAACCGCCTGTAACGACTATCTTACTCATTTTATTTGTTTTTTACTTTTTTAAATTCTTTTGTAAATTCCAATCAGCTCAAAGATTTATTCATTTTGGTTTTATAACAAACCCATAACTATATTCCTTATCTTTCAGTTGATACTGCGCATGTGGGAGTGCACCCCAGCTGTTATCCCCACCTACTCCTCTTTGGGCTAAATCTATACATACCACCACCTCATTCCGGGGAGTTATATCATTGATGTGACGGTATTTTTTGGTTAATCCCGGGTCAAAATCTTCAGGATAGTTATGCAGCGCACTCACGCCTAAAGGCTGTAAACCATCAATTTGGATTCCGTTTCCTGATGTATTGGTAAGCGTTAACCAGCGGACATCTGTTTTATATCCATTTTCCTGCGGACGGGTATAAGGAACATACTGATCTGCAGCTTTACTGCTGTAAATTCCTTTAAACGAGGCGGTATTTCTATCCTGATAATTTTCCCAAGGGCCTCTTCCATAATAAGTAAAATTATCCAGCTCCTTTTTAAGAGAGAATATCATTCCAAAACGGGGCATTTCGGACAATGGATTGCTACCGGCCTTAAATGAATTTGACACCTCTAAACTTCCGTCTGTGTTCATAGCATAAACAATCGTATATACAGATGCAACATCTCTTAAAAAAAGAGTAGCCACAACACTTGTTTTTCCAGAGACTTCTTTAATTTCAAAGGTTTTCACATTACTGAATTTCGCTGCGGTTCTCCATACATTGCTTTCTGCCTGCATATTATTTCCAAAATCATTGTCTGTGGGTGCGCGCCAAAAATTAGGAACTGGCAGCTGATTAAAAAATCTTTCCCCTTTGGATTTATAATCTTGAATCAACCCTGTATTCTTGTTTATTTCAACCTCAACGCCAGACGAACTAAGTGTAACAGCATCTTTAGTTTCTTTCACAGTAGGATTTGCCGCTTTCTCCGCAGCTTTAACAAAATAATTATTAGAACCAATTGAAAACTGCTCTCTGGCTGCTTCAAAATTTTGAGGTAAAACTTCGCTGCCATTACGTGTGTAAGCATAAATATTCAAAAGATATTCTGTAGCATCCTTTGCAGTTAATTTAGGTAATTCCAGTTGTATTTCCTTTTTGGATTGAGGAGCAAGACTAACATCTATTGTTGAAGTCTTTATAACCAAACCGTTTTCTAAAACTTCGTATTTGAAAATATAATTATCAAGGTTAGTATAACCAAAACCGTTTTCTACCTCTATTATTCCTTTATTCAAATCAACACCTTTGAATAAAATATCCTGATATACTTTCTTTACTTCAAAAGCACCAGGATGTGGCTTTCGGTCTGGCCAAACCAATCCGTTATGGCAAAAATTTTCATCATTCGTGTAGTTTTGGCTTCCCATGTCTCCGCCATAAGTCCAATATTTGCGCCCCACTTCATCAGTCATTTCAAAACCCTGATCTACCCAATCCCAGATAAATCCACCCTGCATGTTTGTACTGCCGTGAATAATATCCCAATATTCCTGAAAATTACCGCTGCTGTTTCCCATTGCATGTGCATACTCACACATAATAAACGGGCGTTTTACATCCTTGCGTTTAGCATACTCTTTCATGTACTCTATGCTTGGATACATCGGGCATACGACATCTGTATTGTCTTCTTCCATGGCTTGTTCAAACTGAACCAATCGGGTTTTGTCCCTGCTTTTAATCCATTTGTAAGCATCTTGAAAAACTTTACCGTTTCCGCATTCATTCCCCAAAGACCAAAGGATTACCGAAGGCTGATTTTTGTCCCGTTCTACCAAACTGTAAATACGATCCATGTGTGCGGCATGCCATTCGGGTCTGTATGCGGGATGGCTTGCAAAATCAGAAATCCAAGGCAGAGAACCCATACCATGGCTCTCAATATTAGCTTCATCTACCAAAAACAAACCGTATTTATTACACAGTTTTACCCATAATAAATTATTGGGATAATGACTGCAGCGCACGGCATTAATGTTTAATTCTTTCATCAGCTTAATATCCTTCATCATCGTTTCCTCATCCTGATAATGACCCGTTTTAGGATTATGCTCATGAATATTTACACCATGAACCATGATTCGGATACCATTAACTAATAATTGTCCGTTTTTCAGCTCCACCTTTCGAAAACCAACTGATGTTCCTACTGTTTCAATAAGATCTCCGTTTTCATCTTTAAGCGAGAGCAATAAAGTATACAAATTAGGTGTTTCGTTGCTCCACAAACTGGGTTTCGCAACATTCTGGCTAAATGTAACTGATTCTGCTGCATTGGCTTTTACATTTATCTTAACAAATTTTGTAAAGAGTACTGTTCCGTTTTTATCTACCAACTTGGCTTCAACTATCTGATTGTTTTTTGGAACTGAATTCTTGTTCTGAAGTTTTACATCAACAGATAAACTTCCGTTTTTATAAGAAGCATCTAAATCCGGACGCGCAAAGAAATCGGCAATTCGTATATTAGCAGTACTGTACAGATACACATCGCGGTCGATTCCTGATAAACGCCAAAAATCCTGATCTTCTAAATAGGAACCATCACTCCAGCGGTACACTTCTACAGCTACCTGATTCTTACCCGCTTTTACATATTTAGTGATATCAAATTCCGAGGGGCTTTTTGTGTTTTCACTGTAACCTGCTTTCTCACCATTTACCCAAATATACATTGCCGAAGTACCTCCTTCAAAATGAAGATAAACCCTGCGGCTGTTCCAGTTTTCCGGCAGCTCAAATGTACGTTTGTATGAACCCACCGGATTATCATTATGGTTTATAAATGGCGGATTTTTGACAAACGGATAAGTAATATTCGTATAGATAGGAATTCCATAACCCTGCAGCTCCCAATTAGAAGGCACTGAAATTTCTTTCCAATTTGTTATATTAAAATTAGTTTTGAAAAAATCATCCGGTCTTTCATCTGGCGTTGGAGACCAATTGAATTTCCACATACCATTTAAGCTTAGAAACCACGGAGAACGGGTATAATCATCTGCAATAGCAGACGGCTCATCAGCATACGGCAAAAATGCCGCTCGGACTGGCTCTCTATTAATCTGGAATATTCCCGGATTTTCCCAGTCGTTAGCTGTCGATTTTTCTTGTGCAGCTACCGCTAAAGAAAGAAAAACAAAGCTCAAAAGGATTGATTTTTTCATCTATTTATTTTTATAATGTACATCAGAAAGCGCTTTTAATACTGCTGCACTTTTCTCAGGAGTAATATCTCTTTGTGCTTCACCCATCATTTCGTATCCAACCATAAATTTCTTTACAGAAGCTGAACGCAGCAACGGCGGATAAAAATGCATGTGAAATTGCCATTCCGGATGTGCTTCTCCATCGGTAGGCGCTTGATGAATTCCAGAAGAATACGGAAAAGAAGTTTCAAAAAGATTATCGTATTTTATCGTTAATAGCTTTAAAATTGAGGCATAAGCCGAAACTTCATCTGAAGTGAACTCTGTTATTTTTGTAATATGCCTTTTGCTGATAATCATTGTCTCGAAAGGCCAAATTGCCCAAAAAGGAACCAAAGCTACGAAATGTTCATTCTCAACTACGATACGTTCTTTAATTTCTAATTCTTCTTTCAGATAATCCAATAAAAGATTGCTGTTATTTTTTTCAAAATAAGCTTTCAGGCTGTTTTGTGTTTTCTCCACTTGAGTAGGCAGAGAAGACTGCGCCCATATTTGTCCGTGCGGGTGCGGATTGCTGCAGCCCATAACACTTCCTTTATTTTCAAAAATCTGAACGTGATTAATGTAATCAACATTTCCTAAGTCAGTGTATTCTTTTTGCCAAGTCCTAATAATAGTTTCAATTCCCGAAAGATCCATTTCGGGTAAAGTCAAATCGTGTCTTGGCGAAAAACAAACTACTCTGGCGATGCCGCGTTCTGGCTTTGCCTTAAAAAAAGTAGGTTTAGAATCTTCTTCAAACAAGATAGGCTCTTGCTTTACAGCCGCAAAGTCATTCTCAAAAACAAAACTCGATTCATATTTTGGATTCGTTTCCCCATTGGCACGAACATTTCCAGGACATAAATAACAGGTAGCATCGTATTCCGGAAGCTGATCTGTATGAATTTTTTCGTTCTGTCCCTGCCAGGGTCTTTTCGCTCTGTGCGGAGACACTAAAACCCATTCGTTAATTAATGGATTGAAACGTCTGTGCGGATCTTCGTTTATATCAAAATTTTTCATCTTAGTTTGCATTATATAATGATGTACCGTTACCGATTTTTACATCATAAATTTTTAATTCTATATCAAAAGCTTCTTTATACAACTTAGTCAGTTTTTGCTTGATAGCATCTTCTTCTCCTTTTTTAATCAAATTGATGGTACAGCCACCAAAACCGCCTCCCATTAATCGGGAACCAATTACGGCTTTCTCTTTTTTCAGAGTATCCACAATAAAATCCAGCTCATCACAGCTCACTAAATACTCCTTAGACAAACCTTCGTGAGTTTCGAAAAGCAATTTACCCAATTCCTCGATGTTTCCATTATCCAAAGCTTCGCAGGCAAGTGCTACGCGCTTAATTTCTTTAACAACAAAATGAGATCTGACAAACACATTAGGCGGCATTTTATCTTTCAGACGAAGAACATGGCTCTCGTCACAATCTCTAAAACTGGTGATTTCCGGAAAATTACTTTTGATGATGGAAATTCCCTCTTCACATTCTTCACGTCTTGTATTATAAGCAGATGTAAACAAAGAATGCTTCACATTGCTGTCGAATAAAATTAGCGAATAATCATTGAAATCGGCATTGTGGTATTCGTATTCTAAAGTTTTACAGTCAATTTTAATCACTTTATTTTCCAAGCCCATCACACTCGAAAACTGATCCATAATACCGCAGTTGATTCCAACCCAGTGCTCGGCTTTTTGACCCATTAATGCGATATCTACTTTTGGAATTGATAAATCAAAAAGTTCTTTGATTCCAAAAATTGTCCCGCACTCTAAAGCTGCCGAAGAAGATAATCCCGATCCAACAGGAATATTGCTGCTAAACACACAATTAAAACCGTCGAAAGAAAATCCTTTATCCTGCAATTGCTTGATTACACCCAAAATATAATTTGTCCAAACGACTTTGCTTAATACAATCTCTTGCGTCAAATCAACTTCAAATTCTTCATTTAAATCGATGGCAACAATTTTGGATTGCTTCGAATTGTTTTTTGCAAAAGCAAAACAAATAATCTTGTCGATGGCAGCAGGCAAAACATAGCCGTCATTATAATCGATGTGTTCCCCAATAATGTTAATTCTCCCTGGAGAAAGTACTATTTTTTCTGGAGCATTACCAAATGTCTCTTGAAAAAAAGTGGTCGTTTTTTTAATTAATAAATCATTCATTTTCTTTAAATTACTGTTATTTTGAAATTGTTTATCCTCACCCCCAACCCCTCTCCTTTGGAGAGGGGAGTACGTGAGCTATTTATAATTCGTTTGGTATTATCTATTTCTCAGATACTAAGGTTAATTTAGCGCTCTTAAGCCCAGCGCCATTTACTTCGAGTTGTACGTCACCAGCAGTTGTTGTAGATTTTACAAGCACTACCAGCTTTCCGCTAAAAAGTTTCATAGTATCTTTATGAAATATTTCGAGTGAAGTCGCATCGCCATTGCAGGCAGCCCTGTAAGTACCCGCTCCTGTAACCTTAAACTTTAACTGGTTAGTTGCCGTCGGACATGGAATTCCATTTTTATCAACTACAGATACTGTTACGAAGGATATATCTTCGCCATCGGCAGTGATTGTTTTCCTGTCTGCATCTAAAACAATTTGGTAAGGCTTGCCGGCAGTACGCACTTCTTCTTGAGCAACAGCTTTACCATTGTCATCAAAAGCCACAACTTTTACCGTTCCCGGCTCATATTTCACATCCATCCACATCAAGCGGTAGCGGTTCTGAGGTGAGTTTTTGTTTTTTTTCTGCACTCCCATACTTTTGCCATTTATAAAAAGCTCAGCACTGTTGTAGCTTGTATATACAAAAACGGGAGTTGTTTCTCCTTCACGGTCTTCCCAGTTCCAATGCGGCAGGATATGAAGGGTTGGTTTCTCCGTATTCCAACGGCTTCGGTATAAATAATAACGGTCTTTAGGTAAACCGGCTAAATCATTAATTCCAAAATAAGAACTGCGAGACGGCCAACTTTCATCATAAGGTGTAGGTTCTCCTAAATAATCAAAACCAGTCCAAACAAACTCGCCGATTACCCAAGGCTTATCATCTTGAAGCACAAAATCTTCATCAGGAACATTAGACCAGCTGCACGCTTCCAAATCATAAGATGAAGACTGAAAATCAGGATATTGATTGTTTTTTGCTTGAACCACAGGAAATTTATAAATCCCTCTGGAGCTGACAGTTGAAGCTGTTTCTGAGCCTAAAATAAACCCTTGCGGAAATTTTTTAAATGCCTCATCATATAAATGCACACGATAATTCAACCCTGGAACATCCAGCAGTGCCCCAAAACCAGATTCCATAGTTGCTTTTACTTGATCCATACCAACAGTTACCGGACGTGTCGGGTCTTCTCTATGAAATATTTCCTGTAGCCATTTGGCTCTTTTCACACCAGCTTCTCCCCATTGATCTGGCACTTCATTTCCAGAACTCCACATCACAATAGAAGGATGATTTCTTGTTGCCTGCACTAAATTCACGATGTCTTTTTCGGCATAATCCTCAAAAAAACGATGATAGCCATTTTCTACTTTTGGCTTTGCCCATTCATCAAAACTCTCTGCTAGAAACATAAAACCCATTTCATCCGCCAGCTCAAGCTGCTCAAAAGAGGGCATATTGTGCGAACTGCGTATCGCATTACAGCCGAGATCTTTTAATATCTTCATTTGTCTGCGTAACGCGGCTTTATTTACTGCAGCTCCGAGCGGACCAAGATCGTGGTGAAGACAAACTCCTTTAAATTTGGTTATCTTTCCATTAAGACTAAAGCCTTTATTGGCTTCATATTTTATTTCACGAATTCCAAAACGTGTTGAAACCTCGTCTTTCAGTTCTTTTCCAACATACAATTGGGAAACCGCTTTATACAAATGCGGCGTTTCGGGACTCCACAATTTTGGTTTTTCTACTTTTATATTTTGATCGAACTCCTTTCCGAATTGTGAAGTCGATTCTTCTGAATTTAGTTTCTTTCCTTCAGCATCAAAAATAGTGGTGACTAAACGGCTATTTTCCCCTGAAGCTTTTGTCTTAATATTAACTTTGGCAACTTCTTCACTTATAAAAGGTGTAGTCACAAACTGTCCCCATTGATCTATGCTCTCGTTATTTTTTACAATAACACTTACTTTTCGATATAAACCTGCACCAGGATACCAGCGTGAAGCAAATTCTTTATTGGTTAATTTCACCGATAATGTGTTCTCTCCTTCTTGTATAAATTGAGAAACATCAAAATAAAAATAACTGTAACCATACGCCCATTCTCCAACTTTTTTTCCGTTTAGATACACTTGAGGTTCGCTCATCGCGCCTTCGAAAAGTAAAATTATTTTTTTGCCTTTTGAATCTTTAGGCAATGTGAATTTATTGCGGTACCACGCTGTTCCAATATGGGGTAAAGCCCCTGTTCGTCCTGTTTTTTCGGTAGCAATTTTTTCTCCGTTTTGAACAATGGCGACTTTCTGTATATCTACATTTTTATCAAAAGGCCCGTAAATTGCCCAGTCATGCGGAACGGTTACGGATTCCCATTTCGAATCATTAAAATTTACTTTATACGCCTCTTCAAAATCGCCTTTTTGAAATTTCCAATTGGTATCTAACACTTTAACCTCTCGCGTTTGAGACAAAGCCATTTGAGTAAATGCTAAGAATACAACAAGAATACGTATCAATTTCTTCATTCTTTTATTGATTTAACTTTATAAAGTTAATGTTTTTTTAATTTTGACATACCGCAAACTATTCTTTAAACGCATCCAGCGCCATAGACGGTTTCCCATCCGATTTCCAAGCACTTAATTCGTAGTGACTCCAAGATTTTGCCCCTTCCGGTTCCCAGTAAATTACGCCTAACCCTTTGTTATTTGGCACTGCTTTTACCGCTTTTATAACAGTGGCTAACATATCGTGGGTGTTTTGTTCCAAAGTATCAACGCCGCCAACCTCAACAACCATCACTTCTTTGTCATATCTGGCTGACATATCATTTAGATTATTAGCCAAATCGGCAATGTTTTCTTTATAATCCGTTTTAATCCAAAAAGGATAATACGACAATCCAATCACGTCATACTTTACATTATTAGCTTTGGCATTATCAAAAAACCATCTGAATTTTTTACTGTTATTCCCTTCGTCTAAATGAACAATAACTTTTATGTTTTTATCCACAGCTTTGACTGCATCATATCCTTTATTGAGTAACTGTGCCAACTGATTAAAGTTGTCCGTGCTTCCTTCCGGCCATAACATTCCTCCCGGAATTTCATTTCCTACCTGCACCCATTCTGGAGTTACACCTGCTTTCTTTAAGGCATTTAAAACATCATCTGTATGGAAATAAACATCGTTTAACAATTCTGAAAAAGTATGATTTCTCCATTCTAACGGCTTATTTTGCTTCCCTGGATCGGCCCAAGAATCGCTGTAATGAAAGTCAATCATGACCCGCATTCCCATCTTTTGAGCACGAACTGCCATCACTACTGTTTCGTCCTTACTGCAGTGTCCGCTTGCCTTATCATCCGAAGGATTTACCCAAACACGTAATCGAATAGTATTTATCCCTCGGTCTTTCAGCAATTGCAAACAGTCTTTTTTAGTCCCGTCAGCATCATAAAATTGATAACCAGTTGCTTCCATTTGCGGCAGCCAGCCTACATCGGCTCCTTTAGCAAAAGCATTCTCTTTAGTTTTTTCAACTATTGTATTGGTTGTACTGCAAGAAAAAGCAAACGTTATAAGAATCCCTATTGAAAACAATATCTTTTTCATGTTATACTGTTTTTTAATTCAAACTAAAAACCTGAAAAACCGGTAATGATTTATTGCTAAAATCATAGAAAGCCTGATTTTCAAATGTTGAACCATTGCTCGATGCGCTTCCTTTGAAAGCAATCCACTCTCCTCCCCAGTAAGCAAATCCAATACCTGATTTGGATGTTTTTACAAAATCTTTGATTGCCAGCATATAACTTTTTTGTCCCTCTGGAGTTGCTGGATATCCCGAAACCAATTGGTCTGTCTGACCAACTATATTATTTGTGGCATCATTCCAGCTTAATGTAAACGGATAAGCAGTTTCTGCTATAAGTACTTTTTTGCCAAACTTAATTCCCAAAGCATCGATGGTACTTTTGACAACTGCCAAGTCTTTACCATGCCAAACTGGATAATAAGAAAGTCCGATATAATCATAATCGACTGTTTTTACTTTAGAGAAAAACCAATCCGTATCCGATGCTTTTACACCTGCATAATGAATCATGATTTTTGTTTTTGGAGCTTTGCTTCGAATAGCAGCGCTGGCAGTGCTTAACAATGCAATACATTGTGCTTCCTGATTGATTAAGTTACCTTGAGGCCAAAGCAAACCGCTGTTTATCTCATTTCCGATTTGAATAATATCAGGATTTATCTCGGTTATAATTGTAGATGTATAAGTGGCAACTGCCGTTTTCAAATCTGTAAAAGACAAATCTTTCCATTCAGCTGGCGTAGTCTGAGTTCCCGGATCTGCCCAACTATCCGAATAATGAACGGTAAGCCAAACTTTTAAGCCTGCTTGTTTTACACGAGCCGCAAGATTTTTAACTTCTGCTAATCCCGAATGCCCATTAGCTGGATTTTTCCATAAACGGATTCTGATAGTATTGCATCCTGAATTTTTTAAAGTGGTAAGTATATCTTCGGCTTTGCCATTATTTGTAAAAACGACTCCAGCGCTTTCAATTTCAGGAAGAAATGAAATATCAGCAGCTCTAATAAAATCATCAGACACAACAGGCGGATCTACTACAGGTGTATCTGGAGAATCACTGCCAGAACAAGCAAACTGAATAACTATTAAGGCTAAAAGTGAAAATATCGTTAAGAATCTTTTCATATCTGTATATTTTTCTAAAATAATTGAAATTTATAAACTGTATTGTGAACATATTCCTCTCCTTTTTTAAGGACTGCACTAGGAAAATGTTCATGATTTGGTGCATCGGGAAAATTTTGTGTTTCAAAACAAATACCGCTTAAAGAGTGATAATCGGCATTTTCTTTCCCTTTTAGTACATTTTGACAATTACCGCCAACATAAATATGAACTCCAGGCTGATCAGTAAATACGGTCATTTTTAAATTATTCTTTTTACTCAATAATGAAGCTGCAAACTCATTTTTTTGAGTTATCACAAAAGTATTATCAATTACGGAAGGACATTTTTTTGGTGTTAAAAAATCAAAAGGAGTATTTTCAATTTCCAAATACCTACCAGTTGGTATATTTTCTGCTGTGGTTTCCAGCATTTGATTTGTGTTTACAACTAATTCCTGATCTTTTACATCAGATAGATGACCATCCAGATTAAAATAACTATGGTGTGTTAAATTCACTACGGTATCCTCGGTCGTCTTGGCACTGTACTGAAGAATCAGTTCATTTGTTTCAGTAAGCAAATAAGTTAGCTCTACAGTTAAGGTCCCTGGATAATTCTCCTCATTTGACGGACTGGAGTAACTCAAAGTGATTGCCGGATTATCTCCTTCTATTACTTTTTCGACAGCCCAAACCTTTTCGCTAAACCCAGTAATACCGCCATGCAAGGAATTATTATTGTTGTTTTTATTCAAATGTATTTTCTGACCGTTCAATTCAAAAACACTGTTATTGATTCTTCCTGCATATCGACCTACAGTAGCCCCCATATATGGAGCACCTTCCTGCTTAAACGACTGCAGATAATTCTCTAAAGTATCAAATCCCAAAACAACATCAGCAATCCCGCCGTTTTTCAATGGCACTTTCAATTCTGTAAGTGCAGCCCCGTAAGTGATTACCTTTAAGGTCATTCCGTTTTTATTGGATAATTCATAAGAGTATATCTCATCTCCATTTGGTATCAAGCCAAAGAAATTCTTTACAGAAGTAGCAGTAATTTGTGAATTGTGTTTTATTTGCATTGTTTTATTATGAAATTGTAAAATCAAAAGTATGATAAAATTTAAATTAAACATACCAGTACCTACCAGTTTTTGAATCTTAAAAAACCTCAGATGTTTTATTATCCGAGGTTTGATCATTATTACAATACACTTTTGTTTATAATCAAAAACTTGTAATCGAAATACGCATTATGGTACTGGAATTAACATATATCTTTGATCAATATCATTAAACCAAATATTGTACTTACCAACAACACCATAAATATCAGCTCCAGCACTATCACTAATCCAAGTACTGTCAGCAAGAAATTTAAATTTTCCTGCGGTTGTAAATGTATAAGTGATTTTCCAGATATGAGCATCAAAAGCTGACTTAGACATAGATATGCTAGTAACCCAATTATCTAATGGTGCTGCATCTCCAATGATACCAACCGTAGCATACGTTTTCATAGCCCAGTATAATATTGTTTTGCCGGATCTGCTGAATCTCTAAATATTTCAATACCAGTACCTACCAGTTTTTAGTATATTTGTCAAAAAACCAATTTATCCTATGAAAATTATTTCTATCCAAAACAATCTCGGTATTCCAAAATACAAGCAAATTATCAATTCCATTGAAAAGGCAATTGAAGAGGAAAAACTTACAAAAGGAGATCGGCTCCCATCTGTAAATAAAGTATGCTTAGAATTTTCATTATCTCGTGATACAGTCTTATTAGGATATGACGATTTAAAAAAAAGAGGAATAATTTATGCCATTCCAGGCAAAGGTTATTATGTCAAAAGCATTGAAATCACTATAAAACAAAAAATATTTCTGCTTTTTGACGAGCTTAATATTTTCAAAGAAGATATTTACAATTCGTTTTTAAAAAACATTGGAAAGAATGTTCAAGTTGATATTTTCTTTCACCATTTTAATGTTCAGGTTTTTCAAAAATTGATTAATGACTGTAACGGAAATTATACCAAGTACATCATCATGCCCACCAACTTGATCGATGTAGCCTCTTTTATAAAAACCCTGCCAATAAACGATGTAATCATCTTAGATCAGACAAATGAAGAGCTAAAATCCTATCCAGCAATATATCAAAATCACAAAAAAGACATCTTCGAGGGACTCCATAAAGGCAAAACAAGACTCAGTAAATATAAAAAATTCATTATGATTTTCCCAGGTTTCAGAGAACCGCCAGCAATGAAAATCGGGTTTGAAAACTATTGCACCGAGCATGCCATTAACTATGAAATCATCCAGGAATTTACGGATAATGACATCACAATTGGAGGCGTTTACATCATTCCAAATGACAGAGATCTCGTTCGGGTAATTGAGAAAGCTCGAGAACAAAATCTTAAATTAGGAACTGATTTTGGTATTATATCCTATAACGAAACTCCATTAAAAAAAGTAGTCTCAAATGGAATTACAACTATCTCAACCGATTTTAGCACTATGGGAAAACTATTAGCGCAAATGGTTCTTCACGGAAAAAAAGAACAAATTGAAAACAAGAGTGCATTAATCATTAGAAATTCGCTGTAAAAAACAAAATAAGAAGATTACAGTTAATCTTCTTATTTCTAACTTAACTAAAACTAAACCAAATTTACTATTACTTGTTTTTTACATCTTAAGAAACTTCATAATCTGATTTTTGCAATATCTATACCTAGAGCAAAAGCTCCAGGTATAAATAAATTACCAAAATTTTTGTTTTTTGTTTAATGATTTTTTACAACTCAATAAACAACACTAAATGCAAATTTATTAAACCAATAACAACAAACCACTGTATTATTGAATCTACAGGTACAAAGTAACGACTATACTAAACACTTTTGGGGGGTCAAATCGGTAAAAAATATAGGTCAAAATCGTAATTTTCTATAATAACAAATAATACATCATACATTTTAATTGAATTAAAAAACTAGAAAGGAAAGAATAAAAGCAGATTTAATTCCAAAAATCAAAACCATCTAGAAATCTAGATGGTTTTATTATTTCATCAGCATCAGATCTTTAAAATAAAATGGAAATCAAGTAAACCTATAGACACATAAAAACTTTTTTTATAAGAAAAATTGCTAGACTCCTAATTTATTGGCAATTTTTTTATCAAGTTCATTTGATTGTCTGCTTTTTTAAATTACTTTTACAAATGTAAAAAACACACTTATAATAAATTCATATTTATGCAAAAAATAAAAGTTCATTATGACGGCAAAAGATTCCTTAAAAAAACAACTTATGAAAAAATTGAAATCTCTACTTGTTTTTAGCGGTCTTTTTTTTGTCGCAACAACGGTCTTAGCACAGAAAACAAAAGTGCCTAAAGAAAAAAACATGGGAGCTTATCTGATGGTTTATTTTAAAGACGACACTCATGGTTTGTACATGGCTTTGAGCAAAGACGGCTATAGTTTTACCGATGTAAATAATGCCAAACCTATTATAGCCGGCGATACGATAGCCGAGCAAAAAGGAATACGTGATCCGTACATTTACCGAGCACCCAACGGAATCTTTTATTTAGCATTGACCGATTTGCATATTTATGCCCAAAAAGCTGGTTTTCGAGAGACGGAATGGGAACGTGACGGCAAGCAGTACGGCTGGGGCAACAACCGCGGATTGGTTTTAATGAAATCGCCCGATTTGATTCATTGGTCACATACTGTACTTCGCGTAGACCAGGCTTTTCCTGAATTGAAAGATATAGGCTGTGCTTGGGCACCTGAACTCATTTATGACGATAAAAAGCAAAAAACCATGATTTATTTTACCATGCGTTTTGGCAACCAAAAAAACAAAGTCTATTATTCCTATATGAATAAGGATTTTACAAAATTGGAAACTCCGCCAAAACTTTTATTCGAGTATCCAAAAGACATTACCTATATAGATGCCGACATCACCAAAGTAGGCAACAAATACCATATGTTCTATGTGCCTCATGACGGAACACCAGGCATTAAGCAGATGGTTTCCAACTCTGTTAATACTGGCTATCAATATGACGATAAATGGTACGATCCTGAACCCGCCAGCTGTGAGGCTCCAACTGTTTACAAACGCATTGGCGAAAACAAATGGGTGCTGATTTATGACATTTACGGCATTAATCCACACAATTTTGGTTTTAGCGAGACCTCCGATTTTGTAAACTTTACAAATCTGGGACACTTTAATGAAGGCGTTATGAAAACGACCAATTTTTCGGTGTCAAAACATCCGGCCGTTATTCAAATCACAAAAAAAGAAGCACAAAAACTAGCTAAAAAATGGAACTGCGAAATAAAATTTTAAGACATCAAATAGCATCATGATAAACATTTCCAACTTTCAAAAACAAAAAAATATTTTCTAGGATTACTATTTATTTGCTTTTCGGCATTCGCCAATAACCCCAAGGAAGCCTATATATTCTCCTACTCATCAGGAAAAAGCTTCGACGGCCTCCATTTTGCTTGGAGTATTGACCAAATCAACTGGCATCCCATAGGTTCAGAATACAGTTATATACATTCCGATTATGGAACATGGGGATCCGAAAAAAGAATGGTTTCGCCAATACTGTTTTCTGACGCTAACGGTCAGTGGCATTGTCTTTGGAGCCTTAATGAAAAGGACGGAACTTTTGCACATGCAGCATCCGATGACCTACTTTATTGGGGTCGCCAATCCTATCCTCCAGTCATGACTAATAAAAACTGTCTGTTGCCTGATGTGTCTTATAGCAAGGAAAAAGAAGAATACACCATCACATGGTTAAGCAAAGACCAGACAGAAACAAAAGCTTGGTGTACAACAACCAAAGATTTCAAAAAATATTCGGAAACCAAAAATATTCCTGTATCCGAACATAAAAACTCACGAAGCACCTTCCTTATTTCCGGAAAATCAGAAACGGGGTCTGTCAACAAAGTAGCTTGGAGCATTGTAGAAGGACTTATCAAAACCCAACAATTGTCAGTCTATAAAAATCAGCTTTGGTCAGAAACTACCAAAACTGATGCTGAACGTTTTGCAGGATTGAAACCTATAGAAGCCAAGTTTACTGCGGATGTATCAAAAAACAAAAAGATCAGCAACACCTTATTGGGAATCTTTTTTGAAGACATCAATTATGCAGCAGACGGTGGTCTGTATGCCGAACTGGTTCAAAATAGAGATTTTGAATACACTATAGCCAATACTAAAGGCAGGGACAAAACATGGAACAGCACCAAAGCCTGGAGCTTAAAAGGAGAAACATCAAAATATGTTATCGATTCTGTAAATCCAATTCATCCCAACAATAAGCATTATGCAAAACTTTCGATTACGCAAACTGGCACTACTTTAATCAACGAAGGTTTTGATG
Source organism: Flavobacterium sp. 1 (assembly GCF_002797935.1). Lineage (NCBI taxonomy): Bacteria > Pseudomonadati > Bacteroidota > Flavobacteriia > Flavobacteriales > Flavobacteriaceae > Flavobacterium > Flavobacterium sp. 1. Next base: position 3,846,730 of record NZ_PGER01000001.1, read on the forward strand.
GCATTGCAGTTAAAGCCGGCGAAAAATATGATTTTTCAGTATTTGCCCGCGCCTCTGATGGCAAATCAGGCAAGCTTCTTGTACGTCTGATTGGCAAGAATGACGAAATTTATGGCGAAGCCTCAACAGTTGCAATTGGCAAGGATTGGAAAAAATACAGCGGAACCATTACAGCTAAAACGACTATAGCAGATGCAAGTCTGGAAATCGTTCCACAAATGACGGGAACGTTGGATTTGGACCTGATTTCGCTTTTCCCACAGCAAACATTTAAAGGCCATAAAAACGGATTGCGTGCCGACTTGGCCCAAACTCTTGCCGATCTAAAACCAAAGTTTATCCGTTTCCCAGGAGGCTGTGTTACTCACGGCGACGGATTAGAAAATATTTATAAGTGGAAAAACACAATTGGCCCGCTCGAAACACGAAAACCCATGCGTAATCTTTGGAATTACCATCAAACTGTTGGTTTAGGCTATTTTGAATACTTCCAATTTTGTGAAGATATTGGTGCTGCGCCGTTACCTGTAATTGCAGCCGGTGTTCCTTGTCAAAATTCCTCAACTGGAGGTGCTGGACAACAATGCGGCATCCCAATGTCTGAAATGAGCGACTATGTCCAAGATATTCTGGATTTGGTCGAATATGCCAATGGCGACGTGACTACCAAATGGGGTAAAAAACGTGCTGAAGCTGGACATCCAAAGCCCTTTAACCTAAAATATATCGGCATTGGCAATGAAGACCTTATTACCGATATTTTTGAAGAACGTTTCACTATGATCTTCAAAGCGATGAAAGAAAAACATCCTGAGATAACCGTAATTGGAACAGTAGGCCCAAATTTTGAAGGTACTGATTACCAAGAAGGCTGGGATATTGCTTCAAAATTGGGCGTACCCATGGTGGACGAACATTACTATCAGCCTCCAGGCTGGTTCATCTACAATCAGGATTATTATGACAGCTATGACCGTACTAAACCCAAAGTCTATCTTGGAGAATATGCCTCTCACCTGCCAGGAAGACCCAATAATATAGAAACAGCCTTATCCGAAGCCTTGTATATGACCTCGTTGGAACGCAACGGTGATGTGGTAAGCATGTCTTCTTATGCACCACTATTGGCAAAAGACAAACATACACAATGGAATCCCAACCTAATTTATTTCAGCAATACCGAAGTAAGACCAACAGTAGGCTATGAAGTACAGAAACTTTATGGACAAAACGCCGGTGAGCAATATATTCCATGCGAAATTAACCTTTCAAATAATCAGGAAAATGTAAAAAACCGTATTGCTATATCTGTCGTTCGTGACTCCAAAAGCAATGACCTGATTGTAAAACTGGTTAACCTTCTGCCGATTGCTGTCAGCACATCTATTGATTTGAAAAACAGCAGTTTGGAAAACACACAGACTGTAAAAACAGTATTAAAAGGTGAGCCAAGCGACAGAAATGCAAGACCGGTTGTCACTGCCTGTTCTGCTTCAGAATTAATGAATACTGAATTGCCAGCATACTCATTTACTATTTACCGCATTAAAACGGTTGGCACAAATAAATAAAATTCAAAAAACATGATACAAGATAGTATTAAAAAAACGCTTTGGCTTGGACTGATACTGGTTTCAGCAGTTGCCGTTTACGGACAGTCAGCTAAACTTGAAAGTTTTCCATTGTCCTCTGTTCGTTTGCTCGACAGCCCTTTTAAAGCAGCTCAGCAAACCGATTTGAAATATATTTTATCCCTTGATGCTGATCGATTATTGGCACCTTATTTCAAAGAAGCTGGATTGGAAACAAAGGCAATAAATTATCCTAATTGGGAAAATACCGGTCTTGATGGTCATATTGGCGGTCATTATCTTTCGGCTCTTTCTGAGATGTATGCCGCAACGGGCAATCAGCAGATAAAAGAAAGATTGGACTATATGCTTAACAGTCTGGAAAAATGCCAGCAAAAAAACGGAAACGGCTACATTGGCGGTGTTCCTGGAAGCAAAGCCTTATGGGAGGATATTGCCAAAGGAAAAATTGACGCCGGAAGTTTTTCATTGAATAACAAATGGGTGCCTTGGTACAACATCCATAAAGTATATGCCGGACTGGTTGATGCTTACACTTTGACTGCAAGTGAAAAAGCCAAAAAAATGCTGATCCAGCTTTCGGACTGGTGTCTCAATCTTACCGCAAAGCTGTCTGATGACCAAATCCAGCAGATGCTGCGTAGCGAACACGGCGGTATGAATGAAGTTTTTGCTGATGTTGCAGTAATTACTGGTGATAAAAAATACTTGGTTTTGGCACAAAAATTCTCCCACAAAGCCATTCTAGATCCGCTTTTAAAAAATACCGATGCCCTTAACGGAATTCACGCCAATACGCAAATTCCTAAAGTAATAGGTTTTATGCGTGTTTCCGAAGTTTCAGGCGATAAAGAATGGGCAAATGCAGCTAACTTTTTTTGGAATACTGTGGTAAATAACCGAACAATTTCAATCGGAGGAAACAGCGTCAGAGAGCACTTTAATCCAACAAACGATTTTTCCTCTATGCTGGAATCAAGAGAAGGGCCAGAAACCTGCAACAGTTACAACATGCTTAAATTGAGCAAGCATTTGTTCCTTGCTAATCCTTCTTCAAAATATATGGATTATTATGAGCGCACTACGTACAACCATATTCTGTCGTCCCAGCATCCTGATGGAGGATTCGTGTATTTTACGCCTATCCGACCGCGTCATTACAGAGTGTATTCAGAACCGCAGCAGTCTTTCTGGTGTTGTGTGGGTTCCGGTTTAGAAAATCACGGAAAATATGGAGAGCTTATTTATGCCCATGACAAACAAAATCTCTACGTAAATCTTTTTATTCCTTCAACCCTAAACTGGAAAGAAAAAGGAATCACAGTAACTCAAAACACCAAATTCCCATTTGAAGAACAATCTTCTATTACGCTAACGCTAAAAAAACCACAGCAATTTGCTGTTAAATTCCGTTATCCTTCATGGGTCGAGGATGGAAAAATGAAAATTACGGTCAACAACAAAGAAATTACTCTCGAAAAAGACCAGAACTCCTATGTTTCCATTGAACAAAAATGGAAAACTGGAGACGTAATTTCAGTTGTATTACCAATGCAGAACAAAACAGAACAGCTTCCAGATAAATCGGCTTGGGTTTCTTTTCTGCACGGCCCAATTGTACTAGCAGCAATTACAGACACTACAGACCTTAAAGGTTTAATAGCTGATGACAGCCGCATGGGACATATTGCCAGCGGACCAATTTACCCAATAGAAGATGCGCCTTTACTTGTTTCCAATAATACAGATTTAGCCACTTCATTAAAAACTGTAGTCAACAAATCTTTTACTTTTTCTGCTTCAGATATTATTTATCAGGAAAAATACAAGAACCTACAGCTCGTTCCGTTCTACCAGATTCATGATGCCCGCTACGTCATATATTGGCCATACACGACTCAGGAAAAATTGCCCGAAATACAAAAAGCAATGAAAGAGCGTGAGGAAGCTCAAATGAAATTAGAAGCGCTTACTGTCGATTTAGTTACCGCGGGAGAACAACAGCCGGAATCTGACCATAATTTCAAAGGAGAAAAAACAGATACCGGAATTTTCAAAGAACGCCATTACCGCAACGGACAAGGTTTCTTTATCTATGATTTAAAAAATCCGCTTTTGGAAGCCCGAAAAGTACGCATTACTTATTTTGGTTCTGACAAAGACAAAAATTTTGATGTTTTGGTTAATGATGTTTTGATTACATCAATAACTATGGATGGATCCGAAGGAAATCAGTTTATAGACAAGATAATCGAACTTCCAGCAGCAATTATTGAAGGAAAGCAAAAAATGCTGCAGATACAATTTAAGGCAAAGCCAAATTCGAGTATAACGGGAATTTATGAGGTTCGCTTACTGAAGTAAAAAAGAAATGATAAAATCAAATAAGATAAAAATGAAAAAGCTTTCACCACTATTATTTTTATTAGCGTTTATCTGCATGCTGCCTTGTATAGCAAAAGCTCAAGACAGTAAGATAGTAAAAAAAGGCACTGTTATCCATACGCAGCTTTATGGACACTCGCTGGAAGGTAATTTGAGTAATGATACAGCTGACAGATCAATTTGCGTTTATCTGCCGCCCAGTTATAAGCAATCATCAAAAAAACGTTATCCCGTTGTTTATTTTTTACATGGTTTTACGGACAATGATACCAAATGGTATGGACTCGAAAAGCACTGGATAGATCTTCCTGCAATTTTAGATTCTTTAAATTCGAACGGACATCAAGAGATGATATTTGTTACGGCAGATGCTAAGACGCGTTTTGGCGGCAGTATGTATTCAAATTCAGCCACTACTGGGAACTGGGAAGATTACATCTCTACTGAATTGGTAAATTATGTTGACTCCCATTACCGCACCTTTGCCAAACCATCTGCAAGGGGTATCGCAGGTCATTCCATGGGAGGATACGGTGCGTTACGCATTGCACTAAAACATCCTGAGGTTTTCTCATCTTTATATTTGCTAAGTCCGGCAAGTCTGGCGCCATTTAAAACCGTTGCAGGCCCTGCTGATCTCGCTAAAATGGAAACCGTGAAAACAGTTTCTGATTTCGAGAAAGCTGATTTTGCGCTTAAATACGCTTTTGCGTCAGCTGCAGCCTGGTCGCCAAATCCCAATAACCCGCCATTTTTTATCGATTTGCCTGTAAAATCAGGCAAGCCTGTTCCAGAAATCATGGCTAAATGGAGTGCTAACGCACCCTTAGTTTACATTGATCAATACATCTCAGCACTTGCCAAAATGCAGGCAATAGGTTTTGATGCAGGTGATAAAGATGCAGCAATAGCATTAACAGTTAAAAGTTTAGATTCAACATTAACTAGCTATAACATTCAGCATAGTTCGGCAATTTACGAGGGAACACACATAGATCATATTGGGCAAAGAATTAAAGATGTTATGGTTCCTTTTTTTGAAAAAAATTTAAAATATTAATTATACCAATTAGAAATATAGCTTCCATCGGTTGAAAAGCTAATTATGTGGATTTATCTCTTTTCAGTTCTATTAATGTAATTTAAATTGATTTCAAATGATTAACAAACAAAACAAGAGGATTGTAAAAAGTAAAGTCTTGGCCCTAGCCTTTGTAGCCGTATTTCTATTTATCAGGTCAGACCGAGCTTTTTCGCAAACAACAGAAAAACCAGCCGAAGTAAAAATAATGCTGGATAAACCAGTCGGTGATATGTATCCAATGTGGGCATGGTTTGGCTACGATGAACCGAATTACACCTACATGAAAGACGGCAAGAAGCTCCTGACCGAATTGGCGGCACTTTCGCCTACGCCAGTTTATGTACGGGCACACAGTCTGCTCGTAAGCGGAGATGGTGTTGCAGCGCTTAAATGGGGCAGCACGAATGCTTACACAGAAGATGCCAAGGGTAACCCTATCTATAACTGGAAGATCGTCGACAGTATTTTTGACACTTATATCAAGCGTGGTATGAAACCGCTTGCCCAAATCGGATTTATGCCTCAAGCATTGAGCACGCATCCGGAGCCTTATAAACATTCGTGGAAACCTGGCGATCCATACAGCGACATTCTTACGGGTTGGGCCTATCCGCCAAAAGACTACAATAAATGGGCTGAATTAGTTTACCAATGGGTAAAGCATAGTGTCGAACGCTATGGCAAAAAGGAAGTAGAAAGCTGGTATTGGGAAGTCTGGAACGAACCCAACGGTTACTGGAAAGGCACTATGGAAGAATTCTTTAAACTATATGATTATTCAGCCGATGCGGTAAAAAGAGCACTTCCAACCGCGAAGATTGGCGGTCTTAACATCGCTGGTACAAGGAGTGATAATGCTCAAAAGTGGACCAACGCTTTTTTACAACATTGCATCAGCGGCACTAATTATGCAACAGGCAAAAAAGGTTCACCATTGGATGCTTTTCTTTTTCATGCAAAAGGAAATCCAAAATTAGTCGATGGCGTGGTACGAATGGATATGTCTCCACAATTAAAAGACATTTCTACTGGATTCAAAATTGCATCATCTTATCCCGAAACCAAGAATTTGTCGATAATCATTGGCGAAAGCGACCCAGAAGGATGTGCCGCATGTGGAATGGCTACCAATCCGCAAAATGCCTACCGAAATGGAACTATGTACAGCAGTTATACAGCCGCTTCATTTGCCAGAAAATATTTGTTGGCCGATAAATATAGTGTCAATTTTCTAGGTGCTGTTTCTTGGTCTTTTGAATTCGAAAACCAGCCTTGGTTCTATGGCTTTCGCGATTTGGCTACCAACGGGGTAGATAAACCGGTTCTTAATGTTTTTCGCATGTTTGGTAAAATGAGCGGTAAACGCGTAGCTGTAGAAAGCAGCCGAATGACCCCATTAGATGCTATTGTTGAGAACAGCGTACGTGGCGAGCAGTCTGAAATTGGTGCACTTGCCAGCATTGATAAAAAAACTGCAGGCATAATGTTGTGGAATTATCATGACCTTGACCAGCTGGGAACTCCGGAATCAGTTAGAGTAAATATAAGCGGCATTAGCGCCAAGAAAGTAACGCTTACCCATTACACCATCGACAGCCAGCACAGTAATTCATACGAAGTTTGGAAAAAAATGGGCTCACCGCAAAACCCTACAGCCGAGCAAATAGCAACACTCGAAAAAGCTGGCCAGTTGGAAACCGTTGGAAATCCACAAAAACTAGACGTGAAAGCAAGTAGTCTGGTTATTAACATCGTTTTACCGAGACAAGCGGTATCGTTGCTGAAACTAGATTGGTAAGCTATTTAAATAAAATCTGAGGCGAATAAAATCTTATAATTGAACATTCTAAAACCATGAAAAAAACTCTCCTGATTCTAATAAATGTGTTGTTTACCCTGAATTCTTTTTCTCAAAGTGACACCTTGAACGCACCTAAGGCAGTGCTGCCAAACGTTTACGCAGATCCTCATATTACTGCTTTCGGGAAGAAATTTTATATCTATCCAACGACCGACGGTTCCGAAGGATGGAAATCCACCAGCTTTACTTGCTGGTCTTCCAAGGATTTGGTAAAATGGCAATACGAGAACGTAATCCTTGATTTACCCAAAGACATCAGCTGGGCCAAAGAACGGGCTTGGGCTCCAGCAATAGCTTTCAAAAACGGAAAATATTATTATTATTTTTCGGCAGACACAAATATTGGTGTGGCAGTTTCAGATAAACCAACAGGCCCTTTCAAAGATGCTTTGGGAGTTCCGCTAGCAAAAAAAGGCATGCTCAAAGGGCAAATGATAGATCCGATGGTTTTTGTTGACGACGACGGCTCGGCTTATTTATACTTTGGCCAAGGGAATTGCAATATGGTAAAACTGAACGATGATATGATTTCGTATGATGCCTCAAAAATTATATCCATAAAGCCAAAAGGATATAATGAAGGTTCATTCGTATTTAAAAGAAATGGAAAATATTACTTGATGTGGTCGGAGTTTGACACCCGGGATCCAAGATATTCTGTTGCTTACGCCACTTCCGATTCACCTTTAGGACCTTTTACAAAAGCTGAAGGTTATCCGGTTTTAAAGGGTAAAGGCATCGTTAAAGGAGCTGGGCATCATTCGGTTGTAAAAGTTCCAGGCAAAGACGAATGGTACATTGCCTATCATCGTTTTAAAATTCCAGATGGCAACGGCTATAATCGGGAAACCTGCATTTCTCCGATGAGGTTTGACAATGAAGGCAACATATTACCTGTTGATGTTTTCGAAAAAATTGAAGCTGTAAAAATTCAAGGTAAAGATTGAATTTAATTTACCGATTTTAATCGGTTTGTGATTCTTTTTCTTTAAATACCAGCTTAAACCCAGAAGTAAAAAAATGATATTTTCTTTTTTTGCTATTGTAAAAAAAATTTATCTATATTTGCAAATGTGTTTTTTACACTTATTATTTTATTCTTCCTTACACTCTCAAAAATAGCCTGTTATTCAACGAGACGAATCAACATCAGAATAAAATAATAGACTCTTATAAATTGAATAAAGCGGTTAAACAAAACTGCTTTATATTATAAAATCGTTTATAAAAGATTTTGGGGAAAATAAAATGGTTTATCAAAACCATAACCAAAAACTGCCAATACTGTTATTAAAAAAATTAACACCATATATTATGAACCAAAAAATTGACAATTTAGCCGCAGACAACATAAGAGCGCTGGCTATATCTATGGTAGAAAAAGCAAATTCAGGACACCCGGGCGGTGCCATGGGAGGCGCTGATTTTATGCATATTTTATACACTGAATACTTAGATTTTGACCCAACCCAGATGGACTGGCCATTCAGAGACCGTTTCTTTATGGATGCGGGACACTTATCGGCTTTGATGTATGCACAATACTATTTATTAGGAAACTATAAAAAAGAAGACGTACAGCAGTTCAGACAATGGGGTTCGGTAACGCCGGGACATCCTGAAGTTGATGTTTTAAGAGGAATCGAAAACACCTCGGGACCATTGGGACAAGGGCATGCAATGGGTGTTGGAGCTGCCATCGCTGCTAAATTTCTTGATGCCAGATTCAAAGGACTTTTTGAACATAAAATATACGGTTTTATCACTGACGGAGGGGTTCAGGAAGAGATTTCGCAGGGAGCAGGAAGAATCGCGGGACATTTGGGATTGAACAATTTTATCATGTTCTATGATTCAAATGATGTGCAGCTTTCTTCTATGACCGATGAAGTGACTTCAGAAGATACTGCCATGAAATACAGAGCTTGGGGATGGAACGTAATCACGATAGACGGACACGACCATTCGGAAATCCGAAAAGCATTGGATGCAGCCAACCAAGAAACCGAAAGACCAACCTTGATCATCGGAAAAACGATTATGGGCAAAGGCTGTGTTACTGCTGACGGCTCTATGTATGAAGGCGAATGCGAACTGCACGGAAAACCTATTGGTGACACCAAAGCTGATTACATCAAAACATTGCTGAACCTCAAAGCCAATCCAGAAGATCCTTTTGCCATTTTTGAAGATGTAACTTCACATTATGCTGCTATTTTGTCCAAAAAAGCAGAAAAAGCTTCTGTCAAAAAACAGAAAATTGCCCAATGGGAGAATGAAAATCCGGCATTGGCACAAAAAATGGAATTGTTTTTATCCGGAAAATTACCCGAATTGGATTTAAGCAGTGTGGCTCAAAAACCAAATGCAGCGACTAGAGATGCTTCGTCTGCAGTGCTGGCCTATTTGGCTGAAAATGTTGAAAACATTATCGTTTCTTCGGCAGATTTATCCAACAGCGACAAAACGGACGGTTTCCTGAAAAAATCATCTGTTTTGCAAAAAAATAATTTCAGCGGCGCCTTTCTGCAGGCTGGAGTTGCCGAATTAACCATGACATCAATTGCCAACGGTATTGCGCTGCATGGCGGTGTAGTTCCGGTAGTGGCGACATTTTTTGTGTTTTCAGATTATATGAAACCGGCTATCCGATTGGCTGCCATTCAGGAACTTCCAGTAAAATATGTCCTGACGCACGACTCGTTCCGAGTGGGAGAAGACGGGCCAACGCACCAGCCTATTGAGCAGGAAGCGCAAATGCGTTTATTGGAAAAAGTAAAAAACCATTCGGGACACCAAAGTCTGCTTGCTCTGCGCCCTGCCGATGCCATCGAGACTTCTGTGGCTTGGGATATGGCTTTGAAAAACACCAAAACGCCAACGGCTTTAATCCTTTCCAGACAAGGGATAAAAGATATTCCAGCTGCTAAAACTTCAAGATATGATGAAGCAGCGGGAGCTAAAAAAGGCGGTTATTTGGTGAAAGAAACTGCAAATCCAGACATCACCTTAATTGCAAACGGATCGGAAGTTTCAACGCTTATCGATGCTGCCGTGATTTTGGAAAAAGAACAAGGTCTAAAAATAAACATCGCTTCCATTATTTCCGAAGGCTTATTTAAATCACAGTCTAAATCATATCAAGAAAGCATTATCCCGAAAGGAAAACTGGTTTTCGGACTTACTGCAGGACTTCCTGTAAATCTTGAAGGCTTGATTGGCGATAGCGGAAAAATAATTGGATTAGATCATTTTGGCTATTCTGCACCGGCTGCCGTTTTGGATGAAAAATTTGGATTTACAAGCCAAAGCGTTTGTGTTGAAATAGTAAAATATATTGAGGAAAGTGCTCAGATATTGAGCAATTAAGATATTAAAATTCTGAGATACTAAGCAAAAAACTTAGAATTTTAGTATCTCAGAAACTTAGCAGCTTCAAAAAAAATTAAAAACTTAGAATCTTAGAAACTTAGATTCTTTAAAAAACAAAAACTATGAAATTTTTTATCGATACAGCAAATTTAAAAGACATCAAAGAAGCCAATGATTTAGGAGTATTGGACGGTGTAACCACAAACCCTTCACTAATGGCGAAAGAAGGAATCACAGGAGCCGACAATATCATTGCGCATTATGTGAAAATATGTGAATTGGTTGATGGCGACGTAAGCGCCGAAGTGATTTCGACTGATTTTGCAGGAATGGTTGCCGAAGGAGAAAAATTGGCAGCATTGCATCCTCAAATCGTGGTTAAAATTCCAATGATTAAAGACGGAATAAAAGCCATCAAATATTTTTCAAACAAAGGGATCAGAACCAACTGTACATTAGTATTCTCTGCAGGTCAGGCATTACTTGCCGCCAAAGCTGGTGCAACTTATGTATCACCATTTATCGGAAGGCTTGATGATATTTCTACAGACGGACTGCAGCTGATTGAAGACATCAAATTGGTTTATGACAATTATGGTTATGAGACTCAAATACTTGCAGCTTCTGTGCGTCACGTCATGCATATTATAAATTGTGCCAAAATTGGTGCTGATGTAATTACTGGACCATTGAGTGCAATCGAAGGTTTACTAAAACACCCGCTTACCGACAGCGGATTGGCAACTTTCTTGGCGGATTACCAAAAAGGAAATAGTTAGAACTAAAATACCTTTAAAAAAGACTCCCTTAGTCTATCTAATACATATTCTTGTATTATGTCTATGTAATAAAATAATAGGGCAATCAATTGTCCTATTATTTTATATTAGCCCTTCATCATTTTTTCAAGACTAGATCATAACCATAAATCAGCAAAATGAAAAACATATTATCCTCCTTGATTATCATGTGCTTTTGTTTAAGCGGTCACGCTCAAAATTTCCAAAAAACAAGTCATGGGATTAAAACTGTTGCCAATGGCAATACTGTTGAAATACAATTTTATAGTCCGTCTATTGTGAGAGTCATCAAATTCCCTGTAGGTAAATCTTCTTACTCAAAAGAAAGTCTTTCAGTAGTTTTAAATCCTTCTCAAACAACTTTTACAGCCAAAGAAGACAACAAATTTATACTCTTAAAATCAGATAAATTAAACATAACAATAAATGCTTCGTCTGGAGATATAACATTTGGGTCAGCTTCAGGAAAGCCACTGTTAAAAGAAAAACCTGAGGGAACAAAATTTGTCCCTTTTAACGATGCCGGAGTTAATACGTATAATGTGTATCAATCCTTCAGTTTAGATAAAGAGGAACCTATCTATGGTTTGGGTCAGCATCCAAGAGCTGATTTAAACCAAAGAAACCAAAAATATCATCTGGAACAGGGAAATACTGACGATGCTGTAACCTTTTTCCAATCCGTAAAAGGTTATGGACTGTATTGGGACAACTATTCTCCGACCGAATTTACGGATGATACAAACGAAACCTCTTTTAAATCAGAAGTTGGAGATGCTGTAGACTACTATTTTATGTATGGAGGCAATGCTGATGGAGTAATTGCCAATATGAGAGAACTAACGGGTAATGCTCCAATGTTTCCATTATGGACATATGGTTTTTGGCAGAGTAGAGAACGTTATAAAAGTCAGAATGAAATAGTAAATGTGGTAAAAAAATACCGCGAGCTGGGAGTTCCACTGGATGGTATTATTCAGGATTGGCAATATTGGGGTAATAATTATCTATGGAATGCCATGGATTTCTTAAATCCAGAATTTTCGGATCCTAAAAGAATGATAGAAGATATTCATGGTCTTAATGCCCATATGATAATTTCGATTTGGTCATCTTTCGGACCAGAGACCAAACAGTACAAGGAAATGAACAAAAAAGGAATGCTTTTTAATATAAGAACTTGGCCTGAATCGGGCATAGAGACTTGGCCTCCTAATCTTGATTATCCTTCGGGGGTAAGGGTATATGACCCTTATAACCCTGAAGCACGCGATATTTACTGGAAATATGCCAACGCCAGTTTGTTTGCCAGAGGCATCGACGGATGGTGGATGGATTCAACAGAACCCGACCATTTTGGAGCAAAACAGGAAGATTATGATACCCAAACATATCTAGGCTCATTCCGTAAAGTACGTAATGCCTTCCCGCTGATGACTGTAGGCGGTGTGTATGACCATCAGCGCAAAACTACTTCTGACAAACGCGTATTTATCCTAACTAGGTCTGCCTTTGCGGGGCAACAACGTTATGGAGCCAATACATGGTCAGGTGACACAGGTTCTAGTTGGGAAACACTTCGCAATCAGATACCGGCTGGTTTAAATTTTACACTTTCTGGAATTCCGAATTGGAATTCGGATATAGGTGGTTTTTTTGCAGGAGCATATAATACCGGAAACGGAGGAACAGGCTCTAAAAACCCTTTATTTCAGGAACTATATGTTCGCTGGATCCAGTTCGGCACCTTTAATGCTATGATGCGTTCGCATGGTACAGATGTCCCGAGGGAAATATATCAATTTGGGAAAAAAGGTGAACCTATATATGATGCTATAGATAAATTCATCAACCTGCGTTATGCATTATTGCCATATATCTATTCTACTTCATGGGAAGTTACCAACAAACAGTCTAGTTTTATGCGTGCTCTTTTTATGGATTTTGCAAATGACAAAAAAGTTTGGAATATTAATAATCAGTACATGTTTGGTAAATCCATTCTTGTAGCTCCAATTGTCCAAGCCCAATATACTCCAGAAACTATAGTAAAAGTAAATGAAGAAACTGGATGGGATAAACAGGATTCTAAAGGAAATGATGCAAAAACCACTGTAGACTTTACTTCAGAAAAAACAAATAAAGTATATCTGCCTGAAGGTACTGTTTGGTACGACTACTGGACAAATGAGAAGTTTAATGGCGGTCAAGAAATTACAAGAAAAACGGCAATTGACATGATTCCACTTTATATTAAGGCGGGAGCCATAATTCCTCTGGGGCCACAAGTACAATATGCAACTGAGAAAAAATGGGATAATCTTGAAATAAAAGTATATCCTGGTGCAGACGGCACTTTTACACTCTATGAAGACGAGTTTGACAACTACAATTATGAGAAAGGAGCATACACGGAAATAGAATTTTTATGGAGTGATGCATCGCAAAAATTAACTATTGCCAATAGAAAAGGATCATACAAAGGAATGCTTCTAAATAGAAAATTTACTATTATACTGTCTTCTGGACAAAAAAAAGCAGTAAATTATGATGGTAAAAAAACAGTAGTGAAATTTTAGATTACACAGTAAAAAAAAAATGTAACCTGAGTTTTTTCATTTTTTAAAACTTAAATTTTGTCCAACAAAAAAAGGAAGTTTCTTCGATAGAAACTTCCTTTTTTATTTATTTCAGGAATTAAAACTAATTAACTCTTCTTAAAAATTTATAGCAAAATCATTCAAGAGTTTAGCATCATATTTCTCTTTGTCAAAAGTATAGAGATAAGAACCTTTTCTTGATGATGTCATGTCTTTCTCATCCAATTTTATCAGGATATCCAATGAATTTATTTTGCTGATAAAATTTCTCTTATCAATTTCTTTGTCCAAAATCGATTCATACAGTTTAAGCAGCTGGCTCATTTTGAATTTTTCGGGCAAAAGTTCAAAACCAACTGGTTTCATAGATGTTCTGTAACGTAATCTTCTAATCGCATGGGCTAACATCTTATCGTGGTCAAAAATCAATTTTGGCACTTCAGAAACACTAAACCATTTGGCATGATAATTCTGAATCAATTCAGCATTATGGTTTTCAATATTTATCAAAGCATAATAAGCAACCGAAATTGTTCTTTCAACCGGATCACGGTCAATTTCACTATACGTGTAAAGCTGTTCCATATAAATATCATTAAATCCTGTATAGGTATTTAAGACCCTAATGGCAGCATCATCTAATACCTCTTCTTTCTTAAGAAATCCTCCCATTAATGACCATTTTCCTTTTTCGGGTTCAAAATCCCTTTTAATCAAAAGAATTTTCAACCCTCCTTCATCAAATCCAAAGATGATACAATCGACCGCTAAAAGAACTTTATCTTCAGTACTATAACTATTTAACATATTTACATTTATATATAAGCTGTAAATATAAGAACTTCCTCAAAACTACCAAATTAATTTAGTGTGGTTTACACACTAATACTGGTAAAACCACATAAAACACATCTTAAGTTATTGATTATCTGAATTTTTAATTAAAATTACAGCTTTTTTCACAATAGATTAAGTACTCAATCAAACAATCAAATTTGTAATAAAACATCCAACTACAGACTGCTTTTCGAACATAAAAGATATAATTAAGTGTTAAAAATACATTTAAAGATGTTTTTTATCACTTTTTAAGAGCAAAAAAGGAATGATTTCACATTTATTTAACAGGTTAAATACTATTTTTTTTAATAAAAATTTAAGAAATAAAAAAAAAGTTGAATCGGTCAAAAAAAATCATTTAAAAACATAATGTATTGATTTTCAATGTATTAATTATTTCGAAAACGTTTTTTGTTTCTAAAAAATACACATATTCTTTCATTTTCAGAAATATTTTAGGATATCCATTTTTTTTTCCGTCTTTTTTTATCAGATTAATTTGTTTTTATGCTTTTTTTTTATTTAAATTTACAAATGTAAAAACTACACTTATAATTAACCCAAAATGCAATCAGTATGACAACAAACCACAGATTATTTTTTTATTGCAATTTTTTATTGCCTAAAAAAGAATGGCTAATAGCATTATTTATGATGCTATTTAGCACTTATACCGTATCAGCTCAACAAGCCAATACAGTATCAGGAAAAATTACATCCGAAAAAGACGGCTTGCCTCTTCCAGGAGTAAATATCTTAGTAAAAGGAAGCTCTACAGCCGCTTCTACAGGATTTGACGGACAATATTCTATTAATGCAAAACCAACAGATGTCCTTGTTTTCTCATTCATAGGATTTGAAACTAAAGAATTAACAATTGCTAACCGCACAGAAATCAATTATGCTTTAAAAGATGACACCAACAAATTGAATGAAGTAGTTGTAGTTGGGTTCGGAACACAAAAGAAAGCAGATTTATCAGGAGCTGTAAGCGTTGTTAGCTTAAAAGATGCTAAAACAATGGTTACTTATGATGCTGCAAAAATGCTCCAAGGACAAGTAGCTGGTGTAACAGTACAATCATCTGGAGAACCAGGAGGATATGTTAATATAAAAATTAGAGGGATTTCATCTTTTTCAAACAACAACCCCCTTTTCGTAATTGATGGCATCATGGTAGAAGCTCCTAACGATTTTGCACCAGGTGATATTGAATCGATGCAGGTATTAAAAGATGCCGCTTCTGCAGCTATTTATGGTGTGCGCGGAGCCAATGGAGTAGTAATTATTACTACCAAAAAAGGAAAAACAGGAAAAATGAGTGTTGGATTTAAATCTATTACAGGATTCCAACAAGTACAAAAAAAATGGTCAGTAACAGACAGAGTAGGATACCAAACGATCACTAGTGCGGCTGAAAAAAATGCAGGATTATCAGTAGCACCTGGAAATAATCCAACAAGTCCATCATATATCAGCAATGTAAATACTGATTGGCAAGAAGAAGGATTTGGCACAGGAGTTGTACAAAATCAATCCATAACACTTAGCGGTGGAGCTGAATCTTTAGCATATAATATGAATTTGGATTATTTTGATAATGACAGTTATCTTAAAACTCCACAAGAATATAAAAGATATTCTATGAATTTGAATTTGTCAGGAAAAAAAGGCAGATTAAGTTACGGCTCAAAAATTGCATATACGCAATCAGGCAAGGAAACTTTCAATAGTTATGTCGGGGAATCTGCTATTGCAAGTTTAATAACTGCAATACCTACAATGCCTGTATATGATTCTAACAGATTAGGCGGATACGGCGGAACTGATAATGCAACTCAAAGAGCTATTTCGATGAACGTTATTGGATTTAACAACTTACTTACCAATACTGGCAACAGAAATCGTTTTATCGGAGATGTTTGGGGACAAATTGAAATCGTAAAAGGCTTAAAATACAAAATTGATGCTAGTTACGACAGAACAGATATGCAAAACAGATTGTTTATACCGCCAAGTGATTTAGGATGGTATTATATTACTACTAATGATGAAGCTTCACTAAACGTAAATAATGCAAACCAGACAAACACTATTCTTAACAACTTATTGACGTATGAAAAAAGTTTTGACAAACATAAATTTGATGTTTTAGCTGGACTAATTGAGACACGTAATGACTACTACAACCATTGGTCAAGAGGCGTAGGTTATACTCCTGGAGAAATTAGCCATATAGAATATGCAGATGCTATTAGTGCTGGAGAATACGAAAACCACATTACAGGTAAATCTTATATCAGCAGACTTAATTATTCATTTGACGATCGCTACTTGGTACAAGCCAATTTCAGACAAGATAAATCATCTCTTTTTGGTGAAAACTATAACAAAGCTAATTCATATTCATTCTCAGGTGCATGGAAAATAAGCAATGAAAAATTCATTCATTTACCAGAATGGTTTAACACTTTAAAACTAAGAGGAAGCTGGGGTAAATTAGGCAACAACACCTTAGGGCCTTACCAATTTGCTACAACAGTGAATCGTTTTGCAGGATATGATTATAATAATACTTTGGCGAATGGTACAACTGTGGTAAGTTTAATAGACCCAGATCTACGTTGGGAAACATCATATACGAGTGACGTAGCATTAGAGTTCGGTCTATTCAACAATGATTTACAATTTACTACAGAATACTTTAGTAAAAAATCTGACGATCTTTTAATTGGCGTTCCTTTACCATATTCTACAGGTGCATTTCCTGCCTCTATAACCACTAATGGAGGAGCTATGAACAACAGCGGTTTTGAATTTTCAGCAACATACAACAATTCACATCATGAGTTCAAATATGGTTTTTCGGCTAATATAGGTACTTTAAAGAATGAAGTTACAAAAATTGGTATTAATGAGAATAATCCAATTTATGGTCTTGTGGCAAAAACTGCAGTTGGAAGATCAGCAGGTGAAATTTATGCCTATCAAACAGACGGTATTTTCCAAAATGCAGCCGAAATCGCAGCGGCTCCAACACAAACAAATGCAGGTATTGGGGATATCCGTTTCAAAGATATTAACGGTGATGGAAAAATTAATGATCAAGACAGAACTTACCAAGGTTCGGCAATTCCAAAATATACTTATGGAACAAGTTTTAATGCAAGTTATAAAAACTTTGATTTCACAATGCTATGGGTAGGTTCCGGCGGTAATAAAATATTTGATGCAATGTACCAAAACTTAATGGCTGGACAATATGGCAATCACAGTACTGATGAACTTAATTATTGGACTCCAACAAATACTAATACAAATGTTCCTCGTCCAATCATTGGAGATCCAAATGGAAATAATAGAGAATCAAATCGTTTTATCGAAGATGGAGATTATTTCAGATTACAAACTCTAGAAATTGGATATCAAATACCAACTCCTAAAGACTTTTTTATCGAAAAAGCTAGGATTTATGTAAATGGCCAAAACTTATATACATTTACTCATTACAAAGGCTACGACGCTGATTTTAACAGCAATGACGGTTTGAGATCAAGAGGGTTTGACGCTGGTTCTTTCCCAAATCCTAGAACACTTTCGTTAGGACTTGACGTGAAATTTTAAATTTAGCTAACCAATTAAAACGAATTAAAATGAAACATAAAATATATAAATATGCGGCTGGTTTTTTCACGCTTGCATTAATAACAACTAGTTGTGTTAGCGATGATGCCTTAACTCAATTAGACCCAAATAATGATTCTGTAGATAAATTCTGGACAACAGATCTAGATGCTCTACAAGGAATTGATGCCTCATATTCAAGTTTATTAACCGATGGAACGTATATGAGAAGTACTCCATTACTATTAGACTTAAAAGCAGATGATACTCGAAGTAACAGTCCTTGGGGATCTATGTACAATGTAGGCCGTTTCAATTCTAATGTAACAGATGCTGCCATTTATGGATGGTGCTATGAAACATGCTATCAAGGTATATTTAGAGCCAATCAGGTTTTGACTAATGTACCAAAAATTAATTTTACTGACGCTGCTCTTAAAGACAGAATCCTCGGACAAGCTTATTTCTTAAGAGGATTGTATTTATTTCACATGGTAAACATGTTTAAAAACGTACCAGTACCTACAGAAATAGCAGTTTATTACCCTCAAAAAACACAAGAAGAAGGATGGAAACAAGTAATTTCTGACTTTAAAGCTGCAGCTGATTTATTGCCTACAACTTATGCAGGAATAAATGGCATCGACACTAAGGATACACAAGGACAAACAATAAAAGGACGCGCTACCAAAGGGGCAGCACTAGGATACTTAGGAAAAGCATACTTATTTACAAAAGATTTTGCGAGTGCAAAAACTACTTTCAAACAAGTAATTGATCTAGGAGTTTATTCATTAGTATCAAATTATCGTGATAACTTTACAGATACAAACGAGAACAATTCAGAATCTCTATTTGAGGTTCAGTTTAGTAGAGCAGCAGGCGGCGTTGGACTAGGATGGGGAGGAATTCCAGCATCAGACTGGGGTAAAACGTCAGCAAGAGCAATTACTTATGCTCCAAGAGCTTTTGGATGGACAGACGTACAGCCAACTTGGGCATTATATAATGAATTTCATGATGAGTTAACCACTTCTGGAGCTGTAGATCCGCGTTTGGACGCTACAATGTTCTACAACAAACCTGGAACTAAACTTTACGGACAAGATTTTGCTGCTTTTTATGCTGGTAATGCCGCAGATTTAAATGATTTATTCTGTAGAAAGTACGAGAATTCAGACGGAGGTTATGCAAACGAGTATGACTGGCGTTCAGGAATCAACGAGCGTTTATTACGTTATGCTGATATATTATTAATGTATGCTGAATGTTTGAATGAAACTGGAGATACTCCTGGAGCGTATACTTACATCCAAATGGTTAGATCCCGTGCAGGCTTACCAAATTTAAGCACTGCAAAACCAGGACTAAGCCAAGCAGCAATGAGAGAACAAATAGGACATGAAAGATTCTTAGAATTCCCTCTTGAAGGTCACCGTTTTGATGATATTCGTCGCTGGGGCTGGTTGGAAAACCCTACCAAACTAGCATGGCTAAAAGCAAGAGACGTAGAATTCAATTCGTATGCTGCTGGAAGAGAATATTTCCCAATACCGCAATTAGACATGGACAATAACCCAGGAATGACACAAAATCCAAGTTATTAATATAATTATTTGAGTTAGTTAAATTATTTGAGTTAGTTGAGTTTTAAAATCATGTGGTAGCCCCAAAAAAGGATACCATGTGATTTTATAACATAAAAACTAATCAAAAAAAACAAATTTTAATTAAAAAATACTAATAAAATATTTTATGAAAAACACAAAATCTATTGCTTATATTTTATTATTTGGAATGCTTATCGCAAGTTGTCAAAACGAAGAAGCCAGTACTCCTTCATCAGTTATCAGTGGTACACCTACTGGTACGGTAGCAAAAACTAAAAGCATTACTGCAAAGACAGTAACTGGAACTGTAGCATCGCATGATCCTAGTACAATTGTAAAAAGCGGAGTGAATTATTATGTATTTACCACTGGAGACAATATTCCAATGACATATTCGACCAATTTAATTAATTGGACTTGGGGAACATCTGTTTTCACTTCTACTCCAAGTTGGATAACCAATTATGTTCCTGGTTTCACAAAAACATATTGGGCTCCTGATGTGGCTTGGTTTAACAATCGTTGGAACATGTATTATTCGTGTTCTACATTTGGTTCGGCTACTTCTGCAATTGGTTTAGTAACAACACCTGCTATTTCGCAAAGTGCAGGAACAACCTGGACAGACAGAGGACGAGTAGTTTCATCCACCTCATCATCAGACGTAAATGCTATAGATCCTTCTATTTTGGTAGACGGTTCCAATGTCTATATGGCGTATGGCTCTTGGCACGCAGGAATAGGCGTGGTCCAAATTACTCCGTCAACTGGAATGCCAATAGGAACTAGAACAATTGTTGCTGGCGGAAACGCAGCCTCTTGGGAAGCGCCTTGTTTAATCAAAGAAGGAAGCTATTATTATATGTTTGTAAACCGTGGCAACTGTTGTCAAGGAGTTAACAGCACTTATTACATTGTTGTAGGCCGTTCTACTAGTCCGTTTGGCCCGTTTGTTGACAAAAATGGCGTAAACCTAACCGCTGGCGGAGGCACAACAGTATTAGCAACACAAGGAAACTATATTGGACCTGGACATTTATCAAGAATTACAGGTACTCAAAAAGGATCTGTACATTATTATGACGGTGCCGACAGTGGCAATCCAAAACTAGAAATTGTTTATTTTGCATGGTCAAACGGATGGCCAGCGCTTACATATTAAAATTATATCAATCCATTAAAATAAATATCATGGGGTTAACTCCACAAAAGAACCCCATGATTTTATAAATTAGAAACAACATGAAAAAGACATTCTTATTATTATTAGTTTTAGCTTTTTGCAATCAATCCAGTTTTGCTCAAAAAGAAACTACAGCACTTACTATTAAAAATACTGCAGATGCTCCAACAATCAACAAAAATATCTATGGTCATTTTGCAGAACATTTAGGAAGATGCATATATGGCGGCTTTTTTGTGGGTGATACTTCTAAAATACCAAATACTGCTGGTGTCCGCAATGATATTGTTAAGGCATTAAAAGAGTTAAAAATTCCAAATTTAAGATGGCCAGGCGGCTGTTTTGCAGACACCTATCACTGGAAAGACGGTATTGGACCAAAAGAACAAAGACCAACTATCGTAAATAAATGGTGGGGTGGCGTAACCGAAGACAATAGTTTTGGAACACATGATTTCCTAAATATGTGTGAACTTCTTGGAGCTGAACCATATTTGTCAGGAAACGTAGGAAGCGGAACGGTTCAGGAATTGGCTGATTGGGTTCAGTACACCAACTTTGGAGGCAAAAGCCCGATGAGTGATTTGCGTAAAAAAAATGGAAGAACAGAACCTTGGAAAGTTAAATTCTGGGGAATCGGAAATGAAGCTTGGGGTTGCGGAGGAAATATGACCGCAGATTATTATGTGGGTGAATATAGAAAATTTGCAACCTTCATGTCCGATTGGGAAAACACAGGAGGTTTAACCCGCATTGCTTCCGGATCAAATAGTTCCGATTATAATTGGACCGAAACCTTAATGAAAGATATTCCCCTAAATATGTTGGGAGGAGTTGGAGTACATCATTATGCTGTAATTAATTGGGATAAAAAAGGAGATGGAACAGATTTTTCTGAAGACGGATATTTCCATACGATGAAATCAGCTTTAAAAATGGAAGAGCTCGTGACTAAACACGCGGCTATCATGGACAAATACGATCCTAAGAAAAAAGTAGCGATGATTGTAGACGAATGGGGTGCATGGTATGAAGTGGAAAAAGGGACAAACCCTGGTTTCTTATACCAGCAAAACACCATGAGAGATGCTGTTCTGGCTGGAGCAACACTAAATATTTTCAACAACCATGCAGACAGAGTCCGTATGGCGAACTTGGCACAATGCGTAAACGTTTTACAAGCTGTAATCTTAACTGATAAAGCAAAAATGATTACAACTCCAACTTATTCTGTAATGAAAATGTACAGTGTACATCAGGATGCCCAATTATTGCCAGTAACTTTTCAATCGCCATTATACACTTTTAATGGAGAAACACTTCCTGCAATATCTGCATCAGCTTCAAAAGATAAAAATGGTGTAATTCACATCTCATTAGTAAATGTTGATGCACAAAAAACAAACAAAATAGAAATTGATATAAATGATCTTGGTGTTAAAAATTTCACTGGAACAATATTAACAGCAGCTAAATTGCAGGATTACAATTCATTCGAAAACCCAAACAAAATTATACCAACAGTTTTTAAAGGTTTCGAAAACAAAAAAGGAAAACTTGAAATCACTATTCCTCCTTTCTCAGTAGTTGTTTTAGAAGGAAAATAAAAACACACAAAATGAATAAGTCAAATTCAATTTTAAGGTTAATGTTAAATACTGCAATTCTATTGTTAGTATTTACTGTGGCTAGCTGTTCTAAAGGAGATGATCCGGCACCAGACCCAACTCCTACGCCAACTCCGACCCCTACTCCTACTCCAACATTTGCAGGACCTACCTATGCAGATAATTATTCATCGATAGCTTCTTGGAGTACTAATTCGCAATGGAATTTAGCCAATGTGCATGATCCATCAGTAGCCAAATGTGGAGATTATTATTATATGTACCAAACAGATGCTTCCTACGGAAATGCAACTGATGGTCACGGACATTTTTTCTACAGACGTTCCAAAGACCTTATTACTTGGGAATTTATGGGTTCCTCAATGACCTCTGCACCAGCTTGGGTAAAGGATTCTTTGAATAACAAGAGAGCCCGTATGAATCCGGCTCTGCCTGCCATCACAAGCCCTAATTATGGATATTGGGCTCCTTGTGTCCGTAAAGTGGGCAGTAAATACCGTATGTATTATAGCATTGTAGTCGATAATCCAATAATCGGCACCAGTTTTGACAACTCTTGGAGTGAAAGAGCCTTTATTGGTTTGGCAGAAACCGATGATTTAGCCACAAATGTTTGGACAGATAAAGGAATGGTCGTTTGTTCAGAACCAGATGGCGTAAAACCATATTCGTTTACCGGTACAAGAAACTGGGAAGATGCTTATTTTAAATTTAATGCAATTGACCCTAGTTTTATTGAAACTCCTGAAGGAGAGCAATACTTAATTTATGGTTCTTGGCATTCGGGCATCGCTGCCTTAAAACTGAATCCAACAACAGGAAAACCAGATCAATTGAAAACCCTTGCCGATTATGGGACTCGTATCGCAACACGCAGTGCGACCAGCCGTTGGCAAGCATCAGAAGGTCCAGAGATAATCTACAACTCCGATACTGGCTATTATTATTTATTTTTAGCCTATGATGGTTTGGATGTACCCTATAATACCAGGGTTTGCCGTTCCAAAAATATTATAGGACCTTTCATGGGAATCAACGGTGCAAATGTAACCACTGGTGCCGATTGCTGGCCAATGCTGACACATCCTTATGGCTTCAATAATCATACAGGCTGGGTAGGAATTTCGCATTGTGCTATTTTCCAAAATCCTGAAACAAAACAGTGGTTTTACTCTTCACAAGCACGTTTGCCAAAAGATGTGCCGGGAATTGCCGTATCAAATGCGATAATGATGGGACATGTTCGCGAAATCCAATGGACTGAGGACGGATGGCCAGTAATAGCACCTGAGCGTTATGCCGGTGTGCCAGCTACTACCATTACCGAAGCCTCTTTTATTGGAACATGGGAACAAATCACTATGAATTATCAATATGCAACCATTCAAAAATCGGCTACTATTTATTTAACTGCTGACAAAAAAGTGAGTGGAGGCGTTTCTGGAACATGGTCGTATGACAGTACTGCTAAAACATTGACCGTAAATGGTGTAAAATGCAAAGTAAATGATGCTTGGGACTGGGAAAGCGCTACGCGCAAAGTAACGCTTACTTATTCCGGACTTACTGGAGCCGGCATACCAGTGTGGGGCAAAAAAATAAATTAATCTTTTACTATCAAAACCCTTTTTTAAGCTTTAAAAAAGGGTTTTGAATTTCAACAAACCCCCGTTTTCATAAATTCTGTTTCTAATGAAAAATATTTTTATCCCAATCCTTTCTTTTGTTCTGATGACATCAGTCAAGACAACAGCACAAGATAAAACTTTGGCTTCCGCCAATGGACAAAAAAAAGCACCAGTCGCCAATAATCCGATTATAAAAGACAAATACACCGGAGATCCTGCAGCTTTAGTTTACAAAGACAAGGTGTATCTCTATGCAGGCCATGATGAAGCGCCAAATGATTTCAATTTTTATAAAATGAACGAATGGCTGGTGTATTCCAGTTCCGACATGGTGCATTGGCAAGAACATCCCGTTCCGCTGAAAGTGACTAATTTCGCTTGGGCAAAATCCGATGCATGGGCGGCTCAAGTCATTGAGCGCAATGGAAAATTTTACTGGTACGTTACTGTTGAACATGGAACTATTAATGGAAAAGCGATTGGAGTTGCAATTTCAGACAGTCCTACAGGGCCTTTCAAAGATGTACTGGAAAAAGCTCTTATTACCAATGACATGACAACCCAAACCAATATTAGCTGGGATGATATCGATCCAACAGTAATGATTGATGATAATGGCCAAGCTTATCTTTTCTGGGGAAATACCGTTTGCCATTATGTCAAATTGAAAGCAAACATGACCGAACTCGATGGTCCAATCCAAACCATTTCTTTACCAAATTATACTGAAGCGCCTTGGATTCACAAACACAACAACTGGTATTACTTGTCGTATGCTTATCAGTTTCCAGAAAAAATAGCCTACGCAATGAGTAAATCCATCAACGGCCCTTGGGAATACAAAGGAATCTTAAATGAACTCGCTGGGAACTCAAACACAAACCACCAAGCGATAATCGATTTCAAAGGAAAATCCTATTTCATTTACCACAATGGAAGTATCGAACCCAGTGGCGGGAGTTTTAGAAGATCTGTTTGTGTGGATAGTTTGTTTTATAATAAAGATGGAACTATAAAACGAGTGATTATGACAACTGAAGGGATAACGGAGTAGGCAGTACTCAGATTGCAGTTAGCAGTTTTCAATAAACTGAATTGTACTGAATATTAACAACCAAAAAAACATTAAAACTTATATTTTCTTAAATGACTATATGTTTAAAAAAGCAGCACAAATGAAACCACATAAACACATAACACTCCTATTCTTTTTAATTGCTTCAATTGGCACATCATCATTTGCCCAAGACGTTACCGTTCATGATCCCGTGATGATTAAGCAGAAAGACACTTACTACTTATATTGCACTGGAAAAGGCATCAGCGTTTTCAGTTCCAAAGATTTAAAAAACTGGAATAAAGAGCCTCAAATATTCGCAGAAAAACCTACTTGGGTGGATGCAGTGGTTTCTGGTTTTGACAATCATATCTGGGCACCAGACATTTCTTTTCACAACAATAAATATTATTTGTACTATTCCGTTTCCACTTTCGCAAAAAACACTTCGGCGATTGGCGTGACAACCAATACTACATTAGACCCAAAAGACCCTGCATACAAATGGGTAGATCAAGGAATTGTCATACAATCGATTCCGAATAGAGATCTTTGGAATGCCATCGATCCTAATTTGACATTCGACGAAAACAACACGCCTTGGCTGGCATTTGGTTCTTTTTGGGAAGGATTGAAAATGGTCAAATTGAATCCTGATTTAAAATCAATTGCACAACCGCAGGAATGGCATACAATCGCTAAACGCAAAAGAACATTCGAACTTGCTGATTCGGATCCAGGTGACGGTGCTCTTGAAGCTCCTTTCATTTTCAAAAAGAACGGTTATTATTATCAGTTCCTATCGTGGGATTTGTGTTGCCGAGGAGAAAAAAGCACTTATAAAGTAGTCGTAGGAAGATCCAAAACCATTACAGGCCCTTACGTGGACAAAGACGGAAAATTATTGACCGAAGGCGGTGGAACTTTATTAATTCAAGGGGACAAAGATTGGTTCGGAGCTGGACACAACAGCACCTACACTTTTGACGGGAAAGATTATATCATTTACCACGCCTATGATGCCAAACAAAATGGAAGGCCATTGCTACAAATAAAGGAATTGAAATGGGACGTAGATTTATGGCCAATGCTTTAAGAAAAGAAACTAAGTTGTTAAGATTCTAAGTTAGGAAAAAGTTTATTACCCTCTTAAAGTTACCTGCATAATCATAGAAACTTAGTGTCTTAGATTCTTAATAAGTATAAAATTATTTTAAAAATGTATTTTATACACTTATTTTATTTACCTTGCACGCTACAAAAAAATCATGTCTTAATTACATCAAAAAATATTAAACTAATTACATTAAAATTCGAATAATGAAACCAAATTTAATTACCAAAATAACCCTTTGCGGACTATTGCTAAATGGTATTTATGCCAATGCACAGCAAACAACTCTTGAAGTAAACACCAGCAAAACGATTACCAAAATTCAGCCAACGATGTATGGAATCTTTTTTGAGGACATCAACTTTGCAGCCGATGGAGGTTTGTATGCCGAAATGGTAAAAAACCGCTCATTTGAATTTGATGATCCTTTAATGGGGTGGAATCAGCCAAAAAGCGATAAACATAATTTAAATACCGAATCTGGAATCGCTGTTCCTGTTCAATTCTCAAAAAAGGGGAACAATCATAATTATTGCCGAATTACAGTAAAAGAGGCTAAAGGCTATGAAATCATCAATGAAGGTTTCAGAGGAATGGGAATTAAAAGCGGAGCAAAATACAATTTGACACTAAAAGCATCCAAAGAAGCAGGAAATATTTCGAAGATAATTATTCAATTCATTGGAAAAGACAATCAAGTTTTAGGCGAAACAAGCATTGTTCCTACTGCTTCAGATTGGAAAGAATACACTGCTCAGCTTACTCCAACAGCCACAGAAGCAAAAGCAAAATTGCGTTTTACTTTTGAAGGAACAGGAACTATTGATTTAGATATGATTTCATTATTCCCGGAAGACACTTGGAACAATAGAAAAAATGGTCTTCGCAAAGATTTAGTGCAATTACTATATGATATGAAGCCTGGCTTTTTACGTTTCCCAGGCGGCTGTATTGTTGAGGGAAGAACTCTGGCACAACGTTACCAATGGAAAAAAACAGTTGGAGAAGTTGACAATAGAGAAAGCTTAGTAAACCGTTGGAATACAGAGTTTTCACACAAACCAACACCTGATTATTTTCAGTCTTTTGGTTTAGGATTTTTTGAATATTTTCAATTATCCGAAGATATCGGAGCTAGTCCATTACCAATTTTAAGTTGTGGAATGGCTTGTCAGTTCAATACAGGCGAGTTAGTTCCTATGGATCAATTGGATCCTTATGTGCAAGATGCGATTGACTTAATTGAATTTGCCAACGGAAGTGTAGATACTCCATGGGGGAAAGTTCGTTCGGATATGGGACACCCAAAACCGTTTAATTTGAAATTTATTGGAGTCGGGAACGAACAATGGGGAACAGATTATATCGAGCGTTATAAAGTGTTTGAAAAAGCAATCAAAGCAAAGCATCCAGAAATTAAGATTGTTTCAGGAAGCGGACCATTTCCCGAAGGAGATTATTTTGAGTATGCACAATCAGAACTTAAAAAATTGAATGCCCAAATAGTAGATGAGCACTATTATAAAGATCCAAAATGGTTTAGAGAAAATGCAACCCGTTACGACAATTACGACCGTAAAGGGCCGAAAATTTTCGCAGGAGAATACGCGGCACAAACAGTAGCCATTGCAAGTCCTGATAACAAAAACAGCTGGGAATGTGCTTTTTCTGAAGCCGCTTTCATGACTGGGATGGAACGTAATGCTGAAGTAGTTCATCTTACTTCGTATGCTCCTTTATTTGCACACGAAGAAGGCTGGCAATGGACGCCGGATATGATTTGGTTTAATAATTTAGAGTCCTTTGGCACACCAAATTATTATGTTCAAAAATTATTCGCAAACAATAAAGGAACTGATTTATTAGCTATTACTAAAGACGGAAAGGCACTTATTGGCCAAAATGATTTATTCGCATCAGCAGTAAAAGATTTGAATACCAAAGAAGTAATCGTAAAAGTTGTCAATACATCTGCGAAAGCACAAGACTTAAGTATAGATTTAAAGGGCAGCAAGTTACAATCAAAAGGAATCGTCATTACGCTTACGAGTCCAAATACTAATGATGAAAATTCATTTGCTTCACCTAAAAAAATCAGCCCGACTGAACGTGAATATCAATTGAAAGGCGAAAAAGCAACTTTAAATGTTCCTGCCTATTCTGTGACTGTTTTAAAACTGAAAATTAAGTAGCACAATAGCATTAACAAGCATTCTGTTATTTTTTTTTAAACATGGCAAAAAATACTAACATTCTTAGGTTTTATCAATAATTGCAATGTCAAAAAAATTAAGTGTTTAATACACACTTATTAAATAATTATATATATATTTGTACCTATATAAAAAGAATCGTGATGAAAAATTATGTAATAGGATTAGATTATGGCTCAGATTCTGTTCGCGCAGTATTGATAGACACTGAGAATGGACAGGAATTAGCGTCAAGCGTTTGTGATTACAAGCGATGGAAAAACAAAGAATATTGTAATGCCTCAATAAATCAGTTTCGCCAGCATCCTTTAGATCATATCGAAGGGTTAGAAACCACTATAAAATATGTAGTCGAGAACAGTAAAATAGATTCTTCGCTTATTCGAAGCATTTGTATCGACACTACAGGATCTTCACCAGTACCGGTTGCCGAAGATGGAACACCATTAGCGTTGACCAAAGGTTTTGAACATAATCCAAATGCCATGATGGTTTTATGGAAAGATCACACCGCGATAAATGAAGCGAACGAAATAAATGAATTGGCAGCCAACTGGGGTGGAGAAAATTTCACAAAATATGAAGGAGGAATTTATTCATCAGAATGGTTTTGGGCAAAAATTTTACATGTTTCAAGAGAAGACGAAGCTGTAAAAAAAGCAACTTACACTTGGATGGAGCATTGCGATTTAATGACGTATTTATTAATCGAAAATAAAGATTTAAAAACCTTCAAAAGAAGTCGCTGCGCCGCAGGTCACAAAGCAATGTGGCACGAAGACTGGAACGGATTGCCGCCAGAAGAATTTTTAGGACAATTAGATCCATATCTAGCTACTCTTCGCGGAAAATTATATAATGAAACCTATACATCCGATTTAGTTGCAGGTAATTTAAGCCAAGAATGGGCAACACGATTAGGACTTTCTACTGATACCGTTATTGCAGTAGGAACTTTTGATGCACATTCAGGAGCTGTGGGAGCCAAAATAGACGAACACACTTTGGTTCGTGTAATGGGAACCTCAACTTGTGATATTATTGTTGACACTAAAGAATCTATCGGAACAAAAACTGTTCGCGGAATCTGCGGACAAGTTGATGGATCAGTAATTCCAGGTTATATCGGATTAGAAGCTGGACAATCTGCTTTTGGAGATTTATTGGCTTGGTACAAAGAATTATTATTGTGGCCAACAGATAATTTATTAGCTGCTTCAACCCTTTTGACTGATTCTCAAAAAGAACAGTTGAAAACTGAAATCAGCGACAAATTAATCGTGCAGTTAACCGCCGAAGCAGAGAAAATCCCGTTAACGGAAAGCATACCAGTTGCCTTAGACTGGATTAACGGGCGACGAACTCCAGATGCAAATCAGGAACTTAAAAGCGCTATTGCAAACTTATCATTAGGAACAAAAGCACCGCATGTATTCAAATCATTGGTAAATGCGATTTGTTTTGGTTCTAAAAAAATTGTAGATCGTTTTGAAGAAGAAGGCGTACGTATTGACACAGTAATCGGTATTGGCGGTGTGGCGCGTAAATCGCCATTTATCATGCAGACATTGGCCAATGTGTTGAACAAACCAATCAAAGTAGCTTTATCAGATCAAGCCCCTGCATTGGGAGCAGCCATTTATGCAGCCGTTGCCGCTGGAATTTATCCAAACGTAATTGAAGCGAGCCAAAAAATGGGAAGCCCTTTTGAAAGCGAATATACTCCACAACTTGATAAAGTAGCGGCTTACAACAAATTGCTTTTAGCATACGACCAATTAAGCGTTTATGCTGATCCATCTATTAAAAAAAGAAAAAATGAGTTCACAGTATAAAGATTTAAAACAAGAGTGTTACGAAGCAAACATGCAGCTGAATGCATTGAATTTAGTAGTTTATACTTTTGGCAACGTAAGTGCGGTTGACCGCGAAAAAGGTGTTTTTGCAATTAAGCCAAGCGGCGTGCCTTACGAAGACTTAAAACCTGAAGATATAGTGATTGTCGATTTTGACAACAACGTTATTGAAGGAAGCTTACGCCCTTCTTCGGACACCAAAACACATGCATATTTATACAAAAACTGGCCAAATATTGGCGGTGTTGCACATACTCATGCCACATATTCTGTAGCTTGGGCACAATCACAAAGAGACATTCCGATTTTTGGAACCACCCATGCCGATCACTTAACCTCTGATATCCCCTGTGCTGCCCCAATGAACGACAGCTTAATCGAAGGAAATTACGAGCATAATACGGGTATCCAAATTTTGGATTGTTTTAAAGAAAAAAACCTTTCGTACGAAGAAACAGAAATGGTTCTGATAGGAAACCACGGTCCTTTTGCCTGGGGGAAAAACGCAGCCAAAGCCGTTTACAACAGTAAAGTTCTGGAAGTAGTAGCCGAAATGGCTTATCTGACTTTGCAGATCAATCCTAATGCCCCACGATTGAAAGATTCTTTAATCAAAAAGCATTACCAACGCAAACATGGAAAAGATTCCTATTACGGACAGTAAACGAAGAAGGTTTAAATTGTTTAAAAGTTTAAAATTGTTTAATTGTGCAATCGTAAAATTTTGAATCGATTAGAAGCAAAACGATTAAACAAATAAACAGTTAAATGACAAACTTTTTAAATCTTAAAAGACTTAAACAATTTAAACCCTTAAACAATTAAATAATTAAACAAAATATAATGATAGATATATCTCAAAAAGAAGTTTGGTTTGTAGTAGGAAGCCAAGAATTATACGGACCAGAAACATTATTAAAAGTTGCAGAACATGCTGCAATTATGGCTAAAGGATTTGACGAAGCATCTCAAATTCCAGTAAAAGTGGTTTGCAAAGACACTTTGAAATCACCAAAACAAGTATTGGATTTATGCTTAGAAGCTAACTCAGCTAAAAACTGTATCGGAATCATCACTTGGATGCATACTTTTTCGCCAGCAAAAATGTGGATTGGCGGTTTAAGTATTTTGAATAAACCATTGTGCCACTTACATACACAATACAATGCCGAAATTCCATGGGCAACTATCGATATGGATTTCATGAACTTGAACCAATCGGCTCACGGAGACAGAGAATTTGGTTTTATGATGTCTAGAATGCGTAAAAAACGCAAAGTAATCGTAGGACACTGGCAAGAAGACAGCGTTTTGACAAAACTAGGAAACTGGACAAGAGTTGCACTTGGATGGAATGAACTGCAAAACTTAAAAGTAGCTCGTATTGGAGATAATATGCGTGAAGTTGCGGTTACAGAAGGAGATAAAGTAGAAGCTCAATTGCGTTTCGGAATGTCTGTAAATGGATATGATTCATCTGATGTGACTAAACATATTGAAAAAGTAACCGATAAACAATTGGCTGATTTATTAGCAGTTTATGAGGCTTCTTATAACTTGACTCCATCACTTTTAGAAGGCGGAGCGCAAAGACAATCTCTAGTTGACGCTGCAAAAATTGAATTAGGATTAAGAGCTTTCCTTGAAGAAGGAGGTTTTGGAGCATTTACTGATACTTTTGAAAACTTAGGAGTTTGGAAACAACTTCCTGGTATTGCAACACAGCGTTTAATGGCCGATGGATACGGTTTTGGAGGTGAAGGCGACTGGAAAACTGCAGCAATGGTTAGAGCATTAAAAGTTATGAATGTAGGTCTTGAAGGAGGAACTTCGTTCATGGAAGATTATACATATCACTTTACTCCTCAAAAATCATACGTCTTAGGATCGCACATGTTGGAAATCTGTCCATCTATCGCTGACGGAAAACCATCTTGTGAAGTGCATCCATTAGGAATTGGCGGAAAAGAAGATCCTGCTCGTTTGGTATTCAACTCGCCTGCTGGTGATGCAATCAACGTATCGTTAGTAGATATGGGAACCCGTTTTAGATTAATCGTAAACGAAGTAACTGCAGTGAAACCTATGGCTGAATTGCCAAAACTTCCAGTAGCACGCGTGTTATGGGATTGTAAACCAAACCTTGATATTGCTGCTACAGCTTGGATTCTTGCAGGTGGTGCACACCATACTGTTTACAGCCAAGCGGTAACTACTGAGTTTATGGAAGATTTTGCTGATATCGCTGGTATCGAATTATTAGTTATCGATGCAAATACGACTATCCGTAATTTCAAAGATACTATCAATGCAAATGAAGCTTATTTCCATTTGTTTCAGCATAAGCTTTAATGAATTGTGAGTGGTGAACTGTGGTAAATGGCAAAAAAATGCCTGTAAATATACCATGCTTCTCCATTGGAATGTCTATAAAATTTTATTTAGTTAAGTTAGTTAGCTAAACTCCAGCAGGTTTTAAAAATCCTGCTGGAGTAATTTTTAATTAGAGTTGAATTTACTTTCTCTCATTTTAAAATTGAATCTGTAGGTTAACCCGAGTTCGCGTGAGGGATTAAAGTGGAGCTCTTTTTTCTTTATCAATTGCCTCGGGTTTAAACCCGAGGCAATTGATAAAGAAAAAAAGCGGGAACGGAAAGCCCGACCTGTAGTCTCGTCTTTTTCGGACGAGACGGAGGGTCACGCCCAGATGCTTGAAGTTAAAATATTAAATAATTTAAGGATAATCTGTTAAAATTATCCCAATCTAAGTGTTGTTTTGCTTTGGTGTTTCTTATTTTTATGATATGGCAAAGCTTTATCGGACTGAGGAACAAAATTGATTGTTTTGCATAAAGTAGTAAACCAAAAAAAATAAAAATATATGAATCTAGTAAAACGTTGTGTTTATGGAATTTCCATTTTAAGTATAGTAAGTATGAATGTACAGTGCAAAGGAGAGAAAAAAGAAGAAGCATCTAATGCTTTAGAAGCTAAAGCTACAGATTCTGTATCTATAGCAAAAACGGTATATGGTAAAACCGAAAAAGGAGAACAAATAGATCGTTACACCTTGAAAAACCAAAAAGGAATGGAAGTAAACATCATTACGTATGGTGGTATTATTACGTCCTTAAAAGTACCTAATAAAGCAGGCAAATCAGAAGAGGTGGTGATTGGTTTCAATTCGTTGGAACAATACCAAAAAGCCAATCCGTATTTTGGTGCATTGATTGGAAGATTTGGCAACCGAATTGCAAAAGGTAAATTTACTTTGGATGGAAAAGAATATTCTTTAGCCATTAATAATGGCGTAAATGCTTTGCACGGAGGCCCAGAAGGTTTCCACAGGGTGGTTTGGACTGCCGAGGAAGCTAAAGGCGGTGATACTGCATCGTTAAAACTGAAGTATGTAGCCAAAGACATGGAAGAAGGATATCCTGGAAACTTAACTGTTTTTGTGACTTACACTTTGAACAAAGACAATGCATTAGACGTGCTTTATGAGGCGACTACTGATAAGAAAACGGTTGTAAATTTAACACAGCATTCGTATTTCAACTTATCATCTGATTTTACAAAACCAATTTTAGGTCATGAAATCACTATTGATGCAGATAAATTAGTTCCTGTAGATGCTACGCTTATTCCAACTGGTCAATTGACGGATGTTACTAATACTCCTTTTGATTTTAGAAAACCAAAAGCTGTTGGCAAAGAAATCAACGCTACAGACGATCAATTGAAAAAAGGATTGGGTTATGATCACTGCTGGGTTTTAAACAACCAAGGCAAAGGAGAGCGTTTTGCAGCTTCGGCTTATGAACCAACCAGCGGAAGATTATTGGAAGTTTATACTGACCAACCTGGAATCCAATTTTACTCTGGTAACTTCCTAGACGGAACTTTACCAATGAGAGATGGCGGAACGTATGCACACAGAACTGGTCTTTGTCTTGAAACACAGCATTATCCAGATTCACCAAATCAAAAAGACTTTCCTACGACTGTATTAAGTCCGGGAGAAAATTATAAAACAAAAACTACTTTTAAATTTTCGGTTAAGTAGTTTAAAATATACTAGTTATTATATAAAATTTGGTTATTAGTTAGATATCTAGTTTAGAAACTAATGAAAGTTAGTTTTAAAAATTCCTCGGGAGTGTATGCTTTCGAGGTTTTTTTATGGATACAATTAGCCTTAATAACCCCGATCTCAGAAGAGCTCCTTAAACTAGAAAGTAACAAAACTGTTGTTTTGTAGTTATACCAGAACAATTTGGATTAAAATATAATATCGTTTGGTATTATTTTCACTTCTATGTTTAAAGATACAATGTTTTTATTTGTAAGAAAAATATCAAATCTATAAGATGTTTACCGTAAAAGTCAGGAGACTTTTATTAGATTTACAGCTTTGAAAATCATTAGAAAAAGGCACAAAGTCAGGAGAATGCGGGGCGGGGGCTTTAGTTTTTCAAAGCACTTTTCAAAACATTGCACCGAAAACAGAAAAGGAACTAAAAACCCAACTTGCCGAAAATGAAAAATGAATAGAAACATTGCAAACACATCTTAATGGTTCAGAAAAAATCATAAAGCAGACTGATTTTTTAGAAAGCAAAATAAAAAGCCTATTTGATTATTTGTAATAAAAATATTATTTATACATTTGTTAAAAATACACTACAAGTAGCAAGTATATACAAGTTGCAAGAGATTTTACCGAACGAACCGTCAAACAATCCGTCTGTTTTGTGGTTTAAAAAGTAAGGATTAATTGCCATGAGTACTAACTTTTCAGCCCAGCATTATGCCAAATGAAAAACAAAAAAACAATTTAAGAATGATGAGAAGATTTAATTATTTAAAAAGAACATTCCTTTTTGCTTTAGCATTAACATTAACCAACTGCCAAGTTGATGAAACCCCAACAGAACAGCAAAGCAGGATTGAGACCGTAACTATCAATGAGGCAAAAACATTGCTAATTCAGCCCTCAACAGCAAAATTCTCTAAGCTTTCTAAAGAGGAATTATCAAATCTCGAATTTGACAAAATTTCCCAAGAGAAAATAAATGGCAGCGACCAGCTATTAACTATAATTCCTTATGCTACAAATAACAAAACTATAAACAAACGGATTCTTTTACTGAGGATAGACAAAGAAATTAAGAGTGTCGTTTTTAGTATGTATCCTGAAGAAAATTCTCAGAAAGATCATTTTTCTGGAAAAATATTTACTTATTCTTTAGATGGCGATTTCATTAATGGATTCAGAGCCAAGAATGGAATTATTGTAAGTCAGTTTGTTAAAAATAATAATGCTATAAAAACTAATACTGAGAATGGTAAAGCATCTAAATCAATGCATCGATCTGCAGTACAATTAAATGAAGTTATCATACAAAACAATTACCACACTGTAGATGCTTTAGATGTGTATGGATCCTCTAGTATATTTGGCAGTGGTCTTTTTGATGGTGACTTTGGTAACTACTATGGTGGAGGCGATACTTCTTATTCTTGGGATCCAGGTGCTGAGAGCGCAGATACAGCTACCATATCTCTTCCTCCAAGTTGTGAGAGTTTTAATTTCACATCAAAACCTGGTTCACAATGGCAAGAATCTGCCGTAATAAATATTCATTTCAACATTATTGTAATTACAACAGATGGTTATCATTTTAGTCAAATAATTGAATACCCAAATGCCATCTTATTTGGTGTTCCTACAAATTTATCAATTGGAAATACTACAATAGGTCCTGGTCTTGCAGCAACTTTGTCGGCAAAGGCAGTTGAAGTATCAATGAGTGAAACTGTTAGTATGTATGGAAACAAACCTGTTTCTGCTTTAACTGTCCGATTATATTTTGAGGAAAGACTAAAATACAATTACCCTTTATTTATTCCTGGAGGTAGAGTAAATTTCAATTCTTCTTCTTTCAGTGTAACACCTACACAATATAAAACGAATATGTTTGGGACAGGAAATTGCAATTAATTATGATAGAAAAAGTCTTAACAAATTTAGCATATTTATTCTATCCTACAAATATATGCTCTAGAACCCAAGAAAGTCAATATTTTAATTCTGAGGAATACAAACGGTTATTGAAAACAATTAAATATTTCCAAAACAATTCAAATATTTATATTAAATTAAAAGAGGAATTTAATAATGATAATGTTCTGGCAAATTTCAGAAATGCTTCACTATTAGATTGGCAAGATAGAACAATTAACTTTGAATTATCAGTTATAGAGAATGGAGAGTTATATACTTTATCTTTATTGTTAAGTGTTTTAGTCCCCTTCTATGTGATTATGGTAAAGAAAAACAAAATAGAACTTTTTTTTTCGACCTCAGAAATTACTCAAATGAAAGATAACAATCTAGAGTCAAGAACTATTAAAGATTTAATTATTGATATTACCATGATTGTTGAAAATAAATTTTTATATAAAAAATTCCCCGAACAACTCATGAATTTTATAATAGAAGATGTAAGTTTCCAAGAAATTCAAAAGAGTAATTTTACAATGTTTAACGCATTTTTTAATAATTTAGTAATAGATGAAAATTAAAACAAAAATATCATTGGTACTTGGCCTCATACTCTTGTATTTATACTTCGAAGATTTTTTTCTTACAATTAATATTTATGATACATATTACATGATAAACTACTTTTATATTGTTCTCATAATTATCATCATAATATGTTTTTTATTTTTATTAAAAAAAGTATTCAGAAAGAATACTTTTTAGAGAAATTAGTAATATCAAAAAGATAAAGATACAGTTTCCGCTTCGCAAATGTCTCTGCCTTTGCGTTTCTTTAAAAGTTCTTGAAAGATCGTAAACATGATAAAAGTCTCCCGACTTTTTCCGTGAATGTTTTTAGAACTGCATGTCTTCAAAAGTCATACAGTGAGAAACAATAAAAAAGCCAGCAGATAATATAATCTGCTGGCTTTTTTTAAACCAACTTAAAATCTCTTTCCTCTATATTTTCACCACAAACCCACCATTTGGTTTCATAGTTACTTTCAGTTTTGTCTTTTTTGATACTGGAAGCTGTTGAAAACCTTTCTCATTTTCCAAAATAACATAACCTGAATCATTGGTCACAAATGACAAATCGATTTCAATTTCTTTTGCAATATTTTGACCATTAACTCCAACAATATGCCAAACATTGTCTTTCTTTCTGGCCATAACAATATACTTTCCTGGATAACCGTCTATAAATTTGGAGTCATCCCAATTCGTTGGAATATCTTTTAGATAATCCACTACATATTTTGGCATTTTGGCCATACCAACAGGTGTTTCGGCAATGTGCTGAATACCGGAAAGGAACAAAACAGGCAAAGCCAGCTCAAATGCCGGCGTTGTTTTGCGTTTAATATTAGGAATAGCATCCAAAACCATCGGAGTAAAATCCATCGGGTCAAAAACGTTTCTGGCAAAAGGAAGCATAGTGCAATGGCTTGGCTGTAAATCGGCAGCTTCTTGCGAAAAGGTAATAAACTCTTCCCCTTTTATAGCTTCGGTGGTTAGTAAATTAGGATACGTACGCTGCCATCCTCTAGGCAAAGTAGCGCCGTGAAAATTGATTAACAATTGATGTGTTACGGCATCTTTCAATATTGCATGATAATATTCAATCATTGATTGACCATCTCCGCCAAAAAAATCTATTTTGACACCCGCAATACCCAATTCATTTAATCTTGTAAATTCTTTGTCTCTATCAGCGTGGGTTAGCAGTTTCCCTTTCGGATGGTATTCTGTACCGTTCCATGGTCCTGATGAATTGTACCAAACCAATAATTTTACATTTTTTTCTTTGGCATAATCTGCCAATTCTTTCATTTTAGCATCACCAATTCTTGTATCCCAATCGGCATCAATCAGGCAATACGGCCAATTCATGCTGGACGCATAATCAATAAACTGCAAAGTAGTCTCAAAATTAACCGAATCATCTTTCAATAAAACCCAGCTCCAAGATGACAATCCGCTTTTGATAAATGAAGTATCCATTGGAACTGCTGGATCAGCTAAATCAGTTCCTAAGGTACTTTCGGTAATTGTTTTCAAAGAACCGACAGTAATTACACGCCAAGGGGTGTACCATGGCAATTGCGATTCTGGATTAAGAGCTCCGTTTGGAAAAATCTCTTCCTTTTGGGGAAACGTAACCTGCAACGCTTTTTGAGTATCATTATATACCAGTCGGCTGCCACAGTAGTTATCCTGCAGACCAGTTTCGGTAATCAAAACCCAAGCATCATTAGCATTAAATAAAGCAGGATATACCCACCCTTCTCCAATTGCTGGTTTTGTATTTACTGGAATTCCCATCGCATAATGCTCTTCATAGGAAGGATTAGTTTCTTTCCAGCCAGTTTTGGCTTTAGACATAGGCTGAAGCCACGCTTTTGCGGAAGCATCAAAATTGTAAGTGGTTTTCTCTTCAACTATTTTCTTGATGTCACTGGACGTTTTAGGAAAATGATAACGCAGACCTATTCCATCGTGAGAAAGCTGAAAAATAATCTCCATCGCTTCTCCAGTACTGTTTTGCAGACTTACCGTATATTGATTGGCAGTATAGTCAATATTTTTTCGTTTTCCTTGAAGCATGCTGTACGAAGATTTCAACGGGAGTGCTTTAGACACTTTTAGAATCTTCATATTAGTATAAAAATTGGCATCTTCACGGATAATTCCAAGCTGTGAAGTATTGATAACCTGCTTATTTTTATAGAAAACTTTGTAATAGGGTATTTTTTTTGCGTCTAAATTAAAAGCAATGCTTATCGTTTTGTCTGAATTGACAAACGTATAATCGGTGCTTTTTTCTGCAAATGACAGAAATGAAGCTGCCAACAAAAGGCAACTAAAGATTTTTTTCATAAATTAATAAGTGTTTGTTTTACACTTACAAGTTTACAAAAAATAAAACCCCTAATTATCAATTTAGCTGAAAATATTTAATGAGTTCATAAAATAGTTAGATCTAATAAAGCAAAACATTAAATCAATCTATTTCACTATAATTTTCGAACTGCTTTTTCGCTCGCCGTCTACAAGGGTAACAATATAAGTTCCTTTTGCTGCATTTGGCAACTGAACAGCCTCACTGATACTGCCTGTGTTTTTAATTGTTTTCTGGTAAATTTTTCGTCCTGATAAATCCGTAACATATACCTGAAGATCAGCTGTATCAATACTTTTAAACTGAATAGTAAAACTTCCTTTATTAGGATTAGGGTACAGCACAAAATTACTAATTTCGTAATCAGGAAGAGCCAAAGGGACATAAGCACTGGAACAAATCTGAATAGACGCCGAATCTATTGTTCCCGAATCCCCAACCCCAGTATCTCTAAACCGTAATTTCCAAGTTCCTTGAGCACTCTCTCCATTAAAACTTGCCAAAACACCAGTAGGAACAACAATTTGACTGGTATTAACCCCACATCCTAATGCCCCTCCCAAATCGTCATAGGTTAAAATTAAACTAGTATTTGTCGCCCCACAAGATTTATCAAACAACTTCACAGTAGTTCCTTTTGGACTCACCACTTCAATTTGAACATCAGAAATATAGGTATGAGTAAAACTAACATTAAAATTAACATCGGTAATCTCTCCATCTGTCGCAGGAACTACAATTGTTCGCTCTGCATAAGTTTGTGACTCAGGAATAGAATAAGGCGCTGAAAAACTATAGGAATTACAAGTTGTTTCCACAGTATACCCTAACGTAAAAGGAGTACTGTTCACTGCATAAAAAACATTCCCAGTGGGCTCGATTAAAATTCTGCAGCTCTTAGCGGCAGTTGCAGGAGCTCTTATTACTTCAGAACCATCATTGGGTGTATTGGAAGCCAATATAATTGGAAAAGTCAGCCCTCCATCTGTAGACAATTTGATATTTACGTTAGTCGATCCTGGCAATGAATTAGTTCCATTCACATCCCAAGTAATGGTTTGGGACGAACCTAAAACCCAGCCGATACCAGCAGTATTCTGCGAAGTAACAGCAAACGGTCCTTTAGCAGCGTCAACAGTAACAACCATAGCATCTGAATTAGTCTGTGCTAAGCCCGACGATGCATTATCTCTCGCTGTGAATACAAAATTCAATGATCTTCCTATGTTGGAAACGGATTCCCAAGTCGTAGTCAATTGTCCAACCAATACTCTGCTGAAAGCAGGAAAATAACGATTAGTAACACTGACAGGCAAAAAAGATCGGAAAGTAGGACCTGTAGTTTTAGTGTCATAAGCAATGCTGTTTCCATTACTTTCTTTACTTGCCGCAGAGTCATTCTGTTCCCAGCAGTACGTCATAGTATCGCCATTAGGATCCGAAGCAGTACCATTCAAAACGAATGGTGTTCCTTTCGGAATGGTGTAATCCAATCCAGCATTTACTGTTGGCGTCTGATTGCTTATTGTTGTTTTGACAGGACATGTTTTTATAGCTAAATTATCTTGAATCTGCTTAATGCTGGCAAACCCAAAATAATCATCCGAAGAATTTTGAACATCATAATCCGTTATTCCGGCATATCCCATAATACTAGAACCGCTTCCAGGCTCTACGCTTACTCCTGTGCCTTCAACATCATACGAAAAAATGTGATTTGCCCCCAGTTGATGACCCATTTCATGAGCTACAAAATCGATATCGAAAAGGTCTCCTTCAGGCCTGCTGTTGGATGGAGAGGTATAACCGCTTCCTTTTCCAAGCGAATAAACTGGCGTCGAATTCGTATTCTGTAAAGCACTGCATACACAGCCAATACAGCCCGCATCTCCTCCACCTCCTGATGCGGCAAACAAATGACCAATATCATAATTTGCTTCGCCTATTTTTGATGTTAAAGTGCTTTGCAGTTCCTGATTCCAAGCAACGGGACAATCACCAGTGCAATCCTTAACTGGATCCATACCGATCGTAGCATCAGAATAAGGATCGGAAACGGCATTAGTATAGATAATATCAGATTCATTGGCAATAAGCAGTAATTTTACAGCAAGATCTCTATTAAAAATGCCATTCACTCTAGTCATTGTTGCATTCATTCCTGCTAACGCATCTGCTACAGTCCCACCAAAATATTCAGTATACTCAGCTGTACAGGACAAAGCCAGCCGCATGGTTTTAAACACCCCATTGCTGGATTTTAATGCACTTGCTTTCTGAGTCAAACCTTTATTCAAAGCAACATCTGCCGTTTTACAGGTTAACGGCAAGGGTCCTTTGCTTCTTGCTTTGGAAGTCGAAACTGCATAAATAGATTTATTATCAGTTAATGGATCAATAAATTCAGAACCACTTTCTCCTCTCAAAACCATCGACTGGACACCATTTGGAGCAATGCTAAAATTAATAGTAGCACCAGCGTCAGTAATTCCAATTCCGGAATAGGATCTGATATTAGGATATTTTGATTGCAGCTCAGGAACAAAATTAGAAGATTCTACCACTAAAAACTGTTCCATTTTTCCATCACTATTGGGAATTGCGACAGAAACACCTTTACCCAACCCATTTACATCAATAGCTTCAAGAGATTGCTTGAATTGGCTTAAATCTAAAGTAAATAACCGTTTTGCATTGATTATATTATCGTTTTGCTTTTGAGATGCCACTTTTTGAGTACTGCTAACTTCTTTCCATGAGGAATTAGTTTGTGAAAATACAGAAAAACTCATTGCAAGAATTCCTAAGCAAAAAAATAATCTATTCATATCCAGTTACTAGATTTAATAATAAAAACAAAAATGACAAACAAAATTAAATTATTTGCAATGGAATATACTATAAATGAGAACAATTTCAGAAAAAATTAATATTTCAAATACAATACAAAACATTATTTTGCAAATTAAATTGAGTTTAACGATTCAAATCATTTAAAAATAGAAACTTCTTCGTCTAGTTTTAAAATAGATACTATAAATTTGCAAAAAAATTTAAAACAGGTACTTTGAAAATTTTTCATTCAATAAACGATTTCCAAATTGCATCTGGGGAAAATGCAAAAAAAACAATTCTTACCCTTGGAACCTTTGACGGCGTTCATTTTGGTCATAAAAAAATACTTGAAAAAGTAACTCAAAATACCGAAAACAAAAAGTACGAAAGCTTAGTTCTTACTTTTTTTCCACATCCGCGAATGGTATTACAAGAGGATTCAGGTATAAAAATGCTCAATACTATCGATGAAAAAGTAGCATTACTGAAGCAAATTGGAATTCAAAATTTGGTAATTCACCCTTTTGATGAAAGTTTCTCAAGACTGACTGCCGAAGAATTTGTAAAAAACATACTTGTAGATAAATTCCACATACACAAAATAATTATCGGTCACGATCATCGCTTTGGCCGTAACCGGACAGCCAATATTGATGATCTAAAAAGGTTTGGAGAACAATATGGATTTGAAGTCGAAGAAATTTCGGCTCAGGAAATCAAAGAAGTATCAGTAAGTTCTACAAAAATAAGACATGCTCTGGACGAAGGCAATATGGCTTTGGCCAATGAATATCTGGGCTACAGCTATTCTTTAACAGGCATTGTCGCCAAGGGCAGACAGTTAGGCAGAACTATTGGATTTCCTACAGCTAATTTAAAAATAGAAGAAAACTTTAAGCTGATTCCTAAAAATGGCGTTTATATTGTTAAAAGCATTATTGGCTCTAAAACAGTTTTAGGGATGATGAATATTGGTTTTAACCCTACTGTCGATGGTAAAAATCAAACTATAGAAATTAATTATTTTGATTTTGAAGATGATTTATACGATCAAAAAATAACGGTTTCCATATTGAAAAGAATCAGGGATGAAGAAAAATTTGATTCAGTTGATCATTTAAAAGCGCAATTGGAAAAAGATAAAAATACGGCTTTGGCTTTTTTTGAAAAACAATAAAATATTCCTGCAATATTATTCTATTCGACAAAGATTTCCTTCAACATTGTGACAACACTTTTAAGTGAATAAACGTCATGATATCATATCTCTTACATAATTCCATTTTTACTTAGCATCTTTGATCTCGAGTAAGGGATTACTTCACTATACATTAATTTTTATCGGAGTTCAGTGAATTTCATTTGAAATAAGCTACCGAAGCAGCATGGACAGCCCGACGGCATCTCGATAAAAGAGTGTATAACGGTTGATCGTCAGCCCTTTTTACGGGATGACGGCACTCCCGCATGAAAGCAATTAATTTACATTCTTTCTGTAAACCCACAAAAAACTCTCTTCTGATTAATTACATCGATTTCGTTTATTTTTTGTAAATTTATA
This sequence comes from Flavobacterium sp. 1, assembly GCF_002797935.1. Classification (NCBI taxonomy): domain Bacteria; kingdom Pseudomonadati; phylum Bacteroidota; class Flavobacteriia; order Flavobacteriales; family Flavobacteriaceae; genus Flavobacterium; species Flavobacterium sp. 1. The sequence goes on from NZ_PGER01000001.1 coordinate 3,890,524, forward strand.
TCAACCTACTTGATTACCAAAAAGATACTGAATTTCTAACTTTTAAAAAAACAATGACATGAAAGTAAAAAAAGAAATTAAAAATGGGTACTTTATTTTTATCTGCATAGGAACATATTTCCTATTAATGGAATTCTTAGGCTTGTCCAATCTTTTCTATTTAAGGCTATTGAATATCGTTTTCATTGTTTATGCCGTAAATGATACACTCCAATCGAGAATCGCCCACAATAAGAAAAAATTTGTCCCAAATGCTTTGGCTGCATTAATAACTTCGTTAGTTGGTGTAACTTTATCTATTCTTGGGCTGTTGATTTATAGCTATATGCGAGGTGGCGATAAATACATTAATAGCTTATCCGAAACTTTCCTATTCGGCGGTCACCCTTCTATTAACATGTATTGCTTGACTTTGTTTTTTGAAGGAATAGCCTCTTCGGTAGTTGTCACTATGTTACTCATGCTGTATTATAACGACAAATTTGTCGCCGATTAAACTATTTTAATCCATTCGCAATAAGTCTTTTTAAAGTCCGTTCGTTGGTTGTTTATAACAATTTGATTACTTTTGAACCATCAAAATAAAGGATCAATGAGTATCACAAAACACAACTGGACTAAAGAAGAAATAATTGCTATTTATAATAAACCTATGATGGATCTGCTTTTTGAAGCAGCTACTGTCCATAGAGAACACCATGACCCAAATGTAGTTCAAGTCTCTACTTTGGTTTCTATCAAAACAGGCGGCTGTTCTGAAGATTGCGGCTATTGTCCGCAAGCTGCCAGATATAACACTGGGGTTGAAGGAAACAATTTAATGTCTGTAAATCAGGTAAAAGAGCAGGCTATTCAAGCTAAATCTGGAGGTTCTTCACGCGTATGCATGGGAGCTGCCTGGAGAAATGTAAAAGATGGTCCCGAATTTGATCAGGTTTTGGAAATGGTCCGTACCATCAACAAAATGGACATGGAAGTATGCTGTACTTTGGGCATGATTACCGAAAATCAAGCGCAGCGATTGGCCGAAGCTGGACTTTATGCTTACAATCACAATTTAGACACTTCGGAGGATTATTACAAAGAAGTAATCTCTACCCGTGGATTTGAAGACCGTTTACAAACCATAGAGAACGTTCGTAAAACCAGCGTTACAGTATGCAGCGGCGGTATTATAGGAATGGGAGAAAGTATCGAAGACAGAGCTGGAATGCTAGTTGCTCTATCTACTTTGAACCCGCAGCCTGAATCAGTGCCAATCAATGCATTAGTTGCTGTAGAAGGTACTCCTATGCAGGACGAAAAACCGGTAGAAATTTGGGAAATGATCCGAATGGTTGCTACCACGAGAATTGTTATGCCAGAAACTCAGGTTCGTTTATCTGCTGGAAGAATGAATATGAGCCGCGAAGGTCAAGCAATGTGTTTCTTTGCTGGTGCCAATTCTATTTTTGCTGGTGATAAATTACTGACGACTCCTAATCCGGATGTAAACGAAGACATGAAAATGTTTGATTTTTTAGGGCTGAAACCTCAAAAACCATTTAAAAAAGCGGCGCAAAGACCAACTGTGGAAGCTGCTGATTCTCAATTTGAATCTCTTGGCGAAAAACCAAAATGGACTCGCCCAAATCATACTATTGAGAAAAATCTGGAAGTTTCTATCAAAGGAAAATAAACTTGGTTTTATATAAATTAAAAACCCAATTTCAAGTTGAAATTGGGTTTTTAATTTTATTACAGATACAGAATAAATTATACCTTTTAGAAATAAATATAAAACAGTTTTTTTGTTAAACCGAACCCTCTCCACACGAGCGACAGCAACTGGCGAAGGAAAGGGAAATAAAATTGGATTATTTTATATTTCTAATGGTATTAATCATGAAAAATTATTTTCTCACTCACTTTTTTTCCATTTTCCAATTGAGTCATGACAATTAATACTTGATCACTGGACACCAAATGATTTATAATAAATTCATTTTTATCCACTTTATTATTCTCATAAAGCAAACTTCCTTTCAAATCGTATACTTTTACCGAAGACATGATTTGGTCAAAAGAGTTAATTTTTATTTGGCTGTTATTTAGTGAAACGACAACTCCTTTTCCATTCGCATCAAAATCATCTGTACTTAATGATGTATTATTATAACGAAGCACAAAACGATTCTTAAACTCTCCAATTGCTGTTGTAAAGGAATAAGAGCCTTTGGTCAGATCATAAATAGTGTTGATTGTTTTATCTTCTAAATAAATAGCTCGATTAGTCAAAACACCATCAGCCTTCTCAATACTGATTTGAAATGTTCCTGCTAAAGTGGTTTTATAACCCAATGGCACTTCATCTGCCGCATCAAATGGCAGCCTGCGTCCCTGAATAGTATAATTTTTTGAATTATTTATACTAAAAAAATCTACATAGGCATTCCCGTTAAGAATTGCACCATCATACAAATTATCAAAATCATTTGTCGCCCCCGTTACATAACCAACCAATAATTGTTTGAAAGCCCCGCCGTCATTGGTTAAATTCAGCCAAATTCTATTTTTTTCAATTTTTGCTGTTTTATCAATACCCGCCTGTTTGAAAAATTGGCTGTTACCTCCAACAGTCGAAACCCTCATCGAATTAGTAAATGTAAAATCTCCTGCAATTTTGCTGACTACAAAAAAGGACTGACCCGCCGCAATGTTACCAGAAGGCAATACTCCATCTCCAATTCCATCTCCATTTACATCAGTGCTTTTGGCAGCCATGGCAGTAGCCACCCCTCCTGTAAAATTATAAGTAGCATAATCATCAGAAGTATATACAAATTTAGTTCCCGCATTATTTAATGTTCTAGAAGTGTTGTGGGTCCAGAAATACAAGGCTCCATTAATTACTGAAGCATTATCAGTAATAAATAAATCGGCGTTTATTGCAGAAGCATAAGGATTTCCTATCAAATTAGTTTTCAACTCTCCTTGAGCTGTTATAGAAATGGAACCGTTATATGGCACTCCGATAAATTCAGCGTTTTGAAGAGGCGTATATCGCGGCACCCGAGCAATATAACCCTTTCCTTTAGTCATTATACTGCTTGAAGTTTCTGCAACCCAAGCTCCATCAGCATAACTCCAATATCTATCGCTGGAAGGCGACAAAAGTCCCAGTGTTTGATCTGCTACAGGCGAACTCCAATACACATAATCAAAATCTTTTACAGCAGAAGTAGTGCGTTTATAAATAATATTTCCTGAATTGACAGCCGTATCGCTGCCCTGAACTAAACTCGCATTATTCTCAAATGTAAAACTAGTAGAAGAATCTATATCAAGAGCCCCGTCTATAAACAATACAACTCCTGAATTAACAATAACTGAACCTGAGTGAATTTGGCATGAACACATATTCGTATCTGCTGAAACTGTAAATAATGTTCCTCCATTAAAAATAACTCTTTGTGAAAGAGATGGCAAACCATTTGACCAAGTACTGCCATCCCAAGAGGTCTCCGAAATTGGAGATGATGCAATCGAAATATTTGCAGAATTAGCAGAAAAACACCTGCCTTCTGAAACGGTTACGGTATAATCTCCTGTTGCCAACCCCGGAATAGTCACGGTTGTGCCGCTACCGGAATACGTATCGCCTGAACTAAAATTTAAAATCCAATCCCCAGTCGGTAATCCGCTTAACGCAGCACTTCCAGCAGGCCTGCTACAGCTAATTTGCTGTACTGATCCAACCACTGGCGCAGTTGGTGCTGAATCAATATCAACCTGAATTACATTAGACGGTGTTGCTACTGTACCGCAGACAACGTTTGAAGACCGCACTCTGTAATAATAACTAAACCCAGAAGCTAGTGATATCACCGAAACAGATGTAACATTCCCTACATATAAATCATTATAACCCGACACGAAAGTACTAAATGCCGGATCTGTAGAAACATCTAAATAATAAGCAGTAGCATCAGAGACTGCATTCCAATTGGCATTGAAACCGCTGCACAATACATTCGTTGCACCAATAGCTGTTGGAGAATTTATTTGCTTCGTGTCATAGGTAATTACATTCGAACTGGTACTCACCCCACAATTGCTGTTTTTTCGAACCCTATAGTAAATATTCCCAGGCGGTACTCCTGTCACTGCATAGCTCGTTACATTACCTACATTTAAATTATTAAACCCCGAAACAAAATTAGTGAAACCACTATCTGTTGCAGCATCCAGCAAATAACTTACCGCACCCGCAGATGCTACCCAATTTGCCGTAAAATTACTACTGCAGTCTACTCCCGTTCCAGCCGATGCCGTCACAACACTGGCAGATCCAACCGAAAAAGTAACTGCATTAGGACTGCTCACGCCAATTAATGAAACGGTCACTCTATAATCACCCGGTGATAAACCAGTTAAATTCTTTGTAGTTGCTGAAAAACCAGCGTTTCCTATTTCTTGCCAATAATAAGTATAGGGATCTATCCATTCTGGAGTGTTTTGGAACGTTCCATTGTTGCCGGCTGGATAAGAATAGATTGTAGTTCCAGAACCTACAGCAATATTATACCCTGCAATGATTCCTGATTCATAACCGGAATAAGTAGTTAGTCCAATTGCCAGAGCAACAATGCCACTTGCTGAAAGTGCTGTACTATACAATCCTAACTTTGCTATTTGTCCTGTAAATGAATCTCCTGTTGCATTATAGACACCGCTTCCAATCTTAGTATTATAAGAGGAACTGCCGTAGTTTGAAGTAGTGACTACTCCGCCAGTAACGGCAACACTAACTCCGTTTAAATATATCTTGACAGTAGAACCATTTCCTACGGCCGCTATATGATGCCAAGAACCATCGCCAAGAGAAGCTGGGAGAGTGGCAGTAACTGCTCCTGTTGCAGGTGTAGACAACTCAATAGTTGATGAATTTGCAAACCCAAACTCTATAGCATCATTCTGCCCAAACAAACTCATCCTGCCCGTAACATCGGCAATATTAAATTTTATCCAGCCCTCAATAGTGAAAGCGCTTTTATTGGAAAGCAAAGGACTTCCTAAATCAATGTAGTCATTATCGGCACTGATAAATTTTATAGCATTGTTCATGTTAGTTATCGTAATCGCGCCATCAGTGCCTGCCGCACACGAAGCCTCTGTCACAGTGGCCGTAGGAACAGGCAGCAGAGGAAAAATAGTCATTACTGCCGATGCATTAGAACAGCCAGCCACAGTATAAGCTATAGTAAACGTTCCTCCAGCACTTGCAGCTAAATTGACTTCACCCGTCGAAGCGTTCAAACTCAGACCCGGCGGCGTAGCCGAATATGTTCCACCTGAAGCCCCCGTTTGCGTAACTGCTACTTTACCAATAGCAATATAAGCATTACCCGGATAGGATATTGTAGGCGGCGGTTTAAATTGATACACTTGTCCTGATGCAGGTCTGGACGCTATAGTGGTGGTAAATGTTCCAGATTGTGCCGTTGGACTTGCTCCTGAATCGCTTAAGGTTAAATAATTCCCATTTGCATCATAAATCCCAATAGTAGCCGAGGGCGATTTTACGGCAATTGCTTCTTGGTTATAATAATACTCTATTAAATTAGTGCCCTCATACAGCCATATTTGAAAAGATATTACATCTCCATTGGCTGTATGATCCCATTTTTGATGGTACCATTCTATTTTAAATATCCTATTAGGAGCAGCATCAGTCGTAATATATCTGATTTTCTCTGTGCATTTCAAATCATCCCAAAGGGGCATCAAAGCAGGTTTTATTAATGCAGCATTTGTCGCGCTGTTTGCCGCATTCTGAGCATTTGTAATCGTTGGTGATCCAAAAGTAAGCCAGCCGTTTGGTGAAACTATTACATTTGTATAAGTAGTACCCGCAAACGTAAATGGAAAGTTTAGCGGAATGGGATTTGTAATACCGTCATCATCTACTGCACCAATCCCTCCAACCGGCGAAGTTCCAGTCAGGATCCCATAAGTGGCTGCCGATGCAGTAAAACAATATTTACTGGCTATAAGACCCGCTGTTGATGGCGGCGTAAATCTATAAATTTGTCCTGATGCTGGCTTTGTACTAATGTTATCAGTAAAAACAGTATAATCAGCCGATGGACTTGCTCCAGAATTTGTAAGTGCTAAATAATTTCCATTTGCATCGCACATTCCAATTGATGCACCACCCGAACTATTGGAAACCGCTGTGGCACCTTGACTATATAAATATTCAATTACATTGGTAGTTTCAAAAAACCAAACCTGAAACGAAACCGTATCTCCCGAAGATTGAGCATCCCATTTTTGCTGACTCCATTCCACTTTAAACCGTCTGTGCGGATAAATGCCGGTTGTTATATATCTTGGTTTTACTGTACACTTTAAATCATCCCATAAAGGAAACAAAACAGGTTTTACAACAGCTGCATTTGCTAGTGAATTGGTACTGTTTTGAGCATCTGTTACTGTAGGCGTCCCAAAACTAAGCCAGCCATTGGGCGAAACCTGTATTGAAGAATAAACTGTACCTGCAAAAGTAACAGCAAACGGCAAAGTAATACTCGTAGAAACACCCGTGTCTGCTGTCGCAGTCAGTGATGTATCAACAACTCCAGCAACTCCTGTAAGCGAAATGTAACTCCCTTGTATGGCCGTAAAAGTATAACTGCTTACAGTCTGGCCAAAAGAAAATTGAAACATTGATAACAATGCAGCAATTAAAAACAATATTTTTTTCATTTCTAAGAGGGATTAGAATAATACTCACTACAAAACAGCCAACTATTAACTATTCGAAAATTATCAGCTAATTGCAATACATTTTTAAATAACAAACTTCATATTCAGTAACCAAAAAATGATTAATACCTAATCTATACTGTCATAATAATAGCTATAACATAAATTGTTTATTTTCAAAGGTTTAAATATTTCACTTGATTATATAAATTTAATGAACGAAATCAAATAAATCGTATAAAAGCACTTTTTATCGATTAAATACATGTTTATGTGTTATTTTGCATATATTAACTTATAAAAATGTGTTTTTTAATAAAAATAAAATATCAACGAACTAATCCTACAATATGCGGGGTTACTTCTTCATCAGCATGAAGTTTGCGACTGTTAAACGTCATTGACGGCTAAACCGCACTCCATTAGGGTATATAGGTTCATTAAACCCAGAATCCGCATTAGAAATCTAATGCATCTGAAGTCTAATGCGGATTCTGGATTTAATATTATGCACCGTGTATATCCAATAACTATAAACAAAAAATCCCATTCTGAATAAACAGAATGGGATTCTAAAATTTTAAAATAATTATTGGTTAATCGTGAAAAATAATTTCTTCACTTATCCATTTGCCGTCTTCCAGCTGCACCATGACAATCATAAACTGATTACTGGCATTTAAAGTGTCAATAATAAATTCATTTTTGTCTACTTTGTTTTTTTCATACAGCAAGCTTCCTTTTAAATCATATACTTTTACAGAACTCATAGTCTGGTCAAAAGAATTGATCTTTATCTCACGATTTCTTACAGATACAAAAACTCCTTTTCCTTTGGTTTCAACATCACCTGTTCCCAATTTAGAAGTATTATTCATATAACGCAGTACAAAACGGTCATTAAATACCCCAATTTCGGTTGCAAAAGAATATGATCCAGCCTTTAAATCATGAATAGTATTAGTCTGTTTATCTTCCAGATAAATAGCCTGATTCACCATACTGCCATCAACATTATCAATACCAATCTGGAATGTTCCTGCTATTGTACTTTTATACCCCAATGGCACTTCATCGGCTTTATCAAAAGGCAAACCGCGGCCCTGGATAGTATAATTCTTGGAATTATTAACACTATAAAAATCTACATAAGCATTCCCATTGCGGGTTACGCCATCATATAATTTATCAAAATCATTGGTCGCTCCTGTAATGTAGCCCACCAATAATTGCTTGAAAGCACCTTCATCATTGTTCAAATTCAGCCAAATCCTATCTTTCTCAATCTTTGCCCTTTTCTTAGTGCTCGATGGCTTGAAAAATTGACTGTTATTGTTGACATCGCCATTTTCATAATCAAATCGCATCGAATTATTAAAGGTAAAGTCACCGTCATTATCATTAATTACAAAAAAGGATTGCCCAGCGGCTATTTTACCTGAAGGAATTATTGTAGCCGAAGGGGGTATTGTGCCATTATTAATAGCATTTTGGATGCTAGGTGCTGTGCCAATTGATCCTGTCAAACTAAATGCAGCGTAATCATCAGCATCATACTTATATGTAGTTCCATCTAATCTTCTAGCACTGAAGTGCGTCCAAAAATACAAGGCTCCAGTAATTATTGAATTAGCAGGATCAAGTATAAACGCTTCAGCATCTATGGCAGAAGGATATGGATTCCCAATTAAATTGCTTCTATTAGCCCCTTGTGCAGTTATTGTTCTAATTCCGTTATTTGGCACTCCATTAAACTCAACACTTTGTTTTGAAGGCACAGCTGTACGATAACGAATAATATATCCTCTGCCGATATCCATTGTAGTACCACTAGTTTGTGCTACCCAAGCCCCATTAGTATATCTGAAGTATCTGTCACTCGTGTACAAAGCACCCAGCGTTTGACCCGCAACCGGTGAACTCCAGTACTCATAATCTAAATCTTGCAATAAAGGAGTGCTGCGTTTGTAAGTGATTGATCCGATATTTACTGCATTATCATTAGTCTGTATCAAACTCGCATTGTTCTCGAATATCAAAGTTCCTCCTGTTTCCACAGTCAAACCTTCCACAATATTTAAAACTCCTCCTACATCAATTTTAACTGAGGCACCATTCTTTACAGTACAGGAACAAGCATCTATTGCGGCTGAAGTAACATAAGATCCAGCAGCAAATTCAACATTCTCATCTGATGTTGGAGCCACACTCGCAACAGAGTCTTTAAACCATCCCGACCCATTCCATGTCTTTGTAACAATATCAACATTAACTATAGCTGATGAAACAGAAGTTCCAAATGCATCGGTAACTGTAAAAGTATAATTACCGCCTGTCAAATTTGAGAGCGTGAATATATTTCCTGAACCAGAAATGGTACTGCCCACCCCGTCTTTTGTTACATTAAGAGTCCAGCTGCCAGCCGGCAGATTATTAAATGATATACTTCCTTTAGTATTACACTTAACTGGGATTACAAGATCGGGAGTTGGAGCCGGAGGCGCTATTGAAGTTAAAGTAACACCCAAAGAACTTGGACAAAACATATTATTAGCAGTAACAGTAACGTTACCGCTTTGGAATTCAGTACCTGTCGTAACTGTTATTTGATTAGTTCCACCACCAGCTGTAATACTCCAGCCTCCTGGAACAAACCAAGTATAGCTAGTAGCACCAGGTATAGCAACAATACTAAAAGTGGCCGAAGTCTTTTCAGAAAAAGTAGTAGTACCGCCAGATGCAATAGCGGTTCCGCCATTAAGCGAAATACCTCCTGAATCTGGCTTAACATTCAATATTACATCTATAGCAAAACTCTTAGGACAGCTCGGGGAAGCACTTGTAGTAGTTATTCCTGTTATCTGCAATGTTTTACCATTATCAGTACTTGATAAAATTCTTGTATCAAAAGTAGCTTCTCCAGCTACTTCGGTTAAACCTGTAATTGGAGTTTGTGCAACGCCGTTTATAGTGTAGTCAACTCTTGAAGTACTGCCTGATAATAAACCTGTCAGTTTTATTGTCGCTGGCGAATTATCACACGAAAAAATTATTTGGGATGCTGATGTTAATGTTGGAGCAGGGTTTATTAGAATTGCTCCCGAAACTGAACTTGTAACCAGCGGTGCACATGTTCCACTAACAACACAATAATAATAAGTTGTTCCAGCTGTTGTAGTAGGCGGTGTATAACTGGACAATGTTGCTGACCCAATAGATGTACCACCAGAATTACTTGCTGTTGCATTACTATACCACTGATAACCTAGACCAGCTCCTGTAGCCATTACCAACATGGCGGTGGCCGTTCCGTTTAAGCAAATTGTTTGTGCTGGTGTTACCTGACTGCTTATTGCAGGCAAGCCATTAATTAGAATTGCTCCAGAAACTGCACTTATCGCCGAAGAACCACACCCTCCAGTTACGACACAATAATAATATTTTGTACCAGCAGCAGTAGTTAGTGGCGTATAACTTGATGATGTTGCTCCACTTATAAGTGTTCCTCCAGAATTACTTGCCGTTGAATTACTATACCATTGATAAGTAAGACTAGCTCCTGTAGCCGTTACAGAAATAGCGCTCGCTGTTCCATTCAAACAAATTGTTTGTGTTGCTGTTGAAGGCTGTGCAGTTATTGATGTCGGTGTTGATGACGAATATATAGTAAGAGTAACTGGATATGTTGTTGAGCTTGAACACACAGGATAGTCTTTTATAACCGTTAGCACTCCATTATAAGTACCTGGAGCAATACCCCAAGCATATTGAATAGTTATTGTTCCTGAACCAGATGACACAGCAGAATAATTTATGTCCTGTACGCCAGCTGTGTTTGCGGCCGCATCAAAATCAATTTTAACTGCACTGGCATTTCCAGTGGTGGCTGTATAAGAAAGTGTACTATTACTTGCATTTTGACAAGCTGGTGAATTGGTACTTACTAATGAAATTGTCAATTCTGGATTAACAATTACAGAAGCTGTAGGATTTGAATAAACCACTGGACAAGCTCCGCTACCCATAACTACCTGATAAGTCCAAGTACCTGCCGCCGAAGGATTTTCAGAAAAAGATGTCAATCCGGCAGTACCTGGAATGGCACTATACGTACCATTATCTAACTTTTTTTCCCATCTTACTACAGTTCCTACACCACTAGTAGTCAAATTTGGTGTCGAAGAATTAAAACATATTGGACCACCGCCATAAACTCCATAATTTGTTGGAGTTGGATTTATTACAACATCTGTTGTTACTGTTGAAACAATACCGTCATTTCTTTTAATATCAACGCTGTACATGCCACCATGGTTGTAAACGTCTACATTATTAATAGTATAAGCAGCACTGCTGCTGAAAGCAGGATTATAGATTCCACTACCAGACCATTTATATGTATATGTGTAAGAACCAGATGTTGCAACTGGCGCGGTAGCAGTAAGTATTAGCTGGCTTCCAGTACATACGGGTGTATTAGAAGTAGCACTTCCTGTTCCACCTCTAGCATTAAATGTATTAAAATCAGAGAGAGCTCCTCCACCGGATCCATTACACGCAGAAATCTTATCTGTTCCTATAAAAAGAGCAGTATTGTTACTGCAAGAACCACTTTCAGACATTAATTTTCCAGATCCATTAACTACAAATGAAGTATTCGCCGGAAAAGTTATTGATTTATTACCAATAAATGACATAATACCATTTGAATTGATTATAACGCTTTTAGTGTTAACCGTAAAATCACCAGATACAATTAATTTTCCACTTGCCCCATTTCCAATTACCAAAGAGGTAAAACTATTACTTATGCTAGTGTTTAATGTGATGTTATATGTGTCACGAATTGTAACAGTTCCTGTTCCTGTATTCTGACCTGGGTAACTTGTTGCCACAACCCATCCAGTGCCGTTATAATATTCCCAACTCGAAAGAGTCGTCCAGTTTCCAGTTGCAATAGAACGATAATCTCCTGTAGTTTGTCCGAAAACTGTGTTTCCATATAAAAAGACAACAAAAAACAAAAAGACTGCTAAATTCTTAGATTTAGGTAAAATTATTTTCATATAATTTGAGGCTTTTGTGGTATTATTATTGTAAAAATAAGAAAAAACTCTCTTTTGTGTTAAATATAATTCTCTAGAACAAAACACGTATTTTTACGTGCCAAAAATAAACAATAAAAGTTATCTTTTACAAAAAATTATTCAATTTGACTGATTAACAGATAAGTAACGACAAAAACAGCAACTTTGTAAACCTATATGTACAAAAAAAAACAATTACAACATTAATACGCTATCCACTATAATCTTGAACTGTCTTTTTTCTCACTGTAAAACAAACGCTGTTTTTAACAGGATATTCACTTATAGATCTTTAAAGATATGCAATATTTTCAAAATAAAAAACAGCTTAAGCAGATTTTAATTCAATATAACAAATTGTAAGCAAAAACATACTAATACAAACGAGGTTCACGAACTCCCATGAAAATAAAAGTATAGTGAAGTAGTCGGGGATCAAAAAATAAACATTTTGCCATTCTGCCATTATTCAAAAAAAAACTATGGTTAACGGTTTCAACAGTTGGAAATAATAATAACCCGCTCGTATAATTCTGTTTAAATAAAAATGAACCACATACATAGATTTAAAAACAAATCATTAAGGAATGAATAGAAACAGCACTATTTTTCATATAGACTGGCTGCTTGAAAAGCAAACCATCTATCAAGCTCTTTTTAAACACTATAAATTCTATGTATGCGTTAAAAAATAATTGCGCCGAACGTGTGACTATTTTATAAAAGTTAGTAAGTATGACTTATTGAAAAATGGTATTCTCTCCCTCAAATACAACTATATTCAAACTCAGTGCATAAAAAAACCCATTCCGAACAAACAGAATGGGTTTTTATTAAAAGAAACAGTACTATTAGTTAATCATGAAAAATAATTTCTTCACTTATCCATTTGCCGTCTTCCAGCTGCACCATGACAATCATAAACTGATTACTGGCGTTTAAAGTATCAATAATGAATTCATTTTTGTCTACTTTGTTTTTTTCATACAACAAGCTTCCTTTTAGATCATATACTTTTACTGATGTCAAAGTCTGGTCAAAAGAATTGATCTTTATCTCACGATTTCTTACCGATACAAAAACTCCTTTTCCTTTGGCTTCAACATCACCTGTACCCAATTTGGAAGTATTAGCATATCGAAGCACAAAGCGATCATTGAATGTCCCGATTGCTGTTGTAAAGGAATACGATCCAGACTTTAAATCATAAATGCTGCCAGTCATTTTATCTTCCAAATAAATCGCCTGATTCACCATACCGCCATCAACATTATTAATGCCAATCTGGAATGTTCCTGCTATTGTCGTTTTATACCCCAATGGCACTTCATCAGTTTTATCAAAAGGTAATCCGCGTCCCTGAACAGTATAATTCTTCGAATTGTTAACACTGTAAAAATCAACAAAAGCATTTCCATTGCGGGTTACGCCATCATACAGCCTATCAAAATCATTAGTCGCTCCTGTAATATAGCCTACTAATAACTGCTTGAAAGCACCTCCATCATTGGTTAAATTCAGCCAAACCCTATCTTTCTCAATCTTTGCCGCTTTCTTAGTCCCCGATGGCTTGAAAAATTGACTGTTATTTATAATATTTCCATTACTATCCAATCGCAATGAATTATCAAATTTAAAATAATCATCCAGATCACTAACTACAAAAAAGGCTTGTCCTGCCGCTATTTCACCCGTAGGAACCACACCTGTACCATTGGTACTTGGAGCAGCGCCGGTTCCTCCTGTCAGATTAAACAAAGCATAATCATCTGCAGTATAAATATAGGCAGTCCCAGCAGTATTCAATTGTCTGGCAGTGTAGTGTGTCCAAAAATACAATGTCCCTCCAATTACCGCTTCATTATTCATTATAAATGCTTCTCCATCTATGGCAGAAGGATATGGATTCCCTATTAAATTGCTTTTATTAACCCCTTGAGATCTTATTGATTGGAGACCATTGTTGGGTACTCCTTTAAACTCAACACTTTGATAAAAAGGCGGACTGCTTGTACGGACACGAATAATATATCCCCGGGCCGCATCCATTATGACATTACCTCCCTGTGCTTCCCAATTCCCATTAGTATATCTGTAATATCTGTCACTAACCCACAAATCACTCAGCTTTTGAGATGCTACTGGTGAGCTCCAGTACTCATAATCAAAATCTTTTAATCCTGGGGTAGTGCGTTTGTAAGTGATTGTTCCTTGATTTACTGCATTATCATTTGTCTGTACCAAACTCGCATTGTTCTCGAATATCAATCCGCCCTGCACATTCAAACCGTTTGTAATGTTTAAAGCCAATCCGGAAGCTATCGTAACAGTCGCACCAGAATTAATTACACAGGAACAAGAATTTACTGTAACTGGCAGGTTATAATCGGCATTAAAAACAACAAAATCATTCAAAGACGGCGCACCAGCAGGTGACCAGGAGCCATTCCAAGTTTTTGTAGCCAATGGCTGTATTGTAGCAGATGCACTTGCCGAAACACATGCTGCACCTGTTTGAGACGTTACTGCATAATCTCCTGCAGCAAGCCCTGAAAAGCTTCCTATAGCATTTGTAACTGCCGCCACCACTGGATTAGTCCCTGTTAAAGTATATACAGTTCCTGGTGCTGGTGAACTAACTGCTATTTTTCCTGTAGGAACTGAACAAGTAGGTGCTGTTACTGAAACTCCAGGTGCTGCTGGCGGAGTATTACTTAATGCAACCCATATATAACTAGGACAAATCAAATTATTTGCTATTATCGAAACTGTTCCGCTTTGTGCATTACTGCCTGTTGTTATTGTCAAAGTAGTCGTTCCCAGCCCGCTTATGGGTGTCCAGCCTGATGGATATCCCCAAGTATAGCTTACAGCCCCAGCAACCGGCGCTATACTAAAAACGGCTGTTGTCGAAGGACAATAGACTGCGCTTCCATTTGAAGCATAAGCTGCACCATTCAAAGAAATATTTCCTAAATCAGTATTTACATTTAGCGTTACTGCATTTGAAGTCACCGATGGCGTACAGCTGCCACTTACCACACAGCGATACTGATAGGTATTCATAGCAGTAGTTGCTACTGTGATATTCATTGTAGCAGTTGTCACATTTGAATAGGGTGCGCTATTGGAAAGGTTATTAAAAATTGTCCCTCCATTGGTACTTAACTGCCATTGGTATGCTACTCCTGATCCAGAAGCGGCTACCGTAAATGAAGCGTTATCTGCAGCGCAAACAATACTGCTTGATGGCTGCCCAGTTATTGTTGGAACGGGGTTAACCGTTACAGTTGCCGTTCCTGTGATCGCAGTGCTGCAAGTCGGAGAGCCTTGATAAGCAACGCTAACCAAATTGTAAGCAAAAGTACCTGCCGCAGTTGTTGGTGCCGATACTGCCGCAGTTGTGCTTGCTCCCACATTAACAGTCGCACTAGCACCTCCATTAATATTGTATGTAATGGTGACTGCTGCTGTCTGTGGATTTGTAAAAGTAATATTAAGAGCAGTGCCTCCTTGACAAACACTGGCTGTTCCGCTGATACCTGCTGAAGGAATAGCATTAACCGTAATTGTAGCACTACCCGTCATGTCTGCTGCACTAGCTGTACATTTCGAATCACTTAATGCTGTTACGGTATATGTTTTAGTCGATGATGGCGTAACATTAAAAGTATATGGGCTTGAAGCTATACTACTTACTGAAACTGGAGTCGTTCCATCAGTATAAGTTAAACTCCATGGACCAGTGCCGGTCAAGTCAATTGATATGGTTTTAAATGTACCATTACATGTTGTTGCTGTTCCGCTGACAATAGAGGTTGGCTTTATATTAACCGTAATTGTTGCCGGAGCAGAATCCTCAGGACAGCCACCAGAATTTGCTAACACAATCGCTCTAAACTTAGTTGTCAAACTTAAATCAGTTATAGTTAAAGTTGTAGCTGTATTTGCAATCACGGTGCTTGTTATAAAATCATCTACTGAGCTTTCCCATCTTATTACACTAGCTTTCCCTGCTCCATTACCAATAGGCAGAGAAGTACCAGACAATGTTAATGTTGTATTATTTGTAAAAGAACAATAACTGGCGCTTCCTGCTACAGTTCCAGCTGTCACTGTGGTAGCAACAACTGTTACAGCAAGGCTTTTAGCCGCACTTGTTCCGCAGCCGTTACTAGCTGTAACGGTGATATTTCCATTGTTCCCAACTAATCCTGTTGTTACAAAAATTGATGTTGTGCCATTTCCAGAATTTATAGTCCAGCCTGATGGCACTGTCCAAGTATATGATGTAGCTCCAGACACAGCTGTGATTGTATATATTTGCCCTGAATTTGAAGGGCATTGCGGAGTGGTTCCCGTAATGCTGCCTGGAGTTGATGGAGCAACTGAAGTTATAGTCAACGTTCCATAATCCCCATTTTTAGTACATCCGCCAGAAGTAATTTTGGCTCTATATTTATTCCCGCTTAATCCAGTACCAGAAATTGTTACCGTAAGAGTATTTGTTGTAACTCCTGAATACGGAGCTGCATTTGTCAAATCAGTCCAGCCAGAACCCGCATTTACCTGCCATTGATATGTAGGTGAACTGCCACTAGTAACGACTGTAAAAGAAGCTGTAGGCGTACTTGTGCAAACGATAGCATTTAAAGTACCGCTAACTGTATAGGGGCATATTCCATATAAAACAGTGTTTACTAAATCAACTAAAACTTGAGTTTCAGGAGGAGTATTGACAGTTGTTCCCGGCGCCACATTATTATCTATGGAAACCGGTGTTATTGTTACTGTTGCATTAGGATTTACAGCATAAATTTGACCAGTGCCATTTCCTCCTGTCAGATCAAAATCACCTATAATATTACCACCCACCACTACATTTCCTTGTTTTTGTAATTCAGAAGTAGCGGGACTTAACAAATCGCCTACAATAATAACGGTGCTTTTCCAAAAATCGGTAGTGCCATTATTAATATAATTTCCATAAACAATTACTGTTGACAATCCGGAACCATTTGCTGTGCTAAAATTTCCTCCAGAATTTACCGTGAAGTTCCCTGAAGTCGTACTGCTTCCAACTGTAAACACAACGCCATCATTGGCCATTAAAGTTCCTGAAACACTTATACTTTTTGCGGCAGCATCTGCAGTAATTGTTACAGTGCCTCCTGATGCTATTACAACATCATCTGCTGCAGTTGGAACAATTCCTCCAACCCAAGAACTGCCTGAATTCCAATTCCCTCCAGTGCCAGTACTTGTTATAGTTGCTCCAAACGCTGTTATCTGCATAAATAAAGAAAACAAAAAAGCTGCTAAAATCTGAGATTTAGGTAGAATTATTTTCATGTGACTTGGTGATTTTGTGGTATTTTTTATTCTAAAAACGAGAAAAATAAAAAGACTCAAACCGCTTTTTATTTCTTAGAAACAACAATGTTCTGTTTTCATGTAAAATAGACGCACACAAACACAAAACACGTACTTTTGCCTATTAAAATTAAATATTAAAAGCTTACAAACCACCACAAAGCCAATATTATACTTGATTATCAGATAACTAGCATAAAAGCAATTATTTTGTAAATTTATATACACAAAAAAATGTACCATTTACAACCTTCAACCACTGTTTTTTCTCTGCTATTTTGACAAACCAATTTCCTAGCTGTAAATAATTCTCTTTGGCTGTTAAAGACCATTTTTAATACTGCTCCTTCCTTGTTTGGAAATTCGATTCAAATTACTTTGGCAGACTAAGAGCCTGCAAGATTAGATTCTAAAAAAGAGCCATCTGTGTGCCATTTTTATATGTGTCCACGCTGCAGGTGTCAGGTATATAGAAAGATGGTATTCCCCTCTCAAATATAACTGCATTCAAATTCAGGCAATAAAAAAATCCCATTCTGAATAAACAGAATGGGATCAAAATTTTAAAAAAAATTATCATTTATTCATGAAAAATAATTTCTTCGCTTATCCATTTGCCATCTTCCAGCTGCATCATGACAACCATAAACTGATCAGCGGCATTTAAAGTGTCAATAATGAATTCATTTTTGTTCACTTTATCTTTATCATACAACAAGCTTCCTTTTAGATCATATACTTTTACAGATGCCAAAGTCTGGTCAAAAGAATTGATTTTTATCTGATGGTTTCTTACAGACACAAAAACTCCTTTTCCTTTGGTTTCAACATCTCCTGTACCCAGTTTAGAAGTATTAGTATAACGCAGCACAAAGCGGTCATTGAATACCCCTACTTCTGTTGTAAAAGAATACGATCCAGTCTTTAAATCATGAATGCTGCCAGTGATTTTATCTTCCAAATAAATTGCCTGATTTACCATACCGCCATCAGCATTATCAATACCAATCTGGAATGTTCCCGCTATAGTGCTTTTGTAACCCAATGGCACTTCATCGGTTTTATCAAATGGCAATCCGCGTCCTTGAATAGTATAATTCTTCGAATTGTTAATGCTATAGAAATCTACATAGGCATTTCCATTGCGGGTTACCCCATCATATAATTTATCAAAATCATTGGTCGCTCCTGTAACGTAGCCCACTAATAACTGCTTGAAAGCACCGCCTTCATTCGTTAAATTCAGCCAAACTCTATCCTTCTCAATCTTTGCAGTTTTCTTAGTACCCGCCTGTTTGAAAAATTGACTGTTACCTATAGTTTCATCATCATCATCCAAAGTAGAATCATTATTGTCAAAGCGCAGTGAGTTATCAAAGGTAAAAACACCATCTTTATCACTAACCACAAAAAAAGCCTGTCCTGCCGCTATTTCACCTGAAGGAATTACTCCAGGTTCGCCAGCCTTAACAGTACTTGGTGCAGGCGTAGGCACAGTGCCGCTTCCTCCGGTCAAATTAAACACAGCATAATCATCCGCGTCATAAATAAATTTATTACCAACTAATTTCCTCGCAGTGAAATGCGTCCAAAAATACAAGCCTCCCACAACTGCATCATTTTTAACCATAAATTTTCGGGCGCTTATTGCAGAAGGATATGGATTCCCTATTAAATTGCTTCTGTTACTCCCTTGTGTAGCTATTGTTTTTATTCCGTTATTTGGCTCTCCTTTAAACACAACTTCTTGTTTGAAAGGATTATTTGTTCGTACACGAATAATATATCCTCTGCCGATATCCATAGTGGTATTACCTCCTTGTGCTTCCCAATTCCCTAGAGTATACCTGAAATACCTGTCGCTAACCCACAAATCACTCAGCTTTTGAGCTGCCACAGGTGAACTCCAGTATTCATAATCTAAATCTCTCAATAAAGGAGTAGTACGATTGTAAGTGATTGATCCGTGATTGACAGCATCATTTTTTAACTGTACCAAACTGGCATCATTCTCAAATATCAATTCCCCTTGCACATCCAAACCGTTTATAATGTTTAAAACATATCCAGAACGAATAGTAACCTTTTTGGTAGAATTGATCACACAAGAACAAGAATTTACTGTAAATGGCAGGTTATAATTGGCATCAAAAACAACATAATCGTTTATTGTTGGAACTCCGGCAGGAGACCAAGAGCCATTCCATGTTTTTGTAGCCAGCGGCACTATGGATACAGAATTGCTTCTGTCTGAATAACATCCTGAATTTATCTGGTAAGTCACTACATAATCGCCGCCCGAGAGGTTGCTAAATTTTCCATCACCATTTGTTCCAACTGTAGTCTCTGGACTGTCACTTGCTCTAATAAGAGTATAAGTCAATGTTCCGGCTACATTAGGCGGCGTAGCTGTTACAGTCCCTGTAGGAACAGCACAAACTGGGTCTGTTTTTGAAATGGCTAATGCCGATGGCGCTGTATTGGTCAATGTAACCCATATATAACTAGGGCAAAGCATATTAGAGGCAGTAACTGCAACGTTACCGTTATCTGTACTACTGCCAGTAATCACTTTTAATTCAGGAATAGCAGTAATAATTGGTCCCGTAATTGCAACACCTCCTTCCGTTTTCCAGCCAGCTGGAACAAGCCAAGTATAGGTTGTCGCTAGTGGCACAGGCGTTATACTAAAGGTTGCTGTAGTTGATGGGCAATACAATACAAAACTATTGGATGCCAAAGGTGTACCTCCATTTAATGAAATGCCGCCTATATCAAAATTCACACTCAAAGTAGCTGCACTAGAAGTGACAGCTGGCGTACAGCTGCCGCTTACCACACAACGATACTGATAGTTATTCATAGCTATAGTCGCTGCTGTGATGTTCATCGTAGCCGTTGTTACATTTGTGTATACGCCAGTATTAGAAAGGTCACTAAAACTTGACCCATTATTAGTACTCAACTGCCACTGATAGGTTAATCCAGATCCAGAAGCAGCAACCGTAAATGAAGTGTTACCTGTTTCACATACAGAATGACTAGTCGGTGGTGTTGTTATTGCTGGAGCAGTGTTAACCGTTACAGTTGCGCTTTGTCCAGTAATAGCATTAGAACAAGTGGGATTATCTTTATATACAGCACTTACTAAATTATACACAAAACTACCGCCAGTGGCTGTTGAAACTGCTATGCTTGAAGTGGTACTCGGCGAAATATCTATCGTTTGATCCGCACCACCATTGATTTTATAAGTTACAGTTACAGAAACCGTTCTAGGGTTTGTAAAAACAATATTAGATGACGTAGCACCAACACACACAGTTGTTGTGCCGGCAATGGTCGCTGTAGCCATAGGACGAACAATCAAATTAGCACCAGAATCTAAGAAAGAGGTTGAATTAGTACAACCATTCCCATTAGTGATTGAAAGCAATGTATAACCTGTATTTACAGTTGGACTGCCACCTGCAGGAAAAGTAGTTAAAGATGAAGATGTGATGGATTCTGTATATTGTGTTGAAGTAGTATCATTTTTATATGTTATACTATAACCACTTGCCGTAAAAGTCGAGTCCTCCGCATCAAAAGTTAATTGCGGAGTTCCTCCTGCACACATGGTTATTGCTGAGAAACCATTAGATACGTTGTTGGGTAAAGGGTTAACTGTTACTACTTGCGAAGCACAAGCTGTTGTATTACAAGCTCCATTACTATAACGAACGAAATATGTCGTGGTAGACGTTGGTGAAACCGTTATACTATTTCCTGTCCCTGCAGCTGTGCCTCCACAGGAAGCTGTAAACCATTCAACAGTAGCTCCAGTTCCCAAAACACCACCAGCTACAGTAAGCGTAGTAGAACCGCCATCACAAATTGCAGCCGTCCCTGTTATCCCTGTTGGAGCTGTAGATGTACCTACATTTATCACTACTGGATCACTAGTTACAGAACAACCAGAACTAGCTGATGTTGCACCTTTTACTACTCTTCTATAATAAGTGGTTATGGTTGGCGATACAGTATAATCTTCTGTAGTAACTCCTGTATTTGTCCATGGACCGGTACTATTTGGCGCGGACTCCCATTGAAAAGTTAAAGATGTATTAGTCGCTCCATTAACAAGGTAAGAAGATCCATTTAAAGCGACAGCAGTACCACTGCAAATTGTTGATGCAGCAGAAGACGTAATAGTATTGGTTGACAAATCAAATGGGGTAATTGTAAAACCAAGGTCATTTCCACCTGCATTTTCATAATAATCTAATACAAAATCATCATTCCCATCTAAACTAACTAAAACATTATTATAATTTGTAGATGATTGTTCTTGCCATTTATCAAGAATAATTGTTCCATTTAAAGAAAGTCTTACTCCATCATCCCCTCTAACGTTAACCAAATAACAACCATTTCTGGTGGTATTCATTTTATAACGAACAGCAAAACCTTCTGTGTAAACACTTGCCCTTTGTGTACCATTAGAATAAACTGCAAAACAATTCGCATTCCCTCCAAAACCTTCATTAATTGTTTCTGTAGGAACATTATAATAACCAGCATAATTAGCAGTGCTAAATGGAACAGGTGTAGCTCCTCCAGCATTATAAATATGACCTACCCAAGTATTATTATTCCCAACTTCGTTTTGAGTTTCTTGTGTATTACCAAGTGCTGTCTGAGTTACCGTTATTCCTGAAGTTCCAGCTGTTCCGTTTGTATTACAGCCAACCGCTGATAAAACAACTTTTATCTGACCAGAAAGCGAAGAAACCCAATTGGTTATGGTAACACCACTTGCACTTGTTGCAGAAGTTGCGGGCGAGACACTAGTATCTGTTGCCGCATCTAAAATGGTTATGTTTTCGTTGTAACCAGCAAAAGCATTTCCAACAGAAAATGTATAGGCAAAGCCTTTAATCACATTCACTAAAACATACTGACCACCTGTAGTATTACCGCTAGTATAAGTCGTTCCATTATCAATACAAAAAGTTTGAGTCGTTCCTACCTGTGTTGTTGCTGTAATAGGCGTCGAACTAGTAGTTACACTTTGTCCCGATGCTGCGTTTGTACTGGTACTGCTTGAACAAGCATTATAAGCCCTTACACGATAATAATAGGTTGTTCCGCTAATCCCTGATACATTATATGAAGTAACCAGACCAACATCCAAACCATTATAACCCGCAACAAAACTAGCAAAATTACTTACTGTTGAAACATCTAATTTATAATTTACGGCTGTATTTACTGAAGTCCAATTGGCCGTAAAACCAGTGCAGCTAACATTTGTAGCTGCCACTAATACTGGAGCTGGTATCGTTATACTTGGACTCGTCGTTATGGTAACCTCATTACTGACCGTTGCTGCACACGTTCCAGAAACTGGTGTAGCAGTTCTTCTATATTGAGTTACTATATTATTTGTAGTAGCCGTAAGAGCTGGTGGTGTATAATCTAAACCTATTTCACCTGCAACGGTAACCCATCCTGCTCCATCAGTATTACTTTCCCACGAAAAAGTAAAAGAAGGGTTGGAGTTTGTGTTGTTAGGATTTCCATCATAGTCATAGGATCCTTTAATAGTTGTAGTAGCACCGCTGCAAAGTTGAGTAGCTGCAGGTGTTATCACATTGCTTGCCTGATCATAAGGAACTATACTAAAATAAGCTTCACTTAGACCTCCATTTTCATAATAATCAAAAACCAAATCAGTACTATTAGTTGGAAAATTTACAAGCACACTCGCATAAGTTGTTGTCCCATGATCTCCCCAGTTATTTTGATTAGCAACTACTGTGTTACTGCCAACATATAACTTAGTACCATCATCACCTTTAATTGTTACTAAATAGCAGCCAGCTGGTTTAGTAGATTTCATTCGATAACGCACTGCAAAACCTTGTGTATCTATGTTTGTATAAGTATTCCCATTTGAAAGTATTGGCCAACTATATTGGCTCCCTCCGCCAAATTGCTGCAACCCAAAACTTTCCGATTCTGTATAATAACCCGCATAACCTGTAAGCCCGCTAGGTGCAAACATAGCCGCATTATAGGCTCCTGTTGCAGGCGATGCAGCTAAAGGAATGTTATAAACATGACCAATCCATGAATCTGTACCTGCCACTAGTTGATTATCCAGGGTATTGTTTACTCCTGTTAATGTAATCGCTATTCCCGAGCTTCCAATTGTACCATTGGCGGCACAATTTCCTTCTGTTAAAACAACTTTTATTTGTCCCGATAGAGAAGAAACCCAATTAGTAATTGTGCATCCTGTTGAACCTGCTGCAGTAGCTGCAGGCGATACATTAGCATTTGAGGCATCCAAAATAGTTAAAACTTCACTTGAACCCGCAAAAGCATCTCCTACCGAAAATGTATACGTAAATCCCTTAACAACGTTAAGTAAAGCATATTGGCCTCCATTAGCATTAGGTGTCGTATAAGTATTTGGATTATCGATAGTAAAAGTATAGGGAGCAGTTCCTACTGCCGCTGCAGGAGTAATAACCGGCGTACTGACAGATAACGCAACAGCATTGCTAGTGGTATTACCACATCCATTAGTTGCCGAATAACGGATATTCTTACCATTATCTGTAGAAGCAACTATGTAAGGAAGTGTTAGTGGCGAATAACTGCTTCCCCCAGATGCTGTAGATATCTCCCAGCCTTGTGAACTTACAGCTGAACCATTCGCTGTTACTGTAGGTGTTGCTGGATTGAAAGAGTTTCCTGGACATAATGCCACGGGAACTGCTATACCAGCAATTGTTGGTTTATCATTTATCGTTACTGACTTTTGCATAGCTGCGGCCGAACAACCAGTCGCTGTTATCGTTTGTGTAACATCAACTGTGCCTGTACCTGCCGCTCCCCATGTTACGGTAATGGAATTTGTACCAGCGCCTGCCGTTACCGTCCCTCCAATTACTGTCCATGAATAGGTATTGCCGGAAACACTCGCCACGCTGTAAACAGAACCTGTAACTCCTGAACAAACTGGTGAAGTACCCGCTATTACTGGCGTAGGCAATGCATTTATCGTTACTGACTTTTGCGTCGCTGCCACTGAACAGCCCGTCGCTGTTATCGTTTGTGTCACATCAACTGTGCCTGTGCCAGATGCTCCCCATGTTACGGTAATGGAATTTGTACCAGCGCCTGCCGTTACCGTTCCTCCAACTACTGTCCATGAATAGGTATTGCCGGAAACACTCGCCACGCTGTAAACAGAACCTGTAATTCCTGAACAAACTGGTGAAGTACCCGCTATTACTGGCGTAGGCAATGCATTTATAGTTACTGACTTTTGCGTCGCTGCCGCTGAACAGCCTGTCGCTGTTATCGTTTGTGTCACATCAACTGTGCCTGTGCCAGATGCTCCCCATGTTACGGTAATGGAATTTGTACCAGCGCCTGCCGTTACCGTCCCTCCAACTACTGTCCATGAATACGTGTGACCCGAAACATTCGCAACACTGTAAACTGGACCTGTAACTCCTGAACAAACTGGTGAAGTACCCGCTATTACAGGTGTAGGCAATGCATCTATAGTTACTGACTTTTGCGTCGCTGCTGCTGAACAGCCCGTCGCTGTTATCGTTTGTGTAACATTAACTGTGCCTGTGCCAGATGCTCCCCATGTTACGGTAATGGAATTTGTACCAGCGCCTGCCGTTACCGTCCCTCCAACTACTGTCCATGAATACGTGTGTCCTGAAACATTCGCCACGCTGTAAACAGAACCTGTAACTCCTGAACAAACCGGAGATGTGCCTGTTATTGTTGGTGTTGGAGTAGCATTAATCACATAATTAACCGCTGTTCTACAGCTTGGAGCTGAAGGACATGCAGCATAATAAGTCTTTGTGCCTGCAATACTAGTATCGACCAAACCTGAACCGGTAACACCAACCGGGTTAAAAGGAGATCCTGTACCAATTACTGTTCCTCCTGAGGATGTTGTGTACCACTGAATATCATCCTGTATATAATATACCGTCATTTGAACATCATCAACATTTGCTGTTACAGTACCGCTATTTCTAAAGAAATATGCAGACAAACCAACACCAAAATTAGCATTATTGATATCTGCTGGGGTCCAGGTACCTGTAGTTGTACCCTCCCATAAATCGGTGTTTCCTCCATAAGTTAAAACATCAGAGTTTGTCGTCGACCACCTAGGACCCAGACTTTTATTATCACCGTCAGCAGCCGAACCTGTATAGGTAATCACTCCATTCTTTATTAAACTTACTGTAACATCAATAACATTATTAGTTGAAGTACTAACCGAAGCATATCGATTAATTGAAACTTCTATACCAGTAATGGTAGCATCAGTTGGCACAGAAAACCCAAAATTCTTCGCTTGCAAATAGTTCGTACGTCCAAAACTACCGCTATTGATTGAGACAGAAGCACGACTATTATCATTGGCTGTAATACGACCCGGATTTAACCATGCCTCTGAACCGACACCTGTTACATTTGTTCCAGATGATGGGAGTTTAGCACCCGTATTTGATGTTAATGTTGTACAAATAGTTGCAGAAGTCAAAGATCCAGAGCCATTCTGACAAATAGTTACCCCAGTTGCTGTAGGCCCTGATGATGCCATGGTAATAGCATTCGATGTTGCGGGACTTCCCGTTAAACAGGGCGTAGCACTTGCGGTCATAATACAAGTAACTACATCACCACTCATTAAAGTTGCATTGGTATAAGTTGTTGCACTTGTACCAACATTTGCTCCATTCAATTGCCATTGATAAGTTGGGGTTCCACCATTAGTTGGAGTGGCTGTAAACGTTACGGAAGTTCCTGCACAAATTGCTCCAACTGGCAAAGCCGCAATACTTACCGAAGCTGTTAAATTTGCATTTACAGTCACCGTTACCGGCGAAATTGCAAAACAGCCTGTCGCAGCAGTAGTACCTTTTATATAGTAAGTTCCAGCTGTTGCGGCACTAGGGGTGCTATATGAAGTTGTAGCTCCAGAATTAGTCCAATATGTATAAGTTAGACCTGAGGTTGAACCTGTTGTAACCGCTGAAGCAGTTAAATTGACAGTACTTGGCGAACATACTACCGATGGATTGGTTATGCTTACCGTCGGGGTAGTATTTACAGTCAAGGTTATTGCTTTTGTAGCACTACATCCATTTGCATTAGTTATTGTCATTGTACCTGTATAAGTACCTGCTGCTGTACCCGTTGGAACCGAAATTCCAGTTACATTACCACTACCGGCTACAAAAGTAATTGCTGTAGAGCCTTGATCTGCTAAGGTATCCCAATCAATACTATAACTATTTGGAGTATTTGTGGTAGCCGTATAAGCCATTGTCGTGGTCTGAACACCTGCACTTTGGCAAACTGCCGTAACCACTGCTGGAGTTGCTGTCGTTGTTATTGTCGGCAATGCATTTACGGTAAGTGTAATTGTTTTTGTAATCGTACAGCCTCCATTTGTAATTGACATTGTTCCTGTATATGTTCCAGAAGCTGTACCCGCTGGAACTGAAATCCCAGTTACGCTTCCTGCTCCTGCTGTAAATGCAAATGCAGTAGAACCCTGATCAGTCAGCGTTGCCCAATCAATACTATAACTCGTTGGGCTATTAGTAGTAGCCGTATAAGCCATTGTCGTGGTCTGAACACTCGCGCTTTGGCAAACTGCGGTAACCACTGCAGGAGTTGCTGCTGTGGTTATTGTCGGCATAGAATATATCACGAAACTCCCAGTCATAACTTTACAATTCTGACCTCCAACTATAGCAACTACTGTATAAGTACCCGCTGTTGATTGAGTTCCAAAACTGATAGCCGCTCCTGTTCCAGAAACTAGAGTACCAGCTATGTTTGTTCCATTACGCTGTAATTGATAATCAACTCCTGTTTGAGAGTTATTAAGCCCCATTGCGGTGTTAGTTCCTGCACAGCCATTTGAGCCAGTCATCACATAATCTGTTGGATCACTTGCAACAACCGAAATATTATCAAGAATCCAGTCATCACCTCCACTTGTAGTAGCACACGCTCCAGTTCCTACAGCAGTATTCGAAGTAGTCGCTAGAAACTCAAGATTTGCTGTTGTTCCCGACACCCACGGAATTGAAAATGTTATTGTTCCTTGTGTAAGTGGGTCTACTGAACTTATAGAGAATGTTGGTTGTGAGAATATAGCACCATTAGAAGTAGCAATATTAGCTGCAGTTATATTAGTGTTATTTGCTGGGTTAGTAATTGTCATATAAAGCACACCACCAATTCTTACCTTTAATGTAGCAGTTGTATTACAAGCTGTTCTATTTGCATTTTGCCCTTTAATATTAAAAGAAACAGTTAACGTATTACCAAACAATCCTGTAATACTTTGTGATAATGGTTCATCAACTACATTATCAGCATCAATGTAAATCTCATTTAGAGCCCAAGGAGAATAATACCAACCTGAGGCATCTCCTTTTAATGTCCAGCCTGAGGCATTGCCTGTGAAATCTCCTCCTTTAACGACATTACAACCTGACTGCCCAAACCCACTTGTTTGCAGCAATATCAATAATAAAAATGTGAATAGTAATTTTAGTTTCATATAATTGGGGGAATTATTTTTTATATAATAGGGGCTTGATTCCTTAGGCAAAAATTATTCATAACTCGAAATCCGTACGGATTCAAGCAAGAATACTAGCTATACTTTTAGAAAAAAAAGGAAATAAATAAGGCTAGCGCAGATACAAAAGATTTACTGAATCTTGTCTTGTGCTATCCTGTTTGATTAAGTGATCAAACACAACCATTATTATCAATTTTGAAAAAATAGAATAATAATTTTTTAGCTTTTTTATCTGGGGAGATAAATAAGCAGCTACAGTAGGTAAAGTTTTATTCATACAATTTAGGCATTGGGGGTGAGGCTATTCTATTATTTTACAAATCTATAAGACTGTTTACATATTTTTTACATACAAAAGCAGTCCTCATTTGTATTTTGTTTTATCTATTCTAAACAAAACACACTTAATATGCTACAAATCTAAACATTAAAAAAATAACAACAATCATGTTTTTTTAAAATCGTATGAAAATTTCAGCAAAAATAGTAAAAGCCATCAGATTCAAAAAATTGTGACGGCATAAAAAAGCCTCATCTTGTAACTACAAAATGAGGCTAATAGAGATTTAAAAAAAAACAGCTTATAAAATAACTTTACTGGTTGTCCATTTACCGTTTTTAAGCTGGGTTTTGATAATTAATACTTGCTTAGCAACACCTAAGTCATTAATCACATATTCATTGGTATTGATATTTCTTTTTTCAAACAGCTGTTTTTGGCCCATACTGTATATAAAAATTTCATTTATGGAAGCCTCTGCTGAATTAATCGTTATTTCATTATTCTCAACAGAAACAATCAATGGGTTTCCCTTGCCACTATAAAGTCTTTTAAGAGTATTAACTGCAATTGGAACCAAATCTTCTGGAACTGTTGCAATTGGCTCAGTTACGACTGGAGCAGGAACTTCTGGAACTATTGTAACAGGTTCAGTTACGGCTGGAGTTGGAACTTCTGGAATTGTTACTGTTGGTTCGGTTACGGCTGGAGCTGGAACAACTGGAACTGTTATCACTGGTTCGGTTACGGTTGGAACAGGAACAACTGGAACTGTTACAACCGGTTCGGTTACTGCTGGAACAGGAACAACTGGAACTGTTACAACTGGTTCGGTTACGGCTGGAGCTGGAACAACTGGAACTGTTACCACCGGTTCAGTTACGGCTGGAGCTGGAACGACTGGAACTGTTACAACCGGTTCAGTTACGGCTGGGACAGGAACGACTGGAACTGTTACAACTGGTTCGGTTACGGCTGGAACAGGAACAACTGGAACTGTTGCCACCGGTTCGGTTACGGTTGGAGCTGGAACGACTGGAACTGTTACAACCGGTTCGGTTACGGCTGGAACAGGAACAACTGGTTCAGTTACGGTTGGAGTTGGAACTTCTGGAACTGTTACAGTTGGCTCTATAGGAGGTGCTGCTGGTGGTACTACAGGAGTACTATTAACATAAAGTAACACAAAACGATCATCAAATCTCCCTGCTAATGTTGTAAAACTGTAAGTGCCGTTTTTTAAATTATGAGTAACGCCGGTAACTAAATCTTTAAGAAAAACATCTTGATTAACAAACAAACCATCTACATGGTCTATAGTAATATTAAATGTGCCAACTATAGTCGTTTTGTAACCCAATGGTACTTCATCAGTTGTCAAAAATGGCAGACCTCTTCCTTGAATGGTTAGTCTTTTACCTCCATTAATACTATAAAAATCAACGTATGGATTCGAATCTAAAGTAACAGCATCATACAATTTATCCCAGCCATTGGTTGCTCCGGTAATATAACCCACCAAGAGCTGTTTAAAAGCTCCTTCTGCATTGGAAAAATTCAGCCAAACTCTATTTCTTTCTATAAGAGTCTTTTTTGAGACACTTGAGTTCTTAAAAGCACTACGCTCTAACTTAATTTCATTATTACCTGCCGAAGCTTTTGTATTCATCTCTTTTCCGAAAGAAACTTGTGAAATCAAGAAAAGACCACACATTAAAAGTAAAATTGTTTTCATAAGAATAGCCTGTTAAATTTATGTTCAGTATTCAATTAATCATCTAAATAGGTAACTTATTATTTTGGGATTTAAAGCATACTCGAATTTAATGAATAAATTTAAAAAAATAGAAGAAAAGCACGTTTAATCGATTAAAAACATATTTTTTAATTTACAGTAATAATTAACTTACATAATAATCGAGATTTAACCCGCTGGGTATAATTATTTTTAAACACATAGAAAAATAGATTTTATAGTACATAAGAAGAACTTGATAGACGTTTACTTTTCTCATAACCAATCTGCGCAAAAAATAGTAGTCTTTCAATTCATCCCTTGATAATTTAATATTAAATCTATGTTTCTTTATGGCTCCTATTTAAACAGAATTAGACCCAGCTTGTTGAAACAATAAAAATGAAGCACATTCTATTTCTTCGTTCGAAAAAAATTACTTTTGCGTCAAGACAACTAAAACATAGCATTGTTCATGAAAGAAGTCTATTCGACCAAAGAAGCCATTCAAAAAATAGAACATTTTTGTGCTTATCAAGAACGCTGCCATCAGGAAGTGGTGTCCAAGCTATGGAGCATGAAATTGGATGCGTCAGAAATTGATGAAGTTATAGTGCATCTTATTGAACACAATTTTCTTAATGAATCACGGTTTGCCTGCAGTTTTGCCCGTGGAAAACACCGCATCAAGCATTGGGGAAAAATCCGAATTACCAATGAACTAAAAATGCGGAATATCAATCAGACACTGATCAATATTGCCCTGAAAGAAATTGAACCCGAAGAATACATCACCACATTTGAAGAATTAGCCGAAAGGAATTGGAACTCCATCACAGAAAAAAATGTCCTAAAAAAAAGAAAGAAATTTTGTGATTATATGCTCCGCCGAGGATTTGAAAGTAATTTAATTTATGATAAAGTAAAAGAATTAGAAAGCAGTGAGCAGTAAACAGTTTATTAGTAACAAAGTCATAATAAATAGATCAATAAAACTGATTTATTTTGAAAGCATCTGTGAAATCGGTATAATCCGTACAAATCTGCGGCTAAAAAAAATGTACATTTAAATACTCAAAAGCACACTCACAGCATTCCCTCCAAAACCAACCGCATTGACCAATACCTTACGAATAGGTTTTGTCTGTCTTTGCGCTTCCGCAAAAGGAACTCCGATGAACTGATTGTGCTGCATCATCAAAATAGCCATTTCCATACTCAAAATTCCTGATGCGCCAAAAGTATGTCCAATTTTCCATTTGTTGGTTGTCAATAAAGGCATGTTTCCGCTAAAGACTTTTTCAATAGCTTTGTATTCCGTTAAATCACCTTTTATCGTTCCTGGAGCATGCATCACGATGGCATCAACTTCGGATAAATCTGTGTTTGCTAAAGCCATTTTCATTGATTTTTGAAAACAGTCCGCTTCTGCAGAAATCGAAATGTTGTGTTCCAAAATTTCAGTAGCATAGCCGATGCCTTCAATAAAAGCCAAGGCATTTTCTTTTTTCCCAATTTCGAGACAGCACACTCCTGCTCCTTCTCCCAAAATCATGGTATTTTGCTTTTTGTCCAGATCCAAAGCACGGTTGGGATATTTTTCGTCACTTTTGGAGTAAATTTTCAGAGCCCTCATTTGACCAATCGTAAAATCGGTTAAAGGTGCTTCACTGCCGCCAACCAAAAATTTATCGGCCATACCTGAACGAAGCCACGCCACACCATTAAGAACCGCATGCAGTGCCGTAGAACAAGTGATGGAATGTGAAATTTCGGGTCCTGAACTCTGCAGATCATGACCAACCCAAGAAGAAATATTCCCTAGTGTGGTCGTTGGCGAAGCTAAAGTCTGCACCTTTCCACTCTCTAAGTATTCCTGAAAATGTTTTTCAAATAAATCAGTAGCCCCGCGGGAGGAACCAATGTTGATTCCGAAAATATCCTTATCATTCCATCCTGCTTTTTCAATCGCTTTCCGTGAAGCTGCCATTGCAAACAGAACGGATTTATCCAAAGACTTGTACTTTATGTCCGATTGCCGTAAGGCTTCAACTTCTGTCTTAGAATCCTCATCAAGTGCGGCAACAGCAGTATTTTGATGATCCAGAAATTGTATTGAGAAACAAGGATTTTCCCAAAGGTAATTTTTCCAAACAGTATCAGATGAATTCCCTAATGACGAAATGGATGTTATGGCGGTTATGGAGATAATTTGTGACAAAATATTCTATTGTGATTTGACCGCAAAGGTCGCAAAGTTTTACGCAAAGTCCGCAAATAATTATGTTCCTTTTTTACATCAACCCTTTATTTGCTAACCTGTGAGCGTAAATGGCACACAGATGACACAGATACTACTGATAAAAACAGTTTTTTAATCCGTGTGAATCTGTTTAATCCGTCTAATCTGTGGCAAATAACTAAGCGATATCTAAAGCCTTTTCAACCACTTCATACACTTTTTTCAGTTGTGTATCGGTAATCACATAAGGAGGCAAAATGTAAACGATATTCCCAACCGGCCGCAGAATCACCCCATTTTCAATAAAGAAATCATAAAGCCTGTTGCGCAAAGTTCCGTAATAGCTTGCCGAAGTTTCTGTTTTAATTTCCAATGCAAAAATAACCCCGAGAACTCTCGTGGCCGTAACCATAGGATGATTTTCAATATGTTTTTTAAATGCTAAATGGCTTTTATTTATTCTAACCAAATTATGCTGTATTGTAGCTGTTTCCAACAAAGTCAAACTAGCCAAAGCCGCTGCGCAGCCTGTAGGATTTGCGGTGAAAGTATGGCCGTGAAATAATGCTTTATTGATATCTTCATCATAAAAAGCATCGAAAAGATCGTGGGTAAAAGTCGTTATCGCCATCGGGATGGTGCCTCCAGTCAACGCTTTGGACAAACACATCATATCTGGTTTTTGTTCCAAATAATCACAGGCAAACGTTTTACCGGTTTTCCCAAAGCCCGTCATTACTTCATCGGCAATCGTGAGAACATTGTTTTCTTGGCAAATTTTAATTAATTGATCCAATGCTTCGGGTTCGTACATCACCATTCCGGCTGCTCCCTGCACCAAAGGCTCAAATATAAAACCAGCGCAATCATGATTTTTTATAACTTCCCTAAGCGCATCAAAACTTGTTTGCTCCTGCCCTTTTACAGGCACTGGAATCCGAATCACATCAATGAACATTCCTTGAAAAGCCTGCGTATAAAATGAAATTCCGCTGGCAGCCATTGCGGCAAAAGTATCGCCATGAAAAGCATTTTCGAAAGCTATTATTGTTGTTCTCTTTTCGCCTTTGTTGTAAAAATACTGCAAAGCCACTTTAATCGCCACTTCAACCGATGTAGATCCATTATCCGAGAAAAACACTTTTTTTTGATTATCAGGTAAAATAGCCAAAAGTTTTTCAGCCAAAATTATTGCTGGTTCATGCGTAAAACCGCCAAACAAAACATGTTCCAATGTGGTCAGCTGTTTATAAATCGCATCGGCAATGTATTTGTTAGAATGTCCATAAGGATTGACCCACCAGGAAGCGATGGCGTCAATGTATTCTTTGTTGTTTTCGTCCCAAAGCAAAGCTCCTTCTCCTTTAGTAATTGCAATAGGAAGAGCTGCCGTTTTATGCTGGGTATAAGGATGCCAAAGATGCTGGCTGTCTCTTTCGATTAAAGTCATTGGATAAAAGAATATAGATAACAGAGTATAGAAAAAAGACTAATGTATGTCCCTGATATATGTTGACCACAAAAGTCAATTTATATGAAAGCAAATTTAAAGAATATTCGAAAGAATCGGCATTATTCAGAAGATTTTAAACGGGAAATAGTTTCTATTTTTGAAAGTGGCAAGTTTAGTGTTCCTCAATTGGAAAAACTTTACGGAATCAATAATGTTACGATTTATAAATGGATTTATAAATTTTCTACTTTTAACGAAAAAGGATTTAGAGTTATTGAAATGAAAGGAAGTAGTATTGATAAACTAAAACAGCTCGAGCTGAAAGTAAAAGAGTTAGAACAAATTGTTGGTCAAAAGCAAATTAAGATTGATTATTTGGAGAAAATGATTGACATTGCCAAAGATGATTTAAATATTGATATTAAAAAAAACTACAATACCCCACAATCGACTGGTTCAGAAATAATAAAGAAAAAGTAAAATTTTCCATGAATCAGCTTTATAAAATTGTTGGAGTTAGTAAACAAGCCGTAAGTCAGTATTCGAACAGACAAACTGTTTTTGATAAAAATGTCCATAATCTAATAATAGAAGCTGAGGAACTAAGGGAAGATCACCCTGGTTGTGGGGTTGAGAAGATGTATAGTAGCCTTAAACCCGATTTTATAGGCAGAGATAGATTTGTGGATTTGTTTATGGATTTGGGATTTAGGATAAAAAAGAAAAAGAATTATAGGAGAACAACTTATGCGTCATCGATTTATTATCCAAATTTGATAAAAGGGATGAGTTTAAACGCTCCTTCTATGATTTGGCAGTCGGATATCACCTATATACATGTTGGCGATAAGTTTTATTATGCTGTATTTATAATCGATGTTTACACAAAGAAAATAGTTGGTTATCAAGTATCAAACCATATGAGAGCCACAGCCAATATAAATGCGCTAAACGAAGCATTAAAAGGTAACAAAGCGCCATTAATTCATCATTCAGACAGAGGCAGCCAATATATCTGCAAAGAATACAATGAATTGCTAAAGGTCAATAAAAGTAAAATCAGCATGGCTCTTTCTGGACAAGACAATGCTTATGCCGAAAGAATAAATAGAACAATAAAAGAAGAGTATTTGGATTATTGGACTCCAAAAACATTTGAACAGTTAAAAAGATGTGTCGAAAAAGCTGTAAATCATTATAATAACAAAAGACCTCATAACAATATTGGAAAATTAAGTCCGATAGAATTTGAAAATAAGTGGTTTAATGATGGCTCATTTTCTAGGTAGTATCCCATAAAGTGTGTAAGTAAAAAAAGTATGAGGGTTTGTGCAAACGCTCATACTTTTTTTACTTAATTTTAATATTTACACATTTTATGAAAAAGGAAGATTTATTATCCGATGAATTTTTGAAGCAATTCAAAACAGGCGAAGACCTTTATGGCTTTTTAGCCCAACTACAAAAACGAGGAATAGAGAAAATGCTCGAAGGCGAATTAGATGCTCATTTAGGGTATGAAAAGCACGAGAAAACTACTAAACCCAATGCTCGTAATGGTTTCTCTAACAAGAAAATAAAAACCTCATTTGGAGAATCCGAGATTCAAGTTCCAAGAGATCGAGACGCTTCATTTAACCCACTAATTGTTCCCAAAAGGCAAAGTATGCTTGATGGTTTAGAGAACGTAATTATCTCTCTCTATGCCAAAGGAATGAGCAATAGTGACATTGAAGAACAAATTAGAGAAGTCTATAACTTTGAGGTTTCTACCAGTACCATCTCCAGAATTACCGATACTGTTTCGAGTGATATTATTGCTTGGCAAAATAGGCCTTTAGAATCTGTTTATTTAATAGTTTGGATGGACGGCATTGTTTTTAAAGTTCGTGAAAACTCAAAAATAATCAACAAAACCATCTATTTAGCCGTTGGTCTGAACCGAGAAGGTAAGAAAGAAGTACTGGGAATGTGGCTAGGAAAAAATGAAAGTGCTAGTTTTTGGCTTGGAGTTCTAACCGATTTAAAAGCTAGAGGTGTTCAAGATATACTAATTACTGCTACTGACAACCTAAATGGTTTTACGCAAACCATCAAAAATGTATTCCCAGAATCACAAACCCAAATCTGTGTAGTACACCAAATCAGGAACTCGGCACGTTATGTGGTTTGGAAGGATAAAAAAGATTTTTCAGCAGATATGAAGCTTATTTACAACGCTCCAACTAAAGAAGCGGCCAAAGCATCCTTGGAAGATTTTTCTAAAAAATGGAATCATAAATATCCCTATGCGATTAAATCCTGGAAAGAAAATTGGGAGGAACTTACCGTATTTTTTGACTTTCCTGTAGAAATCAGAAAAATAATTTACACCACAAATTTAATCGAAAATCTCAATGGCAAAATCAGAAAATATACCAAAAACAAATTATCATTCCCAACAGATGAAGCTGTTTTAAAATCTGTATATTTGGCTTTGAGAGAAGCAACCAAAAAATGGTCAATGCCAATCCAAAACTGGGGATTAATCCTCAACCAGTTCTTAACTATATTTGAAAAAAGGGTTCAACTTTAATTAAAAAGTCAAACCCCTATAGTTTTTAACTTACACACTTTTTAGGATAGTGTCATTTTCTAAACCGATTTTAACTATTTTTGATAATGAAAAACAATTAAAAATCGGTCAACACTAATCAGGGAAGTTCATAAACACTGTGATTTTCGACAAAGATAAGAAAGTCTATTCTCTTTATTCTATATTCTATTGTCTTATAAGCTCAACAGTATCTCCCGAAATCGATCCGCATATTCTTTAATTACATTTTGGTCAAAATAAGGTTCCTGTTCAATTCGTCCGATGCATTTAATTCCAGTTTTATTCAAAATAATTGACTCCGTTGCTTTATTTTCTTCTCCAGAAAAAATAATTCCTCCAATTGCTATTTTACGATTAAGCAACGCTTCTATTGTAAGCAGCGCATGATTGATACTGCCCAAATAATGCCTTGAAACCACAATTACTTTATAATCGGACTGGATTAAATCGATAATACAATCCGTATTATTCAAAGGAACAAAAACACCTCCAGCACCTTCAATAATCAAATGGTTTTCGGTTTCTGGTTCCATTATTTGTTTCAAATCAATGGTTATTCCGTCAATTTCAGCCGCAAAATGAGGACTGACCGGAGTATTCAGCAAATAGCTGTTCGGATGAATAATTGTTTTACCATTGGAAACAAATGATTTTACTTTATGGCTGTCAGAATTGTGCAAATCTCCCGCCTGAACTGGTTTCCAATAATCGGCTTCTAAAGCTTCAACAATAATGGCTGAGGCAATGGTTTTGCCTACATCGGTAGAAATTCCTGTAATGAATAGTTTCATGATTTTTTAGCCACGGATATTACTGATTATCACTGATTTTTTAAATTAATTTTTCTATCATTTGTGTAGATAAACCTTTTAAATTTTGGTTCAACTCCAAAATTTAACAATAACCCTACTTCAATTTCTGTTGCTTTTAGATAATTCATTGTTTGAGCCACATGAACATTCATAAGTAATTCACAAGCTTTGAGTTCGACAATTACTTTGTCCTCAACTAGTAAATCTGCAAAATAGTCGCCTATAAGTTGCTTTTTGAAATAAATTTTTAATTTGCTTTTGAGCTTCACCTTTATAGCCTCTTGCTATAAGTTCAAAATACATTGCATTTTGATATACTTTTTCAAGGAAACCAGCACCAAGTTCATTATAAACTTCATAATAAACTTTTAAAATTGAATCTGTTATAGACCCATGTAATAAATTTGCCATACTTAATCTGCATAAATCAGTAATATCTGTATTATCCGTGGCTCAATATGCAAAGTTTTTAATAATTCTTTGCTTGTCTTCGAATTTTCATTTTGCGAGACTTAGCGTAATCATACATTTCAAAACACAAAAATACCAATAAAAAAACAAACCCATCATTGCGATGGGTTCTGTTTTATTACTCTTCTCTTAGTTCATCAATAACTTTCCTGATCTCTTTGGCATATTTTCCGTAAAAAAAGTGCACCCACCATTCCAGAGCCAAACCCATAAACAGAATTGAAAAAATAACAATCGAAAATGTAGTAACCAAAAAGGGAGTACTGTTAAGCCCTTTAGCAAAAAAATCTGGAATTTGGTAATACATAAACCCTAATAAAAACAATATAAGAAATGGTATTAACGCAAATCCGAAAGTTTTATACAGTTCCATATTCAGCCGAATATCAAAATAGGTTTCATACAGGCTGTCTTTGGTACTTAAAGTTATTCTTCCTAATCTCCTGTAAAAAATATATAATTTCACCAAATAATAAATGCAAACTGCAACAAATATCGAAAAAAGCAAATAAAATGGCATAATTGCATTGGCAGGAACCTCAAAAATAAAAGGAACGAATCCAATTATTACAATGGAAATGATTTGATATAAAAATTCCTTTTTTAAATTATTCTTAATTATTTCCAAAGGCGTATTTGCCGATTTTATTTTATCCAAATGGGTAGGAAGACTCACGTTTTCTGTGTTTTCATTCTTCCAAGCTGATTGTATATCGTTAAAGTCCATAACCTTGTTTTTTTATAATTTCTTTTAATTTGTCTTTTGCCCTGTTCAGCTTCACTCTTGCATTTCCTTCTGAAATACCTAAACTGATTCCTATTTCTTTATGTGAAAATCCCTCAAGCTGATAAAATATAATGGCTTTGTCAATTTTATCCAATTCCTGAACAGCTTTGTAAAAATGATGCAACTGGTTTTCTTTGTGGTCAGAATCACTTTCTTCTTCCTTTATATTCTCTGAGGCTATTTCGTATTTGTCAACCTTTCGTTTTTCCTTTTTCAAAAAAACAATCGATGTATTGATAGCCACTCGGTACATCCAAGTCGAAAATTGGCTTTCCCCTTTAAAACTGTCATAGGCTTTCCACAACTGCAGGACAATCTCCTGAAACAGATCCTGCTGATCGTCCCAATTATCCATATACATTTTGGAAACCTTATAGAGTATCCCTTTATGCTGCTCAATACGGGCTAAAAACTCCTGCTCTTTGATTTTCAAAATTTTAGTTCATTATAGGTTTCACTGTATATCCAGCTTTCTTTAATAAATTGATCACTCCAACTTCTCCTGCTAAATGTGCTGCGCCTACTGCAAAGAAAACACTTTCTTTACGCATCATTTCGGGCATTATTTTTAACCAATTTATATTTCTATTATCTAATAATATTTTTTTGGTTCTTACAGACATCAATTCTTTGTCAGTTGTCATCGCATAAAGACTGTCTATATCTTCATTTGCATAATCTTTTATCATAGTATCAGACATGTTGGCATTTATCTTTTGTAAATAAGCAAGCAGTTCATCATCTGTAAATGATTTGTTTAAAAAATCCAATTGCTCAGCAGCTTTTTCGAGTCCAACAATTGGCTTATTGCTTTCTTTAGCCTTAGCAAGAAATTCCACTTCATAAAATTTCAAATCGGCACAGCCAAACGATTTCATAAACAATAAACTCATAACTGTTTCCAGAGTATAACTATCGACCTGAGCCAATGTAAGTCCTCCGTTACTTTTTAAGACATCTTCTAATTGTGCAATTTGTTTTGGGGATAATGTTTTAGACAATGGTTCTTTGCCCATGGCTGCCTGCTGCACTATTTTTAACTCCTCAATATCACCCATATTAACTTCTAAAGCCAGTTTTGAGGTTTTAGAGAAAGCATCAGTGGCTTTAGGTTTCATAACAAAATCTTTCCCACAGATCATGTGAATGGTTCCGAAAAGGTAAGAAGGTTTTACCAATCCATTACCTGATACTTCCCACAACACTGAATTTTCACTTTTTTGAGTTTGTGCATTAACTGAAAAATTAAGGGCTAATACCGTTACTGCTACAATTGATTTAAATACATTTTTCATAACTTGTTTGTTTTTTGATTGATGATTGAAGTAATCTTATTTAATTACAGCACGTAAGTAATCGAACAATCAAAACGTTACAAAAAATTATAATCTTTTTCAAAGAAGTGAGGAAAGACAGGTCATCAGAGATGAAATTTCTTCTTTTGAATTGAAGTTATGGATACAAAAACGCAATCTTTCCTGCCCTTCTGGAACTGTAGGCGAAAGTATCGCTTTGACATCAAAACCCTTTTTTTGGAGAGCATTAGCAATGCTTTTTACCTTTTCATTTCCAGGAATAATGGCGCTTTGTATTGCTGATTTACTGCGGATAAAAAGCGGATTTAAATACAGCATTTTTTTTACCTGATTAAAAAAGACAATGTTTTCTTTTAGTAATTCAAGTGCGTTTTTATCTTTTTCTAAATGATGATAGCCAACTAAAATCGTGGCTACTGAATGAGGTGAAAGCCCTGTGGTATAAATAAAACTTCGGGCAAAATTAACGAGATACGATTTCAATTCCTCCGAACCCAAAACAACTGCCCCATGACAGCCTAAACCTTTACCAAAAGTCATTATTCGGGCAAATATTTTGTCCTGCAGCTGTAAATATTGAATCAAGCCTTCTCCTTTTTCTCCAAAAACTCCCAAAGCATGGGCTTCATCTACTACTAAATAACAGTTGTTTTTCTCCGAAACAGTAATCAATTCTTCCATATTTGGACAATCGCCGTCCATCGAAAAAACAGTTTCGGTCACAATATAGATTATTGCGGTTTTTTCATTGTTATTGCCATTGAAATTGATAATCTTTTTTTCTAAATCCTCAAAATCATTATGCTTGAATTTATAAGACTTGGCATTCGACAATTGAATTCCGTCCCGAATGGAAGCATGACATAATTCATCGTATAAAATCAAATCTCCTTTTTGGGGAACAGCACTGAAGAAACCTACGTTGGCATCATAACCGGAATTAAACAGCAAAGCCGATTCTGATTGATGGAATTGAGCAATAAAATTTTCTGTTTCAGTATATAAAAAGTGATTACCAGAGATTAACCGTGATCCTGTTGCTCCATTGCTTTTTATATTACGATCCAATAAAAATTGATGGGCAGCATTAAAAATTGCTTCCGATTTTGAAAAACCAATATAATCATTTGAAGCAAAATCAATTAAATCATTTGGCTGCGGAAGTACCCGTAGGGATTTATTTAGCTTACGCCTTTCGAGTTTATCGGTAAGATTTTTTGGAAAATTCATAAAAGCAAAGTTAAAAAAAAACGCCTAACAAAATGTTAGGCGTTATCTATTTAAAACTTATCGTCTTAATCTGCTAAAACAATTACTTTATTGTCTTTTAACTCAAGAGTCCCAGAGTTAATTTCTAAAGTATAATTTTGATCATTTATTTTTGTAAATAAACTTGCTGTTTCTTCGTCTAAATCAAAGCTTGGAGCAGTAATATTAACTGTTCCTTTTTGAAGCAATGAAACTATTGGAGCGTGGTTATTCAGCATTTGAAATCGACCGTCTACTCCTGGAACAGAAATAGAAGTGATTTCTCCTGAAAATAATTTCGCTTCTGGTGATACTATTTCTAATAACATAGTTATGAGTTTTGAATTATGAGTTATGAGTTTTCAAAATTTAAAAACTCATAACTTATAACTTATAATTATTAAGCTTCTGCCAACATTTTTTCTCCAGCCTCGATAGCTTCTTCAATCGTACCTTTAAGGTTGAAAGCTGATTCTGGCAAGTGATCCAATTCACCGTCAATAATCATGTTAAATCCTTTGATAGTATCTTTGATATCAACTAATACACCTTTTAATCCTGTAAATTGCTCTGCAACGTGGAAAGGCTGAGACAAGAAACGTTGTACACGTCTAGCTCTTGAAACCGCTAATTTATCATCTTCAGATAACTCTTCCATACCTAGAATTGCGATAATATCTTGCAATTGTTTGTATTTTTGAAGAATTTCTTTTACTCTTTGTGCACAGTCATAATGCTCAGCACCAATAATGTGAGGAGCTAAAATTCTTGAAGTAGAATCCAATGGATCCACCGCAGGATAGATACCTAACTCAGCAATTTTACGAGACAATACAGTTGTAGCATCAAGGTGGGCAAACGTTGTTGCTGGTGCCGGGTCAGTTAAGTCATCCGCAGGAACGTAAACCGCTTGTACTGATGTAATAGAACCTTTGTTTGTAGATGTAATACGCTCTTGCATCGCACCCATTTCAGTTGCCAATGTTGGTTGGTAACCTACCGCAGATGGCATACGACCTAAAAGAGCCGAAACCTCAGAACCTGCTTGTGTAAAACGGAAGATATTATCAACGAAGAACAATACGTCTTTTCCTTGATCAGAACCTGCACCATCACGGAAATACTCTGCGATAGACAATCCAGAAAGTGCCACACGTGCACGAGCTCCTGGAGGCTCATTCATTTGTCCGAAAACGAAAGTAGCTTTAGACTCTCTCATTCCAGGTAAATCTACTTTAGATAAATCCCATCCTCCATTTTCCATAGAGTGCATGAATTCCTCACCGTATTTAATAATTCCTGACTCCAACATCTCACGAAGTAAGTCATTCCCTTCACGTGTTCTTTCTCCTACTCCTGCGAATACAGAAAGTCCACCGTGACCTTTTGCAATATTGTTAATCAGCTCCTGAATCAATACTGTCTTACCTACTCCAGCACCACCAAACAATCCAATTTTACCCCCTTTTGAATAAGGTTCAATCAAATCGATTACTTTAATACCTGTAAATAAAACTTCAGAAGATGTAGATAAATCTTCGAATCTTGGTGCTTGCTTGTGAATTGGAGTTCCGTTTTCACCTGTTTTAGGCAAAGCTGGCAAACCGTCAATAGCATCACCAATTACATTAAACAAACGACCGTAAACATCGGCTCCGATTGGCATTTTGATTGGATTTCCTGTTCCAACTACTTCATAACCTCTGCTCAAACCGTCTGTTGAATCCATCGAAATGGTACGAACAGTGTTTTCACCGATGTGAGATTGCACTTCTAGAACTAATAACGTTCCGTCTTTTTTTGTGATTTCTAATGAATCATAAATTTTTGGAAGTTCAACATCTTTTCCGTTGAAAACTACATCGACTACTGGTCCAATGATTTGGGCAACTTTTCCTATTACTTTTGACATTACTTATGTATTTATTAAATAGCTATTTAGGTTTATGAAATACAGCCCATCGAATCTCATCGAATGGATACTTTTTTCAGAGTGCAAAGATAATTTTTTAAAATATAAAATCAATATTTTTTTTTACAAAAAAAGCTAAAATTTTATCGGATTGACTATAAAGCCGTTTCAAACTGTCAAAACAGCCTATTTTGTCTTAAAATCAAAAAACCACCTCGTCATAAACGGGTGGTTTTTTAACATCAAAAATTAGAATTACTTTATGACAGCAGGAAACAAACTTTG
The DNA here is from genome assembly GCF_002797935.1 of Flavobacterium sp. 1. Taxonomy (NCBI): domain Bacteria; kingdom Pseudomonadati; phylum Bacteroidota; class Flavobacteriia; order Flavobacteriales; family Flavobacteriaceae; genus Flavobacterium; species Flavobacterium sp. 1. Next base: position 3,933,507 of record NZ_PGER01000001.1, read on the forward strand.
ATACTGTGACAAATCCACTGTTCTCAATGTTGCTCCATATTTGGTATTTATAGCATTTACAAAAAGGTTAGCAATATAAGCATAGCCTCTTGGTGTAGGATGAACCCCGTCTAATGAAAAAGCACCGCCTGTCACATAAGAAGCCGTCATTTGAAAGTTTCCAAAACGGACTCCCGTTAAAGACAATTGAGTCAGCGCAGCTTTAGTATCTACAAAAGCAAGTCCTTTAGATTTTGCAATTGCATCGATAGTCACATTATAAGCATCTGTAGCTGCAGCTACTTCTTTAACTTCATCTTTTGAAAGCACCCATTGATCCGCCAAAGGAACAGAAACACCATTGATTTTTGTCTGATCTCCACCAACCAAAGTACCAATAAAATTCTTTGCTGTTAATACTACAAGATCTTCTTTGGTCACTTGTCTGTAAGATGGCACTCCATAAGCAGATAAATTAGTCAAATAACTGTCTACAATAACAACCGCATTATTACCCGCTGCAAATTTTATAGTTCTTCTTGTCGCTTCTTCTGCACTTAGCAATTTATTTGTTACCATAGCCTGCAAACCTCCATTGTATTGCGCATAACCCGCATTTAATTGAACCGCCTTTGCTGCATCCAAAGGAACAGGATTGTAAGGAACTGTTGTGAAATAAGGCAATGACGTAACGTATGGTAAATTTGCAACTACCCCTTTTGCTCCTTTAGCCGTCAAATTAGTAACCAAACCAGTATATACATTGGCAAAAACGTTTGGATCTGTAATATCATTTGAACCGTAAGTTGAAGGATCTAAATTTCCTGTTTGGTTCACACCAACACCTCCAGATGTAGCAAAACTTAAAACATCATTTCCACCAATAAACAAAGAAAAGAAACTTGGCGACTGCACCAAGGCATCAGCCAGCACAGTAGTTGTTCCTGAAGTGGCAAAACGTGCATAATAAGGATTTGCTTTACCCGAAGCCACTCCAGCCACATTTCCATATCCAGATGCAATTAAATGATAACTTTTGGCTCCTGGAATTCCCAAATTATTAAATGAACCCGTTAAGTGATTTGTAACTTCAGTTGTCGGAACACCAGGAATCGAACCTATATTTGGCGAACCCGCTGTAAAACCAAGGATAGCCATTCTGCTGCTGGCAATTACATTACCTCCCAACAGCAAACCTCCGACATTATCAGACATTAAAGGTATCGTGATAGCCGTACCGCCAGCTGGTATAAATTGTTGGGCTAATATATTTACATACGATGTTTCCTGACTTGCTTTAAAAAGAGCTCCATCGCTATAACCTGCCGCAAAAGAATCTCCTAAAGCCACATATTTTGCAAAAGAAGCAGAACCAGGAGTAATAGGAATTTCCGCCGTCGCCGAATCCTCATCATCATTATTATTACATGCTACAAAGCTTAAAGAAACTAACAGCAGCCATTTGAATTTTTTTATCATTACTATATCTTTTAAGTTTTTGTCTTATTTTAATTAAGGATTAATTGTCAATGAAGCAAACCATTGCTGACCTATTGAACCCGCACCTATTACTTGGATATAATCTTTGCCTCCAATATTAGTAGCCCCTACTTTGAATAACAATTTACAAGCTGGAACAGCATAATTGATTTGAGCATCTACTACAGTGGTAGACGGAATCATTCCATCAGCAAAAGAAGATTGCCACAAATACTCCGAGTTCCATCTAACATTCGTATTAAATCCAAAATTTTTAAACAATTTGGCATTTCCCAATGATGCTTTTACTCTATGCTTAGGAGTATTGAATCCAGTTACAAATCCAGGATCCTCAGATTGATCAAAATTTAATTGAGAGTAATTATAATTCGCACCTAATTCAAAATCTTTATATACTTTTTTAGACATACCAATACCAAAACCCAATGAAGCAACATCCGCAGTAGTATTCGAATACACTTGGTAAATTCTTCTGTCACCTCTTATCAAAGCTTTTGTAGCACTTAATTCTTCTGCTGGATTAAAAGCCGCATTCACATCCCCATAATAAACTCCAGCTACTCTAGAAGTATTCAAGAAATGATTGTACTGATTGTAATATCCATTGATATCTACTGAAAAATCATTATTAATTATCGTTCTATACCCTAATTCATAGGCTTTCACTTCTTCAGGACGCACTAGATTAACATTTGCTACTTTCAACAAGGCGGCCGCAGTTGCTTGCTCAGTAACATTAGTAGCAACAGCATAAGCCGCACTAAAAGCCTGCAAAGAAGTTAAAGTATATGATTTATTGTAAGCATCCGTCCCATCCATTACAACAGTTGTAGTTGGATTTCCTGCGGCTGTATATGCAGCTTGACCTGCAGCACTTACATTTCTAACTTCAGAATAACGTACTAAATTCTCAGGAGCAGAACCAATTAAAGCAAATGGCCCTAAATCAAGTCCGATATACTGATCCTGTGTGGTTGGATTTCTAAAACCTGTTTGGTAAGAAACTCTAAAATTGTGTGTTTTCTGAGCACCTGCAGAGTACACAACAGAAACTCTTGGAGATACATTACCATCAAAATTTTGACTTTTATCATAACGTATAGAAGCAACCAATTTTAAACGTTCCTCCATAAATAATTTTGAAGCTTGAGTATAAACCCCAAATTCATTATAACGGATTGGTCCGTCATAATCAGTAAAAATTGAACCGCTGGAATTCATTTCGTATTGGCGGGCAGAACCTCCGACTTGAATTTCAGCAAACTTAATTAGTTCTTTAAAATTATAATTTACATCAGAATGGTATATTTTTGACTGATCCGTAAATTTAGCTCCTTCAGTAAAGTCAGGATTGGATTTAACAGTATTGAGCGCATTTGCAAACTCAGGAGTTCCCGGCTCAAATCTTACCCCTCGAGGTGCTGACGGATTAGTAGGATCCGTATTAGGCACTAAATTCAAACCTGGAGAAACATTGGTATCTGCAAAAGTCCGTGCATAATTTGCAGCTTCATTGGAATCAAGCCCTAAAGCAGCAGATGATAATTGAAACGATGTCGCATAATCAGTAAACCAGTTAGTATCCGATTTAGCCATTCTTTGCACATTCCAACCCGCGAAACGCATATCATACGAATTTCCAGCATCTTCAGAAGATTGATAAGCTCTAGCAAAAAAGTTTTTCCCCTTCACTTCGATTCTCGTCTGACTCATAAAGAAATCATTCAAAGCATATCTATTCGCTCCTTGGTAAATAGTATTTCCAAGACCCAACTTATATTGAAGTATAATCTCAGTATCATTTGCCCATGGCTTAAAATGCATAGAAAAATCAGCTTTTACACTATTTACTTTATTATCATTTAAATCTTTTTCACGATATCCGGTTCTGCTTACCTGCCCGACATTAGTAATAAAAGTAGTCACCTCGTCTCCATAAATATTCAACCCGTCATAATTTTGATTTCCATCATGACCTATAGCACCACCAGTCATACTTCTTCTATCATCAGCTATCCATTCGGTAGCTTTCATATAATTAAAATTAGCTTTAACTGCAAAATGTTTACTAAAAGCAGTAGCCGCCCTAATTCCCATATCAAAATAGTCATTGGTTCCGGCAACATCTTGAGAAGTCTGCCCATATTTTACATAAGAGCTGATTCCCTGATAAACAAAAGGACTCTTGCTGTTCATGAATAAAATTCCATTGAATGCATTTGCTCCATATAAAGCAGAAGAAGCTCCCGGCAAAAGCTCCACACTAGCTACATCAATATCCGAAAGACCAATTAAGTTGCCTAAAACAAAGTTCAATGCTGGAGATGAATTATCCATACCATCAACCAGCTGCATAAAACGGGTATTTCCTACTGCGGCAAACCCTCTGGTATTAACAGTTTTGAATGAAATACTGCTCGTATTAAACTGCACTTCTTTCAAATTTTCTAAACCATCATAGAAAGTTGGTGCTGTTGTACTTTTTACCTGCTGGATGCCCATTCTTTCAATTGTAACAGGTGACTGTAATACTCTTTCAGGAGCTCTCGAAGCAGAAACAACAATTTCATTTAATTTAGTCTCTTCTGAATCTAATTTTACAATAACTTTTTGACTAAATGATTCCACAGAAATATCGGAAGAACTATAACCGATAGCTTTAATTTCAAGAGAAAAAGGAGGTGTTTGCTTAGTAATTAAAACAAAAGAACCATCATAATCCGAAACCGCTCCTTCCTTTGTTCCTGCCACATTAATACTGGCACCTGCTATTGGCTGATTTTTTTCATCTGTAACAACCCCTTTGATGGAATTTTGCGCAAAAGATATGCTACAAAAGAATAATGTTAAAAAAAGTAAATACAATCTCATTTGGCTAAATTTTCTTGGTTAATGAAGCCAAATTACGTATATTTTTTAATTATCAATAAAAAAAATAAAAAAACTTATTGTTATTATCACAAAAACAACAGTATTGATAATAATATTGTATTTTCATAAATTGCATAATTATTAATAAAATAATGACTTATTCGTGTAAAATATTATGCATACATAGTAATTTAGCAATTTCTTTAAATTTATCATAAAAATTTACAACGTTTTCGTAAAAAGCAAAAAGCAAAAAAAAGCGAGAACAAATCTCGCTTTTTAAAAAAAATATGTAATTCTATTTCTATTTATTCAACCGTAACCGATTTAGCTAAATTTCTAGGCTGATCCACATTACATCTTCTCATTACAGCTATATGATATGATAAAAGCTGTAATGGTATTGTAGTAATCAGTGGGGATAAAGCATCTGATGTTTCCGGAATTTCAATAACATAATCAGCTAATTCACGAACTTGTGTATCACCTTTAGTTACAACTGCAATAATTTTACCGCTTCTGGATTTAATTTCCTGAATGTTACTGACAATTTTATCGTAGTGCCCTTGTTTTGGAGCAATTACAATAACTGGCATCAATTCATCAATTAATGCAATTGGTCCGTGTTTCATTTCTGCAGCAGGATAACCCTCGGCATGTATATACGAAATCTCTTTAAGCTTCAAAGCCCCTTCAAGTGCTACAGGAAAATTGTAACCACGACCAAGATACAAACAATTAGGAGCGTCCTTAAAAATAGCTGCTATCTCCATTGCTTTTACATTAGTTTCTAAAGCCTCTTTCACTTTTTCCGGAATGATTTCCAATTCCTGAAGATAAGTATGAAAATCAGAATGAGTTAGAGTTCCTTTAGCTTTAGCTAAACGCAAAGCTAACATTGTCAAAACAGTAATTTGAGTAGTAAATGCCTTTGTCGAAGCTACCCCAATTTCTGGCCCAGCATGCGTATAAGCTCCTGCGTGAGATTCTCTGGAAATAGAAGATCCTACTACATTACATACGCCAAATACAAATGCTCCATGATCTTTTGCTAATTTTATGGCAGCCATCGTATCAGCTGTTTCACCTGATTGTGAAATTGCAATTACAACATCTTTACTGTTAATGATTGGATTTCTATATCTAAATTCAGATGCATATTCAACTTCAACAGGTATTCTGGCAAACTCTTCAATAACATACTCAGCAACCAAACCTGCGTGCCAAGAAGTACCGCAAGCCACAATTATAATGCGGTCAGCATTTAAAAACTTCTCAATATTATCTTCAACACCTGCCATTTGGATAATTCCTTCATTAGCATGTAATCTCCCTCTATAAGTATCTTTTATTACGCTTGGCTGTTCGTAGATTTCTTTCAGCATGAAATGATCATAACCTCCTTTTTCAATTTGCTCCAAGTTCATTTGAAGCTCCTGAATATAAGGATCAACAATAGAGTCATCTTTAATTTTACGGACTTTCATCGGTTTATGCAATCTAATATTGGCCATTTCCCCGTCTTCAAGATACACTGCATTCGTAGTATACTCAATGAATGGAGAAGCATCTGAAGCAATAAAATATTCACCTTCGCCAATTCCAATCGCTAATGGACTGCCAAGTCTTGCCGCAACAATTTCATTTGGTGTTTTTTTATCAAAAACCGCAATAGCATAAGCTCCAACAACTTGATTTAATGCTACTTGAACCGCTTTCCCTAATTTTAATTTTTCCTTTTTCTGAACTTCTTCAATAAGATTAATTAAAACTTCAGAATCAGTATCAGAAGCAAAAGTATAACCTCTTTTTATCAGCTCCACTTTCAACGGAGCATAATTTTCAATAATCCCATTGTGAATAATCACTAAATCTCCTGAATTAGAAACATGAGGATGTGAATTTACATCATTTGGAACACCATGAGTTGCCCAACGCGTATGACCAATTCCAATCGATCCATTTAAAGTAATTTCATTTTGAGCCTTAATTTCTAAATCAGAAACTTTGCCCTTGGTTTTTGATAATTTTAAGAATTCCCCATCATACAGCATAACTCCAGCACTGTCATATCCACGATATTCTAACCGCTTAAGTCCTTTTATTATAATAGGATAAGCTTCTCTATGACCAATATATCCAACAATTCCACACATAGTTTTTCTTAATTAGCTTTAGTATAATAGATTTCAAATTTTACACGCTTGTCATAATTCACATCATTACTTGGAATATTATTTCCAAAGACAATAGCTCCTAATGGGTTTATCACTGAAGCCATTGGAACATATAACGGAATACCCGTTTTGTCTTTTAGAGCATAAAAAACAAATTTATTAATATCTTCGGTGACCACCAAACCCAATTCAACATTGGCTGAAGTAGATGATTTAACAAGATTTCGGATATGTTCTGTTATTCTAAATTTATATGAATAACCTCCTCCTGTTGCGTCTTTAGAAATAATACCGCCAAAAACAAACTTATTATTTTTGGAATTTGAAGCCGCTGTAGCATCACCATAATCCGCCAAGACTTTATGGTTCGTATAGTCATACAAATAAATTCTCTGCGGGTAATAGCTAGTCGTCATAGCAGCCGTATTTAAATGAAAAGTTAAATTAGCTTGATTAATAAGACATTTGTTTCTTCTCAAATCGTCCAATTGATCTGGAACCCCATTTGGAACATCAGTCAATTCTAAACCATGATTATCCGTTGGGTCAAATAAACTCAAAACAGACATCGATCCTTCCCCTCCTTTTAAATATAAATTAGCAACACCTTGAGCTTTAACCGCATCAGTAGCTGTTTTTGTAGCATCAGTATAATTGGCATTAGTATTACTTTGATTCAATAAACTAACCGTATTTCCAGTCAAATTCAACACAAATGTTTTTTCCGTTTCAACCGCGCTTACAGTCTCTGTATAAGTAATTGTTATCTTTCCTGCTTTAAAATTAATCATTGCCAACTCACCTGAACTAGCTTCAATATTGAAAAACAAACCTCTAAAATAATTCGTAAACACATTATTATCAACCAAAGAACCTGCTGGCGCATTCAATATTTTAGCTGTAAAAAAAGCAGTATTCAAATTCAGCTGCATTGCCGGAGGAGTCCAAGTGGTTACATCTTTGCCGCCTGTAGTGGTTTTCACAGAGTGTTGAGAAGGATCAAAAAAGAATGCAGAATTTTGAGCAGTGTCTGCATCATCGTTTAAAGCATTCCCTATTATATTTTGAGTAAAATCCGAATATTGGTCGTTATAATATTTTTGAGATTGTGTCAATTGATCCTCTGGATCTAAATTTCTCAAATAATAACCAGACTCATGAACACTGAGCTTCATTTTTGCCTTAGCAGGCCCATAAATAGAATCTAAAATATACACAGTTTTTCCTTCACTGTCAACTGTTGCGTCAGGATCTTTATGACCGAAATAAGGAATAGACAAAACAACGCTTTTTATTTTTGCAGTAGTTAAATCAAAAGTTGGGTTTACAGATGCCATTGTAAGCTGCGTTACAAAAGTTGCAGTAGTAATACCAAAAGAAGGGTTATCATACACTCCAAAAGCATTAATATCCAAATTATTCGACTGAACAGCATTTATTTTTTCATTGTATGCAACAACTGGAAATTCTTCCTTTGTAATACCAAAAGAATTATCCCCTATAATATCTTCACCAACAACGCTGAATTCTTTATCACATGAATTTAAAAGGAGAATAAAAAAAAGAAAAGGAAATGTTTTAAAAAAAGAATTTTTAAGCATATTTATTCGTAAAAGATTGATTTATAACAACATGTTTTGATAGAACTCAGTATAGGCTACTGCAAATTCGTCCTTAAATTTCAAAGGTAAAAAAGGTTTATTGGAAGATTCTATAAATTTTGTTAAACTTGGCGAGATCCCGTCAGAAGCAATGATAACAGCATCTGAATTACGGACAGTAGTTTTCATAATATTTTCGTAGTTAGGAACTTCTAATTCGGAAATGGCTTCATTAGGAATACCGTCAAAACGCACTTTATTTATCATTTCAGCATCTAATGTTCCGTCAAAAGACTGGCTGTAAACAGAGGTAACTATCTTAGTGTCCGAAAACAACGCTTCATTTTTATAAAAATGCTTCATATAAACTGGCAGCATAGCAGCCATCCAGCCGTGAACGTGAATAATGTCTGGAACCCAGTTTAATTTTTTTACAGTCTCCACTACACCTTTTGCAAAAAAGATAGCACGTTCGTCATTATCAGGATACATCACTCCTTCTTCATCTGCAAAAGTGGCTTTTCTCTTAAAATATTCTTCGTTATCAATAAAATAAACTTGAATTCTCTCTTTTGGAATAGAAGCAACTTTAATAATAAGAGGCATGTCCAAATCATTCACCACCAAATTCATCCCAGAGAGCCTGATCACTTCATGTAATTGATGTCTTCTCTCGTTAATATTTCCATACCTTGGCATAAAAATTCTAATTTGCCCTCCTTGATCATTAATCATTTTTGGTACGTCATAAGACATTAATGAAACCTCATTTTCAGCGAGATAAGGCACAACTTCAGATGATACGTATAATATCCTCTTATCTTTCATAGTATAAATTGATTAATTATTGGCAATAAAAACCACGCAAAATTACAAAATTTTATGCAGTTATAGACTAAAATATTAAGTTTGCATCTAATTTAAACAAAACAGCCATGCAGATTTTTGACGGAAAAACAGCTTTAATGGATTATTTAAGTTCAATAAAGACTACAAAATCTTCAATTGGATTTGTTCCAACAATGGGTGCTTTACATAAGGGGCATCAGTCGCTGATGCTTCAATCAACACGGGAAAACGACATAACAGTTGTAAGTATTTTTGTAAATCCAACACAATTTAACAATCCGGAAGATTTAGAAAAATACCCCCGTACACTAGATGAAGATGTCATCAAAATTTCTCAAATAAACCCGAATATTATTGTTTTTGCCCCGACGGTCGTAGATATGTATGAAGGAAAAACCTTGTCACAGTCATTCGATTTTGACGGTCTGGAAAATAAAATGGAAGGAAAGTTCAGACCCGGCCATTTTGACGGGGTCGGAACTATTGTAAAAATCCTTTTCGAAATTATTCAGCCCACAAGAGCCTATTTTGGGGAAAAAGACTTTCAGCAAGTGCAGATTGTAAAAAAAATGGTCGAGAAAAACCATTTACCCGTAGCAATTGTTGTTTGTCCCATTTTGAGAGAAACCAACAACTTAGCTATGAGTTCTCGAAATGAACGCTTAACTTTGCAACAAAGAAAAGAAGCAGCCATCATTTATAAAATACTAAAAGAGGCTAAAAATAAATTCACAAATAATAGCGCCCAAAAAACAGCTCAATGGGTTCAAAAAGAATTTGACAAAAACAAAGAATTCACTTTAGAATACTTTGAAATTGCAGATGAAGATACACTTTCAACCTGCATCCGAAAAAATAAAAATAAAAAATACCGAGCGTTTATCGCAGTGTTTATAAACAGCGTACGCTTAATAGATACAATTTCTTTAAATTAAAATACCATGCAAATTCAAGTTGTTAAATCAAAAATTCACCGTGTAAAAGTCACAGGAGCCGACTTAAATTACATCGGAAGCATAACTATAGATGAAGCATTATTAGAAGCATCAAATATAATAGAAGGAGAAAAAGTATCCATCGTAAACATTAATAATGGAGAACGTTTTGATACTTATGCTATTGTTGGAGAGAGAAATTCCGGAATAATTACACTGAATGGCCCTGCAGCGCGAAAAGTTCAAAAAGACGACATCATCATCATCATTTCGTATGCTACATTAGACTTTGAAGAAGCAAAAACATTCAAGCCATGGATTGTTTTTCCTAATGAAAACGACAACTCTTTAACATAACAGTTTAACTGTCATTTGTCACGATACAATAATAATTGTTTATATTGCACACTATTTCTTATAAATAACCAACCCCAAACAATATGAAACATTTATTAACAGTATTACTAGCCCTTTTTTCCTTTTCTTGTTTTGCACAAATAAAGACAGTCAGTTTTAACTCTGAAAAATTAAAAGAAAAAAGAGATATTTATATCTCATTACCTGCTTCCTATGAAAAAAACAAAACCAAACAATACCCATTATTGGTTTTATTAGACGGAGATAATTTATTAAATCCTTTTACTGGTGCATTAACTTATGGTTCTTATTGGAATGATTTACCAGAAGTGATAATTGTAGGCATAAATCAAAACAAAAACGGTCAAAGAAACATAGATTGCGGAGTTGATCCTGTAACAGGAATACCTGATGGAAAAAGTGTAGATTTCTTCGATTTTATTTCTCTAGAACTTATTCCTATGATTCAAAAGGAATACAGAATAACCAATTTCAAAATTATAGCTGGGCATGACACAACCGCCTCTTTTTTAAATTTCTTTTTATATAAGGACAAACCATTATTTAACGCATATATCTCATTAAGCCCGGAATTACCTATAAATATGGAACAAACACTACCAGATTTACTAGCAAATTCTAAAATCCCTCTTTTTTATTATTTATCAACAGCCGATGGTGATGAGAAAAAAATGAGAGAAAGAATTCTAAATCTTGACACAAGTCTAAAAGCGATTAAAAACCCAGAATTAAATTATAAATTCGAAGATTTCAAAGAAGCCTCTCATTATTCTCTGGTTTTGCATTCGATTCCTTCAGCTTTATATCAAATTTTTTCAGCAGCAGAGCCAATATCTGTACTGGAATACAAGACTAAAATAGCCACTCTCAAAGAAGGCTATGTAGATTATTTGAAAAAGAAATATAATATTATTGAAAATTCATTTGGTATAAAAAACCCAATCCGAATAAGTGATTTTAAAGCTATCGAAGCCGCAATTCTGGAAAACAAAGATTATAACGAACTAGATGCCTTAGCAATTCTTGCCGATAAAAATTATCCAAAAAGCATGTTGGGAGACTATCAGCTGGCAATAATGTTTGAGAAAAAAGGAGATAATCCAAGAGCCGTACGTTATTACATGTCAGGTTTTAATAAAGAAGAAATTGCCGATCTGACCAAAGACATGATGTTTGCCAAAGCGGAAGAATTAAAAAAGACCTATGCTAAAAAACCAAAAATAAAAGGCAAAGTAGGTCAAGACACTTCAGCAGATGTAAAAACTGATACTCCAGCAACAGATGTTCCCACAACTGAAACACCAATTACTGAAGAAAAAAAATAACAATGGCTAAAGTAAAAACAACGTTTTTTTGCCAGAATTGCGGTGCCCAATATGCAAAATGGCAGGGACAATGCAATTCCTGTAAAGAATGGAATACTATTGCCGAAGAAATTATACAAAAACAGGAAAAAGCAGCTTGGAAAAGCGAATCGTCTACAACCAGCAAAGCGCCAAAACCTTTACGTATTAATGAAATTGACTGCGCCGAAGAAATTCGGCTGGATACTACCGATGGGGAACTCAACAGAGTACTTGGTGGCGGAATCGTTCCTGGCTCTTTGATTCTCTTGGGAGGTGAACCCGGAATTGGAAAAAGTACGCTTTTGCTTCAGATTTCATTAAAATTACCTTATAAAACTTTATACGTTTCCGGAGAGGAAAGCCAAAAGCAGATTAAGATGCGTGCAGAACGCATCACTCCAAACGGAGACAACTGTTACATTCTGACCGAAACCAAAACACAGAATATCTTCAAACAGATTGAAGCCATTCAGCCCGAAATTGTCATAATCGATTCGATTCAGACACTGCATACCGATTATATTGAATCGACTGCTGGGAGCATTTCTCAAATACGAGAAACCACAGCCGAATTGATTAAATTTGCCAAGGAAACCAACATACCTGTAATTTTAATTGGTCATATTACCAAAGACGGAACCATAGCAGGTCCAAAAATATTGGAACACATGGTCGATACCGTTTTGCAATTTGAAGGCGATCGAAATCATGTATATCGTATTTTGCGATCATTAAAAAACCGTTTCGGTTCTACCGCCGAAATCGGAATTTACGAAATGCTGGGCAGCGGATTACGAGAAGTATCAAATCCGTCCGAGATATTAATTTCGCACAAAGACGAAGAACTGTCAGGAACAGCCATTGCCACTACACTCGAAGGCATGCGCCCTTTAATGATCGAAATACAGTCACTAGTAAGCACAGCTGTTTACGGAACTCCTCAGCGAAGCACCACAGGTTATAATGCCAAAAGACTGAATATGATTTTGGCAGTTCTAGAAAAAAGAGCTGGCTTTAGGCTTGGCGCCAAAGACGTTTTCCTTAATGTAACCGGCGGAATCTCTGTAGATGACCCCGCTATCGATTTGGCCGTAGTCGCCGCCATTTTATCTTCCAACGAAGATATTCCTGTCGAAAAAGGGTTTTGCTTTGCCGGCGAGGTTGGACTTTCGGGCGAAATTCGTCCTGTGAACAGAGTCGATCAGCGCATCCAAGAAGCCGAAAAATTAGGATTCTCGACTATTTTTGTATCCAAATACAATAAAATAGCCTTAAAAAACACTGGGATAAAAATCCAATTGGTCGCCAAAATCGAAGATGTTGCCAGTCAGTTATTCGGATAATATTTTAAAAAAAGACTATCTTTCCTACTTCAATATGAAAACTAATAAACAAAAGTTCCTTCTTGCTTCCAAAATACTTGGAATCGTTATTGCTGCACTACTAATAGGTTTTCTTGTGTTTAGGGACGAACTTTTGGATCAAGCCATCGATAAGGTTTCAGCAACAATGAAGCTAGAATACAATAGCGAATTTGCCATAAAAAAAGCTTCTTTTGATGGTGTTTCCGGAATAGAATTGGACGAAATCACTTTGGCTCCAAAAAATCTGGATACTATCTTTAAAATTCAAAAAATAAAAACGAGTGTCAATTTATGGCGGTTACTTATTGGCGATGTACAGCTGGGTACTCTTGAAATAAAAAACGGTTATGTTCAATTAACCAAAAAAGGAAAAATCAAAAATTTTGGCGCTTTCCTAAAAAAAGACAAAAATGAACCAGTTAGCAATAAAAAAAGAGATTACGCAGAATTTGCCTATCGCATTATCAGCAAAGTCCTTAATTTGGTTCCAACTGATATGACACTTGAAAATTTGGTTTTCAAACTGGATGATAATGGCAAAAAAGCAACTGTAAACTTCAAAAAACTAACTTTATTCGAAACCAAATTAGAATCATCCATCGATGTTCAAACCAATACTTTTGCTCAAAGATGGAGAATCAACGGAATAGCAGACCCGAGAAATAAAAAAGGAGATCTGCGTTTTTTCAATATTGACACTGGCGCGATCAAAGTTCCCTATTTTGATGAACGTTACAACCTGAAAGCCAGTTTTGACTCCATCCGGTTCAAAATCCAAAATATTGAAATGAGTCATGGCGAACTGCATTTTGACGGCTACAGTTCGATTACCAATTTAAAAGTCAACCATAAAAGAATCGCTAATAAAGACGTAAACATCAAAAATGCCAGATTTGATTTCCGTTTCCTCTTGGGTTCCGATTTTATCTCGATTGACAGCAGTTCAACTTTTCAGTTTAACAAAATAAAAATACACCCTTATCTTTCCTATAATACAGAAGAAGATACGGTTTACAGGCTAAAAATCACCACTCCAAAAATGAAGACGCAGGATTTTATCACTTCGCTTCCCGACGGATTGTTTACCCATTTTCAAGGCATGGAAGCCACGGGAGATTTTGATTATAAATTGGACTTCATGTTCAACAAAAACAGACCGAACACCATTGTTTTCAAAAGTAATGTAAACAAACAAAATGTAAACATAATCAAATACGGGAATATAGACCTTGCCAAATTAAACGGAGAATTTACCTATAGAGCTATCGATAAAGGTGTACTGCAGCGACCTGTTTTTGTAGGCGCAAGTAACCCGTATTACACGCCTTTAGACCAAATTTCTCCTTACTTGCAAAAGTGTGTTTTAACCTCCGAAGACCCTTCTTTTATGTCGCATCATGGTTTTATAAACGAAGCCTTCAAACAGTCGATACTTAAAAACATCCGCACCAAAAAATTCTCCCGTGGAGCAAGTACAATAAGCATGCAATTGGTAAAAAACGTTTTCCTTACCAGAGAAAAAACCTTGTCAAGAAAACTGGAAGAAATTCTGTTGGTATACATCATAGAAAACAACCGAATCACAAGCAAGCAACGTATGCTGGAGGTTTATTTCAATATCATCGAATGGGGCCCAAACGTATATGGAATTGGCGAAGCTGCCGAATTTTATTTCCAGAAAAGACCAGCCGATTTGAATGTGCGCGAATGTTTGTTCCTCGCTACGATAATCCCAAAACCAAAGAAATTCATGTGGCAGTTTGACCAGCAAGGTTTGCAGAAAGCTTATGCTACCAAGCAACAGACATTCCTGAGAAATCTAATGTTTCGCCGAGGTTTATTGGTTCCTGAAGACACTATTGGTTTGTCATCTCCCATAACAATTACTGGCCGTGCTCATTCCTTATTGAACATCAAAGTAAAAGATACAACTGTTATTGATTCTACGACAGTGAAAGAAGAATTTGATTTCTAATTATTTATTTAACCGCTAAGTTCGCAAAGGAAGCGCTATGAACGCAAAGCTTAGCGAACTTTGCGATATTCTTTGCGCACATTGCGGTTAAGCCTTCATTTAAAATTCCTCAGAAAATCTTCCTTATAAGTCGGGGAAACCTCAATTTCAGCACCATCGTTCAAGGTAATAATACCACCTTTATTATAGGATTTCACACAGTTCAAATTGATGATATGGGATTTATGAACTCGGATAAAAGGCAAAGGCAGGATTTCTGAGAAATGCTTTAAAAAACGGCAAACCATTTTCTTATTTCCATTGTGAAGATATAAATCGGTAAAATTACCATTACCGCGAAGGCGAACGATTTCTTCCATTCTAACTACTTCAAAACCTTCCAATGTTGGTAAAATTACCTGCTGTTTTTCGGGTTTTTGTTCCTGAAAATTTTCAACGATTATCTTGTTTCTATTAAAAATTTCCTGATTTAGAATTTGATGATGCACTTTGTTTACCGCCACGATTAATTCTTCAATGCTAATGGGTTTCAGCAAATAGTAGGCTGCGCTTTGATTTAAAGCTTTCAAAGAATACTCCGAAAAAGCCGTTACAAAAATAGTCTCAAAATGCAAATCCTTGCAGGCTTCGAGCACATCAAAAGCATTCCCAAAAGGCATTTCGACATCCAGAAAAACCAATTGTGGCTGTAATTTGTGCAGCAGCGGAACAGCTTCTTTTATATTTTGGGCTTCGCCAATAACCTCCACTTGCGGACAATATTTGCTCAAATAATTCTTAAGCACCTCTCGTGCAGCCAATTCATCTTCGACAATTACGCTTTTTATCTTTTGAAAACTCATCCTATTTTATCAATTAATGGAAAAACAATTTCTACTACAGTTCCTGTTTCCGGCAAGGCTTTCTCAAAAATTTGAAAAGAAATATTCTTTTTGTACAATTCATTAAGCAGACCAATGCGCTCTTTCGTATTGCTCATTCCCCGCGATTCATGCGCTTTTTGATTAATCGTTTTCAGCTCTTGGCTCTTGGTCAAACCAATGCCGTTATCTTCAATACGAATCACCACTTTCCCGTTGGTTAACTGAACCTGCAATTGCAATAATCCTTTGGTGTCCAAATAACGTAATCCGTGCCAAATGGCATTCTCCAAATGAGGCTGAATAATCATATTGGGAACCATTGTTCTTTCTGCATCCAATTCTGGGTCAACGCTTATTTTGAAATCAAACTTATCCTGAAAACGCAAATGTTCTAACTCCAAATACTTTTTCAATTGTTCCAATTCATTGTCCAATGTGATGAAATCCTTGTTGGAATTCTCCATCGTATTTCGCATCAAATTTGAGTAGGAAGTCAAGTATTTATTGGCTTCGCGTTCCTTGTTTTCGGCTATAAACTGGTTAACGCTGTTAAGACTGTTGAAAATAAAATGCGGATTCATTTCACGACGCAACGACTGCAATGCTATTTCTTTGTTCTTGGTTTTAATTGAAAAAAGCGTTTTTACAATCCACAAAAACAGCAATAAAAGCAAACCTATGGAGCCCAAAAGAAAGTAATTAAAAGTATTTGTCTTTGTGATTAGTTCATCTTTCAACGATTTCTCTTTTTCCAATTGGCGAATTTTATCTTCGCTAACCTGAAACGCTTTTGTGTCAATCAAAGTCGTATCCAATTGTACTAATTGATCAAAATTTTGAAGAAATTGATCGTATAACGCCAAACTTTCCTTGTTATTCCCTTTTCTATTGTAATACTGAGTCAACGAAATCAAACTCTTTTTGGCTTCGGCAGAATTTCCTTTTTGCAATGCCAAAGAAAAGGCTTCCTTCAAAGCAGTGACTGCTTTATTCGGATCTTCTTTTTTGAAATAAAGAACTGATAATGACTGCAATTGTTTTATTTGAGTGCTGAAATCCTGATTGGTTTTGGCTTCCGCCAAAAGCTTTTCGTTAATACCAATTGCTTTCTCAAATTGGTTGTCTGAAGCGTAAACTTTGGCAATTTCATTATTAATTTTGATGATTGCTGCCGGTTTTCCTTTTGCGTAAGCGAGCGCCTGATTGTAACTTTCTATCGCAACTTCCTTGTTTTTTTGCTTCAATGAATTCTCAGCTTTTTGAACATAAGCCGCCGAAACTTCTTCTTCTTTATTTTCCTTTTTAAGTAACTCAATATTCGAATTGAGATAACCTACTTGAGCCACCGGACTTGCCGCAGAACGCAAGCGATTGGCGTCATTCGAATTTATTTTTTCAAGGCTTTTATCTTCCGATATATCGCCCGCGACTTCGTAACTCTTAATCGCCGATTTATAGTCTTTCTGGGATTCCTGCACTTTAGCGAGGCATCTCGTTATGCGGGTTACATCATCCGACAGCTTTAATTTGGTGTAACTGGCAATCGCTTTTTTAAAATATTCTTCGGCCTTCGCGTAATCTCCTTTATTTTGAAATTCATTGGCCAACCGCTCATAATTTTGAGCAATCTTCGCTTCGTCATTTACATCCAAAGATTTTTGTAAATCATAGGTTGCCCTACTCATCTTAGAAGCGGACATCGCTTTGCTTTTGGACAAAGAATCCTGCGCCATCGTGCCAAAAGGCAACAACAAACCAAGAAGGAAGAAAAAATATACAGTCAGTAAACGCATTTTTTTTAAGTTTCTAAGCAAATTAATAATAGTTTGGAGCAGAAAGATTTGGTCTTTTTATCAGCATTAGTCCCGCTTTCCGTTACAATCTTGTTTGCCGAACCCCGGCAAACAAGGATTTCCTCTGCAATCGGGGCTAAGAAGAAATATTTAGTCTTTTTAAGCTATTAAGAGGCTAAAACTCCAAGACACTTAGAATCTCAGCAACTTAGAATCTTAGAAACTCCCAAAAAAAATCCACTCTGTAAAGTAAAGTATTTTAAACTCCTTTTACAACTCGTTTCACCAAGTGAAAAGGCCGTTTCACCATTTGTCCAAAAAATGGGTGTTTTTAGTTTCTAAGTTTGATCTGTAATCAACCCTTAAAACTATAAATCATGAAATCGACTCTATTTATCTCGGCGCTTTTGGCAACAACACTTTCTTTCGCAAGCTATAATTCTTCGAATGCAAAACCCATCAAAAATGACACTTGTAGAGAACCAAAAGCAACTGAAAATACCAAAATTCAAGTAGCGCTTTTGTTAGATACTTCCAATAGCATGGACGGATTAATCGATCAAGCCAAATCAAGGCTTTGGAATATTGTAAACACGCTAATTACCCTTAAATATTCCGGTAAAACTCCCGATATCGAAATTGCTTTATATGAATACGGCAATGACGGATTGGCGCAACAATCTAATTATATCAGACAAGTAACGCCTCTCAGCACCGACTTGGACTTGATTTCCGAAAAATTATTTGCTTTAAAAACCAACGGTGGTAACGAATATTGCGGTGCGGTAATCCAAGATGCCACCAAGAAACTGCAATGGGGAAAAGAAAACAGCAATATGAAACTCATTTACATTGCAGGAAACGAGGCTTTCAACCAAGGCGGAATAAATTATAAAGAAGCCATAAGCGATGCGCTGAAAAACGATATTTATGTGAACACTATTTTTTGCGGAAGCAGTATGGAAGGCATTAATACCTTTTGGAAAGACGGTGCCGATTATGGCAAAGGAAAATACTTCAACATTGATTCCAACTTATCTGTTCAATATGTATCAACGCCTTATGACGATCAAATATCCAAATGCAATGTAAAGATAAATAACACCTATATTGGCTACGGATCAAAAGGTTCTTCCAAAAAAATGAACCAAGAAGTGCAAGACAAAAATGCACAAGGAGTTTCATCTGCCAATTATGCCGAACGCGCCGTAAGCAAATCCAAAGCAGTGTACAAAAATGAAAGCTGGGACTTAGTTGACCGCGTAAAAGAAGATCCAAAAGCCATTGCAAAAATAAAAAAAGAAGAATTGCCCACTGAACTTCAAAACAAATCGGAAGCCGAATTGGAAGTGATTGTAACACAAAAAACCAAAGAAAGAGAAACAATCCAAAAAGAAATTGGTGAATTGGCCAAAAAACGCCAGCAATACATCGATGCCGAAACCAAAAAAACAAAGTCACAAGACGATTTGGGAAATGCAATCAGCACTTCAATTGTGTCTCTAGCAAAAGTGAAAGGTTATACTGTAGATAAATAAATATTTATCTTTGGGAAAACTGTAAAGCTATATATCAAAAAAAGAATCCTGTTTATATGAAAAAAACAATCTTCGCTTTTATTTTAATTGGAGTTTTTAGCGCAAGTTTTAGTTGCGTGCATAAAAAAAATGACCTCCAAACAACTAAAGTAACAGAACCTGTTTATTCTTCGGAAGAAAAACTGGAAAGCCAAATAAGCGAAGTTAAACGGTTTGTAAATAGGGATTCAAAATACAACACAGAAATTGGCTTTTTTATAGACATGAGAATTACATCTGGAAAAAAACGCTTTTTCATTTATGATTTAAAAAACAATAAACTGCTTGATAAAGGCTTAGTCGGTCATGGTTCAGGTTCAGAAACGGGAATCTCAGGAAAGCTAAAATTCAGCAATACTAACAATTCACTTTGTACTTCGCTTGGGAAATACTCCATTGGCAATTCGTATAATGGCACTTTTGGAAAAGCATACAAACTATATGGATTAGACAAGACTAACAGTAATGCTTTTGACAGAAATGTAGTTTTACACAAATATTCCAGAGTTCCATTTGAAGAACAAGAAAACGATATCTGCAACAGTTACGGATGTCCAATGGTGAATGAACGCTTCTTTGGGGCAATTGAAAAAATAATTGACAACTCAAAAAAGAAAATCATTCTTACAATTTACTATTGAAAGCCCATCGAAATTTTCGTTATTTGTAATGGGTATCATATAAAAATTAAAACACCAACTTATGTTTAAAAAAACAATACTATCCGCTTTTCTATTGGTTACTGCTTTTGCTTTCGCACAAAAACCAATTTTTACGACTGCCAAAGTAAAATCGGCAATCGTATATTTTAATGCCGCCGAAATTTCGCAAACTACCAATGTAAATTTGCCAATAGGCACGAGTGAAATCGTAATCAAAAATGTCGCAGTTGACCTGAATGAAAATTCGGTTCAAATAGGCGCGCCTGCAACAGTAACTGTTCTTTCTGTCCAATTCACTAATGATTATGTCTCGGAATATGAAATAGATTTGAAATCTCCAGCTTTAAAAAAAGTGAAAGACAGTATTGTTTTGGTACAAAAAGAACTTTTAAAAGTTGGAAATTCCAAAAATGCAGAAACCAAAACACTGACACTGTTAGACAAAAACCAACAGGTTTCAGGAATAAATTCGGGTTTGAATGTAATGGAATTAATGAAAATGGTCGATTATTACAAAGCCAAACAGACAGAAATCGCCAATACCATAAATTCGTTAACCGAAAAAGAGCAAAAACTGAATGAGACCCTTCAAAAACTAAACAACAAACTCGAAGTAGATACGAGCAAAGAAGAGAAAACCTCATCTGGAAAACTAATTGTTCAAGTAATGAATAATTTGGCTGGAGCCATTCCTTTGGACATTACTTATTTGTCAAATAATGCTTCGTGGACACCTTTCTATGATTTACGCACCGAAAGCGTAACCGCACCAATTAATATGATGTACAAAGCGCAGGTCATCCAAAATACTGGAATCGATTGGAAAAAAGTAAAACTGACTTTGTCCAGCGGTATTCCTAACCAGAATAATGAGGCACCTTTACTCAGTTCTTGGTTTTTAAACTACAAAACGAATAACCAATTACAAGAAGTAGTTGTAGTTGGCTATGGTTCTAAGAGAAAAGGAGTAGCGAATCAATTGCAGGGAAGAGTCGCAGGTATTCAAATTGGTAAGGAAGAAATGAATGCACAACCGATAATGGCCGCAGAATCTTCAGTTTCAAACTACACCACCGTTTCTGAAAATCAACTGAATATTTCATTTGATATTGATATCCCTTATGATATTTTATCGAATGGAAAAGTACACAGCGTCTCGCTAAAAGAAATCAAACTTCCAGCATCTTATAAATTTTATGCCGTGCCTAAAGCAGAAAAAGACGCTTTTTTACTGGCACAAATTGCGGATTACAGTAAATACAATCTGTTGAGAGGGGAAGCCAATATCATTTTTGAAGGTATGTATGTAGGTAAGACTTTTATAGAACCGAATCAGACCAGTGACACTTTGAGTTTGAGTATGGGCCGTGATAAAAAAGTGACCATCAAACGTGAAAAAGTGGTCGATCAGTCGGGTACTAAATTTTTGTCTTCCAAAAAAGAACAGACTTTTACCTTTGACATCACCCTAAGAAACAACAAAAAAGACGCAATCGAAATGTTACTGAAAGATCAATATCCGTTGAGTTCTAATAAAGACATTGAAGTTGAATTACTGCAAAGTGACAATGCTAAAATTAACGCTGAAACAGGAATCCTGACTTGGCAGCTACAGATGAAGCCAAATGAAACCAAGAAAATCAGGATCAGTTACAAAGTGCGGTATCCTAAAGATGAGATTATAGAGAATTTATAAAAAAATTAACCCTGTCATCGTTTTGAACACTGACAGGGTTTTTTACGTCATTTAAATTATGGCGCGGGATCAGGAATAACAGCCTGAATAGCATTAATATCATTTAAGATTTCTTTCGACAAAACAATATCAATAGTTGCAATATTTTCTTTAAGCTGTTCCATTGTTGTTGCGCCAATGATACTGCTCGTTACAAAAGACTGCTGCTGTACAAAAGCTAAAGCCAATTCAATCAATGTCAATCCATGTTTATGGGCTATTTCATGATACAATTTGGCAGCTTCTGCACATTTTGCACTGCTGTATCTTGTATATTGTGGAAACAGGCTCAATCTCGCATTTGGATGACTTTCACCTGTCAAAAATTTACCTGATAAAACGCCAAAAGCTAATGGCGAATACGCCAATAATCCCACATTTTCACGAAGACAAACCTCGGCTGAAGCATTTTCGAAAAGGCGGTTCAATAATGAATATGGATTTTGAATGGTTTTAATTCTAGGCAAATTATTGTATTTGCTTTCTTCCAAAAAACGCATTATTCCCCACGGATTTTCATTGGAAACCCCAATGTGCTTTATTTTTCCAGCTTTTATCAAACCATCCAATGTTTCCAGAACTTCGTGGAAATTATCTTCCCAGGCATCGTCTTGAACTTTAAGTCCTCGCTGTCCAAAGCAATTGGTTTTACGTTCCGGCCAATGCAGCTGATAGAGATCTAAATAATCAGTTTGAAGTCGCTGCAAACTTTTATCTAAAGCATATTGAATACTCGCAGGAGAAAAATCCAGCTTTTCACGCATGTAGCCAAAATTAGGATTCGGTCCTGCGATTTTGGAAGCCAAAACTACTTCTTCCCTTCTTCCAGTTTTCTTGAACCAGGTTCCAATGATTTTCTCGGTACTTCCGTACGTTTCTTCTCTGCTCGGAATGGAATACATCTCGGCAGTATCAAAAAAATTAACTCCTTTCTCAAGCGCATAATCCATTTGGGCATGTCCTTCGTATTCAGTGTTTTGCTGTCCAAAAGTCATTGTTCCAAGGCATATTTTACTGACTTTGATATTGGTGTTCGGTAAAGTAGTGTATTTCATTTTTTTTAAGTGGCTAAGATTCTAAGACGCTAAGTTTTTTTTGAATGCAAAGATAAAAATTAGTTAATCGATTGTGGATTGGCCTAACTTAATTTTAATCTAGATTGCGAAATAGCCCACAGATGTAACGGATCAAACAGATTTGCATGGATTTTTTTATTGTGTTTTTTTAAACGCCATAATCAGAATGTGAATTTTGAGTTTAACAAAAAAGGTTCAACGTTTACACGCGAACCTTTTTAAACTTAGTT
The DNA here is from genome assembly GCF_002797935.1 of Flavobacterium sp. 1. Classification (NCBI taxonomy): domain Bacteria; kingdom Pseudomonadati; phylum Bacteroidota; class Flavobacteriia; order Flavobacteriales; family Flavobacteriaceae; genus Flavobacterium; species Flavobacterium sp. 1. Next base: position 3,956,418 of record NZ_PGER01000001.1, read on the forward strand.
TCATAGAATCTCAGCAACTCAGTATCTTTCTGCTAAAACTCATTCAGCATTTTTGAAATTTCGTCCAATTTTGGAGTCAGGATAATTTCGATTCTTCGGTTTTTAGCTTTTCCTTCGGCTGTAGTATTACTTGCTAATGGAGAATATTCGCTTCTTCCTGCTGCCGTAAGATTTTGTTTGTTTACTTTTTTGTTCTCGCCCAAAATAGTAACAATAGCTGTTGCTCTTTTGGTCGAAAGATCCCAGTTGTCAGCAATTGGTCCTGAACCTTCATACGGATCATTATCGGTGTGCCCTTCTATCAATACGGAAATATCTGGATTGTCACCCAAAACTTTTCCAACTTCGACAACTGCTTTTTTCCCTTCACTACCTACAGCCCAGCTTCCCGAATTGAAAAGCAGTTTGTTTTCCATAGAAACATAAACTTTACCGTTTTTTTGTTCTACTGTAAGTCCTTTCCCTTCAAAACCATTCAGTGCTTTAGAAAGCGTTTCTTTTAGTTTTTTCATGCTGGCTTCTTTGGCAGCAATTAAATCTTCCAGTTCTTTTAAACGCTGGCTGCTTTCATTTAATTTTTCCTGTTCTAGTGCCAATGCTTTTGCTTTAGCATCCAGTTGCGCCAATAAATCGCGGTTCTTTTTCATATTGGCTTCCAAGGCTTCATCACTGTTTTTTTCTAAAGCTGCATACGAATCCTGCATCACTTTCATTTTGTTCTTGGCTGCTTCATAATCAGCTTGGACTTTGGCCAGATTAGCATTTACATCGTCCAAATTCTTTTTCAGTGCTTCTTTCTCAGATTGCAATTGTGTTTTGGAGGCCAATAAAGCTGCATTCTCGTCTGAAATGGCTCTGTTTTCTTTTTTTAAATCGGCAAACTTGGTTTCTAGTTCATTGTAGATCTTCTTGGAAACGCAAGAAGTTGACAATGCCAATATTAAAAGTCCGATAGAAATTTTTTTAATCATTTTTGTTAAATTTAAATATTTATGTGTAGTATTTTGGGGTAACAGTTCTTGAAATACGGAATGCCCTAACCAGATAAAAGTGGAAATCTTTTGGAACAGATAGCTGGATTAGCTCCTTATAACTTTCATTATTTTCTTTTTCAATTGCCATTGATATTGAAATTATCTCACTCAATTTCAACCAAAACGGGACAATGATCAGAATGCATGGCATCTGGCAATATAACGGCTCTTTTCAGTTTATGTTTTAGGGAATCGCTCACTAAATTGTAATCGATGCGCCAGCCCTTGTTATTCCCGCGGGCTCCCGCACGATAGCTCCACCACGAATATTGATGCGGTTCGCTGTTGAAATGACGAAAACTGTCTACAAAACCAGATTTCATGAATTTATCCAGCCAAGCTCTTTCTTCGGGTAGGAAACCTGATACGTTTTTGTTTCTGATAGGGTCATGAATATCTATCGCCTCGTGGCAAATGTTGTAATCCCCGCAAATAATTAGATTGGGAATGCTTTTTTTGAGTTCGTCTATGTAATTTTGAAAGTTATCCATGTACATAAATTTGTGGCTCAGACGGTCAATATTGGTTCCCGATGGTAAGTATAAACTCATTACAGAGCAGTCATCAAAATCGGCACGAAGGTTTCTCCCTTCGAAATCCATGTGCTGGATTCCTGTTCCATACACCACGTTATTAGGTTTTATTTTGGAAAGAATCGCCACGCCGCTATAGCCTTTTTTGGTGGCTGGATAATAGTATTGGTAAGGATAACCAGCTGCTGCGATGTCAGATACAGGGATTTGTTCTTCAGTAGCTTTGATTTCCTGTAAACAGATAACATCAGGATTGGCGTGCTGCAGCCATTCAATAAATCCTTTGGTGATTGCTGCCCGAATTCCGTTTACGTTGTATGAGATTATTTTCATGTATCTAAATTTGTTTTTATATCCGAAATAGTATGCACAGTAAGAAGATTCTTCTACTCTCTTTTCTATCAGAACCTTGGATTATTTTCTGCTGTGGAATCCAAAAGTAATAAAAAGTAAAAAGATTGATTCAAAAAAAAACATAAAAAATGGAGTATTTTGCTATCTTTGTCTCTTGCTCAAAAAAGAAAAATAAATGGGTTTAGTTACCGCTAAAGAAGTTGCAAAGGCAATAAATACGGACAAGTACGGAGTTTTCGGCACTTTTTCAGGTTGGTTGCTGATGAAAGTTTTAAAGATTTCGACATTAAACAAAATATACGACCGCAACAAACATTTGAAAGAGCTGCCGTTCTTGAATGCTATATTAGATGAGTTTCAAATTAAATTTGAGATTCCGGAAGAAGATTTTAAACGTTTGCCGAAAGATGGTGCCTATATTACCATCTCGAATCATCCGCTTGGAGGAATTGACGGTATTTTACTATTGAAATTAATGCTCGAAAAAGAGCCCAATTTTAAAATAATCGCCAATTTTTTACTGCACCGCATTGACCCGATGAAGCCTTACATCATGCCGGTGAATCCTTTTGAAAACCACAAAGATGCCAAGTCAAGTGTTGTGGGAATTAAGGAAACGCTGCGCCACCTTAGAGACGGAAAACCGCTGGGAATGTTTCCTGCCGGTGAAGTTTCGACCTATAAAGACGGCAAACTTGTAGTAGACAAAGCTTGGGAAGAAGGCGCTATAAAAGTAATCCGAAAAGCGCAAGTTCCCGTAGTACCTATTTATTTTCATGCCAAAAACAGCCGTTTATTTTATTTTTTATCGAAAATAAATGACACACTTAGAACAGCCAAACTTCCTTCGGAATTATTGACACAGAAGGATCGCATTATCAAAGTGAGGGTTGGAAAACCTATTTCGGTTACCGAGCAAAACGAATATGAATCGATTGAAGAATACACGGAATTTTTGAGAAAAAAAACCTACATGCTGGCGAATCCGTTTGAAAAAGAAAATAATTTTTTGAATACCGCTAACCTAATACCTTCAAAACCTCCAAAAAAGATTGTTACTCCTGCCAGTACAGAGAAAATGATTGCCGAGGTAGAAGCTTTGAGAACAGCAGATCTTCGTCTTTTGCAAAGCAAAAATTACGAAGTATTTTTTGCCGAGGCCAAACAAATTCCAAATATCCTCCATGAAATTGGCCGTTTGCGCGAAATTACTTTTAGAGAAGTAGGCGAAGGAACTAACGAGTCCATTGACATTGACAAATATGATCAATATTACCGCCATCTCTTTTTGTGGGATGATGATACCAAACAAATTGCCGGGGCTTACCGCATGGGATTGGGATCCCATATTTATCCTAAATATGGCATTGAAGGTTTTTATTTGAATGGACTATTCCGTTTTGAGCCTGAACTTCACGATATGATGAGTAAGTCTATCGATATGGGAAGGGCTTTTATCATTAAAGATTATCAGCAAAAACCAATGCCGCTGTTCTTATTATGGAGAGGAATTATACATACTACTTTACACTATCCGGAACATAAATATTTATTGGGCGGTGTGAGCATCAGCAATCAATTTTCGGATTTCTCAAAATCTTTGATGATAGAGTTTATGAAATCCCACTATTATGATCCTTATATTGCGCAGTATGTACATCCTAAAAAAGAGTTCAAAGTTAAACTAAAAGATGCGGACAAAGATTTTATTTTTGATGAAGCTGAAGCCGATTTGAATAAATTTGACAAGCTGATTGACGAACTGGAACCAGGAATTTTAAGGCTTCCGGTGTTGATTAAAAAATACATTAAACAAAACGCAAAATTGGTTGCATTTAATGTTGACCCTTTATTCAACAATGCGATCGATGGATTAATGTACATTCGAATTTCAGATATCCCTGAAAGCACAATGAAACCCGTGATGGAAGAATTTCAGGCCGAATTGGAACGCAAGCTAAATGATAAGGAAGAACACGAACAAGAGTAAATCTCTTGGTTGATAAGTATAAAAAAGCCCGAAAATTTCGGGTTTTTTTATTTCCAAATAGATTCTTTTAAAATAGAATCGCAGGTATTATTTTCTACAAAATAAGTAATTCTCACTATTTGATAGCATATCAGAAAACAAGCTAGGAAATAAGCCAGTTTTTTATTGTACAAAATTCCATTGAAATACTCTTTTTTTGTAAATAATTCGGCTAATAAAACGAATATTGTCACTACGCAAAAAAGAACTACAAAAGGCCCCAAAATATGATAATAAAGGCTTTTATATAAATCTCCCTCATAGAAATAAACCAATGACTTTGTTATGCCGCAACCCGGACAAGGAAATCCTGTAAGCATCTTGAAGGGACATAAAGACTGATCCGTTTCAAGATGATTATTCTGATTGTGCAGCATTAAAAAAAACGGAATTACAAGGGTTAATACAGCCCCTATAATTCCGAGTATTTTGCGTTGTCGTTTCATTTCTTTATTAATACAGCTTGTTGATTTCGTTTTGTACAATCATTGCTGCAACCATTGGAAAAAACAAGCCTAAAATCAAATAAAGCAACGAATCATCTTTAACTTGTATTCCCATTCTTTTTTGAACAGCAGGCAAACCCTCTTTTCCAGCCAGATAAAAGAAATAGCCATTTATAGGATAGCAGCAGCCTGCAAAAATAGCTATAGGACTTGAGATAATTTCTCTCTCTGCAACTGCATTTAATACTTCAGATGCTTTTAAATTCCAATAAATTAAATACAGTCCACAGGTTAAAAAACTCAAAATTAACACTACAATTGGGTCAACTTTGAATGTTGGTATTGGATTTCTGGGCGTGTTCCAAGTTTCTTCTGTTTTGATTTCCATAACTTATAATTAAATGATTGATTAGATATTTGGACTAAATTATAAAAAATATCACAAACTCCTATTTTTTAAACAATTAAAAACCTTACAATATTAACTTTTCCCATACAAAGCTTTAATTTTATCAACAATCACCTGAGCTAACCGCTCATGGCTTTCGTAAGTCCAGCCAGCAATATGAGGGGTCAAAATCACTTTTCGTCCATCCAATAAATACTGGAAAGCTTCTGGAGTGTTTTTATCTTGAAAAAGGTTTTCAAAAGACAATTTCTCATATTCCAAAACATCCAATCCTGCACCAAGTACTTTACCAGATTGTATCGCGGTAACCAAATCGGCAGTTATTATGTTTTTCCCCCTTGAAGTATTGATGATCCAGATGTCTTTTGAGAAAGCATTAATAAAATCCGAATCCACCATCTTATCGGTTTCGGGCGTCCACGGAATGTGCAGGCTCAATACATCGGTTTTTTGTTGTAATTCCTTCAGTGAAACCTGTCTGGCATTGGCATCGCCCACATTTTCCTTAATGTCATAACACAACACTTCTACCTCAAAACCACGAAGTTTTTTAGCAAAAGCCTTTCCCATATTTCCGTATCCAATAATCCCGACCGTTTTGCCGTTGAGCTCATAACCGCGGTTTTTTTCTCTATTCCATTCGCCGGAACGGATCTCGCTGTCGGCTATATTTAATTTGTTGAACAAAGACAAAATCATTCCTAAAGTATGCTCGCCAACTGCGTTACAATTTCCTTCTGGAGCGGCTATTAGTGCTACATTCTTTGAGGTGGCATAATCACAATCAATACTTTCCAGACCCGCTCCTACTCTGGCTATAAACTGCAGATTTGTGGCTTTGTCCAAAAACTGTTTGTCTATTTTAAAACGGCTTCGGATAACGATTCCTTGATAATCTTGAATTTTAGCTTCAATTTCCTGTTTGGAAGAAGTAAAATCGGCGTGATTGATGAAACCAGCCTGTCCCAATTGTTCCCAAAGCAGGGGATGATTGCTGTCAATATGAAGGATTTTGATGTCCATATAAAAAATATTACTAAATTAGAGTTTCAAAATTAATTAAAAAATCACTGTTAATAACGGGTCAAGCGCATTAGCTTTAATAATAACCGCAAATTCGCAGATTTATTTATTGAAAAGCTGAATTTTAAATTTTGGACAAATTAATTCACTTTATCAATTCACTTCGCTCGTGTGCGCTAATTTTGCTGCAAGATATTGCTTCAGTATAGAGATTTTATTAAAAAAATACGAATCTGGAATAAGATAACTGATGTCACTGCCTTATGTTTATAATTTGAATCCAGAGTAATTAATTAACCTACAATGCTTAAATTAGCCATTTACTTTCAAATCCTAATAAAAAGATGAAATTAACCCAAACGTTTACTGCCTTTTTTCAAAGCGAAAAAGCGGGTGGTCTTTTGCTTCTTTTCGTAACCATAGTTTCCTTATTGCTGGCCAATTCCTCCATTCAAACGGAATATATCGCTTTTTGGGAAACCGAAATAGGGCATCATTCCATTACACATTGGATTAATGACGGGTTAATGACCATTTTCTTTTTACTTATTGGTTTAGAATTGGAACGTGAATTATATCACGGTGAATTGGCTAATATCAAAAACGCAGTTCTGCCCATTTTCGGAGCTTTGGGCGGAATGATTGTACCCGCGGGAATTTTTATGATTTTAAACCTCGGAACACTTACCCAAAACGGAGCTGGAATTCCTATGGCTACCGACATCGCTTTTGCTATTGGTGTTTTGTCATTATTAGGCAACCGCATTCCAGCCTCATTAAAAATCTTCCTGACAGCACTGGCCGTTATTGATGATTTGGGAGCAATTCTTGTCATTGCTCTATTTTATACACAAACCATCGCATTTAACAACCTGCTTATAGCTTTTGCCATCATGGGCTTCTTGTTTATCCTGAACCGACGTAAAGTGCATTATCTAATGCCTTATTTAATTGGAGGTGTTTTTATGTGGTATTTTATGCTGAATTCGGGGGTTCACGCAACCATAACGGGAGTATTACTGGCCTTTGTAATTCCGTTTGGCGATGGAGGAAAAGAAACAGCTTCGTACAGACTGCAGTATTTTCTGCATCATCCAGTAGCTTTTGTCATCCTCCCTTTATTCGCAATAGCTAATACCTGTATTCCAATACACACAAACTGGCATGAAGGGTTAAGCCATGAAAACTCAATAGGAATTATTTTAGGTCTTGTGGTAGGAAAACCGCTGGGAATTTGGCTTTTTTCTTTTCTTGCCGTGAGTTTGGGCATTAGTAAATTACCTAAAGATTTGAAATGGAAAAACATTTTGGGCGCAGGAATGCTCGGCGGCATCGGATTTACTATGTCTATTTTCATCACGTTATTGGCTTTTAAAAACGATGGAGAGGAAGTCATAACCTACTCAAAAATTGCAATTTTAATTGCTTCGTTTCTGTCTGGAACTTTTGGTTTTATATGGCTTAAACTGACTTTTAAAGAGACTGAAAAATCGATTAAAATCAAATAAATGAGATAAAAAACGTATTAAATAAATCTGAAAGAGAAATTTTATCCTTTCCTTTGCAGTACCATTGATTACAGGTATTAACCAAAACCTTGCAACAAAATATGCAATGAAAAAAATTTATTTTATCCCCTTATTGTGTTTTGTATTTTTATTCCAAAGCTGTTTCGAAGTCATTGAAGAGGTAAAAATGAAAGATGACGGAACAGGGCATTTTAATTTTGTAATTAATTTTAGCCAAAGCAAAACTAAAATCAATTCGGTTTTGAAGATGCAGAAAATCAACGGCTATACCATTCCTTCCAAAGAGGAAATTAAAAATGAGGCTTCAAAAATAGAAGCACTGGCACAGAACACCACAGGAATTTCCAACGTAAAAACCAATATCGACTTAACAAATTATATTTTTGCAATCGACTTGGATTTCCAAAAAATAAGCAGCCTGAACGCCGTTTTTTTAAAACTGAAAAACAGCAAAAAAATAAGCACAGCAATTGCTACGGACTATTTTACTTTCAATGATAAAAAGTTTGTCCGTAGCCAGAAAGTGCCTATAAAAACGCTTTACGATAAATTGGAAAAAGCGGATAAAGAAGTTTTTCAGACTGCAAAATACACTTCGGTTTACAAATTTGATTCGGTCATCAAATCTTTTACCAACAAAAATGCAGTCACGTCCAAAAGCAACAAAGCCATTAAACTAAACGGTTCTATAATCAACGTAATTAACGGAAACGAAAAAATAGAAAATACGATTATACTTAATTAAGGAATGATTGGAAACTAGTGTTTGTTGGGAGTTAGTGGTAACAATGTAATAAATTTTTAATCATAAAGAATGAATAGAAAATTTGAAAAAGATATGAGTAAGCGAAAATTAATGTATTCTATATTGGGTTGGTTTATTATAACAATAATAGAATACTATTTTATTCCATATTACATTGTTGTTCTGTTGTGGATAGGATTTTCTCTCACTTTATTGATAATTACCATTATCCAACTTCTAAAACTTGTAAAAGAACATAATTCAATAACTAAATTACGAATACAAAATCTAATCGTTTTTTCTATTTTATTCTATCTGACATTTAATAGATTCCATATAAACAGTCTTATTGAAAAAGTAGACTGGAGAATATTTTACAATAATCGTATGGAAATTGTTCAACAAGTAAAACAAAAAGAACTAAATCCTAATGTAAGTTGGAATGAAACGGTTTGTGAATTGCCTTTTGAATTACCCGTAATCTCAAACGGTGGCAATGACATTGCAATTCACAGAAACGAAAAGAGCAAAACTCTAACAGTTGACTTTTGGGTTTATAGAAATTTTTTTAGTGCACCTTCAACTTTTTTTGTCTATACAGACGACAAAGAAGAAGAAAAGGAACTTAAAAAACTTATTGCTAATGACCCTAATAATAATTGGAAAATTGATGATAACTGGTATCGAATATTTAGAGAATAAAAGAACAAATTCAATTAACTAAATACAGCGAAAGTAAATCGATAAAATACAACAACAAATAACCATTACATAAATGAAAAATCTTATCCTATTCCTTATCATTTGCTTCTCCACGGCGATAAACGCCCAAGATTTAGCCAGCAAAATTCCAGACAATGCACCTTTTGCCTTATGCTTTAACGGCAAAAACCTAAATGAGAAAGTAGCTATCAAAACCATTCAGGAATACCCTTGGATGCAGGCTTTACTAGAAAAAGAGTTGAAGTTTTTACCCAAAGATTTAAGCCAAACCGGAATTGATCTTACCGACAAACAATATCAATACTACATCAGCAAAGATACTGTGATGAATTATGTAGTGATGCTTCCGCTAAATAATGCCGGGCTGTTCGAAAAAATAGTTCAAGCCAAATACGGAGACAGCCTAAAAATAAAAAAACAAGCAAACTATACGAGTGTCAGCACTTCCAAAAACCATCATTTGGCGTGGAATGACAAATTTGCCGTTTTGGTAAACGCCAGCTATACCAAACCTAAAAAAAACAGTCATAGTGACACTGAACCGTATGCTGATTTAACAAGCATAGACTCAGCTGCCATAGTGGTAGATTCAGCAGCTGTCAATTATGATACTGCCGCGACTGCCTATGTACCCGAAGAAGTAAAGCCAACTCCAGTTCCTACAAAAGAAAAAACAAAAAAAGGAAAAAACAAAAAGGGAAACAAAACCGCAAAGACAGTTAAAGAACCCATCTATACAGGACCAACCGAAGAAGAAATTTATGCAGCTCAAGAAAAAGCCAATGCGGAATTGGAAGAAACCAACCGAAAACTATTGGAACTCGAATTAAGAAAGAACGATTCCCTCGAAAGATTAAAAATTGACCCAGTTGTTCAATCGATTTTCAAAGAATCTTTCGATTCCAAAACAGAAACAGCTGCAGTAAATTCGAATATATTTAAAAACAACAGCCCCAAATCTGATTTTTATATTTTTGCCGATTTGGATGCATTAACCACACAGCTGTACTCCAGTTTTGCAGGTTCTAATACCGCTTTAGCCAGTATTTACAAAAACGGAATGCTAAACAGCAATTTTTATCTGAACGGGTATTTTGAAAAAGACAAAATCAGGCTGAATCAAGTCTTGGCACCCAAAAACGAAGAAACAAAAAAATCGTACCAAGAAATGTGTGATTCGAAAGTAGACAAAAACCTATTGAATTATATAGGCAATAATATTTTGGGATATTACTCCATCGCAATGGATACGCAAGCGATTATGAACTACGAATACAAAGTATTAAAAAACACCTTGAATTCGGTTTATCAATCCTACACAAAAGATGCCAGCGGGAATGAAGCCGATGTTTTGATTGATGCCGTTGCCTTATTTTTAGACGAAAAGGCCATCGCTGACCTTATCCCGGGCAATGCTGTTTTTGTGCTTCACGATCTCAAAAAAGTACAAAGAGATTATATTGACATCACTTATAATGACAATTATGAGCAAATAGAAACCAAAGGCATCAAAGATGAAATTCAGCCTGATTTTACATTTGTAATGAATACGCGAAATGAATCGTTTGTTAACAAATTGCTTCAGCTTCCACTGAATAAAAGCAAATTCACCGCTACCGATTATCAATTGACCAACGGCTATTACACTATTCATTTTGAAAAAGACAATCTTCTTGAAAACTTATATTTTGGCCTAAAAAACGGTGTCCTAATGATAACAACCTCTAAAGTAAATATTGAAAACCTTATCCAGCAAACTCTAATGCCATTACAGGCTGATTTCAAAAAATCCATTTCCAAAAATAATGCTGCAGCTTGGCTTGATATACAAAAAATAGTAGCTGCATCCAAAACTGAATTGGACAAAGACACCAAAATCAATTATTATAACATTGCTTTGAAAAACGCTGGGCAAATTACAGTGGAAACCAAATTCAAAAATGGTGCTATTATTTCGGATGCATCCTACACCATTAAGGGAGAACACGCCAACAGCCTGCAATATTTCTTTGATGTCATCAATGAAGTATATGCCGAAAACAAAAAAGAAACAATTGTTACGGAGTAATCTGTAGTAATAGAGACAAAAAAGCTGTATTTTAAAATAAACCGTATTTAATTTTAAATATATAAATCAGGTAAGTTTAAATGGCTTTCTTGAATGGAATAATTGTTTTACTCGATTCTATTCAAATTAAAACTTTTATGCCTTATATATTTAACAATGTATTGAACAAAATGCTAGAATTTTTAGAATTAAGCACAAAAAAAAATTTCTGCAGAATTGCCATACTCCTTATTGCCATTGGGAGTATGGCATTTTTATATTCGTATGGTTTTTACAAAAAATTTGACGAAAAATGTGTTCCTCAAAATACCGATGCCATTGCTATGACCGATATCAAAAACATTCGGAATCATTTTGTTTTTTCATGCCTAAAAAACCCATCCGAATGGGAATGGAATACAAGTAAAACTCCGATAAAAAAGAAATTTGACCTTTCCAGTTTCGGAATAAAAACTCCTGATTATTTGGCTTTTTTCCACATTGAAAACCAACCCGCCACACAATGGTTTGTGACTGTAGAACTTGAAGATGAAACAGTATTTGAAAAAACTTTAACTGAAAAGCATTTTAGTAAAACTAGGCTTCAAAACGGAATGCAGGCTTATTATTCCAAGGCATTGAATCTTTGCGTTATTAAGCATTTGAACCAAATTCTGGTTTCGAACATTCCCGAAATGCAAAAACAAATAGCTGTAAAAACAGCTGAAAATTTATTTTTGAAAAAACTTTTTTTAGACACCGCAAAAACATCAAAAACAATTGGCAACTCCAATGCCATAACGTTTTGGATCAAAAAAAACAGTTTACTCAAGGAAGATGGAATTCTGAACCTGACTTTGAAAGACAACGAAATAACGGTTGACGGGCAACTGCATTTCAAATCTAAGTTTCAAAAAGAATGGCAATTCACTCAAAATCCAAATGCATTACTCTCTATTGGATTTGATTTTGAAATGATTCGCAATCAAAAATTCATTACTGAAAATGCAACCAAAATCAGCAAAATCATTGGTTTTGATTTTGATTCTATTTTGACCCAAAACCCAAGCAAAACTGAATTGTTGCTAAACAAAATAATAGAGAAGAAAGACTCGGCCACCAGTTATGACTATGACGATGACTTTAATCCCATAAAAAAAATGGTAGTTCATACAAATCGTGAACCTTCTTTTTATTTCTCAATGCAGACTGCAAATCCTAAAAAGATTTTTGATTACCTAAAAAGCCAAAATATCATTGACGATCAAAGTCTTTTTGTCAATTTTCCTTTGGCACAAACAAAAGCATTAGTCAAGAATAATTCTTTTAAACTGGAAGCTAATGCGTTAAAAAATCCACTTCAGCACTCTGTTTCAAAAATTGGCTATTTACAAGCACATTTAGACCAACTCCAGCCGAAAGATTGGCGTTTTATCATTGCTAAAAACAAAAATTTAGGTTTTTTAAAATCTTTTGAAACCGTAGAAATTGATCTTTCAAAAGAAAATAACTTAGCACGTTTTAAAGCAAGCTTGAAAACAAAAGATAGAAAAAGCCTAAGTGCCATTTTTGAATAGGGCAAACTTAACTTTCTTTCGCTGAAAACTCATATTTGCTAAATACCTGCAAATTATGTAACTATTAAACATAAAATTGTAATGTGTATTCTAAAATATTAAATTCAGCCATTTTTATTAAAAAAACATAAATAAAACTATAATAAAATCATATTTTTGCGTTGTATCTAAAAAAAAATTATGAAAAAGTTTATTCTAATTATTGCATTTGGTTTTATATCAAATGGTGTATTTGCTCAAAGTCCGCTTGAAGAAGGTGGGGTACAATTAAATGCTGGTCTAGGAATTTCAGGCTGGGGAGTTCCAGTTTATTTTGGACTTGATTATGGAATTGCTAAGGATTTCACCCTTGGAGGCCAATTGTCATTTCAAACAGATAATGACCCATACCGTTATAGCGGCTATGATTACCACTATAATTCATCAGCAATTGGAATTGGCGCTAATGGAAATTATCATTTCAATAGAATTCTGCATATTCCAAGCAAATTTGACTTCTATGCTGGAGCAAGTCTTACGTATTACATCTGGAATTATGATGATTACAATGGAAATCCACATCCTGACAACGATTCTTTAGGTCTTGGATTACAAGCAGGCGGACGTTATTTCTTTACCGATAACTTTGGTATCAATTTAGAACTGGGAGGAAACACTGGAACCAGCGGTGCAAAATTTGGAGTTACTTTCAAATTATAAAAACACAATACGATTTATACTAAAAAACCATCCGAGACATCAGATGGTTTTTTTTATAATTATTTCTTAAAAAAACTAACGCTAATTGCAAATTTTTTTATCAATTAGATTGGATTATTATATGGTATCCGATTCGCTGCTATTCTTTTTCTGATTCATTTTTGCAACTAAAGCTTTCAAACGCAATGCTTTTTCTTTTTTCTCTTCTTGAAGTTTAGCCTTTTTTTGATTTAGCAATTTGGTATGTAAAGCCTTATTTTTAGTGTTTTTTTCAGGTCCTTTTGCCATGATTTTTAATCTTAATTAATTGCACTGCAAAGATAACAAATTGCTAATTGTGATTGCTCCGTCCTTCCCAAAAACATAATAAACTGGTACAGAAACGAAATGCCCCGAAGTAGAAATCCTTTTTGTTTTTTCTTTAAAAACAAAAGATTGCAACGAATTGCTTCGCCTGTTCGGCTTTCAGCCTCGTGTGCGGAAAACAGCTCCTAATAAAAACCATACAACTCTCGATTCTATTGCTTATTTTTGCACTCAATAAAATTGAATCATGACACAGAATCCAGAAAGATATACGATTACGGCGGCATTGCCATATACAAACGGGCCAATACACATTGGGCATTTAGCGGGGGTTTATGTACCTGCTGATATTTATTCGCGTTACCTGCGTTTACAGGGAAGAGACGTTTTGTTTGTTTGCGGAAGCGATGAACATGGAGTAGCTATTTCGATGAAAGCCAAGAAAGAAGGTATTACGCCACAAGAAGTAATCGACAAATATGACGGAATTATCAGAAAATCGTTCTCTGATTTTGGAATTGCATTTGATAATTACTCCAGAACTTCGGCTAAAATTCATCACGATACGGCTCAGGAATTCTTTAAAAAACTATATGATAACGGAGACTTTATCGAAGAAGTAACCGAGCAACTGTATGATGCCAAAGCAGATCAGTTTTTGGCAGACCGTTTTGTAGTTGGCACATGTCCAAAATGCGGTAATGAAGAAGCTTATGGTGACCAATGCGAAAAATGCGGTTCTACGTTGAATGCTACAGATTTAATCAACCCAAAATCGACTATTACAGGAGAAACTCCGATTCTTAAAGAAACAAAACACTGGTTTTTACCTTTGGATCGTTATTCAGATTTTTTGAGTGAATGGATTTTGGTTGGACACAAAAACGACTGGAAACCGAATGTTTATGGACAAGTAAAATCTTGGATCGATGGCGGTTTAGAGCCTCGTGCGGTGACTCGTGACCTCGATTGGGGAATTGATGTTCCGGTTGAAGGCGCCGAAGGAAAAAAATTATATGTATGGTTTGATGCGCCAATTGGTTACATTTCGTCCACCAAAGAATGGGCTCAAAGAGAAGGAAAAGACTGGACGCCTTACTGGAAAGACAAAGGAACGAAACTGGTTCACTTTATTGGGAAAGACAATATTGTTTTTCACTGTGTAATTTTTCCAGCGATGCTAAAAGCCGAAGGAAGCTATATTTTGCCGGACAATGTTCCTGCAAATGAATTCTTGAACTTGGAAGGAAATAAATTATCGACTTCTAAAAACTGGGCGGTTTGGCTGCATGAATATTTGGAAGAATTTCCAAATCAGCAGGATGTTTTGCGTTATGTTTTGACCGCAAATGCTCCTGAAACCAAAGACAATGATTTTACATGGAAAGATTTTCAGTCGAAAAATAATAATGAATTAGCAGACAACTTAGGGAATTTTGTAAATCGTGTGGTAGTTTTGACTCAAAAATATTATGATGGTTTTGTTCCTCAACCTAATGAACTTAATGAAGTTGATGAACAAACTCTAGATGCTATGAAAGCTTATCCAGCGGTGATTGCAAATTCTATAGAAAGATATCGTTTTAGAGAAGCATTGACAGAATTGATGAACTTATCTCGTTTAGGCAACAAATATCTAGCGGATGAAGAACCTTGGAAAAAAGTAAAAACTGATCCCGAAAGAGTAAAAACACAGATGTATGTGGCGTTGCAAATCACAGCGGCTCTGAGTGTTTTAGCAGAACCTTTTTTACCGTTTACTGCATGTAAATTAAAGAGATGTTTAAAATTAGAAAATCAATTTGGCTGGAATAACATAGTAAATTCTAATGAATTAATTGCTGTAAATCATCAAATAGAAACTGAAAAAATAGACATCCTATTTGGTAAAATCACAGACGAAGAGATCCAAAAACAAATAGACAAATTGGAAGCGACTAAAACAGTTAATAATGCCGAAAATAAAAAAGCAGAACCTCAGAAAGATTTGATTCAGTTTGAAAATTTCGCAAAAATGGATATCCGCGTGGGAACAATCCTTGAAGCTGAAAAAATGCCGAAAGCCAACAAACTTTTGATTCTGAAAGTAGATACTGGAATTGATGTCCGAACAATAGTATCGGGAATTGCCGAAAGTTTTAAACCCGAAGATATTATTGGAAAACACGTGACTGTTCTAGTGAATTTGGCATCAAGAAACCTTCGTGGCGTAGAGAGCCAAGGAATGATACTGATGACCACAAATGCTGAAGGAAAATTAGTTTTTGTAAATCCGGATACTGATGGTGTTAGGAATGGAGAGACGATAAATTAAAAAAATTAACCGCAGATTTGCAGATTGATAAAAATAATCAGCGAATCCGCGGTAAAGCAAATAATAATGAACCTAAAAGTAATTGCCTTCGATGCCGACGATACCCTTTGGGTAAACGAAACCTATTTTGATGAAACCGAGAAGAAATTCTGTGGCTTAATGGAAGACTACCTTTCGCATCAGGGAATTTCGAATGAATTATTTAAAATTCAAATTGGCAATCTCAAATTGTACGGCTACGGAATTAAAGGCTATATTCTTTCGATGATAGAAGCGGCAATGAACATTTCGGATAATACGATCCGAGTGGAAGTCATTGAAAAAATAATTAAATATGGAAAAGAGTTACTCGAAAAACCCATTGTATTATTAGATGGAGTTGAAGAAACTTTGAAAGCTTTGCATGGCAAATACAAACTGGTTGTAGCCACCAAAGGCGATTTACTCGATCAGCGCCGTAAATTACACAAATCGGGCTTAGGGCATTATTTTCATCATATCGAAGTGATGTCAGACAAACAGGAAACTGATTATTCGGACTTGATTAAGCGTTTGGAGATTAAGCCCGATGAGTTTTTCATGATTGGCAATTCTTTGAAATCAGATGTATTGCCAGTTTTAGCAATTGGCGGATACGCCGTTCATATACCTTTTCACACTACTTGGGCTCATGAAAAAATTGATCATAAAGTCGAACACAAAAATTTCCACGCATTCGAAAAAATAACCGAAATTATGTTATTATTAGCTTAAAATGACACGAATGAGCAATAAAATTTGAAATCTACGCATATATATAATACTAAGCTTCAATTCCTTGTATCAATTTTCTTAGAAATCCGTTACACCTAAAATTCGTTAAAAATCGGCAAAATACTATTAACTTATTTATTATCAGTAATTTATATTAAAAAACAACTTGTATCCGATGATAATAATATTCTTTTCTTACACAAATGAGCTTCAAAAATTATAATTTGGCTCTAAATTTTGTATTTTTGCCCGAATTTTAAAATTACAATCATGAAAAAAACAATACTTGCATTAGTTTTTGCTTCAGGTTTGACAACTTTGACCGCACAAACAGAGACAGAACAAAGTAAAGAAAACAACAACTTCAACAGATGGTCTATCGAAGTTGGCGGAGGTTTTAACAAACCTGTAAAACCATTGACAAACAAATATTTTACATCTTCACCAAGCCCTTATGTTATTGATCTTGGAGCAAGATATATGTTTAACAATAAATTTGGTGTGAAAGCTGATTTAGGATATAATCACTTTACAAATAAAAACTCTTCTAAAGATTTTGACACTAATTATTATAGAATTGATGTTCAGGGTGTTGCTAACCTTAGCAGAATAATGAACTTTGAAGACTTCACACAAACATTTGGCTTGTTAGCTCATGCTGGAGTTGGATTAGCGCAAGCTAGTTTTGACAATGCAACCTCTAATGATCTAATGGCTAATATTATTGCTGGTGTAACAGCTCAAATTAAATTATCAAACAGAATTACCTTAACAGGAGATTTCTCAACTATTATTAATACAAAACAAAGCTATGCTTTTGACGGATACAGTGCAAATGGATCAGGCACATCCTCAGGACTATTATTAAACGGGACTATTGGTTTATCATATTCTTTAGGCAGATATCAAAAACATGCTGACTGGTATGTACAACCAATTGTTGATGTAAATGAATTTGTTGCATTAAGCAAAAAGGTAGCTGACATAGAAAGCACAATGCAGGATGCTGATAAAGATGGTGTTCCTGATTATCTAGACCAAGAACCTAATACTATTGCTGGAATAATGGTTAACACAAAAGGACAATCTATTGACGTTAACAGAAATAACATTCCTGATGAATTAGAAAGTTATTTACAAAAAACTTATGGAGATAATTCTGAAAGTACAGTTATTGCAAAAAATAATGAATCAATTAAGAGGTTAATTAACTCTGGTTATATTTGTGCATATTTCGATTACAATTCAACTACGGCTTCAAATGATTCAACAGACTGGATTAATTTTGTTCTTACTTACCTAAGAAACAATCCTTCTGCTACAGTTGATGTTGTTGGTCATGCTGATGAATTAGGAAAAACAGCTTACAACGACAAACTATCTACTGCTAGAGCAAACACAATAAAAGATATTTTAGTAAAGTCTAAAATAGACGCATCAAGAGTAAATGTTGTTTCTGGCGGAGAAGACACTTCAGTTGATAAAACATCTGACGGAGCAAGAAAATTAGTTAGAAAAGTTACTTTTACAATAAAATAAACTTCTTTTTATACCTTTCAAAAAGCCCTAAAATAAAATTATTTTAGGGCTTTTTTTTGCTTTATAGCCTAAAAAATATTTAATACATTGCCTGTTTACAACGAATTATTTTCACACCCGCGCTTACAAAATCCACAGCCAAGAAAGATTAAAAGAAAAACTGTATTTTTGTAAAAAAAATAGCATTTTGAAAAAGCTTTTAGACTTAGACAGTTGGAATCGAAAAGAACATTTTCTATTCTTTAAACAAATGCAGGAACCTTTTTTTGGGGTAACCGTAACCATAGATTGTACCAAAGCGTACGAAACATCCAAAACACTCAACACTTCCTTTTTTATTTATTATCTGCACAAAACCTTGACGGCTGTAAATGCTTTTGAAAATTTCAAATATCGTATTGAGAACACCCACATTTACGTTCACGACCGAATCGATGGCTCAGCAACTATAAGCCGCAGTGATGGCACTTTTGGTTTTTCACTGATTGAATACCATCCTGATTATTCTATTTTTGAACAAAAAGCAAAGACCGAAATTGAACGTATACAAACCACCACAGGATTATTTACCAGGGAATTTAAAGATGATAATGTCATTCACTTTTCGGCAATACCATGGCTGAATTTCACCTCGCTTTCGCATGCGCGCAACATGACGTTTCCTGACAGCAGTCCCAAAATTTCCTTTGGTAAAATGATAATTTCCAAAAAAGGAAAAAGAAAAATGCCTATGTCAATACACGTTCATCACGGGTTGATGGACGCCATGCACGTAGGGCAAATGGCAGATTATTTTCAAGCCATAATGAATCTATAAATTGAATTGAAAAAACATGAAAAAACTCCTCCTTTTTTTGACTATAATTCAATGCAGTTTTCTTTTTAGCCAGACCGTTTTGGCAACTTTTCCATTGGAACTAAAAAAATCCAAAGAATATAAACAAATCGTCAATGCCGAAAATACTGTCACTCACGATATATTTGTATTTGCTTCCGATAAAGAAAGCCTCACGATTCTAAAATACAACAGTGCTTTATTCCTAACCAATCATTATACTTTTGCAAGACCAGATACCAGCTACAAATTATTAACGGGATATAGTTTTAATGAGCAAGGGAATCCAACTATTTATTGGTCAAGCCTGGATTTGAAAAATATACAGGCCATACGATATGAATTAAACACGAATACTACCGTCATTTTCAATTATTACAATTCGTTTTCCCAGCAGTCTATTGTTACTCCTTTTCAAGAAAACAACACTTTTTATATCCTAACGCAAAAAGATTCTGAAGAGAAATTAGTTCTATACAGCTTCAAAAATGGACAAAAAGAACAAAAAACAGTCGATTTTAGTTCTTTTAAATTCAAAAACAGCAGAAATCAGCCTTTAACATTCAGTCAAATTCTGGAAGCTTGTCCTATTGAAAAAATAGAGACCAATCAGTTCAATCCATTATTCAAAGGCACAAAAAAAACAAAACTATACATTCTCAAAAACCGATTGCTTCTCACTTTAGACCATAACGACAATGAGACGCAGACTTTTGAAATTGATCTTGCAACTTTAGATATTCAGGAAAAAATCTTCCCGAAAACTGCAACAAAAAATTACGTCTGTCTGTCCAATTCTTATTATCATGAAAGTAAAATATACCAATTTAAAGTTAATGCCGATGAATTGCTGTTTGAGATAAAGGATTATAAAACAGCAGATAACATCAAAAGCATTCTGGTTTCAAAAACCGATACAATACCCTTTAAAAGCTCTCCTTTGTGGCTGCAGTTTGAAGGACAAAAACCAAAAGAATTTAAAAACACAGCCAAATTTTTAAATCAGTTAGTGCATTTAGAAGTAGGCTTGGCGGTTTACAAAACTTCTAATTCCATATTGATTACATTTGGAGGTACGGGCAACATCCAATTTACAGACTTTATCAATTCATTATCCGACAGTAATCTTTTTAATAATGATTTAATGTATCGTGACATACCAACAACCGTTTATTTCGAGAGCATATTTGATAAAAAGTTAGACCGTACAAAGAAAGATGAGGATCCCTTAGCAATTGATTTCATATCACGTTTTCAGCAGGAACATCCCGAAGTGTCTATTCCTAGCATTATCCGCTACAAAAACTATTATATAATGGGATATTACGATGCATACGCCAAACAATATACGATGCGCAAGTTTATTGACGGATTTGAGCGTGATTTTTAGATCAAATCCAATCAATAATCATTAAATCACAATTGGGAAGAATAATTAATTTTCGCAGAAAGAACCTATCTGCTGTAAATGCCTTTCGGTTTGGTATTTGTTGAAGTTCTCCCATTTTGGAGGAAAATCTGTTTTTTGTCCGCACATGGAATCCAAACAAACATTATTGTCTTTGTATTTTTCATGCAAAACAGCCAAAATTTTGAAGAAAAACGCGTCAAGCAATACAATGGCTTCAAATTCAGATTTTAGAATCGCATAATTAGAATCTGACGGGTCTAATAACTGCAATAAATCTAAGACTTCGTTCTTTTCAGTTTCATTGATTTCGGTTAAATAACCATTCTTTAAAGTTTTGAAAACTAAATTATTCCAAGCCACACTATCGTGTCCCCATTTTACATCAGGCAAGTTTAGAGAATGTTCACAAATAAGGATAATGGAAAAAAGCACATCATTTAAATACTCAGCCGGAAACTCATCAAAACTTCTGAATTCAAAACCGCTTTGGTACATTTTCTCCTGATTAAAATCAAGTCCCACTTCCGAAAGCATTTCATATTCCATATCAGCTTCAATCTGGTCTCTCCACCAAACGTTTTCTTCTTTTTCGAACTTTAACAATTTTCTAAAATCATCCACATTATACGTTAGAATTTTACCTTTTGGCATTGCTTTGTTATACGTTCCTACGCCTATGTAGCGGGACATGGTATTTCGCATAGAACCCAAAGTAAATTTTTTGTCCAAACTGTATTTATCACTTATCACGCCCATAATATCAGGACTTCCAAGAGTTGCTATAAAAAACGGCTCAAACCATTGCAGTAAATAAATGGCGTTGGCGTGTGTTTTTTCAAACTCATTGTAATCTATAATTCTGCTGTCTTCTGTCAGTGAAGGCAACGTAATATGAAAATGGTACGTTCCATTATTAAACAAAACTAGGTTTTCCTGATTGGTCATAAACATATTCAGGCCATTGTTATAATCCGGGAAGTTTAACTTGCCATTCAATACAGATGATTCATTGATTTTATCAAGGAATAATTTTTTGGTAGCTTTTAGTTCTTTGCAGGAATCGGCTATCGTACGATTTTCAAAATATTTGGTTACAAATTCAATAGAATCTCCATCAAAATGTACCGACCCCATCGTTTTATTTCTTTGGGTGATCATGCTTTGAATATTATAAGGCTGATCCTCAAGAAAAAGTTCCATAATAGATTTTCCAAGATATTCAGGGTTTTCAAGCGGTTGCGGATTCACCTCTGCAGTTTCTGTAGTCTCAACTAATGGTTTTACTGCCGATAATGTTTTGTGCTGGTAATTTATATCGAGTTTTTCCAGCGAATGACTGTTAATCATTCGGCTTACTTTGTAGTTTTCATTCAAACCAAAAGCTTTTTTCAACAGAGGCGTTAAACTTTCTGGTTTATAGCATTTTCTGTAATCAAGACTGTATTTCTCAAAACCAATTTTTTCTTGTATAAACTCACCAGAAACTATAAGGGATTCTTCAAATTGCATGTAGGTTTCGTTTTCTAATCCTATTCCCCAATAATATTTTTTGTTCTGATTGTCTTTCATTTATACTTTTTTTCTTTTTTATGGTTATGAACTTTTTAAAATCTTTTTTCTATTTGGAAATACAATTATAAATCAAAAGGAGACAATTCATCTAATGGATTCAACATAGTTGTCTCGCCCATCAGAATAATGTTTTTTTTAAACTATTAGGAATTTATAATATATCAGTCTCAGAAATTCTGTACTTGTATCGGCTGAATGTTTGTGAAAAAATTAAAATTTTACAATGGGGTTATAAAATCACTATTGTCATTAATCACTTTTATATCAATAATTTACGAAGATGAACAGCGCCGTTGTAACTTTTGCTATCCTCATTTTTTCTGAGTTGCAAAAGTAGCTCATTATTACGATATTTCCAAGAAGTTAATTCATTGAAAATCAATAACAAAACAAAATTATTAAGTTGTAAGATTTATAGTTTGGATTTATTCATGATAATAAAACACATGAGAAGAATACAATTCATCATTCCACCAATCTTTTCTAACTTCCGAAAAATAGTTGTAATTCAATATTCCCGCTTGTGACTGCAGAGGATATAACACCGTTCCATTCTCTCGATACGCTTTATTTAAATCAGTTTCGGGAACAATGGGAACAATATGTCCGGAGAGTCCTTTTATTTTTCTTTTGGCACAAATTATTCCAACTCCTCCGTTGGCGTTCACTTTGTTTTGAATTTCATCTAAAGTAAACATTCTCTTCCAACCAAAGCTTTCTCCCCATTCTAAAAACCAATCGTGTATGGCACTGGAATAAATTCGGTCAACAGTTTGTTCAAAAACAGCGGTAACCTCCTGTCCTTGTTTTATGTGTTCCAAAGATTCGTCAGTCCACCAAACAGTAGGCAAATACACTTTGCAGAAATGACAATAATCATAAGCGTAAACATTGCAGTATGTATCTTCTGGAGTTTTTTGATACCTGGTGCTCGTTTCAACATCGAGTTTGTCTATAAGTCTGCCAATGCTTTCGCGTTTACTTTCAGGGTTTGTCAAGTCTCTAAACGGAATACTGGAATCCAAAATAGGTTTTTCTTTATTTTCCATAGAATCCAAACGCGATTCAGGATCTGGCAATAAATTTGCTTCCAGTATTTGATATTGAGGCAATGCCTGTGTTGGTATGTTATCTTTATCCATTTTGACTGCTTAAAAATTAATTGGCTTACGCAATCTGAATGATTATTGGAGATGGCGTTTTCTGGTCAACCAAAAAAGTAAATGTAATGATTTTTAAACTTTCAGAACTATTTTTCGAAGAGACTAATTAAACAGCGTTTGGTTTACCATTAAATATTTTCCTTATCAATCCATTTCCCCACCGTTGGCGCAACATAGTTTTCCATTTTGTCCAAAAGATCATCGATAGAATCGCTTACCAAAAGCATCTGTTGGTTTACTTCTTTCAAAAGACCTTTGTCAGCCATTGTCTGAACAAAAACAATCAATGCATCATAATAACCATCAATGTTCAAAATGGCAATCGGTTTTTTATGCAGTCCGAGCTGACCCCAAGTGAGCATTTCGAAAAGTTCATCCAATGTTCCAAAACCTCCAGGCAGAGCGATTACGCCGTCGCAAAGGTCATTCATTTTGGTTTTCCGTTCGTGCATGGTATCGACCAGAATCAATTTGGTTAACTGTTTGTGGGCGATTTCTTTTGACCTCAAAAAGTTGGGCAGCACGCCGATTGCTTTTCCGCCTGCGTTCAAAACTCCGTCGGCAACGGCACCCATAAGCCCAACATTGGCACCGCCGTACACCAATTCAATGTTTCGTTTGGCTAATATTTGTCCAAGCAAAATTGCCTGCGAAGTGTAGATTTCTTCAATTCCTGAACTGGAACCACAGAATACGGTTATTCGTTTCATTTTTTTGTTCTTAAGTTGTACACGAGCAGAAGGTTCACTCTAGCTAGGGAATATTTCTATGATCCAATAAGACCATATAAATATTGATATGCAAAAAAAGATATCATAATAATCTCTGCAATTAAATATGTCATAGCTTTTGCAAATTGATTATTATAAAGCTTGATTATTTTATATAAATTAAACAATAATGGAGGAAAAATTAGAAAATAGTCTGCTACTATACCACATTTAATGGCCATAGCACTACTAGCTCCAGCTCCTGAACCAAAATATCCAAAGAAAAAGAACAGTAAAATAAAAAACATCCCAAAGAAATAAATAATTTCTAAAACTAATATTTTTAGCATAAGGATTAAATCAATTTTCAAGAGACAATCTTTTAAGTTCATCAATTTATTTATTACCAGCTCGATTATCGTTTAGCTATATTATTTTTAAATCAAGATAACTTATTTTGGAACTTTCAACTAACAGTTCACTGATTTTGGTTAAACCAATCAGTTATCATTTGTATCAAATTCCACAGTCCATTCAATGCCATACTTATCTCTAAACATACCGAAATATGTACCCCAAGGACTGTCGTCAATTGGCATTTCTATTTTTCCTCCTGCTGAAAGTCCGTTGAATAATTTATCGGCTTCTTCTCTGCTTTCTGTACTGATTGAAATTTTGGATCTATTTTCGTTTTCATTTACACGTCCCATACTTTCAGGAACATCATTTGCCATTAAAGTGTTATTACCAATTGGCAAAGCAATGTGCATTATTTTATTCGCTTCATTTTCTGATACTTGGAATTCAGGGCTTGAAAAGTCTTTAAAACGAATAATCTTAACGAACTCACCGCCAAATACAGATTTGTAGAATGTAAATGCTTCTTCGGCATTGCCATTGAAGTTAATGTAAGGATTGATAAGTGCCATAATTATTTTTTTAGGTAATTATTTATCTGAAAATTATTTTGTGTTTAAACCAAACTCTTAAATCTTTTATAACAAATGATGTGCAGTTATTTATTTAATTTATACAGATTTTCCAAGAAAATTATCTTTTTATCTTCGCTCCAATTATTTGTATAAACAAGTAAATTTAAAAAATTATTTTTTGCCGAACCAAAGAGGAATACATTATCGAGTTTGTTATCATTATATTTCCAGATTATATATTCTACTTCAGCATTTTCTTTAATCATTTCCGTTTTGAAATTATTCTCTTTATAATAGTTTGAATCCCAAACATAAAACAACTTTACGTTTTCAAAATCTGATTCATTGCTTTTAAAAAAAGGATATGATTTTTTCGGGTTTTGAGCAACTGCAATAATTACTCCGTCTTTATTTTTTAAATACGTTTGACCAGAATCATCCTCTGTATTCAATTGTTCCCATTTCCCGGGAACTTTTATATCACCAGATTTCGTTTTTATACCAAACAAAAATATAATAAATACCAATTTTGATAATTGTTTTTTTTAGATTACATTTGGACTATATTATAACAGTGATCATGGCACATCCAAAAATTTTGGTAATTAAGGAAACTGAAAAAGAGATTAAAAATCTACTTAAGCAATCTATTCCATTTATTGGACAACGCTTGAGAGTACTTTTAATTTTGAAGCAAAATGAAGAAACAGGGATTTCTAGACGTGAAGTTGCTAAATTAGCAGGGGTTGACCCAAACAGTGTTCAGAAATGGCGGACATTATACCTCAATTCTGGAATTGATGGTTTGATTAAACATGGAAAAACAGGCTTCAAGCCATCTGTTTTTAATGCTGCTGAACACACGATGTTGGAAACAAAACTCAATAACCCTCAAAATGGGCTTCAAGGTTATGTAGAATTAAAAGATTGGATTGAAAAAGAAACTGGAAAAAGCTTTAATTACAACACCTTGCTTTATTACTGCATCAGAAATTTTAAATCAAGTGTAAAAGTTGCCCGCAAAAGTCATGTCAAAAAAGATGAAGACCTAGGAAGCTCTTTTAAAAAGACTTCGGAAGAATCTGTCAAGAAACAGCACTAAATGCTGTAGGCGATTTTAGCTCTGTAAATTTATATTTTCAAGATGAGTCACGTTTTGGCTTATTTACTCGAAATGGAAAATCAGTTACTGCAATTAGGGTTAAACCAATTTGCACTTTCCAACAAGTTTTTAAATCAACATGGCTTTCTGGGGCTTTTTCGCCCATAACAGGGGATCATTTTCAATTAATACTTCCACATTGCAACACTGATAATTTTCAAATTTTTCTAAATAATTTTTCAAAAGAAAACCCCAAAGAACTCAAAATAATGGTATTGGATAATGGGCGATTCCATAAGGCTAAAAGATTGATCGTTCCAGAAAATATTGTTTTGGTTTTCCTGCCACCATATAGCCCGGAACTTAATCCAGCCGAAAAAATGTGGGCAAAATACAAAAGAGAATTTTCTAATAAATTTTATAATTCAATCGAAGATGTAGAAGATTTCATTATTACTGCAGTTAAAAACACAAGTAAAAAAGAGGTAATGAGTATCTGTGGTTATGCCTACGTCTTTTTAGATCAAATTTGGTCTAAAAATTAAATGCGTTTGGTATTACATTAGAGTAATCCTTAATATCTTGACAAAAAATAAGATTTGGCAGGAGAAAAAGCATCACGAACATTAAATTTAATTTATTCATAATTTTGGTTTTATAATTATACACTGCGTTCAGATAATAAATCAAGTCTATTTTTGGATTTGTCAAATCATCTCAAATATAAAACCAACTCTTCAATTAAATCAATTACCCAAATCCGTTGTACCTGTTACCTGCTGGTTTTTATTCAGAATATTTTAAGAATAAAATATCTGATTTACAGTTGTAGGTTTTTTGGTCAAGTTTCCAGTAAAATTCTGTTTCTAGACTAGACATATCCATTGATAAACTTGTCAAATGCTCAGTTATCTTTTCTCGAAGGAAAACTAAATTTCTTTTAAGTTTCCAACTATTTGTCATATCTGTCTCATCAGTAAGCACTAAAAAGAATCTATTTGAAGCGTCAAAACGAGCTTCTCCTTGATTTTCATACAACCATTTCTTTAACTCTGTTGGATTAGCCTCTGCTTCTGCAATTATATTTTTCTTATGTGTTTTTAATGCAGTTATAAAGTCTTTTGCTTCTTGTCTTTGATCTTCAGTAATCTTGTTGTAAAGATGAAGTTTTAATGCTTTATCTTTAATATCATTCGGTATAAATATCTTTAATTTTCTACAAATCCCCTTAAGCATTGTTAGTTCATTTCCATATCCAACAGCTTTCAATTTGTCAGCTAATAATTGCTCTGGAAAATATGTGACTTTTAAATCGAAAGGTATGTCATTAATAAAAAAATCAATTTTCTTTACTAGTCCTACAGTCGGAAGAACTGTTTCGTGGTCTTTGAATAAATCTTCAATCAAAATTGAAGTCCAATGATTATACCATGAATTAAGAGTGTAACCTCTTAAACTTGTAAGAAGACTACCTTCTATCTCGTCATTTATAGCATCGTAAGATTGGATTCTCTTAACGTAATTATTTACAATATTCTTTTCTAAACTATTACCAAAAGAACCACCCCAATCGAAGTATTGTAGTCTTGTAAGTTGGTCAACTAAATAGTCTTGATTTCCTATTCTTGTCGCTCTTTCTTCTTGATATTTTGAATTAATGAAATCATTTATTTGGACGTCTGTAATTTGAACTATATTAAAAATGTGTTCAAAATATTCTTTAGATTTTAGCTGTGAAATATCAATATTGTGAATCCTACTAAATTCTTTCATAGTGTCTTTTCTCGACATACTACGAAGTTTAAGAAATCGAATACCTCGATTATCATTCTCTATGTCAGGAAAGTCATTAGTCCTAAAACATTTATCCAGCTGTGCAAAATTCAAGTTTGTCATTTAATATCCATTGTTGATTGTCTGAAAATTTAAAATTTTCAATTAATATTTTAAGTAGGTCAACGTCTCCAATTAATATTTTTTCAGAAAAGACTTTATTCATTGTTTTCAGAAAAATTTCATTTGTATCAAGGCCACCATTATCTAACCATTTCTCAATTTGTTCGATAAATATTTGGGTAATTTCTTTATCTGATTTACAGACAACAGTTTCAATGGTTGAAACTTTTTGAAAAGTAACCAATACGTCTCCTTTGATACTTGTCAATCGATTGATTTGTCTTGGGGTAAAAGATTTTTGAACAAGCCATTTATAATCAACTAATTCAAATCCACTTTTAATACAAGCATTTGTAATAGCTTTCCATTCTTTTCCAGATAATGAATGATAAGTAAGAGAAAAGTACTTATTTGGTTTAAGCACTCTCCGAATTTCAGAAAAAGCTAAATTGATTTCCTCTTCAAATTTAGTACAGTCTTTTCCTCTTTCTTTACTATCTGAAATGACAATTTCGTTTTTGTAGTCGGGCTCAAATTTAAGCCAAGAATTCCAAATTACACTTTGTTCAAAATAGGGTACAGCATCTCCATAAGGTGGGTCAGTAAAAATATAATCAATTGATTCATTTTCGATTGATAAATTTTTAGCATCATTTTGAAGAGTTTGATAGTTATTAGAATAATTTACAGCATTAAAATTAAACTCACCTTTATCCCCAAACTGATTTAAGTAATCTTCTTTTCCTTTAATGATTTTTGAAAATCTATTTTCAAAATAGTGAAGTACATTATTCTCTAAATATGTTTCTCCAATATAAAATCCAGTCATCCACGCTCCAGGAGCCATTGCTCCTCTACTTTTAATTGGAGGCAATAATTTTGAACAATTTGCTAAATTTGCTGTGAAAGCAACTTTAAATAAATCCTTTTCTTTTCCGCTTGAATGTTTTTCTATTAAAGTTAATAGTCTTGCATGACAAGCAAGGGTTCTTTTTGTGAATAAGTCAGAAACATTCATTCCTTCTTTTGCAGAAATTCGTGAGTTTCGAATCAGTTTTGTTATTGGAAACCAATCAACTACTTCTTTATTTTTTTCAAATTTCAAATATTCTTTTGATTCTATTTCTGTAATATCTATTTCTTGTGATTTATTAGAACCTAATATTTTGAACTTACATTTTATGGGATTATCCTCTTTATCTCTTAAAATAGTTATTAACTCAACAGATTGTTCATTGTAGCTCCATTTATACCATTCAAAATTATAAGGTTCAAATTCAGATTTAATTAATTTCCATTGCTTCTTTAGCTTTTCTAAATCAATATTCTTTTCTAAAAGTTGAATGTTAATAAAGTTAGCAATTGGATTTAAGTCATTTGAAATTACATTTCTGTTTAAAATATATGCTTCTGAACAAAATACACCATACCCAGAAAATGGGTCAAGAACAGTATCACCTTCTCTCGAATATTTTTCGATTAGTCCTTTTAAATCATTTGAAGGTTTTTTCCCCCAATACTTATGCATTTCGTATCTGTCTCTTTTCTGTTTCAAATTTTCTAATATTTTCTTTTCAAAGGTAATATTTCTTTTTTGTTATTCGGTGTTTCAGCTTGCAGGTAACTAGCAGCTTGGTCTGACAAACCTTTAGCTTACATCTCTCAAATATAAAGAATTATAGTCATAAACTTACCATGTAAAGTGTAGCAATTTTCCCCCTAAAGCTCTTGTAAACTGCGTGAGGGATAGTAATAAGCTACCGAAGTAGCATGGATAGCCCGACAGCATAAAGAAAAGGGGCCGAATCACCAGTTCGATGATTCGGCCCCTTTTCTTTATGGTGGCACGCCCAAAAGGAGCTTTTACCCCTTAATTTGTTTCAGTGAAGTCTTGATTCCTTTGATTAATGAAGAACTAAAACCGTGAAGCTCCATTTCGTTCAATCCTGCAATGGTACAGCCTTGCGGTGTAGTTACGCGGTCGATTAACTGTTCCGGATGTCCTTTTTCTTCGAGAAGCATTTCGGCAGCGCCTTTGACAGTTTGTGCGGATATCGCCAAGGCGGTCTGCCAGTCAAACCCAATTTCGATTCCCGCCTGCATAGAAGCACGAATGTATCGCAAAGCAAATGCAGTTCCGCTTGCTGCAAGGACGGTTGCAGCATCCATCAGTTTTTCGTCAATAATGGGTGCTGTTCCCAATCCTTGAAAAAGAGCTACGGTTTGCTGTGCCTTTTCTTTATTTTTTTCGTGATAGGCAATACAAGTAGCCGATGCTCCAAATTGTGCCGCAATATTTGGCATAATACGTACAGTGCTATGATTGTCGCCTATTTTGTTTTGTAAATTCTCGATAGAAAGTCCGCTTACCGCCGAAGCGATTACTTTGTTTGAAATAGCTGGCAGTATTTCGGCCAAAACGGTATCTACCTGATATGGTTTTATAGTCAAGATAATAACATCTGCTTCCTGAATGTTGCTTGTATTGTCGGTGGAAACTGTAATTCCTAATTCTTTTAAATGAGAAATAGGCGCCAAGTTGCGTCTTGTTACAGTTACCTGATTATTTTTAGTGAATTTTGCTATTCCTATTGCGACAGAAGCGCCAAGGTTTCCGCCGCCTATGATGTGTACTTTCATTCTGGTATATTTTATCTTTGGTTGATTAATAGTATGTTGAATACTGAAAAAATTGAGCCACAAAGTACACGAATTATCCCGAATTTATTATTTTAAAATCTAAATAAATTCGGGTAATTTGTTATTTTAAAATTGCAGGTTTTAATTAAATCCTAAGATTAATTTGGCTGCCGCAAAATAGATGATGATTCCAAAACATCATTGTTTTTATAGCAGTTTACCTCTCAAGAAAAGCATGGCTATCGAAAAGTAAATAATTAATCCTGTAACGTCCACCAAAGTAGCAACAAATGGAGCTGATGATGTCGCTGGATCCAATTTAAATCTTTTTAACACAAACGGAATCATGGAGCCGGAAAGTGTTCCCCATAAAACTATAAAAACTAAAGAAACAGATACAGTCATAGCTATAAAAAACCAATACACTCCATAATCATGAAAGTTTAATGTTTGCCAGACCAAGATTCTTATAAAACCAACAATTCCCAGAATAGAGCCTAATAAAAAACCAGACGCTATTTCTTTTTTCATGACGTACCACCAGTCTCTCAATGTCAGTTCTTTTAGTGCCATTGCACGGATAATTAAAGTTGCTGCTTGTGAACCTGAATTTCCTCCACTGGAGATAATTAATGGAATAAACAAGGTGAGTACAATTGCTTTATCAATTTCCCCTTCAAAGAAACCCATTGCCGAAGCGGTAAACATTTCTCCCAAAAAAAGAACAACAAGCCAAGTAGCTCTTTTTTTAACCATTTCAAAAAGTCGGGTTTGCACATATGGCAAATCAAGAGCTTCTAATCCCCCAAATTTTTGAATGTCTTCCGTATCCCTTTTTTCTATCTCATCTTTGATAACATCAATAACATCATCAATCGTGATTCTACCAACTAAACGTCCCAATTCATCAACAACCGGAATAGCTTCCAAATCGTATTTTTCCATGATTCTCGCCACATCAACATCGGGAGTTTCAACATCTACAAAGTGTAGTTTCTTAATATAAACATCACTAATCGGTGTTCTTGTGGAGGTACTCAACAAATCCTTGAGCGACAATCTGCCTTTTAAGCGATCCTCATCGTCAACTACGTAAATAGAATGAACTCTAGATATGTTTTCGGCTTGAATCCTCATTTCTTTTACGCAAGTGAGTACATTCCAATTTTCGTTGACCTTAACCAACTCTTTGTGCATGATTCCCCCTGCCGTATCCTCATCGTAACGAAGTAAATCGACAATTCCTTTAGCATGTTCAACGTCCTGTAGTTCGGATATTACTTCAGCTTTTTTCTCTTTTGAAAGTTCACCGATAATGTCAGCGGCATCATTGGTCTCCAATTCATCAAGTTCTTCAGCAATCTCTTTTGCCGAAAGTCTCTTTAATATATTTTCCCTTAAATCATCTTCTAACTCTAAAAGAATTTCGGCCGTTTTTTCGCTGTCTAATACTTTAAAAATATAAGTTGCCTCATCAATATCAATCTCGTCAAGAATTTCTGCAAAATCAGCGTGATGCATATCATTCAACAAAATCTCCAACTCCTGATTATTCTTCGCTTGGATGAGTTGAGCTATTTGCTTAATAAGCTCTTTACTGATTTTAAACTCCATCTGCTTCTATTTTTTGGGTCAATTCTATAAATTCTTTGTAGTCTAATTGTTCTGGACGCAAGTTAAAAACGCTATCTTCTCTCAAACTGTCGGACAAATTTAAGGTTTTTAAACTGTTACGCAAGGTCTTTCTGCGTTGCTGAAAAGCTGTTTTCACGACAGTAAAAAACAATTTTTCTGTGCAAGGCAAACTAAAATCTTCTTTCCTACGCAAACGCAGGACGCCCGACTTCACCTTGGGGGGAGGATTGAACACATTTTCATCTACGGTAAACAAATACTCCGCATCATAAAAAGCCTGCACCAAAACCGATAGAATTCCATAAGCCTTTGTTCCCTTTTTTTCGCAGATGCGTTCTGCCACTTCTTTTTGGAACATTCCTGCAAATTCCGGAATCTGATTCCGATATTCCAATGCTTTGAAAACAATCTGCGTCGAAATATTATACGGAAAATTTCCAATTATGGCAAATTGTTTCCCTTTAAAAACTTCGTTGATATCGTATTTCAGAAAATCCTTTGAGATGATTCTGTCTTTCAATTTATCATAATGAACACCCAAATATGCAACCGATTCGGTATCAATTTCGATAACGAAAGTATTGATTGGTTTTTCCAATAAATACTTCGTCAGTACTCCCATTCCAGGTCCTATTTCCAACACGTCTTCATATCCTTTTAAATTCAAAGTATCGGCGATGTCTTTCGCTACGCTTTCGTCTTTTAAAAAATGCTGTCCGAGGTGTTTTTTGGCTGTTACTTTTTCCATATCGTTATTGAGGCGGGGCAAGACTCGCTTATTTTTTTAGGGTTATATTCTCGCAGAGAAAAAAAGAATCGATTTACACAAAATTTGGGTCTTTCAATCCTAATTCTATCAAATGCTTCTCTATCGAATTCAAATCGCAAACACGCCAATTTTCATTTAACGCATAATCTCCGCCTGCAAAAGTAACTATAAAATTATTTTTAGTTTTCAAATCCATGATAGATTCGGTGTTGCCTCGGCTAATTTTTGGATTATAAACGTATCTCTAAAAAATCAATGTGCTTTTTCACCGAATTACTTGAGATCCCTAATGCATTGAATAATTGATAACCGAGCCTTGAATCGAAACAATCTTTTCGCGAAATATTATTAAAATATACACGATTAATTATATTAAAATCGAATTAGCCTTGTAAATTTTAAATTGAAATTAAAATTTACAAGGTTAATCTATGTTCTAATGATCTGAAATCACTTGTAATTCGGTTCTAAAAGTCAGCATTTTATCACCAAACAATTTCACGCCTTCTTCTCTTAATTTAGGGGCATCTTCTAGGTAATATCTTTCTAATGTTTCCTTACTGTCTGTTGTATATTGAACCGAATAGGTAACGCCTCCCATTTCTTCTTCTACCAAAACACGAACTAAACGTGCTGAAATAAATTTTCCGCAAGCCAGCATTTCTGGTATGTGTTTGTGCTGCATCCAGATCATCCATTTGTCATGAACACTTTCGTGTATGTTTGTAGTAACGTTGTATATTATCATATCAGCCCCCTAACCCCCGAAGGGGGAATCCTACTAGAGGTAAGTAGGGTTAAAAGAATATATTTATTTTTAATTATAATAGTAATGTAAATCCTTAATGAATTCCCCCTTCGGGGGTTAGGGGGCTTTTACAAGTTCGTATCTCCCCGCAATTCCCTAAATTTCCTCCTTGCATCTACAAAATAGATACTGTCCTGATGGCTGAAAATAATTTTTTCATACAAAGCCTTTGCCTTATCGGGTTGCTGCAATTGTTTATTGTAAATATCCGCCGAGAAATACAAAGCTTCGTCTACATAAATTCCGTCACTGTGATGCTCAATAATATCTTGATATTGTGCCAAAGCCAAAGCATAATCTCCCAGCTTTTCATACAATCTGCCCAAACGCAATAAAGTTACTGCTTCAATTTCCTGTCCTTTGAAATTTTTTAGAATCTGCTGAAACTGAGCAATTGCTTCTTGATTTCTATTTTGGTACAAAAGATAATCTCCTTTGGCAAATTGCTTTAAGGCAGTTTGGGTCGAATCGGCGACTGTGTTGTCATTAATCAATAAAAAATACTCCAAAGCATCATTAGCAATTAACTGCGTACTGGCCGATTTTAGTTCTTTAAATTGTTTCAAAGCCCATTCAAAATCAGTTTTGAAATAACTTGTTTTGGCTGATTTCAAACTTGCTTCATGCGACAGCACGTTGTTCTGCAGATTTTCTTGAATCTGCGAATAATAAAGTAATGCCTGATTGAATTTTTCTTCGGAAAGGAGAATATCTGCCAATTCCATTTTACATTGTGCCTGATCAAACTGATTCATCTGCATCTCCATGGCGCGTTTTATAATGGCTTTTCCCTCGGTGGGATTTTTCATTATGAAACTTACAAAATGCGCTTGTTTCAGCTGCAAAGATAAAGTAACTGGCATTATGCCGTATTGTTTTAAAAGTGCATCAAATTGAGAGTTGATAGCCGGAAAATCTTTTTCCTGTGCTTTTTCCATTTCCATCTGCAATAAATAGCTTTGAGCTCTCACAATCAATTCAACATCTGTCGTGTTTTCCAGCACATAGTTCATAACCTCTGTGGCAACTTCCTGATTTCCCTCTTCGATGGTCATTTGCCCTAAACTGATAATATTGATTAGAGATTCCGGATTTCGTTTATAAATTGCCTTTTCCTGAATAAAGGCTTTTCCAAATTCTTTTTGCTGCATGTAAAACCAGCTCAAAAACTGATTCCAAAAAATGTCCTGATTTTTTTGAACTCGGACAATCAACGCTTTTCGAAGACTTTCATTGAATTTGGAATCTTCATCTCTGGACATATAGCGTGTTAATTGATTTTGAATCATCAATACCGATTGCTGACTTTCGAACGCTTCTTCCAAAAAATTAGCAATCATTTCATCAGTTCTCCCTAATTGACCGTATAGCAAGGCCGTTTGATATTTAAAATCAAATGTTGGCACCATTTCACCCGCCACCAAATAAGATTTTAAAGCATATTCGAGCAATACTTTCTTTTCAAAAGTATTGGCCACACCATACACTTCATTTGGGTTTTTTCTGATTTTTTCTATTGCCTCATCATAATATTTTTTGGCTTTAGCGTCATTTTTCTGCAGTTGAAAATTGTATCCTAATTCAACCAAAAGCGTAGACTGTTTGGAGCTTGCCAATCGATCCTGTATTTCCTTTTCGGCAGGGTCAAACTGAAGCAATTGCTGCATACAGTCAATTTTTCGCTGAAAATAAAAAGGGTTAGACGGCAAACTATTCGATAATTCCTGATAGCTGACCAATGCTTTCTCGAAATCACCTTTGTCATAATAATACTGCGCCAATTGCTCGTTTTGGGAAAACCCAATTAATGAAAAAAACAAAGCGATATGTAGTAAGATTTTTTTCATTTTAATAGCAATTTTTTAAAACATATAAGTCATATAAGTTTGCATTTGCTTTGTTTTCAAATTTTTGCAATATTCTTATATGACTTATTGTATAAATTTTCAACAACAAATTACACAAATTGATTGAATAATTTGACGAGTGAAAGTTTAAAAACTTATTCAGTCACAAATACTTATTATGACTTATATATTAAATTTAATCTATAATATCAAACCCACAGTAAGGACGCAATACTTCTGGGATTACGATTCCTTCTGGAGTTTGGTAATTTTCTAAAATTCCAGCAAGAACTCTTGGTAAAGCCAATGAACTTCCGTTTAATGTGTGTGCCAATTGGTTTTTTCCATCTTTATCTTTGAAACGTAATTTCAAACGATTCGCCTGAAAAGTCTCAAAATTAGAAACAGATGAAATTTCCAGCCAGCGTTCCTGTGCCGTAGAATAAACTTCAAAATCATACGTCAAAGCCGAAGTGAAACCCATATCTCCTCCGCAAAGACGTAAAATTCGGAAAGGCAATTTCAATTCCTGCAGAATATTTTTCACATGCTCTACCATTCCGTCAAGTGCTTGGTATGAATTATCAGGGTGTTCTACACGAACAATTTCTACTTTGTCAAATTGATGCAAACGGTTCAAACCGCGAACATGCGCTCCATAAGAACCCGCTTCACGGCGGAAACAAGGCGTATAGGCAGTTCGCAATATTGGAAATTCATTTTCGCTTACGATTACATCTCTAAAAATGTTAGTCACTGGAACCTCAGCAGTTGGAATCAAATATAAATTATCGGTAACGTCATGATACATTTGTCCTTCCTTGTCCGGCAATTGCCCCGTTCCATAAGCCGAAGCTTCATTTACAAAATGAGGAACCTGAACTTCCTGATATCCTGCCTCAGTATTTTTGTCCAAAAAATAATTAATTAAGGCACGCTGCAAACGAGCACCTTTTCCTTTGTAAACAGGAAATCCAGCACCTGTAATTTTTACTCCCAATTCAAAATCGATGATATCGTATTGTTTTACCAATTCCCAGTGCGGTTGCGCTCCTTCATGCAAAACTGGAATATCGCCTTCTTCATAAACATTTAAGTTATCCTCCGGTGTTTTTCCAACTGGGACGATGTCAGCAGGAAGATTAGGCAGTGTGTATAATTTCTCTGTTAATTCATTTGCTAAAACATCAGCGGTTTCTGCCAATGCTTTGCTTTTTTCTTTTAACAGAACCGTTTTTTCTTTAAGAATTGCCGCTTTAGATTTCTCACCGGCTTTCATCAATTCGCCAATATCTTTGGATAATTTATTAGATTCGGATAAAACAGTGTCTAACTCTACTTGCGTAGCACGTCTTTTTTCATCCAATTGTACCACTTCTTCAACAACTTCTCTGGCATCCATATTTCTTTTGGCCAAAGCGCTGATTACTTTCTCTTGATTCTCTCTAATAAATGCAATTTGTAACATAGTTTGATTTTTATAACTAAATAATGGAAGCAAATTTAAGGAAATGTTTGCTAACAATCAGACAAAGTTTTTTGTGCTTTTATTTTAGCTTTTGGATAAATATTCTGAGCCAATCAACTGTATGAATAACTTTTTGCTATTATATCCTAACATGTTAAAGATTCTAAATTGAACCCAACTATTTCTTTTTAGACATAAAACGGACATCATTAAACTTTTTTTTTCTAATTTTACTAAAAACTAGAAATTATGCTATTAAAAAATATAGAAACCGCGCTGAATAAACAAATCCGAATTGAGGCAGAATCCTCTCAAATTTATCTTTCAATGGCTTGTTGGTCTGAGGTAAACGGACTGGAAGGAATTGCCCAATTTATGTATGCTCAATCTGATGAAGAGCGTTTACACATGCTGAAATTAATAAAGTATATTAATGAACGTGGCGGTCATGCTCAAGTTACCGACCTGAAAGCACCAAAAACGACTTACGAAACCTTCAAAGGAATGTTTGAAGAATTATATAAACACGAAATTTTTGTTTCAGAATCTATCAATGAGCTGGTTCATATCACTTTTCAGGAGAAAGACTATGCAACTCACAACTTTCTGCAATGGTATGTAGCCGAGCAAATTGAAGAAGAAGCTACGGCCAAAACAATTTTGGACAAAATCAATTTGATTGGTGACGACAAAGGCGGATTGTATCTTTTTGACCGTGACATTCAGCAGCTTTCAGTTGTAAGCGCTGCTGCCAATAATGCTGCTGCTGCCAAATAATTAAGATACCTCTTAATAAATAATATCCTCAAAATACAGTATATGTATTTTGAGGTTTTTTTTGCTCCAAAAATGTTAAAGTTTATTTAGAATAGATAAAAACAACATACATTTGCATTGGCTTTAAATTCTTTATACCAAAATTTCGAACAGATTCATAACAATAATCCGCAGTTACCTTGAGCAAGAAAGAAAAAGAAAAGGAGAAAAAGGACAAGAAGAAAAAAAGGATAAAAAAGAAATCCTCAAAAAACTGAAAGCAGTCGAAAGTTGCAAATCAACCTGTATGTCCAGCTGTAAAGTGCCATCAAACTGCAAATCCAGCTGTTGCGAAAAATACAAGAAAAGCGAAAAAAAACGCTGCAGCCGTTGTCCAATGTTTGATTTACTGAAAAAAACAGCATAGTTGTTAGTTAATTGTTGTCGGTTTGTTTGACGGTGAATAATTTGTTATTCCCTTTGTCAAAAGACCATTTTAAAAGAACCAACTCAATATGAATATATAGTAATAAATAAAAAGTGTTCGCAAATTGCGAACACTTTTTTTATGCAAAAAATTAGAGATTAAGCCTTACTTCCCTAGCAACATAATTTCGCTTACGACCACTTCGGTGATATAGCGTTTGTCTCCGTTTTTGTCATCGTAGCTTCTGTGGGTAAGTTTACCGTCTATGGCGACTTGTTTGCCTTTGGTTACGTATTTCTCTATAATCTCGGCGGTTTTTCCCCAAGCGACTACGGTATGCCATTCGGTTTGGTCCACACGTTCTCCTTTGTCGTTTTTGTAACTGTCGTTGGTGGCAATTGTTAAATTAGCTAATTTTTTTCCTCCCTCAAAAGATTTGATGATTGGATCGTTTCCTGCATTCCCGATTAATTGAACTCTGTTTTTCATGGCGTGTAAATTTAAATGTTAGTGTGTATATGATTTTTTTGAAATTGAAATTTGCAATTGTTATTGCTATTGCATTGTTTCATTTCGACTTGGCAAAGATGCGACGGCTTGCAAAACTTATTCGGTTGCTAACTGCTTACTTTCGGTTGTAATTATTTGTAACCGTTTGTAAATGGAAATTTTTGAGTATATTTGAGAGGTTGTCTCAATTTGTCTAATATAAAAGTTTGGTTATGAAGAAAATAATATTAATTTTTATTCTAATGTTTTTGCAAAGTTGCAATGGAAAATTAGAGAGTTCGACACTAGAAATCATTAATAATTATTCATTTAATTCAGCAATTTCAAACTCTGATAAAATAATAATTAGACAAAAAAAGGCAAATCAAACTGAAGCAAACAGAGATGAAGCTTGCTTTGAAAATAAATCAATCTTTGAAACAGAGAAAACTGAAAGAATTGAAAGTTTTAAAAAATTGTTTGAAAACTCAAAATATACTGATTATTGTTGTTGTCCTGAAACCAATTATTCAATTGATTTTTATAAAAAATCAGAGAAAATCGTTTCTTTTTTTGCAGACACCTCTCAGAACAAAAATAAAGTTCGTGTTTTTGAAAGTAATTTTCAGTACTCATATTTAATTGATAAAAATAAGTGGAACCTTTTCTTGAATCAAATTAAAGTTAAAAGGCAAAACTAATATCAACAGCTAACGCATATGAAAATCATAAGAACAAACCCATTATTTGAACTCTATATCGAAAATAATGCTTTAATAATTAACAATACACAACATTCAAAAGACAATAAACGCATAAAGATAGAGGATATTGAAAGTGTTGAACTTATTCGGGAGTTGAGTTTTTGGAATAAAATTATAGAAGTAACATTTGGATTTTTTGTTCCAGCTAAGTCTGAATTATTAAGGATTAAGTTTGAAGATAGTTTTAAAGATATATTAGTAACTGATTGTGATTCTAAGAAAGTAAAAAGTTTGGTTTATGAAGTAAATTTGTTGATTATAAAAACACAAAACCATAATCACTAAACTAGCCCTGATGGAGCCGATATCCTCGTAACGGAGTGGAGAGATAAAGGCGACAGCAGGAATCCATGCCTACAAATAAAGCCTAATAATTCGCTCCAAAAAATGAAATGATGTTGAATATAAAACGATAATAGTATGAAAACCTGCCTTGAATGTGGAGATCCAATCGTGGGCCGCGAAGACAAAAAGTTCTGCAGTGATGGCTGCCGAAATGCCTACAACAACAAAATAAATAAGGACAGCACGAATTATATGCGCAATATCAACAACAAATTGCGTAAAAATTACCGAATTTTGTCAGAGCTGAATTCGAATGCCGATGGAAAATCCAAAACAACCCGAGCCAAATTGATGAGCAAGGGATTTGATTTTGAGTTTTTCACCAATGTTTTGAATACCAAATCGGGAAATACCTACTATTTCCTGTATGACCAAGGCTATATGGTTTTGGAGAATGATTTTTATATGCTAGTTAAAAAAGATATTTAATACCCTCAAATAATGAAAAAAAATTACTCCTCTCTTATAACTGTTGTTCTCATAGCAGGGATTTTGACCTTTTTATTTGCTTTCCTAACGCCGTCTTGGTCGCCTAATGAGGAAGAAAAAGTTATGGAGTTTTCGACTAGCAGAGCTTTGGAACATATTACAGCAATGACCAAAGAACCGCATTATGTAGGCACAAAAAACCACGAGACCGTTGCCAATTATA
Organism: Flavobacterium sp. 1; assembly: GCF_002797935.1. Taxonomy (NCBI): domain Bacteria; kingdom Pseudomonadati; phylum Bacteroidota; class Flavobacteriia; order Flavobacteriales; family Flavobacteriaceae; genus Flavobacterium; species Flavobacterium sp. 1. The sequence continues at coordinate 3,996,699 of NZ_PGER01000001.1, forward strand.
TTATCAAGGAACTGCAAAAACTGGGTTTGGAAACTACGGCTCAGGAAGGTTTTACGCTGAGTGACTGGGGAAATCTTGTAAAATCCAAAAATATCATGTGCCGTATTGAAGGGAGCGCAAACGGCAAAGCTTTGCTCCTGCTCTCTCATTATGACAGCGCACCGCATTCGTTTTCGCTTGGGGCGAGTGACGATGCCTCGGGTGTGGCAACTATTTTGGAAGGTGTTCGCGCTTTTTTGAATGCTAAAACAAAAAACAAAAACGATATCATTATTCTATTTACCGATGCGGAGGAACTGGGCTTGAACGGCGCAGCACTTTTTGTAACCCAACATCAATGGGCTAAGGAAGTTGGACTGGTTTTGAATTTCGAAGCCAGAGGTTCTTCAGGGCCGAGTTATATGCTGATGGAAACCAACAAAGGAAATGCAGGTTTGGTAAAGGAATTTGCTAAAGCTGGAGCAACCTATCCAGTTTCGAATTCACTGATGTACAGTATTTACAAAATGCTGCCGAATGATACCGATTTAACGGTTTTTAGAGAGCAAGGAGATATTCAGGGATTTAACTTTGCTTTTATCGATGGTCATTTTAATTACCATACACAACAGGACGATGTCGCTCATTTAGACAAAAGTACACTAAAACATCAAGGTTCTTACTTAATGCCATTGCTGAATTATTTCTCGAATGCCGATTTGAATGCCACGGCTTCGACTGCAGATGATGTTTATTTCACAATCCCTTTTACGTTCATCAGTTATCCTTTTGACTGGGTATTACCGATGACGCTGATTGCTACGGGTCTGCTTATTGTATTGGTGTTTTTGGGTAAAGTCAAAAGAATGCTGAAACTGAATGATATCATGAAAGGCTTTTTCCCGTTTTTGGGTGCTTTAATTTTCACCGGACTGATTACATATTACGGCTGGAAAGGATTACTGCTGTTGAATCCGCAGTACAATGATTTGCTCAACGGATTTACCTACAACGGACACGATTATATTGTGGCCTTCATATTGATGAGCCTTTCGATTTGTTTTTTCTTTTATCAGATCGCCTCGAAGCCAAAAGTAACGATGAACCATTATGTGATTCCGCTAATCTTTTGGATTGTGCTGAATGGTTTTCTTGCCAACAGTCTCCCAGGTGCAGGGTTCCTGATTATTCCAGTGTATTTTGGACTAATTTCTTTTGCGTTTTTTATCTTTAGCCAAAGATCCAATTGGATTGTAAACCTCATTTGCAGTATTCCCGCTTTGTTGATTATTGCTCCGTTTATCCAGATGTTCCCGATAGGTTTAGGATTGAAAGTGCTGTTTGGAAGCGCAATTTTGACGGTTTTGGCATTTGTATTGCTGTTGCCGGTTTTTGGGGCTTTTACCAAAAAAGGAAGCTGGTCATTGTTATTCTTCTTGACTGCTGTACTATTTTTAGCGAAAGCGCAATATCATTCGGGTTACGAGTTGGGCGAAGCCAAATCCAACAGTTTGGTCTATCTCTATAATGCTGATACCAACAAAGCTCATTGGTTGACTTATGATACCAATCTAGATTCCTGGACGAAAAATTATCTTGGTGAAAAGCCAAAAGGCGCAAAAATATTCAATGATTTAAAGTTATTCAGCAAATACAATTCGGAGTTCACTTATGCTTCTGAAGCGCCAGACAAAAGAATTGCTGGGCCAACTATTACTTTCCTAAAAGACAGCGTGGTCGGTTTCAAAAGATATTTAAAAATACAGATTACCCCAAACCGAAAGGTCAACCGCTATGACATTTTTGCCAATGAAATTATGAGGTTTTTTAATTTTAAAGCCAATGGCGCAACAACTTTGGGACAAAAAGGAACGGAATTAGAAAGAGGCGGTAAAAAACTGTTGAGCTATTATGTTGTCAATAACGAACCGCTGGTATTACAGTTCACCATCAACAGAGCCACTGTTCTAGATATGCATGTCATGGAAAGCTCTTTTGACTTGATGACCAATCAGTTGTTTAGCATGACTCCAAGAGAAGACTGGATGATGCCAACACCTTTTGTATTGAATGATGCAATAATCATTACCCAAAAATTAAAACAAACTCCGAAATTCGTAGCGCCTGTTGTAAATCCTGTGGCAGTAAAACCGGAATTGGCTGATAGTTTAAAGGTGGTGAAGGATAGTTTACGATAAAAGTTCTCTCGCAGAGATACACAAAGAAAAAACACAGAGATTTGCAAAAAATAATTTATAACCCTTTGCGAATCTCTGTGTTTTTTCTTTATAAAACTTTGCGAAACAGTTATCGCTTTATAAATTTTAATTGCTGTGAGCCGATATCGGTTTTTACTTTCATTAAATAAACACCCGAAGCCCATGAACTGACATCCCAACTAGTTACAGTATTTGTTGCTTTTATTTTTTGACCAGCCATATTGTAAAATTGTATTTTTTCGACAATTATTCCACTGGGAATGTCAAGCGAAAGAATATTATTGGCTGGGTTTAGGAATAATTGTGCTGCGGTCAATTCGAATTTTTTGGAAGATAAAGTTGTCGTGTTGCTTTTGGAAATAATATTTTTTTCAGGATCAAATGTGATGTCTGTAATTGTAAAAGGGACGTTTTCTGTAAAAATTTCTCCATTAAACGTATTGTTCAAAACCAAATCCAATTGCTGGCCTCCAGTTCCAAAAACCCTAATAGGAACGGGCATCTCAAAATAGGAAACCGAAGCATCTGATTGCGTTTGATTAATCGTAAATTTGGCTTGACCACTACCTAAATTTTGAGCAGCAATAGTGTAAATTGGATAGCCCTGTTTGTAAATCCAGTCATTAAAAAATTCAGCCAGACTATTGCCGTAAACAGCTTCCAAATGCGATTGCAGATCAGCAGTTTTAGCATATTTATAGGCGAGATTTAGGTCTTTCAAGTAATTTTTTACTCCTTGAAAAAACAAAGCATCGCCCATTTTAAAACGAAGCATATTAAGTACCATAGCGCCTTTATCATAAGTTAATCGGGAGCTAAAAATTCTATCTACATCTGAAAGTTCCGTATCTGTTACATACACAGCTCCATTGGTTTTGGAAGTAATACTGCTGATCATTTTATTCTTTTCTGAAATAAAAGCATTTTTGCCGTCAAAATTTTCGATAACCAGCGAAGCGACATAAGTGGCAAAACCTTCGTTGAGCCAAATATCATTCCAAGCACCACAAGTGATTTTGTCGCCAAACCATTGATGGGCCATTTCATGAGCGATTAAGTCTCTTCCAAAACTATTCATAAAAGAAACCGTAGTGTGTTCCATTCCACCACTCCATTCAAACTGAGCATGTCCGTATTTCTCGGCATGAAAAGGGTATATTTCAAAAAGGCTTTCGTATAAATTTAAAATCAATGGCGTTTGATCTAATTGTGTTTTTACCGATGCCAAAGTTTCGGGATAGATATAGTTGATTATTGGATATTGATTGGGTGCAGTTCCTCCTTGTTGACTGTATACGCTATAATTAGTTACAGCTATGGCAACAAGATAAGCAGGAATTGGGTAGCCATGATGAAAATGGGTGGTTTTGCTGACTCCATTAATTACTGGGACTTCCGGTTCAATACCATTTGAAACACTGACATATTGAGAAGGCGCCGTTATGTAAACATCGATTGCATCAATTTTATCATTTAAATCCTGTTTACATGGCCACCAGTCACGAGCACCGTAAGGTTCTGATAAAGTATATAAAATAGGAGAAGCGTTATGTACTGTCGTGATAAAAGCTTCCTGACCAATGGGAGGAGTACCGGAATACCGAATTTCAACTGTTGTTGAAGCCCCCAAATTTAAAATGGCGGGCAAAGTAATGACTAATTCATTATTGGTATTTTGTACAAAGGCTATTGATACTCCGTTTTGAACAACGGTACTTACTATCAGTTTATTGGTTAAATCAAAAGTCACTGTGGAAAGATCAGACAGCGCGGTAAAAGTGCTGGTCACGATTCCTGAAATAAAATATTTGGTTGGATCTACAGTAAATTCCAATTTTTGATAGGTAACATTATAGTTTAGCGTATTCGGATTAACGCTCAGGTTCATTTCCTTCGCCGCCATATTTTGCTCAAGCTGCGCAATATTTAATGTTTGGCTTGCGCTTTTTTGTGCATAAGTCGAAATCATCAAAATCTGTACTATCAGCAAAAGGCTTTTTTTCATTTCAAATTCAATTAGTGTTCCAAATATAATCAATGATTTTGTTTTAAACGCTTTCTAAGCAAATCACCTGTCATCTGCTTTTAAAACTATAATTTTTAGTTTGCTAAAAAAAATCCGTACTAAACTGTTTTATCCGTAGTATTAATGGCTGAAAATAACCCAACAACCAGAATAAATACTTTTTTTGTACAAAAAGACTATATTTGAAATACTTTAAATTATCAAAAAACAATCATTTATAAATACAGTAATACAATGGAAGCAGAATTCAAAGAAAAGCAAAAATTTACTCAATGGTGGTTATGGTTATTTTTAATCGGAATCGGAATTTTCCAAGTTTTTGCCCTTTCCAGCCAGTTAATTAAAGGAGAGTATTTTGGAGATAAACCAATGTCAAATATTGTATTAATTATCTTCACAATAATTCCATTCGGAATCATAATTTTGTTTTGGTATATAAAACTGGAAACAGAAATTGACAAAAAAGAAATACGGGTTAAGTTTACTCCTTTGGTCAAAAAAGCATTTAGATGGGAGGACATAAAAACAGCAACAGTTATACAATATAAGTTTGTAGGTTATGGAATCCGGTTATTTACTTCTTATGGGACAGTTTATAATACCAAAGGAAATATGGGACTGGCGATTGAATTAAAAAGCGGAGAAAAGATCTTAATCGGCACACAAAGAGCTGATGAATTAACCAAGAACATTGAAAAACATTTAGACCAATAAGTTATAATTTAAATCCATTATCATTGTGTTTTGCAATTTCATGATAACAATAATGTAACTAATTTCAATAATTATGTAACAGTCTTCAGGCTCTCTAAAGCTAATTTAGCCATTATTAATTTTTAAAAAAAGAGACATGAAAACTAAAAGCATATTAATTGCATTCTTGTTAAGTATCGGGTTATTTACAACATCTTGTAATTCCAGTGATGAAAACGAAGGAGATACATTAGCCCCAATAGAAGGGAAATGGGATATTGTAAAAGTCGGCACCAGCATTAATGGTGTTGAAACATTGTCTGATCCGCCTCAAAACACACCTGGTTGTAATCATGATTATATTGACCTAAAAATCAATAATACATTAGTTTCAGGGGATTATAGTTCTACTGTTAGTCCTTGTGCATTAACAACTCAGTCAGGAACTTATTCCAGAGGAGACAGTAAAGTAACACTTGTTATAAATGGCGCAAGTACGACTTATGACATTGTTAATCTTACACTTAGCGAATTAAAATTAAAAAATGGAAACGCTATCTCAGTTTACATCAGATAATTTATTTATTCTGGTGTTAAATCCTGCATCTTAAGAGATGAAAAACGAAACGGAAATGACTTTAAAAGTCATTTCCGTTTTTTTATAGATTGAAGGACAATCGAAGTCAAAATATTGTGTTTGTATTGTTTTTTAGCAGAAATTTGCCAAATATTCAAAACACACTCACATGGAATTCGGCAGAATCATTATATCAGAAACCGCGGCAAACAGCGAAAATCCTCAAGATATTATCAACTCTAATATTTCGGTAATCAATTTAATGCGCGAGGAAAAAGTAGATGATGACTTGATTCATGAAGATGCTTTGATGAGTTATTATTTAGATTATTATACTTCCCAATGTACTGAAGGGAATTTTGCCCAATTTGTCTATAATTCCCGTTGGAATACTGAATTAAACGAACTTATCGAAGAAGGTCTGCAATTGCTTGGCGCCGAAAAACATTTGGAATTGTTTCAGCAGCAATGCAAAAAAGTAAAACTAATGAGCAGTGTCAAGCGAGAAAAATTCTTCAAAGGCAAACTCGAAGGCGTAAACCCAATTAGAGATCTATTGAACAACGATACTTTTTTCGAAATAAAAGAAAACTTAGTGGCACTAAATGCCAATTTCTTAAAATCCCATCCTGATACAGAAATCCTTTCTGTAGATGAAATGTTTGCTGCTCTCGAAGAATTCGTGGGGCACGAGATTAAAAGAGAATAATTGTTTTCAAGTTGAGATGTAATTTTACATAAATACTGAAAGAAAAAGCATTGCTAAATTAATTTAGCAATGCTTTTTCTGTTTAACAAGCACATTCAATTTTTTGTCCTGCATTATTTCCTTGAATTCCCTCGGTAGCGTAACCGTCAAATTTCCACCACTCGATTCCTCCTATTAATTCTTTTACTTTAAATCCCAATTTAGTCATATTCAAAGCTCCTTTAGTTGAAGCATTACAACCTATTCCATCACAATACGTTACATACAAAACTTCTTTATCCAAATGACTGGTAGTTTCCGGGCTCATTTCACGATGCGGAATATTAATTGCGTTTGGAATATGTTCTGCCTCAAATCCAAAAGCTTTTCGGGCATCAAGGGCGATTACTTTTTCACCATTGCTTAAAGCGTCAAACAAATCTGAGGGATCCATTTCAAAAGCCAGCTTGTTTTCATAATATTGTATTTGTGCTTCCATTTGTATAGTTTTTTAGATTTAATACTAATCCAAAATTAAGGCAATTGCGTTTAAAAGTTCATCTATTATTCCATAAATCAGGGCAAACGCATTTGTTTTACCGCAGATTCGCAGATTTTAATGTGAATTATCAGCTTTCAGCGGAATTAGCGCACACGAGCGAAGTGAACTGACCAAGTAAATTATTTTGTTCCTTTGTCAAAATAATTTTCAAAAATATAAATGAAACAAATAAGCATATTAGGTTGCGGTTGGTTAGGTTTGCCTTTGGCGAAAGCCTTAATTGCAAATGGATTTTCTGTGAAAGGTTCAACGACTTCCGAAGAAAAACTTTCAGGATTAACAACAGAAGGCATTGATTCTTTTTTGGTTGCACTTGACAGCGAAAGAATAACGGGAGCTATTGATGACTTTATGCTCGGAAGCGAAACTTTGATAATCAATATTCCACCGCAATTGAGAGGAAAAAACAGCGATTCTTCAACTGAGAATGAAAAGATATTTGTCGAAAAGATAAAAATTTTGATTCCGTACATTGAAAAATCGACGATTGAAAATGTGCTTTTTGTGAGTTCGACATCAGTTTATGGCGAAGTCGAAGGAACGATAACTGAAGAAACAGTTCCAAAACCCGATACCGAAAGCGGTAAACAATTACTGGAAGCGGAATCGATTTTGCAAGATAATCCCAACTTCAAAACCACGGTTCTCCGTTTTGGGGGACTCATCGGCGAAGACCGAAATCCAGTCAAATTTCTGGCAGGAAAACAAAACATTGAAAATCCAAACACCCGCATCAATTTTATCCATCAAGAAGATTGCATTGGAATTATCCTGAAAATCATTGAACTAAAATCTTGGAATGAGATTTACAATGGCGTCAGTCCATTTCATCCCACAAGACAAGCATATTATACTCAAAAAGCAACCGAATTAAGTTTACCTTTGCCAGCGTTTGATCATTCCAAAACGGTTGCAGAAAAACTCATTTTGAGCGACAAAGCAGTAGCCGTTTTGGGCTATACCTTCATTAAAACCAATTTATAAGTTGACATCAAGAATAAAAACCGCAATTAAGACAAAAGTTAATTTCATAGGATTACCTATTTTGGCTTTATGCTGGGTGGGCTTTTTTTGGGGGACCACTTGGCTGGCTTCCAAAGAAGGAGTAAGGCACATGCCTGGATTGCAGGTCGCCGCTATCAGACAATTTATTGCTGGATCTCTTTACTTGTGCTACTTCCTTTTGAAAAAAACGCCTTGGCCCAAAGGAAAACAATGGAAAACCATTATCATACTCAGTATTCTCAATTTTTCTTTGAGCAATGGTCTAAGCACATGGGGCGTGAAATATATCACCAGCGGTTTGGGCTCAATTATTTCCGCTATGGTACCGCTATGGATTTTATTGATTACTATTTTTAAAGGAGAACGAATCACCCGATTGGTCGTTTTGGGAATTTTAATTTGTTTTGGGGGAGTTTGCGTAATTTTTTACGAACATCTTCTTGATTTCATGCATCCCAATTTTCGATTTGGCATCATGATTTCGATAGCTTCAACAATAACCTGGTCCTTTGGCACTTTATATACCAAGAAAAAAGCAGCCAGTTTCAATCCGTATTTTAGTTTAGGACTGCAAATGTTTATTTCCAGCATTTTTCTGCATACTCTTATCGGCGTTACAGGAACTGGCATCGCGCTTTCAGAAATTCCTGCCAATTCCTGGTGGTCAATTGCCTATTTGGTTATCATCGGATCAATATTGACCTTTATTGCCTTTATTTATATGCTGCAAAAACTCCCTACCGAATTAAGCAGCCTGTATGCTTATATAAACCCTATTGTTGCAGTTATTTTAGGCTCTTTAATTTTTGGAGAACCCTTGACCACAGCAATTATTTTTGGCGGAAGCATTACTTTACTTGGATTGTACTTGATTAATTATTCGATGCGAAAAAAACGTTAAACCTAGACAGCATTAGAAATCTGCAACATCTGAATTCTTTTATAACATGAAAAAATCCCATCAAGTTTTAAAGCCTGACGGGATTTTATTTTTAGTGAAAATTATTTACTACCAAATCTTAACCCTTTTCTCAGGAACGATAAACATTCCGTCACCCGATTTAATATCGAATGCTTGATAAAAAGCATCAATGTTTTGTAATGGTACATAACCTCTATACATACCTGGAGAATGCGGATCTGTTTTTACACGGCTTTTGATTGCTTCATCTCGCATTTTGACACGCCAAACGGTAGCCCAAGATATAAAGAAACGCTGTTCTGGCGTGAATCCATCAATTAATTCTGGTCTGCCATTCTCTTTCAAATACAATTGCAGACCGTCATAAGCAGCATTTACTCCCCCCAAATCACCAATGTTTTCGCCAAGTGTAAATTTGCCGTCAACGTGTATTCCAGGCAAAGGTTCAAGTGCGCTGTATTGATTGGCAAGAGCTGTCCCTAATGCAGTAAATTGCTTTAAATCTTCGGCAGTCCACCAATCAATAAGATTTCCATCGGCATTATAACGGGATCCAGCATCGTCAAATCCATGGGATATTTCGTGTCCGATTACGGCTCCAATTCCGCCATAATTTACAGCATCATCAGCTTGATAATTATAATATGGAGGCTGTAAAATCGCTGCAGGAAACACAATTTCGTTGTACGATGGGTTGTAATAAGCATTTACGGTTTGTGGAGACATGTGCCATTCTGTTTTATCAACTGGTTTTGGCAGGTCATCAATAGCCTTTTGATAATTCCAAAGTGACACATTTTTTGAATTCTCAAAATAACTCCCTCCTTCAGACGGGTTTTTTATCGCTAGTTTCGAATAATCTTTCCATTTGTCTGGATACCCAACTTTAATAGATATTTTATTTAATTTTTCAATCGCTTTCACTTTTGTTTCAGCAGACATCCAAGTCAAATTATTAATTCTTACTTCATAAGCTCTGATGATGTTTTTAATCATCTTCTCCGCTTTTACTTTCGCTTCAGCGGGAAATAATTTTTCTACATATAATTTCCCTAATGCTTCCCCAATTTTTCTGTTTATAATTAACAAAGCTCTTTCTTCAAGAGGTCTTTGTTTAACAGCACCTGTTAAAGTCTTTTCGTAAAAATCAAAAGAAGCAGTTTCTATATTCATTGATAATAGATTGGCTGAATTATTCAACAGAGTCCATTTCATATATTCTTTCCAGTCAGCCACTTTATTTTCGGCAAAAATAGTTTGCAAAGCTTTCATATATCTAGGCTGATCTACATTGACGCTATTTAATTTTGTAAATCCAACTCCCGAAAAATAGTTTTCCCAATTGATTGCAGGAACGATTTTTTGTAAATCGGCAATGGTAGTCGGATTGTACTGCAATCTAGAATCCCTGCGTTCAACTCTGTCTAATCTGGGTTTTGACATAGCCGTTTCCAAGGCTAAAATCTTTGCAGCGTTTTCACTGGCCTGCTTTGGATTTTCACCAATAAACTGAAGCATTCTAGTAACATGAAGTACATATTTTTCTCTTTTTTCTTTAGAATCTTTATCTTCAGAAATATAATAATCCTTGTCTGGCAAACCCAATCTTCCTAAACCAAGACTAACAGTGTTTTTATTGCTGTCTTTCTCATCTGCACCAACTCCAACGCCAAAAAAACCAATACCGCCGATTGGTTCCATTTCGATCAATATTTTTTGCAGATCATCAATATTTCTCACCTTATCAATTTTTGCCAAATAAGGTTTCAGCGGGTTAATTCCCTGCTTGTTTCTAGCAACCGTATCGAGGATTGATTTGTAAAGATTAATCGCTTTTCCTTGGTCGGTATTGGACTTATACTTGGGATTTTTCGAAGCTTCTTTCAAAATATCTAGAGCATCCTTATCAGTTTTTTTCACCAATTCACTAGAAGATCCCCAAGTTGTTCTATCGTTTGGAATTTCAGTTTTCTCTAACCAAGTTCCATTTACAAATTGGAAAAAATTTTCTGAGGGCTTAATTTTTGAATCCATATAGGAGACATTAATTCCAGGTTCAGCCATTTTTACAGCTGATTGCGCTTGACTTTCAGATACCCAGATCAATGTGGGAATCAAAAATAAAAGCCTTTTCGTTAATACGTTTTTCATCTATTAATTGTTTAGAAGTTGTTACAAACATATTAATAATTTCTCGTTTTGTTATATTTTTTTAGAAATACGCCAAGTTAAAAAGCCCGAAAATGAAACTCCTTTTTGTATTTTTGCACTAAATTACTTTTATGTTATCTATTTTAAAAAAATACCGAATCTATATTGGTGTCGTAACAGTTTTTTCCATCATAACGCTTTACTTATTTTATGGTGCTTTAAAACCTAGTAAAACATTGCCTATCTATAATCCTGCCGATGTAAACCCAGAATTAGTAGACAGCACCGTTCAATATGTTAGTAAATACCACACTATTGCTGATTTTTCATTTACCAATCAAAACGGAAAAACCGTTACCCAAAAAGATTATGAAGGCAAAGTATATGTCGCCGATTTTTTCTTTACGACCTGCGGTTCTATTTGTCCCAAAATGACTACCAACTTGGTCGATGTACAAAAAGCAATTAAAAACAATCCAAAAGTCAAGTTGCTCTCCCTTTCCGTTTTTCCTGAAACCGATAGTGTCCCTGCACTAAAAGCATACGCAAAAAAGTATGGTGTCATTGATGCCAAATGGGATCTGGTAACTGGCGATAAAAAAGAAATATATACGATGGCCAGAAAATCATACTTGGCCGTAAAAATGGGAAAACCAGAAGAACTGTATGATATGGTGCATACTGAAAATTTTGTTTTGGTTGACCAAAAAAGAAGAGTTCGAGGTTTTTATGATGGTACTAAGAAAGAAGAAATTCAGCGTTTAATTGAAGATATTAACTGGCTTTGCGAGAATGAAAAAAATGAGTAAAACTGATAATAATCAGCTTTAATTATAATAAAAAATGTATTTTTGCAATCTTAATTCAATCTAAATAAGCTTTGCAGACAACGATACATTCTCTCAAAAAAGGCCAAAAAGCCACTATCCTAGATTTTGATATCGATTTAATCCCATTAAAACTGCTAGAGATGGGCTGTTTGCCTGGCAATGAGGTCGAATTGCTTCAAATAGCTCCGTTTGGAGATCCTTTGTATTTAGATATAAATGGCTCCCATCTTGCCATTCGTATCGAAACCGCCAAACTTATTGAAGTAGAACTCATTAATAATATTACAAAATGAGTTTAAAAAATATCAACGTTGCTTTAATTGGAAATCCGAATGTTGGTAAAACTTCGGTTTTTAATCAGCTTACTGGTCTAAATCAGCAAGTAGGGAATTATCCTGGAATTACTGTGGAGAAAAAAATGGGTTTTTGCAAATTGCCCAATAATGTAAAAGCCAATATTCTTGATTTACCTGGTACTTATAGCCTAAATGCCAGTTCTATTGACGAAAGTGTTGTTATAGAACTCTTGCTCAACAAAAATGACCGCCTCTATCCAGATGTTGCGTTAGTGGTTACCGATGTAGAAAATCTCAAACGAAATTTACTTCTTTATACACAAATAAAAGACCTAGAAATTCCAACTATTTTAGTCATTAATATGGCTGACAGAATGGAACACAAAGGAATTACTCTAGATATTCCATATCTCGAACAACACTTAAAAACCAAAATTGCGCTGATTAGTTCCAGAAAAGGTCACGGAATCGAAGAATTGAAAAACTTAATTGTCAGTTACAAAACCATTTCGGCAGAACCCTGTTTGAATGCATCGATAATTGATCCCGAATATTTCAACAGTCTTCGTCATGCATTTCCAAATCAGCTGTTATATAAATTGTGGCTGGTAATTACGCAGGACGTCAACTTTTTAAATTTGGAACGTAATGAAATACGAAGTTCGTTTACCAAATCCCATTCTGATTTAAAACGTTTACAACAAAAAGAAACCATCAAGCGATATCAATTCATCAATGATGTTTTAAAAGAAGGTTTAAAAATCGACTCTAGTGTAGCCAAAGATTTTCGCAGTAAACTAGACCGCGTACTTACTCATAAAGTTTGGGGCTATTTGATTTTTTTCATGATTTTATTTGTGATTTTTCAATCTATTTTCGAGTGGTCCAAAATTCCGATGGATTTTATCGACAGCACTTTTGCCACATTAAGCACATTGGCGGGTGAGCATTTACCTTCGGGTATGTTAACCAATTTGATTTCACAGGGAATAATACCGGGAATTGGAGGTATTTTAATATTTATTCCGCAGATTGCCTTTTTGTTTTTATTCATTTCGATACTCGAGGAAAGCGGTTATATGAGCCGCGTTGTGTTCTTAATGGACAAAATTATGCGCCGATTTGGTCTATCCGGAAAAAGTGTGGTTCCTTTAATATCGGGAACAGCCTGTGCCATTCCAGCTATTATGGCAACCCGAAATATCGAAAACTGGAAAGAACGCTTAATCACCATACTGGTAACACCTTTTACAACCTGCTCTGCACGTTTACCGGTTTATGCTATTATCATTGGCTTGGTTATTCCAGACACTTATGTTTTTGGAATTTTAAACCTTCAAGGATTAACCTTAATGCTTTTGTATGTCATTGGTTTTGGAATGGCAATATTAGCAGCTTATATACTTAATCTTATTTTAAAAGTAAAAGGAAAAACCTTTTTTGTGGTAGAAATGCCCAATTATAAATTACCGATGTTCAAAAACGTTGCCATCAACGTAATTGAAAAAACAAAAGCGTTCGTTTTTGGCGCTGGTAAAATTATTTTGGCAATATCGATCATCTTATGGTTTTTGGCTTCTTACGGACCAGGAAAAGAGTTTAAAGACGCCGAAAAGATAGTCTTTGAAAACGCTAAAGAAAATCCGCTGTCTTCTACAGAGTTTGATAATGCTGTGGCTTCCCAAAAACTGGAAAACTCTTATATTGGATTAATGGGAAAAAGCATCGAGCCGGTAATTTCTCCTTTGGGTTACGATTGGAAAATAGGCATTGCTATTATCAGTTCATTTGCAGCCAGAGAAGTATTTGTAGGCACCTTGGCAACCATCTATAGCGTGGGCGGTACTGACAATGAAAACACCATTAAAAACAAAATGGCGGCAGAAATAAATCCTGTAACTGGCGAGAAAATTTTCAACTTTGCTTCGGGGATTTCCTTATTGATGTTTTATGCTTTTGCAATGCAGTGCGCCAGTACTCTTGCTATAACAAAAAAGGAAACCAACTCTTGGAAATGGCCGGCTGGACAATTGGTTTTTATGAGCACACTGGCCTATTTAGTTGCACTGATTGCGTTTCAAGTTTTAAAATAAAGCAATATGATACAAGAAATTATAGCCTTTATCGTCCTTATACTTGCTCTTGCTTTTTTGATCCGAAAGTTTTTCTTCAAAAAAAAATCGGATAAAAACTGCGGGGGTGGTGATTGTGGCTGCAGCTAATTGGTTTTTAAACAAAAAAATCAAAATTTAATCAATCCTAAATTACTTTCACGAATAAATTACTCGCAATTTTATTAGAAATTGCAAATTCTATTCCGTTTACTTTTATTTTTAAGGATAAATCGAAAGTTTCCTTTGCCAAAATTTCAATTTTAGTTCCCAGTCCAATTTGCTGCTTGTCTAGGTATTTTAAGAATTCAGAAGAGTTGTCTTTTACTCCTACGCATATCCCTGACTGATTAGTCAATAACTCCGATAACAATTGTTTTTCAATAGCTATGATTCTCCCCTGTGCATCGGGAATCGGGTCACCGTGTGGGTCTTCGGTAGGATTTCCAAGAAAATCATCAAGCTTATTAATAAGTTTTTCAGATTTGATATGTTCCAGCTGCTCAGCAATGTCATGAACCTCATCCCAAGAAAAATCCAATTTTTCAACCAAAAAAACTTCCCATAAACGGTGCTTTCTCACAATCATTTTGGCACTTAATTTTCCAGCTTCGGTCAAGGAAACACCTTGGTATTTTTTATAATTTACTAAATCTTTATCTGCCAATTTTTTGAGCATATCGGTTACTGAGGATGCTTTGGTCTCCATAATTTCGGCTATGGCATTGGTACTTACTTCACTATCGAGACTAGTTGTAAGATGGTATATGGATTTTAGATAATTTTCTTCGGAGAAAGTCATTTGATTGCAGATTTTAGATTGCAGATTTTAAAAATCTTGATGCTTAATTCTTAATACCCTTTTTAATTTTTTACAATCAGCAAAGGTATGGAAATCTTGTGTCTCAAACGGTCAACTGTAGTTCCAAAGAGCAAATCCTTCATTCCAGTATGTCCGTGAGTACCCATAATAAGTATGTCAAAATCTCCTTTGTTCACTAATTTTGGAATCACTTTATTGGGTCTTCCAAAACCCAAAACAGTCTTGACGTGAAACCCTTTATCCTTAAACATTGATTTATATTCCAGCAGCAAGGTTTCGTCTACCGTAGTTTCATGATCGTCAATCTGTTTACCATACATCATGGCTCCAACTGATTCGACCACGTGAATCAAAGTATAATTTGCATCTTTTCCTCCAACTTTGAAGGCATGATTAATTGCATTTTCATCGGCAAACGAAAAATCGACAGTTATCGCAATATTCTTATTATCTTGAACAACTGCTTCTGTAAACTTTAAATTCATACCATGCGGTGAATGATTTTCAATATTGAGCCTGGATTTAGAAAAGAAAGGTTTTACAACGATATAAAGCAACAAAATAAGGAATCCAAAAGCCAAAGGCACAACTGTTAACCAAAGAACAATTGGATTTTTGGATGTTTCCAGCCAACCCTGTATTTCAGAATAAACCAATTTGGCATTCAGTGAAACTATTATAACAGCTATTAGCCAAGCAGTTACTTGAGTTGCTTTACCAATATGATAGCCTTTCATTTTGGATTTATCACTGACAAAATGAATTAACGGAATGATAGCAAATCCCAGCTGCAGACTCAAAATAACCTGACTTAACACCAAAAGTTTGCCTGTAACGCTTTCGCCATATATCAAAATAATGATTACTGCAGGCACAATCGCTATCAAACGGGTAAGAATACGGCGCACCCAAGGCTGAATTCTCAAATTAAGATAGCCTTCCATCACTATCTGACCCGCCAATGTGCCTGTCACTGTCGAGCTTTGTCCAGCGGCAATCAAAGCAACAGCAAATAAAACAGGCGCCCATTTAGTTCCAAGCAAAGGCTGCAGAAAACGATAAGCATCCTGAATTTCGGCCACTTCATGCATTCCATTCTTAAAAAATGTAGCTGCCGCCAAAATTAAAATAGCTGCATTTACAAAAAATGCAAGGTTTAAAGCAATGGTCGAATCAATTAAATTATACTTTATTGCCTGTTTGATTCCTCTATCAGTACGGCTGAATTTTCGGGTTTGCACCAATGAAGAATGCAGGTATAAATTATGAGGCATAACGGTAGCGCCAATAATCCCAATTGCTATGTAAAGAGCCGATTCATTAGGCAAAGAAGGAATCAAACCATAAAGTACCTTCCCCATTTCAGGTTGTGCAAATATCATTTCGAAAATAAAAGACAGCCCTATAATCATTACTAAAGCAATAATAAAAGCCTCCATTTTTCGGATGCCTTTATTAATTAGAAAAAGCAGTAAAAAAGTATCCAAAACTGTAATCATAACAGCCTCTATCAATGGTATTCCAAATAATAAATTGATACCGATAGCCATTCCCAAAACTTCGGCCAAATCACAAGCCGCAATAGCAATTTCGGCAAGAAAATACAGAATATAATTAATTACAGGAGAATACGTTTCGCGGGAAGCTTGAGCCAAATCACGCTGGGTAACAATTCCCAATCGGGCACTTAAACTCTGCAACAGCAAAGCCATTAAATTACTCATCAGCAACACCCACAACAAAGCATATCCAAACTGACTTCCGCCAGCTATATCGGTCGCCCAGTTCCCTGGATCCATATAACCGACACTAACTAAATATGCGGGACCAAAAAAGGCTAATATTTTTTTGAAAACTGTTTTTTTATTTTGGGTAGACACCGATTGGTGTACTTCTTCAAGGGACTTAGACATCTTTAATGTTTTAATAAACAAATATATAAAAATAACTTTATATTAATGAAATATTATTTTTAGATTTGTCTAAAAATTTAATTAAACAAAATGAAATATTTATTTATACTAGTGCTAATATTTATATACTCCACCTCTTTTTCACAAAACAGCAGTTCTGTCTCTGGAAAAATTACTTTCGAAAACAAAGCAATACAGTCTGCCTCTATTGAATTGATAAGAACCAGCTTCAAAACCCAAACTGACAGTTTAGACAAT